>CP026657.1:0-1200000 GCA_023525915.1 Acetispira formosa (nom. nud.) | reverse complement strand
CTGTGTGAGAAGAATGAACCGCGACCCATAAGGTCGCGGTTTATTTTTTTACCGGAAAAGTCGCTGGTATGCTATACTTCAGATAAGTTGGATACAAATTTATACTAAAAATTAATGTCGACCTTTGCGGAAACGCGCTGTTATTTGGTTATTGCCATAAATCAGCGAATTTCCGTTGGGGCTGTGTGCTAAATGTCAACGCTCCAGGGGAACGGCGCAAAAAATTAACTAAGGAGTGTATGTTTATGGGGGGGTTGAGAATCGGGGCGAAAGTCACGTTGGGTTATGGGGTTCTAATCGTCATTTTAATGTGTCTGGTGGGATTTCTGACTCTGCTTTTGTTTTCAATTAACAAAAACGCCCAGGTTCTCAGCGGAGAAGCCCTGCCACTGTCTGGGGATTCCAATGAACTGGAGCGGAACCTTTTGAACATGTTCATGGAATTGCGAAGCTACAGCCTGACGGAAGACTCATCACACCTGGCGGCTGCCCGCTCATTTCTGCCGGAAGCCGACAAGCGGCTGAAAACGATAGAAGACAATCTTAAAAAATACTCGGCCGCCAACCGGCGGGAAATGGTTGAACGCCTGGATTCCATCAAGCGGCAGGCGGACGAAGTCCACGCTCTGACCGACGGCATGGAAAAGAACCTGACAGAGCTTCAGACGGCCAGAGCCGATTTCACCGCCGTTCGTGACGAGGTTTATGCCAACGATCTCTATCCGTTTTACGATATGATTCAGGAAGCGCTGGCCCTTAATTACGGGCTGGGCGAAAAGGAGTCCAAAGACCGGTTGGAGCGCTATACCTACGGCTCCAACGAAATGTGGGACAATTATGAGGCCGCCAATCTGACTTTCTGGCAGGGTCAGGCGGAAAGAAGTCTGGTCAAGATCAGAGAAGCCACTGAATTGATCTTGGCTTCAGCCCGTGGAGTTGAGCTGCTTCTGGCGGAAAGCGATCTCTCTGCCGAGACCCGGGCTGCCGGCCAGGCTTTCCGGGAAAAATATCCGGCCATTGAAGAAGCCATGAATCGTTTCATCGCCACCTGGGAACAGCGCGACGCCAACGACGCCCGCAGCCAGGAACTTATGCTGATCATCAGCGGCCACCTCCGCACCCTGGCCAACGCCGCCGATGAAACCAGCACGGCCGGGGCCGAGCAGACCCGGCGCGACGTCAGCACCGCTTTAACCGCCTCTTTCAGCGGATTGGGTCTGACCCTGGTCATCGGTCTTTGCGGCGCTTTTTTCATCAGCCGGGGCATCACTTCTTCCATCAAGGGAGCCATCGGGCGAATTCTGTCCGGGGCCGGGCATGTGGAGCGGAACGCCGTCATCCTGGCCGGTGCGGCCGGCACTCTCTCCCGTGGGGCGGGCGACAATGTGGCCAGTCTTCAAACCATCACCGCCGCCCTGGAGGAACTGTCGGCCATGACCGCGCGCAATTCCCAAAACGCGGCCCAGGCTGATAAACTGATGCATGAAGCGGAGGGCGACATCACTTCGGCCAACGGCTATATGACCGACCTGATCACGGCTATGGACGGGATTTCCAGTTCCGGCCAGGCCATTAGTGAAATAATCAAAACGATCGACGATATCGCGTTCCAGACGAACCTTCTGGCTCTGAACGCGGCGGTGGAAGCGGCCAGGGCCGGGGACGCCGGAGCGGGTTTCGCAGTGGTGGCTGATGAGGTTCGTAATCTGGCCATACGTTCAGCCGAGTCATCCCGGCGCACGGCCGAGCTTATCGACGACACCATCAAGAACATCAGTTCAGGCGCCGAGCTGGTGCGTAAAACCGGAGTAAGCTTTAATCGGGTGGGTGACGGCGTGGGCAAGGTCGGCACTCTTCTGGCGGAGGTGGCCGAAGCCTCCCGCGAGCAGACCCAGGGGATTGGCCAGATTAACGGCTCCATGTCGGAAATGGACCAGGTCACCAAGAACAACCTCAGCGCTTCCAATCAGGCGGCCAACGTATCCTCAGAGCTGGCCGATCAGTCCGAGGAGCTTCTGGATACGGTCAATGATCTCAGCATAATGGTTTATACCCAGGCGGAAGCTAATCGTTTGAATAATGAGGCCCGTCAGGATTCGCCGCCATCTCCCGGCGGCCGATGAGCGGCGGCTAGGCCGCCAGCGACATAAGAACGCGGGCCGCTGTCGCGGCGGCCAGGAGTGCGGCCAGTAGGGGATGGGTTCCGCCGGAACCTTTCAGGAAGCCACGGGCCTCTCCGGTTTCTGGGAAATGCCGCAAGGCCCGCTGGATTCGCCTTTTCACGGAGCGCCAATAAAGCCAGTGGCCTGACAGACAATAAATTATATGGATGACAAATAAAGCGAAAACCGTATCATAAAACGGCAGCGGAATTATCATGGCTGTGCTGGCCAGGACATAGATTAATATCTGGTGATACATTTTGCGGTAAAGCAGCCAAACCGGGGGGTAGGGAAGGGCGGCCCAAGCCAGGCCGGGACGAAACCCCTTACTGTTCATAAGCTGAAAACGTTTTTGATAACGATTATAGGCGGGGCCGACGCAGGCGGCCATTAATTCATCAAGTGCCGATGATTCCATTGCCGGGGGTTTTGCGCTCTCAACTGTCATAAATGCATTGCCCATACAATTTCGGAAGGAAGGGCCTTGTGAAAATAAGCCTGTTCAAAAAAGGCCCGGAACGCGATAGAGAACGGCTGTGTCAGTTCGTGGCCACGGTATCGGCCTTTGGGGCGATTTTTGGACTCAAAGGCATGATCGGCCTGAACTGGGCCATTCTGTGCGGAGTCGTGACCTATTTTATAGTTGGCCTACTGGTCACCAGGAAAGTCGAGCAAAAAGCGGCGCGGGACGCGGCCAAGGGTGAAGAGGCCCCGCCGTCATAACCTGTGCCGCTTCGTATTAGTATGTAGAAGTCATTTCATAAATAAGATTTTTGTTTCCCGGCTAGGCGCAAAGGCGTTTTAAGCGTAGGACTATACAACATATTTCGAGCATTAAAAAGACTCTCGCAACGACGCCAGGGAGCAAAAAGATATTTATGAAATGACTTCTGGTCAATGTTGTAATTTCAGAGGCGCATAGACTCGCTGGAAGCCGGGGATTGTTTTTGTCCCGTCGAGGTGAAGGGGGTCTTTAGTCACGGAGCCGGGACAAAAACAATCCCCGGCTCCCACATCAGCTATGCATACTTTCCAGGCCGGGGGAAGCCGACCATGTAGCCGCCGGGAGAAATGTTTTTGCCCGGCTCCGGTTCCGGGAGTCGCGAGTCACCGGAGCCGGGCAAAAACATTTCTCCCGGCGGCGGTCCCCCGCTTTTCCAAAAATTCAATCTTGACTGTGTACTAGCCGCCGAGATAAGCTTCCTTGACCTTGGGATCGTGCATAAGTTCTTTGCCCGGCCCCTCCAGCACTATCGAACCAACTTCCAGAATGTAAGCCTGATGGGCGATTGAGAGAGCCGCATAGGCGTTCTGCTCGATTAGAAGGATGGTTTTTTTGTCCTCCTGGTTGAGGCGTTTGATTATCTCAAAAATTTCCTGCACCAGAATCGGGGCCAGCCCCAGGGATGGCTCATCCAGCATCAGAAGGTCAGGGCGGCTCATCAGGGCCCGGCCCACGGCCAGCATCTGCTGCTCCCCGCCCGAAAGGGTTCCGCCCTTCTGCCAGTGGCGCTCCTTCAGGCGCGGGAATAGGCTGTAAACCCATTCCTTGTCTTTTTCAATCTCCGGCTTGTCACTGCGGCTGTAAGCACCCAGATCGAGATTTTCGGAAACCGTCAGGTGCGGCAGAATCCGGCGGCCTTCCGGGCTAAGAGCAATGCCCCGCCTGACCACATTCTCCGGCTGGGAGCCGGTGAGATTGACGGTCCGGCCGTCGTTCCCGGTGTACATTATCTGGCCGGTGACGCCTTTCACCAGCCCGGCAATGGCCCTTACGGTGCTGCTTTTGCCCGCGCCGTTGGCCCCGATCAGGGTGACGATGTCGCCCCGGTTGACTTTGATGTTCACGCCCTGAACCGCGTGAATGCCGCCATAGCGGACATGCATATCTTTCAATTCAAGCATTATTTATATCCCTTCGCTCATTTACCCACGGCTTCCTGACCCAGGTAGGCGGTTATCACCTTTGGATTGGAACGGATGCCTTCCGGCCCGCCCTCGGCAATCAGGCGGCCGTATTCCAGCACCCAGATGTGGGAGCAGACGCCCATAACCACTTTCATGTCATGCTCAATCATCAGGATAGTCAGGTCGAATTCGTCCCTGATTTCCTCAATGAAGCGCATAAGCTCACCGCTTTCCTGCGGGTTCATGCCCGCGGCCGGTTCGTCCAGCAGAAGGAAAGTCGGATCAGTGGCCAGGGCCCGGGCTATTTCCAGGCGGCGCTGGGCGCCGTAGGGGAGGGAAGCCGCGTTTTCCCTGGCCAGATGGGCCAGCCCCAGGCGATTTAAGAGGTCCATGGATTTTTCACGAATGGCTTTTTCTTCGCGGAAGAAACCCGGCAGGCACAGGGGGGCCATCCACCACTGGCATTTGCGCCGCACATGACAGCCGACCATGACGTTGTCCAGCACCGTCCCCTGAGCGAAGAGACGGATATTCTGGAAGGTGCGGGCAATGCCCAGGGCGCAGATTTTCTGCGGCGACACGCCCACTACCGGCGCTTCCTCAAAAATGACCTCGCCTTCAGTGGGGGTATAGAAACCGGTGATGACATTGAAGACCGTGGTTTTGCCCGCCCCGTTGGGGCCAATCAGGCCCACGATTTTTTTAGGCGGCACAGTCAGGTTCAGGCCGTCGATAGCCGTAACGCCGCCGAAACGCATGGTCACGTTTTTAAGCTGAAGCACCGGGGCGGCGGGGTTGTAATCCGGGTGGGTCGAAAGGTGCGCGGCTTTCATGATTCGCTCCTTTCAAAACTCTCTCTGTCTTTGAAACCAATGGAGTTATAGAAAGCGTTCCAGGAAAATTCCCGCGTGCCCATAAGCCCCTGGCGGCGGAAGATGATGATCAGCACCAGGAGCATCGAGAAGATGACCATGCGCATGCCGGGAATGCCGGGTATGATCACAAAACCAAAGTTCATGGGCGCTTCCACAATGCGCAGCCATTCCAGCATCAGGGTGATGACCGCCGCGCCCACCATGCTTCCGGTGACGGAGCCGAGACCGCCGGCCACCACTATCAGGAGGATATTGAAGGTGAGCTGAAAGTTAAACATTTTCGGCTCAATGGTCGTGACCAGTGAACCCATGAGCGCCCCGCCCACCCCGGCGAAAAAGCCGCCCACGCAGAAAGCCATGGTGCGGTAGGCCGTGGTATTTATGCCCATGGTGCGGGCCGCGATTTCGTCGTCGCGGATGGATTTCAGGACGTTGCCGAAATTGCTTTTCAGAATGCTGAGAATGATGAACAAAGTAATAATCAGCCAGGTGTAGTTCCACCAGGCGTTGGCGTAGGCCGGGATGCCGCGCAGGCCAATGGCCCCGTTGGTCAGAGGGGCGATGTTGGTGAACAGAACCCGGATGATCTCGGCAAAGCCAAGGGTGGCTATGCCCAGGTAGTCGCCGCCCAGCCGCATAACCGGAAGGGCAATGAAGAAACTGCAAAAGGCGGCCGCCAGCCCACCCATAAGGACGGAGAAAAAGAACGGCGTGGAGAGTTCGGCCAGGGGGCCCCATATGGGCTCCAGGAGCCACAGCATTTCTTTCTGGCCCGGAGTGAGAATGCACAGGGCGCTGACATAGGCCCCGATAGCCATGAACCCGGCGTGTCCCAGCGAGAACATGCCGGAAAAGCCGTAGATGAAGTTGAGGGACACGGCCAGAATGGCGTTGATGGCCACCAGGTTCAAAAGCTGAGTCTGATAGCCGTCGAAATGCTGCTCGGCCAGCCACAGGCCGCCGAAGAGGAGGCCTATAGCCACGATCGTGGACAGCCCGTTGCGCAGGCTATGATTCTGGACCATGGGAGTATTTTTTACAGCTTGAGCGGACATCAGATTTTGTCCTCCAGTTTCTCACCCATGAGCCCAGTGGGCTTGAACAGCAGGATGACTATCAGGAGCACGAAAGCGAAAGCGTCACGATAGCCGGAGAGGGTGGGATAGAAAGCCACGACCATGATTTCCACTGTGCCCAACAGGAGGCCCCCCAGGACCGCCCCCTGAATGGAGCCGATGCCGCCGACCACGGCGGCGATAAAGGCCTTGAAGCCGGGAATGACGCCCATGAAGGGATGAATCTGAGGATAGCGCATGGCCCACATAATACCGGCCGCCGCCGCCAGGGCCGAACCCAGGCCGAAAGTGAGGGCGATGATGCGGTCAACCGACACGCCCATAAGGCGGGTGGTTTCAATATCTTTGGAAATGGAGCGCATGGCCAGGCCGGGCCTGGTTTTATAGACGATCCACAGAAGAGCCAGAACCAAAATGGCGGTGACCACCGGCACGATAAAGGATAGCGGCAGAATCCTGATGGAACCTAAGGTAATGGGATCGACCATCCACTGCGGCTGCACGGCCGGGCGCGGCAGGCCCGTGAAAACCACCAGGCCTAAATTCTCCAGAAGAAAGGATATGCCGATGGCGCTGATCAGGGCCGAGATGCGCGGCGCTTCGCGCAAAGGGCGATAGGCGATGCGGTCGACCAGTATCCCCAGGCCGCTGGCCCCGCCGATGGCCACCAAGGCCGCCACCGGCCACGGGAGGTGCGCGGCGGTGACGCCAAAGAAAATGAAGTAAGCGCCCACCATGAAAACATCGCCATGGGCGAAGTTGATGAAGCGGAGAATGCCGTAGACCATGGTATAGCCAATGGCTATCAGGGCGTACAGCGACCCGACGGTGAGGGCGTTGAACAGATTTTGAACAAATAATTCCCAAGTCATAAATTAACCAATTTTTTATCAGGGCGTCAGCCGCCAAAGGGTGGAAGGGGGCCGCCGGCGCGCCGCTAGGGCTTTGTGGGAAACACAGTGAATATATCTGAGGAGTTTTACATAAATACATTGAAGGGGGCCTCGCGGCCCCCTTTAAAATGGCAAAGCTTATTCAGGCTGAACTTCGCCCAGGTAGACCCGCTTGCCGTCTTTGATTTCGATGATGCCCACCGGCATCTGGGGGTTGTGGTCGCTGTCCAGAGTCAGCATGCCCAAGGGGGTGCTGAGATCTTTGGTTTCGGCCAGAGCCTTGGTAATTTCAGCCGGGTCGGCTGAGCCGGCCCGCTCTATGGCGTTTGTGATCATGACATAAGTGGTGTAGCCCAGAGCCGCGTTGACGTTGGGTTCCTTGTTGGGATAGGCGGCTTTCCAGGCGTCGGTGAACTTTCTGGCTTCCGGGTTCATGTTGGGCATGTTGGAATCATAGGGGAAGGACGTATGGATGAAACCTTCGGAAGCCTTGCCGGCGATGCTGACGGTTTCAGGGTTGTCCATGGCGTCGCCGCCCATGATGCGGAACTCGGCGCCCAGTTCGCGGGCCTGCTTCATGATGATGCCGCCCTCAGCAAAGTAAGCGGGGATGAAAAGGACATCAGGCTTCTTGCTGATGATTTCGGTCAACTGGGCGGTGAAATCCTGATCGCCGGAGTTGTATTTCATTTCAGTGACGATTTCGCCGCCAAGTTTGGTGAAGGAGCGTTTGAAGAAGGTGCCCAGGCCCACGGCGTAATCGTTGGATACGTCGATGAGAAGGGCGGCCTTTTTGGCCTCAAGGTTTTTAACCGCATAGGTGGCCGCACCGGCGCCCTGATAGGGATCGATGAAGCAGGCGCGGAAGTAATAGGTCTTGCCCTGGGTGACCAGAGGGTTGGTGCAGGAGGTGCCCACAGCCGGGATTTTGCTGGCTTCGGCCACTTCTCCGCCGGCCATGGCCAGGGAAGAGCCGTAGGTGCCGATGATGGCCACGACTTTGTCGCGTTCGATCAAGCGTTTGACGGCGTTGGCCGATTCGACCTTGTCGCTTTTGTTGTCCATTATCACCAGTTCGACATCCTGGCCAATAGCTTTGGGGTTTTCCTTGTGGGCCAGATTGACGCCATCAAGCTCCAACTGGCCGCCGAAAGCGTTCTGGCCGGTGAGGGGCAGATAAACGCCGACTTTAATCTGGGCCTGAGCCGTGGAAGCCACCATGAAGACCGCCAGCATAACGCCGGCCATGATTTTAAGAAATTTCATCGACAGAACCTCCATAGAGAGCGGGCGTAGCCCGCGGACTATTCCGCCTGTGGCGGGAAGATTTCGCCTGACGGGCACGGCTGTGAGGGGCCTTGCTGGTCAGTGCGGGCTGATAGATGTAAAATGGTTGCCAAGCATGAATATGACTAGAATTGTACCATAAAATCGCCCGTGGGCAAGGTGTTTTTGCCAAATTTATGTAAATTGGTTACAATCCTCTAAAATCATCTCGGATTTTGAGGTTTTTATGAATTCTTACGCCACTCTCTTAATTAAATGGCTGCCCGCCGAAAGGGCTCATCTGGATTATATGATGGAAAAAAAGCTTTTCCCGGAAGTGGGCATGGAGCACGGCGGGCTGGATTACCCGCCGGAAGGCCACCGTGAGCTGGCTTCATCCCTTAAAGACCACGGCCTGAGAGCGGCGGTTCATCTGCCCTTTTTTGGCCTTGTGCCCGGTTCCGCCGATGAAAAGCTCTGGCGCAGATCGTTGGACCGGCTCTTGCGGGCTGCGGAGATCGCCTCCTGGTATGGAGCCGACCATCTGATCGGCCACCCGGAGTTCTCCCCATTGGCCGACGGCGAGAGGCTGGAGGATAACAATAAGCCTTCCGAACGGTGGCTGGAGCGTTCGGTGCTGGCCTGGGAAAAAGTTTTAGGGGCCACTGACGCCCGCCTGTATCTTGAGAACACGGACGACCAGACGCCGGAAGCAATTTTGAGCCTTCTGACGCATCTGCCGGAACGGGCCGGGATGTGTTTTGATGTGGGCCACTGGTATTTCGCGGCCCACGGACGATACCGCCGAAATCTGGCCGACTGGCTGGAGCCGATGGCCGCCTCCAGACGTTTGGGGCATTTGCATCTGCACGATAACGACGGCGACGCGGACCGCCATTGGGGCCTTGGGCAGGGCGGAATAGATTTTCATGCTTTTTTTGATCTGATGAAAACTTATGGCCATAGGCCGACTTTTACTCTGGAGGCCCATCGCCTGGAATCCCTTAAACAGTCGCAGGCTTGGCTTGAAAACGATCCCAGAGGCATTGAGTTCGTTTCCGTCGGTGCTGTGTAAGGCATAAAATTGCGTGAGCGGCGGTTGACCGCCGACGGGAGAAATGTTTTCGTCCGGCTCCGTTCCGGGGGTCTTTAGTCACGGAGCCGGACGAAAACATTTCTCCCGTCGGCTACCTGGTCAGCTTTCTTCAGGCCTGGAATGTGTGCATAGCCCCAGTGGGAGCCGGAAGCCGGGGATTGTTTTTGTTCCGTCTCCGTGACTCGCGGCCCCCTTCACCTCGACGGAACAAAAACAATCCCCGGCTTCCGGTGGGTCAAGGCGATTCCCAAATTATAAGGTCGACTATGCTCTAGTATTTTTTGCATGTGTTTCCAATGGTTTGCGCGTGATTGATTTCACGGCGAAAAATTGCCGGATTTTTGCTGAAAACCCCTTTACAAACGGATTGAAATGGAGCATAATCGCCCCCGTTATTCAGGGTGGCAACGACCATAGGCGTCGTTGCCACCCTGATTGCGTCATGTTCTTAAAGAAATGACTTATCCGTACAATCAAGGGGTTATTTGCCCCGTTTTTGAAAAGCACCAATCATGTCTCCTAAAATCCGCGCAATTCTGTATCTCGTTCTCACGGCTGTCATCTGGGGCCTGAGTTTTCCCATTGGCCGGCACGCCCTCGATACCATTTCCCCGATGGCGTTGTCGACCTTCCGCTATATGTTCGGGGCGCTGGCGGTGATGCCGCTGGCCATGCGCTGGCGGCACCGTCAGGCCCTGGGCAGCTATCTGGAGGTTGATGCTCCGCTTCTATGGCTGAAGGCCGGTTTTATGTCGGGCGTTTTAATGACTGCCGGAACCGCGCTTCAGCTCTATGGCCTGGCCCATTCGACGGCAGGAAAGGCCGGCTTTCTGACCTGCCTGTATCTGTCGCTGGTGCCGGTCCTGGCCTTTGTTTCCGGCTATGTCCCGCGCCTGATGGTCTGGGTGGGGCTGGTGATGGGCCTGGCCGGCCTTTACCTGCTCACCGGGGCCGGAACGGGCGGGGAATCATTCGGCCTCAGCGGCAGCGACGGCCTGATTCTGGTGGCCGACATTTTCTGGGCCCTTCAGGTGCTGGTGACCGGGCAGTACGCCCTGAGGGTCAACACCTGGCTGTTCATGTTCGCGCAGACCTTTGTTTGTTTCGTGCTGTCGATGATCATAATGATTTTTACCGGCGGAACTCCTTCATGGTCTGACTTTCTGGCCACCTTGGTAGGCACCGGCTGGGGCATCCTGTCGGTGGGCGTGGGCTTCGCCCTCCAGACCGTGGCCCAGCGCCATGTTTCGGCCACCACCGCTTCCCTGATCCTGCCGTTCCAGGCCGTGGTCGGCGCGGTGGCCGGGGTGATTTTTCTGAATGAAACCATGACCACCTCAATGATTATGGGTGCTGTGGTGCTTATTCTGGGGTCATTTGTGGCCCAGTTCGCCAAGGACCCGGTTCTCATAAGTAAAGAAGACAAGAATTGGAAAACAATCATGGCCCTGAGGATTTTCACCGCGGGCGTCATCGGCGGCGGGGGAATCTTTTTGTTAATTCGGGCTGTGTTTTGAAGTCTTTTTTACCTAGTGCCCTGAGTTAGAAATACGTTCAAATCCGACCTTTTCCACGAAAAACGGGTCGGTTGATATTTTGAAAGTATCCGCTCTCTTCAACTCCGCAGCTTCAGCTTCTGGACGGCAGCACCACTTTCAGGATTCCGCTGTCTTCCTCCGCCGGAAGCTGGATGGATTGCCTGAAGGTGAAATAGGGGAGCCATTTAAGCCTGTAGGCTTTAACGCGGAAGCGGCCGGGATTTCCCGGCCGCTTCGGGCTTCGCCGCTTGAAAATGTAATCAGCTCTCAATCATTGAGAGTGCCGCGGAAAAAACTGTTTCCGGTGAAAGGGCGGCCAGGCAGGGTTTGTTCGGATCATCGCAGACGCGTCTGAGGCAGCCCAGGCAATCCAAATCCGGGGTTATGATTTTAAAGCGGCCGCCAAAGGGGCCGGTCCGCCAGGGGCGGGTGGGGCCGAAAATGGCTATGCCTTTAGCGCCGACCGCCGCCGCCAGGTGCATGGGGCCGGTGTCGGCTGTGACCACCAATGACGAGTTCTCCATTATCGCGCCCAATATCGGAAGGCTGGTGTGCCCGCACAGATTCAATGAAGCTTTGGGGGCGGCTTGGTATATCTCATCGCACCAGGCTTTGTCTCCTTTGCCGCCGGTTATGACCAGGCGCGCGCCTTGGCGCCGGAAGAGGGCGGCCAGCGCTTTCCAATGCTCCAGGGGCCAGCGCTTGCTTTCCCATTTGGCTCCGGGATTGAGGACTATATAATTACTGTCTATCCCGTTGTAGCCAAGAAGCATTTCAGCGTCGGCCACCGCTTCCGGCGGCGGAGTGTAATAACGCGTCGGCAGCGGGTTAGGCATTTCGGCTCCAAGGTAGACCGCCGCGTCAAGATACCGCAGAACGGCATGGCGCTCAGGGTCATAGGACGGCATTTTTTCATTCAGAAAAAATCCGGTCCTCTCCCGGCTGTACTCAAAGCCGATTTTGCGCTTTCCATGACTCAGCCAGGCAAAGAAAGCGCTTTTTAACAAACCCTGAAGATCAATGACGACGTCGTATTTCACCCTCCTGAGGTCTATGTAAAAACTACTGAACACGCGGCCCACCATGGTTAATTTTCCAGCGTCGACCAGTTGGCCCATCTCCTGGCGCGGTGAGAGCAGAACCCTGCTGAGATTGGGATCGCCGGTGAGAACACCGGAATATGGGGCTTCCACCAACCAGTCGATAATCGCTTCCGGGTATCTTTTCCGCAAAGCCTGAAGCGCCGGAAGGGCCATGATGACGTCGCCCAGAGCACTCATTTTCACTATCAGAATTTTATCCATCGGCAATGAATCTTTTGTCATGACAATATCCACTCGGCGGCCCGTTTTAGATCCGGGGCCACCAGCGTCGGCTGGGTCGACAGTCGGCCCGAAACCTCTTTCAGGCCGTAGCCGGTCATGACCAGCACCGAGCGCCCTTTGAACTTTTCGGCCGCTTTCAGGTCATTCAAACGGTCGCCCACCCACACCGAGCGCGAAAGATCCAGATTCAATTCGCGGGCCGCCCTTTCGGCCATGCCGCTTTCAGGCTTGCGGCAGTCACAGTCAATGGCCAGGTGCGGCGAACTGCCGTCTTTATGGTGGGGGCAATAATAAATGCCGTCCAGCGCGGCCCCCTCTTTGCCCAGCATTTTCTTCAGCCGCTTATGGATATCCTCTAACGTCTCCTCACTGAAATAGCCTCTGGCCACGCCGGATTGATTGGTCGTAACCACTACTTTCCAGCCGGCCCGGTTAAGGGCGGCTATGGCCGCGCCCGCACCCGGCAGCAATTCCAACTGTTTCGGGGAAGAAAGATATTCCACTTCGCGGTTGATGGTTCCGTCACGGTCCAAAAAGACGGCGGGCATAGCCCCGGCCGGCGGGGCGGGGGGGCTGATCAAATCAAAAGCGGCCTCGGCGGCCATTTCCGGGGTAACGTCATCAAAGCAGATGCGGCCGCCGGGGAGGGGGCATTCCCTTTTCAAACAGGGAGAGCAGGGCGCGGCTGAGCGTAAAAGGCGGCTGGGGCTCAGGGGAGCGGTGGTCAATGGGTTGGTCGGGCCGAACGCCGCCACCAGCGGGACATCCAGCGCCCCGCCGATGTGCATCAAGCCGGAATCGTTGGTGACGAGAAGATCGGCGCGGCTCATCAGCGCCACCGAGACGCCCATGGGCACACGCCCGGCCAAATTCAGGGCCGCGCCGGGATTGGTCTGTTCCAGGAGTTCAGCCAGTTGCGTGGCCACGTCCATTTCACCGGGGCCGCCCATGATCATGACCCGGCCAGAATATTTGGCCAAAATCAGTTCAGCCGCGCGGGCGAAATTTTCCACCGGCCAGCGTTTGGCTGAGCCGAAAGCCGCGCCGGGAGCCAGGGCCAGAAGGAAATCGCCCGCACCGACCTTGTCTTTCAGAATCGAATCGGCTTCTGCCATTGCCACGGGCGCGGGGGCCATGCGGGGGCGGCTGAATGGGGCTTTCAGGCCCATCCGCTCCAGTATTTTCAGGTAATAGAAGGATTCATGAATGTGGCGGTCGGTTTCGTGTAGGATAAGTGGATTGGTCAGGAGAAAACCCCGGCCGTCACGGGCATAGCCCACCCGCTGGGGAATGCGGGCCAGGGCCGTTACCAGGGCGGCTTCAAAGGCATTCTGGAAGAGCACCGCGCAATCGAATTTTTCGGCGGCCAGTTCACGCACCAGACGCAGACGGCCGCCCAAGCCCTTATGGGCTCCATCACGATCGTGAAGCAGTACCCTGTTCACCGCGCTCTGATGCTCATAGACCGGGGCGGCCCAGGGCCTGGTTAGGACCGTCAGACGGCAGTCGGCTCTGTTTTCTCCATAATATTTACTTTCGGAAAAATTATCGGCCAGAGCATTGAGCGCCGGCAGGGTCATCACCGCGTCGCCGACCCAGTTGGTGCCGCGCACCAGGATATTGACCGGATTCTTATAACTTTTTGACAATGCTCAACACCATCTCAATGAATTCGTCCGCCCGGTGGATGTGCATTTCCATTTCCAGCACCAGAAGGTCGGTGAAAAAATCAGGCGGTATCTTGACTGCGTCCTTGGCTGTGGTGACGATGAATTCGGCCCCGCTGGCCTTGAAATCATCATTGAGGCGACGCAGCAGAGCTTCGTCATATTTCTGATGGTCCCGCAGGGCCTCGAAACCGCGCAGGTCCAGATTCAGCCGTTCCAGGGACCGCTGAAAGCCGTCCGGCCTTCCCAAGCCGCAGAAAGCGTAGACCGGGCGGCCGGAAAGCTGTTCGGGCCTGAGAGTCCGGCCGTCCCGGGCTGAGGTCCAGGCGATGGATTTGTATTCGGCCGTGAACACCGGCCGGTCGCCGCTCAGCTCCAACGCTTCCGGCGACGGTTCCGCCGCTCCGGTCACCACAATTATATCGGCGGACCGGTGGGCCGAGACCGGCTCCCGGAGCGGCCCGGCCGGGAGCACCGCGCCGTTGCCGAAGGGGTTGCGGGCCGGTATCAGAAGCACCCGGCAATCGGCTTGAAGGGCCAGGTGCTGATAGCCGTCATCCAGAAGGAGGATGTCGGCCCCCAGGCCGCCCACGGCCAGACGGGCGGCCCGCGTGCGGTTCTCATCCACCACAATGGCCGCCTGCGGCAATTGCGCGGCCATCAGCCAGGGCTCGTCACCGCTGTCGGCCGGGCCGGAGGCCATCACCTTGTCGCTCACCACCCGCGCCCAGCCCTTGGAGACTATCAGCGGGGAGCGGGCTTCGGGCCTGCGCCCGTAGCCGCGGCTGAGAATGGCCGGATGACAGCTTCTTTCCAAAAGGAGCCGGGCCATGGCCAGACACATGGGCGTCTTGCCCGCGCCGCCGACCGTCAGGTTGCCGAGACTGACCACCGGACGCTCGGCTCTGGCCGCGTTGACTGTTCCGCGCTCATAAAGGTGACGGCGGAGCTGTGCGCCTAGGCCGTAAAGGGCCCCCAGCGGACGGAGGGCGGTGAAGGGACGAACCCCGCGCCAATTTTCCTCAAGCTGGGCTGTCAATCTGCCAATGAAGGTGAGGCCCGGATCGCGCTTGGCCACGGTTTGCTCCTTAAAGCGGGGGCCGTTGGTCTGCCCTTACCGGGGAAGACCTTCAGCCCCTTTGGAATCAGTTATCGGAAAGGCCGGGACTTTGCTTGCTGGGCAATTTTAAAAGTAAACTTTTTCCCATAAACTTACGGCTCGTAGCTTCACAAAAAGCGTGGTTTTTGTTTCGCGAGCGGCTATTTTTCCGCCAAAACCAGTCGCTGGCGCTCCGTCACCCCTTGCAGGGCGACCTGCTATTTTAAAATTGCCGTCTACTTTGAGAATTGCCGCTGCTGAGCCGCTTGCCTCTTCAGGAAAGTCTCTGTTTGGCCCTTTCGATGAAAGGCATCAGGTGTTCCATGGTTTTGCCGGTTGTGCCCTGATGGGTGCGCACGAACTCGGCGGCTTTATGGCCCATTTCTTTCGCTTTTTCAGGGTTGTCCAGCAAATCTTCCAAAGCGGCCAGAAGCGCGGGCTGGTCAGCCACCATCAGTCCGCCGCCGTAAGCCAGAAGCGCCCTGGTCATCCAGCGGTAGTTATGGGTGAGGGGGCCAAAGAGCACGGGTTTGCCTTTGGCGGCCGGTTCCAGCGGATTGTGGCCGCCGCCCTTGTGCTGGCCGGCCCAGCTTTTGCCCACCAGCGCGATGTCGGCAATATCGTAGAACGCGTCCAGTTCGCCCAGGGTATCGAGGAGAAAAATGTCCTTGTCCATATCGGTCGCCTGTGGCTGACCGCGGTGGGCGGCCGGAAGCCCTCTTTCCTGCATCATGTTCCAGACGGATTCAAAATCACTTTTGTTGCGGGGAGCGATGAGCAATTTGAGGTCGCGGTATTTGGCGGGGTCTTTTTCTTTCAACTGGGTGAAAGTTTCCAGAATAATGGATTCTTCGCCGGTGTGGGTGCTTCCGGCCACAATCCAGCGGCCGTCGGGCCATCCGGCTTCGCGCAGCCTGGCGGCCTTGTTTTCCGGGGTGCTTTCATGCACCGCCCGGTCGAATTTGATATCGCCAATGGCATAGGTGGTGTCGGGATCGGCTCCCAGTTCAATCAGGCGGGTACGGTCGTCCTCACTCTGGGTGGTGATGAAGTCGAACATCCGCATGACCCGCCGCCAAAATGATTTTATATAGCTGTAGCCTTTGAGTGAGCGGGGGCTGATGCGGGCTGATACCAGGGCTCTGGGGCGGTTTTGCTCCTTCATGCGGAAAAGGATGCCGGGCCAGATATCCGTCTCCACCAGCACCAGAAGGTCGGGGTCCACCGCCTCCAGGAAGCGTCGGGTGGAGAGGCCGAAGTCCAGCGGCGAAGACAGCACCAGGCGGCCGGGAAAAGCGTGGGCGGCCGTATCGCGGCCAATGGCTGTGGTGGAACTGATGACAACTTCGGCCCCAGCCTCTTCCAGGGCGGGCACCAGCTTTTTGGCAGCCAGAATTTCGCCCATGCTCAAGGCCCAGAGCCAGACGCGGGGGCGCCCGGGCTGCTTGGGCAGCATTTTTCCGGGGCCCAGATAGCGGCTTTTGAAGCTGTAGGGCTTGTGGTGAATCATATCCCTGATGATCCAGAAGGGCCAGGTTATCAGGAACCCTATGAAATATACAATTTTATATATGATGCGCATATTTTAACCTCCAAGGGTTCAGACATTCTAAATATAAACTGAGGGCTTGATTTTTCAGCAAAAGTCATTTCATAAATATCCCGGCTTACCGGCGTCGTTGCGGGAGTCTCTTTAATGCTCGAAACATGTCATAATATTTCTAATAAAAAGCCTTCTCGCCTGGCAGGGAAGCAAAAAACCTATCTTTTACCGGAGTGCGGTCAACATGCCGTCAACAGGCGGCAGGTAGTTCGTGTCAGTGTTCATTAAACGATTTATAAAATGACTTCTAAACAGATTCAGCTCAAAACTGCGTTGAGGCTGTGCCGAGCCAGTCCCAATCGGTCAGGTTCAGGCGGCTGTTGGGCGGCACGATCAGGAAATCAGCTTCTGACCAGGGGCCGGTCAGGAGCCGCCTGAGCCAGCTGAGGTCACCATCGAGCCTTTCCAGGCCGATGTTCAGGGTGTCGGCCAGCGGGCCGATTTGCCGCTCCTGCTGTTCCAGGTCGTAGGCTCCGGTATCTATGAAGCCGAACCGCCGGTAATGCTTCAGCATTATCTTATAAACGCGTTCAGCCTTTTCACGCCCGAATCTCTCGGCGTCCCTGGCAAATGAGCTTATCAGATTGTCCGTATATCTCAGCCAGCCGGCGGTTAGAAAATAGGTGGCGGCGTCGCGTCCGGCCAGCTTCCGTTTTTCCATCGAACCTAACAATAGCGACAGGCAGTCATCTGATCGGGGAATGATCAGCTGATAATTCCCCGTCTCCAGCCCGACACAGGCTCCGCCGCAGTGGCCGAGAGCCATCAATACCCGGCGGCTGTTTATTTCTTTCAGGGTCTTATTAATGTGGACGCGCAGTTGGTCGGGCTGGTTGTGCATTCCGGCTTCCAGCCAGACTATGGGATAATCCAGGCCGGTATCGTTGAGAACCTGCCTGATTTCATCTTCCAGGGTGTTGCAGCACAATATGACTGTGTTGGCGTCCTGAAGAGCGGGGTTATCTCGGTCAGGTCGGGTCATCTGTCCAGCTTTCACATTCAAATGGATTTCAACCATAAACGTCAGTCTGCCTTTTACAGAGACACACTGCCCCTCGCCTGTTCAGGGCATGTTGGCGGTGTGCCGGTAAAAGGCTGGTCCTAATGTTCAACCGGCGCTGAAATCCAGGGCGGCGGCAATTCCAAATGTAAGCGTTTTTCAGAATTGCTGCCGGAGCGGCATCCAAATATAAATCCATACCCTTTCAAATATACAACATTTCTGTCGTTATGCCAAGTCGGGCGGGCGGCGGGCCAGCAATTCTAATTATGGCCGACACCGCCGCATAAAGCCGGGGTCGAGCGTAGCGAGACGGAGCGCCAGCGACTGGTTATGACGAAAAAATAGCCGTTCGCGAAACAAAAACCACGCTTTTTGTGTAGCTACGAGCCGTAAGTTTAGGAAAAAAGCCATAATTGGAATCGCTGGGCGGCGGGCCAGCAATTCTAATTATGGCCGACACCGCCGCATAAAGCCGGGGTCGAGCGTAGCGAGACGGAGCGCCAGTGACTGGTCTTGACGGAAAAATAGTTGCTCGCGAAACAAAAACCACGCTTTTTGTGTAGCTACGAGCCGTAAGTTTAGGAAAAAGCCATAATTGGAACCGCTGGGCGGCGGGCCACTTCGAAGCGCCTCTGCACTGTCCACAGCCTAAGTGGCCCCTTCCTTAATACGATAAGGGCCGCCGAAGCTGGCGATTGCTGAAAAGCGCCCCCAGACCCCGTCCCGTGCGGTCCACGCACACTCATGCTCAGGAGTTCATGGCCAGGGTCTTGATTTCTGTTTCAAACATCACTTCAATCTTGTTGGGCGGGATGACCCGCTGGACAAAGCCCAGGCCGAACTTAGGATGCTCAAGGGCTTCCCCGGCCTCAAAGGCGGACTGAATATTGTAGGGGCGGGCCGGCTCGGTCAGGTCCTCCTTGCTCTTCATCCACTGGGCGAAAACCCTGGCTCCGCCGGCCGGGGCGGTCGTCTTTTTCATCTCCTTGGAGACGCGCATAACCTTGGCCGCGCTTTGCTTTTTTTCTCCCGGAGGCTGACGATAGTTGTGCTGGCTCTGGCAGGTCAGGCAGATCACCCGCTTGACCATGCCATCGACCATGGCCACAATGCGGTGATTGGTTAAGATACGGCAGCGGGTGCAGACGGCGTCGATTTCCCCGCCGACTCTGATGTCATCTAATGGGCGTGTATAAGCCATAATTTCGAACCTTTTACCGGCGCACGGCCAACCTGCCGAAAACCGGCGGCCGACAGTGCGTTTCAGTGTGCAACAAACGAGCCTTTTACATTCATTCCGCCCAAAGCATCCGGGCGTGCGAATCGTCTCGCGTAAATAATCCTTTTAATAAAGATTCCGCCAGGGGCTATTCGCGCCGCCCGGCCTTTCCAATAATTATACCGTATTTGAGATGTCAAGTCATGGCTTTCCTGAATAAAATCGTAGTTTCCTTTCCGTCGCTTCCCTGAGGGATTTCGCAAACTCTGGAAAGCGGAACAAAAGAAGGCCGGCGAATAATTTACCGCCGGCCTTGAGTTTAGTTTTTCAGGCTGTGAATCGGGGCCGGGATGCGGCCGCCGAGGGCGATGAAATCACCGGCCTCTTCATAATCAGCCACATCCATGATCCGGGCCCAGCCCAAAAGACCGCCATAGTGCACCTGTTCCCCGGCTTTTTTTCCGGGAACGGGAATGACCCGGACGGCGGTGGTTTTGTGATTGATCATGCCAATGGCCATTTCATCGGCAATAATAGCTGAAAGGGTGGCCGCCGAGGTGTCGCCCGGCACGGAGACCATATCCAGCCCAACTGAGCAGACCGCGGTCATGGCTTCCAGTTTTTCAATGTTCAGATAACCTTCCTCCGCCGCCTGACCTATGCCCAGGTCTTCAGAAACGGGGATGAAAGCGCCAGAAAGGCCGCCCACATGGCTGGAGGCAAAGGCTCCGCCTTTTTTGACCGCGTCATTTAACAGCGCCAGAAGGGCGGTCGAGCCGGGAACGCCAATGGCTTTCAGGCCCATCGACTGGAAAATCTCGCCCACCGAGTCGCCTACCTGCGGCGTCGGGGCCAGCGAGAGGTCCACTACGCCGAACGGGAGGCCCAGTGAGGCGGCCACTTCGCGGCCCATAAGTTCACCTACGCGGGTCACTTTATAGGCGGTGCGTTTGATGGTTTCGCTGATCTGGTCAAAATTCGGTTTCGGGCTCTGGGCCATGACCCGGTCCACAGCCTTTTTCACCACGCCGGGACCGGATACGCCGACGTTAATGACCGCGTCCGGTTCGCCCAGGCCCAGATAGGCTCCGGCCATAAAGGGCATGTCGGGGGGGATGTTGGCAAAAACCACCAGTTTGGCGCAGCCCAGGCCTTCCTTGTCGGAGGTGAGGGCGGCCGTTTTTTTGATGATTTCGCCCATAAGCTTGACCGCGTCCATATTGATGCCGTCACGGCTGGAGGCCACGTTCACTGATGAGCAGACCCTTGAAGTTTCAGCCAGAGCTTCAGGAATGGCGTTAATAAGGGAGAGGTCGCCCTTGGAGAAGCCCTTTTCCACCAGCGCGCCAAAGCCGCCGACGAAATCGACGCCCACTTCGCGTCCGGCCCGGTCGAGCACCTGGGCGACTTTCACCATCTGTTCGGAAGTGAAAGGCCCGGCCAGGGCGCTCATGGGGGAGACGGCGATGCGTTTGTTGACCACGGGTATGCCGTATTTTTCACCGATTTTATCGCAGGTGGAGACGAGATTTTCCGCGTAGCTGGTTACTTTGTTGAGGATTTTAGCGGTGAGGCGTCCGATGTCGTCGGAGACGCAGTCCATCAGCGACAGGCCCAGGGTAATGGCCCGCACATCGAGGTGCTCATTTTTCAGCATCTCAAGCGTGCTGACTACTTCACGATCAGTTAACATTTTTCATCCATGTGTGTGCGTGGTCCGCACGGGACAGGTCCGATGGGCGGTTTCAGCCTGCCTGGTGTTTCGGCCGGGAAGCGGCCTGGTTGCTGTTCTTTATTTTATGCGGCCACTTCCCGGCCGTAAATCTGGTCTGGTCGAAAACGCCGCCTCGGAAATGGGTCCAGGGCACTGCCCTGGTGGGTCCAGGGCAGTGCCCTGGTGGTTAGAGGCGGTGGATGGCTTCAAAAATATCGCGGTGCTGGAGGCTCATTTCCATGCCCATTTCTTCGGCGGCCATGTTCAGGGCCTGGCGGAAAGCGCCCTGTTTGACTTCGCGCGGCACTGAAAGCTCAAAGAACAGCACCACCTGAGGGCTGTTGCCGTCCTGGCCGCCGGTCATGGAAACCGCTCTGAGGTTGTTGATATTAACCTCAAAACCAGCCATTATGCCTGAGAATTCAGGGATGATGCCCAGCCGGTCGGGGCCGCGCAGGGTCACCACATAGGGTTCGAGACGATCCCTCAGCATAGCCGGGGCATTGTCGATAGTGCCGGCCTTGACCCAGTGGCCCAGGCCGGAGCCGGCCAGAGCCTCACCGAGAACGCGGTCAAGCTCATCGGGATCGGTGCCGCGCGGCATGGCGCAGGAGAAGAGGCCGGCGAATTCATCCATAAGGGTGGTCTGGCTTACTTCAATGACGTTGCAGTGTCGATCGGCCAGGATGCGGCTGACCTGATAGATGATTCCCGGACGGTCGCGCCCGACGATGGTGACGAGTAGATTTTGCATAATAACAACGACCTGGCCGCAAAGCGGCGATTAAAGGTGAAGGCCTGGGGCGATATCGCCAAAAACTGTAAACTATCTGTATAGCAATTTTTGCCAAAAAATTCAACGACAACTTGCCCGATAGAGCAATTCTCAAAGTGGATGGTGATTTTAAAATAGCAGGTCGACCTGTAAGGGAGACGGAGCGCCAGCGACTGGTTTTAAAGCCTGAGCGGTAACTGTTACATAGTCAATTTGAATTTTCGGAAAAGCGGGTGACCGCCACCGGGAGAAATGTTTTTGCCCGGCTCCGGTTCCGGGGGTCTTTAGTCACCGGAGCCGGGCAAAAACATTTCTCCCGGTGGCTGCCTGGTCATCTTTTAAGGGCTGCGTGCCTGGCCGAGTGAGAGCCGGACAGCAATTCTCAAATTCTAGTTATAACCAACTCCGCCGCGTATAATAGGAGTCGAGCCATGGATGGCGAGACGGAGCGTCAGCGACTGGTTTTAAAGCCGAAGCGGTAACTGGTACATAGTAAATTTGAATTTTCGGAAAAGCGGGTGACCGCCACCGGAAGAAATGTTTTTGCCCGGCTCCGGTTCCGGGGGTCTTTAGTCACCGGAGCCGGGCAAAAACATTTCTCCCGGTGGCTGCCTGGTCATCTTTTAAGGGCTGTGCTGTGTGCCTGGCCGAGTGAGTGCCGGACAGCAATTCTAAAATTCTAAATTATACCCAACTCCGCCGCATATAACAGGAGTCGAGCCATGGATGGCGAGACGGAGCGCCAGCGACTAGGTTTAAAGCGTAAGCGGTAACTCGCGAAGCAAAAACCACGCTTTTTGCGTAGCTGCCGAGCCCTGGTTCAAGGGAAAAAGTTTACTTTACAGAATCGCAGAGTTTGGTATTTGTGAAAAAGTCAGTTTCGTTATATAATAGCTTGAATATATTATTTTGAGCCATACGGCAAATCACTCTCGCCATGCCGATGGCCCCCACTGTGGTGAATTTATGACATCTTGCCCTGTCTGCGACAGCCATGAACTGGCCGAAGCCGTCGGACGAATCCTGATCGTCGGCTTCGAGGGGACGGAGTTTTCCGAGCTGGAAAGCCTCATCACCGGAATCCGGCCGGCCGGTTTGATTTTTTTTAAGCGCAATTATCCAGAAACTGACGGACCCTCTTCCCTCCGGCGGCTGATCACGGCGGCTCAGGATATGGCTCAAAGCTGTCTGGGCCGCCGTCTTTTTGTGGCCATAGACCACGAAGGCGGCACGGTTCAACGTCTGCCCGCCCCATACGTGTCTTTGCCTTCGGCCCAGGATGCGGGCGCGCAATCGCTTGGGAACGCGCTGGAGCTGGCCGCTAAAGCCGGCCGCGAACTGGCCGCCACCGGCTTCAATTTCAATCTGGCTCCAGTTTTGGATGTCGCTTCACCTGTCTCCACCATAATGGGAACCCGCTGTTTCAGCGACAATCCCGAACGGGTGGCCGATTACGGCCGGGCAGTGATGGAGGGCTATCGCAATTCAGGCGTTTTGACCTGCGGCAAACATTTCCCCGGCTTGGGGGCTGCCCTCATCGATCCGCATCACGAACTGCCCACCGTCGAGATAGACCATCGCCGCCTGATGGAGGTCGATTTGGAACCTTTCAGGGAACTGGTGGAAAACGGGCTGGGCGCGGTTATGACCACCCATGCCCTGTATCCGGTTCTGGACGATATGAACCCGGCCACTTTTTCCAGCCACATTGTGGAAATCCTGAAAAAGGAAATGATGTTCGGCGGGGCCGTGGTGACGGATGATCTGGAAATGGGCGCGGTAGTGAAGAATTACCCCATGGGCGAAGCGGCGGTCAGTGCCGTTCAGGCCGGACACGATCTGGCCCTGGTCTGCCGCCGGGCCACTTATGTGGAAGAATGCGCCAAGGCCCTGGCCTCTGCCGCCCTGTCCGGACAGATTTCCGAAGCGCGTCTGGCCGACGCTCATGAACGCTCTAGTCGTCTTTACGAAAATCTCGAATCCATCTGGCCGGAAAAAAGCCGCTTAGATGTTTGGTTCGAAGAACTCCAAGGATAAATATATCATGCAAGTAGAAGTCGCACACAGCTATCTTTATCAGCCCGGCCTCTGGGATATTGCCGGGATTTATTATGATGTGAACAACAACGCCTTTCCCCAGAAAGGCACCCTTCTGGTCAGCCACGAATCCGACCTGTGGATAATCGAGGCCCAGGTAACCATCACCACCGAGCAAACCCAGACTGTGGCCTCACGCTATGAAATTCAGCCCCCGGCCGAAGGCGCGGCCTTCACCGAGTGGAAATCCGAAACCGGGGGGCCGGAGCCGGTTTACGGCCTTTATGTAATCGTTGGCGACACCATCATGTCGCCGTGGCAGTCGCGCAGCGGGGCCTACTGGGGCCAGGAAGTCCTGACCAGGGTTGACGAAAACGATTATCAGGCCCGTGGTTTCGCCTTTCTGGAAAATGAAAAAGTCTCGGCCTGGTCCACCCGGCTGATGTTCAATGGTTGAGTAATTGAGGGGCCGGAACCGGCCCCTGGCAATTTTGGAACACATAAAGCCGCTGTGATTGTGGCGGGCCTTTAACCGTTGGCGGACGGCGGGAGGCTGGCGGCGGCTATAAAAAATTAAAGGACATAATTTTATGGGCACAGACGATTCCAAGCGCATGAGCAGCCATGCCAGCCGCTGGCTGGTGGCCATCGTGCTCCTGCCGCCGGTGATCTACAGCATGTTCGCCGACAACTACCTTCTGTTCTTCGCGGTTATACTGATCGTCGGCGGGCTGACCTGGTGGGAATTCTGCAACAACCTCTTCGGCTCGGAACGCTGGGGGCTCCTGACCCTTTCACTGACCGGCTGGCTGGCCGTGGCCAGCGGTTCCTATTTCTACGGCCCGGTGGGGCAGTCCATCGGCCTGGTCGTGGCCCTGGGGCTGGGCGCGGGCTACACCATGTGGGCCCTGGAGCGCGAGACCGGACCGGTCCTCCTGAACCTTCTGGGCCGCTATGCCCTGGGACACCTCTACCTCAGCTTCCTGATGTCGTTTTTCCTGCTTTTGAAAAAAACCGGCTCCGGCAGCATGTGGCTGATATATCTGCTCCTGGTCACCATCGCGGCCGATACCGGGGCTTATTACGTCGGCCGCAAAGTGGGCGGGCCGAAACTCTGGACCAAAATCAGCCCCAACAAGACCATGTCCGGTCTGGCGGGCGGCACAGTCGCGGCCATGCTGGTCTCCTGCGCCTGCAATTTTTTCCTTTCCACCAGCCTCTTGACCCTGGCCATTCTGGGCCTTATCATGGGTCTGTGGGGCGCGGCGGGCGACCTTTTTGAATCGGCAGTCAAAAGGGCCATCGATATCAAAGATTCATCGAACCTTTTGATGGGTCACGGCGGCTTCTGGGACCGGCTGGATTCCCTTCTTTATAACGTAGTTCCTGTTTATGTGGTGGCCGATCTGATTATTAACGCTCAGTAAGCCTATGTTTCAATAACGCCCTCCGCCCCGCTTTCGAGGCCGGAGGGCGATTTGCGAGCGGGCGGGGGCCGCCTGGTACATAGTAAGTCTTATAATTTCGGAACCGCATTAACCCGCCGGGAGCCCGGCACACTTTCCAGGCCTGGGGAAAGCCGACCAGGTAGCAGCCGGGAGAAATGTTTTTGCCCGGCTCTGGTGACTCGCGACCCCCGGAACCAGAGCCGGGCAAAAACATTTCTCCCGGCTGCGGTCAACCGCCATTCCGTAATTTTAAGCTTTACACGGCACTAGCCGGGAAGCGTCGTTCAAAGAATTTGATCCTTGGGTTTCTCCAGCATCCGGCCAACTGCGGCCAACTGGTAATTGACGGCTTTTAAAATTTCTTCCTGGTTCAGGTTTTCATCCTGCCAGGGTTTCCAGACCGAAAGAACCGCGAAACAGACGGCCAGAACCAGAAGGACGTCCAGGGTTTTTTCGAGTTTGCTTTTCAGCCTTTTAGCCGGTTTGTTTTGATTGCTCATGATTTACAGCTCCATATTTTAAAAAAGACATTTGGCAATGGGATTTATGGCCCGGAACAGCCTGTTGTTTCCGGCAGTATTTTGAGCTATACTGTCGCAATATTTTGTGCCGATAACTGATTGCATTTTACAGAGGTTTTATGAAAAAGACAAAGTTCATTTTCGTCACTGGCGGCGTTCTGTCGTCATTGGGCAAGGGTCTGGCCGCCGCCTCCATAGGCGCACTCCTTAAATCCAGAGGCCTGAATGTCTCCATTCAAAAGCTCGACCCCTATCTTAACCTTGACCCCGGCACAATGAGCCCCCTTCAGCACGGCGAAGTCTATGTGACCGATGACGGGGCTGAAACCGATCTAGACCTGGGCCATTACGAACGTTTCTTGGGCGTCCCGATGAGCCGCCGCAATACCTACACCGCCGGGCGCATCTATCACAACGTCCTCAATAACGAGCGGCAGGGCAAATATCTCGGCGGCACGGTTCAGGTCATTCCCCACGTCACCGATGAAATCAAGCGGGCCATCAAGAGCGCCGCCACCTCCGACCTGGACGTTCTAATGGTGGAGATAGGCGGCACAGTCGGCGATATCGAGAGCCTCCCGTTCATCGAAGCCATCCGTCAGCTTAAAAACGATCTGGGAAAAAACCGCTGCCTTTACATTCATCTCACCCTGGTCCCCTATCTCAAAACTTCCGGCGAACCCAAATCCAAACCCACCCAGCACAGCGTCAAGGAACTGCGCTCCATCGGTATCCAGCCCGATATCATCATGTGCCGTTCCGAAGAGGCTCTCAGCGCGGACATGCGCAAAAAAATCGCTCTTTTCTGCGATGTGCCGGGCGACGCCGTCTTCTCGGCCATAGACGTTCGCAATATCTATGAAGTGCCCTTGGAATATCACCGCGAAGGCATTGACGATAAGGTGGCCAAACTTTTAAGGCTCAAGGGCCAGGCCGAAGTGGGCCCCTGGGAACGGCTCAACGCCCGCCTGGAAAACCCCAAACATGAAGTCAACATCGGCATGGTGGGCAAGTATGTGGCCCTGAGCGAATCATACAAAAGCCTTCATGAGGCCCTGACCCATGGCGGCATCGACGCACAGGCCAAAGTCAATATCCATTATATTGATAGTGAGGCCCTCAATTCCAGGAATCTGGAAAAGCACCTAGGCGGGCTCGACGGCATCCTCATTCCCGGCGGCTTCGGCGACCGGGGGGTGGAGGGCATGCTTCTGGCCGCCAAATACGCCCGCGAGAAAAAGCGCCCCTTCTTCGGTATCTGCCTGGGCATGCAATGTCTGGTGATTGAATACGCCCGCAACGTGGCGGGCATTGAAGGGGCCACTTCCGAGGAATTCAACCCCAAGGCCAAAGACAAAATCATCTATCTGATGACTGAATGGGTGGATCACCGTTCCGGCCGCCGCCAGAAACGCACGGCGGACAGCGACCTGGGCGGCACCATGCGGCTGGGGTCCTATCCCTGCCACCTTATGCCCGGCACGCTGGCCCAGAAGGCCTATAAAGAGCCTGAAATCCATGAGCGCCACCGCCACCGTTTTGAATTCAACAACGCCTATCTGGAAAAAATGGCCGCCGCCGGCCTGAAGTTCAGCGGTTTTTCGCCTGACCACACTTTGGTGGAAATGGTGGAACTGCCTACCAAGGAACACCCGTGGTATCTGGGCTGCCAGTTCCACCCGGAATTTCAATCCACGCCCATGACTCCGCACCCGCTGTTCCGGGAATTCATCAAAGCCGCCTTGTCCCACAAGAACAATAAATAGTAGCCGCGACACTGTATTTTTCTTTCCGGCCGGGTCACGCCACTAGCGCGTGACCCGGTTATGTGTTATATTTCCTGTAGTAAAATAGAGGTGAGGCAGGGCGTCGCCAGGCGCCTGTTTTATGACATATTTTTCCAACTTGAACTTATGGGGAGTAACATATGTGGGACTATACGGAAAAAGTGAAGGATCATTTTGAGAATCCCAGAAATGTCGGGGTGGTGGACAGGATAGACGGCGACGGCCAGGTGGGTTCGCTTTCTTGCGGCGACGCCCTGAGGCTGACCATTCAGGTGGACAAGGCTACTGACCGCATTGAAGAGGCCAGGTTCCAGACTTTCGGCTGCGCCAGCGCCATTGCTTCTTCCTCGGCCATGACCGAGATGATCAAGGGCAAGACCCTGGATGAGGCCATGAAAGTCAGCAATCAGGATATCGCCGAGTATCTTGGCGGCCTGCCCAAAGAGAAGATGCACTGTTCGGTGCTGGGCCGCGAAGCCCTGGAGGCGGCTGTGGCCAACTATCGCGGCGTGCCGCTGCCGAAATCCGACAGCCCCATTGTCTGCGAGTGTTTCGGGGTCACGGAAAAAGAGGTTGAGCGGGTTATCCGTGAAAACTCCCTGACCACGGTTGAGGATATAACCGCCTACACCAAAGCTGGCGGCGGCTGCGGGCGCTGTATTCCCGAGCTGGAAAAGATTTTGGATCGGGTGACTCGCGGAGCGGAAGCCGCTCCGGCCGCCGCCGTGGCCCAGGAAGGCCCCCGCAAACTGACTTTCCTTCAGAAAGCCAAAATGGTCGAAGACGCCATCCGCAATGAAATCGCCCCGGCCCTGATGCGTGACGGCGGCGACATTGAGCTGGTGGACATCAATGGCAACGAAGTGCAGGTGATGCTGAAGGGGGCTTGCGCCACCTGTCCGTCATCCAAGCGGACATTGGCTGATTTTGTGACGGAAAAACTGCGTGAGCTGGTGGATGAATCCATCACGGTCAAGGAGGTGCGGCCATGAGTGATAAACTGATCTATTTTGACAATAACGCCACCACCATGACCGCGCCTGAAGCTATTGAGGCCATGATGCCTTTTTTCAGCCTGCGCTATGGCAATCCCTCCAGCATGTATCCCTTTGGCGGTGAGGTGGCTGATGAGGTAAAAAAAGCGCGGGAACGGGTTGCGGCCATGATGGGCTGTGAGCCGCGAGAGGTTGTATTCACTTCGTGCGGCACGGAGAGCGACAATACGGCTATTTGGTCGGCTTTGCGGACCCAGCCGGATAAACGGCATATTGTCACCAGCCGAGTGGAGCATCCGGCTATCGCCAGCAATGTCCCTTTCCTGAAAAACCTTGGCTATCGGGTTACTGAAATCGGGGTTGACGAGAAGGGCAACCTTTTATGGGAGCAGTTTATTGAGGCTCTGACTCCCGATACGGCCCTGGCCACTTTTTTATGGGCCAACAATGAAACCGGAGTGATTTTTCCGGTGGAGGAAATGGCCGAAGCCTGTGCTGAGCGGGGCATTCAGTTCCATACGGACGCCGTGCAGGTGGCGGGCAAGGTTCCGATGAATTTGTCTAAAACCAAAATCGACATGGTTTCCATTTCGGGCCACAAGTTTCATGCCCCCAAGGGCATTGGCGCGCTTTATGTGCGGCGGGGCATGAAGTATGTTCCCTATTTGGTCGGCGGCCACCAGGAGAACGGGCGGCGCGGCGGAACGGAAAACGTTCCCTACATAATCGGCATGGGTAAAGCCGCTGAGCTGGCCATGGCCAATATGGATGATGAGAATACGCGGGTGCGGGCGCTAAGGGATCGTCTGGAAAAGGGGCTGACGGACAGCATCACCTATACCCGCATCAATGGCGACACCCTGAAACGTGTTCCCAACACCACCAATATCAGCTTTGAATACATTGAGGGCGAGGCCATTCTTTTGCATCTGGCTTCGGCCGGTATCTGCGCTTCTTCCGGCTCGGCCTGCACCTCTGGTTCGCTGGAGCCCAGCCATGTGTTACGGGCTATGGGGGTACCGTTCACGGCCGCCCATGGTTCCATCCGGCTTTCTTTGTCGGTGCACAATACCCAGGAGGAAGTTGATTATGTCATTAAGACTTTTCCGCCGATCATCGCCAAACTGCGTGCGATGTCGCCCTTTTGGAAGGGCGATGGACCGGCCGAAGACAATTCCATGCTGACCTGCGAGACTGGCAGTTGCCAAGTATGCGGTGTGTAGGGTTTTGGTAAGATAATAAGCGCGGGGAACTGCTTTGGCAGTTCCCCGCTTTTTTTTGAAGGAAAGCGGCCTTCGGCCGCGCAATTTAAAGGACTTGGCCCGAAGGGCCAACCAAAGGGTTCCACCCTCTGGACTCCGGCTGGGGGAGGGCCCACGCGGGCCCTACCCCAGACCCCACCCGCGCCAAGGGGCAAGCCCCTTGGAACCCCAAGAGGTCATGGTCGGCTTCAACTTTCTTTTTCCCGCATCGCCGCAACTCGCTTCGCAAGCTCAGCTCAGACAAGCGGCGACGCTTCATACCGCTTCCGCTCTAACCGCTCTCGGCCACATCACATTGGGCTGTTACATTTTGCTATAGGCAGCTTCACTGAATGATTGCTGCTTCACGTATGTTCGGCTGATTGCTTCTTCCCCTCCAATAGTTTTTCCAGTGCTGTAACGGTGAGACTTGACCGTCTTTTTTCTAATGAGCAACTCATTGAAAAGCAATAGGTGG
The DNA here is from genome assembly GCA_023525915.1 of Acetispira formosa (nom. nud.). Lineage (GTDB taxonomy): Bacteria > Desulfobacterota > Desulfarculia > Adiutricales > Adiutricaceae > Adiutrix. Next base: position 1,170,274 of record CP026657.1, on the reverse strand, counting down.
CAGAGAGACGGACTAACAGCACTGGAAAGGGCCTTTAAGGGGTGGCTGATTTAAACCGAACATACGTGAACTACCACTCGGCCGATGAAGCTGCCTATCGCGGAATGTTACAGCACAACGTAAAACTGCCTATAGCACCAGAAGCTGACACAGTAAGAAGCGTCGCCGCTTGTCTGAGCTGAGTATAGGGAGTCACTTAACTCTGGAATTCAATGAAACCGGGGTTTGGGTGATACTTTCGTGAAACAAACCTAATACGATCATAGTGTTACAGGAAAAGTGCCAGCCGGAAGAGCCTGATTTTAACCTTGGAAAAAATCGGGGCTTTTTCGGCATTTTTGTCAGTCAACCTTGGAAGGGTTTTAGTCATCTTCAAGCTCCATTGCCCCCACCCCGTGGTACTCCATACCACCCCTATTTAATGCAACCGTATGTAGTGCAGTTATATATTGGGGATTCTCTCTGACCCATGCCATAAATTCTGGAAATCTTTTGACTATTTCTATTTGTGTCCACCCTCGCCTTGACTCACTCTCTTGCCTAAATTCTTTCCACAAGTTGTCAAATGCAATTCCAGTTAGGTTTACTATCATTGATTCAGTTATTTCAGCATCGTTAATTTCCAAATTTAACAATGGTTTCTGTGTGTGTTGCACATTTGCCATGGCGTTGTTTGTACTTCCATATTTGGAATTATCGTTACCATAAAATATCCAATTGGGTGAGACCTTATAATGTTCGCATAGACGAAAAATGAAATCGGCAGCAGGGGCTGTCTTGCCGGATTCATATCGCATAATGGTGTGTGGAGAAACTCCTAATATTTCGGCAAAAACTGGCAATGGTGTTTTGCCTCTAATCTGTTTAATTCTTTCCCCTACAGTCGTTTTCATGCTTCTAAAAAACCTCTTTTTTAGCGCATTTTTTAGAGCAACAATTTTACCACACAACCTATTAGAATCATTTGCATATTGCAAATGTGGCAATTTATTTTTAAGTGTGTGCAAATTTGGCTTGACTGCGCTAGCAAATATGCTATTATGGTTTTCAAGTCAGGCTAAACGAGCCAGACTAACACCCCTAGAATACCATTCTGAGAGATGTGGTTCAATATCTATTATCGCCGAGACCGCTATGGGGGGATACTATGAATGACAAAAATTACTATTGGCTGATAGCCGATGGAAGAATCTGGGGCTTTAAGGAAGCCCGGTGGCTTGATCGCACGGAAATGCCCGATGAAGACATGATGGTGGAACTGCGGCACAACGATCAGGTGGCTGGCTTGGATTATCTGCGGGAAACCATCCGCTTTTACGGTGGGGATTTGGGTGAGTTGGCCACGGATAAGGAACGCGCCATTGAGATCAAGAGCGAACTGGACGCACTCGATGCTGAATACCTCACGCCGCGCATTCTGGCCAATCTGGCGGTGGGTGATGAATACGCTCTGGCCAGGAAGGCTGAACATGAGGCCAAGGCCGCGCCTTTACGTCATCAACTGGCTGGATTGGAGGTAGCTCATGAAGAAAAAGATTAATTATTATTTCGACGACGACGGCGTTTATGCTGATTCCTTTCCCGCCTCCGCCGAAGCTGTGGCTCCGCCGGATAACGCCCTTTGGGTTGCCCCACCCGAGGAATGCCCCAATGGTCACACGGTTGTTGTCCGCAAAGATAAAAGCGGCTGGGACATCGTTCCCGATTATCGAGCCACCGGCGCTTTCAGTCCTGATGGTCAATGGTATCGAATCACTACGCCCGGCCCGCTGCCGGAGGGGTGGCTTGCGGAGTTGCCCGAACCTGAGTTCACGCCGGGTGTTGATTTTGAGAAACGCGATGACGGCAACTGGTATAGAATCCGCTACACCAAAAAGGGCTTCCTTCTATTGTGCGGCCTTATGAAAGTGGCCGCGTTAAATGCGGCTATCAACGCCGGAAATGATATGGCTAAAACCGCCCATGACCTTCTTTTCGCGTCCGAATATATCGACGTGACCGACCCGGACACCATACAGCTTGTCGAAATATTGACCACGGCCAAGGCTGGAAACATACTGACGGATGAAGATGCGGCCCGCGTTCTGGCCGGTGAGCTTTATGGGGGTGAAAATGAAAAAGCGGCTGAGTAAATATTTCTGGAATATCCTTTTGGGATTTGACCGGCTTTTCAATACCATTGTCGGCGGCTACCCTGACGAAACCTTTTCCGCCAGAACCCACCGCAAAGCGGTAGCTGGCCAGCCTTTTTGGCTGGCCGTCCGCTTGCTCATCGATAAAGCTTTTTTCTGGCAAACCAATCATTGCCGTATGGCTTATGAAACTGAAGCGCGGCGCGGGCATTCTCCAAATGAGTTCACCAATGGGCAGTAAGCCGGAAACTATAGCCATCGCAGGGCAGATATTACGCGGCATTGATAAAGCCCTGGCCATTGATTTAATTTTTGACGAAAAGCCAAAAGCTCAATACGTCATCCCGCAAATGGTCAAGGGAGTTCTCGACATGATCCCCAAAGGCCGTCCGCCGTTCATCGGAATAGCCGGGCAGCTTCAGGATTCCATTTCATTTCCGAGATATGACTTCAAGCCAGAATCAGTTTATCGCCTTATCGATAACCTTCAACTTGTTCGTGACAAAGTCACGGCCATAAAAGAAAACGGCGGGAACCTGCCCGCCGACGCTTTTCTGTAATACGTTTTTTAACAGAGACGCCGGGTAAGTGGATGGACTTCCCGGCGGCCGGATAGACTACAGTATCCAGCCAGGATAAACCCGAACCCTGTCGTCTCGCGAGACACGGGCATTTTATCACCCAAGGTTGGAAAATGACAAACATTAAAAAATCCGATGTGAAATCAATGAATTCTCCCATTCCATATTTCGGCGGCAAGAGCCGCATGGCCCAAACCATCATCGACCGGATTCCAAAACACAAAACCTATGCCGAAGTTTTCGGCGGCGCGGCTTGGATTCTTTTCAGAAAACCTCCCAGCCAAGTCGAAACCCTCAACGACCTGGACCGCCATCTGATGAATTTTTATCGAGTAACAAAATACCATCTTGACGCCCTGGTAAAGGAGGTGGCCACACTCCAGCCGGGCCGTGATGTCTTCTATATGTTGCGCGAAGAACTTGAGCGCCCCACCTTGACCGATATTCAACGTGCGGCGGCCTATTATTACATCCAGAAGCAAGCTTTTGCGGCACGGCCTCACATGTCTAGTTATGTCACCGGCCCCAGCCGTTCCCCCGGTTTCAAGTCCGCCACCGCCCGCAGAATACTGCCGCAAGCTGCCGAACGGCTACAGGGCGTCGTATTGGAAAATCTGCCTTGGGAGAGGTTTTTGAAGCTTTATGATTCCACCGACACTTTCTTTTTCGTCGACCCGCCCTACATCGGTCACAACGCATATCGCCACAATCTGAAACGAAATGATTTTGCGGCACTGACTTCAGCCTTAAGCAACATCAAGGGCAGATTTCTGTTGACCCACACCGACAGCCCTGAAATCAGAGCCATATTCGCCGACTTCAGGTTCGAGCAGGTAGAGTTGAGCTATACGGCCAACAGGTTGACTCGTGATCAAAAGAGGATGGTTGGGAAAGAGGTCTTAATCAGTAATTATTGAAATTCAGGCTGTAATATTTGGAATTTTCACAGGTAAAAGCAGTTGAAATGAAATGCGCCGAAAGCCTATAATAAGCTCACGGCGCATTCTATTCTTTTTGACATTATTGCATTGATTGTGCCAACTCAAAAATAGGCCCACGTTTTTTTCCAAGGTTATTTGGAAAATTTTCCAGGGTTGCCTGACGGCTTACACTGAGCTTGCGAAGCGAGTTGCGGCGATGCGGGAAGAAGAAAGTTGAAGCTGACCCTGACCTATTGGGGTTCCAAGGGGCTTGCCCCTTGGCGCGGGTGGGGTCTGGGGTAGGGCCCGCGTGGGCCCTCCCCCAGCCGGAGTCCAGAGGGTGGAACCCTCTGGTTGGCCGGTAAGGCCAAGTCTTCTCCAGATCAGCCGGCCGCAGGCCACTACACCCCTCCTCTGTGTTTGGTATATGGTATGATTTATGATATAATAAACAGATACATGAAAAGGGAGACCGCACCACTTATGTCTCATAAATCCAAGAATAGGGCGGCCAAGCGACGCGCTATCTATATTCTTCCCAATATATTCACCACTCTGAGCCTCTTTTTCGGCTTCTATTCAATATTGGCCTCTGTGGCCGGGCGATTCGATCAGGCCGCACTCTTCATCCTCTTTTCCGCCCTCTGCGACGGCCTCGACGGCACCGTCGCCCGCATGACCAACACTACCAGCCAGTTCGGTGTGGAATACGATTCACTCTGCGACCTGGTGGCCTTTGGCGTCGCCCCGGCCGCTCTGGCCTACTTTTGGGCCCTCACGCCAGATCATCTTGCCAGCCTGGCCCCTTATCATAACAAGCTCGGCAGTGCCGCCGCTTTCATCTATCTGGCCTGCGGCGCTCTGCGGCTGGCCAGGTTCAACGTCTTCTCCGGCGTGCGAGATGCCGGATATTTTCAAGGGCTGCCCATTCCCGGCGGAGCCGTAATTATGTCGGCCGCCGTTCTGTGGCATTACCGCAGCGGTCTGCCCGTTATGCCCAATGGACAGGCCGTCCTGGCCCTGACCATTGTCCTGGCTTTTCTAATGGTCTCCAGCCTGGATTACTTCAGCCATAAAAACAAAATCCTGGCCCAAAACCAGCGCCCTTTTGAAACATTGGTCTTTGTGGTGCTGCTTATTGGCGTCATTATCGTTAAACTGAAAAGCGCTCTTCTGCCTCTCGGCTTTCTTTATCTGGCCTCCGGCCCGATAGTCACCATCGTCAGAAGTTATCGCCGACGCGGCAACCGCGGAGGCCCCGATAAGCGCGACCGCCACCCAGTTGGTGTTCCATGCGAAACGCCGGAGCCTGAAACACTCAAAGAAGCGGAAGAGACCGAATAAGAAACGGTTCTGTCTGATTTTCGGTGATGAACGCTTTGCGGGACGGTCTTATTCAACTAATAAAATCAAACCCTTTACCAGGTTGCCGTTATCAGGTTTGAGGGAAAATCGGAATTGCTCAAAATAAGAGGTCTGCCTTGGTTTATGATCTAATTCTGCCTCTGGCCGGGGCTTTTATAATAATTTTTCTGATTCTTATTCTCAGGCGGAGTGGGAAATCGGCCCAGGATAAAAATGCCGCTCGACGCAGACCCACTAGATCCGGCCTCGTCCTTGAACGTTCGCCTAAAGAGAAGAAATCCAGTAAATCCTCACTCACCGGCCCGGTGATTATTGCTCTGGTGCTGATAATAATCGGGGCCTGGCTGGCCGCCTCATATCTAACTCCCGGTGAACCGGCCGATCTGGCCGACCTTATGCCGGGCGGACAGATCGGGCAGCCGCCTCAGGAGCCAGAAGACTCCAGAATAATGTCCGGCAAGATCACCCTGGGTGAAGACTCATCCGCCGGGGCCGACACCGCGCCAATGGCGGAAGCCGCTGTCCAGGCCGGGGCGGCCGGGCTGGCTGCCGCCGGTCAGGCTGAGGGGTCAACCCAGGCGGCCCCGCCGCTGGATGCCCCTTCAACCCCACCCCTGCCGCCTGCGTCAGCGACCACACCGGCGGTGGCCGATCCATTGGCTTCGGCCGCTAAAAGCATGCTGCCGGCTATCAGCCGGATGGAGCAGGTGGGCCTGATGCCGGCCAAAGGAACCGGCGGCGGCAAAAGTGCCAACGCGGATAAAACACCACCGTCAAGCACCCCCAAGACTCCGCCGGCCGCCTCAGCAAAACAAACGGGCGGCGGGACTAAAGCCGCTGCGGCAGAATCACCGGCTCCATCACCGGAAGTCCGGCCGCCGGCCTCCGGGGGAACTGAAGCTGGCGGAGACAGCATCCTGGCCGGAACCCGCGAATTTACCGTTCATCTTGGCTCATTTGCCGACCGCAACAATGCCGACCGGTATCAGAGCACTCTGACGGCGGCCGGGGTGACGGCTTTTGTAACTGAATCGACAGTCAATGGAAAGCTCTGGTACAGAGTTATGAGCGGCCGCTTCAAAAGTCAGGCGGAGGCGGAAGCCCACGGCAGCGATTTGAAGCGCCGCGGCCTCACCACCAGCAGTGGACGTTATGTAATTAAATCGATTTAAAAATTAAAGAATGCCGGACAACAGAATCTGTATGCTTTGGACCATATTTAACGTCTCTGGCATTCAAACGCAAAACCCTCTGGAAAATAAGGAGGTGACCAATGGCGGAAGGCCTGGTACTTACCGAACAACGCAACCTGACTCGCCGGGAGCTCATTTATTATCTAAAAATTGTCGATCGCAAAACCGGGCGGGAGCTGGGACGCATGGGTGATATTCACGGGGAGGGCATGCTGGTTCTTGGCCGCCCCGCGCTCGAACCTGGAACGGTTTACGATTCGCTTCTGGAGCTTCCCAAAGCCCTTCAGGATAAGGGGGCCGCTGAGCTTCATCTCAAATTTGAGGCCGTATGGGCCCGTCCCGGACCTAAAAACAGCAATTTTGAGGAGAGCGGCGCAAAATTTATGTCCCTTTCCCCGTCTCAGCGGCAAATGATTGAACGGCTGATTGAGCTTTTCGCCATGCCGGTTTCGGAGCATTAAAGTTTCCTTACGGAAGAATCGAACATATAGACACAATGGGCACTGCCAGGGTGCACTGGTCTTCATACGATGATGGCCGCCGTAACCAAATCTTTTACCAGCACACGGTCAATCCGCCCTGAACAAGGCAACGCCCCGTGCGTGTCAGTGTATAGTGGACTATTGCGGGCAACCGCCATTTTATTACCCGTCCCGTGCGGACCACGCACAGGTGAATACATATGTCGCCTTTATTGACAAACATATCCGCTACCCTGGCCTCTCAGGAATTGGCCAAGGTGCAGAACAGCCTGAATTCATCCAGTCAGTTGCCGCTGGGGCCGCTGGTCTGGTTTGTGGCTGGATTGGCCGTTCTGGTGACTATCCTGCTGTTCTTCAACTGGCGGCGCAAAAAGAAACAGCAAAACATGTTCCAGGGCTGGGTGGCCATTACAGACCAGGATCGCATCGCGGCCATTCTCAAACGGGCCGTTCTGCGGCAGGCCCGATATACGCTGGAAGTTTTTGAAAAAAACCATGCCGATATCTATCGCGGTCTGGTTCATGACAGCCGTGAGGATTCCCATCTGGTGCTTGAACTTGCCGCCGTGCCCAAACCAGGGGCAAACTTTGAGGGGGCGCCGGTTCAGGTTCATTTGAATTTCCGTCCATCACTGATGGAACCCATGGAGCATTATCAGTTTTCGACCCACAGTCTGGCTCTGAATTACAAAAAGGAAAGCAAAGGGCGGGTAGCCAGGGTGGCGGTGGCCTGGCCCAAAAGCATCATCAGCGCCCAGCGCCGCGATTTTATCCGTCTGGAGCTGGTGGGCGCGCATTCCATGAGTGTGGAGCTTTTCAACTGCGACGGCGAAACCGTCAAAGATATGGATTCCCTTATGCCGGCCGCCACCGGCTCGGTTCTCGACATCAGCCTTGGCGGCATTCAGCTTCTGGTCCCCGGCTTCCTTGATCTGCCGCCGGAAAAACCCTTTTTGATGAAAATAGAGCTGCCCATGAAGGAACTGGACCTGACCCTGCCGGAGGCTGAATTCTACTTTATGGTTCAGCCGCTGGTCATGGATGTCATTGGTCTGACTCCGCCCGGCGGCGACCAGCCGGTGGGGCTGTTGCGTGGACCAGACCGGCCTTCCGATAAAAACCAGGCCAGAACAATAGTGCGCGGACGTTTCATCGGCCGCTACAAATATGACCGGCATGATGCGGCCTGGAATCAGATTCCATTTAAAGTGGCGGCTTTTCAGGATCTGGCCCACTGGATTAATGCTTATCAGAGATTTTTGCTGAAGAAGGAAAAAGGTTTGATGCCTATGCCGGAAGAAAGGGTAAATATGTACCCCGCCATCCCCCCGGATCGGGATGTTTCTTCAGAAACACCCGATGATGAGTAGTTTTGAATAATATTCAGGTCCAACAGGAGTGTGGCGGCGGCTTGAATAGAGGCCGGACTTCTTAACCCGGCCGTTAATCGCCCCGCCGAAGACCGCACTATTTTTTCTTGCCGCCGAACAGGCCCCCCAGAATTCCCCTGGTAATTTGCCGGCCCACTTCCCGTCCTATATAGCTGGTGAAGCTGTTGGTCACCCGTTTGGCGGCTGATTGCAGCAAGTCTCCCATTCCGGGATTTTCTCGGGCCTGCCTTTTTGCTTCCTTCTCCGCCTCACGCTGGCGGCGGGCCTCTTCTTTGGCTTCCCTTTCTTCCACTTTAGCCCGCGCGGCCGCTTCAGCCTCATCCTGAATTTTAGAAAAATGAGCGGCCAGCAGTTCATAGGCTGATTCGCGGTCTATAGCTTGATCGTATCGTCCGGCCAAACGTGAAGTCTGAATGGCCTGACGCCGCTCATCATCAGTCACCGGCCCCACCTGGCCTTCCGGCGGCAGAATCATGGCCCGCTCCACCATCGTCGGCGCGCCTTTGCCGTCCAGAAAGGAGACCAGCGCCTCGCCGGTGGAAAGTGACGTGATGACCTCCTCCGTCTTGAAGGCCGGGTTGGGCCGGAAGGTCTGGGCCGCCGCCTTAACCGCCTTCTGGTCCTGAGGGGTGAAGGCCCGTAAAGCATGCTGAACACGGTTGCCAAGCTGCGAAAGAATGGAGGGCGGAACATCGGCGGGATTCTGGGTGATGAAATAAACACCTACCCCTTTGGAGCGGATCAGGCGAACCACCTGCTCCAGTTTTTCTAAAAGAACAGAGGGGGCCTCTGAAAATATAAGGTGGGCTTCATCGAACATCAGCACCAGCCTGGGGCGGTCCTGGTCGCCAACTTCCGGCAGACGTTCATACAAATCTGACAGCAGCCACAAAAGTATAGCCGAGTAGAGACGGGGAGTCCGCATCAATTTGTCGGCGGCCAGAATGTGAACCTGACCCCGGCCGTTCAGGTCGGTGAGAAAAAGGTCTTCGATCATCAGGGCCGGCTCACCGAAAAAATTCTCAGCCCCTTCCTCCTCCAGCCGCAATAGGCCGCGCTGAATGGCTCCGATGCTGGCGGTGGTGATATTGCCATAGGTAGTTTTGAATTCATTGCGGTTCTCACCCACATAGGTGGTCATGCTGCGTAAATCCTTCAAATCCAGGAGCAAGAGGCCCTTATCATCGGCGATGCGGAAAATCAAATGCATAATCCCGCTCTGCACCTCATTGAGGTCCAGAAGACGCGAAAAAAGAAGCGGGCCAAGACTGCTCACCGTGGCCCGCAATGGGTGCCCGGAAGCGCCAAACACATCCCAGAAGCAGACCGGATAAGCCTGATTGACATAGCCCGCGGCCGGCAAACCAAGGTCCGCGATGCGGGCGGCAATGCTGCCGCCAGGCTGACCGGCCCGGCACATCCCGGACAGGTCGCCCTTGACGTCGGTCAGAAAGACCGGCACGCCCAGTGCGCTGAACCCTTCGGCCATGGTCTGGAGGGTAACGGTCTTGCCGGTGCCGGTGGCTCCGGCCACCAGCCCGTGACGGTTACTCATGGCCGGTTCAAGCAAGAGGGGGCGGCCGTCGGCCGAAGCAATATAGAGTTTTTTTTCCTGATTCAGCATATCAACCTCCTTAAAGCGGTTATTTTAGCATAGAATCAGGCTAAATAAGCCTGTATAACGGATTAAATGGTGAAACAACAGGATCCGCTAAATATTAAGTGAATTATCAGCGGAATTATGTTAGATTAAATGCATAAAATAGTAATTATATTTACCAGACCGTCGTCAGTCTTTCGGGCCAGGGGAAAGGTCCGGTCTTCACAATTTACAAATATTGTCGTAAAATGCTATATTTATTCTTTACAATCCATTCATCTCGGGCTAATATTTGCCGAAATTTAGTACCAAATCGTTCTATAGGCGACGCACTGGCCCCCGGCTGTTTCGGGAATTCCGTGAAGCGTCAACCGCGCAGGAGGCAGCGATGATTAGAAATTTTCTGGAAATCTGTGAACGCTCTTATCAGGGCCCCACTATCAAAAAAGCTGACTGGGATATGAAGTCGGTGGTTAAAAACACGGCCCGCCTGGTTAAGGAATATGATCTGAAATGGGACAAAAACGACCTCACCCCGGTTGACGACGCCCTGTGTGACCGTATGTTTCAGGCGGCCCGCGCCCTGATTCTGGAAACCGGCGTTTATAATATGAGCACGGAACGGATTATCCGCCTTTCCGCGGATGAAATCGACGCCGGGCTGGCCAATATGAAGCAGAGCCTGGTTATGGGTGAAGGCAAGGACGCGGTCACCCTGGTGGCCAGGAAGCCTGAAGACGACCGCCGCCCGCTAATCTGGGCCGGCAACCCCGGCTGCCCCACCCCGGAGCACCTTTTCCTGCCCACGGTCAAAAGCTGGCTTCAGGAACATGTGGTTGACCTGATCACCTGCGGCTCCCTGGCCACGGTGGACGGCTATCCCGTCCGTTCCGGCGAGCCGTCGGAAATCATGGCTGTTAAAAAGGAGCTGAACCTTCTGCGTCAGGCCCGGCTGGAAACAGGCCGCCCCGGAGTCGGCATGCTGGCCGCTGAAAGCAGCGTCTCCGAATTGGGCGACCTGTGCGTGGCCCATCCCGATTACCTGCGGCCCTGCGACTCCCATCTGGTGGCCCTGTTCAACGAATTGATCGTGGACAAGGGCAATCTGGTCCGGGCGGCCAACTCGGTGGAATACGGCATGCGCAATGCCTCCCTGGCCTGCACCATGGTAGGCGGTCTGGCCGGTGACGCGCCGGGCGCGACCATGGTCATCATGGCCTCGATGATGGCGGCCAACCTTCTGTGTCTGGCCGACTACCACCTCTGCCACCCCATTCATATAACCCAGGTGGCCACCAGCGCTCGCGGCTGTATGTGGCTCCAGAGCGTCTGCTGCCAGAGTTTCGCCAGGAACGCCCCGGCCATTATCGTCTGCGACGTTTACCCCAAGAGCGGCGGCCTGACTCGTGAGCTTCTGTATGAAGTGGCGGCCAACGCCCTGACCATCACGGTCAGCGGCGGGCACATTGAAGGGGCGGGCGCGGCCGACGGGAACCTGCCGAACGGCACCGGCCTGGAAGTGCGCCTGATGGGTGAGGTGAGCCGCGCGGCCACCAAAATGGGTTTGACCCGCAAGGACGCCAACAAGATGATTCAGGCTCTCCTTGGTAAATACGAACATATTTTTACCACCCCCGGAGGCAATCCCGGCCAGTCTTTTGATAAATGCTATGACCTGACCACTGTGCGGCCGAAGCCGGAGTGGCAGGCCATGTATGATGAAGTCCGCGCTGAGATAAAGGGCCTGGGCCTTGATATCTGATTGATCGGCGGCGGAGGCTTGAAGCTTCCCCCCGCTTTTGCTCCAAAAGGCCGAAAAGGCCAGCACCCGGCAATTCCAACTATGGCTTTTCCCGCCGCCTATAGCGGCTGTCGAGTCCTCGAGACGGAGCGCCAGCGACTGGTTGTGAAGTCGAACCAGCCGCCCGCCGGGCAAAAACCACGTTTTTTGCCCGGCTCCAAGCCGCAAGTTCAGGGGAAAATGCCATATTAAAATCGTCGGCCAGCACCCAACAGGAGGATGCGCATGTCTCAGAGTGCCGCGCCCGCCAAACTGCCGCTGTTTCGAGCGGGAGACATAGGCGGCCTGGTTTATTTCTTCGTCGGCAACATCATTAACTACGTTATCGTCATTTACGCGCTGGAGGCCATTAACTGGCCCAAGGAATTGATTTACCACCGCGTCATTCCCGGCATGTCCATCGGCCTGATGCTGGGCGGTTTTTACTATGCCTACATGGGCTGGAAATTATACAAAAAGACCGGACGCACCGACATCACCGCTCTGCCTTCAGGTTTGTCGACGCCGGCCATGTTCATCTATCTTTACGGCATTATCTACCCTCTGCATTACAGCGGGCTGGAGGCCTATCAGTGCTGGCAGATCGCCACGGCCGCCTGTTTCCTGGGTGGTCTGATTGAAATGACCGGCGGGCTCATCGGCCCGGTCCTGAGAAAGATGCTGCCGCGCGTGGCTATGCTGGGCACTGTGGCCGGTGTGGCCCTGGTCTGGATGGGGACGGCGGGTCTGTTTGAAATCTATCATGATCCCATTCTGGGCATGCCCATTCTGATTCTGTGCCTGATCGGACTGATCGGCGGCTACACTTTCAAGGGCAACACTCCAATGCTTTTGGTGGCTGTGATTTTCGGCATAGTGTTCGCACTCATTCTGGGCCGCACCAGCCCCGACACCAGCACCCTGGCCGTCACCATCCCGGTTTTCAGTGCCGGTGACACCTTCGCCGGTCTGAAGGGGGTTGTGCCATATCTGGTCATCATCATACCCATAATGATCTATTCTTTCATTGAAACGATGGACAACGTGGAATCGGCCATTGCCGCCGGTGATGAATATCCTCTGGGTGAAGCTCAGGTGGCTGACGGCATGTGCACCTCCATCTCGGCCCTGTTCGGCGGCATAATGCCCAACGTGGTCTGGCTGGGTCATGCGGGTCTGAAAAAAGGTCAGGCCGGTATCGGCTATTCCTGGGTGGGCGGGCTTCTGTTCGCACTGTGCGGGGTGTTCGGAATTTTCGGCCTTCTTAATTCCATGATGCCGCCGGTCATTGCCTGCATCACCTTCCTGTGGTGCGCCATGCTCATGATCGTTCAGGCCTACACCGACAATCCCCGTCGCCACGGCGCGGCGCTGGCCATTGCCCTGATTCCCCATCTGGCCGATCTTCTCTACACCACGGTCACCAGCACTTTGGGGGCCTTTGGCCATTACATCGAACACGCTGAAGACGGAGCGTTCTCACTGATGATGAACGCCAGCGACGAGGCTTCGGTGGCGTTGGTCAATTATGGCGTAATGTGGAAAGGGGTGGCCGCGCTGCGGCACGGCTCGATCATTGTTTCGATCATGTGGGCCGCCACTACGGTTTTCATTATCGACCGTCGTTTGGACAAGGCGGCCATTGCTCTGGCTGCGGCGGCCGTGCTGTCATTCTTCGGTTTCATTCACGCGCCCCATATGGCCGTCAACGCCGCGCCGGAATATACTATCGGGTATGTCAGCATCGCGGTCATCTGTCTGGCTCTGCATTTGCTGGGCGACAAGGTCATGAACTTCACCCGCCGTTATGATTATGTGTAAGGAGGACTCAAATGGATGTAAAATGCGTCAGAGTATTGAGACCCTATGAAGATGAAAAGCCGGGTGATGAAATGACCCTCTACATTGATGAGGACGCCCGTTATGCTTTGAACCGCGATTGGGGGGCCAAGGCTGAGGCCTTGGGCCGCCGCAAGATCACCGTGACCATTCAACCCTTAAAGGCGATGGACCAGGAAGGTTTTATTGCCCGTGGCGGACAGGCCCTTATTGATGCTTTGTATATCGAATATGGGGAAGAAATAATCCTCCACTAAGACGAGAGACAATGGAGTGCGGCCTTTGGCCGCGCGATTTAAAGGACTTGGCCCGAAGGGCCAACCAAAGGGTTCCACCCTCTGGACTCCGGCTGGGGGAGGGCCCACGCGGGCCCTACCCCAGACCCCACCCGCGCCAGGGGGGCGGAGCCCCCTGGACCCCCAAGAGGTCAGGGGCAGATTCAACTTTTTTCTTCCCGCATCGCCGCAACTCGCTTCGGGTACGAAGCTCAGACAAGCGGCGACGCTTCATACTCCATTGGCCTCTGGTGCTGTAGGTATTTTTACGTTGTGTCGTTACAGTTTGCGATAGGCGGCCTCATCGGCTGAGTGGCAGTTCAGGTATGTTCGGCTTAAATCAGCTTCCCCTTAAAGGCCCTTTCCAGTGCTGTTAGTCCGTCTCTCTGCCGCCTATCGCTTTATTATGGAGTTGCTCATTAGAAAAAAGGCGGCGAAGTCTCACCTGATACAGCGCTGGAAGAAAATTTTGAGGGGAAGGAATGTTCAGCCGAACATACGTGAAGCAGCAATCATTCGATGAAGCCGCCTATAGCAAAATGCAACGGCCCGATGTGAAGCTGCCGATAGCGGTTAAAGCGGAAGCTGTCTGAAGCGTCGCCGCTTGTCTGAGCTTCGTACCCGAAGCGAGTTGCGGCGATGCGGGAAGATGAAAGTTCAAGCTGACCCTGCTTTCTTGGGGTTCCAAGGGGCTTGCCCCCTTGGCGCGGGTGGGGTCTGGGGTAGGGCCCGCGTGGGCCCTCCCCCAGCCGGAGTCCAGAGGGCGGAGCCCTTTGGTTGGCCTGTCGGGCCAAGTCTTCTCCAGAACAGCCGGCCGAGAGGCCACTACCACACGGTATAAGGGGTGAGAGATGTCAACTTTGAGCGTGATAATTCTGACGGGCAACGAAAGCCGCAACATAACTGACTGCGTGGCCAGCGTGCGCGGGGCGGATGAAGTGGTGGTGGTGGACGATGAAAGCAGCGACGACACTGTGGAACTGGCCACCAGGGCCGGAGCCAAAGTAATTCGCCACAAGCTCGACAATTTCGCCGACCAGCGCAATTTCGCCCTCACCCAGACCACTGGCGAGTGGGTCTTCTTTCTGGACGCCGACGAACGCTTTTCCCCTGGCCTCATGGATTCAATCCGCGCCCATATGGATAACCGCCAAGGCATGGCCGGATCTGTAGTCCGGCGCAACTTCGCCTTTGGCCAGCGTCACCGCTTCGGCCCCTTGAAACCGGATCGGGTGACCCGTCTCTTCCCGGCCGGGACCGTCTACTGGGACGGTCTGGTCCATGAGCGGCCGGTCTTCGAAATCAACAGCGCCCACCTCCATGGCCACCTGGAGCACCTGACCTACAGCACCTGGGATCAATATATCAACAAACAGCTTCGCTACGCCGATCTCTGGGCCAGAGAAAAACATGCTGTCGGCAAAATAACAAGCCCCCTGAGCGCGGTGGTCAGAGGGAGCCTGGGGTTCTTCAAAATGTTCATCCTCAATATGGGACTTCTCGGCGGTCCTGTCGCCTGGGCCTTATGCTCCTATCACAGCCTCTACACCATGACCAAATATCTCAAGCTGGCCGAATTGAATAAACGCGACGGCCGGTAAAAAAATCAATCCACCGGCGGCAGTTCAGCCCTATGGGCAATCAAGAGCGCGCCGGAATCAAATTTCAGACGCAGCGATGGCTCGGTCATCTGATTGCTGAGGCCGCGCGAAAATCCGGCCCGCAGAATCTCTTTGTGCAGTGGATAATAACAACCATCCAGCGACACCCCCCGCACATCCTCACCCAATGGCAGAAGCGAAATCAAATCCCCCACTCGTCCATGTTCAATGAACTCGGCCGGGCCGGATATCACCAGGAAATCCCAGGGGCCATGCCGGAAACGAATGCGGCTGCTGCCCCAGCCTGAAGCCCGGGGCAGGAACAGATTCCCGAAGGTCATGTCCCAGCGCCCACCCAACGCCCCCAGCACCTCTATGTCGCTGTAGCCTTTGCGGCGAGCCACCTTCATGGCCAGCTCAAAATCTATCTCGTCCTTTTCCACCGGGTGGCGGGAAATTTCCACTCCCCGGGCGGTAAATTCCGCCACTAAAGCCGGTTCCAGCGAATCGAGATCACCCACCAGACAATTGAGCGGCCAGTCAAGAGCGTGCACATGCCGCCCGCCGCCGTCGGCGGCCAGCACCAGGTCGCCGTCAGCCGGACGCTCCGGCCAGTCGCGGACAGGTTTTTCAAAATCACCGTTCAGAAAGATATAGGCGCGATTACCGCCGGTATGTTCAGGGCTCATGATATCCTTGCTTTGAAAAGCTTATAAGTAACAAATTCTCTGGGCGCCGCTTCCCGGCCGTTACTCTACATTCAGACTGGCCGCCGCCTCGGCGTTGGGGCGGGCCCTGCCCGCTATATAATTTCAATCAGGCCTGTTTCCAGGGCCTCATAAATGTATTCATCTGTCAGTTGATCCGGGCTTCGGGAAGGGATGAATCGCGGGCCTTCATCACTGCTGGTGGCTGAAATACGAGAAATAAGGTTTACGGCCAGAAGCCGGTTAATCACCTCACCCAGTGAGGGCATATCCGCCCCGGTCTCCCGCGAGAGGAACCTGAAGGAGGTGTTGCCGCCCTGCGGCGTGGCTTGATAGTTTCTGTTAATAATGTGCATAACCTTCAGGGCCAGCCCCACCGTGTTGCGCCAGGTGGCCGGTTCCACCAGGCTGGAAAAATGGCGGCCGGTGGTGAAGAGGTCGGAGAAGCGGCGGGTCACTTCACCGCCGCCAAGCACAATCATCCAGCTGGCATAGAGCCAGATCATAAACAGGGGTATGGCCGCGAAGCTGCCGTAGATGGCATTATAACTGGAAAGCGCGAACATTATTTTCAGATAAAAAGTTTGAAAAAGCTGGAAGACGCAGCCGGTAATAAAGCCGCCGATCAGCCGTTCCTTCCACCGCATCAGCCCCCGGCTGAAATAGGCGTAGGCCCAGCTCAGAACCATCCACCACATGATGTAAGGCGATATGATGACCAGGGCCGAAATAAAACCGCTGGGATTGATGTCAAAGGGTATGGGCCAACTGGATGTGGCCAGGCCCGTGAGAAATATGTTCACGCCGCCGGAGGCCACCAGAATCAACGGCATGATGACCATGACCGTGAAATAATCCATAATTTTATGAATAGCCCTTCTGGGCGGATGATAACCGAAGATTTTACCGAAAACGGTTTCCAGAAGAACCAGGATTCGATAACCGGACCAGAAAATAAGGGCCAGGGCCACAAAGGCCATCAGGCTGCCGGAATAGTTGGCGATCAAATTGTCGGCAAAGTTTTTCAACTGCCCAAGAATCTCGTCCTGGCCTTCAAACGTGGCGAAATATGAATTAATGGCGTTGACCAAGGCTGTCTCCAGCCCGAAACTTTTGGCAATGGCAAAACATAGGGCCAGAAAGGGAACAATGCCTAAAATGCAGTAGTAGGAAATGGCTACGGACTGAACCGGCCAGCGGGTGATCCCGGCTTGTTCCAGCTTGTCGTAGGCTTCCATGATCTGCTGGCCAATGGCCATGTCTTTCAGCTTCTTAAAATCAATCATCCACAAAAGACCCCACTATATTTAAATATAACCTTTTTCCCTTGAACCAGCAGCCCATCGGCTACGCAAAAAGCGTGGTTTTTGCTCCGCAAGCGGCTTTAGCGGCCTCGAAACCAGTCGCTGGCGCTCCGTCTCCCCTACGGGTTGCCCCGCTATTTTTTAAACGCCATCCATTTTGAGAATTGCTGCTCACAATTTTGTTAAAAACCAGTCGCTGGCGCTCCCGCTCCCCTGCGGGGCGGCCCGCCGCTTTATAACTGCCGCCTACCTGCCTTCAATCCAATCTTTAAATCCCAGCGCTTTCAGCTTCTTGTGGAGACTGGTGCGGTCCATGTCAATGGCCTCGGCGGTCTGGGTGATATTGTGATCGTGAGCCTCAAGCTGATGCCTCAGATAGTTGCGTTCAAATTCCGCCCTGGCTTCGCGGTAGGGTAAATTCATATAACTCTGGTCCCCGGCAGCCGCCGTCTCCCCGGCGGAAACCGCCGCCGCGGGCGAAGCCGCAATCGAAACCCGCCGCCCGGAGGGCGATGACGGATCATAATCAATCACTTCACCCTGTGTCATAATAGCCAGGCGTTCCACAGTGTTTTTCAGTTCACGGACGTTGCCGGGCCAGGGCCGTTCCATCAGCTCATCCATCATCGCCTCGGAAATTCGCTTGGAACCCAAGTTGTTGTCGCGGGTGTACTGGCTGAGAAATGTATCGGTCAGGAGCGGAATGTCCTCCCGCCGCTCCCGGAGCGGGGGCACTCTGAGAGGCACCACGTTCAGGCGGTAATACAAATCCTGCCGGAAAGCTCCCCGCTCGATTTCTTCTTCCAGGTTTTTATTGCTGGCGGCAATGATACGCACATCAACGCTGATGGTTTTCACACCGCCGACCCGCTCAAATTTTTGTTCCTGAAGTATGCGCAGAACTTTGGCCTGGGCTTTCAGGCTCATGTCGCCTATTTCGTCGAGAAACAGGGTGGAATTATTGGCCTGATCAAAGCGGCCCTGCTTGCGGGCCGTGGCCCCGGTGAACGCGCCCTTCTCATGGCCGAAAAGTTCGCTCTCAACCAGTTCCTCCGGTATGGCCGCGCAGTTGACCTCCACCATCGGGCGGTCGGCCCTTTGGGACAGCTGATGAAGGGTGCGGGCCGCCAGTTCCTTGCCCACTCCGTTTTCACCGGTGATGAGGACGGAAGCCGGAGTCGGGGCCACCACCTTGATTTTATTCATCAGCTCCATCAGGGCCGGACTGTGGCCGATTATGGCCGCGCCCTCCTGTCCGGGGCGCGTTTTTAAAATCTGGTTCTCGGCCGACAGCCGCCGGAACTTCAGGGCCCGTTCAACCGTCATGAGGAGCTTGTCGGCCGACAGGGGTTTTTCAATGTAATCAAAAGCCCCCATTTTCACAGCTTTAACCGCTGTCTCAATATTGCCGTGGCCGGAGATGACCACCACCGGCAATTGCGGATACTCGTCCTTGATACGGGCCAGAACATCAAAACCCTGTTCGGAATTCTGCATCCATAAATCGAGAATAATCGCCTCCGGCACGGATTCATCAATCCGCTCCAGAGCCTCAGGGCCGGAGGAAGCCTGGGCCACAAGATAACCCTCATCGCCCAGAATACCGCCCACAGTCAGGCGGATATCTTTTTCATCATCAACTATCAGTATTTTATCCGCCATTTTCATGCGTCCATTTCAAGGCCTGCCGCCGGATTCGGCGGCTCGTTTTTAAGAGAAAGTGACTTTTTTTAAAAACCGTAACCGGCGGCCGGTTCCGGCGGACCCATTTCCAGAGTCATCAAAACCGCGTCCTCACCGTCTTCATAATAATCAGGCCGGACCCCGGCAACTTCAAAACCCAAAGATTTATAAAGCCCTATGGCTGAGAGGTTGCTGGGCCGGGCCTCCAGAAAAACCGTCTTCACCCCGGCCTTGCGCCCGATGGAAAACATCACCGTCAGGAGCCGCCGGGCCAGTCCCAGCCCCCGGAATCTGGGGGCTACCGCCACATTCAATAGATGGATCTCCGGCGAGATCAGCCAGAAAAAACACTGGGCCACCAGCATACCGTCATACCTCAGCCCCATGGCCACCGTCACCTTGCGGCGCAGTTCGCCCAGAAAATTATCACGCGTCCAGGGCTGGACAAAACAGGCCTGTTCCAGGGCCATAACGGCCAACAGGTCCGATTCCTTCAGCCGCACCAGAGTGTAAGGCGATTTGCCTTTTATTGCGTCGTCACCGGAGGTCATGTCAAATAGCGCTAAGCACCAGGAGGCTGGCCAGAAGGCCGCCGAGATAATGGGTCACGGTTTTGGACTCAATGAACACGGCCATGCCGAACAGGCCCAGAAAGGGAATGAAGGTGAAAGTGAAGCCCAGATTGACCAGCACCGCTTGCGGGGCGGCCATGGCCACCAGCTTCAAAAGGAACATGTTGACCAGAACCGCCACTAACAGACAAACCACCGCCGCCAGATAATTCACCCCAACCCCAATGAGGTTGCGGCGGAAGAAATGCGGGTCGCGCCCGGCGGCCAGATCGGCCCAGGCTCCGGCCACCTGAGAAGGCGCGGCTTTACGGGCTATGCGGTCGATAACAATGAAAGCCCTGGCCCAGACGGGCACGGTCAGGAACGACAGAACCAGCCCGGCATTTGTCAGCCCGGCGCTCACCCCCGGCGGAGGGAAGCCGCCGGCTTCAAAAAGGGCCTGGCCGGCCCAGCCGGTTAGGGCGGCCGTGACGGCCAGCCCGCCGTTAGGGGTCAGGGAGCCGCCAAGGGGCATGGTGGCCAGCCACAGAAGTTCAACCGACATCCCCATCCAAATGCCTTTGTAAACATCTCCGATGACAAAACCGATCACCAGCCCCGTCACCAGAGGCCGGTTGACCATAAAGGGGCCAAAGACCTGTTTGTCCAGATTCAGGAGGGCCCCCAGGAGAATCGGGCATAAAAAACTGACTATCATAGCGGTTTTTCGATTTGCCGGTTTACTTGGCGGGTACCCAGCGCACGGCCTTATCGCTGGGAATGGTCTGAAGGATTATCTCCAGACCGCTGGTGTAGAGTTCGCACAAACCGGCCATATCCCTCTCGCAGACATAAAATGCGTCACCCAGGCGAGTCACCACCGGGTCCAGGGGGGTACAGGCGTGATAGCCCAGATTGACTTTGCTTAAAGAGAGGCCGGAATTGACAGCCGCACACAGCCCTTCCATATCCCGGAACAGCAGCAGCACCCGGCGGCGGCTGAGTTCATTCATTTCCAGGGTTTCGGTGATAAAACGCGGGTCCACAAAAAAAGTGGCCTTAATTTCCGGGGGCAGCCCCATTTTCATAAATCGCTGCCCTTTTGGGTTATCCTTCATCTCCGTATCGGCCACGACAATCGCGTCGATTTTCAAATGGGGCACCCAGGCCAGCGATATCTGGCCGTGGATCAGCTTCTGATCTATTCTAGTCCAAACCAAAGTCACATGATTTCCCCTGACATCATTAAAAGTCACAGAATCTTCGTTACAAATTGCATTCGAATAATTGTCCCAAGCGAAAAACGCTTTTCTCTCTCAACTCGCGGCCCCCGGCCGGGCAAAAAATGTAATTTTTGTCCGGTGGGTCTGCTGCCATAAACGAAAGGCGCATATCTTAATACGATGATGGCCGCCCAAACCGACGCCCGGGGGAAACCATCACTTGGATTTGGCCGCCGGGCCCTGCCCGGAACCCAGGAGTTCTCCGGCTACGGTGATACTTTTGCGGGCGTGCTCACTGATGCTCTGGGCCGCTTCAGCCAGGGTCGACTTGTCGCGCAGCTGCACGGCTTTTATCAGCATCGGCAGATTTACCCCGGTCAGAACTTCAACCCGGCCCTCCTCCAGAAAGGACAGGCTGATATTGGATGGCGTGCCTCCGAACATATCAGTCAGAACCAGAACACCCGAACCGCGATTGACGCGTTTAATGGCTTCTCCAATGGACTGCCTCATGGAATCGGGGCTGCGCACACCGTCGATGGAAACAGTGACGCAGCCGTCAAGGCTGCCGACAATGAATTCGGCTGTTTTAAGCACTTCCTGGCCCAAAAGGCCGTGGGTCACGATGACTATACCAATCATATTCAAACATATGGAAACCGGCCGTCACCCCGGACGACTGTTTCCGCCTTTCATATATATTAAACCGGACGGAAGCGCCTTTGAGCAGCGCTTCCGGGGGCCTATCCGGCGAGGTCGCGGTGTCTTAAATGAACCTGGCCCTCACCGGTGAACTTTTTCAGCTCCTCCCAGAGAAAACCGGCCACAGCCACACTGCGATGCTGACCGCCCGTACAGCCGACGGCTATGGTCAGATATGATTTGCCCTCCTTTTGGTAAAGGGGCAGAAGATAGTGCAGCATATCGACAAAACGCATGAGAAAGCCCTTGGTTTCAGGCGCGTTCAACACATAGTCTATAACCGGCTGGTCTCTTCCGTCAAGGTTTCTGAGGTGATCCAGATAAAAAGGATTGGGCAGAAAACGGACGTCAACCATCAAATCAGCCTCAGGCGGGAGTCCGTTTTTAAAGCCGAAAGACAGTATTTCCACAGCCATGACCGGCCGTTCACCCGTATGGCTGAAGCGCTCGATCACCAGTTCCCGGAGGGCCGAGGCCTTCATGGAGGTGCTGTCGATAACATCGTCGGCCCGGCGGCGCAAGGGCTCAAGGTATTCACGCTCGGCCTTTATCCCGGAAAGGATGTCGCCGCCTTTGGCCAGGTGATGGGGACGGCGCGTTTCCGAAAACCGGTTTACCAGGGCCTTGTCCTGGGCCTCCAGGAACAATAGCGACAGATCATAGCCCATTTCACGGGCTTCTTCATACACGTTTTCAAAGCAATCCACCAGTTCCGCTTCGCGCGCGTCCATGCCCACGGCCATGCGGATAAAGCCGCCGCTTTCTTTGCGAATGGCCAGAAATTTCGGCAGCAGAACCACCGGGAGATTGTCGATGGTCAGATAGCCGATATCCTCCAAAGCTTTCAGGGCAGTGGATTTCCCGGAGCCGGAAAGCCCCGTGACTATAACCAGACGACCGGTAACAGGTTGATTCATGGCTGAATTATTTCACTCCATAATTTTCCACCAATCGCATCGGGGGATGTCGCTGGCGGAGACGTCATTGTCGTCTGGCAATGAATTCAAAGATTTCCTCCGCCGATCCAGCCTGAAGGACTTCATTAACCGCATCAGGTGATTTAAACATCGCGCCCAGGCGGGCCAGCAGCTGAAGATGTTCCCGGCTGTCACCGGCGGCTGGAGTCAAAAGAAGGATAAACAGACGGACAGGCCGTCCATCGATGCTGTCGAAATCCACCCCATTTTTTGAAGTGGCCAGCACCACCAGGGGTTTATCCACCAGGGGGCTTTTGCCGTGCGGGAGGGCCACTCCGCCGCCCAGCCCGGTTGAGCCCATGGCTTCGCGGTCCATCACCACAGCCAGAAGGGCCTCAGTGTCGAGTCCCGCGAGGGCGGCGGCGAAACGGCACAACCCGGCCAAAGCCCCGGATTTGTCCGGGGCCTCAAAGCCGGTGAGGATGTGCTCCCGCCTGATGTAGTCGCTCAAGAGCATTGAAAAACAGCAGCCGTTTACTGCTGGACGGTAACCAGCTCCAACTGGCCGTTGGCAGTCTGGCGGAGGATGGAGAGGGCGCTGTCTTCACTGTTGATGAAGACGACCTGGGGGCTGGAGCCGGCGGCCAGCTGAGCCCCGGCCTCTTCCAAGGTCATGGTTTCAGGTTTGATGGTTATATGGCGGTCAATGGGCGGAACGTCGTCGGAATCTTCATCAGCCGCATCCGCAGAGGAGCCGTCCCCGGAAAGGCGGACGGTTCTTTTGCCGGCGTCGCCCTTGTGGGATTTCTGTTTTTCGCGCTGTCTCTTAATCTGCTTTTCAAGTTTGTCGACCACCATATCAATGGCGGAATACATATCTTCAGTTTCCTCTTCAGCTTTTATTTTCAGTCCGTCGCTGGTGATGAGAACCTCGGCCTTGTGGCGGAATTTTTCCACAGTCATGACCACTTCGGCGTCGATAACGGCGTCAAGGTATTTTTCCAGCCTCAACAATTTATCATGGCTATACTCTTTCAGATGATCAGATGGTTCCATGTGTCTGAAGGTAACGGAATACTGCATGTTTTTCCTCCAGCCGCGCCGGGCGCGGCTCATGTGTTTGGCGGCCTCAAGGCCCGGATGGAGCCGGCCCCAATCGGCGGCTCATTTAAGCTCAATACTGGTTTCACCTCCGTCGCCGGAGGGTTCCGGGCATGCCGCTGTTGACGATACTGAGCCAAGAGAGCGGAACATACCGCACATATTAACCATTTTTTCAGTTTAACAGAAAACCCCCACAAATTAAACCTTTTTATCCCGCCGCCGGGCGGGGCCCGGACCCCACGTCTAGGTTGCGGTTTCCCGTAATCGTTAGTTTTGGCGGCCATCATCGTATTAAGAGCGAAGCCCCGCCGCTATGGCCGCTAATATGGTCGTTGGTTTTATTTGGAAATATAAATGTGGATTTTATCGAAATATGTTATAATTTATTCCGCATTCGGCCGCAATGGAGAGGCCGGAGCGCTCCCGCCGAGGCTGTCGGCGTCCTGACGCCTTAAATGGCATTCGATTTGCTTCCTTTCTTCACCGAGTCCATTCCGGCCTTTCTCAAATCCACCCCGCCTCAATAGAGGAGTCCAGTGATAGCGAGACGGAACATCAGAGATTAGTTGTGACGCTCAACAGGTTGCCCACCGGTCAAAAATCACTCGTTTTACCCGGTGACATCCTGGCAGGGAAGGGAAAGCGGAGAGTACCGCCAGTCGTCCGAGGAAAAACCACGGAATATTGACGGTCTGGAGGCCATTAAAAGATAAGCATAATCACTATATTTAGATATAATTTATGCTTAATTTATATATCAATCAGCCTCTAAACATAACCAATAAGGCCTATCTCCATATGATTTTATAAAAAAAAGGCTATTATTAGTAATTTTCGCTTGTATATCACAACAGAGTGTGGTATATCTCTAAAAGTATCGAACAACTTGGGGGAAATTATTATATGTCAACGAACAACGCGATTGAAGTATATCGCTATCACCTGGAACCCGGCGGCATTTTCGCGCTGGGTGAACCGGCCATGGTTTCCACTGTTCTGGGAACCTGTGTGGCCGTTTGTCTGCATGACCGCCGCCTTAAAATCGGCGGCATGAATCACTTTCTCTATCCGAAGACTAAAGCCTTCGGCGGCCGCCCCACTGTGGAATATGCCAATGTGGCCATTCCGGCTCTCATCAAATTGATGCAGAAACAAGGCAGCCGTATCGAAGATATCGAGGCTCAGATCTTTGGCGGCGGCGAAGCTGCCGGCATGATCTCGAGCGGCAATATTGGCGATAAGAACATCAAGATGGCCAGAAAGCTTCTCAAGAAAAGCGGCATTAAGGTTGTCTCCGAAGACGTTGGGGGTCTGAAGGGACGCCGCCTGATTTTTCACACCGGCACTAATGAGGCCCTGGTCATGAAAACTCACCGAATCCGCAGGGGCGATTATTATCCTTATCGCCAACGCGCTTAACTGTTCAGTACAGACTAAAAAAAATCCCGCACCCCAAGGCGGGATTTTTTTTGAGTCATGGCTGGTATATGCGGAGTGCGTCTATCAGGCCCAGAATCCTTTATGGGCCGGCCATGTGGCTTTCACCGCTGAGACTGTCTGTCACTCCATGATTAAATTATCTGGTGAATTCATAAAAATCTGCATGGGCGGCTGGTGGCTGGAAAAGAGAAGGGGCGACAGGGTATAGGCATAGCTGCCGGCATTGCCGACCCTGATTATGTCGCCGATAGCAGCTTGGGGCAGATCTATATCCAGGGCCAGAATGTCGGTGGCCGTGCAGAGACTGCCGACTATGTCAACCGTTTCGGTGCCGCCACCGCTTTTACCGACAATTGAGACCTCAAAGGCCCGCGCGGAGGTGAACAGCGGCTCGGCGCTTTTTGTCAAAGGCCCGTTAACGCCGCTGCCGGCCATAAGGGCGGCGATCGAGGGACGCATAAAACCATTGAGCCCGCTGCGCACCACCAAATACTTCCGGCCCCGCGATACTTTTATATCAACTATGGGCGTGTGGTAATCACCGGCTTTTCCAACCAGAAACCGTCCGGTTTCAATCATAAGCCGGGCTTTCAATTCATCTTTATACTTCGCCCACAGGCTCGTGCACTCGCCGCTTAAAAACGGTATGTCCAGCGGCTGGTCTTCAGAAGCGGAATAGACTATGCCCAGCCCGCCGCCAAAGTTGATATAGCCAAGGTTCCACCCAAAATCCCGCTTCAGTGAAACCGCCAGGTCAAATATGGCGGCATAATATCCGGCCAGCGCCTGGCTGTTAAGCACCTGGCTGCGCAGGTGGATGTGCAATCCTTCGATGGTGATATTTTTCAGGCTTTGCAGAAAATCCCGCTGTTCATAAATGATTTCAAGATCAATTCCAAATTTGCCGCTCACGCCGGGGCCGCCGCTCAGGCTGAAATCCGGGTTCACCCTAAGACCGGCCGGGACCGTCATGCGTTTTTCGGCCGCCAGTTGATCCAGAAGCTCAAGCTCATGAAGGCTGTCGGCAATGATGTGGGCTTTTCCCAGGGAGCTTTCCAGGTCCGCTTTCGTCTTGCCCGGTGTGGAGTAGAAAATGTTGGCCGGAGCCATTCCCGCCGCCAGGGCCAGATCAACCTCCGCCGCCGAGGCCGCGTCGGCCCCGAAACCCCTGGAGGCGGCGAATCTGACGACCGGCGGAAAAGGATTGGTCTTGATGGAATACAGGAAATCAAAGCCGCTGAAATTGTTCAGCAGAATATCAGCCTGATCTTCCATTATTTTCCGGCTGTAAAGATATAAGGGCCGGTTATGGCTGTCGATTATTTGCCGAATTAAGTCATCATTTTTCATATGGCACTTAAAACTCGCCTATTTTAAAAATTATATCTTCCACCAGGGCCTGTTCCGCCAACTCGGCGTTCAAGCGATAGAGCCAATCCTGTTTTTTGTAACGATAGCGTTCCAGCCAGGCCGGTCCGGGCACTTCCACGGTCAGCTTCCCGTCATACAGCAATACCGGCCGGGTGCGGGCGCTGTCATCATGACCTACCACCTGCGGCCAGATTTCGAAAACCCGCAGTTTCTGGGCTGTGAAATTGAGAAAGCCGGTGCCCATGGATCTGCCCAGTGTTTCAGTCAAAAGGGTGGGCGAGCTCTTGGAACGCTTAAAACCTGCCATGATT
Source organism: Acetispira formosa (nom. nud.) (assembly GCA_023525915.1). Classification (GTDB taxonomy): domain Bacteria; phylum Desulfobacterota; class Desulfarculia; order Adiutricales; family Adiutricaceae; genus Adiutrix. The sequence goes on along the minus strand of CP026657.1, from coordinate 1,143,802 downwards.
TTTCCCCCGGGGTAATGAATTTTACCATTCTATACCATAAATACACGCAACCGTGGAAAAACCTGTGGCCCGGATGGACGATAGACCTGCCGGGCCACAGAAAATTTAAACAGGCCATCACCAAATCATACTGGCGGAATTAGAAGTCATTTCATAAATAATATTTTTGTTTCCTGGCTAGGCGCGAAGACTTTTTAAGCGCAGCAATATTCGACATATTTCGAGCATTAAAAAGGCTGAGCAACGACGCCAGGGAGCAAAAAGATATTTATGAAATGACTTCTAATCATTCTCCCTCAATCTGGGAAGGGATCACCGCCGGCCCGACCGTGGAAAGATCCGGCTGGGCGGCTTTTTCCATGGTTCTCTCGATCAGAAGGTTTTCCAACTGCTGCCCGGTAAGGGGCGTGGTCGGCATAGGAGAGCCGTTTCCGGGTGCTTTGGGTATCGGCGGACGCGGCAATGGCGGCGGCGTCTGGGTGGTGGGCGACGCACCCTGGCCCTGACCCTGAGCGCCGCCGGACCCATTGCCAAGGCCGTTAAGCCCGGGAATAGTCGGCGTTGGGGTTGTGGTGGTGGAGCCGCCCGGCTGGGGGGGGGCGGAGTGGCTTCCTCGCCGGTGATGAGGCGGCTTGGAGCCGGCTGGGGTTCTTCATCCCAGATCATGATGCTGATGCGCCGGTTAATGGGATCATTGGGATCTGTGTCCGGCAATGGCTGGGTGGCGGCATAGCCCGCCACCATGGTCAGACGGTCATCTGCCAAGCCATTGGCTACCAGTTGCATTCTGGTGGCGGAGGCGCGGGCGGCCGAAAGCTCCCAGTTGGTCATCCGCTGGTTGGGATAGGGCATGGCGTCGGTATGCCCTTCAATAGATATCTTGTTGGGTACTGTCGCCAGCCGCTCGTTAATGACCTTCAGCATATCCCGGCCCGTTTCAGTAAGCGCGGAGCCGCCTGAACGAAAAAGTGGCCGTCCGTCCTTATCCATAATCTGAATGCGCAGGCCGCCCTTAATCTTTTCCACGGCGACCTGCCCGGCCGCCGCATCCCCCAGGCTGCCCTGAATATTCTGGATGACCTCTTTGGCGAAATTCTGCTGCTCTTTCATAACTTCGCCCGGTCCTGTATCGCCGCCGCCTTCGCCGCCATCCACACCAGCGGGAAGTTTGTCAAGATTTTCCAAAAGCGCCTGGGTGGCTTGCAAGAGGCCGGCCATCTGGGCTTTCATGGCCTCTGACTGCCCTTCAACGTCGACAGTGGCGTCACCTTCGGTTTTGGGCCTAAAACAGCCGCCATCGAGGATACTAGGCCCTTGGGAGCCGTTATCGGTAAATATCTGGGGGAGGCCGCCGTTGAAAACGGCGTCCTTCATGGTCAGTTCATTAAAATAATCGGCCAGGGCGTCGCGGCCCGCTTCCGAGGAAATGGCCAGGAGCCACATAACCAGGAAGAAGGCCATCAGGGCGGTAACGAAGTCGGCATAGGCCACCTTCCAACTGCCGCCGTGGTGGCCGCCGTGCCCTTTTTTGATGATCTTTTTAATTATGGGAGGTTTTTTATCCCCGCTCATAAGGCTTCCTGATTCATTGATCTATGGTGTTGGGGCTTTTCAGCCGAAACCGCCAGTGTTTTATTAAGCGGCGGTGTGGGCCGCATACAAATCCGGCGACGCGGAAACGGTCCGCGCGCCGGGGGATTCAAGCCGGGCGATGAGGAGCGCCTGGCCTTACTTCTTGACGGATTTCAATAATTCTTCCAGCTCTTCATAGCCGGGGCGGCAGTTAGTGGGAACGGCCCGCCGGGCGAATTCAATGGCCAGAACGGGCGGCATGCCTTTGGCAAAAGCCGCCAAAACGGCCTTGGCCACCTTCAGGAGGTTGTTCTGGTCATCGGCCTGGTTTTCCAGGGCCTTGGCCATGGGAGCCATGTAACCGTAGCTGAGAAGGAGGCCAAGGAAGGTGCCGCAGAGGGCCGCGCCGACGCTGGCCCCCAGAACTTCCGGGGGTTCGCTCATCAGGCCCATGGTGGTAACGATACCGAGCACCGCGGCCACAATCCCCAGGCCGGGGAGGGAATCGGAGACCGTATTCATGGCGGCCGGAACGAGCGTGCCGTGGTGTTCATGAACATCGGTATCAATATCCATCAGGTTTTCAAATTCATGGGGTTCGATATTGCCGCTGACGAAAACTTTGAGGTTGTCGGCGAGAAAATCCTTTAGGTGGTGATTTTTGAGGATGGAGGGGTATTTGCCGAAAATAGCCGAGCCGTCGGGTTTGTTGGCGTGTTCTTCCAGGGCCAGCATACCTTCTCGGCGGGCTATGGAGAGAAATTCGAACATAAGAAGCATAACATCTACATATTGTTCTTTTTTCAGCTCTTTACCGGTGAAGATTTTCGGAATTTTTGCGAAAACTTCTTTAATCAGGGACATGGGGTTGGCCATCAGAAACGCTCCAAAAGCCGCCCCGCAGATGATCACGACTTCGTTCGGCTGCCAAAGAACGGCCAGAACGCCATGGTGCATCAGGTAGCCGGCCAGAACGCAGCCGATAACCGTAACAAATCCTACTGGTGCCATGCTTCAACTCCAGTTTGGGTGGTTCTCCAAAGTATTGACTCCCGTCTCAGCCGGAACTCGTGTTTACAGGTGTTCATAGTAAGCGGCCAAACGGCCGGCCGTTTGGCCGCCGGACAGACACGTGTTAGAAATATGAAAGCGAGTAAACTCTGGCTGATGCTCAAAGAGCCTTGACATACTAATCGGATCAAAGGTTCATTTTGATAAATTAAATAAATCATGCCAAAACCGCCGGGAGGCTCAATACCGCCGATAACGCTTATGACATATCTATGTTATTATAACATGTTATTCACTGCCTTGGCAAATGTGCGTGGTCCGCACGGGACTATGTCTAGGTGGCGGTTTCCCGTAATAGTTAAGTATGGCGGCCATCATCGTATTAAGATCGACGCCCCCTTGGCGATGGCGGCATCCATAGCCGGGGGGCCAACACTCTTCATACGATGATAGCCGCCATACGTAACTATTACGGGAAACCGCCACCTAGACGAAGGATGCGCGAGCATCCGTGGGTCCAGGGCTATGCCCTGGTGGGGGGGACATTGATTCTGATGTTTTCAGCCACGAACGGCAGCTTGGTCAGATCGGCCGGAGCGCCGGCCTTGAATGGTATTTCACCGGCTTCTCGACGGGGGATGACGTGCATGTGCCAGTGGTCAACCGCCTGACCGGCTACCGCGCCGTTGTTCTGAAGAAGGTTGAAACCTTCCACCCCCAGCCCCGTCATAGCCGCGTCCCCAAGGTTTTTGGCCAGCGGCAGAACCTTGGCCAGAATTGAATCCGGCACATCGGTCAGGGTCGGGTAGTGATCACGGGGCACAATCAGAAAGTGCCCCTCAGTCTGCGGTGAAATATCCATAAAGGCGATAAAATTTTCATCCTCATATATTCTAATGGAAGGAATGCGGCCGGCCGCAATCTGACAGAAGACGCAGCCTTCCACTGCTTTGGCGTTATCGGTGCTCATGTTCATCCTCCTGGGAGCCGGAAATTTTTCAAAAGTGAATTTATGAGCGGCCAGGGGCCGCCGCCAATGTTCGTGTCCGGCGGCCCGTCTGAATGTAATGAACTGGCCGCGAAGTGGCGCTTGAACCGTTTGATCTTTAAGTATTCCAGGCCATGGTAAAACAAGCTGATTCAGACAGCGAAAAATACTGGGCAGGCGGCTGGAATTCCTTGAAACCTTTAGCCGATTATACTACTAGGCCGAACGAATATCAAATGGCTCTGAAATCGGCTTTTGCCGCCGGAAATCAAATTTGAGAGCAGGCCGCCCCGCTGGCCCCGGACCGGCATCTCTTTATTTTTAGATTGACGCTGACGATGATTCTCAGTAGAATATACAGAAATTACAGCACATTTAAACAATATGCCGCAACGCTCCCTTCAGGGGCCGCGCCGCAACGGACTTTCCGCCCGTTTAGCGCCCTTGCCTCAACCCTGAAGTTTTTTATCAGACGGCTAATTGTATATCATCGCATTCATAAATTGTATTGGAGATAATCCGTGGCTCGTGGAACCACTGATATCGCGGCCATGATTCTTGCGGCCGGGGCGGCTGAAATGTCCGGGCCCGCGGCGAATCCCCTGGCTGAATATGAAGGCCGCTCGCTTTTGAGGCGGGCCGTGGAATCCTTTCGGCTGTGCGGAATGACCCGAATTGTGGCTGTGACCGGCCATCAGCGGGAGGCCGTGGCCGAAGAGGCGGAAAAAGCCGGGGCCAGGGTTATTTTCAATCCCGATTACGCCGGCGGCCTGATATCATCAATGAAAGCCGGGCTTCCAGGGGTGGCCGAATCACGCGCTTTTTTCATGCTGCCGGTGGAGGCGGCCCTGATTCATCCCCAGACCATACTTTCCCAGATTTCCTGGTGGCTCACTTCCACCCGGAAAAAGAAAAACCGATCGGTCCTGGTTCCGGTCCACGACGGCCGCTGCGGCCGGCCGGCCCTGATCGGCGGCGGACTCGTCAGTTCGCTGGAAGGCTGGGCCGGGGAGGGCGACCTTTTGGGCTGGCTGGCCTCATTGACTGAAGACGGCCGTCCGCCGGTCCCGCCGCCTGGTATGCCGTCAGTCGACCTTGGGGCGGTTTCCCTGATTACCCTGCCTGACCCGGCCATCCTGACCGATATATATTCGGCTGAACTGCCGACAAGACCCTATGGCGGCTGTGAGCGGCCCTCACTGAAAGACGCCTGGCAGTTTCTTCAGATGAGTGATCTGAAAAAGGATAAATTAAGGCATTCCGTACTGGTGGCCAGGGGAGCCCTGCGTCTGGCCCTGGCCATGAATGGGGCCGGGCTGGAAGTTGATGCGGAGCTTTGCGTCCTGGCCGGTGTTCTGCACGATCTGGCCCGCCGGGAAAAAAAACATGCCCGGCAGGGGCGGGTCAGGACGGCGGCCATGGGCTGGCCTGATTTGGCGCTGGTGGTCGGGGCGCACAGCGATCCGCCCCCTTCGGTTCTGCGGATGGTCGGCATGCCGCTGGATAAAAAGAATATTCCCGTCTGGGCCAGCAAATCTGATGAACAGGCTTATGCCCATATCTCCGATGTGCTGGGGCGGGCTTGTCTGGCCGTCTATCTGGCCGACAAGTATTTGTGGGAGGATACCCCGGCCACTATTGTGGAGCGGTTTAACGCCTCCAGGGCGATTTTTTGGTCCAATCGGGCCGCTCTGAAAACCATCGCCCGGCGTGAACGCACCGCCCTGGCGGTGGAGGCCTGGTTTGGAAAAATACTGGGCCTTAACCCTAAATCCGTAGTCGCGGCCAAAAGTAACAGCGCCTGGGAGGACGGGCTGGAAAAGCTTATGCCCATGAGGGACAAACGTCAGCCTGAAGTCAAAAGGAACTTTGCCGCCAGAGCGGAAACTCTCTGACGCGCCGCCGCCTCCGCTTTTTCTCAATATCTCTGTTTCATTTCGTTCCGCTCCAATCAGCCTTTCCCCCTTTGTTAATATAAGCAATAGGTTTGTGACTGTTTTATATGTCGATGGTTTTTGCTGATTTCATCAAAAAATAGTTTTATAATTATTTTTTTTCGAAAAATGTATAAAGTGTATTGACAAAATGCTAATAAGATGCGATATTGTTTACAGCTTATCATCTTTCGTAATAGTTTTTACACCACTACCAGATACCGGCGCCGATTTAGGTGAACCATATATATAAACCGGCAAGAGGTTCAGCACCAAATGTCGGCAACTATGTTAAATCGCTGAATATCTGTGATCAGGTCTTTCTATCAATAGGGGAGGGTGAAATGTCTAACCTTAGCAAAACAGTCTTGAACGGCGTACATGCGGCCATGGGCGGCACTCTGGTCGATTTTGGCGGCTGGGAGATGCCCCTGTGGTATCCTTCCGGGGCGGTTAAAGAACATCTGGCCGTGGTCACCGGCGCCGGCCTTTTCGATACCAGCCACATGACCGTGATCCTGGCTGAGGGCGCGGGCGTCCGGGCCTTTCTCAACTATGCGGTCACCAAGGATATCGGTTCCCTGGCCATTGGCCGGGCCGGTTACGGCATTATACTTGATGAAAAAGGCGAGGCGGTTGACGACTGCATCGTCTACCCGCTGAATGAGGAGCGGTTCGCCCTGGTGGTTAACGCCGGTATGGGGGCCGTGGTCATTGAGCATATGAAGAAGGTCACCGGGGGGGATAAACTGGCCTGGACCGACCTGACCGGGAAGCTGGCCAAGATTGACCTTCAGGGGCCGGCTGCCTTCAAAATCCTGAAACCTCTGGTGGCCGGAGCGGATGAGGTTTTTGCCAAATTCCCCTATTTCAGTTTCAAAGGTGATTTTGATATGGCTAAAACCGCCATCAAGCTCACCGACGGCACGCCTTTGCTGCTTTCGCGCACCGGCTATACCGGAGAACTTGGTTTTGAGATTTTTCTGCCGGTTGAGAAAGCGGAAGAATTTTGGGGCAAAGTTCTGGAAGCCGGGAAAGACTACGGCCTCATCCCCTGCGGTCTGGCCGCCCGCGATTCGTTGCGGGCCGGGGCGGTGCTGCCGCTGAGCCACCAGGATATCGGGCATTGGCCCTTCATTAACAATCCCTGGCCCTGGGCCTTGCCTTTTGACGCTGAAGGCAAATTCACCAAGAATTTTATGGGCCGTGAGGCTCTGAATGCCGCCACGGCTGATCATACCCTGCCTTTTGTGGGTTTTGATCCACGAAAGGTTGATGCCCACGAATCAAAAGTAGTGTATGATGACCAGGAGATCGGCACCATCCTCACCGTGGTGGCCGATATGGCCATCGGACGGGTCGAGGGCAAAGTGGTGGGGCTGTCCAGCCCGGATAAGCCGGAAGGTTTCAATCCCAAAGGGCTGGTCTGCGGTTTTATCAAGGTTGACCGGAAGCTTGAGCCCGGCACTGTGGTTTTTCTGAAAGACGCCCGCCGTCAGTTGAAGGTGGAAATCTGCGAAGATATCCGTCCCGGCCGCACGGCCCGCGCGAAACTGGTCTGAATATACAATGGCCCCAGGGCCTGTTTTCTCCAATAGCCGAAAGGAGCGACTCTGATGAAAGAGCTGAACGAACTGAATCTGCCGACGAATGTTAAATATGACGCCGACCATGAATGGGTTTCCCCCGGCGCTCCCTGCCGCATCGGCATTTCCGATTTTGCCCAGGACGCTCTCGGCGACCTGACCTTTGTGGAAATGCCTGAAGTCGGCGCGGAACTGACCAAGGGTGAAGAGTTTGGCACCCTGGAATCCACCAAGTCCGTCAGCCCCCTGATGAGCCCGGTGGACGGCAAAGTTACGGCCGTCAACGAGGCCCTTTCAGACGATCCCGGTCTGGTTAACCGCGATCCTTATGGCGAGGGCTGGATTGTGGAAGTCGAGCTGAAAAACACCGCTCAGATCGACACCCTCATGGATGCCGCCGCTTATAAGGCCCATGTGGAGAAAGAATCGGCCGAGCACTAAACGCCGAGGGCGGGGCGAAAACCTTCGTCCCGCTGTTTTCATAATTTGTGAAAATTTCGTGGGAGCCGCCCTGGTCTCCCCAGGGAATTTTTTTGCCAAAAACTTTAGGGAGTGAATTATGAGATATCTGCCGCATACGCCGGATGATATTAAGGAAATGCTGGCCACGGTCGGGGTCGGCAGCCTTGACGATCTCTTCAAGATGATTCCGCCGGACAGCCGCCGCCAGCGGCCCCTGGATTTGCCGGGCCCCCTCACTGAATGGGAGCTGTCTGAAAAAGTGGAAGGCCTGGCCGCCAACGGCGGCGGTGATTGGAAAGTTTTTGTGGGTGCCGGCTCCCAGCCTCACCATGTGCCGGTGCTGGTGCCCTATTTGGCCGGACGCTCTGAATTCCTGACCTCCTACACCCCCTATCAGCCGGAAATGAGCCAGGGTACCCTTCAGGCAATTTTTGAGTTCCAGACCCTTATCAGCCGCCTGGTGGGCCTGCCGGTGACCAACGCCAGCATGTACGACGGTTCCACGGCCATGGCTGAATCGGCCCTGATGGCCCAGCGCGTCACCAAGCGCCGGGCCGTGGTGGTCAGTTCGCTGGTCCATCCGCACTGGCGTGAAGTTCTGTCCACCTATCTGGCTCCGATGGAAGATGTGGAAATAGTGACTCTCCCGGCCGGGGCCGACGGACGCACCGACTTTGCGCCCCTGAAGTCGGTGGATAAACCGGCCGTTCTTCTGATGCAATCGCCCAATTTCCTTGGCGTGGTTGAGGAACTTTCCAAAGCCGCCGAGGCCATTCACGCCGCCGGAGGGCTTCTGGCCGCCGGTTTCAGCGAAGCTTATGCCCTGGGCCTGCTCAAAACCCCCGGCTCTCTGGGCGCGGATATAGTGTTTGGCGAAGGCCAGAGCCTGGGGCTCGGCCAGGGCTTTGGCGGTCCCACTCTGGGCCTGATGTCAACCAAAATGGAATATGTCCGCCAGTTTCCCGGCCGTCTGGCGGGTCGCACCACTGATAAAAACGGCAAGCGCGGCTTCGTTCTGACCCTCTCCACCCGTGAACAGCACATCCGCCGCTCCAAGGCCGTCAGTAACATCTGCTCCAACGCCGGGCACTGCGCCCTCACCGCCGCCATGTTTATGGCCTCCATTGGCGGCACCGGCTTCCGTCAGATGGCCCAGGTCAATCTCGACCGTGCGGAATACCTCAAGGCTGAACTCCTGAAAGCCGGGTTCAAGCCTCTCTGCCCGTCCCCGACCTTTAACGAATTCGCTCTCGTCGCCCCTTCCGGCTTCGCCCAAAAGCATGAGGCCTTGAAGGGCAAAAAGATCATGGCCGGACTGTCCCTGGAAAAATGGTATCCCCAGTTCAAGGACGCCTGGCTGTTCGGAGCCACTGAAACCAAGACCAAGGCTGATATCGACGCCTTCATCGCGGAGGTGAAATAATGAGCGACAAATGCCAATGCACTCCGGCGGCCGAATGCGGCCTGATTTTGAATGAGGATTTGCTGTGGGAAAAAGGCCGTCCCGGCCGCTCGTCCATGAGCGTGCCCGAATCGGGCGTGCCCGCCGCCTCCCTCCCGGCCGACTTGGCCGGCGACGGCCCCAACTGGCCCGACCTTTCCGAGCAGGAAGTGGCCCGCCATTACACCCGTCTTTCCACCTGGAATTTCGGCGTGGATACGGGCATGTACCCTCTCGGCAGCTGCACGATGAAATACAATCCCAAAATCAACGAAGCCATGGCCAATCTCCCCGGCTTTGTAAATGCCCACCCCATGCTCCCGGCCGAAGCCACCCAGGGCGAGCTTCAGCTTATCTACGAACTGGAAAAATACCTGGCTGAAATCGTCGGCCTCAAGGCATCCTGCCTCCAGCCCGGAGCGGGCGCTCACGGTGAACTGTGCGGCATGCTGATGATCTCGGCCTACCACCGCCACAATAAAAATAAAAAAACCAAAGTCCTCATGCCGGAAACAGCCCACGGCACCAATCCGGCCACCGCGGCCATGTGCGGCTACAGCGAAATCAAAGTGCCGCTCGGCCCCAACGGAGCCCTGGAATATGCCACCGTGGAAAAGCTCATGACCGACGACGTGGCCGGTCTCATGGTTACCAACCCCAACACCCTGGGCCTCTTTGAAAACGAACTGCCCAAAATCATTGAGATGATCCACCAGCGCGGCGGCCTCATCTACGGCGACGGCGCTAACCTCAACGCCATTATGGGCTATGCCGACCTCGGGGCCATGGGCATTGACGTTGTCCACTACAACGTTCACAAGACCCTTTCCACCCCCCACGGCGGCGGCGGCCCCGGCGCGGGCCCGGTAGCGGTCAGCGATACCCTCCTGCCTTACCTCCCCGGCCCCCGCGTGGTAAAAAACGGCGACAAATACGAGTGGAACTCCGACCTCCCGCTCTCCATCGGCCGTCTCCACAATTTCTATGGTCAGTTCCGCGTTCTGGTCCGGGCCTACGCCTACGTGCTGTCCTTAGGGCCGGAGCTCAAAAAAGCCAGCGCCCTGGCCGTGCTCAATGCCAATTACATCAAAGAGAAGCTCAAGCACGCCTTTGACCTCCCCTTTGATCAGCCCTGTATGCATGAATGCGTCTTTACCGACGCCAAACAGGCCCCCAACAAGGTCTCGACGCTCGACATAGCCAAGCGCCTCATCGACCTGGGCTATCATCCCCCGACCGTCTATTTCCCGCTGGTGGTACACAACGCCATCATGATTGAGCCGACGGAAACGGAGTGTAAAGAGGACATCGACGGCTTTATCGCGGCCATGCTCCAGGTGGCCGAAGACGCCAAAAACGACCCGTCGATCCTCCAAAACGCGCCCATAAAAACCAAGGTGCAGCGCCTGGACGAAACCACAGCGGCCCGTCACCCCATCCTGACCGGCGACATGTCCTGACGGCGCGATTGAAGAGGGGGGCTCCGCCCCTCCACCCCGCAAGGGGGCAGAGCCCCCTTGACCCCCATCGATGCCGTCCTAAGAAGGACGGCATCGACGATGTTCAGGGGGCTCTGGCCCCTTGTCGGCTTTGAGGTGCCGGTCTCCCTCTTTCAATTCGTCCTTCAAGCCAGGTCGGCCGGTCAGCATATTTTAATGGGCAAACACGCTCTTCTTTAACCACAAGGCCAATGACGCGGGAGGAGGGGGTTAAAAATTTTCTTTCGTTCACCTTTGTTTTAGCGCCACAACTCGCGTCACAAGACGAAGCTCAGACAAGTGGCGCTAAAACAAAGGTTCTCTAAAGAAAATTTTTAACCCCCTCCTCCCGCCCACCGCCTATGCGGCTCCCTTCTTCCTGTATGAGGTCTTATTATGAGCTTTAACCTTGTAATCATCGGCGCTGGTCCCGGCGGATATTCCGCCGCCATTCGGGCCCGCCAGCTTGGCGCGAATGTGGTTCTTATCGAAAAAGATCAGCCCGGCGGCACCTGCCTCAATCGCGGCTGCATCCCCTCCAAAATCATGCGCCGCACTGCCGACGTCGCCCGCGAAGTCCATGAGGCCGGCACTTTTGGCGTAGCCGGTGACGCTTCCGCCTTTGAAGTTAGAATGGATATGCTCCGCGCCCGCCAGAAAAAAGTTGTTGACGGGCAGGTCATGGGGCTGGCCAAACATTTCAAGGCTCTTGGCATAAATTTGGTGAAAGGTACGGCCTCCATTGAGGCGGCCGGTTCCGTTAAAGTGGTCAACGCTGAAGGTGCGGAGGAAAAATTCGCTTATGATCACCTCCTCATTGCCACCGGCTCCGTTCCCACCTCTCTTCCCGGGCTGGAAATAGACGGCCAAAAGATCATCTCCAGCGACCAGGCCCTCTGGATGGAGGAAAAGCCTCAAACCCTTCTGGTGGTCGGAGGCGGGGTCATCGGCTGCGAACTGGCCCAGATTTTTCATGATTTCGGCGTGAAAGTGACTTTGGTGGAGGGGCTTGGCCGTCTTCTGCCGCTGCCCGGACTCGATGAGGAAATTTCCAAAAACTACATGCGCTGCCTGAAAAAAATCAAGCTGCCCTTCCTCACCGGGCAGACCCTGGCCGGAGTCAAGGATTCACCCGGCGGGATCACCGCCACCATTAAACCTTTCTCCGGTGAGGGCGAAGCCAAAGAAATGGAATTTGACCAGATTCTTGTTTCCATTGGCCGCAAGGCCGCCATTGACGGGCTTGGCCTGGAGACTCTGGGCGTAACCTGCGATCCGCGCGGCTGGATTGAAGTTGACGACAATTATCGCACCAAGGCCGCCAATGTCTGGGCCATCGGCGATTGTCTCGGCCCACCGAAAATCATGCTGGCCCATGTGGCCACCGCCGAGGCCATGGCCGCTGTTGAAAACATGATGGGCGGCAGCCGCACCGTCAACTATGACCATGTACCGTCGGCCGTTTTCACCACCCCGGAGATTGGTTCCGTCGGCCTTACTCTGATCCAGGCTGAAGAACGATTTCCCGGCAGCCGGGCCAGCGATTTCCTGTTCCGTCAGCTTGGCAAAGCCCAGGCCATGGGTGAAACTGACGGTCTGGTGCGTTTGGTGACCGGCCCGGACGGCCGGGTTCTCGGCGGGCACATCCTGGGCGCTTCCGCCACCAGCCTCATTGCGGAAGTGGCCGTGGCCGTATCCAAAGGCCTGACGGCCGATGATCTGGCCAACACCATTCACGCTCATCCGACCCTCCCGGAGGGCATTTGGGAAGCCGCTCTCTCCGCCGCCGGACGTCCCCTCCACGGGGCCTGAACCGACTACGGAAACGCATTGATCCGCCGGAAGCCGGGGATTGTTTTTGTCCCGGCTCCGTTCCGGGGGGTCTTTAGTCACGGAGCCGGGACAAAAACAATCCCCGGCTTCCGGCTCCCGCCCGGCCAGACACACAGCCTTTAAGAAAGCCGACCAAGTAGCCGCCGGGAGAAATGTTTTTGCCCGGTGAGGTGACTAAAGACCCCCGGAACCTCACCGGGCAAAAACATTTCTCCCGGCGGCGGTCAACCGCTTTAATAATGACTGCGTGCCAATTCCGTCAGAGGGACCAGGGTTGCCCTTCCTTGATCCTCTGGCGCGGAAAGGGGTTTTCCGGGGCGGGTTACACACCTTGCCTGCCCTGGAAACCCCCCTCCATTTCTTCAAGGAGCTTTCATGGCCGCCATACTGAATTATTACGAAACCGAAACCACCTGTGCGCCTTACAATCTGGCCATGGAGGAGGCCCTGGCGGAGGAAGTCGGCAAGACCGAATCCGGCTGTTTCATGCTGTGGCAGAACAGTCCATCGGTTATTATCGGCCGCCACCAGAACGCCCTCAGCGAAGTGAACCTGCCGGAACTGAAACGCCGGGATATCACCCTGGTCCGCCGCATGACCGGCGGCGGAGCGGTCTATCATGACTTGGGCAACCTCAATTTCACTTTTCTTCTGCCTCAGGCGGAACGGCAGGATATCAGCCACCTGGAGCTGCTCACCCCTTTGCTCGATTATCTGAAAAGCCTGGGCGTCCCGGCCGGGATGGAGGGCCGCAATGATATATCGGTTACTGGAGCGGGTAAATTTTCCGGGCTGGCCAGCCGCCAGATGCCCGGCCGCTTCCAGCTTCACGGCACCATCATGTATGACGTGGATCTAAGCGTCCTGGGTGAGGTTCTGCTGGTCGACCCGGCTAAATTCAAAAGCAAGGGCGTTGCTTCCGTCCGCGCCAGGGTCACTAATCTGAAACCCTTTCTGCCCATAACTCTGGGCGAATTCTGGGCCGGTTTCCGTGATGCCTGTAATATAGCTCCGGGCCGGATACCAATGGCCGTCCAAGATAAGGCCTCCGCTTTGGCCGAAACCAAATACAGCCGCGATGACTGGAATGTCGGCCAGTCGCCGCAAGCGGATATTTTCCTAAAAAACCGCTTCCCCTTTGGCTCACTGGAACTGCACCTGGCTGCCAAAAAGAACCTGATCACCCAGGTCAAAATCACCGGTGATTTTCTCACACCCTCCAATACTGACGACCAGATTCCCATTGAAAAGCTGGAGCAATCCCTCATTTCCCTTCCCGCCGACCACCCCCGCCAATGGGCCGAAGCCTGGAGCCGGTTCGATCTGACCAAAGTTTTTTATGGTCAAATCCTACAGACGGATGTTACAGGCTGGCTGGCCGACTCCATTTAAACTTGCAGGTTTCAATAAAAAGATTTAATATAAATAATTGTTGTTCTTTTGCCGTCATTGCAATACTCTAGAGGACAGGGTTCTGGCTGCATATAAAGAACAGACTTTATGCTGAGCAAGAGAGCGCGGCAATTGTTTTGCTCACCTGGAAGTGTAAATTCCAGGATCGTTATACAATTGTTGTCCTGATTGTATTCATAGCCAGTAAAAGGTCTATTTATAAAGAAGCAAAAAGGACAGGCACAACCTTTAATCGACGGTGCCCAGGCCGCTTCCCGGCCACAACCCCTGGCCAGTCGAAAGCGCTGCCTCGGACCAGTCCAGTGTGGGCTTACGCACCCAGTCCGGTGCGGATACGCACCCACGCACACCGTCGGGAGCTTATATGGAAGAATATTTTAAGCTGAAGGACAAAAAAACTACCGTATCCAGAGAAGTTCTTTGTGGTATCACCACCTTCCTGACCATGTCCTATATTCTGTTTGTGAATCCGGCCATAGTTTCTGAATCCGGCATGCCGGCCGGCGGTATTTTCGTAGCCACCGCCCTGGCCGCCGCTTTCTGCACCATTCTGATGGGGCTGGTCGCCAACACCCCCTTTGCCATGGCTCCCGGCATGGGCCTGAACACCTTCACCACTTATATCATTTGCGGGGCTATGGGCTTTCACTGGAGAGAGGCCATGGGCCTGGCCTTTATTGCCGGCCTCTGCCACTTCCTGATAATGATAACCGGCAGCCGCCGCATTCTGGTCAACGCCATTCCCACCCACCTGAAAATGGCTTTCGGAGTCGGTCTGGGGCTTTTCATTTCCTATATCGGCCTTAAAAATGCCGGGCTTTTAAGTTTCACCTCCCCTCCAGGCCAGCATATTATCCTCGATGGCGGCACCATAATCGCCAATTCAGGCACGGTTCCGGCTATGGTCGGCTTCATTGGCGCGCCCCAGGTGCTGGCCCTGACCGGCCTGGTTATTATGGTGGCCCTGTTGGCCTTGGAGCGCAAAACCGGCGACAGTTACGCGGCCCTGCCGGTGGGCATTGTCGCGGCCACTTTTCTGGGCGTGCCACTGGGGGTTACCGACCTGGGCGGCATAAAGTTTATCGACCTGTCGGCCGTTGGCGAAATTTCCGGTGTTTTTATGTCCTTCTTCGGGCGGCCGGGCCTTCTTTCCATTCTGGACGACCCCTCCAAAATCATGATTTCAATTGTCCTGGTGCTGACCCTCTTGTTGACCAATATTATGGATTCCGTCGGCACCATCATCGGTATCGGCCGCATTCAGAAAGCCGAAATTTTTAACCGCCGCGATATGGAGCTTTTTCGGGAACCGGGCCGCAAATCCCGCCTGGATAAATCAATGATGGTCAACTCCATCGGCGGCGGGGTATCCGCCCTGTTGGGCACCACCACTTCCACCACTTTCATCGAATCCATCACCGGCATAGTCTCCGGCGGCCGCACGGGCCTGACGGCCGTGGTGGCCGGGGTGATGTTCCTGATATGCCTGCCGCTGGCCAATTTCTTCAGCATTGTGCCGGCCACGGCCATTGCCCCGGCCCTGATTGTGGCCGGAAGCTTCATGATCACCCTGGCCGGGCGGATTAACTGGAAACGTTTTGAAGAGAGTTTTCCCGCTTTCGTCACCATTCTCGGTATCCCGATTTTTTACGGAATCATTTATGGCATGGCTGGCGGCATAATTTCGCATATCATCATTCAGGCGGCTTTGGGCAAGTGGCGCAAAGTACATCCGGCCCTCTATTTCATCGCCTTTCTCTTTATTCTGATCGCGGCCGCCAGAATCCTGGAAGGGTGACCTTCAATGAAGACCACTATTTTTGTCAGAATTCTTTTGGCAACACTGTTGCCCCTGATTCTGGTTTTCATATTGGTCATCAGCACCATCAATAATATCGTTTATATGCACGGCCGCACCTATGCCCGCGAAGCCACTGAAATGGCCGCGCGGCAGGCGGCCAAGCAAATTTCCGACAAGCTGGCCGGCATGTCGCGGCTTTTAAGCATCACCAGCCAGAGCCTTTCCGAGCTGGATTATTCGTCGCCGGAGGCTCTGAAGCTGGCCGAAGATTATCAGAGGCGCCTCATTGTGGCCGATCCTTCCTTTTACAGTGCCTGGATGGCTTTTAACCCCGGCATTCTCAATGGGGGAGATGGTTATTATCACCGCACCTTGATTCAAAAGCGGCCGGGCCAGATTTTTCGCATTCATGATCTCACCGATGAAGTGCTGTCCAACCCGGAAAAGTCGCCCTGGTACAACTATCCGCTTTCGACCCGTCAACCTTATCTAAATATGGCCGATTTCTATGATTACGGCCAGGGTCACGGCTATACCTTGGCCGCCACCATGAGTTATCCGATTGTTCACAAGGGCAGGGCCATTGGCGGAATCGGGCTGGACATCATGTATGATGAGCTGTTCAATCCCGAAACGCTGAAACTGGCCGCCGGGCAGAAAACTCTTCTCTTGTCCAAAGACGGCATGATTTTGTATTCCGACAATCATGATGAGGTCGGCCATAAACTCCTTGATTACACTTTTAGCGATTCCGAAAAGCTGGCGACGTCTCTGGACCAGGGTACCGGGATAATGGAGGAAATGGATTCCCCCTTCTCCGGCGGGCAGTCACTGGTAGCCCTATATCCCATCACGCTGGAAAACGGTGAAATAAGCTATCTTTTCGCCAGTGTTCCCCTGAACAACCTTTATGGCTCAACCCAGAATTCGATGCGCCTGATAGTTTCCACCAGCATTCTCGGCGCGCTTCTTCTGGCTTTCAGTGTGTTTGTGGCCACGCGCAGCATCGTCCGCCCCATTAGGCAGTTGACCGTCAATTTCAACAAGGTGGCCAACGGCGACCTCGATCTCGATCTGGCCGCTGAAGACCAGGGTGGCTCTTCCAGTGATTTTGCTGACTTTGATGATGACGAGGGCGAGACTGAACAGGCCGATGATGACGATGATGATGACAGCGGCTGGGATCTGGACCGTGAGAATGACGATTACGATGAGGATGAGGACGACGATTCCCCCGATGAAAGGGAAAGGGACACGGCGGCTGAAGATGATCCTCACGAAAGCCAGTCCAGCAATGTAGTGGAGATAGACATCCTGCAATCGGCTCTGCGAAAGATGCTGACCCAGATTAGCCAGGCCCACGAAATGAGTTTGAAAGCGGCCGAAGAGCAGCTGGAAAAAGAGAAGGTTATGGCCTCCTCTCAGGCCCAGAGCCGCTTTTTTGCCAGCATGTCCCATGAAATCAGAACGCCCATGAATGCCATTTTGGGCATCTCGGAAATTCTGCTCCATGGGGACGAACTTAAAGGGCAGCAGCGCAAATACATCAATGACATCAAGCTTTCGTCAGAATCGCTCCTGATCATAATCAATGATATTCTGGATCTGTCCAAGCTGGAATCCGGCAAAATGTCCTTGAGCCCGATAGATTTTAATCTCAAGGGGCTTCTGGACAACATCTCATCTCTGGCCCGTTACCTGGCCTCGGATAAGCAGTTGGAATTTTCAGCTGAAATTGCCGATGGTCTGCCGCTGTGCCTTTATGGTGACGATGTGCGTCTGCGGCAGGTGTTGTTGAACATCCTCAGCAACGCCATCAAATTCACCCGTCAAGGTTCGGTGCGCCTGAAAGTTTTCATTGATGACGAAGGTTTTATACGCTATACCATCACTGATACGGGCATAGGCATAAAGCAAGAGGATCAGAGCCGCCTGTTTGAACCTTTTAAGCAGATGGACACTACCCGGAACCGGGAAATACAGGGCACCGGCCTGGGGCTCTCAATCAGCCGAAGCCTGGTGGAACTGATGGGCGGGCGCATTGATTTGAAAAGTGAATACGGGCAGGGCAGTGTTTTTACCGTGATTCTGCCGGTGGTTCCTGGAGATGAGAAAAAATGTGCCGACCTTGGTATGGAAATAGCGGCTGTTACTTATGTGCCCACTCTCAGGGCTCTGGTGGTGGACGACAACGCCATTAACCGATCGGTGGCGGCCGGGCTCCTGAAAACCATCCACGGCATAGAGCCCGATTTGGCCGCCAGCGGGCGTGAGGCTCTGGATATGGTCCGCGACAAGGATTACCACCTTATTTTCATGGACCACATGATGCCGGAAATGGATGGCGTTGAAACCACCACGCACATCCGGGCCATGGGCGGCAAATTTTTGGAAATACCCATAATCGCCCTGACGGCCAACGCAGTGGTGGGAACGCGTGAAATGCTGCTCCAGGCCGGGATGAACGATTTTCTGGCCAAGCCCATATTGAAGAAAGAATTGGGCGACATTCTATATAGGTGGGTTCCGGCCGATCAGCGTCTGGCCGCTGAAAGCGGGGCCGAGCCTGATATGCTTTCAGCTGCCCAGGAAGATCATCAGCCAGAGGTGAAAGAGGCTGGGACTTCACCCGAGCCTGAAGACAGCTCCGATGATGAATACACCGATTTCCTGACCAGGATGGCGGCTATTGACGATATTGATCTGGCCGTGGCCCTGGACGCGGTGGCTGATCAGGTGGACATTTATTATGAGCTTCTGGATTTGCTGAGTGAAAAAGTCCCGGAGATGATTGAGCTTCTGACCGGGCTTCTGGCTGAGGAAAACCTGAAGGAGTTTTCCATTCATGTGCACGGCATGAAGAGTTCTCTGGCCAGCGCCGGGGCCATGTCGCTTTCCAGGCAGGCCCGCAATCTGGAAGCCGCTTCCGCCACCGGAGACCTGAAATACTGCCGCGACAATTTGACCCCTTTCGTGGAGCAATTAGCTGAACTCGGCCGCCGTCTTAATAAGGTTTACGGCCGTTAGGATTTTTTCAGTCTGCTTCCGCAGTTTGGTATTTATCACTTGGGCCTGATGACGATTCAATTCAGGCGCAACTCGACAATTCTGATCCAAACCCGGCCGGGTTTGATAAAATCATTTCAGGCCATCCAGTGTTATTATTATAAACAGGGTTAACGGTATAACTATGGTTTTTCCGGGAGGAAGAGAATGGACAATCTGATAGCTGGCAAAACGCTAACCGAGTGGAAAACTGAGCACCCTGAGCTGGAAACCATCATCAGGGCTGAAGAGATCTTTTGGGTCAATCCGGCCTTTTCTTCCACTGTGGGGCGCGTGATTTCCGATGAATTGAGTTTGGCGGATATTGATGACGCTGAACAGCGTCTGCGAAAATTTGCCCCCTATATTGCCAAAGCTTTCCCGGAGACGGCGGCGGCCGGGGGGCTGATAGATTCAGAGCTTGTTCCCATTCCGGCCATGTGTAAATGCCTTGATGGCCTTTATGGCTGCGAAATTTCCGGCCGCCTGTATTTAAAGAAGGACAGCCACCTGCCCATTTCCGGTTCGGTCAAGGCCAGGGGCGGAATTTATGAGATACTGAAAACCGCTGAAGAGGTGGGCATGAAAGAAGGCCTCCTGAAGCCTGGTGATGACTATATTGTCTTTGACAGCCCTGAAATGAAAGAGCTTCTGTCCGGCTACAGCATTGTGGTCGGCTCCACCGGCAACCTGGGCCTCAGCATCGGCATAATGAGCGCCCGCCTGGGATTTCGGGTGGTGGTGCATATGTCCTCTGACGCCAAGCAATGGAAAAAGGACATGCTGCGAGCCAAGGGAGCGGAGGTGGTGGAGCATTCCGGCGATTATGGTTTAGCCGTGGCCTCGGGCCGCCGGGAGGCTGAGAGCGATCCCAACAGCCACTTTGTTGATGATGAAAATTCGAAAACTCTTTTCCTGGGCTATGCCGTGGCGGCCAAGCGCCTGGAGCGCCAGTTGAGTGATATGAACATCACTGTAGATGGTGACCATCCGCTTTTTGTCTATCTGCCTTGCGGAGTGGGCGGCGCGCCGGGTGGAATCACTTTCGGTCTGAGAACTGTTTTTGGCGACGCGGTCCACCCGATTTTCGCGGAGCCGACCCATTCTCCGGCCATGCTTCTGGGGCTTCTGACTGGCCGCCACAGTGAAGTTTCAGTCAATGATTTCGGCCTGGATAATGTAACCGCCGCCGACGGTCTGGCGGTGGGGCGGCCTTCCGGTTTTGTGGGCCGGACTTTGGTAAAGGATATTGCCGGCGCCTACACTGTTTCCGATCAAGAGCTGTACCGCCTGCTTTCGATTCTGGCCGATCAGGAGAATATTTTTCTGGAACCATCGGCTTTGGCCGGCTTTCCCGGCCCCTGGCATCTATGCCGGAGTGAAGCCGGCAGGGATTATATTAGAAAATGTGATCTGGAATCGAAACTTAGTCAGGCCACACACATAGCCTGGGCCACCGGCGGGGGCATGGTGCCTGAGGCGATCATGAAGGCATTTTATAATCAGGGTCGTGCCGCCTGATATTAATCATATCAGCAACTATTCGCATCCGCTTTTAAACTTGCGACAAATCCGCTGACCCGCCGGAAGCCGGGGCTTGTTTTTGGTCCGGCTCCGTTCCGGGGGTCTTTAGTCACGGAGCCGGACCAAAAACAAGCCCCGGCTTCCGGCTCCCACTCGGCCAGGCGCGCTTTCCAGCCCTGAAGAAAGCCGACCAGGCAGCCGCCGGGAGAAATATTTTTGCCCGGTTCCGTGACTAAGACTTCCGGAACGGAACCGGGCAGAAATATTTCTCCCGGCGGCGGTCCCCAGCTATTGCCCAATTTTTAAGAAGCACACGACCCCATTATGACACAAACGGACAATGGCGGCCTCGATGCCTGGATGACAGTGCATCAGGCCGCCATTGCATTTACATTTTTTAAGAGCAATCAGGTCTAGCGGCTATCTTTATTAACAATGTTAGCAAAGTATAGTGGTAAGGATATTTTGTCGGTCGATTTAGTGTATTATTGGTTGCTGTTTTATATAACGCGGTCCATTACATGTGAGATAGTTAAAATGTTTTATTGCTTTAGTTAATATATTGAAAATATTGATAATAAATATTTTTTAATGTTTAAATAAAATACTTTACATGTGAGTTTAGATGTGATAATATTTATCCAAGCTTAAGGAATGGTTTAAATCATGACACTTAAAAAGTCGGCGCACTATCAGCGTCAATACCGGCAACGGCTCCGTGATATGGGGCTGGTTAAGAAAGAAATATGGATTCTCCCCGAAAGGGCCCCTGAACTGTATTATCTTGAGCGTCAGCTTCGTCAGCCCGGCGCCTCCGCCGCTCTCGAGGAAAGGGAGGCCGAAAATATGAAGTCAACCCAGCTGTGGACCACCCAGGAACTATTCGAGGCCCTGTCCACTCAGGAACTGTTCAACGACGGCCGGGCCACTATCGAACTTTTGAATGCGGCCGAACCCTGCCTTCATATCGTGATGCATGATTACGGGGATCTCCCGCTGTTTATGACCGTCTCTCGCCAGCACATTCTGGTCGAAGCCCTCCTGTGGCCAGCCGAGGCTGTTAAGGACCGTGACGCTTTCAACTGTGAAGTGCTGCGCACCCACAAATTTTTCTCCCTGTCGACCGTGGGTCTCGATATCCAGCCGGACGGCACGGAAAACTACATCATGTTCGGCTCGCTGAGTGCTTTCTCGATTCTTCCGAACGTGGTCTTTGAAATCGAAACTCTGGCCGACAACGTCATCCGGGCCACCGAAGCCTATGAAGACTTCGTCCAGGTTTCCTGAGCGCAATTAGAAGTCATTTCATAAATATCTTTTTGCTCCCTGGCGTCGTTGCTCAGCCTTTTTAATGCTCGAAATATGTCGAATATTGCTGCGCTTAAAAAGTCTTCGCGCCTAGCCAGGAAACAAAAATTTTATTTATGAAATGACTTCTAGTCAACAGTCTGACCAGGTTGCTTGCCGGCCGAAAATCCCGGTCGGTCGAAAGAGTAACCTCGGCATCGGGGCCAGGCACTGCCTTGGCGCCCTGGCCATACAAGGGGGTATGATCATGAATATGTGGAGCAAGCTTTTAACAGCGGTGCGCGGCAGCGTCAACGATATGGGCGAAGGCATTATTGACAGCCAGGCCCTTAGAATTCTGGATCAGGAAATCCGTGATGCTGACGAGGAATTGAAAAAATCGCGTGAGGCCCTGGCTTCCATGATGGCCCGCCAGAAAATGACTGATGAAACGGTCAATAAGCTTGATGACAAAATAAAGGAATACGAGGGCTATGCCTTGAAAGCTCTGGAAAAAGGCGATGAGGCTTTGGGCCTGGAAGTGGCCGAAAAAATTGCCTCCCTGGAAAAAGAGCGCGATGACGAAGCCGGTTACTCCAGGGAAATCGCCGATAGCGTGGCCAGTCTGCGCCGCAGTGTGTCTCAGGCGGAAAACAATATCAAAAGGCTCAAGCAGCAGATTGATACGGTTAAGGCCACCGAGAGCGTCCAGCGGGCCCAGATGACCGTGGCCCGCCGCCAGGGCGGTTCGCAGGCCAAACTTCAGACGGCCATGGAATCACTGGAGCGCATCAAGCGCCGCCAGGAACAGACCGCCGCCGAGATAAACGCCGCGCAGCGGATGGACGACGAATTTCGGAAAGATGATCTTGAAGAAAAACTCCGGGCCGCCGGCATCATTGTCAGTGAGGTCAGCGCCGAGGCGGTGCTGGCCCGTCTCAAGGCCAGAGCCCAGGAGGGCGATGTTCAGGATTAACGGGGGTGGTTTATGACGGAGTTTCTGGCCAATTGCCTTTCTTTTCCGGTGGCCGTTTTCACCGGCATGCTGATAATCGCTCTTCTCTATTGGGTTGTGGCGGCCTTTGGCATAGTCGATATCGACACCCTTGATCTGGATGCGGACCTGGATGTGGACGTAGACATGGATTTGGATGTCGGCGGCGACGCGAGTGATGGTCTGGACGTCTCGGCGGCCAAAGGCGGGGCGGAAGGGCTGGCCAGTCTCCTTTTCAGCCTGGGATTGTACGGTGTGCCAATGACTCTCATTCTCACCTTCATCGCTTTGTTCGGCTGGTTCATCGCCTACTACGCTTTTCATTTCGGGCTGGGAGTCTTTTTCGAGCCGGGACTTATGCGTACCCTTCTGGGTGTCGGCCTTCTGGGGCTGGCCCTGGCCGGTGCGGTCATCCTTACCTCTCTGGCCATCAGACCCTTGCGCCCGCTCTTCAAAAAACATGAGCAAACCACAGGAGCCTCACTTCGCGGCGGTCTGGCGGTGATCCGCTCCACCGAGGTTACGGAAAATTACGGCGAGGCCATTTATGAAGACGGCGGCGCGGGCATGCTGATTGACGTACGCCCGGCTAATAGAAACGATACCTTCAAACGCGGCGACCGGGTGGTTATTTTAAGTTTTGATGAAGTGACCCGCATTTATACCATAATCAGCGAAGATGAATTCAAGGGACATTAATCTCTTGCCGGAAAGTTGCGCCATTGGCGCGGTTTATAAGATTTAAATTATTCCATCAATTCCCGTTTGAATATTTCTAACGTTTTGCCGTCAACTGGCCATGAACGGCAGTTGTCGGGGGAAGTGTATCGCAAACAAGCGCAAGGCCTATCCTCCTGTTTTACATATGTTGTCAGGCAGCTAATTGAGGCGGGGTTTATAGAAGGGGATTCCCATGGCTGATTTATACGCAGTGTTCCCGTTTCTGATCTGGTTGTTAGTGGCCGGTGTTGTCTGTTTGGGCCTGATTGCCGTCTATCGCATTTTTTACGTCAAAGTGTCCCATGGAAACATCATGATCATTTATAGCTCCGGCAAGGCCCCGCGCGTTGTTTTCACCGGTGCTTTGATTTATCCAAAAATCCATAAAACAGAAATGATGCGTATTTCCCTGATGTGTGTTGAAATCGATCATCGCGGTAAAGAGGGGTTAATCTGCAAAGACAATATTCGCGCCGACATAACCGTGGCTTTTTACATCCGCGTCAATGAATACGCCCCGGATATTTTACAGGTCGCCCGCGATATCGGCGTTGACCTGGCTTCCGATCACGATACTGTCAGCGCCCATTTTGCGCCCAAATTTTCAGAGGCCCTGAAGACGGCCGCCAAACAGTTCACCCTGGATCAACTTTTTGAGGAACGCCTCCGTTTCCGAAATCATATTCGCGAAATCATCGACGATAATATTAAGGGTTATATTCTGGAAGACGTAGCAATTGACTATCTGGAACAGACTCCGCGCAGCTTGCTCGACCCGGACAATATTTATGACGCGGAGGGGATCCGCAAGATTACGGAAATGACGGCTATCCAGAATATCATCACCAACGAGATTAAACGTGATCAGGAATTGACTATTCATAAAAAGAATCTTGAGGCCAGGCAAGCGGAAATGGAACTGGAGCGTCAGCGGGCGGAGCTTGAGGCGGCCCATGAGCGGGAAATTGAAACTATCCGGGCCCGCGAACAGGGTGAGCTGTTTAAGATTCAGGAAGAGGAGCGGCTGAAAGCGGAAAAATTCAGCCTCCAGATGCGGCGGGAATTGGGGCTGCCGGAAAAAAAGCGGATTTCCGAAGAAGATGAAAAGACTAAGGCCTGATTTTTTAATAGGCGATTGAGTTCATGGTTGAAGCGGAACGGTGTGGATGATCTCTTCTCCTGTTCCAGTAAAAAAATGTCAGATTTCGGTGCAACACTCAGACAAGGAGGAGTTTTTCTATGGCAAGTTTATCCACATTGCTTCCGTTCGCCACTGGATTGGTGATCGTCGTTGTCGTCATCCTTGGAATGATCGGACTTTTTAAGTCTTTTTATGTCAAGGTGCCGCAGGGCACGGCTTTGATTATCAATGATACCGGCAAAATCCCGCGCGTCAGCTTCACCGGCGCTCTGGTTCTCCCGGTTATCCACAAAAAAGAGTTCATGCGCATTTCGCTTCTGACTCTGGAAATCGACCGCCGAGGCAAGGATGGTCTGATTTGTAAGGACAACCTTCGGGCCGACATCACGGTGGCTTTTTATCTCCGCGTCAATGAAACTACTGATGACGTGCTGAAGGTGGCCAAGAGCATCGGCGTGGACCGGGCTTCCGATCACAGCGCGGTCAGTACGCTCTTTAACGCCAAATTTTCCGAAGCCCTGAAAACGGCCGGCAAGCAGTTCGATCTCGATCAGCTTTTCGAGGAGCGCCTCCGCTTCCGTGAGCGCATTCGCGAGGTTATCGGCCAGGATTTGAACGGCTATATTCTGGAAGACGTGGCCATCGACTTTCTGGAGCAGACTCCGCGCGATTCTCTGGACCCCAACAATATCTTCGACTCTGAAGGTATCCGCAAAATCACGGAAATGACGGCCACCCAGAATGTGGTCACCAACAGGATTCAGCGTGATCAGGAACTGGCCATTCAGAAAAAGAACGTCGAAACCAAAGAGGCCAGCCTGGAACTGGAACGCCAGCAGGCCGACGCCGAGGCTCGTCAGAAACGCGAGATCGAAACCATCCGCGCCCGTGAATACGCCGAGACCCTGAAGGTGCAGGAAGAGGAGCGCCTGAAAGCTGAAAACGCCCGCATCCAGACTCAGCAGGAAGTTGAAGTGCGAGAGGAAAACCGGATGCGCGAAGTGGAAGTGGCCCAGCAGAACCGCTTGCGCGCGGTTCAGATTGAGGTTGAAAAAGTTACTCGGGCCAAGGATCTGGAAGTGGTGGCCCGCGAACGCGAAGTTGAACTTCAGCGCATTGAAAAGGAAAAGGCTCTGGAGGAGGAACGCAAGGAAATCGCCAATATCATCCGCGAACGGGTGGCTGTGGATAAGACCGTGGCCGTGGAAGAAGAGCGCATCAAAGAGGTGCGGATGGTGGCCGAAGCCGACCGCCACAAACAGGTGGTGATCATCGAGGCCCAGGCCCAGGCTGAGGAAAAACTGGTGCAGCAGGTTAAGCAGGCCGAGGCCGACAAAGAAAGTTCACTCCACAAAGCGGCCGAGATCACCACTATGGCCCAGGCTGAACTGGACGCGACCACCAAGCAGTCGGATGCTAAAAAGCGCCTGGCTGAAGGTGTTGAGGCTGAAGAGGCTGCTATGGGTCTGGCCGAGGCCAGGGTGCGTCAGGCCAAGGCTCAGGCGGTGGAAAAAGAAGGGCTGGTTGAGGCCGCGATAACGGCTGAAAAGATGACCGCCCAGGCCAAGGGTGAGGAAGAGCAGGGACTGGCCAGAGCCCGCATTGTTGAAGCCAAGGCTCAGGCTGATGAAAAAGAAGGTCTGGCCCAGGCCAAAGTGTTGGAGGAAAAACTGGCCGCCCAGGCCAGAGGCGAATCCCAAATGGCCCAGGCTGTGGAGCGTCAGGGGCTGGCCGAAGCTAAAGTGCTGGAAGAAAAACTTCTGGCCCAGGCGCGCGGCGAGGAGCAGGTCGGTCTGGTCAAGGCCAGGACCACCAAGGAATACGGATTGGCCGAGGCCGACATTATCCGCGAAAAACTCAAGGGTGAAGCCGACGGCCTCACCGAAAAATTCCTGGCCATTAACAGCCTCAGCGGAGAAGCCCGCGCCCATGAGGAATTCCGCATCCAGATTGAAAAACACCTGGAAGCAGCTTTGGCCTCTATGGAAGCGAATAAGGATATTGCCAAAGAGCAATCCGAGGTTTTGGCCGCCGCTCTGGCCAAGACCAATATCGATATCGTCGGCGGTGACGGCGAGTTCTTCGAGACTTTCTCCAAATCGCTCCGGGTGGGCAAGGCTATCAATGGTCTTCTGGGTAAAAGCCCGGCGGCCAACAGTCTGATGGAGGCCGTGCTCTCCCGCGTCGGAACCTCCGATCATGACGGCCCCGCCAATCTGATTGAAAAAGCTCTGGCCCTCACCGGCGATAAAAAATCCGGCGAAGGCAACGCTTAAAGTTTGCAGCCGGAGGGCCTTGTGTCCCTCCGGCCTGACCTGAAAGAGAGAAGGCAGATGGAAGAAAATAATCCCGATGATTTGCAGCAAATTGAACAAATGCAGAGAATGCAGGAGCAACTGGAGCAGGCCCGGCAACAGCAAGAGCAGCAGGCCCAGCAGGCTCAGAGCGACTCGTCATGGCTTGATTTCGTGCCTGATTTTGTTCCTGACTTTCTGGTGGAGGGCGTTAGTGAAGTCACCAGCATAGCGGGTGAACTCATTGATTCAGTCACGGAAAAGGCTTCTTCACTTTTTTCTGATGATGAGCCGGAATCACCTGTCACCGAGGTGACGGAGGGTGGGATTGATCAAACCGCAAACGCGGCCGCTGAAATCACCGGACAGACTGACGGCGGAGGAATCATCGAAGAAATAGCGCAACAGGCCGCTGTGGACACCCCGGTTGAAGCGGCCGGTTCAGGGCTGGACGCGGCTGGTGAAGCGGCCTCCGGCGTTCTTGAAACTGTCTCTGATGTGGCTGAAGGGGTGGGGGAAGTCGTGGGGGCTGTTATTTCCGGCATCGGCGATATTTTTTCCTGATTGTTGCTGAAGCCTGAAGAATTTGTATTTTGGCGGCGAATTGGTCTTTTTGCCGCATCACTCTCTGATATGCTGAAAATGAGACAGGAGGCTCTGCCGTGGCTGAATTGATGGATGACAAACAACAGGCGCTGGATGCGGCCGTGGCCGAAGGCGGAGCTTATGAAATTTTGAAGCGGCGGCTTCAGGAGCTGGGCAATGGACTCGGCCGGGCCGCCGCTGAACTCAATCAGCGCCGTCTGAATGAGTTTGGCAAAAGCGATATGGACATCGTCGGCCGGGTGCGCATCCGCACGGAGAATAACTGTATTGCCCGCGATATCGTCCGGGTGGGCGGCTATCTTCTCTTCGGTTACAATGTCTTCATCGGCTTGAAAAAGGAAACCAGGGCCCAAGACGTTTTTTCCCTCTACCGGCTGGAAGAAGAGGGCGGCGACTACGAAGCGGTAGACGTGCCCCTGGCCGGGACTTTTCTTGATGACCCAGGTTTCGTCCGGGATTTCACGGAGCTTTACGCCTATTACAAAGATACCAATATTCTTCAGCTCTCCGTCTGGGACCAGAAGCTTCTGGCCAGCTTCCAGATTGGAGCCAAGATTACTGACGTGCGCGTCTTCCGGTGGGCCATTTCCGCCGACGGGCAGACCCTCACCTACATCGACAACCGGGGTGAACGCGATATCAAGCTGCCCCCGGCCCATGATTTTGAGTGGGTCCGTACCGGCCGTGAAAACGCTGTCGGCGGGCGGCACCCGCACATCAATATTCTGGACACGGTATTTGTGGAGACGGTCGGCGGCGACCTCACCGTCAAGCTGGAGAACAACACCGAAGACGGTTTGGGCATTTACCGCGAAGACGTGCTCGATAAAACCCAGTCCCTGGACGACGGCCAGATTGAATACGCCAAGGTCGGCAGCCTGATACTCTTGAAAATACTGCCTTACCGGGAAACCGTCTGGCGCTATCTGGTCTACAATACCCTGACCCATGATGTGAAACGCATTGATTCCATCGGGCAGGCCTGCATTCAACTGCCGGAGGATCACGGCATCATTTTTCCCGGCGGCTATTATCTGCAAAACGGCGAATCGAAAACCTTTGATCAATCGATGGACGGCATGCTCTTCCGCCGCATGCGCCGCTCGCCCAACGGCGAGGATGTTCTCTATATCTTCTATGAGCCGCACGATGGCCGTCTGGCTCTCTTTAATTACAACATGATCGATCGACAACTGGCCACCCCCATTCTGGGCAACGGCTATACCCTGTTGGAAGACGGCCGCATGGTGCTTTTCGAAGATCAGGGTGATGAGGCCACCAGAGCGCACCCCATGCAGATTTGGCAGACTCCCTTTTGCAGTGAAGAATTCGCGGCCCGCAACAAGGGTGAGAACACGCTGCTTTCCAGAATAGGCAACGCCGATCTGGTGCGCGGCATTTCCGATCTTTATAATGTGGTGCGCGAAATTGAGACGCCCAAAGTTTCCTCAGCCCTCTATGGCAAGTTGAGCCAGGATACCCGCCGCCTGTTCGACAGCTATTTCTGGATGAAGGATGAAGATAATTTCAAAGTCGCCGGGCTTCTCCGCGAAATAGCCAAAACCGGCGAACTGGTTATCGATGAATACGAAAAGGTCGAGAGCATCCGCAATCAGTCTGAACGGGCCCTGCGTGAGGCCCAGAGTGTTCAGAAGGAGCTGTTCAACCAACTGGTGCCCGATCGTTGGGAAAATATTCGCGAATATTCCGATGCTCTGGAAAGCGTCCATCTTCAGCGCGGCCGTCTGATATCCTTGCGCACACTGCGTTATATGGATCTGCCGGAAGTCGACCGGCTTGAAGCGGCCTTGAAGGAACGTGAAGACATGGTCGCGCAGGCGGCGGCTATCTTCCTTTCCGGCGACAAAGCTCTGGCCCCCTATCTGGCCGCCTTGAGCGGCCTGGAAGAAATGACGGCCAGCGCCGCCAACGCCGCCGCGCTTTCCGAACCGGGCGCGGAGCTGGCCAAAATATCGGCCGATCTTGATATGCTCTCCATCCTGATGTCCTCCATTCCCTTCGAGGACGCCACCATTCAGACGGCTATCATTGAAAACATTTCCGGGGTTTATGCCAAGGTTAATCAGGCCAGGGCGCGGATGGAGAACCGCCGCCGCGAAATGAGCGGCAAAGAGGACGTGGCCCGTTTCAGCGCCCGCTTTAAACTTTTTGGCCAGAGCATCGCCGCCGCCCTTTCGCAGGCCAGCAATCCTGAACGCTGTGATGACGAGCTGTCGCGCCTGTTGTTGCAGCTTGAGGAAATGGAAAGCCAGTTCAGCGGCCAGGAAGAATTCCTGAACGACATTCTGCAAAAACGCGAAGAAATGCTGGAGTCCTTCGAGGCCCACAAGCAGACTCTCCTGGATGAGCGCCAGCGCCGCGCCCAGGGTTTGTCTGTCTCGGCCGCCCGCATTCTCGATACCCTCCCGCGCCGCACGGCCCGTTTCACTACACCGGATGAAATCAACGCTTTCTTCGCGGCCGACCCCATGACGCGCAAAGTGCGCGAGCTGGTGGAAAAACTACGTGAGCTGAAAGACAGCGTCAAAGCCGACGACATAGAATCGCGTTTTAAAGCGGCCCGCGATCAAGCCCTGCGCGGCCTGCGCGACAAGACCGAGCTTTATGAAGACGGCGGCTCCACCATCCGTCTTGGCCCGCGCCATCGTTTCAGCGTCAACACCCAGGAACTTGATCTGACCATTCTCCCGCATGAGGGCCGTCTGACTCTATGCCTGACCGGCACTGACTTTCAGGAGCCGGTGGAAGACCCCGGCCTGGAAGAAATGCGGGAGTTCTGGAACATCTTCATGGAGTCGGAATCACCCGTCGTCAGCCGGGCCGAGTTTCTGGCCTATCAAATGCTCCAGGCCGCCCGCCGCAATCAGGACGGTTTGAGCTATGAAGCCCTTCTGGCCATGCTCAGCCAGCCGGAAGAGCTGGACGCGGCCGTGCGGGCTTTTGCCGCTCCGCGCTATCGGGAAGGTTATGAAAAAGGCATTCACGATCACGACGCTTATCTGATATTAAAAACTCTTCTGCCATTAATTGAAAGCGCCGATCTTTTGCGCTTCTCACCTTCGGCCCGCGCCCTGGCCATGCTTTTCTGGCAGCGGGTGCGCCACGAACCCGGCCCGGCCAACTGGATTGAGAGCGCCCGCACCAGCCTTGGCGTGCGCAACCTTTATAATAATGACGCGGGGCTGATTTCCATTCAAACAGAAATGGAAAAAGGTTTAGCCGATTTCCTGGCCGGAAGCCAACTGGCCCTCAAACCCGATCATATCGCCCAGGCGGCCGAATTCCTCTGCCTGACCCTTTCGCGCCAGCCTGAAGAATTCGTGTGCAGCAAATATGCCCGCACTCTTTACGAAGGGTTGCGGAACCGGCTGGAGGAGAATCATCTCTGGGCCGGATACGCCAACGCCCAGAAAGAGCGGGCCGACCGGCTGGCCTGGCGCTGGCTGATGATGACCAACTGGCTGAAGGGTTTGGCCGAGCAGCCGGGGCAGGAACATCTGGCCCCCTATGTTGAGGAAGCGGCCGCGCTGGCCGTGGCCGAAAACAGCGGCGAACTGAATATCCACTTCAGTGAGGCTGACCTCTCCGGCCGCGCGGAAGGGCTGATGAGCAGCCACTCCAATGTTACCCAAGGCTGTCTGGAAATATCCATCGATGACTATTTCAGCCGCATGCGCCACCATCGCCGTCACGTTATTCCTGGCTACAACAAGTATCAGGAGCGCCGCCGGGCCTTTCTGGACAAGGAGCGCCATCGTCTGCGCCTGGAAGAGTTCAAGCCGCGCCCTCTGACTTCTTTTGTGCGCAACAAGCTGATAGATCAGGTTTATCTGCCCATCATCGGCGACAATTTAGCCAAACAGCTTGGCGCGGCCGGTGAGGGCCGCCGCACCGACCTTATGGGCCTGTTGATGCTGATATCCCCTCCGGGCTACGGCAAGACCACTTTGATGGAATACATCGCCCACTGTCTGGGTTTGATCTTCATGAAGATCAATGGCCCTTCCCTGGGGCATTCGGTGATATCGCTCGATCCCAATCAGGCCCCGGACGCCACGGCCCGGCAGGAATTGAACAAACTCAATCTGGCTCTGGAAATGGGCAATAACGTGATGCTCTATGTTGACGACATCCAGCACACTAACCCTGAGTTCCTGCAAAAATTCATTTCCCTGTGCGACGCCACGCGCCGCGTGGAGGGCGTGTGGAACGGCCGCACCAAAACATATGACATGCGCGGCAAAAAATTCTGCGTGGTCATGGCCGGGAACCCTTATACCGAATCCGGCGAAGTTTTTAAAATACCGGACATGCTCTCCAACCGGGCCGACATTTATAATCTGGGCGAAGTGCTGGGCGGGCTGGAGGATGTTTTTGCCCTCAGCTATATTGAAAACAGCCTGACATCCAACACCGCCCTGGCTCCCCTGGCCCAGCGTGATATGAAAGACCTCTATCACTTCCTGGACCAGGCCGTCGGCAAGCCCGCCAGCGCGGGCGACCTGAGCTATGACTACAGCGACGCGGAGCAGACCGAGATAGTGGCCGTTCTGGCCCGGCTCTTGACCTTGCGGGACACGGTGATGAAAGTTAATGCCAATTACATCGCCAGCGCGGCCCAATCGGATAAATACCGCACCGAGCCGCCCTTCAAGCTTCAGGGCAGCTATCGCAACATGAACAAATTGGCCCAGCAGGTTTCAGCGGTGATGAACGATAATGAACTGGGCCGCCTCCTTGACGACATGTATATCGGCGAAGCCCAGCTTCTGACCGGCTTTGCGGAGGAAAATCTCTTGAAGCTGGCTGAAATACGCAATGCCATGACCCCGGAACAACAGGAACGCTGGGCCGAGATCAAGCGTCAGTTCACGCGCGGGCAGACCCTTGGCGGTGACGAGGCCGACATGGGCGGGCGCATCGTTTCCCAACTGGCGGACCTGGTTCACTATGTGCGTGAACTTGGCGACCGGAGCGCTTTCCAGGACAAACTGACCGAACAGTTGTCAATACTGGCGGGCGAGGTGAAATCGCTGAACAGTTCCAGCGGGGTGGAAGAGCAGTTGTCGAAACTGGTGGAAACTCTGGGCGCTTTGAATCAGAGCCGCAAAGTGGTTAAACTCTCCGATCTGGTTAAAAACATTACCAAACCTAAAACAGATTAACCACCGGGCAGGGCCCGGACCCCACGTCTAGGTGAGACTTTCCCCGGGCGTGGGGTTTGGCGGCCATCATCGTATTAAGAATGCGGCCCCCATGGCTATATGCGTTGTTTCACCTTCTGAAGCAACGCATTTTTTTCTTCATAGCCCAGTTCTGAGGTAGCGGTAGTCCTCCTCTGAACTGGAACCTTATTTGACAGCACGAAAACACTGAAAGTTTTTGTCCCCCAAAAAAACATACCGAAATTCCTTCCTAGGAATTTCGGTGGGGTCAAGGGGTTTACCCCTTGTGGGGTGGAGGGGCAAAGCCCCCCTCTTCATCTTAGCTTTCGAGCGCTTTTTTGACGGCTACCGCTAGATCCTCAATAGTATAGGGTTTGTTTACGAATTGGCCCGCGCCCATGGCTTGGGCTTTGCTTACTTCTTCGGTTTCGGCCATGCCGCTGGCGATGATGGCTTTCTGGTGAGGCTTGAACTCCATTATAGCCCCGAAAGTTTCGCGGCCGTTTATGCCCGGATGCATGATCATATCCAGTATGACCAGAGAAACATCCTCCTTCTTGAGGAATTCTATGGCCGCTTCGCCGGAGGGCAGGGCAACGGGCTCGTAGCCGAGGGTTTTTAGCATCTTGCTGGCCAGCTTGCGCTGAATGTCCACGTCGTCAACTATCAGAATGCGCTGGCCCGCACCTTTGAATTCATCCAGGTTTTTGCGGGCGGCCGGGGCGGCGGTCTTTTCATCGGTGTTTTTTATGTAGATACTGAAGGTCGTGCCTTGGGGGCTGGTTTTGACGTCCAGATGCCCCTTGTGATCCTTGATGGTGTTCCAGACTATGGCCAGTCCCAGACCGGTGCCGCTGCGGCCCTTTATTTTTTTGGAATAGAAGGGTTCGAAAATTTTGTTGACGTCAGCGGCCGGAATGCCGGGGCCGTTGTCACTGACGGTAATCAGGGCATAATGGCCGGGTTCGAGCTGGTCGTCATAGGTGATGATCTTGTCGCGGAGATCGACTGATTCCGTTTTTATGGTCACCATGCTGTCGGTTTTGTCCGGGGGCATGGCTTCAAAGGCGTTGGAGACCAGATTCATTATCACCTTGGTCAGATGGACGGATGAGGCCATGATGTTGCCGGATTCCGGGCTTAATTCAAGGTTGAGCTTGACGTTGGGGAATATTTCCTGGAGCTGCTTGCACTCAGGCGAATTTGTGTAGTCCGTCACCATTGAATTGACCGGCAGGCTCAACTTGGTGCTGGCCACGCCTCTGGCGATGGTCAAAAGGTCACTGACCACGGCGGCGGCCCGCTGGCCGGTTTCCAGAATCTCGTTCAGGGCCTCTTTCTGTTTGTCGGTGATGTTGTCTTCCATCAAGAGAAGCTGGGGATAGCCGATAATGCCGGATAGGATGTTGTTGAGGTCGTGGGCCACCTCGGCGGCCATCAGGCCCATGGCCTCCATCTTGGTGGAACGCGAGAGCTTTTCCTGAAGAGCCAGTTTTTCGTTTTCTGATTCCTTCAGGGCCGTTATATCGGTGAAAATGGCCAGGATGAAAGCCCCGACCTTCATGTTGATGATCCGCCCGAAAACCAGAAAGGCAATGGGGGTGCCGTCCGGCCGGGTAGATATTATTTCCCGGCCGATAATGGAGCCTTTGCGCTTCAAATCCTGCCAAAGTTCCTGCCGAACTTCTTTGGTTATGGCGAAACTCTCTTCCAGGGGGTGGCCAATAGCTTCTGTGAGGCTGGCGGTGGAAAATTTTTTAAATTCCTCATTGGCGTCCTGAAGCACCCCGTTTAGGTCAGACATGGTTATGATCTGGGGCGAGACGTCGAAAATGGTCTTGAACTTCAGTTCGCTTTCATGCAACAAGCTCTTGGCCTGCTTGCGCTGGCTGATCATGCTGTTGGCCGCCATGGCCAGCCGGGCAAATTCCTCAAAGGGCTGCTCGCCTGGATTCATCTCGGTCGAGGAGGTCGAGGCGTGCTCGAAGAAGCTGGAGAAGGCCGAGAAACTGCGGGTGGCCAGGCTGGAGAGAACCTTGGACAGCAGCATGATCACAATCAGCATGCTGATGGAAATGATCACAATGCGCAGAATCTGGCTCTGGACGTTCTGGGTCAGTATGCCCTGACGCTCGGCCATGACGGCTTCCAGATCCTTGAAATAAACCCAGGTAACCACCACCCAGCGCCAGGAGGGGATGGAGCGGTAATAGGCGATGCGTTCGCCGTATTCGCCGGTTTCCGGGCTGACGGCGGTATAGCGGATGAAGTCTTTGTTGCGATCCTTGGCTCCCCTGATCATGTTGGCCACGATCTTCTGATAAGCCGGGTTGTTGCCGCCGTCGGTAAAGATGTTGCGCCCGACCATCTCGGCGTCGGGATAGGCCAGAATGTCGCCGTCATAGGTGACAATCATAAGATAATTATCATTGGGCATGGCCATGTTGGCGGCCCAATCGATCATCTCGTTCTGGACTTCGCGGGTGTAATCCTCCGGGTAGGCGCTGGTGCCCAATATCCACTGATAGGGCTCGAAAATCTTCATGTAGGCGACCTGGGTGGTGTCGTCGTCGCCAAAGCTGCGCATGCCCTGAAGCAGGTTATAGCGGAAAAAACCTTCCTTGATGCGGCTGAGGCTGCTGACTATCTCCATGAACGCGGTGGGACTGCTGTAATCAGAGAGGGCGTGAAAGGTGAGGATATCCAGGTTTTCATAGCGCGAATTGCTGGCGCTTAGAATTTCCTGCCCGGTGGTGGTGGAAATGAAATAGCGGCCCCGGCCCTGATTGAAAGTCATGCCCTTGATTCCGCCCAGAATAAGCTCCTGGGTCTGTTCGCGGGTGAGGCCCTCAATATTGGCCGCGTAGGCCGCGTTTATAAATGAAAAGGCCTCATAGACCTTATCTTTGATTTCCTTTAAAAATTTTATTTCGCTGGACTGCCGCTGCGCCTCCATGTAATCACAAATGCGATTGGTCTCCAGATTAATGGTCGCCTCATGGGCGGCAATATAATCTTCCCTTATCTGACGGCTTTCCTCTTTGGACCTGTTGGTTTCGAAACTAATCCACAACGCGCCGATCAGAAGAATCGAAACCAGGGAGACGCCGGTAAGCATCAGGGAGAATATTTGGGTTAGCTTTCTTTTGGGCTTCACTTTTAAATTACCACTAGCCTTGGGGCCAAATATATTCAACCTGAAATCCTGGTTTATTCCACAAATTTCAGGTGGGCGTGGGCCTGGATGCTGATTGTGTTCGACCGGCCAGGCTCCCCCGGTCTCAGGTTTTTGCTGTTGTCAGCATTAAAAATCATATTATGCGCGGGTAAAAAAAGCAAGCGGATATTTGATCACAACTATTAAAAGTGCCAATGAATAATGGTATTTCTCGTAATATGACGATTAATGTTTTCGCTCATGTAAAAAGCCCGCGCGGGTTGTTTCGGATGATAAAATCATCCCGGTCCATGAGGGACCGGGATGAAAGTCGATTCAGACAGCCTTATTTTCTTTCCACTATGTCATAGTGGGAAAACTGCATGGAGAAAGCTCCGCGCCCCTGGGTCTGGGACCGGATGGCGGTGGAGTAGCCGAAAAGCTCACTCATGGGGGCCACGGCCGTGATGACCTTAAAACCGGAGTGGGTGGTGATATCCTCAATCCGGCCCAGGCGCGAATTCATGTCGCCGATGATTTCCCCCATAAAGTCGTCGGGAGTGGTTATTTCCAGGCGCATGAAAGGCTCCATCATGGCCGGGGCGGCCGCGCTGAGAGCTTCACGCAGGGCCAGGTTGACGGCCATGCGGGCCACTGCCTCGTTCTCCTCCCCTTCACCAATCTCCAGCGATTCCAGAGTAACCGCCATATCCAGCATTGGGTAACCCTGAATAGGGCCGGAGTTTTCACCTTCGGCCAGGGTGCTCGTGGCCGCCTCCACCATCACTTCCGGCAGGCCCGTTTCAGAGGCCAGGCTATTGTGGGCGCGATAGCCGTCGCCCCGAGCCAGGGGCGCGACAGCCACTTTGGCTTTGGCCCAATGGGCGGCTCCGCCGAATTCGCGGTCAAAGACACCCTCGGCCGCGGCCGCGCGGGTGATGGTTTCGCGATAGACGACTTGAGGCTTGCCCGCCTTGACATTCAGGGTGAATTCACGGGTCAGGCGCTGGGTCAGAACTTCCAGATGCAATTCACCCATGCCGGAAATAATGGTCTGGCCCGTATCAGCGTCGATGCGGACGCGGAAAGTGGGGTCTTCTTCGGCCAGCTTGGCCAGCACTTCGGCCAGCTTATCGATGTCGCCGGAGTTTTCGGGCTCCAGGGCAATGGAGATGACCGGATCGGCCGCCTCTATGGTTTCCAGAAGCAGCGGCCGGGCCGGTGAGCAGATGGTGTCGCCGGTTACGGCTGACCGGAGACCGATAATGCCCACCAGGTCGCCCGCCTTGGCTTCAGCTATGCGGTCACGCTTATTGGCGTGGACCCGCATGATGCGGCTGACTTTGTCCTTCTGCCCGGTGCGGGGATTGAGCACGTCTTCGCCCTCGGAGATTTTTCCGCTGTAGACGCGGATAAAATTCATCTTGCGGCCCTGTTCCATCATCTGGATTTTAAAAACCAGAGCGGCCAGGGGAGCCTTTTCCCGCAATTCAATAGTCAGGGGGTTGCCGTCCTGATCCGCCACGGTGATGTTTTTCATGTCGGTTGGGGAGGGCAGGTAGTCCACTATGCCGTCCAGAAGGGGCTGGACGCCCTTGTTGCGGAGGGCCGCACCGCAAAAAACCGGGGTCAGTTTCAGTTCGATGGTGGCCTTTCTAATGGCCGCCCTGAGCTGCGTTTCAGGAATTTCCTGATCGGAGAGATAGGCTTCCATGATTTCATCATCAGTTTCAGCCACGGCCTCAATCATCTGGGCCCTGGCGGCGGCGACTTCGTCGGCCAGTTCCGCCGGCAGGTCGCGTTCGGTCATTTCCGCGCCCATTGCGTCATCCTCAAAGACGTAGACTTTGCGGCCAATGATATCAATTACGCCCTTGAATTTATCTTCCTGTCCCCAGGGGCGGGCGACGACCAGGGGATTGGCCCCCAGCTTTTCTCTCAATTGCTCCATGACCCGGTCGAAATCCGCGCCGATGCGGTCGATTTTATTGACGAAGACCAGCTTGGGCACGCCATAGCGGTCGGCCTGCCGCCAGACCGTCTCCGATTGAGGCTGAACCCCGCCCACGGCGCAGAAGACGCCTACCGCGCCATCGAGCACGCGCAGACTGCGTTCCACTTCGATGGTGAAATCCACATGGCCGGGGGTGTCGATAATATTAATGGTGGCGTTTTTCCAGACGCAGGTAGTGACCGCGCTCATGATGGTTATGCCGCGGGCCTGCTCTTCGGGCATATAGTCCATGGTGGCTTCACCGTCATGAACCTCGCCGATTTTATGGGTGCGGCCGGTGTAATACAGGATGCGTTCGGTCAGGGTGGTCTTGCCAGCGTCGATGTGGGCTATAATACCTATGTTGCGGACAACTCCGCCTTTTTTGTCGTTTGCCATTTTCCGTCAATCTCTATGCACAGCCGCAGCCGTTTTAATTTTCAGCACAAATAAGATTCAGCCACGAAAAAACGCGCGGCTTTCACAGTTGATGCGGGTTTAAATTTTTCCCAATTTTTTCAAGGCGGCCATTAAGCCGCGTTCCACAGCGTTTTCAATGAGGGCCGCCATCTCTTCCGGTTTCATGGCCCCGACAGAAGCGGGTGTATCCCCCGCCGCCTTTAGAGCCGGCGCGGCCTCCCCCGGTGCAAGTTCATCATCATCAGGAAGAATCTCCGCCTCCGGGGGATCATCGTCATCCGGCAGGATCTCGGCCTCCGGGAAGTCGTCTTCGCTGGTCGGCCCATTTCTGGTCAAGACTACGTCGACCTGCTGGAAAATTTTGTTCAGCTCAGCGTCCAGAGCTTCAGAGGCTTTGGCGATATCCATGTCATCCCACTGATCGGGGGCCATATGCAATTCTCCTGGGGGTTCTCACAAAGCTGCGGATATAAGATAATATCGTTGCATCCCAAGGTCAAGTGTATTGTGTGCGTGGGTGCGTGGTCCGCACTGGACTATGTCTGGGCGGCGCTTTCCCGTAATCGTGGGTTTTGGCGGCCATCATCGTATTAAGAGCGTTGCCCCCGTGGCTAGAGCCGGCCGGTTACTTGGTGAACGAGGCCCGCCAGGCCACCGCCATCGCCGCGAGCGCCTCCGGGGACG
This sequence comes from Acetispira formosa (nom. nud.), assembly GCA_023525915.1. Classification (GTDB taxonomy): domain Bacteria; phylum Desulfobacterota; class Desulfarculia; order Adiutricales; family Adiutricaceae; genus Adiutrix. Next base: position 1,105,232 of record CP026657.1, on the reverse strand, counting down.
GACCATTGTCGTCGGCCATTAAATGAAGGTTTAGAATTTTACCGTCAATCAAAATGGTGCTGTTGACCATGTTGGTGCGGCTGATCCGCCCGTCACTGACGCCCTTGAACTTTAAATCCAGGCGGCTGGACATGCTGTAGGTTATGTAATTCGGAGCTGAATCAAGCACCAGGAATCTCTCCACCACGCCGGTGGCCTTTTCAACCTGGTGATTGCTGACCAGATCCAGGGAGGCGGTCATGTCCCGCTTCTGCTGAACGTCATTTTTCAGCCCTTCAGCCATTTCCGTCATCATGGCCTGAAATTCTTCAGTGTTGATCTCTTCCGAAGCCAGGCTGATCGGAGTGGTGATCAAGGCGTGACAGTGAAGCCCGGCCTGGGCCTCATCGCCCTGACGGTTATTGAAAGCTTTCCATGACTCCGGCTCCGCGTAAATGGCCAGAGCGGCCGCGTTGGCGGGCTGGGTGGACAGAAGGATATCGTCCAGATTCTGATCAAGGCCGTCAATGCGATTGAAACCGGCCGGGCCGGCCAGGGTGATTTTAACATCGCCGATGGTGGCCTTGGAATGCTGTGGCTGATAGGGTTTGGCCTTGTCGGCCAGGGCTTCGGGAACCAGGGAAAACAGGGCCGTGGCCGCCAGGCAGGCGGCCAGATAGAGGATCTTCTTCATAACAACCCCTTAGTTTAAATTTACCAGCTCGAAATTGTTGGGACGGGATAGGGAGAACAGGTCGCCGCCGACCGGCACGCCCAGACGAACTTCCTCATATGTCACCCGCAGGGCTTTCTGGCCGGATTCCGTCCACTGAACTTCCACCGAGTGGGGAAATGGTTCCTGGCGGCCGCCGAGATCTTCGCGGGATACGTTTTTGACCGCGCCATAGCGGATGGCGATTTCCGGCCTGCGGGCCGGGCCGAAAGCGGCTGATTCAACCACGGCCGAAAATGGATCCTGATTCACCCCGCCAGCCACTTTGATGCGCCACAGGCTTCGTCCGTCATCCTCCGCGCCATAGGGAACCACCAGGAGTTCGGTGCTGCCGCCCAATTCAGTGGCCCCGGCGGCGGCCGGGCGCACCTGGGCCCCGGTCATCAGGGCTACCAGCTGGTCCGGCTCAATCCCCAAAGGAATGAAACGGCTGAAGTTTTCGGCTGTGGCCGGGCCGGACACATATTGATTGGAGCCATACATTACGCCGGTCATGTTCAGTCCGTCAGTGGCCAGACGAAAGGCCGGGCGTCCGACCGGATCGAAAGCGGTGAGTAGTACACGGTCGGGTTTCATGGCCGCGATTTCGAATTTGAAATAGTGGCGCTTGTTGCCGCTGGTGTAGGTGGCCCCGCCGCGAGCGGCCAGGGTAGTCAGGCTCTGCCCGCGTTCATACAGGCCGCTCGCCAGATTCATGGCCGGGCCGTCCGGCTGCCGCAAAACTGATTCAGCACGGCTCCCGCCGCCGCTGGAAACGCAGCCGGTCAGGATGAAGACAGCGGAAAGAAAAAGGGCCGGCAGCCACCACAATTGTTGAGTTGGGGGGGCGATGAGCCGGAAAAAATAAGAAGAAGCGGAAACAGAGGCGTGAGAAACATCGAACCTATCGCAGCTTGTCGATCTTTTCATTCAGTTCCTCCTGATTTTGAGCCCCGCCCTCGCGGGCTTTGAGGTAAGCGTCCAGAGCCTCCTCCGGGCGGCCCAGCTTTGAAAGAACATCGCCAAGATGCTCCATCACCACCGGATCGCCCTCCGACAGCACCACGGCCTGCTCCAGATACATCAGGGCCTTATGATCATTACCGAGCATGAAGTGGATCCAGGCTATGGTATCAATGATATAGCCGTTGTTGGGCTTCAGGGCGTCGGCCCGTTCGGCCAGACTCAGAGCCTGGGGCAGGTTCTCTTTGCGTTCGGCCCAGGTGTAGGCCAGATAATTCAGGGCCTCGGCGTGGCGTGGATTCAGATCCACCGCCGCTTTCATGGCCGCGATGGAGGCGTTCTTGTTGCCCATCTTGTCTTCAATGATGCCCAGACGAAACTGAATTTCCGCTTCTTCCGGAAACTGTTTGGCAGCCTCGTTGATCACCTGGCGGGCCTTGGGCAGATTGCCCAGCTCCTCCAGCAGCATGGCCTCGGCCACCATCAGCCGGGGAGAATCCGGCCGCAGTTTGGCCGCGCTGATAACAATGGCCAGAGCTTCCTCCAGCCGCAATTGCTTGTCGCCGTGCGCGGTGGAGGCCAATAAGAGACGCGCGTCCACGAACAGGTCGCTGGTGGAGGGGATGCGCATCAGGTGTTCGCGGGCCTTGATTATTTCGCCTTTTTCCATCAGGGCTGAGGCCAGAAGGTAGCGGGCCTGATCGCTGGAAGGATCTTCCTTCAGCACGGCTTCAAATTCGGCGGCCGCTTCATTATATAAACTCTGATCAAGATATATCAGGCCAATCTGAAGCTGGGCCTGGGTGGAATCCATGGCTCGGCCGCCCACTTCAGCCAACAGTTTTTCAGCTTCTTTCTTCCGCCCGGTTTTCAAAAGCAGACGGGCCAGCCGGGCTTTGGGCATGCTGGCTTCCGGCCGGGCCTTGATCAAGGCCCGATAGGAACGTTCGGCTGAGCGGGAATCGTCGGCCTGTTCGTACAAAAGGGCCAGCTCCGTCAGAGCGGCGGTGAACTCCGGGCTTTTTTTGACGGAGGTTTCAAAGGCTGAAATTGCGTCTTTAGGCCGGCCGGCTTTAGCGTAAAAGCTGCCCAGATAATAATAGGACAGATAGGTCGGCTCGACTGTCACCAGCCGTTTGAAGGCGGTCTCGGCCTCTTCAGGACGGCCTGTTTCCGCGTAAAGCGCGGCCAGATAGGTGAGGGCTTCCAGATTCCCCGGCTCCAGCCTGAGAACATCCATATATTGCTTTTCAGCTTCTGTCCAGTTGCTGCTGGTGGCTGCCACCCAGGCGGCGAAAAGCTGGGCCTCGGTGCCACCCGGGTTGAGGTCTATGGCGGACTGGGCATATCTGAGGGCGGAGGCGCTGTCGCCGGTGCGGGAGTACAGCCTGGCCGCCTCCAGTTTCAGATAATATGACTCTTGGGACAGAGAGGAGGCCTTGGCCATATTTTTCACGGCTTCCTCGTCGTCGTGGGCCATTTCCTTGTAATTGGACTTTATAAAATAGTAATAGCTCTGGGCTTCCGGGCCGCTGTTGCCCCATGAAACATGGGCACACCCGACCACTCCGGCGATCAAAAGTGCAACTAAGGCGATACCTGGAGCACGGTTATGGGCCTGATTGCCAATAAAGCAGGCCGCTTTTTCAAAAATAGAAGGTCGACCGCAAGGAAGATGGAGCGCCAGCGACTGGTTTTGAGGCATGAGGTGCCTCTCGCGGAGCAAAAACCACGCTTTGTGCGTAGCTCCGGGCAGCCAGTTTAAGGAAAAAAGTTTATATTTAGAATTGCTGGGCATGGTCTGGAAATATCAACTCCGCTGAGTAATGGACTGAAGACCGGCCGGCCTGAAAAAACCGGCCGCCGGAAGGTCCCGGCGGCATGACCGGGGATGATTTGTCTCTGAACCGGTCAAACCGGAACGCCGACATTATATCATCACCTGGACAAAACGTTTCACATTATTTCACCATTTTCGTCCAGATCGGGCATTTCTTTCCGCAAAAAACCGACCATGGTTTTTCTTAGCCTTTCTTCCAGCTGCCGCACCCGTTCCCGGCTGATGCCAAATTCCTCGCCGATTTCCTGCAGGGTGACGGGAGACTCGGCCAAAAGGCGCTTTTCCAGGATAATTTTTTCGCGCGGAGAAAGGGTTTCCCGGAAAAGGGCCAGTTTATCCTGCAAAAGTTCCCTCAATTGACGAGCCTCAAGCTGGCTTTCCGCTCCCGGTGATTCAGACGGCAGAAGGCTGATCTGGCTCTGCTCGCTGTCGGAATTAATGGGGGCGTCCAGTGAGACCTCACGGCCGGCGGAAAGGCGCATGTCCATTTCTTCGACTTCGGATTCCTGGACCCCCAGCCTTTCGGCCAGAAGTTTCGGGGCAGGTTCCAATCCTTCTTTCAGGATTTTGTCGCGTTCCTTGCGAAGATTGTAGAACAGTTTCCGCTGGGCCTGGGTGGTGCCCACCTTGACCATGCGCCAGTTATCCATAATATATTTAAGAATATAGGCCTTTATCCAGTAAGAGGCGTAATATGAGAATTTCACCCCTTTGCCGGGATCGAATTTTTTCAGGGCCTGCATCAGTCCGACATTGCCTTCCTGAATGAGGTCCAGGAGGTTATTCAGCCAGTGGCTTTGAAATTCCATGGCGATTTTCACCACCAGACGCAGATTGGCGGTGATCAGCTTCTGGGCGGCTTCGGGGTCGCCGTCGGCCTTGTATTCGGCCACCAGACGGTCTTCCTCTTCGCGGCTGAGGAGCTTAAACTGCCGCACTTCAGAGAGATAGGCCCGTAAGGCGTCGGTGGAGGCCGGTCCAGGGGGCTGGGCGGGCTGACGCGGCACTGGTGGCGGAGCGGTGGCGCGAACCACTGGAGGCTGGGCCTCCTGTCGCTTGACTGGCGGCGCGGCGGTTTTGCGAACCGTCGGACTTTTGGCGGCCTGTCGTTCGACTGGAACCTCGGCTTTTTTTCTGACCGCCGGAGATTTGGCGGGCTTGTGTTCGGCCGGAACGGGGGCCGCTTTTTTGACCACTGGCGTGGCCGCCGCCTTACGTTTGGCGGGGACTGACGGTGATTTTCTCTTGGGCGCAAGGTTTTCAGAACCGCCGGAAGATGAATCAACGGTCAAACCCGCAGCCTTCATTTCACTGTAATTGTCTTTTATACTGACGGTCATAAGTTAACCTACTTTTTTTGCAAACCTGTTTTCTTGGTGTACAGGTAAGCTACACCAAGAATATTACAGACTATACTGATTTTGCTCCTGTGTCAACTATAAGCGGCGACTGGAAGAATTATGGATGCGGCCTATGGCCGCGCGATTAAAGGACTTGGCCCGAAGGGCCAACCAAAGGGTTCCACCCTCTGGACTCCGGCTGGGGGAGGGCCCACGCGGGCCCTACCCCAGACCCCACCCGCGCCAGGGGGGCGGAGCCCCCTGGACCCCCAAGAGGTCAGGGTCAGATTCAACTTTCTTCTTCCCGCATCGCCGCAACTCGCTTCGAGTACGAAGCTCAGACAAGCGGCGACGCTTCATACTGTGTCGGCTTCTGGTGCCATAGGTGGTTTTACATTGGCATGTTACACTTTGCGATAGGCAGCCTCATCGGCTGAGTGATAGTTCACGTATGTTCGGCTTAAATCAGCTTCCCCTTAAAGGCCCTTTCCAGTGCTGGTAGTGTGTCTCTCCGCCACCTATCGCTTTTCAATGAGTTGATCATTAAAAAAAAGACGGCCAAGTCTCACCGTTACAGCGCTGGAAAAACTATTGGAGGGGAAAAAGTAATCAGCCGAACATACGTGAAGCAGCAATCATTCAATGAAGCTGCCTATAGCAAAATGTAACAGCCCAATGTAAAGCGGCCGACAGCGGTTAAAGCGAAGGTTGTATGAAGCGTCGCCGCTTGTCTGAGCTTCGTACTCGAAGCGAGTTGCGGCGATGCGGGAAGAAGAAAGTTAAAACTGACCCTGACCTCTTGGGGGTCCAGGGGGCTCCGCCCCCCTGGCGCGGGTGGGGTCTGGGGTAGGGCCCGCGTGGGCCCTCCCCCAGCCGGAGTCCAGAGGGTGGAACCCTTTGGTTGGCCTATTAGGCCAAGTCCTTTAAATAGCGCGGCCCTTTGGGCCGCAACCATAATTCTTCCTGGCTACCCGCAGGTCAATCCCCTTGTTGGAAGAATTGGCAAGTTAATTGCATTTAAGTTCATCGCAACGGCAAAAAGTTCCTTTTTTGACGTTATCAACACCAAACCCTTATGGGCCAAGGAGCGGAATATGATATCCATCAGCAGCATCGACAGTACCTATCATGATCTGAGCCACTATGAGAAAATCGCCAGAATCCTGGCCCACGAACTTCCAGGGCTCGCCCTGATGTCCGAACCTCTCGATGTTATTGACTCACTCGAAAACCTGTCCGAAGAAATGTCACATATGCCCGAAGTCATCCAGGACTGCCGCCTGGCCACCGAGGCTTTCGACCAGCTCGACGACACCATCGGCCGTATGTACGCCCTGGCCGACAGAGCCGTTGAACTGGGTGATGACAGGGAAAGAGAACGCTCCATACTGGACGAAGAATTCAGAGGCTATTCCCATATCGTGGCCCGGCTGGCCGGAGCCGACGATTTCGACGGCCCCTCTTTGTCCCTGGCCACTAAACCCGAAGCCCTGGCCGCCCGCAAAATTCTGGCCTATCTCAACGACGCCCGGCGCGGCTTCACCCGCAAACTGGCCGACCAGAGACGCCAGATCAACAGCGCCATGGATGAAGCCCTGGCCCTTTTGGTCAGGATCGTCAGCGATACCGAAGACCTTTCCCATTACAACCGGGAAAAACTTCAGGAGCTTCTGGATCGTCTGGCTATCAGCGCCAATGATTTTCAACTGGAAACGCCCCGTACTCAGAGCTTGCTTCATTAAGCGGCACATCATCCGGGCAGCCGCTTGTGTCGGCCGCCGGGGTCTTGATTTGAAGAACAGCTTCACTTCCCCTCAAAGGGAGTGAAGCTGTTCCTATTCCGGCTTTTCTTCGATCTTAGGTCAAGGCTAGGAAACTGACGGGACTATATAATAATAATCAGGTTATTCAGTCCAGTCCATGCTCGGACAAAACTTCCTCATATATTGTAAAAAATTTCCTCGCCTGGGCTATGGAACTCAGTAATAACTGATCTATCTGGTCGATATCCGCCGTATTGATGATTGCGTCTACCGACAGGCTGAAAGCGGTGAGGTCGTCAAGAGTGGTCAAGGCGGGGCTGATAAGCGCCACAAGCATACCACGCCGGCTGTGATTATCCATGACCTGCACCGATCTCAAAAGATGATTGCCGGACAGGGAACTGCCGAAATAGTCTTCCTGAAGCAGCATGATGACGAATTTGGTGAATTTTATCTGCTTGGCCGCGTCACGCAGGTTCATTGCCACAATGGCCCGGTAATTTATGGCATCCAGCTTTTGCACCAACGCTTCAGCCACTTCAGGATCATCATAAACCACCAGGGCCTTGGGCCGGTCATCAGCCATGCCGGTCAGGTCGAAATCTTCTTCCATTAAGCCCGCTTTGGGATAGGGAAGATTGGTACCCGCGACGTCGCCGGGCCGCAAAGGCGTCGGAGGAACAGGTCTGGCGCCTGGTTCAGGCTCAGGCGATTCCTGGTAATTTTCATCCGGCCGCTCTTGCTCTTGAGGCGTCTCTCCTGATGAAAAGGTTTCATCTTCAGATGAATTATCCATATCAGAGGGCGGCGCTTCCTGATGCTCATCAGCCGGCTCATCGCTGGTCATTGCGTTGGCTTCAACCGGAGGCGATTGCGGCAGGACCGTGGTGGCCGCTTCCGGGTGCTCTTCCGGCTGCGCCTCCTCACCGGCCGGGAGCATGGCCGTATTTTTGGCTTTGCAGTAGGGGCAGGTGAAACTGAAGGGCTTGCCGACCGGCAATTTCGCATCCGGCAATTTCAGCAACTTGTGGCACTGTATACATTCAAACTGCATTTCGCCTTCCAATGGTCGCGCGTTCAACTGTCATTACAGACAGGTTCCTAGATATCTTCCGATTCAAGCGTCAATTTGGTGTCGAACTCATCCAACTGACCAGCTTCAGCCCTCAGGGCGTCCAGACCACGGGTCATGATGGATTTGCGGCTGCCGAAGACCATGGCCGTGTCTTCAGAAATCAGCTTTTCATTATACAGATCAAGAATATTCTGGTCAAAGGTCTGAAAGCCCAGAGGGCGCATTGAGGCAATGGCGTTATACAGGGTTTTCTCCTCATTTTCACCATTGGTTATGATGTCCTTGACCAGAAGGGTCGAACCCATGATCTCCATGGCCGCCACCCGTCCGCCGGTATGCCCGGCCTTGGGCAGCAAACGCTGGCTGACCACCCATTTCAGGCACCCGGCCAGACGCACCCGGATCTGCCTCTCCTCTTCCGGCTCAAAAAAACCCAGAATGCGGGCCACTGTGGAGGTGGCGTCGGAGGCGTGGATGGTGGCCAGAACCAGGTGCCCCGTTTCAGCGGCGGAAAGGGCTATTTCCAGCGTCTCCCTGTCCCGCACTTCGCCAATGAGTATGACCTTCGGAGCCTGCCGCATGGCCGCGCGCAGCCCTTGGGCGAATGTCTGGAAATCCATGCCCAATTCACGCTGGTTAAAGGTGGCCATCTTGGCTGGATGCAGAAATTCCACCGGATCTTCCAGCGTCACCACATGCACGGCTTTGGTGTTGTTTATCTCATCGAGCAAGGCGGCCAGAGTGGTCGATTTGCCGCTGCCGGTGGAGCCGGAGACAAAGATCAAGCCGTTTTTTTCCTGGGCCATCTGGTAAAATGGCTTGGTGAGCTGCAAGTCCTCAATGGTCCTGATGTTGTTTTCCAGCTTGCGCATAACTATGCTGTAACGGCCCTGCTGGGAAAATATATTAACCCGGAAACGGGCCCGGTCGGCAATGGAATATGACAGGTCACAGCTTCCGGTGGTCAGGAGCGTACGCATCATGCGGCGGTTGGAGCGCATCAGGCAAACGGCAATGGCCTCAGTTTGAAACGGGGATAATTTGTCAATCTCCGGCTCAAAATAGACCGGAGTCAACTGGCCGTCTATTTCCACCTGAAACGGGTGGCCGACAGTGATGTTTATATCCGAAATTTCATCGGCCGCGGCCAGCAGCTTTCGTAGTATGTATTCCAGGTGTGAAGACTGAAGCATAGGGAGTCCCTAATTTACCTTGGGTTGCGTTGCACTGACGCACATCACTGATTGGCTTTTCAGGCGCGTCGGTTAAAATTCTGTAAAATCGTCAGGAGACTGGGTCAGATACTGGCTGAATTTCTGTTTGTCCTGGCAATAGTTATAGGCGTCGTTGGGATCGATGCGCCCGGCCAGGATATGCTCCAGAAGGGCGTCGTCCAGCGACTGCATGCCGAATTTGCGGCCGGTCTGAAGGACGGTGCCTATCTGATAGGTTTTCGATTCACGAATCAGGTTGCGCACGGCCGGAGTGGCCAGCATGATTTCCAGGGCCGCGCAGCGCCCCTTGACGTCGATGCGCCGGAAAAGGGCCTGGGAGACCACCGCCCGGAGGCCGTCAGCCAGGGAAGCCCTGATCTGCCCCTGCATGGTGGCCGGAAACATTTCAATAACGCGGTCGATGGTTTTAGCCGCGCTGGTGGTGTGGAGCGTGCCAAATACCAGGTGGCCGGTATTGGAGGCCTCAATGGCCAGGGAAATGGTTTCCAGGTCGCGCATTTCACCCACCATGATGATATCAGGGTCTTCACGCAGAGCGCCGCGCAGGGCGGCCGAAAATGATTTGGTGTGCGTGCCCACTTCGCGGTGGTTTATCAGGCACTGATTGGAATGGTGGACGAATTCGATGGGATCTTCGATGGTAATTATATGATCCTGCCGGGTCCGGTTGGCTTGATCGATAATGGCGGCCAGTGAGCTGGATTTACCGCTGCCGGTGGGGCCGGTGACCAGCACCAGGCCTTTGGGGAGCGAGGCCAGCTTGAGGATGACCGGCGGCAGGCCCAGGTCTTCAGCCGTGGGAATGATGGTGGGGATGGACCGGAAGACAGCCCCGACGCCCCATTTCTGATTAAAAAAGTTGGCCCTGAAACGGGACAGCCCGGACACTTCGTAGCCGAAGTCGACGTCGCCCGTTTCTTCGAAAACCTTTATTTTTTCTTCAGGAGTGATCTCATAGAGCATTTTTTTCAGCTCTGAGTGTTCCAGGGTCTTATATTTTATTTTTTCAATCTGCCCGCGCAGCCTGATCAGGGGCTGGTTGCCGGCCGCCAGATGAAGGTCGGACGCGCCGACCTCATGCATCAGTTTGAAAAAGGCGTCAATCTGAGCCACGTTGGAGATCCTCCGGGGCGAACATTAGTTATTTGGCTGAAAAATCGGCCAGCTTCTCGTAAAGAAAAACATGATCCAAATTATAATAATTTATGGAACTTGGCAAGCGCTATTACACCTTATTCATCCGGGGCGGTGACGCGCAGCACTTCCTCTATGGTCGTCAGACCCGCCAACATCAGATCCAGGGCATTTTCGCGCAGGGTGGTCATGCCTTCCTGGCGGGCCAGACTCTTGAATTCAAGCGCACCGATTTTTTCCTTCAGGGTCAGTTCTTTCAGGGATTCACTCATGGGCATGACTTCCACCGTGGCCAGGCGCCCCAGGTAGCCGGTGTTGCGGCACATCTCACAGCCGCGCCCGCGTTTAAGGGTCAGGTCGCCCTGAGTGATGAAGCCCAGTTCCATGGCCATTTGCTGGGTCAAGACGAATTCGTCCACACAGTATTTACATATGCGGCGCACCAGGCGCTGGGCCATGATACCCACCAGCGTTGAGGAGACCAGGAACGGCTCCATGCCCAGGTCGATCAGGCGGGTCACGGCCGAGGGGGCGTCGTTGGTGTGGAGGGTGGAGAGGACCAGGTGGCCGGTGAGGGCGGCCTGAATGGCGTTTTCAGCCGTTTCGGCATCGCGCATTTCGCCGATCATTATGATGTCGGGGTCCTGGCGCAGAATATTGCGGATGATGTTGCCGAAAGTTATGCCGATTTTAGGCTGGACGGCTATCTGGTTAAATTCCTCATGGACCATTTCAATGGGGTCTTCAACCGTGGTCACGTTGACGGCCGGGGTGGCCAACTGCCTCAAGGTGGAATAGAGAGTGGTGGTCTTGCCGCTGCCGGTGGGGCCGGTCACCAGGATTATGCCGTGCGGCATGGTCATGAAGCTGTTCCACTTCTCCAGGTCGGCCGGGTTGTGGAACAGTCCGCTTAACTCCATGAAGAGCGCTTCGGGATCCAGAATACGCATAACCGTTTTTTCGCCAAAGGCCACCGGCACGGTGGACACGCGCACTTCCGCTTCACCGCTCTTGCCGGCGGCGATTTTTATGCGGCCATCCTGCGGGCGGCGCTTTTCAGCGATGTCCAGCCTGGAGATGGTCTTGATGCGGGAGGTTACGGCCGGATGCAGCACCTTGGGCAAGTGGTAGACATCGTGCAGAACCCCGTCGAAACGCATTCTCACCAGAAGCTCATTGCGCTTTGGCTCTATGTGGATATCCGAGGCCTTGTTGGCCAGGGCGTCGGACAGGAGGTAATCCACCAGGTTTTTAATGTGCTGATCGTCTTCCGCGATTTCAGCGGCGCTTTTAAGCTTGACGAACTGCTCCAAATTGCCGATATCCAGGCCCAGCCGCGAGCCGCCGGAATAGAGGCTCTCGGCCCCGGCCACCGTGCCGCGAAAGGTATAGACTTCGCCAATAAGCTTTTTTAGCATACCCGAGGGCACGATCACCGGGCTGGTGGGCTGGCCGGAAACCCGCCGCACGTCTTCAAGAATGGTGTCATAGAAGGGGTGGCGTACCGCCACTTCCAGGTTCTGGCCGCTCAGGCCCAGCGGCAGCACCAGGTGGCGGGAGGCAAAACTCTGCGGCAGAATGCTGGTGATCAGTTCAAGGTCGAGGTCGCGCTGTTCGACCCGGCGGTAGGGGAGGCCGGCTTCGGCCGCCATCAGGCGGGCCATTATGTCGTCGTCCACCGTCCGTCCCAGGGCGTTGTCGCCCGGCAGAAGCAGTTTGAGGCTGACAATGTAATCAAGGGGGTCGCTGGATGGTTCGGCGGAGCCTAAGAGGTTGTCGCCGCGCTCCTGGACGCGACTGCGCGGACGGCGGCCGAGGGCGGCCAGATAGCCGCCGCGGATCTCCGCCGCCTGCTCCTGCCCCACCAGGCCATTGAGCAGCAATATCTCCAGAAGATATTCAATGGTGAATTTGTTATGTTTGCTGGCGGCCATATTCAGCCTCTTAGGATTGATTTTTAGAAGGTTTTAACCTTGTAACACTTGATTTTTCAGTAAACTCTAACTCGCCGGAAGCCGGAAGTTTTGTTCCGTCTCCGTTCCGGGGGTCTTTAGAAGTCATTTCATAAATATCTTTTTGCTCCCTGGCGTCGTTGCTCAGTCTTTTTAATGCTCAAAATATGTCGAATATTGCTGCGCTTAAAAAGCCTTCGCGCCTAGCCAGGAAACAAAAATCTTATTTATGAAATGACTTCTAGTCACGGAGCCGGGACAAAACTTCCGGCTGACCGGGCAGCCGACGGGAGAAATGTTCCAGCCCGGCTCCGTGACTAGATCCCACGGAACGGAGCCGGGCTGGAACACTTCTCCCGTCGGCGGTCATCCGCCACTCCGCAGCTTTAAGGATTACACGGTACTAGCGAATGAGTCAATATTTATTAAGCAGGGGCCGTTACGGTCAGCGCTTGTCCCGGAGCGAAACGATGCGGTTGAATGTGGGCGTTTCAGCCGTGTGCAGCTTTTCATCGGCAATGAAATAACCCAGCCGCTCAAACTGGAAGCGCTCGCCGGGCTTTACGCCTCCGAGCGACGGCTCCAGGCGGGCTTCAGGGCATTCGACCAAGGAATCGGCGCTCATTTCTTTTTTCAGGTCGCCTTTGGGGCGGGGCACTTTGAACAGACGGTCATAGACCCGAACCCTGGCTTTGATGGAGGAGGCCGCCGGAACCCAGTGGATGACGGCGGGCTGGCCGCCCTGTCCGGCCCCGAAGCCGCGCGGCTCTTCACTGTAGGTGCAGCGAAGTTCGGTCACCTCTCCATTTTCGTCCTTCACCACATCATGGCAGTGGATGTAGTAACCCCAGCGCAGCAGAACTTCACGGCCGGGGCCTAAGCGATAGAACTTTTTCGGCGGGTCCAGCAGGAAATCGTCGGCTTCGATATAGATCTCCCGCTCGAAAGTCAGGGGGCGGAAGGGCATTTTATCCGGTTCATCCGGGAAATAGGGGGCGGAGAACTCTTTGGTTTCCCCTTCCGGCCAGTTTTCAACCACCACTTTCAAGGGTTTCAATACGGCCATAACCCGCTTGACCTGAGGATTCAGATCATCGCGGACAGCCTTTTCCAGCCAGTAATATTCAATCCAGCTATCGCGTTTGGCCACTCCGATGCGGTCACAGAACAGCCGGATGGCTTCCGGGGTGAAACCCCGGCGGCGCAGGGCGGCGATGGTCGGGAGACGCGGGTCGTCCCAGCCGTCCACATAATTTTCCTTGACCAACTGGAGGAGCTTGCGTTTGCTCATCAGCGTGTATTCCAGATTCAGACGGGCGAATTCTATCTGACGCGGCCGGGGCACAGGCCAGTCCAGAGCTTCCAGCACCCAGTCATACAGGGGGCGGTGATCTTCAAATTCCAGGGTGCACAAGGAATGGCTGATGTTTTCAATGGCGTCTGAAATACTGTGGGTATAATCATACATGGGATAGATGACCCACTTGTCCCCGGTTCGGTGGTGGTGAGCCTTGCGGATGCGGTAGAGAGCCGGATCGCGCAGGTTTATATTGGGCGAAGCCATGTCGATTTTAGCCCGGAGTGATTTGGAGCCGTCCGGGAACTCGCCCGCCTTCATACGGCGGAAAAGGTCCAGGTTCTCCTCCACCGAACGGTCCCGCCAGGGGCTGTTTTTTCCGGGTTCGGTGAGGGTGCCGCGATATTCGCGCACTTCATCGGCCGTCAGGTCGTCGACATAGGCCAGGCCTTTTTTTATCAGCTCTTCCGCGCATTCGTAAAGCTTATCAAAATAGTCGGAGGCGTAATAAGGTTTGTCGTGCCATTCAAAGCCCAGCCAGCGCACGTCCTCCTGGATGGAATCGACGTATTCCACATCCTCCTTGACGGGATTGGTGTCGTCAAAGCGGAGGTTGGTCAGGCCTTTGTAGTCGTGGCCAATGCCAAAATTCAGGCAGATGCTTTTAGCGTGCCCGATGTGGAGGTATCCGTTGGGTTCCGGGGGAAAACGGGTGTGGACGGACTTGTAGTGCCCTGATTCCAGGTCTTCGTCAATAAAAGTGCGGATAAAATTACCGGCCCGCTCATCATCGGCGGGGACGGGCGTGTTTATTTTTTCGGTGGTCATTTTCAACTCCATAATAAAGAAGCCGCGCGGCGCGGCGGTCCGGGCAATTTTTGGTAATTGATGATAATATCATAAAACATACATAGGATGGAATATTAAAACCGGGCTATAATAAATTCAATTTTCTCCAGCCGCCAAAGCAACATAATAGAGCCAAGGGGGGCCGCTCTTAATACGATGACAGCCGCCATACCCGTCAAACAGGGAAGAACCCGCCCAGACTTAGTCCCGTGCGGACCACGCACAAATGATATACTTGTTTTATCCATATTATATATGCTATCATAACCAGTTGAGAGAGCTTTATGCTCGGTGACATTAATAAAGTAAGCGTCATTAAATTATAAATCAACCCGCAAAGATCCGGTCCGGGCCGCGCGCCCAACGGGGCCAGGCGGTTGACGGCGGCCGGACCGGACGGTTCCGGCCCCGGATGCCTTTTTATCACGCTCTCCGGCATTTGCAGGGGGAATAAATGGCCGAAAAAAGTTCGTCCTTCAACTTTAAAAAAAACGACAAAAACGATCCTGACCTGGCAAAGGAACTGGAATCTTTCCGGGCCTTTCTGAAAAGCCGGGGGCATCGAATAACCCGTGAAAGGGAATCCATCGCCGAGGCCGTGCTCCTCAATCGCGGTCATTTTGACGTGGATGAGCTCTTCCTGCACCTTAAAGGCCGCGAGGGGGTCTCCAAGGCTTCCATCTACCGCACCATACCCATTCTGATAGAATCCGGCCTCCTGGCCGCCGTTTATCTGGAAAACGGGCATATGCATTATGAGCGGGTCTACGGCCGCGAGCACCACAGCCACTTGCGCTGCACGGCCTGCGGTCGTATCTTTGAATTCAGCGTGCCCCAACTGCCGGTCCTGGAACAGGAAATCGCCGAGCAGGAAGGTTTTAAAAGCGAAGGGCACAAGTTTGAAATATGGGGCCTGTGCTCCAAATGCCGCGATGACGAATAGCCGGCGGCAGTTTTTAGGAGTTTTCACAAATGTTCGCACATATTTTACAGATCGCCACGGAGGGATCATGTTGACATATCTGAATGCCGCGCGGCGGTTTTTTGGCTCCAAAACAGCCGCAGCGGTTCTGGCCGCCTCCCTGGCCCTGACTCCGGCCGCGAAGGCCCTGGCTGATTCTGAATCTTCCCTTTTTGAAAAACTGAAGATCTTCACTCTCGTCGTTCATGAAGTCCAAACGAAATTTGTTGAGCCGCCTAAAAGCGATGAGCTGGTCTACGGGGCCATTCGCGGCATGCTCTCGACCCTTGATCCTCACTCGTCCTTTCTCACGCCTGAGGAAATGAAGGATTTTCAGCAGGAAACCCAAGGCAGTTTTTTCGGGGTCGGCATAGAAATTACACTGCGTGACGACGCCCTGACCGTGGTTTCACCCATTGAAGGCACCCCCGCCTACCGGGCCGGTCTTCAGGCCGGTGACCATATTGTCAGAATAGATGACAAGCCCACTAAAAATATGAGCCTGACCGAAGCGGTCAAACTCATTCGCGGCCCCAAGGGCAGCAAGGTCACCTTCACCGTTTCGCGGGAAAAGGAAAAGACCCTTCGCACCTACAGCGTGATGCGCGATCTGATTCCCATTCGCAGCGTCCGCTGGGAAATGCTGGAGCCTGGTTATGGCTACATCCGCATTATCAGCTTTCAGGGCGATACTTTTCAGGAAATGCGCAAGGCCCTGGCCGACCTGAAAGATCTCAAGGGCTTGATTCTGGATGTTCGAAACGATCCGGGCGGCCTTCTGGATCAATCCATTAAAGTCAGCGGGCTTTTCATCGGCCAGGAACTGGTGGTGGAGACCAAGGGCCGCATCCCGGAACAGAATTATAAATACATTGCTGAAAACAGCCTCGAAGTGCCCACCAACATCCCGATGATCGTCATGGTGAACGAAGGTTCGGCCAGCGCCAGCGAAATCGTGGCCGGCGCTCTTCAGGATCACAAGCGGGCCACGGTGGTCGGGGCCCAGAGTTTCGGCAAGGGTTCGGTCCAGACTGTGTATCCGCTGCCGGATGGTTCCGGCCTCCGTTTGACCACGGCCCGTTTCTACACCCCTTCCGGCCGCTCCATTCAGGCCGACGGCATAGTGCCGGATGTTCCGGTGCCCAGCCGTCTGCCCCCGGATGTGGAGATCCTCAGGGAGCGGGACCTTGAACGTCACCTGACCGGGGTCAATGAAAAATCGGAAAAGCGCGCCGACCGGAAAAAAGACGCGGCTGAAAAGGTGGAGGGTGAAGAGCCCCCGGCTTTTGAAATGCCTGATCGGCCCCTTTCGGAGATGCCCCTGGACGAACGCCTGAAGTTCGACCCCCAATTGGAAAAGGCTCTCACGCTTTTGAAGCAGAACAAGGTGTCCAATAAATTCGTTTCTCCCAAGAAATGAGGCCCCTGTTTTCGCCTGTGAGCGGCCAGGGGCCGCCGCCAATGTTCGCGTCCGGCGGCCCTCTGAATAAGTTTTTTGCAGTTTTTGAGAAATTTGAAAAAAAATCCCGGTCGCAAAGTGGCGGCCGGGACGATATCTTTAGGAGATTTTATGCCCTCATCCAATGGTGACGACTTCCAGAACAGTGAACATATTGCGGACGAAACTGAAACTCCGCCTGAAGCTGAGGCCGGTGATGATTCACCTATGGCGGAAGAATCAGAAATTGAAGCCGAAATCGAGATATCTGAACTGGAAGCCGGTCCCCGGGCGGAGCGTCCCAATTTTCTGACCGCCACCCGTTTCGAGGATTTTGACCTGCCGCCGGAAATTCTGGAAGGGCTGGACAGCGCCGGTTTTGAATATTGCACGCCCATTCAGGCCCAGGCCATACCTGTGGCCATGGAGGGGCATGACATCGCCGGCCAGGCCCAGACCGGAACCGGCAAAACCACGGCCTTTCTGGTGCCGCTTCTGAACCGGCTGTTGAAAAACAAGCCGCTGGAGCCGGGCGTCCCCAGGGCCATCATCGTCACTCCCACCCGTGAGCTGGCCCTTCAGATTCACGAAGACGCGCTGGTTCTGGCCAAAAACACCAGCCTGAAGCAGGTTCTGGTCATCGGCGGCATGGAATACAAGGAGCAGGCCGATTGCCTGTCCGCCGCGCCGGAGATCGTCATCTGCACCCCCGGCCGTATTATTGACTATCTCCAGCAGGGCGTCTTCAAGACCCGCGGCATTGAAGTGGCTGTGGTCGATGAGGCCGACCGCCTTCTGGATATGGGTTTCATCAAGGATCTGAAATATCTTCTGGGCAAGCTTCCACCCTTCACCCACCGCCAGACCATGCTTTTTTCAGCCACTCTGGATGAGCGGGTGCTGGAACTGACCTATCAGTACATGAATCCCCCGCAGTATATTACGGCCGAGCCGGACAAGTCCACCAAGGTCAATATTCAGCAGGAGCTGTATCACATCGGCCGCGATGAGAAGTTTTCCCTTTTGCTGGGCCTTTTGCGGCGAGAGGAACACCAGCGGATCATTATCTTCTCCAATACCAAAAGCGGGGTGGAGTGGCTGGCTAAAAAGCTGACCATGAATGGCTTTCAGGCCGAGGGCATCACCGGTGACCTGCCTCAGCCCAAGCGGCTGAAGCTGATGGAGGCTTTTAAGGAAAACCGTCTTCAGATTCTGGTGGCCACCGATGTGGCCAGCCGGGGCATTCACGTTGACGATGTGAGCCACGTCTATAATTACGACCTGCCGCAGGACGCGGAGAATTACGTTCACCGCATCGGCCGCACGGCCAGAGCCGGCAACACCGGCAAAGCCATTTCTTTCGGCTGTGAAGACTATGTCTTTCATCTGGAAGCTATTGAAAATCTGTTAGGGGAGAAAATACCGGTGGTTTGGGCTGAGCAAGATTGGTTTCAGGAAGATCAGGGCGGTGAAGTGCGCCTCAAGGATCGTCGCGGCGGTGACCGTGACAAGAGAAAAGGCGACCGTGACCGCCGCGGCGGCGGCCGTGGCGAGGCCCCGCGCGGCACCTCACGCGGCCCGGCCAAAAGCCAGCGCCCCGGCGGCATTTTTGGCCTCTCGCCCCGCCTTTCCGGCGGCAATGGGCAGGATGCGGCCCGGCAGACCTTGACCTGGGGCGTTGAAGAGGCTCCGGTTATTGACGCCGAGATCATTGAATTCACTACTGTCACCGAAGCGGCCGCTGCCGGGGAAAGTCTGGAAAAAGAGAGCCAGAACGGACGCCGCCGCAAGCGCCGCCGTTCACGCCGTGGCCGCGACAGCAATGCCGAGGCCAGGGGGACGACCGGGGGCGAAGCCGCTGTGGACGCGGCTCCCGGAGAGGCGCCTGTCTCACCGGAGGCCCTGGTGGTTGAAGCGGTGGTGACGGCGGCTACGGTTGAATCAGCCGCCCCTGAGGCTGAGGCCCCGGAAAAGGCTGCCCGCAAGCCGCGCCGCCAGCGTTCGAAAAAAAGCGCTCCCGCTGAGGCCGAGGCCGTGGTTGAGGTCGCTGAAGCTAAGGTCGAGACTGCTCCGAAAGCTGAGGCCAAACCGGCTCCGGTCAAGGCTGGAAAGAAGAAAGCGGCTGAAAAGCCTGAAGCTGAAAAAGACCGCTATCCCAAAAAGCGGGTCAGCGGCAAAGAAACGATTGAATCCGAAGCTGTCACGCCGAAGGCTGAAGAGCCGCCGAAATATCCCGGGAAGCGGGTGAAAAAGGCGGACGAGAAAGCGGAGGCCGCATCAGCCAAGGCCGAAGAGAAACCGAAACGTAGCCGCGCGAGCGCTAAGAAGGCCGAGGATAAGGCAGAGACGACGGCTGAGGTCAAAAAAACGACGGCCGCCCAAACGCCTGCCAAAAAGACGGCGGCAAAAAAGGCTGAGCCGGTCAAGGCCGCCAAGGCGGAACCCGCCAAAAAGGCCGCACCTAAAAAGGCTGAGAAGGCGGCTGAGGAAAAACCATCCCGCACTGTCGCCAAAAAGAGTGCGGCGAAAGATGAGGCTCCCGAGAAGAAGCCGGCCAGCCGGGCCAAAAGTAAAAGTGCCGACAGCGAAGCAGTGGTAAAAAAGACGGCGGCCAAAAAGAGCGCGGCTGATAAGGCTGAACCGAAGACCGCCAAAAAAACCGCTGAAAAGGAAACGCCGGCGCGTCCGGCGGCCGGGAAAACCACGGCTAAAAGCGCTGCGGCTAAAACCAAAGAAGCCGCTCCGAAAAAAGCTCCGGCCGCTAAAGCAGTGAAGAAAGCAATCCCCGCCGCCAAAGAGAAAGAGGCCAAACCCGCGAAAAAGAGCCGGACCACTAAAAAGTCCGCCTCTGAAAATGATTGAAGTTCATGGCGGTTAGTGGAAATGCGGCCACGAACCATAGACTGAAAGGTTTGTGGCCGCTCTTCAAATCGACGCGTTCAGCATAGTCGGACCGTAAAAACTGTGGTAAACCCCACAAGACTATGTTGACGTGGGGAAAAAACGACTTATTATATATATGGGAAGGTCCGTAGGCCGCTGCGTTTACGGCTCACCGGTGCTCATTGGCAAATCACCTGTTCACGGTCGGCAGTTCGTGTGCTGACACGCGCGATTGTCGAGTGTTGAGGGCTGGGTGGTTTTGTGCCGGTAAAGGGGTGGTTTGCGGTGTGGTGATACGCACTGGCTGCCAGCCGTTAATGGCAGGTTGATTGTGTGCCGGTAAAGGGGTGGTTTGCGGTGTGGTGATACGCACTGACTGCCAGCCGTTAATGGCAGGTTGATTGTGTGCCGGTAAAAACTCCTCAATCGGATATTTTTTGAAAAGAGAGCATGGTTCCCTACGGCAGACAGGTTTTCCGCATTATTGGCCAGGGATTGTGTTCTGTTTAAAAATACCCGAAATTCATTAATTTGGGTAGAAAAATGAGTCTGGATCCATACAAAGTGTTGGGCGTGGAAAAGAACGCCGATGCTTCCGCAATAAAATCCGCCTATCGTAAACTGGCCCGCAAATATCACCCGGATGTCAATTCCGGCGATGCTGAGGCGGAGAACAAGTTTAAGGAAATTTCGGAAGCTTATGACATTCTGTCCGACCCGACTAAAAAGCAGGAATATGACAATCTCGGCCGGGAAGCTTTTTATGAGCGTGGCTTTGGCGGCTCGGGATATCAGCGCCCTGATTTTGATTTCAGCCAGGGCGGCGGTTTTTCGTTCAATGATATTTTCGGCGACCTGTTCGGAACTGGCTCCAGCGCCAAGCGCGGGGGGCGTCCGGGCGGCGGTTTTTCCTTTGATACCCACTTCGGCGGCCAGACGCAAGCCCGCAAAGGCGATGATGTCAGTCTGAAACTGACTATCAGCCTAAGGGAGGCGGCTACAGGCACCGAGGCCAAGCTGGAATTGGGCATACCCAGGACCTGCCCGCAATGTCAGGGGCAGGGCATTGTCGCCAACGGCGGCGGCGTGCGGACCTGCCCGACCTGCGGCGGACGGGGTCAGGTGAACAATCTGGAGAATTTGAAAGCCAAGATTCCGGCGGGCATAAAGGACGGCCAGAAAGTGCGCCTTAAAGGCAAAGGCTCCCCCGGCCAGGCTGGCGGACCTCCGGGTGATCTGTTGCTGGAAGTCAGCGTCAAACCCGATCCGGTTTTCATCCGCAAGGATAATGATCTTTACGCTGATGTGCCGGTAAGCCTTTATGATCTTTTAAAAGGCGGCACTGTTGAAGTGCCCACTTTGACCGGCCGGGCCTCCCTGAAAGTGCCTTCAGGGACCCAGAACGGCACCAAGATGCGTCTTAAGGGGCAGGGCATGCCTATCAGCAAAAAGAAGGAAACAGGTGATCTGTATGTGACCCTGAAAGCCAAGCTGCCGACAAAGCTGAGTCCGGAAGCCATGAAGCTGGTGGAAGAGCTGGCCGAAGCCGCGCCGATTGAAGACCGCGAAAAACCAGCCTCCTGAGTTTGTGTGCGTGGTCCGCACCGGACTATGTCTGGGTGAGGGTTTCCCTGTTGGCGGTTTTGGCGGCTGTCATCGTATTAAGAGCGTTGCCCCCTTGGCTGTTGCCGTCGTTATCGGAGTGGGGTGCGCTTATAATATCACGGTGACCGTTGAAGCTGAAATGTTCACTCGCGGAGCAAAAATCACGCTTTTTGCTCCGCGCCGTACCGCCAGTTCAAGGGAAAAAGTTTACATTTAGAGAGGCCATGTGGCGACCGTAAATAAAGGCCGGAACAGTAAAACTACCGTTGATAATAAAACTGACCGCGTTGGGCCGCCGGATAGTTCCTGCCGCGCCGTCGAAGCGCCTGTAGAGAATATTTCTTCGCGTCTTATTGCGTCTACCCTCAGTTCGCAGGCCACCAACAGTTCCCGTCTGGAATCTCTTTTGAAGGTTTTCAACCGCGACGACAAAGTCCTGATCATCATCTCCGCTGATCCCGACGCAATTGCCAGCGCCGTGGCCCTCAAACGCATTCTCTGGCGGCGCGTTGCCCAGATTGTCATTGCCTCCACCAACCATATTAAACGCACCGACAACAAGCAATTGGTCTCCGCGCTAAAGCTGAAGATGGAATCACTCAGCTCCCTTGATATATGCGCGTTCACACGCCTGGCCATGGTCGATTCCCAGCCTCATCATTGCCCTCTGACCCAGAATCTTGTTTTTGACGCCATCATCGATCATCATCCGGCGGCCGTCCTTCATCAGAAGGCGGGGCCGGGCTACGCCGATGTGCGCCCTGAGCTTGGCGCCACCGCCACCATGATGGTGGGCTATCTCAAGGCCGCCAAGATCAGGCCCAACCAGAAGCTGGCCACAGCCCTTTTTTACGCCATTAAAACCGATACTCAGAATTTTGTCCGCCAGGGCCAGCTCGATGACATGCGGGCCTTTCAGTGGCTTTATCCACATATTCATAACCAGCTTCTGTCCGACATTGAAAGGGCCCCGATTGCCAGATCGTCCTTTAAGCGCCTTCTGGACGGACTCAATGGGGCGGTGCTCCACAAAAATATGGCCCACACCTTTCTGCCCAACGTCGATCATGCCGATACCCTGGTGCTTCTGGCCGATTTTCTGATGATGGTCAATGGCGTCAACCGGGCTGTGGCCGCCGGTATCTGCGGTGACAGGCTGGTTTTGATTTTCCGGGCCGGGGGCATGCGGCAGAACGTGGGGAAACTGGCGGCCAAGGCTTTTGACAAGCTGGGCTCGGCCGGGGGACATAAAAATATGGCCAGGGCTGAGGTTCCGCTAAAGAATCTCGATCCTAAGATAAGGAACAATTTTGCGGCTATTGCCCGTTTCATTGGTCGGCGGCTCACCGAGGCCGCGGCTCCCGTCCGCAAGAAAACCTCTGGTTGAGATTACTCGCAAAAAAAAGTATAATTGCCACTTCATTGTGTTTATATTGAAGCGGGCTATGGCTTTTGGGGGCCGGAGCCGCTTGTCTGAATTAATAAAAGAGGTAGAATCAATGAGGAATTTCAGCCGGAAGGTGCTCGCCGCCCTAGCTTTGTCAACTTTTTTCATGTGCGCTTCAACCGCCGTTTCTTTTGCCGCCCCGGATACGCCGGAAAGCACGGAACAGCGCACCGTCACCGCTGAAGAGGCCGTGGCTCTTCTGACCGAAGCGGCCGGCAAGGGCCAGTCCGCGGCTATGCTCAGTCTCGGCTCCCTTTATGAAAACGGCATTGGAGTGCCCCGCAATTATACCAAAGCTTACGAATGGTATAAGAAAGCGGCCGACGCCAAGCAGGCCGAAGGTTATTACAATCTCGGCGTCTGTTATGAAATCGGCATGGGCGTCACCGCCAATGCTGATGAGGCGATGAATAATTTCAAAAAGGCGGCTGATATGAAGCTGCCCCAGGCTTTCTATAAGCTTTCTTCTGTTTATCTGTCCGGCAGCCTGGTCAAGGCCAGCAACAAAGAGGCCATCAGTTATCTGAATAAAGCCTCCGAGGCCGGGCACTCCCTGGCGGCCAATGAACTGGGCGTGATCTATCTCAACGGCATGCTCGACCAGAAGCCCGACGGCAAGAAAGCCCTGGACATGTTCGTCAGGAGCGCTGATCTGGGTAATCCCGAAGCCATGAAAAATATCGCCGTGATCTATAAAGACGGTCTGAGCCGCGATAAAGATCCGGTCAAGGCCCTGAAGTGGTATCTGATAGCCCAGCAGTTTGGTTATCAGGCCGCCGATATTGATGAAATCATTACGGCACTCAAAAAGCCCATGAAAGACGAGCAGGTAAAATCCGCTGAAAGCGAAGCGGCCAAATGGGTGGATGCTTTCAAGGCTAAAAACGCCGATAAATCATAGGCTTTGGCTGTGTTTTAACTTTTGTGTTTTTTTAACGGAAGAACGGCCGGACTCACTGATTGATGTCCAGCCGTTGCTGTTGAGTATAAAAAGAGCCGGAATCGTTAGTGGCGATTCCGGCTCTTTCAGTATTGGCCTATTTTCCCTGTGGAGGTATTGGCGGCTTTTTCTTTTTTTCCGCCCCACCCCAAAACCGCGTTCCGGCATCTTCCAGCATGATCATTATGATTAGCAGCCAGCCGGTCAGGTAGAGCCAGAATTTTTCAGGCATCATTATCACCAGTGTTATAAAGGGAATTCTTATCAGGATGGTCTGAATGGTTTCAGTTTTGATGAACGCCGACCAGTTGACCGTCTTCACCGCCCTGTTCAGTGATGTTTCCGCCCCAGGCCAGAAATATTGCGGCCGACTGGAGGCTGCCGACAGCAGCACCCGCCGGAGCATCCAAACGGGTATGACCATAAGGTTCAGAATTATACTGGTAAAGAAGGGGCCGGTAAAAAAGAAACTGGTGATAACGGCTGTCAGCGGCCTTCGGGCTGAACTGAAACCTCCGCCCGGCAGCAATCCCATGACCTGGGACCATCCAACCCCCAAATTGACAAGCGGGAATATCAGACCCGCGGCTATGCCGCACAGCCACCACATCAAAGCCAGCCTGAACAATCCGCCAAAGCTCAGCTCCCGTCCTGCGGTGCGGGCTTTCAGCGTTTCGCCCAAAAGGCCCATGGCCAAAAAGATTAAACCACCCGTCAAAAAGCGATGGTGCAGGGCGGCCAGTTCCAGGAGCCGGTTTGATGGTCCGTGAAACAGCGGCAGACCCATCATTAAAAATATCAGAAGCCAGATAAAAGCTTTGATCACTTTTTCATATCCTTTGTTTTGGACGGGAAGAATATATAAACACACAGATAGTAGAGCAGAAAAACAACCGCCACAGCCGTGGCCGCCCAATAGACGGAGTTGTAGCTCCCCATTCGCCCGGCCACATAGCCAAGAATCACCGAGCCGAGCCCCACACCGAGGTCGAAGGAGTTGAAAATTGAGGCGGTAGCCTCAGTGCGGCGGCTGATGTCCACGGCCGACATGGCCAGGGCCTGGACACTTGGGAAAATTGCGCCGGTACTAAGGCCATAGAGGATGGAGGCTGTAAAGATCATGCCGCGCGTGTCGGCCTTGGCCAGCAGAAACATGGTGGCCGCCAGGAGGATAGAGGCTGGAATGATCACATAGGAATGGCCGATGCGGTCATGTATGCGCCCGGCCGTCAGGCGGGAGATGAAAATTCCGGCCGTGGACAGGACAAAGAAATGCCCGGCATAAGGCAGATTAATTTCCTTGCAATAAAGGGCCAAATAGATCATGGCCGAGCTCATTGACAAGCCCACCATAAACATCATGACCGAGGGCGCGATGACGCTGGGACTGACCAGCACCAGGCGGGGGCGCGGCGCGCCGGGAGGCGGGCCGGCCATCTTTATTTTTGGCAGGGCGGAAATGCCGATGACGCTCAGGACATAAAATCCGGCCACCACCATAAACAGGACAAAAAAACCAAATTCATCCATCAGCCACACGCCGAAAAACGGGCCGAGAGCCAGGGCCAGAGTGGTGCCCAGGCCGAGATAGCCCATGCCTTCGCCCAGGCGGAGCGGCGGGATGATCTGCGAGGCCAGGGCGGTAATCAGGGTTGAGGCCAGCCCGAACCCGGCCCCGTGGAGGAACCGGGCGGCCATGGCCGTGGGGACGGTGTCGGCCCAGTAATAAAAAGCTCCGGCAATGGCGCAAAATAAAAGCCCCAAGCGGGCCAGTCTCATGGGGTTGAAATAGCTGGCCAGCCGCCCGGCCAGCATTCGCATTAAAACGGCCGAGACTGTGAAAATGGCGAAAATGCGGCCTATATCGGTTTCGGTGTTGCCTTGCCCTTCGAGGTAAAGGCTCAGGGTCGGCAGAAGAACATCAAAACCCATGAAGATGAAAAGATTCAGAGCTATAAAGGTCAGAAAGGGCAGGGTCCAGAGCTGTTCGGCCGGAGCCTGGTAATTTCTGGCTCCGCCGCGATAAAAGTCATTGAGGTCATTATTGCTGATTTTGTTCATATCACACCTATGGCGGCCCGCCAAAAAATGCGGCCCCGCCAAAAACCGGAGCCGCTTCAACCGCCGCCAGAATAACTGACGATTTTAGTCTTATAAGCATAGCATTATAATGTGGTTTCATCAACCTATAATTCAAAGAATGGGAGGGAGCATGCAATGGAATAAATAGGGGAAATACGGCTGGCGGCCGGGTATTCGAGGGTAATAAATCTTGACAAGACAGGATGAATATGATTAACTACCAAAATTCGCCGGAGTGGTGAAACTGGTAGACGCACTGGACTCAAAATCCAGCGAGGGCAACCTCATGTCGGTTCGATTCCGACCTCCGGCACCAGTTAATTTTAAAGGGGTTTAGCCAAAATGGCCAAACCCCTTTAACTTTTTTGCTTCTTCACTTTACCCAATTGATACTACCATGGTACTACTTTTGCCGATGATATATAGGTAAAGTGAATTATGACTTCCTACCTTTTTGATTCTTTCCTTGTGGATAGTATTTGCTTCTAAACTCAATAGAAACTTTCTCACGGTAGGCTTCTTGCTTTTGCTTTAAATCTCCAAAACGGTTAATAAAAACTGCATGTTCAATGCTTTTTATATCGGTTAACATCGGAGAGTTCAAATTATCAAAACTAGGGGAACCACCATGAGTAAAAAAACTAAGCCCGCAAGCTGAAAGGAACAACTCCATTCCAAGCATACTCGGGGTAACAACTAATCCAGACTTCTTTGCTGCCGGATAGGTATACGCCAGTGTCATTTTCCGCTCGCAAGTCCATTCCTCGACTAAACTGTCGGCATATAACCCCACCAAACTGTGAGATAGAATCTGAATAACGCCATCTTCATCAATGTCTAGGCTGAGAGCATTTGCATATTCTTCACAAGATATGTAAAGCATCAATGTATGAGGATGATCTTTCAATGTTGAATACGGTATGAATGCTTTTGATTTTTTTAAAATTGTCGAATAGATCAGGTAATGTGTCTTTATCTGGCTTAGGGTCATGCTCTCGAGCAATTTTGTCATTCGCAACTGTTGGTCTTCCAAGCCATCGTCTGAGCGTGCGGAAGCCATTACCCCGCCCCAGTATTCAGCCAAAAGAGCATCTTCACAATAAGCACCTTCAGAAATGAATTTTTTAAAAACTCGCGGCGAAACTATCCCAGGTTTGTTAATTTTATCCCCTAATCGCTCATAGGCGGCTTTAAAAATTTTCCCCAGATTTATATGAGCTTTTTCAGCATAGTTGCTAAGCTCTCCTCCCATATAATCGAATGTTGGGCCAAGAAGTTTATTTATCCCCTCTTTAGATATATAGGCAATCATCGCACCTGTGATTAAATCCATGTGAAGCCAACTCTTTTCGTTGCGTAATAATATACCTTGACAGATTTAACTATGCTAATACAGATTCATTCAAACTTCAATAACTGATCAGGCCCGACCTGCAAGGCCTTGGCTATCCTGAAAAGTGCCACGACCGACAGGCCATAATCCGCCTGACTCTCCAAATGACCAATCGTAGTTTCACTCAGTTCCGCTTTCTCAGCCAACTGGTATTGGCTATAACCCGCCTTCTTCCTGAAAAACTGAATCTTAAATCCAATATTCCTCACGAACTCTTTTTCCTCGTCTGAATAGGTCTTGCGAGCAATCGGCATTTCTGTCTCCTTTCAAGAAAATTCACTACTTAAAATTCTACAGAAATATCGCTTGCATCCAATGCGGTTATCCTTTAGTATTTTGTAGTTAAACTGCAAGTAAGGGCATATTGAACGCAATTATTAGTCGTTAAACTTTAGAATGATGTAGATGGAGGACAGCTATGGCCTTTAGCAAAAGAGTTGAAGACAAGGTTCCTCATGAAATTCACCAGAATTTTCAGCATAGGTTCGCCCAACGACGCAAGGATTTGAGGCTTTCGCAACGGGACATGGCTTCAAAGGTGGGCGTCTCCGTGAACACCATTCAGGCCTATGAAAGCGGGAACCTGCCCCGCGGCAGTAACCTGATCATAGTGGCGCAGGTTTTAGAATGCTCGGTGGACTGGCTTTTGGGCATAGGCAGTGACGGCCGTTATCAAGCCACTGATTCAGACTCTCCAGACCTGACGACTGGGATGTATTTCGGCCTGGGCGAATTTATAAGGGTTGATCGGCTCAAGCTCCACGAAGATGAACCGGAAGTCAAGGACAGGCTCTTATTCAATCGTAAATGGCTGGAAGATATTTCTTCCAACCCCAAAAACGTCCGTCTGGTCTTCCCAAACCCATCTGGATTGTCAGACCCGGTCATGCTTCTCGATCAGGGGGTCACCGGCATATACCAGGGCTGCCAGTATTTGGCCGAGATAAATGGGCATTTTTCGTTCAACCGGGTAGCCATCAGACCCGGTAACGTCCTGCACCTGACGGCCACAGATGGGCAGAGCAATCTCGATTTTGAAGTGGCCTCGTCCGAGGTTAAGATAATCGGGCGTCTTATATTGACTGTCAACAAAATGTAAGGAGGGAGAAAATGCCGGAAGCGGACGTATCATTGACTGCCGCCAGGAGAGTCCTCAAAAAGAAAACCATGGCCACGGTTATAAGCGATCATCGGGTGACTTCGCACGGTCTAAAAATACTTGAGCGTTGGGCACAGAATGAACCACCGGCCTTGAGGCGACTGGAGCGCAACCTGGATACCTTCATGGCCGTACTGCTACAGCAGCAAGAGTGGGAGCCGCCATCGAGCGCCGAAAGGATTGAAGAACAGCTACGTAATGGCCTAACTCGCCACGAATTATGCGAGTTAGGCGCTCCTGATTTGAGTTGCAGTCATGCCATGTGGCGCATGGATATAGCTTGACCCACCTTTCATGCAACCGCTTTTTTATAAAAGCGGCTGATTTTTCGTCATTTTTACTTCTGCCTCTCCCCCGCTTTCATCTGGTCGAAAACACTTCTCAAAGCCACGCTTTGGCTTTGGAGCTGCCCGCATAGCTTTCGATCTATTAAAAATAATAAATAAAGATTGACATATATTATTTTTAATATATTATGAACGAGGTATTGGAGGTTTATCTATGCTCAGCATTGAGGACATTGTTGAAAAATCAGAAATAAATCTGCATACTTTTCGCTCATGGCGCAAAAACGACCTGAAGCTGCTGCCGAACCCCATCGCGGTTGAGAAGCGAAAAATATTTTTTCCCGACTCAATCCTGGAGCGCATTAAATTCATCCGCAAACAACAGGCCGCCGGAAAAAGTCTGGCTGAAATCGAAGAAATGATTTTGGCCGAGCAGGCCAAAGCGGCCGATAATCTGCCCACCTGGGAATCTTTACAGTCCGATCATGAACTGTTCACCAAAGAAGCCCAGGCCCTGAATGAAAAATGGGAAAAAGGCGAATGTCTGGATGAAGTGTGCGCGGCCCTGAAACTTGACCCGGCCCTGTCCGGTAAACCCGGCACCTTTTGCCTTCCGGCAGTGGGCAAATTGGCGGGGACGCTGGCCGTCTATGTCGGCATCGTCTCCAACAATACGGTTCACTTCGCGGAACTGGAGGTTGATCTTTCCGGCCACGTCGATGTCAGACAGGCTGCGGAAATCCCGGCGGCCGATTACGGCATGATGCTCTATATCATCGGCCGGGAGTTCGTCGAACACCGAAAGCTGCTGAAAACGGAGATGATACCCTATCTGCTTTTTCACGGCCTGGAAGGAACCGAAGCAGACGGCGGCTATTGGATGCAGAGCATCAAAGTCGCCGGCATTTTAAACCAGGTAACCGAAGCCGGCCGGCAGTATCTGGTCCGGCTCAAAAGCGGCGATATAAAAATACCCTGACCGATGTTGGCGCATCAATCAGGGCGGTGTTGTCACAGAATTGTCTACCTTGGCGGGTTTGCTTTCATGCGACAGTTTTATTCTATGACAACGCCTCATTGCCGTCAACTTTAATCCGAGCATTTGAGGTGATTATCTACAAGCCGCGTACCCTGGCCAATCTGGATTGCAAGGGCCGAGGCCCCGACGGTCGTCTGACCATCGGCGGCAAGGTCTGTTATCCCCGCGATCAGGTTGTCATCTGGCTGGCTGATCAGGTCAAAAAGAAATAACCAACAGTGATGAAAAGCCGGACAGAATCCGAATTGCCCGCCGCGTTTATCTGACCGACGTATTCGGCGGTGAAGGCCGTCCCAGTTTTTTACAATTTTAAGTCCGAATGACCCTCATTATTAGTGAGGGTCATTCGAGCCGGGGCGTCCAGGTTTGGTCGCCCTGGCTGTCCAGGTCATGCGTTACGCCGTTGCATTACCGCAACCCATTCATCAACCCAAGGAGGAATAATTTATGTCGGAAGCATCCAAGAAGCGACTCAGTTTCGCACGAATTGAATATCGAGCCGTCAAAACTTTTGTGGAACAGCGGCTTGAGGAAGGCTACAGTCTCAAACTTATTTTCGAAGAATTGACCGAATCCGGTCAGGTAACCATGAGCTATACGGCTTTTTGTGATTACGTCCGGGGATGTGGCAGCCGGGTTCATGGAAAGAAAAAGGCTAAGTCCGCTCTCAAAAAGATGAAACCCGCCGGAAAAGATGAACCGTTTCGAGTCGAAAAACAGTCTCTGGAAGAGTTGGTTTATGGCACAAATGATGGTCGACTCGACGTTGGCAGGACTTGATTTGAGCTCGCCAAAAGTGGCTTACACCAACTCCTTTAATCCGTTAAACCCCAATGGTGACTTTGAACACCTGAACGAGACCCTTACAGACCAATTGGTTTATCAGGGCTTAAGAAGGACAACCGTGGGCATCTGGGGACGGATGAAGACACAGGAAGGCTGTCACGGTCTTAATTGGTTCGAATTAGAGAGCCACATAGTTTCGGGACATCGATCATAAGGCGGATGCCCAACATCATTCGTCTTAAATCATCATTTTATCGCAAAAGGAAGGACGCCATAAGACACTTGAAGCAGCACCAGAAGCCGGGCCGGAAAGGGAACGGCCCCCGTCTCCAGCCCACCGCCGCCCTAAGTAGGCGGCCATTGAATCATAAGCGCGAGTATTGTGGACTCACTCCACATTTGCTGCCGCAAATGTTCCGTTCGCCCCGGCCTGCCGGCCGGGGTATCCGCCTACCGGCGGCATCAAACGGCCAAGCCGCAGGGTGCGCCTGATGGCTGCCTACAGCATTGTCCGTATCAAGAAGCTTAAGTCATGGGGCGCGGTGGCCGGTTCCGTCTCTCATAACGCCCGGCGGCGGGAGACGCTCAACGCCGACCCCAAGGCCCCCTGCCGCTTCCTGATCGGTTCGCCTGACGACGACCCGGTGGCTGTCTGCAAAGACCGCCTCGGCAACCAGAAGATACGCAAAAACGCCGTCTATGGCGTTGACGGATTTTTAGGAGCCAGCCCGGAATACTTCCGGCCCGACGCACCCGACCAATACGGCGCTGCTGATCAGATACGGCTCGACGCCTGGGTTGACGCCAGTATGAATTGGCTCAGGGAAAGATACGGCGACCGCATCATTAACGCCGTGCTTCACCTCGATGAAGCGACCCCACATATTCAGTTTCTGCTGCTGCCGCTCGACGAAAACAATAAACTCAACTGCCGGGCTTTGTTCGGCGGCAAAAAATACGTTCTGAGCAACCTCCAATCGGATTACGCCCAGGCCGTTTCCCATTTGGGATTGACGCGCGGACGGGAAGGCTCCAAGGCCACCCACATGGAAGTGGCCGAATACTACGCTGCCACTCAGAAAGTCGAACGAACTACATTGCCAAAACTTCCCGGCCCTGAGGATATTCAGCCCCCTGAACCACCCGGCGTCACGGCCCGAATGAGGACAGACAATCTGATATCCTACGGCAAAGAAGCGGGAGCTCAAGCCGTGGCCGAGCAGATGGAAAAGATAAGCCCAATACTGATGACGCTGTCCAATCAGAACGACATTTTGATTACCGAGAACGCCAGGTTGATACAGGAGCGGGAACAACTCAAAGACGCCAATGCGCAACTCAGCCGGGAAAAATCGAATTTCAAAGCGGTCGCCAAAGAGATGCGCGACTTGGATTTGGACAAAGTTTTAATCCAAATGTACGGTGCAACCGAGGCCCCAAGTTCAACTCGGAAATATAAAAATCGGATTTTTATTCTCCCGGATGGAGCCTCCGTTGAATATACCGGCAATCAGTGGCGCGCCCAAAGCGGCCTTAAAGGCAAGGGTGCGGTCAACCTGGTGATGCACCTTTCCGGCTACGGTCAGGACCACTACAAACAGGCCGTGCGCGAACTGGCCGAAGTTTTCGGGGACCAGGATATCGCCGGTAGTCTGGCCGTCCATCTGGCTGAAACCGCACCACGCGAAGCATTGAAGATTGTTCACCAGCCATTCGAAATGCCAAAGCCCTGCGAACGCACTTGGCCTGGGGTATTCGGTCACCTGATTTATAAAATGAAGCTGCCGCAAGCCTTCATCGAAGAACTCCACGCCAAGAGTATGATATTTAGTGACCCACGCGGCAACTGCGTCTTCGCCCGCGACAAATCCAGCGGCGTCTTCAAAATCGGAACCGGCGACAAGCCTTTCAATCAATCTTTGGGCAAAGATGGAGAGCCATTCGTCATGCCCGGTACGGACAACAAAGTCTATGTCACGGATTCCCTCCTAGAAGCATTAAGCCTCAAACTTTTGCGACCGGACAGCACCGTTTTAGCAACAGGCGGCTACATGAAGGTGGACAAACTGAAACCATACCTTGAACAGCGGGAAATATTTCTGGCCCAAAGCCAGGACAAGATCGGCCAACAGATGGGCAGATACCTATCCGAGTTCTATCCAACAGCCAAACGCATAAAGCCGGGGCAATCCCAAAGCTGGAATGAATATCGCCTACTCCAATTAAGAGAAGCAAAGGAGAAAGAAATCACTCAGACACAAGAGCCCGAGAAGGCTCACCTCGAAGCGTTGACTGTGACTGCGACCGTTAGTCGATCAAACGGATTGAGCCGGTAAAAACGAGCGCCATTACCGTCAGCAATCCTGACGGTAATGGCTTCCCTTGATGTTAATGGCAGTCAACGCAGGATATTAACGGCCAAGCCTAAAAGAAGGGCCAGCCCAATGGAAAAAATTATATAAAGAATAAAATTACGAAGGCCAAGGACAATTTTAAGCGCCCCCAGATTGGTAATTTTAGTGGTCGGCCCGGTGATCATGAAAGCGGTGGCCGCGCCCAGCCCCATGCCGCTTTGCATCCAACTGTGAAGCAAGGGAATGGTGCCCCCGCCGCAAACATACAGAGGGACGCCCACGGTCGCGGCCATCAGCACCCCCGCCCCGCTGTCATGTCCAAAAAGGCGGCCAAAGCCGTCAGCGGGCACATAGGCTTGGAAGGCTGAGGCCAGGAGAATGCCCAGCAGAAAATATCCACCGGTGGCTTTGATGTTGCGGCCTATATTTTTACCCAGGCGTCTTATCACTGCCGGGTCGTCATCCCGACTGCCCGGCTCGTTGAATCCGGCAAAGTTAAAAAATGAACGGTTTTTATAAAATCGGCCAACGCAGAGCCCGGCAAAAATTCCACAGAAAAGGCAGCTTATGGTTCTGATAATCAAGGCGGGCCAGCCAAGGGCGGCGGTGTAAATCAAAAGCTGAGGATTAAGCAGAACCGAACTCATCATAAAGGCGGCCAGCCAGTCTTCCCTGACCCCTTTTTGAGCGAAGGAGGCGGCTACCGGTATGGTTCCATACATGCACAAGGGCGAAAGCAGGCCGATCAAGCTGGCCGGAACCAGGCCCCATAGTCCCATCCGGCGTTGTTCAAGTCTGGTCATCAAGCCGGTGATTCTGCTTTTACCGAATACCGATATCGCCGAACCTAGACCAATGCCTATCAGCCAGTAGAACCCGATCTCCCGCAGGACGGCGGTGAAATGCGGCCAAAAATGGATAAATTCTAATCTTAAGTTTTCAATCATCTGTCAACGTCCCACAATGTCCATGTTGATCGGGCTGCCGCCGGTGGTTTCGTCCCCGGCGGCAGCGTTAACGCTGAGATCAGTCCAGTTTGACCAGTTCATATGTTTGGCTGCCAAGGCCGAGTTTTTCAGCATGATTGAGAATTTCCACACCCAGCTTCTCTTCCATGCGCTGACGCAGGGATGAACTGTGAACTTCATCGGCCTGATAAACCAAATCAACACAGGCTTTGTCCAGGGCCACCGGGTCAAGTGACCCCAGAATGCCGATGTCGTGAAGCTCAGGCGCGGCCGGGTTGCCGTTGCAGTCGCAGTCAACGGAAAGATTGTTCATGACGCTGATGTAAAGGATATTCTCCGGCCCCATATCGGCGATCATGCCTTGAGAGGCCTCGGCCATTGACTGGATGAAGTATTCCTGCTTTTCCGGGCCGTCGAGGAAATCGGTTTCACTGTTTCCGGCAGTATGCACCAGACGTTTACCGGTGGGCGAAGAGATGCCGATGGAAATATTTTTCAAGGCCCCGCCGAAACCGGCCATGCCGTGGCCTTTAAAGTGGGAGAGCACCAGCATGGAACCGTAATTTTTGAAATGTGAACCGACCCGAACTTCTTTCAGGTGCGTTCCCCCGGTAATGGGCAGGCGGGCTTCACCGTCGGCATCCAGAATGTCCAGCGGAGCAACCGCCAGGAAACCATGATCTTCAGCGGCTTTCATATGTTCGGCTACTGTTCCCCGCTTCCCGCCATAGGCGGTGTTTCCGTCGATGAAAGTGCCGTTGACGGAATGAACTAAATCCTTGATCAAGTTGGGGTCCAAATGGTAATTATTGCCCGGCTCACCCACGGTCAGCTTCACCGCCACTTTGCCGGTGGGCGATCTTTCCAGGGCTTCATAAATTCTTTTCAAACCGGCCGGGCTGATGTCTTTGGTGAAAAAGACTTTTGACGGCTGGTCGCTATCGGCGGCCAAGGCCGCCTGGGGCATGAACGCCAGACAAAACAGAGTCATCAACAAACATAAAAACTTCATCGGAAGCCTCCCTTAATGCGGTAATAAATACATGTAATCTAACGGCCCCTGAACTAGGCCGGTGAATTGACATCATTCTCCAATGGCCTTAAAACCTTGGCCGGGACGCCGCCAACCAAGGAGTTATCCGGCACGTCATGAGTAACCACCGCCCCGGCGGCGACGATGACGTTGTTGCCTATAGTCACTCCCGGCAGGATGGTGCAGTTGCCGCCGATCCAGACGTCATTGCCTATGGTCACCGGCGCGGTTCGGGACAACTTCTCCCGCCGCCCTTTAGGGGTCAGAGGATGCCCCACCGTGCTGATGAGGGTGTTGGGGCCGATCAGGCAATAGTCGCCGATACGCACCGGGGCCACATCCAGAATGGTGACGTTGTAGTTGGTCAGAAAGTCTTCGCCGACATGAATGTTTTGGCCGTTATCGCAATTAAAACGCGGTTGAATATAGACATGGCGGCCGGTCGAGCCAAATAGCCTCTTGATAAGGGCCTCTTGGCCTTCAAAGTCAGCCGGGTCATGGTTGTTGAATTCAGTGCAGAGCCGCAGAGCCTTATTTTTGATAGCCACCATTTGGGGGTCAAAAAAGCAGAACTCCAGACCGGCTTCAAGTTTTTCCAGTTCAGTCATTTTTCACCATTGCTCTTAATTTGAAATGGGCGGATAGATGGCCTATTTCCGGCTTTTAAGCCAGGAATTGTATTCATCAAACGGCGGTTTTCCGGCAATATAGGAGATTTCGGGGATATCCGGCCGCAACTGTTTCAGGTTACGATAGGCTCCGGGCACGATCATGCCCAAACGGCAGTGCAGCAGCACCGGGCGTCCGCCGGGCAAATCCTGATAGAGCTTCTTTTCCTCGGCATCATTCAGGCTTTCGATGGGTATGTTGACCGCCCCCTCAAAGTGCTTTTCCCCATACCAGCGCTCCGCCGCAACGTCAACGATGAGCAGATCGTTTTTGGATTTCATGTAAGCCAGGGCCTCGTCCGGGGTCAGAGCGCCCAGGTCTTTTTGCTCTTGGGCCAAGGCGCTGCCGCTGCCCAGAGCCGCCATAACCGCCAAAATACTTAAGAGACGCAGTATAATCTTCATGTCTTCCCTTTCTTAATTAACCAGGTAAGCCGTCAGCGGCAAACCATCCTAAGCGGCTGCCGAATAAATAATTGCGACAGGCAATTACCGTCTTATGGTGTAAGAATACCGGAAGGTATTTTGAAAAACAGCGCTAAATCTTAATATGGAGTGTGGTGAATTTTAAGATAGGTATAACAAGTCAGCCCGGATTGACCGGGCTGAAAATTGGAGAAGGAGAGCCGTTTGGAGCGCAAAAAATTAGCCGCCTATCAGTTGACGGCCAGATACTCGCGAGGGGTATTCCCATAAAAATCTTTAAAGGCTTTGTAGAAATTGCTGCTGTTGGAATAGCCCAGCATCAGAGCTATTTCTTCCACCGACAAGGTTGTGCCTTTAAGCAGCACCACCGCCCGGTCCATTCTTTGCTCCAGGAGCAGGCTGGAGAAAGATTTTCCCAATTCCTTGCGCAACAAAGTGGAAACATAATTGGGATGATAGGAAAAATGCTCGGCTATATCCTGGAGGGTTACCGTATCGAAGCGTTCACTCACAAACTGCACGATCTGATCGCTGACCCGTTCACAAACCGGCGGCCGGTTGGCCAGCGCGTATTGACGGGCCACCAGCATTAAGAAGGAAAGGGCCAGAGGTTTCAGCACGTCCTGAGTGTCCGGTTTGGTGAAGGCGTATTCAATAACCATCATCTCCAAAAGGCTTCGAATACCGTGGTCGTCAGTTATCTTAAAGTGGATGAACTCTTGGGAAAAGCTGTGGGTGGTGGGGTTGAGAAAAAAATGGAACAGCCCGGAATTGGCCGACAGCATGGGCAGGAAGGTACGGAAAAATGTTTCCTTGCGAATCAGGATGCCTATAATAATCGTCTCCTGATTGTCGTGAACGCAAAGGGCGTGACCGGCAAAGGGCTGGCCCGCATACAGTTCTTTCTCCCTGATGGTGATACGGTTGTCGTACTTATAGCTGAGGGAGTCGTATTCGCCCTGGTAAGTGTAATTGAAATAGAAAAAATCGTGGCGATGAAACAATTCCTGCTGGCCTCCGCTTTTATGAACGCAAACCAGAATGTCTTCCTCCGGCGGCCCAGGCCACTTATACATCTTTTCCTGCGGGCCGCCGCCGGGGTGATCGTGGTAGGTCCAGTCCAGGGTCGGGAATTGCTCCTGCAAGGTCAGCAAGGCTGATTTCAGTTTACCGTTTCTCATAAGCTGTTTGACTCCTACAAAAATATAGCACGAATATGAGAAAATGCCACTCGATTTATTAAGATTTAGCGCTGTTTTATTTGGCCGCTTGGGGTATTCTGTTTTTGCTGATTTTTTTATCGCCATAAGGAGGCAACAATGGAAAAGGCCCTGAAAGCGGCCTCGGAAGCCTACAGCAAAGGGCACACCTGTTCCCAGGCCCTTTTTTGCGCCTATGCCGAGGAAATGGGCATTGCCAAAAATACGGCCTACCGCCTCATGGAAGCTTTTGGCGGGGGCATGGCCAACATGCAGGAAATGTGCGGGGCTTTGGTGGCGGCCTTCGCCGTCATCAGCTATCACGCCAGCGACGGACGGCTGGACGGCGGGGACAGCCGGGCTAAGACTTATGCCTGCATTCAAAAGGCCGCCGATATTTTTAAAAAAGAATATGGCGGCCTGACCTGTAAAGATATATTGAAGGGCCAACCACCCCAGCCCCTCCAATGTACAATGAAAATGAAGGACGCCGTGTTGATAATCGAAAGGGTTATACGAAAAATGCTTCCCGGTATGACCGAGACAAAGAGGTTGGAAGATCATGACGCAAGCTGAGATCAGACGGAATTTTTCCAGAAGGAATTTTTTAAAGCTCGCCGCCGGGGCCGCCGCTGTGGTTGGCCTGAAGGTAGTTGCTCCATCCCAGGCCTTTTCATCGGAAAAACCGAGCTTGAAAACTCTGGACAAAGCCGCGATAGAGAGGGAGATAAAGTTTCTACGCGAAACTAAACATTCTTGCTCTCAGGCCACTTTCGTGGGCATCTGTAAAGCCCTTGGCAATAATTTGCCGGTTCAAACGCTTCTGGCTTTATCGTCGGGCTTTGCCGGGGGAATCGGTAAAACCTTTGATGACGGAACCTGCGGCGCTCTGGTCGGGGGCGTCATGGCCCTGGGCCACTATCATCCCGGTCAGAATGACGAAACCGTTACTTTGGCCAAGGATTTGTTTGAGCGTTTCAAGGTTCAGGAGGGCACTGTCGTTTGTAAGGATATACTGGCCAGGTACAATGGGTTTTCCCACTGCACCGACTGCTGCCTGTTTGTCGGCGGGGCTTTTGCCGATATCCTGCAAACCTGATGGTGGGCGAAAACCAAGTCTGTTTTCAATGGAGAAAAACTCATGGATAAACTAAGCCGACGTGATTTTTTAAAAACCTCCGCCCTGACCGGCGCGGGACTTGTGGCTTGCGTCGCCGTCGGAAGCCTTCCGGCCTTGGCCGCCGACGGTCTGCCGTTGAACGAGCGCCCGGAGGCGGCGGCTTCCAAATTCGGGGCCATGAGCTGCGCCGAGGCCCTGGCCGAAACCTATGCCGATCTGGTGGGCCTGAGCGCAGATCAGGGCCGGAAAGTGGCGGCCGGATTCGGCCTGGGCATGGGCCGAAAGCAAACTTGCGGAGCGGTTACGGTAATGCTGATGATCGCGGGGCTGGCCGGTCAAAAAAAATCCTGCCCGAGTCTGATGGAGGCTTTTGAGAAAGAAAGCGGCAGCCTTCAATGCGCCTACTTCGTTGATTCACACGGCTACAGCCGGTGCCGCGATCTTTTGCGCACCGCCTCGGGCCTGCTGAACGCACAAATATTTGTCTGAATGGTCGATACCTGACCGGGATAGGGAAGATCATGAAAAAGAAAAAGCTGGCCGTAATCATAGCCCTAATTTTGCTTATAGGCGGGGGCCTGGCCTACCATATTCTCCAGAATATGGGCGACCTGCCGGACCTCAGCCAATACAACGGCTTGGAATACTTTGACGGTGAGCAGTTTGTCAGCCCGGCCAAAATTGAATATTTTCCTGACCGGGTCACCGGCGGAGAAACCGGTTTCAAGCGCTTTGTCTTCCGTTCCCCGAACGCCCCGGAACAGGAACTGCCCAAGGTTAAATTAGATCGGGCGTCATTCAGCCAGCCTCCCGACGATTTCGCCTTTAACTGGCTGGGGCACTCGTCGGCCATTGTGGAGCTTGACGGCCGGAGGCTGATCTTCGACCCGGTTCTGGGCAATGCCTCGCCCATCCCCGGAACGGCCCGGCGCTTCGATGCCGCCCCCATAAAAAGGGAAGATTTGCCTGACCTCGACTACGTCATTATAACCCACGACCATTATGACCATCTTGAATACGCCACTATGCGGCACCTCAGAAACAGAAACATCAAATTCATAGTTCCATTGGGCGTGGAGGCCCATTTGATTAAATGGGGGGTGGCCCCGGAAAAAATCAAGGTTCTGGGCTGGGGTGACGCCTTTTCAGATGGTGATATAAAAATTACGGCCGAAAAAGCGGTTCACTATTCCGGCCGGGGTAACGACAATAAGAATAAATCCCTCTGGGTTTCCTATGTCATAAGCGGGCTGGACAAAAAGATATTCTGGAGCGGAGATACCGGCTACAGTCCGCACCTAAAGGAGATCGGAGAAAAATACGGTCCCTTTGACCTGGCCACCGTGGAGATAGACGGCTGGAATAACGGCTGGCCAAATATTCATCTGTTCCCGCGAGAGGTTATCCAAACCACTAAGGATGTGAAGGCCCAAATACTGATTCCCCTGCATTGGGGAGTGTTTGATCTGGCGCTCCATCCTTGGGATGAATCTATCATCGAAACGGTCAGACTGGCTGATGAAGAGGGGGTTGAAATCATGACGCCTATGATGGGCGAAAAGATCATTCCCGGCCAATCTCAGACCAGCCGCTGGTGGCAATAATTTGGCCGGGGATTAGCCGATTATTTTTTTTAACTGCGACTCCGTGGCCTTGGGGCATAGCCCTTTGAGGTGTTCAAAAATGAGCCGCCCCGATTCTTCCGGGTCTTCGTCATAGCTGGAGGTCACCAGTTCCACGGAGTAAAGGCTTTCCAGCGTCTCATACTGGGCAATGCCCCAGCCATAGGGCATACCGTACTTGTCCTGGGCATACAGAAAATCGGAAATGGTGATATAGGTCTGCATTTGCAGGCGGGTCAGGCTGGTGTCAAAGCCCTTGGGCGCTCCACAGATTCTTTTCAAGTCGGTTGACCGCAGGTGGCCGTGTTTGACCAAAGTATCATATATCTGTCTGTCCAAATATGAGGCCAGACCGTCATCATAACGGTCTTTGAAATCGTAACCATCCCGGCGATAGTTGACCAGATGAGGCAGCCAGTCCAGGCTGACGAAGCCCGCTTTTTTCTGAAACAGCTTGCCATAGGCGCAGCGGCCGTTTCTGATAATCGGCCCCTTCCACTCCCAGGGTCCGTCAACATTCCCGGCGAACCAGAGTTTCGGGCTGATGCGTTCCTCGATGGAAAATCTGGAAATTTCGTTGGCGAAGAAAGGCAGAAAGCCAATCTCGTCAATCAGTGCTTCGAGTTCCGGCATTGAGCGAATTTTTTTGACCATATTTCTTTTCACCAGCTTTGACATGGCTTTAAGAACACTTCGAAGATTATATCACAGCTCTTCGGTACTTCTTAAATTGTTAAGGCCAATGAAAAAACAGGAGGAAAACCTATGAAATCGTGCTTATGCGCTTTGATATTCGGCCTGCTAGGCCTTGGTCTACTGACCGGCATTGAGGCCAAGGCCCAGACCGGCCAAACGAGAATATACACTGACGTTACCGCTACCCATGTTCCTGCGGACGCCAGACTTCACGCTCTGGACGCTGTCATGCTGGATGCCGATGGTGACGGCCATCTCGATGTGGCCGTCGCCGTTGAATATGGGCCTAACCGCCTGTATCTCAATGACGGCCAGGGCCGTCTGACCTATCGACCGGGAGCGTTCAGCAACGGGCGAAATGACAACGAGCATGTACGGGCTGCCGATTTCAATGGGGACGGCATCATGGACCTGTTTTTATCGCCGAAGATGATGAAGTCCACAATCTATTCTTTGGCGACGGCCGCGGCGGTTTTACCAACATGAGCGACCGGCTTCCGAAGGGTAGCCAGTCCAATGGGGTCGCCGTGGGTGACGTCAACGGCGACGGCTGGCCGGATATCGTTCTGGGCAACACGACCGAAGGTAAATCCGGCCCGGCCCAGACCTTTTTGTGGCTCAATGAGGCCGGTCGTCCGGGATACTTCATTGACGTCACCGCAACTCATCTGCCGCAAATGGACATTCAAGCCCAGGGCGTAGCCCTGGCGGATGTGGATGGCGACGGCCATCTGGATATGATCTTAGCCTGCCAGGCGCCACCCAATCGGCTTCTGCTAAATACCGGGGACGGTAAATTCATAGACGCCACCGACCGTCTTGGCCATCAAGTTCCTATGAAGTCCCGAGAGGTTCATGTTTTCGACGCCAACGGCGACTCCCATCCTGATATAGTGTTCTTCAACCTGACCAGTAATAACCGGAAATGGGACAATGACCCCAAGACCCGTATTTTCATTAATGACGGGCAAGGTAGGTTCAAGGACGAAACCGCTCAGCGGCTGCCTACTCACCGTTTCTCAAGCTGGGGCGGGACAGTAGTGGATTTCAATGAAGACGATCACCCGGACCTCCTGGTCAGCGCCATTGAGGTTCCCGGCTTCATCCCCCTTCAAGTCCAAGCCTGGCAGAACGACGGGCAAGGCCATTTCACCGACATGACCGGAAAGGTCATTCCAAGGGAAACAGTGGGCCGAAGTTGGAGCATGGCCCAGGGCGATCTGGACGGTGACGGCAAACCAGACATTTTCATCGGGGCCTGGGGCACCCAAGCACGTCTGCTACTGACGGGGTCAAGTATGCCGAAGTGAAGACTTAGGCGGTCAAGCGGGGTCACCACCATTATTTGTGTTCAGCCTGCCCTCCAAACGCCCAGCGGCTTGACGCAAATGATTCGGAGCCAAATGAGCATATCGCATGGTCATTTTGATATCGCTGTGGCCCATTAGCTTACTGACCGTGAAAAGTGGCTCGCCATCCTGTACCAACCAGCTTGCAAATGTATGTCGTAAGGAATGGAACACGACTTTGAGTCGGCGGTCGGTAACGCCATCGTTCCATCCTAACTCTTTCAGAACTTCCCTGAAAGTAGGAGAGACCGATTTCTGGGTTCGTCCATCAGCGGTGGGAAAAACTAATGAACCTGGGTTTGGCTTGACCGGCCTTCGTTGCTTCAGCATTTCCTCAACTTCTGAAGTCATGAAAGCAAAGCGGTCCAATTTTTTGTTTTTTGTGTCCTTAATAAAAAGGCTTCTATTTTCAAAATCTATGTCACCCCAGGTCAAATGAAATATTTCTTTAGCGCGAAGACCACAGAACAAAGCCAGCAGAGCTTCATCGTGAACCTGCTTTGAGCGGCTTTGAAGTTTGCCCAAGAGTTTTGTCGCTTCCTCAACGGATAAAAATCTGACTCTCTGGTTATCCTGCTTAACCACTTTGACCTGGCGACAAGGGTTGGGGCCGGGTATAATCTCCCTCCTGATCGCCAGACTTATAATTCCACTGAGGATGGCTTTTACGTGCTCCTGTGATCTAGAGGATTTGTCGGCTTCCTGGAGCTTTCCAAGAACTCTTTCCACGTCAACTGCCTTGATATCTCTAATGGGCATAGGTCCCACAGTTTGAGCCAGCCAGGCGAAGAACAGCCATTTTTCAATCTTAACTGTATCGGTGCTTTTACGAGAACAAGCGAAGGGGTAATAGGTCTGCTCCCAAAAATCATTCAGGCTTATAGAGTCTTTTTCCGCGCGAGCTAAGGCCAATGCCTTTTCCTCACGGATTGTCGTATTGACCGCCCTCATTTCTTTCAGAGTCTGCGGCCCGTGTCCGGTGCGCCAGTGTTGCCGAAGTTCGGCCAAAATCTCCTCGGCCTGCGCCTGGCTGGCTCCTTCCGACCACCATCCTATGCCTTCGTTTCGAACAACTCCTTGGCGTTTGTATTGAATGATCCAATAGCGGTCAGGCTTTTTGCCGTGCTTTCGAGTATCGTGTTCTCTGTAGCGAACTCCCCGGCAGGCTGCGATCCATTTATAACCCATAATCCACCTTCCTTTATCGCGGCATTCATACTACCATGATACTACCTTTTTGCCTCACATGCAAGAAAAGAGGATGACGGCGAATGAAGAGTATTTCATTTAAACATGCTGATTTAAAAGAATAATATTATCACCGTGAATCATTGATGTCCCCTTGTGACACCTTAAATGCTAGACTCAAAATCCAGCGAGGGCAACCTCATGTCGGTTCGATTCCGACCTCCGGCACCACAATTATATCAAAGGGTTAGCAGATAATTTTCAATCTGCTAACCCTTTGTGCTTTTTGGGTATCATCATTTTGCCCCCGCTTTCAGGCACATAATCTTTAAGATAACACCTTTAACTCCTTGTACGGAACAGGTGCGCCCATGACTTGGACGCATCCATCAGTAGCTGTACCCGGCAACCGCTGTGGACACGAACTCATAACCCACAACTTAGACCACCTGCGCCTATTAAAAAGGGACTCGGTGGCCTTCCACGCATCTTGTCTTTAGCCGCTGAACGAGCCAAAGACAAGTTTTTTCATCCCGATACCTGTCCGCCACTACAGATAAACCCTCATCGCCAGACCAGGAGCGAACGCAGAGAGCCTTGGTTTGGAATTGCAGTTAAGTTTCCACTCGACTGGGACTTTCAGTTACGGCCGACCAGGCAGCCGCCGGGAGAAATGTTTTTGCGAGGGTCCCGTGACTAAAGACTTCCGGAACGGGAGCCTCGCAAAAACATTTCTCCCGGCGGCGGTCCCCCGCTGTTCCAAAATTTTAATTTTGAATATGTGCTGGTCTTTTTGAGGTTGCATCAGTGGTTTAAGACTCGTCCCCCGGGTTTTTATCCTGACCGTGCCTTGCGCTATAGCTGGTATTTTGTTAAAGTTCCGTAGAAAAATACCCTTCAAAGGTGGAAAAAGCATGTGTGCGATGACTACGTTGGGTGACCTGGAAAAAGCCAGGCGCAAAAATGATCTGAAAACCGCCCTGGCCCGCATCGGCCGCAAATATCTGGTGATGAGCGGCAAGGGCGGGGTGGGCAAAACCACGGTGGCCGTCAATCTGGCTGCGGCCCTGGCCTCCGGCGGGGCACGGGTGGGTTTGCTGGACATCGATCTTCACGGCCCCAGCGTGGCCACCGCCCTGGGACTAACGGAAGCTCTTAAAACCGATGGGGATGACAAGCTGATTCCGGCTTTAAGCGAATGCGGTTTGAAAGTCGTGACCATTCAGGGACTT
The DNA here is from genome assembly GCA_023525915.1 of Acetispira formosa (nom. nud.). Classification (GTDB taxonomy): domain Bacteria; phylum Desulfobacterota; class Desulfarculia; order Adiutricales; family Adiutricaceae; genus Adiutrix. The sequence goes on along the minus strand of CP026657.1, from coordinate 1,061,218 downwards.
TTGACCGGGCGGGATGAGGCTGTCATCTGGCGCGGCCCCAAGAAGGTTAACGCAATAAAGCAGTTTTTTTCCGAAGTTGCCTGGGGTGAGCTGGATTACCTTATTATTGATTCACCGCCGGGCACGGGCGACGAACCCATGACGGCTCTTCAGACCATGCCTGACCTACGGCCCCTGATGGTCACTTCCGGCCACCGGCTTTCCATTAATGATGTGGCCAAGGCTTTCAGCTTTCTGCGGACCATGGAGCGTCCGGCGTTCGGGCTGGTGGACAATCAAAGCTGGTATGTCTGCCCGCGCTGTGAGGAAGAGACCGATATTTATGACCGGCAGGCGGCTGAAAAGCTGGCCGCACGGGAAAACGTGCCGCTTCTGGCCACACTCCCGATGGATCTGGCGGCGGCTCGCTCAGCCGAAGAGGGTCGGCCCCTGACCTGGAGCGCGCCTGATCACCCTTTTAGCCGGAAGGTTTTTGATTTGGCCAAAAGGATATGAAACTATATGAAATCATAACTATTTTTTTATAAAAAATAACTTTTTGCATTTTAGGCGAATCTTATAGATGACTTTTTATTTTTTTTGGGCTATAATGCTTTTTATCTGTGTTTAAGGAATATCTTCAAGGCTTTTTCAGACTCCTCCAGAGCTCTATAACAGCTCAAAAGAGGTGGAAATATGCGGTTTTCGGAGATATTTTCTTGACATAGCCAGCTATTTTCAATATAATGCGCACCATAACACATCAGTTTAGTCATACGCGATAGCGTGCCCATTTATCAATGGTGCGCGTGATTGTGTTTTATCAAAGCCGTCACTTGGGCGGCAGGCAAGGGGTGGGATTTATGGTATTCGATACCCTGCATCTGGCAATCATCCTCTTTCTGGTGGTGGGTTTTCTATTTCCGGTAGCCCCGATCATCCTGGGTTTTATCCTGGCCCCCCGCACCTCCGGCGGTGATTTCCTGATGCCTTACGAGTGCGGCATGGTTCCTCATGGCCGGGCCTGGGGCCACTTCGGGATGAACTATTACATCTACGCCCTGATCTTCATCGCCTTTGATGTTGATGTGCTCTACCTCTTCCCCATTTCAGTCTATTACGGCCAATCCACCGGCTGGCTCGCTTTCATCGAACTGACTTATTTCCTGTTCTTCGTCGTTCTGGCCATTGTCTATTTTAAGGCCAAGGGCGTCTTTGACTGGCCGCGCAAAATAAACGTTCATTCAGAATCTTAAATCTGTCGGCCCGGCCGGGCCGACAGGCTTTGCCTTTACCCGAGTTCCTTTAGAAGTTTGGGGGTTATAGCAAGTGTCCACACCGGATAAAAAAGAAGAGAGCGGCGTGATCGCTCCGGCCCAGTGCGAAATCCATCCGCCCCTTTTCAACGTCAAGCCCGTCAATTATGTGTTCGACGTGGGCCGGGCCATGTCCATCTGGCCCATGACCTTCGGGCTGGCCTGCTGCGCCATTGAAATGATGTCGGTCAGTATGGCCCGCTGGGATATGGCCCGCTTCGGGGCCGAGGTCTTCCGCCCCTCCGCCCGTCAGGCCGACCTGATGCTGGTGGCCGGCACGGTCTGCAAAAAATTCGCCCCGGCCGTTCGCCGGCTGTATGAGCAGATTCCGGCCCCCAAATACGTTCTGGCCATGGGCAACTGTGCCATTAGCGGCGGCCCATTTAAATTTGACGGCAATTACAGCGTGCTGGAAGGCGTGGACAAGATCGTGCCGGTGGATATTTATGTTCCCGGCTGCCCGCCCCGGCCGGAGGCGCTTCTGGAGGGCATTTTCGCCATTCAGAAAAAACTGACCGGCCACCGCTTCTGGCCCGTGCCCAAGCCGGTGTATGACCCGGAGCGGGAGCTGAACCCGGCGGCGGACGCGGAAGCGCCCGCGCCTGAAACGGCTTCGGAGCAGAGCGCCAGCCCGGAAGGTGACAAATGAACGCCAATGAACTCTATGAATCCTGGCGGGGGCTTGAGGCACAGGTCATCTGCCGCCACGAATTCAAAAAGACCGGCCTGACCTGTTCCGCCGTTTTTACTCCCTCCCAGGTGGTGACGGCCGTGCGAAAGATTTATGAGGCCGGGTATTTCCTGGAAGATATTTCCGTGATGCAGGTGAAGGAGGGCTTTCTGGCCACCTATCATTTTGATTCCACTGCCAATCCCGGCCGGGTGGCCCTCCGGGCCCTGTCGCCGGAGGGGCGTTTTTTGAGCATCACCTCCATTTATCAGGGGGCCGAATGGCATGAACGTGAATCGGCTGATTTTTTCGGCGTATCCTTCATTGCCAACACCAATCCGGTTCCTCTGTTGCTCCCGGATGATTTTCAGGAAGCTCCGCCGCTTCTGAAAGCTGAGAAAGAACTGGCCGCCATGGTCGATCTCAAGCTTTTTGGTGAAAACCCCGAAATTATCGATCCGGCCTGGAGCAGCCTCGTCAGTCCGGTCAAGGAACAGAAAGAGGAGGGCGCGGCATGAGCGGCAGCCTGTTCGTAAATCCCTTTCATTTTTCCACCATGCACGAAAACCCCGGTGACATGCTGGGCGATTTCTACACCCATAATTTTGAAAAGGGCCGGATCAGCCATGATTCCATGATCATCAACCTTGGCCCCCAGCACCCCTCAACCCACGGCGTTCTGCGCATCCTGGCCGAACTCCACGGTGAATACGTTCTGCGGGCCGAGCCTATTTTAGGCTACCTCCACCGAATGCACGACAAGATGGGGCAGGTCAAAACTCCCTGGCAGTTTCTGCCCAACACCGGCCGGGTGGACTATCTTCACCCTATCGCCTGGAACTGGGCTTATGTGGGGGCGGTGGAACGGCTGGCTGGTATTGAAGTGCCCGAGAGGGCCGAGTATCTGCGCGTCATCGCCTGCGAATTGAACCGCATCGCCTCCCACGTTATGTGGTGGGGAGCTTTTGTGCTGGATTTGGGCGGCGTTACTCCCATCCTCTACGCTTTTGAGGAGAGGGAGAAGATCAACGACATGCTCCAGATCGTCACCGGCTCACGCCTGACCATGAATTACATGCGCTTTGGCGGCGTCTGCGCGGACATCAATGACCGCTTCATTAAAATGGCCCGCGAATTCATTCCCCGCATGCGGGAGCGCCTGGAAATGTACCATAAGCTGGTGACCGGCAATGTCATTCTGGCCCGCCGCATCACCGGCATCGGACCCTTCGACCCCGATCTTTGCTATCGCTATGGAGTCACCGGCCCCTGTCTGCGCGGGGCGGGCGTAGCTTATGATACGCGCCGGGCCGAGCCCTATGGCGTTTATGACCGCTTCCGGTTCGACATCCCGGTGGGCGAGACCAATTGCAGCATGGGCCGATATATGGTGCGCATGCGCGAGGTTGAGGAAAGCCTGAAAATTCTGGAGCAGGCCCTGGATCAGTTGCCGGATGGCCCGATTATGGCCCCGAAAGCCCCCAAAGCCACCTGGAAGCTCCCGGCGGGCGAAGCCTATTTCGCGGTGGAGGGCGCACGCGGCAAGATCGGCATCCATCTGGCCGGCGACGGCGGCAAGAGTCCCTATCGGGTGAAGTTGAGAGCGCCCGGTTTTTCCAACCTGAGCCTTTTCGCGGAAGCTTCCCAGGGGACGCTTCTGGCCGACGCGCTGGCCATTCTGGGAAGTCTCGATCTGGTTATCCCGGAGATCGACCGCTGAGGCTTTTTCGATTTTGCTGACCATATTCGACGTTTCCCCTTCGGGGGCGGTAAGGACATTATATGGAAACGATTCTTGTACCTTATACGACTGACATCACCCTATTGAGCGTTCTGAAGCTGGTGGTGGCCCTGGTGGCCATTATTCTCCTGTTGATCGCCAACAGTGTGGTCATGGTCTATCTGGAACGAAAGGTGGCCGGTTTCGTCCAGCGCCGCCCCGGCCCCTATGAGGTCGGCCCCTGGGGCATACTCCAGACCGTGGCCGATACAGTCAAGCTTCTGGGCAAGCAAATCCTCATCCCCGGAAATTCAGACCGTTTCCTCTTCCTTCTGGCTCCGGTTCTGTCGATGTTTCCCATGTTCCTGATGTTTCTGGTCATTCCCTATGGCCCCATCCTGACCGGCCTGGAAGTGAACCTGGGGCTTCTCCTGATTCTGGCTTTCGCCGGTATGGAAGGGCTGGCCGTCATCGCCGGCGGCTGGGCTTCCAATAACAAATACAGCCTCATCGGCGCGGCCAGGGCCGTCTCCCAGTCGGTGGCCTATGAGATTCCGCTCATCCTGGCCATTCTGGCTCTGGCCTTCCAGCACGGCAGCCTTGATTTGAGCGTTCTGAACCGGGCTCAGGAAGGCTGGATCTGGAACTGGAACATCTTCACCCAGCCCCTGGCTTTTCTGATTTTCGTCATAACCTGCTTCGGGGAAACCAACCGCGCCCCCTTTGACCTGCCGGAGGGCGAATCCGAACTCACCGGCGGCTATCACACCGAATATTCCGGCATGGGCTTCGCGCTCTTCTTCATGGCTGAATACACCTCCATGATGCTGGTATCCTTCCTGGCCGCCGTCCTGTTCCTGGGCGGCTCCAACGCCCCGGTCGACATTCCCCTCATTAACGGCGTCTGGTGGACGCTCATCAAAATGGGGGCTTTCATGACCTTCATGATCTGGGTGCGCTGGACTTTCCCCCGGGTGCGTTTCGATCAGCTTCTGAACATTAATTGGAAATGGCTCCTGCCCCTGGGACTGTTGAACCTGTGGGTGACGGCCCTTGTCATGAAAGTTGTGGGTAACTGATTATGTTTAAGGCCATAGTTGACAACGTAAAAGGCCTCTATTCACTTTTGGTGGGCCTCCACATCACGGGCCGCTACGCTCTGGGGCCATTCCCAATCTGGCTGAAGCTGAAAAAGCCGGAAAACGGCTATCCCCAGCTCACCACCCATTATCCGCGCCAGACTATCGCTGACGAGGATCTGGTCACCTTTCGCGGCCCGGTGGAGCTTATCCCGGCCGAAAATGACCCCACCAAGAGCAAATGCGTCTCCTGCATGATGTGCGTCAAGGCCTGCCCCAGCAATTGTCTGACCGTGGTTAAGGGCGACGAAGGCAAGGCTCCCAAACTCTGGACCAGCAATTTTACCCTTTGCAGCCTCTGCGGCACCTGCGTGGAAGTATGCCCGGCCAGCGCCCTGCGGTTTTCCCACGATATTTACTGGGTGGCTGAAAAGCGCGAAGACATGATTAACGACCTTCTGGCCAAGCTGGCCAAAAACGGGAGGAACTGAACATGATCGACCTGATCGCCTCCTCCGCCGCTTTGATGAACGCGAGCGCCACCGGGGTGGAAGCATTGTCTGAAATGATGCTGCCCCAGTTGGCTCACGACATCATGGCCTATGTGGCCTACGGCCTGTATGTTCTATTGATTCTCGGCGGCGGCTTGTGGGCTGTCCTGGCCAGGAATCTGGTCCGGGCCATGTTCGGTCTGGTGGTCACCTTCATGGGCGTGGCCGCCATGTACCTTTTAATGGCCTCTCCCTTCATGGCTTTCATGCAGCTTCTGATTTACATCGGGGCCATATCGGTATTGATCTTCTTTGCCATTATGCTGATTAAAAATACCTCCAGCGGCGAGGAAGTCAACTTCCCCGGCCCCCTACAGGCTCTGACCGCCCTCATCTCTGCCGCCGCGCCGCTGGTGCTGTTCGGCCCCATCATTGTGATGAACGCCGGAAAGCTGGCCCAGACTGAAACGCCGGTGGAGACTCCGCTGGCCGAGTTGGGTCAGGGATTGATCGAATATTATGTGGTGCCCTTTGAAATGATCTCCGTGGTCCTTTTGGTGGCCATGGCCGGCGGCGTTTTGCTGGCCTGGGATAAGAGGTTTAAAAAATGAGCGCTTTAACCTTATACATGCTGGCGGCCCTGTTACTCTTGGCCATCGGGCTGGTGGGCCTTATCTCCCGCCGGACGCTGGTGGGCATGCTGATCTCGGTGGAAATGCTCCTCAACGGCGCGGGCCTCTCGGTGGTGGCCGCGGCCAAACTGACCCCGGCCTCCGACGCCATCGGGCAACTGGCCACCATTTTCATCATGGGCCTGGCCGCGGCTGAAGCCACCCTGGTTCTGGCCATGATGGTGGTGGTCTACCGCCGCTTCGACACCGTCACCACCAGCGCCCTGACCACCCTGAAGGATGCGAAGCTATGAACAGCTATTTACTATTACTGCCGCTGATCGTCACCTTCATCGCCCCGTTCGCCATTCTCCTGACCGGGAAGAATCAGAATGTGCGTGAAGGTGTATCCTTCGCCGCCGCCGCTCTGGCCTTTCTGGGTGTGGCCTGCTTCATCCCCGATGTTCTGAGCGGCGTGGTCCATCAGGTTGACCTCTTCACCATTCTGCCGGGCATAACCGTCAGCTTCTGCCTGGACGGTTTAGGCATAATCTTCGCCCTCATCGCCCCTTTCCTGTGGGGCTTTGCCACCAGCTATAACATCGGCTACATGCGGACCCTTCAGGAACACGCCCAGACCCGTTATTACTTCTGTTTCGCCGTGGCTATTTTCGGGGCCGTGGGCGTGGCCATGAGCGCCAACGTCTTCACCCTCTATCTGTTCTATGAGATTATTTCGATCTTCACTTATCCGCTGGTCGCCCACCATGAGGACGAAGAGGCTTTCACCGGGGCCAAAAAATACATGGTCTACCTTATGGGTACCTCGAAACTGTTCCTCCTCCCGGCCATGGCTCTGACCTATGTGCTTGTGGGCAATCTCGATTTCAACCTGACCGACATGGTGCACGGCATTTTCCGCAACGCCGACGGCAGCTACAAGACCGCCATTGCCGCCGCCAACCCCTGGCTGATTCAGCTCACTTATGTGCTCTTCATCGCCGGTCTGGCTAAAGCGGCCCTGATGCCGTTCCACAACTGGCTTCCTTCGGCCATGGTCGCGCCCACCCCGGTCTCGGCTTTGCTTCACGCGGTGGCCGTGGTCAAGGCTGGCGTGTTTTCCGTCAGCCGGGTTATCCTCTCCGGCTTCGGTTCCTCAGCCATGCATGACTTCGGCCTGAGCCTCCCGACCGCCTATGTGGCCGCTTTCACCATCGTGGTAGCCTCGCTCATCGCCCTGACCAAAGACGATATCAAGGCCCGGCTGGCCTATTCAACGGTCAGCCAGCTTTCCTATGTGGTTATCGGCGTGGCCATGATCGGCCTGACCTATAACGGATCAGATCCTAATACTTCGGCCGTCCAGGGCGGGCTCCTCCACATCGGCAACCACGCTTTTGGCAAAATAACCCTGTTCTTCGGCGCGGGCGCGATTTATGTGGCCACTCACCTGAAAGCCATCAGCAAAATGAACGGCCTGGGCCGACGCATGCCCTGGACTTTCGGGGCTTTCGGCCTGGCCTCCCTGACCATGATCGGCATGCCGCCGGTGGCCGGGTTCGTCTCCAAATGGTATCTGCTGGGCGGCGCCATGACCACGGGTCAGTTGATTCTGGTTACCGCCCTGTTGTGCTCCACCATCCTGAACGCGGGTTACTTCGTGCCCATCTTCTACCGGGCTTTCTTCCTGAAACCCGACCCGGAAGCCAATATCGAGCAGTATAAGGAAGCCCCCATGTGCATGGTGGTGCCTCTGGTCTTCACCAGCCTGGTTTCCCTGCTCCTGGGCATCTATCCACAGATTTTCCAGAATTTTATTCAGGCTTTCATGAGGTGATGAGATGTCCGATCAAAATGTGAACGCGACCAGCGCCGCCCCTGAAAACGCGGCCCCTGAAAAGAAGCCTGAACCCTTTGTCTGCCCTGAGGGCCTCAATGCCCTGGGCTGTTGGCTGGAAGCCAACCGCACCCCGGAAAGGATGGCCATGTGGCGCAAGGTGATGTTCATCATCATGGGTCTGATGGTGGTTCTGAATATTTTCATTCCCAACCTTCACCCTCACTTCGGAGTGGACCGGGCTCCCGGTTTCTGGCCGGCTTTCGGTTTTTTCGTGGGCGTGGTTATGGTCTTTTTCGTGAAAAAAATAGTGCAGCCCCTCATCAAGCGGCCGGAGGACTATTATGGCGACCTCTGAGATGTTCATCCACCCTTCAATCGCTTTCATTGTCGCGGCTATTATCATTCCGCTGATACCGAAAAGCGCGGGCAATATCTGGAAATGGGTCATGCTCATTCCGCCGGTGGTGGCTGTTTTCGCGGCTTTCAATAACGTCCCCGGCGATTACTGCACTGTCCAGTGGCTTGGCCAGACTCTCCATCTCGGCCGTCTGGACGCCATGAGCGGCATTTTCATCCAGGTTTTCGCCATTATGAGCCTGGCGGGCATCATCTTCGCTTTCCATGTGGACGACAAAGCCCAGCAAGTCTCGGCCATGCTCTATGTGGCCGGCGGCATGGGCTGCGTTCTGGCCGGGGATTACCTGACCCTGTTCGTCTTCTGGGAACTGATGGCCATCGGCTCGACTTTCCTGGTCATGCTGAACCGCACCCGCGAATCAGTGCTGGCCGGTTACCGTTATTTCCTTTACCATGTGCTGGGCGGCCTGTTCCTCCTGGCCGGTCTGGTCATTCGCTACAGATACACCGGCTCTTTCGCTTTCGAGGCCATTTCGCCCGCTGGTGCGCAGTTCTATGACTGGCTGATTCTTCTGGGCTTCTGCGTCAACGCGGCCGTGGTGCCGCTCCACGCCTGGCTGCCGGACGCCTACCCCAGAGGCACGGTCACCGGCTCGGTCTTCATGTGCGCCTACACCACTAAAACGGCCGTCTATGTGCTGATGCGCGGCTTTCCCGGCTGGGAAGTGCTGGCCGTGGCCGGTACGGTCATGGCCATCTACGGTGTTTTGTACGCTTCGATGGAAAACAATGCCCGGCGCATTCTTTCTTATCATATCGTTTCGCAGGTGGGCTACATGGTGGCCGGCATCGGCGTCGGCACGGCCATGACCATCAACGGCGCGGCTGCCCACGCCTACGCCCACATCCTTTACAAGGGCTTGCTCTTCATGTCCACCGGCGTGATTCTCTACAGCGTGGGCACGGCCAAGCTCGATGAACTGGGCGGACTGGCCGGGCGGCTCCCCTATGTGATGCTGCTTTACATGGTGGCGGCCCTGTCGATCTCCGGCATGCCCATCTTCAACGGCTTCATTTCCAAAACCATGACGATCGCGGGCGCGGCCGAGGCCCATCGCACTTTAGTGGCCTTGGGCCTGGAAATCGCGGCCGTGGGCACTTTTATCTCAGTCGGCTTGAAACTGCCTTATTTCGCTTTCTGGGGCGGCAAGCCTCTCGACATGCAGCGCGAAATAAAGCCCATTCCGGTCAACATGTATGTGGGCATGGCCATTCTGGCGGTTCTGTGCGTGGTTCAGGGCGTGTATCCCGATATCCTCTATCGCTACCTCCCCAACCCCATGAGCGCCACCTATCACAGCGAATTCCATCCCTGGACGGCCTGGAGCGTTCTCCAGTCCTCCATGCTTCTGGGCTTCGCCGGGCTGGCTTTCTACTGCATGAAGGGCGTCATTACTCCGCACAAGTATTTGAACCTGGATTTCGATTGGTTCTACAGGCTGATCGGCCGCACTGTTCTGGCTTTCGTCTGCGCGCCCATTGCCTTTATCGACAGCATCTGGAGCAATGTCTATAACACCGTGGGTCTGCGCGGCCTCAAGGGCTTCGCTTTCCTGACCGTCTTTTTCGACCGACGCGTTATCGACGGCGTGGTCGATAACGCCGCCTACGGCGTGCGCGGGGTGGGCCGTATCGGGGCCATTGCCCAGAACGGGCGGCTCCAGCAGTACATTGGCCTGGCCGTGACCACCATGCTGATCATTCTGGCCCTGGTCTGGTATTGCAATTAAGTGATTTTTGAATGAATGTTAGATAAACCGCACCGGCCCCTCTTTGGCCATCCTTTGGCCTCAGAGTGGGTGCGGACCAGCCGGCGGCGCTGCCAGCCGCCAAGTGGGATTTGCTAATGCCTTCTGAAACTTTATCTTACCCGGTGTTGAGTGTCCTGACCTTCTGGCCGGTGGTCGCGGCTTTCCTTCTGGCCTTTGTCAAGGGCGAGGAAAACGTGCGCCGCGCGACCCTTGGAGCTTCGCTGGTGGAAGTGGTTCTGGCCTGGCCCCTGTTGGGTTTTCAGAAAATCGCGGGCTATCAGTTCACCGAACTTCACACCTGGGTGGCCGATTGGGGGCTTCAGTATCACATGGCGGTTGACGGCATCAGCATCATGATGATCTGGCTTTCGATCTTCACTTTGCCGCTGTGCGTCCTGTGCTCCTGGACCTACATCAAAGAGCGCATCAAGGAATTCCACGTCTGTCTGCTCTTGATGACCACGGCCTGTGTGGGCGTGTTCAGCGCGCTTGACCTGGTGCTCTTCTACGTTTTCTGGGAAGCGCTCCTCATCCCGATGTATCTGTTAATCGCCATCTGGGGCGGGGACGACCGGCGCTACGCCTCCATCAAATTCTTCATCTATACCCTGGCCGGGAGTACCCTTCTCTTGGCGGCCATTGCGGCTCTCAGAATCGAAGGCGGCACCTTCTCCATCCCCGAACTGTCGGCCATGACCTTTGATTTCAACTTCCAGTTCTGGGTCTTCCTGGGCATGGGCATCGCCTTTGCCATTAAAGTGCCCATGTTTCCGTTCCACACCTGGCTTCCGGCCGCCCACGTTCAGGCCCCTTCGGCCGGCAGCGTCATTCTGGCGGCCGTCCTCCTGAAGATGGGCACCTACGGCTTCCTGCGCTTCAGCCTGCCGATCACCCCGGCGGCCAGCGATTTCTTCGCGCCCATGATGATCGCCCTTTCCCTGGCGGCCATTATCTACGGCGGGGCCATTGCCCTGGGCCAGCACGACATCAAAAAGCTGGTGGCCTATTCTTCAGTGGCTCACATGGGCTTCGTTACCCTGGGCATTTTTCTCTTCAGCGTGCGCGGCATTGAAGGGGCTATCGTTCAGATGCTTAATCACGGCATCATCACCGGGGCCATGTTTATGCTCATCGGCACCATTTACGAACGCAGCCACAGCCGCGAAATAACCTCAAACATGGGCTTAGGCAAATATCTGCCCGCGTTCATGTTCTTCTGGGGCCTCTTCGCTCTGGCTTCCTTCGGTTTCCCCGGCACCAACGGCTTTGTGGGCGAGTTCCTGGTCATTGCCGCCGCCTTTAATGAAACCGTGACCATCGGCGGCTGCCAGGTGCCTCTCTACGGCCTGATCACCGCTCCCGGCGCGATGCTGGCCGCGGCCTACATGCTCAAAGTTTCCCTAAAACTGGCCTGGGGCAAACCCAGCTCGGCCAAGGGCAAATTCTGGCCCGATCTCAACGCCCGCGAATGGTCCTATCTGATTCTTCCGGCTGTTATGGTCTTTTATCTGGGCCTGGCCCCCGGCGGGCTTCTGTCAACCATCGACCCCTCCATCAACGCGGCCGTGGAGTCCTTTCACGAACGCAAGGGTGAAACGCTGACCCCGGAAATGATTATCACCAATCTGTCTGAATCAGTTGCCACCTCCGTCTCACAGGAGTCTACGCTATGACCCAGGAACTGAATTTCGATATCTGTTCGTTTCTGCCGGAACTGTCGCTGTTCATCCTGGTGCTGTTCCTCTTTGCCGCCATTATCTTCGGGGCTAATAAAAACCCCAAGGCCTCCAATGGCATTTTGAATCTTCTGCCTATCCTGACCCTGGCCATTGTGGCCGTCTCCGCTGTGAGCCTAACAGCCGACAGCACCATGTTCTGGGGCAGCTACAAGGTCGACACCCTGTCGCAGTTCTTCAAGCTGCTGGTGGCCGCTGGTTTCTGTGTGGCCGTGATCAACGCCAGAAAACAGACCACCCTGGAGGAAGGGCAGCGGCTGGATTACTTCCTGTTCCTGAGCTTTTCCGCCTGGGGCCTGATGCTGATGGCTTCGGCCGCCGAGTTGGTGACCATTTATCTGGCCATGGAACTGGCTTCCTACAGCCTCTACATCCTCATACCGCTCCGGGCCAAATCCAAAGGCGCGGCCGAGGCGGGCATTAAATACATTCTATTTGGCGCGGCCGCCACGGCCCTGGCCCTTTACGGCCTCTCCTGGGTCATCGCCAGTCAGCACACCACTTATATTTCCGAACTGGTGACCAAGGACTGGGCTTTTGCCAGCAATCCCCTGGCCACGGTGGGCCTGTCGCTCTTCCTGGCCGGCATGTTCTACAAACTGGCTCTCTTCCCCTTCCATTTCTGGTGCCCGGACGTTTATCAGGGGGCCAGCAATGAAACGGCCGCCTATGTGGCTACTCTCCCCAAACTGGGGGCCATTGTGGTGCTGGTGCGCCTGGGAGTCCTGATCGTGCCCGGCGGCGACCTGGCCAATATGATTGCCGTTCTGGCCGCCATTTCCATGACTTTTGGCAACCTCTGCGCCCTGGTTCAGAAAGATCTCAAGCGCATGCTGGGTTTTTCATCGGTGGCCCACGCCGGTTACATCCTGGTCGGGCTGGTGCCCGGCACGCCTTACGGTCTGGCCGCCGCCTCCTTTTACGCCCTGGCATATGTGGCCATGAACCTGTTGTGTTTCTGGGTTATCAGCCGCATGGCCCCGGACGGCCGCAACCTGACCTATCGCGACCTCAACGGCCTTTCCAAACGTTCACCCTGGCTGGCCATGAGCCTGGCCGCCGCCGCCATTTCGCTGGTGGGCCTGCCGCCGACTGTCGGTTTTATCGGCAAGCTCTGGCTGGTGACCGGGGCTTGGGGTCACGGCTACAACTGGCTGGTGATTCTCCTGTGCGTCAACAGCGCCATAGCCATTTACTATTATCTCTCGCTGGTGCGCCACGCTTATACCGAGGGTGTGAACGATCCCCTCCGGGGACAGGCCCCGGATACCGGCCTTTTCAGTTCAGTCGGCGCGACTGTGCTGGCTCTGATTGTGGTGGTTCTGGGCATTGTTCCGGCTCCTTTCTTCAAAATAGCTTTGGACGCCGGGCTGACTTTGCTGCCATAATTTATAGCTCAAAGGCCCCACCGGAATTTTCCGGTGGGGCCTTTTTTATGAGAAAAACTTTTTCAGTCAGGTTAATAATGAGAGCTTCCTTCATTCATCCGTTCACTCAGCTCGTGGCTTTCGGCGACAGCTTTTCGGATAATGGCTTTGGCAACGGCCACGGTTTTGAACGGTATTCGAATACTTTTTCCTGGGTCGAATATTTGACGCGCTTGTTGGGTCTTGGTTCCAATCACGATGTCCGGGCCTGGGGCGGGGCCATGAGTGATCATCGCAACTGTAACGTCACCGGTGAACAATGGTCAGGCCTCTCTTGGCAGATTGACGAATATCTTGAAAGCCTGTCCGTGGGAACTGATATTCCCACGGTGCTGTTCACCATTAAGGTCGGCTCCAATGATTTCTGGGGCGGACAGACTGACCCGGCCGTCACCGCCGCTAATATCCGGGCCGCCATGATAAAGCTGGCTGAAAAAGGGGCCCGGCATATTCTGTACCGCGAGACTTCGGCTGTTATAATGGCTCCGGGCTATCTGAGCGGCGAGTGGGCCCATTATGGTGAGGGCTGGGCCAAGCAGGTCAACTGCGTCAACGCCATTACCAGAGACGTTATCCGAAACGGTCTTCCTTTGGAGTTCCCCTCGGTAAATCTTTATTACCATGAGACCGATCCTGTTTTCACCAAAATCAAACATGGTGAAAAGGGCTTCGAGTTCAAGATTTTTGACGTAAGCTGGAAGGGCACCTTTACCTTTCCCAAGCCCAATTTATACATGTGGTGGGATGATTTTCATCCCATGGGAGAAGTGCACCGGCTATGGGCTGAGGATAGTTATGAGGCTTTTAAGTCGGCCTTGAAATAAGATAGGCCGGAAAACGAAAATCCCGTGCGGAGAGTGTTCCGTACGGGATTTATGCTTTCCAGGCAGTATCATTTCGTAAAGTTGCGTGAGTGGCCTATGATCGCCGCCCTGGAGAAATGTTTTTGCGAGGGTTCCGTTCCGGGGGTCTTTAGTCACGGAACCCTCGCAAAAACATTTCTCCAGGGCGGCTGCCTGGTCAGCCTCAACTGTCATCATAGCCAAGGCAGTAGCCGGAAGCCGGAAGTTTTGTCCCGTCTCCGTGACTAAAGACCCCCGGAACGGAGACGGGACAAAACTTCCGGCTTCCGGCGGCTCAAAGGCTTTCAGAGCGGCTGATTTATTTCAGGGCCAGAAGCGCCTCTTTCACCCGGCCGAGGCCGCGTTTGATGTCTTCATCGCTGACGGCATAACTGACCCGCAGAGTTTTGTCATCGCCAAAGCCGGTGCCGGGCACTATGGCCGCTTCGGCTTTTTCCAGAAGATAGGCCGCCAGTTCGTCCGAAGTATTCAGGACGGTATTGCCGTCTTTCTTGCCAAAATAGGCCGACACGTCCGGGAAAACATAGAATGCGCCCTGCGGGACCGGGCAGGTGACGTTCGGAATTTCCGCCAGAAGGCTCAGAGTCAGGTCGCGGCGGCGCTTGAAGGAAGCCACCATCTCGGTCACGGTGTCCTGGGGTCCGGTGAGGGCGGCTACGCCCGCTTTCTGCGAAATTGAGCAGGGATTGGATGTTGTCTGGCTCTGAATCTTGGCCGCGCCCCTGGCCACCTTTTCCGGCCCGGCCAGAAAGCCGATGCGCCAGCCGGTCATGGCATAAGTCTTGGCCAGGCCGTGGGCTATGACGGTCTGGTCGTAGAGGGCCGGTTCCAGCATGGGGAGGTTGGCGAATTTGAAGCCGTCAAAGACTATCTTTTCATAAATATCGTCAGTCACCACCCACAATTTATTCTTGAGGATGACGGCGGCCAGTTCCTTGAGGCGGTCGTGGCCGTAAGCCATGCCGGTGGGGTTGGAGGGCGAATTTATAATGATGCCGCGTGTTCTGGGGGTTATGGCTTTTTCCAGCTCTTCGGCCGTGATGGTATAGCCGTTGGCGGCGCTAGTGCGCACTAACACCGGGGTGGCCCCGGCCAGAACCAGCATCGGGGCATAGCTGACCCACGAAGGGCAGGGCAGGATCACTTCGTCGCCCGGCTGGAAAAGGCACAGGAAAATATTGTAAAGGCTGTGCTTGCCGCCGTTGGAGACAACGATCTGCGAAGGTTTGTACTCCAGGCCATTGTCAACACGGAATTTTTCGCACACAGCTTCTTTCAGCTCAACGGTGCCGTCGGCCGGGGTATAGCGGGTGAAGCCGTCTTTAATGGCTTTAATGGCCGCTTCGCCAATATGGGCCGGGGTATTGAAATCCGGCTCGCCAATACCAAAATTAATAATGTCGCGCCCTTCGGCTTTCAGGGCTTTGGCTTTGGCGTCCAGAGCCAG
Organism: Acetispira formosa (nom. nud.); assembly: GCA_023525915.1. Taxonomy (GTDB): domain Bacteria; phylum Desulfobacterota; class Desulfarculia; order Adiutricales; family Adiutricaceae; genus Adiutrix. The sequence goes on along the minus strand of CP026657.1, from coordinate 1,045,871 downwards.
GGTGGGGGAGGGGGCGATAAGGTCCAGTCTTTGTGCTAGATTCTGCATAATCTTTCTTTCATGGCCGATTGGCTGAGGTCGTAAAACTGCCGCCGTCCGGCGGCGTGGGTCGGTGGGAATTTTTTGACGTCCACCACTCTTTGTCTATTGGAATCCATCGAATAAATTACCGGCAATCGCTTTATTTATCAAGTCCTTTTTTGGCCCCTGGCCAACTGCGGATTTTTTGGCGCTTCATTTGGCACTCGAATTGCTTATTAGACAGACAAGAACTTCGACGCCAGGAAAAACTGTCCGGTGTCCTTAATTTTCCAGGAGGTGCATTATGCCTTATATCTATTCCGGAGTCTGTCTGGCCGCCATGTTTGGGTCCATCATCTATGAACATCGCCGCCTCAAACGTGAAGAGACCAAATTGCGCGAAACCATGAAAAGTCTGGCCGAACAGGCCAAGGGCGAGAACACCCGCCCCACCGTACCTTCCGCCCTTCAGGCCATTGGCCTGGTTTAAATCGGTCTTGCAGCCGAAGGGCCGGAATGACCATGATGGTCAAAGCTTGACATGCGGCCTTAAAGCGTACAAAATAGAACTGTCGATTTGCGGATTTTTTCACAAATAAATTCCCTTTCGTCTGTTCCACCCTTAGAGGTAGGAAATTATGACTTTTCTGGAACCAGTCATGTCATCATCGGAAAGCCCCTGGCGGGCCATGACCGGCGGCAAGATCATTCTGGTCTTCGCATCCAACACCTTGGTGCTCAACGCCGAGGATTTGCTGGACGAGCTTGAACTGCCCTTTGAACTGATACCAGTGCCCAAAGAGGTCAATCCCAATTGCGGTTTGGCCATCAGTTTCAAAGACGAGGACGGCCCGGAAATCATGGACGCGCTGAAAAAGGCCAATCTGAAGCCGGAAACCGTGTATCGCCGTAGCGGCGCGGGTTTCCAGCCCTGGGCCGGGAGTTCGGCCCCGACAGAGAAGACTGGGAGCAAGGTTATGTAATGCGGATATTATTGCAGAGAGTTACCAGGGCCGCGGTTCGGGTGGAAGACGAGGAAATCGGCTCCATCGGACCCGGCCTCCTTATTTTTCTGGGCGTGACCGAGAGCGACACTAAAACCGAGGCCGACTGGCTGGCGGAAAAGATTGCCGGTTTGAGGATCTTCAGTGACGAGGCCGGCAAGATGAACCTTTCGGTGACTGACTCCGGCGGCTCTGTGCTGGTGGTGAGCCAGTTTACCCTTTATGGAGACTGCCGCCGGGGGCGCCGTCCCGGTTTCGATAAGGCTGGGCCTCCGGCCCTGGCTGAAGAGCTGTATGAATATTTTAAGGGCAAAGTGGCCTCTCTTGGCCTGACCGTGGCCTCCGGCCGCTTTGCCGCCCATATGGAAGTTGAGCTGGTCAATGATGGCCCGGTCACTTTTATCATAGATTCGCCGGAAAAATGACCAGCACCATAGCCGCCATTTCCACCGCCCCAGGTACAGGGGCAATAGCCGTCATCCGCCTGTCCGGCCCGGATTCTCTGGGCCTGTTGCGGCGTGTTTTTTTTCCGAAAGACGGAGCGGAGAGGTGGACGGCCCGCTCCATGCGCTTTGGGCAGGTTCGTTTCCCAGACGGCGGGCTGATCGACGAAGCCCTGGCTGTGTGGTTTCCCGGCCCCAAATCCTTCACCGGTGAGGACTGCGCGGAAATACACGGGCATGGCGGGGAGGCGGTCAGCGGGCAGGTGCTGGCGGCGGTTCTGGCGGCCGGGGCCGCTCTGGCCGAGCCGGGCGAATTCACCCGCCGCGCTTTTTTCAACGGCCGTCTTGATCTGTCGCAAGCCGAGGCTGTGGCCGATCTTATTTCCGCCCAGAGCGCGGCTGAAGTCGGTCTGGCGGCCCGTCAACTGGCCGGAGGGCTTTCCCAGAGAGTGGAGGCCATTCATCAGGCCATCCTGTCCGGTCTGGTGGAATTGGAGGCGGCTATTGATTTCAATGAGGATGTCGAGCCCATTGATATGTCGGCCGTGGAGCGGCGCCTGCGGCAAGAGGCCCTTCTTCCGCTGATGAAACTTCTGGATGAGGCCGGGGAAGGCCGTCTGTTCAAAGACGGCCTCAAGCTGGCTCTGGTGGGTGCGCCCAATGTGGGCAAATCCAGCCTCTTCAACGCCCTGGCCGGGCATGACCGGGCCTTGGTCAGTGATGTGGCCGGCACGACCCGCGATTTTATTACAATAGGCGCTATCTGGTCCGGCCTGCGGATAGAGCTGTGCGATACGGCCGGTCTTTCGGAAACCCCCTGTGACGCCCTGGATGCTCTGGGGCAGGAGCGCACCAGAGACCGCCTTGAAGCTTCGGACATAGTCTTATGGGTGCGGGACTGCGGCCGCTTTGACGGAGGCGGCGGTGATTATGTCGATCCCGCCCTGATGCCGCCGGGGCGGACCATAGTGGTCTGGAACAAGATTGATCTGGCCGAGGCCCCGCCCAAAGGCGAGGGCGGGCCGGAGGCGTTGGCGGTTTCGGCCCGCACCGGCCGGGGTCTGGACCTATTGAAATCAGCCATTCTGAAGCTGGCCACGGGCCGAGAGAATCCGTCCCCGCCGGAGGTTGTGCCAAATCTGCGTCATCAAGCGGCCCTGAAGCGGGCGGAAAGCTATCTTTCAGCCACCTTCGCGGCCATTAATGAAGGTCAGCCCCCGGACATCTGTGCTTTTGAGCTCAGGGCCGCCCTGGACTCCATAGGCCTAATTTGCGGCCGCACCTCCAGCGAAGACCTCCTCAACGAAATCTTCACCCGCTTCTGCCTAGGCAAATAGTGCGTGGCCCGCACGGGGCTATGTCTAGGTGGCGGTTTCCCGTAATCGTTAGTTTTGGCGGCTATCATCGTATTAAGAGCGTGGCCCCCTTGGTTATGGCCGCATTTTTTGCCGTGGGGGTACTGCTCTTAATACGATGAGGGCCTCCGAAACCAACACTCAGGGAAAACCTCACCTAGACGTAGCCCCGTGCGGGCCACGCACTCAGATTAGGGTGCCGGGTTTTAGGGTTTGACCGTGGACGGCCAGCCAGATGCAGGGCGAACTGGTGTAGTCAACTCTGTGACGCACATGTTTGTCCAAAAAGGCGTGGTCGCCGCGCTCAAGTGAAATTTCGCGGCCGTCTTCAAATAACAGACGGGCCGAACCTTCCAGCACAATCACCCACTCATCCCGTTCCTGGTCATGCCACTGGCCCGGCGGTGTGGTCTGTCCATGTGAGACTATGCGCTCCACTAGAAGGCCCTTGTCGTTGGTGAGGATGGTTTCAAACTGTTCCTCAATGTTGTCAGGCTGGCAAACTTTATCGATGCTGAATATGTTGCGCATAAGATTTCCTTTTATGGTAAGGGGTTATGAAAATCAAGAAAACCAACGCGGCCCGTAAGCTTGATGAACTGGGCATCGCCTATGAATTGAAGCAGTTTGAAGTCGATGAAGACGATCTGTCCGCTGAGACGGCCGCCGGGCAGCTTGGTCTGCCTATGGAGCAGGTTTATAAGACTCTGGTGGCCAGGGGCGATAAAAACGGCATTCTGGAGGCCTGTCTCCCGGCCGGGCGGGAAGCCGATCTCAAAGCCCTGGCCTCGGCCAGCGGCAACAAGAGCGTGGCCCTGGTCGCGGTTAAGGAACTGCCGGGCCTGACCGGCTATCAGCGCGGAGGCTGTTCACCTTTAGGGGGTAAAAAGGATTACCCGGTGTACATCCTTGATGAGATTATGAACTATGAGCGCATTATCGTCAATGCAGGCGGGCGCGGGCTGATGTTTTTCATGTCGCCCGCTGATCTGGTGAGAGCTACGGCCGCTAAATTGGCGCCCATTGCCAAAGGGTGATGTGGTCTATGAACGGAGTAAGCGGCGTTTGCCTGTGATGCGGGTGGAAGTTTCATTTGCTGTTGGAGTGGCGATGCTTACGCTGATGATGAGACCGGCTGATGGCCCCAGCCACTCGGCCACTTTTTTTTGAATCAGGCCAGGCCCGTCCGGCGGCAAGCCGGGGCCGGGTTTTATTGCGATTAGAAGATTGTCGCCGGAAAGGTGCAGGTTGTAGCCGCGCACGAATGTCAGCGGCAAGAGCGGTTTTTCGAAATCGGGGGTGCGCAGTTTCCGGCCATCATTCAGGATAAGGTGATCATCCATACGGCCGATGGTTTCCAGGCGCGGGAGCATTGAGCCGCAAGGGCAGGGCGCGGCCAGGAGTCTGCCTTCGTCACCTGTGCGATAGCGGATGAGCGGCATGGCTTCTCGCGTCAGAGTAGTGAACGCTATTTCACCAAAATCATCCGGGGCGGTCACTGGGCGGCCTGTGCCGTCCAGGATTTCCACCAGAAGGTCGTCACGCAAATGGGGCCAGAGGTGTTGTCCGCACTCCACCGCTCCGCCCAGCCCGGTTTCCGTCAATCCATAATGGCGGAAAATTTCCGCCCCGAAATTTTCCCTCAGTTGACCCACCATAAGATTACTGGCCACATCACCGCTTAGAAGAACGGTACGAACCGTCTCAGCCACAGTGCGGCCCAGCCGGTGGCGGGCCAGAGACAGCATTTGCGGCGGCACCCCTACCAGACAGGTCGGCCGCCACTCCGCCAGATTCCACACCCATTCATCCTCTTCCGTTCCTTCCGGCATGAAGCCAAAAGCTTCAAACGACACCCCAAGCCTCTCCATGGCCCGCCCCAAAAGATCGGCCACATTGCCTGGTCGGGTTTGGCTCATGGCCAGAGCCACTCGGTCGTCCCGACCGGGGCCGACCATAAAGCGCATGCCATATTCAAAGAACCGCACCGTCTCTTCCATGTCCAGGGCTGTCGAGCAAAGGCGTTTGGCTGGCCCGCTGGTGCCTGAACTGGGGACGGACACCACCCCCTCTATGTCGCCGTGGCCAACGGCCAGAAAGGCTTCGGAATCGGCGGCCACATCGGCCGCCGACGGAGAGGGCAGGGCGTTCAGTATTTCTGATATCGCCCAATTGACGTTACTGGAATCTCTCGATTTCTGATTCAATAACTCCGTCAATTGAGCCGTCACAGTCTTAACTCTGCCGCGATTCAGTCGGGCCTTATACCACGGCGAACTGACAGAGGTGTGCTCTATTACGTCAATTATTGTTTTAATGCGCCAGGACTGAAACCGGTCAGACAAAGTTTCATGAATGTTTTTCTCATCAAAATCGGAACGGGCGTTGAACCTTTCGTCAAGCCACTGCGGCGCGATTCCATTCTCCATTTCAGCCTCTTCGATGGAGCGGCCTGCCGTCGGCCGAAGTCAGGTTGAAGGCGCAGAAAGGCATCAACTTGTCCGGGGGAGAAAAAACATGCACACAGCAGCCGCGCAGACGAGCCAGGTCAGCCGTCCAGACATCCTGAAAGGCCATACAGGTGAGGCTGAAAACTTCTTGACGGGCTTTGGCTATAAATTCATCGAAAGCGTTGGTCTGGCCGCTCATGGGAATGCCCAGCAATGGTTTGGGGGCTGGAGCCTGCCAACTGTTGAGAGTGACTTCAACGGAACGGCGGCGGCCTTCGGCCGTCTCTTCGGCCGATAATGGAACGTCAGTGGTTTTGCAGCAACACTCGCTTTCGCCGCCCATAGGCACGATGGTGCCGTCGTCCTTGCGCCGGTAGCGTAAATGGAAAGAGCATCGCTCATGTTCACAGCTCGGGGGAAATGCCGCCTCCGGCCGCACCAGACCTCCGGTCTGCTCATGCAATTTGGTCAGAATCTCCGGCAGGGTGAGGCGGCCGGCTGAACCGGGAAAGGGATTACGGCCGGAGGTGGTCATGGGCTGAATATGAACGCCCCTCACCGTCGGCCCCAGGCTGAGCGCGAGCCTGAAGAGTTCACCCATTTCATGATCGTTGATTCCGGCCGCCACCGTCGGCACCAGCACCACTGATAATCCGGCTTTCGCACAGGCTTCAATGGCTTTCATTTTTATGTCGAAGAGGGCCCGGCCGCGAATTTTTTCAAAGGTCTGGTCACTGACTCCGTCAAATTGCAGAAATACCCACGATAAACCCGCTTCAGCCAGTTCCTGAACCATCTGGAAATCTTCCGCCAGCCTGATTCCATTGGTGTTTAACTGCACAGCCGGAAAAAGTTTCAGGCCTTCTTTTACCAGGGGGGCCAGCTCCGGGTAAAGCGTTGGTTCACCGCCGGACAACTGCAGAACCACTTCGCCCGCCTCTTCCCTGATCCAGTGCATCCGCTCGATAAAAGTGTCCGCCGGAACCGGCGTATCCTCAAGGCTGCCTGAATTAGCGAAACAGACCGGACAGCGCAAATTGCATAGTGTGGTAAGTTCCAGGAGCACCGTGCAGGCATGCTGGCCATGATCGGGGCAGCGGCCGCAGTCATTTGGGCAGCCCCGCTCGGCGGAGGTCTGTGTCTTTAAACCGGTGACTGGTGTTTTCGGTCTGCGCCAGGTTTCAAAATCCGGCTTCCCGCGCCAGATGGTTTCCTGAAATGCCCCGTGATCCGGGCAAACACGGCACAGCATTATTTCCTCACCGTTTCGCCGCACTTCGGCCGGGAGTTTTCGCAGGCAAACCGGGCACAGACTCTCGGTGGTTTCAATCAGTTTTAAGGAAGCGTTTTTCAATTTATTCTTCGCGCCCTTCAGTTGGGTCGATATTGTTATCCCGCAAAAGCTCCACAGCTTTAGTCCAGGTGTGGGCCACCAGGTCGCCGCAGCCAACGGACGGATCCATATCGTCGCAGGTGAAGTTTTGTCCGGCGGCTTCAAAAATGTCGGCGCAGTTGGGCGGTATCGCACCTTTTAATTCAACGGCGGTGAACCATTTCACCAGCGCTCCCGCCAAAGTGCGCGCGCCCGGCAGCGGCTGTTCATCGTCCAGCCCTTTGCCGGTGTGAAGGCCTATGAGGCACAGTCCGCCCGTCAGTGCGCCGCACAGGCCGCCGCAGGAGGCCCCGTTGGCCAGGGCGCTCATAGCCCGCACCAGATCAGGGTTTTCGCGCCCCATAAGTCTCAAGCCGCCGATAATGACTATCTGAGCGCAGGAATAGCCCTGCCCGGCCAGCTCCATAACCATCATTTGGGATTCACTTATCATCTATCTGTATCTCCTGCCTTTAAAGGGCGGTGTGATGCTACGCAAAAAATGTGATTTTTGCTTCGCGCGTTACTGATCAACTTCAAAACCAGTCGCTGGCGCTCCGTCCCCCCTGCGGGGTGACCTGCTGCTTAAAAGCCCGTTTTTTCAGCGATGACAAGGCTGTAGGTCAGACTGCCGGTTTCGCATGCATTGCAGCCGTCAGATGACCAAAGCGTTTTCAGAATGTCGCCTGAGCCAAAATGCCAGATCAATCTGGCCGCCAGTTCCTTCAAGGCTTTTTCGAAATCAACTTCAGCGACAATCTGGAAGCCGCATCCCTTTAACAGCGTCGACAGACAGGACAAAGTGACCGGCCCCGATGAGTGATCAGGCTTGAGGTTTTCAGCGCCACCTTTGACAAATATATCGCTGATTACCAAGCGGCCATTGGCTTTCAGCACTCTACCGCATTCACTTATAACCGCTTTTCTGTCGCGGGCCAGGCAGAGAGAGCATTCACAGAAAACGCCGTCGAAATGAGAATCAGTCCAGGGCAGGTCATGAAAGTCGCCTCGCACAACCGGACCATACTGACTTGCTTCCTCCAGAAGTTTTGATGATATGTCCAGCCCGCATGCCTCAAATCCTTTTTCCATCAAAAAGCGGAGTGTCTCCCCGGTTCCGCAACCCACATCCAGTAAATGTGAAGGTACGGCAAAGGCGCAAATATCAAGGGCCGCCTGAGTAACCGCGACGCCGCCAGGACGCAGAGCGCCGCCAAAAACAGTCCGCAATTGTTCCCGTTCATAAATGGACATTACCGCGGACCGCTTATTTGTCTTCCAAAAGTTTTTCCACTTCGCGCATTTTACCATAAGCCAGATCCGGCGGAATGAAAGTGAAGCCGCAGACCGGACAGCGCGGCAGCTCCACTTGAAAGCTCGAACCCATGTAAGTGATCTCCACCGGCAATTGTCTGAGCGGCTCTTGGCATTTACCGCAAACCCAGCCCTCGGCTTTTATTTCCCGCACTTCCGCTTTCATATCCTCCCTCCTTTGGCGGCATAACCCTCCAGGCTGGCCGGGCTGTCCGCGCCCTGGCCGGGAGTGGCCGGGGCCACCATGCGGTGGCAATAGGCGTCATGAATGTTGTAGGAACCATCGTCGGCCATGGTGTACTGCACCCAGAAAGTCACCTGACGCGGGCGCAGGCTGGTCAGATAGACGTCGGAATCCGGGTTGAAGAATTGCGGGCCGTTATCACGAGCCTCTTTCAGTACATCCTGAATGTCTGATCGTAATATGCGGCGCGATTCGAGCACCGGAAGCAGGGCTTCGTCAATGTTGATTTTCAGGTTCTCCATAGATGATGGTTCCGTTTCATTCCATATTTCAGAAAGTATGGCCCGGCGAAAGTTCAATCGCGCTTCCTGCCGGTCCGATATGCCGGGAGCCGGGCGGCTGGCCGCATCTTCGATAGAGCCGCCGGGAAACAAGAGGTCGAGCAGGTGGAGTGATGGTTTTTCCACCTCCCGCAATTTGTCGCGGCACATGGCGCAGTAGCTGGCCATGACCAGACCGGTGTCTTTGGCCCGGTCCATGGCGTATAGCTCACCGACTTCCGGGTTGGCCGCCGAGGCCAGACCGCCATAGCCGCAGCAGCGGGTCAACTGGCCGCCCAACGGCAGCTCTTCAATCAACTGGCCGATGTTTTTGAGCAGTTGCCGGACCGAGTTCCGCGTTTTCTCATCGTGGCGGGCCGCGCAGGGATCGTGGAGGGCCAAGGCCGTTGGCGCGGCCAGGGAGGACGGCGGGGCCGGGAGTTCGGCCAGAACATCCCAGAGGGTTGAATAAGGGATGGCGGCCAGTTCCTCTTTGAAGAAAAGCGCGCACGAGGAACAGGCCAGAATCATTTTGGGGCGGCCCATCTCCTGCCATTTGGTTTTGATGGCGCCAGCCACGGAACCGGTCAGACGTGGGCGGCCGGACCATTTAGCCGGAGCGCCGCAGCAGGACATCAGAAACCCGACCTCGCCAAGGTTCGCGCGGAGGTGCTGGTAGACGGACATTGTCGCCTCCGGCAAAGTGGCCGGAAGCTGGCAGCCGGGAAAAAACAGCCATTCACTTTTTCCGGCGCCGGGCGCGTGGCGGGTAAAGGCCACTGACGGATGGTTGCTGTAGACCATATCTTCCAGCGCGAATTCATGGGCCGAAGGCGGCATGCGGTTGGTGGCGGTCATTTCCCGGCGGGCCTTGGCGGTAAAGTCGCCCATGTCGGCGTCCAGCGGGCAGATCTCGCGGCAAAGACCGCACTGGGCGCAGGAATTGATCATGGTGTTGGCCCGGCGCTGGCCGTGGACCACCGACAGGTTGTTATAAATTTCCCGGCCGTATTTTTTGGGATAGCCTTTATAGTGTTTCAGAAAAATGCATCTCTTCACGCATTCGAGACACTGGCACTGAATGCACCTGGCCCCTTCGGCCCGTCCTTCAGCATCCGTGGGCTGCCATTTATCGGCCAGAAGCTGCTCATGGCACACTTCGATTTCTTCCAGACTGGTATAGAGCCGGGTTGGATAAATATCTTCCATATCACGGGCCGACGCGGCCGACACGCCCTGTAAAATTCTGTCTATCGACCCGGCCGCCCGTTTTGCGCCAGCCAGTTGATTAATGAAGAGCCGCCCCTGACCGCCAGAGTCGGCCGGACCGGCAAAAACCCGCTCCAGGCTTGTGCCCATGGTCAGGTAGTCCGGGAACACCTGACTCTCACTCAAGCCAAGATCGGCCGGGGTAAAAGTTTCGTCATCCAGGCCCAGATAAACGGCATTGAAATTTTCCAGAATTTCATTCAGCCAGTCTTTTGAGAAGGAATGCGTTTCAACAGTCACCCTGACGGACGACAACTGCCCCAGTGCCGCTGTCAGGGCTTCTCGCGGCAGCCTTTTTTCATCCAGCCAATTGAGTCCGCCGCCAATGGGGCCGCTGTGAAAAATTGTCGCCAAATGACCCTTACGCCCCAATTCCCAGGCCACCGCCAGACTTGAGAGGCCACCCCCGGCAATGGCTACTTTCTTCCCGGACGGAGGAAGCGGCATGGTTTTCACCGCCCGCCCGTTCATCACGCACAAACGCTCCAGCATCGGCAGGTTCACACCTTCATCCAACTCAGCCCGGCGGCAGTGATCACGGCAGGGGCCTTCGCATAAATAAGCCGAAACCGACACCAGCGGCATGGACCGTTCAAGCAGTTTGCGGGCGTCGTTCCATTTTCCCTGGCCAGCCAGGGCGGCAATGGAACGGGCCTCCACATGCAGGGGACACATGGTCTGGCAGGCCGGAGGTTCGTCCTGAATACACTGGGCCTCAAATTGCTTCAGCGTTTGTTGTTGCATAAATAACCTCAAACCGGTTGACCGCCTGGAGCCGGGGATTGTTTTTGTCCCGTCTCCGTTCCGGGGGTCTTTAGTCACGGAGCCGGGACAAAAACAATCCCCGGCTCCAGGCTACCACTCGGCCAGGCATACTTTCCAGGCCGGGGGAAGCTGACCAAGTAGCCGCCCTGGAGAAATGTTTTTGCCCGGCTCCGTGACTAAAGACCCCCGGAACGGAGACGGGCAAAAACATTTCTCCAGGGCGGCGGCCACCGGCCGTTTGCCTGACTTTAATCGATACATTTCACTAGCATTAAGAGCGGTGCCCCCCGGCCATTGATCACATATCAGCCAAGGGGGCAACGCTCTTCATACGATGATGGCCGCCGTAGTCGCCTACGGGGAAAAAGCCACCCAGACATAGCCCCGTGCGGGCCACGCACCATAGCCCCGTGTGGGCCACGCACTACTTTTTCAAGGCTTCCAGCACTGCTTCCGGGCGGGCCGGAATGCGGGTTACCCTGGCCCCAGAGGCGTTGTAGATAGCGTTGAGAATGGCCGGATGGGGCGCGGTGAGCGGAGCCTCACCAACACCGGCCGCACCAAACGGACCGAATTCACGCTCCCACTCGAAGTAGTGAATTTCCATGTCGTCGGGAATGTCTTTGATGAAGGGGAAGCCCGCGCCTAGCATGGTGGCATGCTTCTCAATGTCTTCAAAGTCTTCCGTCAGGGCCAGGCCGATACCCTGGGCCAGACCGCCGTAAACCTGGCCGTCAACCACCAGGCGGTTGTTGATCTTGCCGGGATCGCACATCATGGTCATCTTGTCGACCTTGGTCTTGCCGGTGGCCACTTCCACTGTCACCTCAGCCATGAATACGCCGTACATATAGACCATGAAGGGCCTGCCCTGGCCTTTTTCGTCACAGCCCACGCCCGGCACGGAATAGGTGCCGTCGTAGCGGGTGGGTTTACCGGCGGCTTTCAGCTCCTCATAATTCATATAAGTGCCGTCCGCTTTTTTGGCTCCGGCCAGAAGGGCTTCGCAAGCCACTTTGATCGCCCCGCCCACCATCACCTGGGAACGCGAGCCGCCGGCCGGGCCGGCGTTGGGCCGGAGGGCCGTGTCCGGCCAGGTGAAGCGCAGCCGCTCCGGGGCCACCTTCATGGGCCGGAGGGCTTCGTGAGCCGTGCCAATGGCCCCGGCGTCCGCGCCCTGGCCGTGGTCTTCCCAGGCTGAACCGACTTCAATGGCGCCGTCAGGCAGCATTTCAACATAGGCCTCAGAAGTGTCCGGGCCGTCCAGGCCGCTGCCGTACACGCCGACGGCCAGGCCCACGCCTTTTTTGTGGGTGGCGGTGGATTCCTTTTTAGCTTTTTCCAGGGCCGCCTGATATTTGGGCTTCAGAGCTTCCAGCATTTCCGGCAGGGAATAGGAATCAGGCACCTGCCCGCTGATGTTCAGGCTGCCTTCACGGTAGGCGTTTTTCAGGCGCAGTTCCAGGGGGTCCATGCCCAGCTTTTCGGCCAGTTCGTCCATGGCGATTTCTGAAGCCAGGAAGGACTGCGGCGCGCCGTAGCCACGGAAAGCCGAACCCCAGGCGTGGTTGGTGCAGATGGTGCGGCCCTCACCCCTGATGTTGGGGATGTCATAACCCGCGCCGGTGAACTGAATGCCGCGCAGGGTCAGAAGGTCGCCGAACTCGGAATAGGGGCCGTGGTCGACGTCGAAGTCCGTTTCCATGGCCAGGAGTTTGCCGGTTTTGTCGGCGGCCAGCTTGATGTTGATGAAGAACGGGGAACGTTTGCCCGTATACTGCATCTGCTGGCGGTAGTTGAAATTCAACAGGCACGGGCGGCCGGTGGCCATGGCCGCCACGCCCACCAGGGCTTCAATGGTGGGGCTGAATTTATAGCCGAAGGTGCCGCCCATAGGATTGGCGGCCAGCACCAGGTCTTCCGGCTCCAGGCCCAGGCCAGGGCAGATCATGGCGTGGTGGAGATGCACGCCGATCGATTTGGAATGAATGTGGAGCTTGCCGTCGTCACCGGGATAGGCGAAAGCCACGTCCGGCTCGATGGGCATGTGGGGCTGGCGGCTGGAAATGACGTCTTCTTCAACCCAGACCACGTCGGGATTATTGAAGATGGGGGCCGTGTCCTCACCCTTTTCCAGCTTTTGGGTAAAATAGTGATTGGGCGTGCCGGGATGAATTTCAATGGCGTCCGCTGCCTTGGCCGCCGGGGCTGACATGTAGGCGGGCAGAACTTCCAGGTCGACTTTCACCTTCTCGGCCGCGGCCTTGGCTTCTTCCTCGGTGGCGGCGCAGACCATGGCAATAGCGTCGCCATACTGGAAGACCTTTTCATCGCAGAGGATGGGGCGATCCCAGCCGTCGCCGAGGTTGGTGGGGAAGGTGATGAGGCCGGTGATCCGGTTGCGCCCCTTGACGTCCTTATGAGTCACCACTTTAACCACGCCAGGCATTTTTTCGGCTTCTGAAGCGTCAATACCTTTGATGTTGGCATGGGAGACTTTGGCCTGCACCAGGGCAATATGCAACATGTTCGGCGGCAGTTTCAGGCCCAGGTCGGCCCCGTAATCCAGGGTGCCGGTGACTTTGGCCACGGCCGTGGGGCGGGGGTATTTGGAGCCCCAGATGCGGCCGTCTTCAGGCATTTTGAATTCCAGGTCTTCCTCTTTCATCTCCCCGCGCATAACCTTGGCCGCGTCCATGACCGCGTCCACCAGGGGGATGTAGCCGGTGCAGCGGCAGGCGTTGCGATTGGTCTGAAACCAGTTGCGCGCGTCTTCGCGGGTGGGGCTGGGATTGGAATCCAAGAGAGCTTTGGTGGAAACAATGAAGCCTGGAGTACAAAAGCCGCACTGAGCGCCGCCATGCTTGATCCAGGCTTTTTGAATGGGATGGAGTTTGGCCGGGGTTCCGATTCCCTCGATGGTGAGAACCTGGGCGTCATCAGGAACGCGGTTCATCTTGACCACGCAGGCGCGGGTGAGTTTGCCGTTCATAATAACATCACAGGCACCGCAGTGGCCTTCTCCGCAGCCCACTTTGGTGCCCGTCAGGTGGATCTGCCCGCGAATCACGTCGACCAGAAGTGAATCAGGATCGACAAACAGATTGCGTTCAATTCCATTAACATAAATACGTTTCTGGATCATGCGCGTCTCCTTCAATTTTACCGGTATGCCGCTTTTGACCGACCGGCTGACAATTGGCCGGGCTTCCCAGCCTGGCCATATTATTATGGTTCCGGTTCAACCTCCAAAAACTTCGGCTTCATATCTCAAGTCCGCAGCGAGAAAATTCGGCCGTTTTCAAATTTTATAAATCATGTGGGTATCAAATCGTGAATAAAAACGTATTTGTATTATATCTTTTCACTGAAATAAATACAAGTCCCGCCAGGATAGCTCAAGATTATAATTAGTTGGAAAAAATATTGTCATAAACATGAGGATACGTTAAAATATGAAATTATTTTTGATAACATAGTTGGATAAGGATATTTGCTCACAATCTGGAGGAAGGCGCGGATATATGAAAACTATCGGACTTTTGGGCGGCATGAGCTGGGAGAGCACGGTGGAGTATTACCGGGTAGTCAATACCACGGTCAAAGAGGCGCTGGGCGGACTTCATTCAGCCCGCATTCTGATGTACAGCGTTGATTTTGCCGAGCTGGCCAAATTTATGGCCGACGATGGCTGGGACCGGATAGAGGCTGTGCTGAGCTGCGCGGCCCGAACCCTTGAAGAGGCCGGGGCCGACTTCATCGTGATCGGCACCAACACCATGCACAAAATGGCCGATGACATTGCGGCCTCCATAGCCATTCCCCTCTTCCATATCGCTGACGCCACAGCCGAAGAAGTGAAGGAGGCGGGGCTGACACGGCTGGGGCTTCTGGGCACCAGGCCGACTATGGAAATGGATTTTTACCGGGAAAAGCTTAAGGGGCATGGCCTGGAGGTGTTGACCCCGCCTGAGGATGACCGGGCGGAGCTTCAGAGGATTATATTTGATGAGCTTTGCCGGGGGATAGTTGATGAAGGTTCTAAAAAAACGGCCAGGGAAATAATCGGCCGTCTGTCCGAACGCGGAGCGGAGGGCATAATTCTCGGCTGCACGGAACTTGGGATGCTGATACATCCCGACGATACGCCCTTGCCGCTGTTCGACACGGCGGTGGTCCATGCCCGGCGGGCGGCCCTGTTGGCATTGGAAGAATAATCGGACCTGCTGATAAATCAGAGCGAAAAATTACGGCCGGTAACCCTCAAGGATAAGGGTTACCGGCCACACAGCATCCACCGGAAGATATTTCCCAGATCAGAATTCACCGCACAAATGGCCCTGCCGACTGATTTGGCTATGGGTCGGAGGCGGAGGTTGAAAATTTTCTTTCGTTCACCTTTGTATTGTCGCCACAACTCGCTTCGAATACGAAGCTCAGACAAGTGGCGCTAATACAAAGGTTCTCTACAGAAATTTTTCAACCTCCGCCTCCTGCATTGTCGGCTGGGCGATTCGAATCGTTTGAATGCAGCAATTCTCAAAGTAAACTTTTTCCCATGAACTTACGGCTCGTAGCTACACAAAAAGCGTGGTTTTTGTTTCGCCAGTGGCTATTTTTCCGCCAAAACCAATCGCTGGCGCTCCATCGCCCCTATGGGGCGACCTGCTATTTGAAAATAACCGTCTACTTTGAGAATTGCTGCTTCGAATGAATCCGCCCTGTACCAAGCGGCTGTCTTCCCGCACCGTGCCCCCACCGCAAAGGTCGAGCGGAGCGAGACGGAGCGCCAGCGACTGGCCGTTGAAGGAAACCAGGTCGCCCGCCTGGCAAAAACCACGCTTTTTGCCAGGCTCCGAACCGCCTGTTAAAGGAATTCAGCCATTTTCAAATCGTCCGGGTGGACTGGGTGGCGGTGTGGTTGTTTTCGGGGGCCATGGTTGATTTGGCCGCCGCTACCTTGGCCGCTTCAGCGTCTTTGCAGACCACCTGCCAGGCCTCAATCAGACTGCACATCATTTCTATCACATCCATCATGGCTGTGCTGTCCTTGGCGATTTTGGCCTTCAAAAGGTGCTCAGTCCAGAACTGGTAGATGCGCTTGAGGTTGAAGGCTATTTCGCCGCCCTCCTGCATGTTCAGAGACTGGCTAAGTTCACTGATGATGTCCAGGGTGCGGTTGATGAAATTGGCCTTGGCCGGTATGTCGCCGGTTTCATTGGCTTTCACCGCCTCGCGCAGAAACTTGATGGCCCCTTCATAAAGAAGGACTATCAAGCGCCCTTTGTCGACGGTCGTGACCTGAGTCTGGCGGTATTGTCCTGTTCCGTAGGCGTTCATAATTCATCTCCCTAACTTTTATGTTCCGGCGAATCCTCCGCCGATGCTGTGATATTGTCTGCCGCGTTCAATTTAATATTAGCTGTCCAACTTGTCCAATTGAGCTTTTAAGCTTGTAGACTGCTGGTTTAATTTCGCCAGCATAACCTCCAGGCGGTTGAATTTTTCTTCAAGGCTGGTCTGCTTCAGGGTTATGCGTTTTTCTTCGCGGGCTATCTTCGCGTCAATTCCGCTGATGATGTTGGAATAGTTTTCCGACAAAACCCGCATTATGCCTTTGGCCGACTGGACCATCTCGCCGGTTTTTTTGTCATAGACGTCGCTGGAGCGAGTCAGGTCCGACATCGAATAGTAGAGTTTCTGGCAAATTCCGCCGGTCAGAGTGGGCCGGGGATCCTCATCCTCGTATTTGGTGTAGGTATTGAATTCCTCATCCGGCCTGAAGGTGAAAAGCTTGATAACCGCTTCAGGGTTTTTTCGCAAAGCTTCATTCAGCTTCGACTCTTCTATGACATAGGCGCCTTTGTCCTTGTTTTTGGCATCGGTCGAAGCCTTGGCGTCAAAGGCGATGCCGATGTCGCTGAGGCGGGTGTAGAGCAGGCCGTTCTCCTCCAGATAGGTCTCATACAGCTTCTTCTGCTCATCTTTCGGCAAGTTGGCTTGTCCGCCTTTGCCGTCGGGGTCAATGGCTTTAATATAATCAGCCTGGGAGAAGATTGTGCTGCTCATGATAGACTTGATCTCACTGTTGGAGATCTGGAAACCATAGTTGCCGATCATCACGCCGCTGGCGTCGCCGCCTTCGGTTTTACGCTCGATGGTGCCGTCTTTCAAAACATCGATGGTGAGCTTCCCACCGCCATAGCTGGTCTGTTCCTGAATATAGCTCATGGCGTAATTGACGGCTTCAACTATCTGCTTTATCTTATCGGCCATTGCCGTGACGTCGTTAACTATATTTATCGTGGTCTCGCCGACGCCTTGCAACTGAAGGACCGCACCGTTAAGAACGTCGGCCACTTCATTGCTCTGGCGCTGAATCCAGCTCACTCCGTCAGAGGGGTAGCCGTCGACGCGGCACATGCTGTTGGTGGCCGTGCGGGCATGGTCGAAACTTTCAGGTGAGCAATCCAGCTTGTTCAGACTGCTGGTGGGCAGAATCCTGATTTCATGCTCCGAACCGGAGTGCGCGCCGGTCAGGACCAGCTTGTAGCTGGTGGCCGTGCCCATGCCGTCGTTGAGAACGCTGGCGATGACGCCGGGGTTCTTGTTGCTGCTGTTGATGGTGTCGGCCAGGGCGGACAGGGTCGTGCCGTCTTTGACCGGTATGGAGTACTCCATACCCGCATAGCTGAAATCAAATTTACCGGCACCGTTTACCACCGGGCTGGTCAGATCGGGAAAGCCTTTGTGGACCCATTTGTCACTCTGAGCCATCCCGCTGTCGGCCGCTTTCTGAACCGATGGAGCCTGGCAGTCGAGTGAAAAGGCATTATTCTGCATCAGGCGGTTGCCGCTGGCGCCCCCATCGAAATTAATGGTGACCCCCTGCGTGACCTCTATATCCTTCTTGAGCTTGCCGGTGGCCGAATCCCAGTCACCGGGCTCGATGGTGAAAGTTCCGGCCTTGTTCTCGGTATCGGCCCAGGATATTTTTATGGTATCAGTGCCCAGCACCCCGCCTTCAGAGATGACAAAGGT
This sequence comes from Acetispira formosa (nom. nud.), assembly GCA_023525915.1. GTDB lineage: Bacteria > Desulfobacterota > Desulfarculia > Adiutricales > Adiutricaceae > Adiutrix. The sequence continues at coordinate 1,028,333 of CP026657.1, read as the reverse complement.
GATGGTTTTGTTAACGTGTCCTGTATATTCACTGTCCGTGCCGAGCGCGGGTTTGGCTTCCGAGCCGATCCACTGAGTCAAATTCGGCGCATCGATGGAGTTGCGGTCCATGCAAAGGTCAGTTGGATCAAAAATCTCTATGGTATTTTCTGAGCCGGCTTCGCCGCCGATGATGCGCAGGCGGTTATAGGTGACGGTGACGGTTTCTTCATCGCCGTCGGCATTGGTTATTTTCTCTTGCCTGGTTTTGTCGAAAATGATTTCGGCCTTGATGTCCGGCCCGGTGTAGCCAGACTCCTGCGCGGTGGCGTTGATGATGTCGCACAGCTGTTCCATGGTGCATTTGTCGCTGAATTTGCCTGCCACTATGCCATCGGTCTCTGGATCGTATTTCGGATCGTATTTCAGCGACATGGTTTTGCCGTTCATGGTGAACGTCATGGGGCCTTGCAGATATTTGTCCGTATCCGAAGTGACAATGGGATAACCGTCGTCGGGGTTGACCACCTGCCCTTTGTCGTTGACTTTCAAAAGGAGTTCGGCCGAAGCGTCGGGCAGCCTGATCTCGCCGGTGAGCGGATCAAGTTCAGCTATGGTTATGCCGCCGGAATAATACACATTATTGATCGGATCGAATGAAAACGGCCTGTCTATGTTTTCCGAGATGACCTCATGCTCTTCCAGGAATTTGATGATATTGGGATCATCCCAGTTGGTCATGGTGTGGCTGCTCATAGTAAAAAAGACATCGTCCTTGGTGGGATCGGGATCGTATACCTTTTTCGTCTTGGGATCGAGCATGGCCACAACATCGTCGTCTGAGTTTTTGAATTCATTCGTATCCGGGTCAAAAGTCAGGGGCAGCTTGTTTGAAAACCTCTGTGATAAAATCATCAGGGCGCTGTCGGTTTCCCACGTGGTCGAAATACCGTCGGCACCGAGTTGGAACAATACGGTATTAGGCGGGTCCGCCTCGTAAATTTCAGAGGTGCTCATGTTCATTTTGGCGACAACGACACCGTCTTTGTCGCTAAAGTTGCCGGTATTTTCATTATAGCTCAACGGCAGGGCCGGATTGGTCAGCTTGGAGGCCAGGGTGGTCAGCGTCGTTTCCGAAATCCAGCTGTTTCTTTGCAGTTCAAACAGGGCTACATCGTTGGTATTCAGCACTTTATTGGTGGCGGGATCGCGCTTGGCCACCACGTCACCATTGGCGTCGAGAAAATTATTGGTCTTCTGGTCGAAGCTTAGGGGGAAATCGGTGCCCGTGGGCAGCTTCGTGCTCAGAAGAGCCAAAGCGCCATCGACGTTCCAGCTGGTAACGCCCAAAACGTTTCCATCGGCGTCGACCGGATCGCCCTTGTCGTTGGTGGTGTAATTGATGCCAATGGGCTCGCCGCTCTTGTAAGTGCGAGAAGATTTTATGTCAACCGTTTTGTCGGCCACTTCCACGGTGTAGCTGCCGGTGGCCGCGGTTGAGGTGTTGGTGACGGTGGCCACTTTTTCATCGGAACTGGTGGCTTTGCGGCTCAGGAGCTTGTCGCGGGTTCTGTAGCTGTCCGCCCCAGTTTTGAGGGCGGAGAGCCTGGTGTCCAGGTTATTGATTTTTTCAAGCTTTTCCTGCCACTGGGATTTCCAGGTCTCCTGCTTGGTTATGACACGACGCTCAGTGTTTATCAAAGCCGTCACCACCGAGCCGAAGTCGGTGTCTGAAGCCAGACCGGTCCACTTGATTTGCCCTGATATGGTGTTTGATGCTGCTGTCGTTGCCATAGTGCCTCTCCGACTTTACCGCTTACTTACATTATCGGTCTGAAATTGTTAAACCATTAGGCCGGAATTGCCGTGGCCTCCGGCCCGCTGGTTTAAAATGCAATTTTCAGGCCATTTACCAGGATATCGGCGCCGAGTTGAGATCCAGCCTGAGGCCGCCGGCTTCAATGACGGTATCGACTTCCACTTTCCCTTCCGCCCTGGCTTTTTCCTCACGAACCTTGATGCGCTCGGCAATGCTCTTGGCGATGGGGTTGTTGGGCTCCAGCTCAAGGCATTTGGCGGCAACGTCGGCGGCCAGGGCATCGGAGCCCAGGTTGTAGCAGACGGCGGCCAGGCGGGCCATGCCCATGGCATGTTCCGGGTTCTGGTGGCTGAAGGTGGCCAGGGGGTTATACATTTCATCCCATTTACCGAGGGCCGCGCCGGCGAAATAAAAGGGATCGACATTCTGTTCGTCGCCGGGAGCCAGATCAAAGGCTTTTTGGAAGCATTCAAAAGCCAGGTCCATCTTCTTGCGCTTGATGCAGAGGCGGCCAAGCATGCGCTGGGTCTCGGGGTCGTCTTTGGCGTTTTTGCCCGGCAATTTCTGCAGGGCCACTTCGGCCCGGTCCAGCTGCCCGGCGTTGAAATAAACTTTGGCAAAACCGAGGAAAGGCTTGTGGCTGCCGCTCTTTATTTTGGAGGCCAGATGATAATAGCGGGCCGATTGTCCGGGGTCATTGATTTCCACATAGGCTTCGCCAAGGGCGATGAGGAGGTGGAAAACTGACAGCTCGCGCCCCAAATCGAACGGGAAGCAGTTAGCCTCAAAATCCTCTTCAGTCAAGCCGTGGGCGGCCAGGGCCTCTTTCAGGGTTTCAATGGCTTCAATCCAGCGGCCCTGACGGCCCAGCATATAGCCCAGGCGGATGAGGTTGTCCGGCCGGTAGCCGCGGGCGATGAGGTCGCGCAGTTCCTTTTCCAGGGTGGCGTAATCACTCTGGGCCAGACAGACCGGGGCCAAATAGTGGATAAGATACTGGATATGGGGGAAACCGGCGTCTTCCTTAAGTATTTCATCCAGAACCCGGCGGCATTCCTTGTGCTCTTTTTTGGCCCGGTGCTCCTTGAACTCGGTGAACATGGCGTCGAACTTGAAACCCTTGGCCAGCGATATGCCGATGGCCCTGAGATTGATGGTCCGGCCGTGCTTGGGGTTGGAGCATTTCATAAAATAGTCATATTGGATCAGGCAATCGAAAATTTCATCCTCGTCGGCCCCATTCCAGCGCAGGGCCTTGCATCCCTCATTATCCTTCATATACTGAAGGCTGGCGAACAGGCGCTTGGGCATCTTGGCCGCGGCCAGCTTGGGGGTGACCAGAAAAAGATAGTCACATCTATGGCGCTTGGCCGCCCAGCGATAGGCCTGGGCCCGGTTCATTTTTTCACCCGGCATCAGAACGGTGATGTTCTTCAACTCGGTCAGGTTCCCCAGGGAGGCGTTGATGGATTCCAGCGAACGGTTGATATCGCCGTTGATGAGCTGAATCCTCATGGGGTGGTCGAAGTTGTCGATAATTTCGCGGAGGTGGGCGTTCAGGGCTTCACCCCACTCATCGACCAAATACAGAAGGTCCACACGGTCAACCTTGGTCCAGGGTTCCGGGGGCAGGCTGCAGCGGATTTTACGCAGGTTGTGTTTATAAGATTCATCGTCGCGCCGTTCGCGCACGGAGATGCGGTCTGATTTGAAAACGGCCATATGGTATTCGCCGGTGGGCACTTCCACATGCACGAAGTCATACAGGAAGGCCATGCGGCGGTTGAGGCTCCATTCAATGAGGACCTTGACGTTCTCATCAAAGCCGCCGACCCGTTTGGCCGCTTCCAGCCGGTGCATGAGGCTGACGTGAAGAACATGGTTATAATGGAACATGAACTCCCGGTTGAAACCGCGTGAAACGCTCATGCGTTTGTCGAGAATGTAGCGTTTGCCGGTCCGGCGGTCGGCGATTGAGGAGGCCGCATAAAGGTCGGAATAGGAGACGGCCGCTTCGGGATTTTCGTCCAGGGCTTTGGACAGCACCTCAAGGTGATTGGGATAATAGGTGTCGTCGTCGCCCAGATAGGCGATGTATTCGCCTCTGGCCATATTCAGGCCCTGATTGAAGCGAGGGGCCGCGCCGCGGTTAACGTCGTCGGGAACATAGATGATGCGAGGATCGGCAAATTTGGCCACCACATCGGCCACATCAACGCCGCCGTCGTTCATGACGATCAGCTCCCAATCCTGGAAGGTCTGATTAATAACAGATTCAATGGCTTCCGCCAGATACTGGGGGCGGTTGTAGGTGGAGATGAGAACTGTTACCTTAGGTTTGTCTGTAGTGTTCATGGTGATTTACCTCGTCCGTTTTTTGACGTTTGCTGGCGTCTAGTTTTAGTTGACAGTTGATTAAGCAAATTACAGGCCAACCGGGCGGGGCCCGGACCCCATGTCTGGGGGGCTTTTTCCCTTGATGTTAGTTTTGGCGGCCATCATCGTATTAAGAGCGGTGCCCCCATGACTATGGAGGCGGCCTGCCAAGGGGTTTTTTATATTGACCTTTCCGCTATAGTCATAGTAAAAATGAAAGTTGTGTGAAGTCTGATTATTCTGGAACAGGGAGATTATTGTGGCTATTCTGCTTTTAGGGGCGCAGGGACAACTGGGCTGGGAACTGGGCGCCAGCCTTTCCGCCCTTGGAAAAGTTCTTCATTTCGGCCGGAAAGAGGCTGACCTCTCGCGTCTTGATGAACTGCGTAAGCTGGTCCTGACCATAAAGCCCAGGGTGATAATAAACGCCGCCGCCCATACCAAGGTTGATCAGGCGGAAGATGAGCCGGAACTGGCCGGGCTTATCAACGCCGAAGCCCCGGCCATGCTGGCCTCCCTGGCCAAAGAACTGGACGCCTGGCTGGTCCACTATTCCACCGATTATGTTTTTGACGGCACTAAAGACGGCGTCTATACGGAAGATGACGCGACCGCTCCGCTGAACGTCTATGGCCAAAGCAAACTTGACGGCGACAAGGCCATTATGGCCAGCGGCTGCCGTCACCTGATTTTCCGTACCAGTTGGGTTTTTGGCCACCACGGCCGCAACTTTCCCAGAACCATCCTGGAACTGGCCCGGCAGGAAGACCATTTCTCCATTGTGGCCGATCAGTTCGGCAGCCCCACCGGGGTGGAGCTGATATCCAGCGTCACGGCTCTGGCGCTCAATCAGGCCCAGCGTTCGGATCAAAATCTCTCCGGCCTCTATAATCTGGTGGCCTCCGGCTATGTCAATTGGCAAGAATACGCCATTTATGTGGTTCGCCGGGCTATTGACCTGGGCTGGAGCCTTCTGGCCGATCCCGATAAAATAATCCCCAGAAGCACTGAAGAGAGCGGCCGAAAAGCGGTCAGACCGGCCAACTCCCGCCTCTCGACGGAAAAGCTGACCAGGGTTTTCGGCCTGACTCCGCCACCCTGGCAATACTATGTGGACCGGGTCTTATGGGCCTGGACGCGGGAATACGTGGCCGCCAACCCCAACCCGCCCAAGATACTGGGCCTGAAGTTCATTCCCCCCATGAACGGCGCCATGAGCAGATCCTGACAGAATCTAGTTAAGCGGTAAAGCGAAACCCGCCGGAAGCCGGGGATTGTTTTTGTAGCGATCTAATTATGACTTTTTCCCTTCAACTTTTGGTTCGCAGCTACGCAAAAAGCGTGGTTTTTGCTTCGCGAGTTACCGCTTCGGCTTCAAAACCAGTCGCTGGCGCTCCGTCTCGCCATCCATGGCTCGACCACTGTTATATGCGGCGAAGTTAGCTATAATTAGAATTCTGTCCGGCTCCCACTCGGCAATGCACGCTTTCCAATACAGTTGTGGCAGACCAGGTAGCCGCCGGGGGAAATGTTTTCGCCCGTCTCCGTGACTAAAGACCACCGGAACGGAGACGGGCGAAAACATTTCCCCCGACGGCGGCCAACCGCCGCTCACCTATTTTTAAGCTTTATACGGCACCAGGAAGAAACCTTTTAACCCCCGGCTCCGGCCCACCGCCAAATGAGGTCGCAATGAACAACTACAATCCGGTATTGGCCGCTCTTCTGGCGGGCCTGTTCACATACGGCATGACAGCCATTGGGGCCGGGGCCGTCTTCCTCTCCCGTCAGCCCTCCAAGAAAATGCTGGATGTGGCCCTGGGCTTCGCGGCCGGGGTCATGATCGCGGCCAGTTTCTGGTCGCTTCTGAATCCGGCTATTGAAATGAGCGGGCATCTGGGAAAATTGGCCATTGTGCCGGTGGCGGCCGGTTTCATGTGCGGCGGCCTTTTCCTGCGGCTGGTCGACAAATTTCTGCCGCACTTCCATCCGGCCACCGAGCAGGTCGAAGGCATCAGCACCACTTGGCGGCGCAGTATTTTATTGGTAATGGCCATCACTCTCCATAATATACCGGAGGGGCTGGCCGTCGGCGTCGGCTTTGGCGCGGTTGGCTCTGAGTTTTCCCCGGAGGCCGGGCTGGGCGGGGCCGTCAGCCTCGCTCTGGGCATTGGCCTCCAGAACCTGCCGGAGGGGCTGGCCGTTTCGCTCCCCTTGCGCCGGGAGGGCTTCAGCCGCCTGAAAGCTTTCCTCTGGGGGCAGTTCTCCGGTCTGGTGGAGCCGCTGGCCGCCGTCTGCGGCGCGGCCATTGTGGGCGTTGCCCAGCCGATCCTCCCTTTCGCGCTGGCTTTCGCCGCCGGGGCCATGATCTTTGTGGTGGTTGAGGACGTCATTCCCGAATCACAGTCATCCGGCCACGGCGACATGGCCACCATGGGTGTTTTGCTCGGTTTTACCATCATGATGGTCATGGATGTGACCCTCGGCTGATTCTTTGACTCATGGCACCTGAATTGCATGAGTGCATCACGGAGGAAGATAAGGCCGATTTTTACCTTCAACCGGTCAAAAATTGCCACGATGTTGTTTTTTTCACCCATTATTCGGCCGATTTCCGCTATTGCCCCCTTGTATTTTCTTGCAATAGGTTTATTATATGTACAGTTATGAAAGTTTTTTCCGATACATTTATCAAGAGAGCCTGAGGCTCAATATTATGGGGTAATTTTCTGATGTATGTACCAATGGTTGTGGAACAGACCGGTCGCGGTGAACGCGCATACGATATTTTCTCACGTTTGCTGAAAGACAGGATTATTTTTCTCGGAACAGCGGTGGATGACAATGTGGCCAACCTCATCTGCTCACAGCTTATTTTCCTGGAATCCGAAGATTCCAAAAAGGATGTTCACCTTTATATAAATTCCCCCGGCGGGTCGGTGACGGCCGGCATGGCCATTTATGACACCATGCAGTTCATCAAACCCGATGTGGCCACCCTCTGCCTGGGGCAGGCCGCCAGCATGGGGGCGGTGCTCCTGACGGCCGGGGCCAAAGGTAAGCGGGGGGCCCTGCCCAACTCCCGGATTATGATTCATCAGCCCTCCGGCGGATTTCACGGGCAGGCCAGCGACATAGATATCCAGGCCCGGGAAATGGCCCGCACCAAAGAGGCCCTGAACCGCATCCTGGCGGCTCATACCGGCCAGCCCATTGAAAAAATTGTGGCCGATACCGAGCGCGACACCTTTATGGCCGCCGACGAAGCGCGCGATTATGGATTAATTGACAACGTCATCACCCAGCGGGCTTGAAAATGAGCCGCACCGGCCTTATATTCAGCCGGATTAGTTTTTTTTAATGGAGCGGCCTTTGGGCCGTTCGCTGAAATTCCAGATTTTGAGGCGGCGCTTCCAAGGCGCTGCGGAACAGGTCGCTAAGATGACAACCAAAGATTTTGAAAAACCTGATACGCCGGCGTGCTCCTTCTGCGGCATGCCCCAGCGCGAAGGGGTCCGCATGATCGCCGGGCCCGAACCGGAAAAAATACATATCTGTGAACTCTGTCTCGAACAGTGCCGGGAAATCATGGCCTCCGATCCCGTGATAAAAATGGCCGGCTCACGCCAGCAAATCCCCAAGCCGCATGAGATCAAGGCTATTCTCGATGATTACGTCATTGGTCAGGATCAGGCTAAGAAGATTCTCTCCGTGGCCGTCTATAATCATTATAAACGCATTGAAAGCCAGGAAGACGGGGATGATGTTGAGTTGTCAAAATCCAACATCCTTCTGATCGGCCCCACCGGCAGCGGCAAGACCCTTCTGGCCCAGACCCTGGCCCGCATTCTGAACGTCCCCTTCACCATCGCCGACGCCACGGCTCTGACGGAGGCCGGCTATGTGGGCGAGGATGTTGAAAACATTATCGTCAGTCTCCTTCAGGCGGCTGATTATGATGTTGAAAAGGCCTCCAGGGGTATCGTCTATGTCGATGAAATCGATAAAGTGGCCCGCAAGGGCGACAACGCCTCCATCACCCGCGACGTCTCCGGCGAGGGCGTGCAGCAGGCGCTCCTGAAGATCATTGAAGGCACCATTGCCGCCGTACCCCCCAAGGGCGGCCGCAAGCATCCCCAGCAGGAACTGACCAAGGTGGACACCACCAACATTCTCTTCATCTGCGGCGGAGCTTTCGTCGGCCTGGACAATATGATTAAGAATCGTGTTGGTGTCAAAACCATGGGTTTTACGGCCGAATTGAAAAATGAAGATGAAAGAAGCGTGGGCGAAGTCTTGATCGACTGCCAGCCTGAAGATTTGTTGAAGTTCGGCCTGATACCGGAATTCGTCGGCCGTCTGCCGGTGGTGGCCACCTTGGGCGAGCTGGATGAGGAAGCCATGGTTCGTATCCTCAAAGAGCCTAAAAACTCGCTGGTGCGCCAGTATCAGAAGCTGTTCCGCTATGAAGGCGTGGAACTGAAATTTACCGAAGAAGCTCTGGTGGCGGTGGCCAAAGAAGCCCTGAAGCGCAAAACCGGCGCCCGAGGCCTTCGCTCCATTCTGGAGGCGGCCATGCTGGACATCATGTATGACCTGCCGACCATGGAAAAAGTGCGGGAATGCCTCATATCTGATGAAGTTATTCTGAAAAAGGAAGAACCCATCATTATTTATGACAGTGAACCGGCCAAGCTGGAAATGTTTGAAAGCGAACCGGCCAAAATCGAAAGCGATGTGGCCTGAGTGCTGAAATGAGGCCGGAACGGGCTGTTCCGGCCTCATTGCCAACCAACTCCCCGCCGGGGAGCAACCCCCGCAGCCGCGCTCCGGCTGTTCAAAAAGAATCCTCAATGCCCCACCGGGGCGCAATGCGCGAGCAGGGCAGTCTGGCGCGCTAAAGGCTCGTCCGGGAATTTCTTCCGGGTCTTGCCACCTTATTAAGGTGTTATATGATTTTTGGCTCCAACAAAACAAAGTCCGCGAAAATACCGGGACAGAAGCTGCATCTGCCGCTTCTGCCGCTTCGCGATGTGGTGGTTTTCCCTCATATGGTGGTGCCGCTTTTTGTGGGGAGGGAGAAATCCATCAAGGCCCTGGAACATGCCATGAGCCTGGAGAAGAGCATCTTCCTATGCACCCAGAAAGAAGCCAAGGTGGACGAGCCCCAGGAAGAGGACATCCATGAAATAGGCACCATCGGCACGGTGCTTCAGCTTTTGCGCCTGCCGGACGGCACGGTCAAGGCCCTGGTGGAAGGCAAGCAGCGCGGGCGCATTGATAAATTTATCGACAATCAGGATTTCTTTTATGTGGAAGTGGAAAGCCTGGTTGAACCCGACGAGCCGCCTCTGGAAGTGGAGGCGCTGGTCAGAAGCCTGAACTCAACCTTTGAGGCCTATGCCAAGATCAATAAAAAGATTCCGCCGGAAATCGTCTCAACGGTTGCGGCCATTAAGGAACCCTCCCAGCTTTGCGACAGCATGGTCAATCATCTTTCGCTGAAGCTGGAGGACAAGCAGGTGCTGCTGACCCTTATCAGCCCCCTGGCCCGGATGGAGGCTCTCTATGAGCTGATGCGCAGTGAGATCGAGGTTCTGCAGATAGAACAGCGAATCAAGACCCGCGTCAAAAAGCAGATGGAGAAGACCCAGAAGGAATATTATCTCAACGAGCAGATGCGCGCCATTCAGAAAGAAATGGGCGACAGCGACGACATGAAAAATGAAGTTGCCGAGCTTGAAGAGAAAATCAAACGCCGCCGCCTTTCCAAGGAAGCCGGGCAAAAGGTGCGCCACGAGCTGAAGAAGCTGAAGATGATGTCGCCCATGAGCGCGGAAGCCACGGTAGTGCGCAACTACATCGATTGGATTCTGGCTCTGCCCTGGTTTGAACGCAGCCGCGACACCCTGGACATCAAAGACGCTGAAAGAATTCTGAACGAAGACCACTTCGGCCTGGAGAAACCCAAAGAGCGTATTTTGGAATATCTGGCTGTTCAGAGTTTGGTGAAAAAGAACCGCGGCCCCATTCTTTGTCTGGTCGGCCCTCCGGGCGTGGGCAAGACTTCTCTGGCCCGTTCGGTGGCCCGTTCCCTGGGCCGCAACTTCGTGCGCCTGTCGTTGGGCGGCGTGCGGGATGAGGCCGAGATTCGCGGCCACCGCCGTACCTATATCGGAGCCATGCCCGGCAAAATCATCCAGAGCCTCAGAAAGGCCAAGACCTCTAATCCGGTTTTCTGCCTGGACGAAGTGGATAAAATGTCCACTGACTTCCGGGGCGATCCTTCGGCCGCGCTTCTGGAAGTGCTGGACCCGGAACAGAATTCCAAATTTGGCGACCACTATCTGGATATGGATTATGACCTTTCGGAAGTCATGTTCATCACCACGGCCAACAGCCTCTATTCCATCCCCGGCCCCTTGCAGGACCGCATGGAAATTATTCGCATTTCCGGCTACACGGAAGACGAGAAGCTGAATATCGCCAAAAATTTCCTTATCAAAAAGCAGGTTGAGGCCAATGGCCTGAAATCCGATCAGGTCGACATCACCGACACCGCCATTCTGACCACTATCCGCCGCTACACCAAGGAAGCGGGCGTGCGCGGACTGGAACGCGAAATTGCCTCCATCTGCCGCAAGATGGCCCGTGAAACCTTGAAAAACCCGGAAGACAAGCCGGTGAAGGTGTCCGGCAAAAACGTCAATCAGTATCTGGGTATTCCCAAATACCGCTATGGCATTATTGAAGAGGCCGATGAAGTCGGCGTGGTCACCGGCCTGGCCTGGACGGAAGTGGGCGGCGACACTCTGACCACGGAAGTTCTGATCATGCCCGGCCGGGGCAACCTCATCCTCACCGGCAAGCTCGGCGAAGTGATGCAGGAGTCGGCCCGGGCGGCGCTGAGCTATGTGCGTTCCATTTCCGAGAAGCTGGGTTTGGAGCCTGGTTTCCACCGCAAGGTGGACATCCACATCCACATTCCCGAAGGGGCCATTCCCAAAGACGGCCCCTCCGCCGGCATCACCCTGACCACCGGCCTTGTTTCCGCCCTGACCAAAAGAAAGGTGCGGCGCGACGTGGCCATGACCGGTGAGGTGACTCTGCGCGGGCGGGTTCTGCCTATTGGCGGTTTGAAGGAAAAGATCATGGCCGCCCATAGAGGAGAGATGAAGACCATCATCATCCCCAAGGAAAATGAGAAAGACCTGAAGGACATCCCGGAACGCATTCTGAAGAATTTGGAAATAGTCCCGGTCAACCATGTTGAGGAAGTATTGCCGGTGGCTCTGGTGCTGGAAAAGGGCGAGAGCATTTTCAAAGACCCGGCCCCGAAAACCCAGCCGGTGGCTTCAGTTCCCACCCCTGAGGAACCTGTAGCCGCGCATTAAAAATAGCCTCTTTCCTTTGACAAGCAACCCGCTGCACCGGCTCAAGCCGGTGCAGCGGGTTTTTCATCTTGCAAGCAAAAACATTTCTTCTCAACTGCTATTGACGAATTAACTCGGTTATGGTTAAATTTTATAAGGTGCCCAAAACACCTTTATCACGACGGTAAGCCACAGCCGTAGCTATGTGGTTTTTTCACGACCTAAGTGCATCTTGGGCCGGGAGTGCGAGGGAAATGTCCAGGGGCTTGCCCTAAATACCCTCCGCCGTTCGTGCGGTTTTGGGCTCCCGGCCTTTATTTTGAGGTCACCAAAAAAACACGAGGTTTATTATGTCACGCAAGGTTCAACGCCAACCGGAAACGCCGCTTCCCACTCTACAACCAACCCCTGAAACAATCAGCATTCTGGCAGAAAGATTACAAGAGGTTGTTGATGTCCTCTTGACCTTGACCGCGCAAACTCAATCGCCGCCGGAACCTGATTTCGACGAAGAAACAGATTTCGAACCTGAAGATCCCCCCGCTAAGACCAAAAAGAAGCCCGAACAAATCCGTTGCTACAGTATCCCTGGTTTCGCCATTCGTGCTGAAGAGGAAGTGATGGATGAATTCGCGGCTGATAGTCTGCACGAGCTTTTAAATAAAACCATAACCCATTTCAAGGTGATATCTTTCCTGTTGAAAAATGTCTTTGAGGATACTGCCGTAAACGGCGAGATTCTTCAATTTTTGGGGGAGCACCTTACCTATCCCATAAAAATGTTAGATGAAATTTCTTCTATTACGGCTGATTTCAAGCTGCATTCTCAGATGACAACCGCCTGAAAAAACACGAACGGGGCAAGCTAGCCTTGCCCCGTTCGTCCGCAACTTTTTATTTTCCGCCCGCAGTCAATATTTACGGTGACTGGTGACCGCCGCCGGGAGAAATGTTTTTGCCCGGTTCCGTTCCGGGGGTTTTTAGTCACGGAACCGGGCAAAAACATTTCTCCCGGCGGCTGCCTGGTCGGCTTCCCCCAGCCTGAAAAGTGTGCCTGGCTGAGTGGTAGCCGGGAGCTGGGGATTGTTTTTGTCCCGGCTCCGTGACTAAAGACCCCCGGAACGGAGCCGGGACAAAAACAATCCCCAGCTTCCGGCGGCCCAAACGCTTTATAACTTTCTGTTCAGCAATTGGCCCAAAAGTTCGATATTCAATCTCAAATGTTCCACACCCTGAATAACGTCGGTGCTTATTTGGGTCATGACGTTGGCTTCGTTGGCGGTTTTGTCGGAGTTCTGGTCCACTTCGCTCATGGCCTGATTAACTTGATCAATGCCCTGGGTCTGCTCGGAAGTGGCGTGGCCGATTTTTTCCACCATGTTTTCAATGATGCGAAGCGTTTCGGTTATGACCTTGAATTTGCCGTCCAGCTCGGAGACGATGGTCAGGCCCCGGCCGATTCTATGGCCGGATTCGGTAATCAGGCTGGCAGTTTCATGGACCGACGTGGCCGAACGCTGGGCCAGGTTTCGGACTTCTTCCGCCACCACCGCGAATCCCTGCCCGGCTTCGCCCGCCCTGGCCGCCTCCACAGCCGCGTTCAGGGCCAGAAGGTTGGTCTGGAAAGCAATGTCTTCAATGGCTTTCAGAATTTTTTCTATTTCAGACGAAGAGCGATTGATGTCGTCCATAGCCTGGGTCATCTGGCTGATGGCCGATAGCCCGGCTTGCACCTCATCATCACTTTTCCTCATCAGATTCATCACTTCTCTGGTGTCGTCAGCATTTTTGACGATGAAATTGGACATCTCGCCAATGGAGGCATTGGCCCCGTCCACCACGGAAGACTGGGTCACGGCGCTTTGGTCCAAGTTGGCGCTGGCCCGTGATATTTTGGAGGCCAGAGCCGACATGTTGTCGGCTTCGGTCAAGAGGCCGTTGGTGATGTCGTTGAGCGGGCGAGTGATGGTTCCAGCGAAATAGAGGCCGAAAAGGCAGCTCAGGACAATCAGGACGGCTGAAATGCTAATGGTGGTCAGCATAGAGCGGCGGATGGAGGCTTGAAATTCGTCCATAGCCGCCTCTGAGACCAGATACCAGCCCAGACCGGGCACCTTGGTGACAATGGCCACTCGTTCAATGCCGTCTTTGAAATAGGAAAATGTGGTGCTGTCGGCGGAGGTTATTTCAGACCAGTGTTCCTGGTAGGCGGGAAAAACCTCCGCCACGGGTTTGTCGAAATATTGCTTGTCCTCAATGAAGCGCAGGACGCCGGTATTGTCGATCATGAAAACGGCCCCGTTTTTACCGACTTTCATGCTATTGAGCTTTTTGGCAAACGTTTCCAGGTTGATGGAGGCCGAGACAATCCCACGCCACTGGCCCTCCAGCTCCATCCTGACATTGATAAAAGCCTTGGTGCCCCAGAATTCGTCACCTACATAAACTTTTATGCCTACGGGCGTGTTCATGTCCCGGAACTCATGAAACCAGCCGTCTTTGTCAGTCACGGTCAGGGGATTTCTTTTGCCTTCGAGAAAATCCATGTATTTTCTCGTCTTTTCCGAGATCACATTGGCCCCGAGGGTATTATATTGATTGGCGAAGGTTTCCAGCATCTGATAGATGGTTTCCTCTTCGCTGTCCAGTTCGCCCCGCCTCATCCAATCGAGCAAGAAAGGGTTTTTGGCCATCAGCATCAGGGCCCGGGCCGGCTCCATAATGGTGGAATCCACAAAGGGCATAATACTGTTGGACATTAAAGGCAACTGCACTTTTTCTATCTGCGCCCGCATGTCGCGCTCATAGAACCAGCGGTTAACATAAATAATCGCCATGGAGGTTATCAGCAGCAGAAAAACGATGAGCAGGACAATTTTCCCCACAATACCGAAACGTTTAAGCATTGCAACACTACCTGGGTTGTTTTGAAGTGAATGCGGACCAAACAGCCCGCGGAGAGGAGCGGCTTATCATATCAAGTGCAACAGAAAAGAGGCCCGGCCCATTTCGTTGCTCCTTGATCTGACAAGCCGCTGGGGGAAAGAGGATTCCATGAATAGCCTTGGGTAACCAATTGAGCTCGGAAGTTGATTTGATACGGATATTAAGGTGGGGTATATAGAAATTTAGAGATGGCATGTCTTTTTAACATTTTGAAAATAAACGTAAATATTAGTAAATTATACAAAATCCTAACGCGGCTGTCAAATTGAAAGACCCAGTGCTTTTGCGGGTGGATAACTAGCGGTTTTATATAAAAAAACGGCCCGCGCTAGGATAGCGCGGGCCGTTTGGCAGGGGCATTACAAATTTCACTCTGGCATGAGTTTAGATTTGAACTGACTGCCCCCCAGCCTTCACAACCTTATCATCTTCCTCATTGAACTTTTCATCGGGATTGGCCGCTTTCATCACCTCAGGGTTGATTCCCAGACATTTATCGGCATACTTGCACCATTTGGCGCAGCCCTCATTCAGCTTGGGGTTGGCGAACACCTGGCCGCAGCCGTGGCAGCGGCGGCGGGCCTCATCCTTGAAGAATTCGACTTCAGCGCCGCAATTGGGGCAGGTTATATCAAAAATATCACCGGGCCGCCAGAAAGCCGTGTTCTGGCCCGGACACATGGTAACAGCCATAATTTGCTCCCTTTCAGCTCCGGGCAGTGTGTGGCCCGGAGTTCCGCGTTTCCACTGATTATGGTAATCATCTGGCCGATGATTGCAAGATCAGGTTTTTAACGTATTGATTCCTCAGTTATTTCACCCTGAGGGGTTATTATCCAGGTTCTGACCGACACGTCGCTTTCGCGGCCGGATTTTTTGAGGGCCTGGGTGGCGATATAGCCCAGCCCGCCACAGCAGGGAACGCTCATCATTGGTATTCGGAGCTCCTTTATCTGGGGGTGTCCCTTGAGAATGGCGGCCATTTTTTCAATATAGGGTTCCACTTCATCCAGCTTGGGGCAGGCTATTATCAGAGGATAGCCTTCGGATAAAAAGGTCTGATGGAAAGCCGGGCCGGCAAAGGCCGAGCAGTCCGAAGCCAGGGTCAGGACGGGAGTATCGAGAAACTCGGCGGCCGGGGGAACCAGCTTGAGCTGAATGGGCCAGGAGGCCAGGCCGGAAGCCTTTTGCGCTTCAGGCGCGGGTTGACCGGCCGTCGGCAGCGGTTTCAAGGCCCTGGCCCGTGAGCCGGGGCAGCCGCCGGAGGCGGGCTTTTTCATGGCCTCAACCCTTTCCATGGCCGCTTCCTCATCGAAATCAGGGGCCTCACGCTGAATGATCGTCAGTGCGCCGGTGGGGCAGTGGCCAAGGCAGTTGCCCAGGCCGTCGCAGTAAATATCGCTGACCAGCTTGGCCTTGCCGTCAACCAGGGCCAGGGCTCCCTCCGCGCAGCCGGTTATGCACTGGCCGCAGCCGTTGCAGAGGTCTTCGTCGATCTGAATTATATCACGCGTATTATTGGTCCGGTCGGTCATGGTTTCCTCCTTGGGGCGGCGGCCTTGGCCGCGTCGCCTGTCTCTTTCTGACTATAATATAAACACTTCTTTCAGGACAGGCCTTGATTTGAATCAAAAAATCTGAAAGAAGTGGAAAAATCAGGCTGGCCGGGGTATAATCCTCTAATGAATGAAGTTTTTATGAAAACCGCTAAATCTCGCGGCCCTTTCGACCCGCGCCGCTGAACGGAGGCTTCCTTGGCACCCCTCGACACTTCCACCCCAATTCTGGCAATTTTGGGCAATATCATATATTTCGCTTGCAATATCTATGTCTGGGTGATTATTGCCAGAGTGCTTTTAACCTGGATCAATCCCAATCCTTACAGCCCGGTTATGCGGTTTCTGTCCAAAATGGTCGATCCGCTCCTGAACAGAGCCCGGAAAATAATCCCCTTCACCCTGGGCGGCATTGATTTTTCTCCTATTCTGGTTATCATCGGGGTGGGGCTGGGCGGCTATGTGGTCGGCAAGGGCTTGATTCTGATAGGCTACGGCGCGCCCGTGACGGTGCTGCTGCCCCTTCTGGCTATGGCCGTGGTCAGTTTTATGGATTCCATCGCCTGGATTCTGATTATCGCCATGATCGCCCGGCTGGTTATGTCGCTGGTGAACCCGGCCCCCTATAACCCGCTGGTGTTGATCGTCTACGGCCTGACCGAACCGCTTCTGGCCCCCTTGCGCGGCTTCTTCCCGCGCGGCCCCGGCGGCCTTGACTTTCGGGCCTTGGTGTTTCTCCTGGTGGTTATTCTGGCCCAGCAGGTGCTGCTGAAGTCGCTTTATGCTCTGGTCGGTTCCTGGATTGGCCGGAGTGTGGCCCAGATGGGCGGTTATGGCTTCTGATTCCGTTGCCGCGGTGCACCTGCGGGTTCTTTTATCACCCAGAGCCGGTAAAGACGCACTGGTAGGCATGCAGGGCGAAGATTTGAAGATCAGGATAGCCGCGCCGCCCGTGGACGGAGCGGCCAATGCGGCCCTGGTAAAATTTCTGGCAAAGACTCTGGGCGTTACATCAGACAGAATAAGTTTGGTGGCCGGGCAGACCGGGCGGCGCAAAATAGTTAAAATTGAAGGGCTGACCGAGTCTCAGTTGTGGGCGGCCCTGGACATTAGATAATGGTGAAAGGACAGATCAATGATTTTTTATGGTAAAGACGCGGTTCAGACCGTCCGCGAAAAGGCTCAGGGCGGGGAGGGCGAAATTCGCGGCCGCCACCCCTTTAAGGCTGAAGAACGTCCTCAGGATACGCGTTTTAAGATGATCGGCGAAATGACCCTGCCTGTGGGCGCTTCCATTGGTTTTCATGTGCATGAAAACGATGAGGAGATCTACATAATCGTCAGTGGCCGGGGCATCTATACTGATAACGACAAAAAAACCTACGCCGTGACTGTTGGCGATGTGACTTTGACTCGCCGGGGCGAGGGCCACGGGCTGGCCAACGACGGCGGCGAACCCCTGGTTTTCAGCGCTGTTATTGCCGATTAATCTGAAAAAAGGATTGAGATATGCCAAGCATTCCAGAGGGTGTGTATTCCGAGACTAAAGTTCAGAAAATCGGGACCATGGGCACCAGCCGCACCCAGACCATCGTTGACTATTACAAATGTACCCAGATAGACGAAAACACCATGTCCGTCCAGATTCTGGATATGTATGGCGACCCCATGCCGCTGGTGGAAAAGGTGAAGGTTGAGGAGTTCCTCAAGCGTTTTACCTATGAGCCGGAAAAATTTCAAAAGAAAGCCACCCCCAAAGATCTGGCCACCGAGAAAGCCATTGCCACAGCCGAGCATCATGTGGCCCGCAAGGAATACAACAGTGCCGAGTTTGAATACAGCAAGGCCCTGAAGCTGGATGAGGAAAACGTCCGGGCCAATTTTGGTTTGGGAAAGCTCTATGTGGAGACGGGTGAGATCCAGAAAGCTTCAGAGGTTTTTGGCAATCTGGCCAAGCAGGACAATGTGCTGGCCCCGGAGAACAAGCATTTTTTCAACGAACTGGGCATAGAGCTCAGAAGCCTGGAACTGTATGATCAGGCCATTGAGTTTTATCAAAAAGCTTTCAATCTGGCTGAAGACGATGAAAATCTGATTTTCAACATTGCCAGGGCCACCTATGAAAAGGGTGACGTTGCCCAGGCGCATGCCCTTTTGGATAAGGCTCTGGAAATGAACCCGGAAATGGATATGGCCAAGAAACTGAAAGCGACCATGAAAAGCTGACCGCCGCTTTCTTTCATAATCAAACAGCCAAGCCCCCGAAGGTTTCATCCTTCGGGGGCTTTGTTTATTGCCGTCTTCGAGAAGGCTTAGACCAGACGTGCCACATGCCTCATGCGGTCACCGGGCAGCAAAGCTACCGGGGGCACGTCAATGAGCGTATAACTGCCGGGATTCAGACGGGTGGTCGCCCTGGCCGAAGAGACCAGCACCTGGGCTGTCAGGGCTGGGTTGTCGATACGCATATCGAAGCTGAGCCGCTGATTGGAGGTTTGGCCGGACGAGCCGATACGCTCCATCAGCACGCCGTGAGAATTGTCGGCCACCGCTTCCAGCTCAGCCCGGCTGTCAACAAAGCGTACATCCAATGGATCATGGCTGAAATAGTCATCAGAGGCCAGAAGGGATTTTATCTCCTCTTTGGCGGCCCCGGCCTCCGGCAGAACATAGACTAGGCGGGAGTGCCGTCCGCCTCCGATTGGAATGGTGATGGAGGTGGCCTCGGCTACGCCTTTAATGGCTCTGGCCGCCACGGAATGGCCCATGGAGCGGCCTCGCCCGAAGTTGGTGAAGGTGGTTCCGGCCGGGGCCATTGCTTCGAAGATGGCTCTCATGACAGAGTCTGTGCCGGGGTCCCAGCCGGCGGCGGTGATGGCGGCGCTTCCGGCTTCAACTGCCGTGCGGCCGAGTTTTTCCACCAGAGCGGGCACTTGATCGTGAATATCAAAGCTGTCGACTGTATTAAGCCCGGCTTTGAGATAACGTTCCGCGTCTTCGGGAACCAGGCGGGAGGGGCCGCAAATAATGGCCACCTGGGGTTTGCCTTTGGCTTTAATCAAAGATTCAAGGCTGTCGAAGTCCTGAACGCCGCGCAAGTCAAGAGTTTTGCTGCCGACTGACGATGGTGTGCGCACCACGCCTAAACACTCCATGTCGGGTGCGGTTTCCACTGATTGAATGACACATCTTCCGATGTTGCCCAGCCCATGAACTAAAACTGAAATCGGAGCCATAAAAAACCTTTCTGATTTTTAGAAAATTTTTTCTCGGCCATCCGTTGACGCCTGTTCGTCGCCCGGCCAGCCGGAGAGTTTGATTTTGTATTATTATTTCTTTATTTTACAAAGGTCAAGTGTTTTAGCACAAGGTGGGGCTTTTTAAGAGTGAAGGAAAGCGGCCTTCGGCCGCGCGATAAAAGGACTTGGCCTGAAAGGCCAACCAAAGGGTTCCACCCTCTGGACTCCGGCTGGGGGAGGGCCCACGCGGGCCCTACCCCAGACCCCACCCGCGCCAGGGGGGCGGAGCCCCCTGGACCCCCAAGAGGTCTGGGTCGGCTTCAACTTACTTTTTCCAGCATCGCCGCAACTCGCTTCGAGTACGAAGCTCAGACAAGCGGCGACGCTTCATACCGCTTCCGCTTTAACCGCTGTCGGCCGCTTCACATTGGGTTGTTACATTTTGCTATAGGCAGTTTCATTGGATGATTGCTGCTTCACGTATGTTCGGCTGATTACTTTTTCCCCTCCAATAGCTTTTCCAGCGCTGTAATGGTGAGACTTGGCCGTCTTTTTTTAATGATCAACTCATTGAAAAGCGATAGGTGGCGGAGAGACGCACAACCAGCACTGGAAAGGGCCTTTAAGGGTAAGCGGATTTAAGCCGAACATACGTGAACTACCACTCAGCCGATGAAGCTGCCTATCGCGGAATGTTACAGCACAACGTAAAACTGCCTATAGCACCAGAAGCCGAGGCAGTATGAAGCGTCGCCGCTTGTCTGAGCTGAGCTTGCGAAGCGAGTTGCGGCGATGCGGGAAGGGGAAAGTTGAAGCTGACCCTGACCTCTTGGGGGTCCAGGGGGCTCCGCCCCCCTGGCGCGGGTGGGGTCTGGGGTAGGGCCCGCGTGGGCCCTCCCCCAGCCGGAGTCCAGAGGGTGGAACCCTTTGGTTGGCCCTTCGGGCCAAGTCATTTAATCGCGCGGCCACAAGGCCGCACTCCATTCTCATTTTTCAAGCGATTGATACACTGGGGGCCTTTCGAAGGTGCAGTAGAGGGAAGGGCCGCCCCTCTCCGTCAATCTCAGAGCGGCCAATCACCACAAAGCCGCACTTCTCATAAAAAGCCGCCGCTTTCGGATTCTGCTCATTCACATCCACATCCAGGTCGGGATATTTCTCCAGAGCATGGCAGGTCAACTCGTAACCAAGGCCCCGGCCGTGATACGCCGGATCGACAAACAGCATTTCCAGCTTGGCCCGCCTGTCACCATCAGGCGGGGTCAATCCCATAAACCCGGCGGCCTGCCCATCATCCAGATGAAGCGCATATAACTCACCCACCGCCTGAAAGGCTTCCTTGACCTGGGGCCGCAGTTCCTCTATATCGGTTTCAGTTAAAAAACTATGGGTGGCCCGGACAGCCCTTTCCCATATCTCCAGCATTGCCGCATAGTCATAACTTTCCGCCTTGCAAATTTTCATATCACACATCTCCATATATGTTTCGGCGACTTTATCACAGCCCCCACTTACAAACAAGCTTATTGTATATAATTCATATACATAATAAGTTTGACTCTTTCAAAAAATTCTGTAACATAAACGCAGAATCCCATCGGGAAATAATTGGCCTCACCGGCCGTCAGGTTGAAGGAAAATGTACACTCCCCCTGTTGATAAATTATATGGGATCATCGGCTATCCTGTCTCGCACAGCCTCAGTCCGATGCTTCACACCACGGCTTTTCAAATGCTCAATATTCCAGCGGTCCTCCTGCCTTGGGCCATCGAGCCGGAAAAACTGCCGGCCTTTATGGAATCTTTCCGCCTGTTAAAAATTCAGGGCTGCTGTGTCACCATCCCCCATAAAGAGGCTGTCATCCCCTTCCTGGATGAAGTCAGTGAGCGGGCCCGCGCCATAGGGGCCGTCAACCTCCTTTACCTCCGTGACGGCAACGTCTGCGGCGACAATACCGATGTGCTCGGCTTCATGGAGCCGCTGCGCGGAGCTTTGACGCCTGACGCGCCATGCCGCGCTCTGGTCCTTGGGGCGGGCGGGGCTTGCCGGGCTGTGGTGGCTGGCCTACGGGAACTGGGATTGACCGATATAACCGTGGCCTATGTTTCTAAAAAAATGCCGGCTGATTTTTCCGCCGCCTTTGACTTTAAACAGGTACCCTGGTCTGACCGGCTGGACGTTCCGGCTGATCTGGTGATTAATGTGACCCCACTGGGCATGAAGGGCCAGCATGTCAACGAAACGCCATACCCTTCTGAAATGTTTTCCGGGCGGAGCGGACTGGCCTATGATACTGTCTACACGCCGCTTGAAACAAGATTCCTCCGTGAGGCTGTGCAGGCGGGCTGGCGGACTATCGGGGGTCTGGCGATGTTCCTGGGGCAGGCTGAGGCCCAGTTCCTCACCTGGACCGGACATCGTCTGACATCGGAGGCGCGGCGGAAAGTTGAAGACGAATTGGCGGACTGTTGCGGAAATAATAGAGGACGTGGGCCAGAACGGCGACCAGAGCCTTTTTAACTACAATCAGAAATTCGACGGCTGTTCCAGGACTACCTTCCTGGTGACGGCTGACGAAGTCAAAGAGGCTTATAATCATGTCTCGCCGGAGGATGTGGCCGACATCAAATTAAAAAACACTCGCGCCTAGCCAGAGAACAAAAGCCTTTATTTACGAACAAGCTCTAAGAACGCTGCCCCCTTGGCTGTGGACACGATTACAGTCAAGGGGCAACGCTCTTAATACGATGATGGCCGCCAAAATTCACTATTACGGGAAGGGCTCACCTAGACATGGGGTCCGGGCCCAGCCCGGCGGCGGCGGTAGAGGGTTTGGTTTTGTTCGGTGGTCTTGTCGTAGATATCTTCCGGTTCGATATTTTCGGCGGCCATAAGCTGACGCGATTTTTCCAGTTCAGAGTCATCCACCCTCAGGCACAGCCCGCAGCCCGCTCCAAGGGAAGAGGGCAGCGGCATGACTTTAACCTTCACACCATTTTCAAGCAACACCCTCTCGCCGCTAATGGCCGCATGGGTGGTATGAAAAGTGAAGACGACTTCCATGATTTTTACATATTTATGAGTTTTTTGGCCTGAGCCATGGTCCCGGCAATGGCATACATATTGGTGACGTTGCCGATTTTTAGTTTTTCAGTCAGTCCATAGTAGTTCAGACAGGCCCCGCAGCTTGAAATGAGCGTCCCTTTCTCCGCCAGGGCGGCCAAATCATCAAGAGCGTTGGAACCCTCAGTGGTCAGATGAACGCCGCCATTGAAAAATAGAAGATGCTCCGGCGGGTAATCCAGCTCGGTCAGGGAAAAGATAAAGCTTTTCATCAGCGTTTTTCCCAGTTCCTGGCTGCCGCCGCCCATTTCATCGCGGCCTATGACCACCACCAGACCCGTTTCGTCATCGCTGATGATCCTGCACTCCGCTTCCAAGGTGATGGTCGCCAGAATATTGTTGTCTTCGGTTTTTTTGTATTCAAAGGCGTGGCCCAGCCCGGTGGCCATTTTTTCCAGATTCTGCCGGGAAATGTCATTATCCACCAGAATGGAAACACTTTCACCCGGCACGGCCGCCTTGATCGCCTTTTTCGCTTCAATCACCGGAATAGGGCAGGGTTTGCCCACCATGTTTATTGTCGTCATAACGTGCCCTTCCTGTCTTTATAAAACCATCACTGAGTAATCTTCCCGGCCCCCGACCATGCCTATAATGGCGGCGGCAGGGTCGTCTTTTCTTATCAGGTCACACAGCTCCTCTCCCCGCCCGGCCGGGAGGCTGATCAACAGACCCCCGGAGGTCTGCGGGTCGAACAGTATTTCCTCCTGGGCCGGGGTCAGTCCTTCCAGGACCACCCGTCCCTGAATATGGTTTCTGTTGCGCTGGCCGGCTGCCGTCGCCAGATAGTCGGCCGCGTGCTTCGTGGCTCCCGGCAGTATCGGCAGTGAATCAAAGTTGATAGTCAGGCTTTTGTCCGCCCCGGCCATTTCGCTGGCATGGACCAGAAGGCCGAAGCCGGTCACATCGGTCGCGGCGTTCACCGGGAAGCCGCTCAATTTTTCGGCGGCGTATTTATTGAGGCGTTCCATAGAGGCGGCGGCCGCCTGATATTCCTCATCCGTCGCCGCCCCGGCCCGGACGGCCGACATTATCAAGCCAACTCCCAGCGCCTTGGTGAGAATCAGGCAGTCGCCCTCACGGCAGGTGTTGTTGCGAAGTATTTTGTCTGGGTGGACCAGACCGGTTACAGCCAGGCCATATTTGGGCTCATGATCATAAATGGAGTGCCCGCCGCAGAGGACCGCGCCAGCCTCTTTGACTTTTTCAGCTCCACCAAGTAAAATTTGTCCTAACACTTCTTTATCTAAATGCTGCGGAAAGCAGACAAGGTTGAGGGCGAAAAGAACCTGCCCGCCCATGGCATATATATCGCTCATGGCATTGGCGGCGGCGATGCGGCCAAACAGATGGGGCGAATCGACCATTGGCGGGAAGAAATCGACTGTGGAGACCACCGCCGCCTCCGGCGACAGACGCCAGACCGCCGCGTCATCGGAGGATTCGAAGCCCACCAGCAGATCCTTGTTTTGGAAGAGGGGCAGTTGGTGTAAAATTTCGCTCAGTTCGGCCGGGCCGATTTTGGCCCCGCAGCCGCCGGAGGTGCAAGTGGAAAGAAAGTTCATAGCGCACCCTGTGCAATATTTCGAGTCTGTATTATAATAGCAAAAATCTATTACAATGAGAAGGTTTTTCAATGATCTATCTCGATAACGCGGCCACCAGTTTTCCCAAGCCGGAATGCGTCCGGCGGGCGGTGATAAGGGCCATGGATGATTTTGGCAATCCTTCGCGAAGCGCGCACGACTTCGCCCTGACGGCCGGGCGCTGTGTGGAATACACGCGGATGAAGCTGGCTGGTTTTTTCAATTGCGCGGATTCAAAGCGAGTGGTTTTTACCAAAAACGTAACTGAGGCGCTGAATGTGGCCCTGGCCTCGATTGACGGACATATCATTACCACGGAAGCGGAGCACAATTCCGTTCTGCGGCCGGTATTTTTGAAAGATAAAGTGACGGTTGTGCCGGTCGATGAAAAAGGCTGTTATACGGTGGACGACATTGCCAGGGCTTTCCGGGAGGATACCACGGCGGTGGTTCTGGGGCACGCCTCGAATTTGACTGGCAATGTGGTGCCCATATATGAAATCGGGCGCTTGTGTGAGGAATACGGGGCCTATTTCATTGTGGACGCGGCCCAGACAGCAGGTTTGATCAACATCAACATGCGCCAGTGCCGGATAGACGCTTTGTGTTTCACCGGCCACAAAGCTTTGTATGGACTTCAGGGCACGGGCGGGATGTGCCTGAGCGAGCGTTTTCACCCTAAACCTTTGATGGTGGGCGGTACCGGCAGCCGGTCATTTGAGACCGTTCAGCCTTCAGAACTGCCTGATCAGCTGGAGGCCGGGACGCTCAACGGCCACGGGCTGGCTTCGCTGGAGGCCGGGCTGGATTATGTGCGTGAGATGGGGCCGGATATGCTACTGACGGAAGCCGGAGTTCTGGCCCGCACCTTTCATGAGGAACTGGCCGGTGAATCTCGCCTGGCATTTTACGGTGATTTTGAGGCGGACGTTAGGATGCCAATTGTCACCTTGAATATTGGCGATATGGATTCAAATGAGGCGGCGGCGGAGCTTTCCGACAGATTTAAGATTGCTGTGCGGTCCGGAGCGCATTGCGCTCCGCTCCTGCATAAGCGTTTTGGCACTGAAAACCGGGGAGCGGTGCGGTTTTCTTTTTCCCATTTCAACACATTCATCGATGTCGAGGCGGCAGTGGCGGCGGTGAAGTCATTGCTTTTAGGGTGATAAAGGATTCTGAATCGAAAGGTGAGTTGGGAGGGCGATTACTATTTTCGCGGCTCAGGGAAAATAGCCCACTTGAAATCAGCGAGTAAAATGTGTATATTAAAAGAACCGAGGGTGCGCTAACACCCCCGGTTCAGCGGGCAAGTCCCCCTGATTGACTTTACTCAGTCAAGGTTGTGCCCCGTGGGAATGGTGAGTTCCCACGGGGCGGTTTTCATTTACGCCGGTTTAACCAGCGGTCCACGATCACCGCAGATAGAACGCCGGCCACTGTTGCGGCTAGGACGTTCAAAAGGAACTGCACCATAGGCAACCTCCTTTCCGGAGGGCTTGCCCACACGTATTCTACCTCACGCCCCATTCTTGTGTAAAACTTTTATTCTTAACAGCTATTGACGATTTAACGCGGTTATGCTTAAATCATCAAAGGTGATCGTACCACCTTTATACACAGACGGAAGCCACACTCGTTAGTTTTGTGGTTTTTTGTGCCCTAGTTGTATCTTGGGGCCGGGAGTGAGAGGGGAATGTCCAGGGGTTTACCCTAAATACCCTCCCCGCCTCTGTGTGCGGTACGAGCCCCCGGCTCTTTTTTTTAGAGCTGCATTCGTGTAAAACACAGAGGTTTATCATGTCACGCAAGGTTCAACGCCAACCGGAAACGCCGCTTACCACCCCCCAACCAACTCCCGAAACAATCAGCATTCTGGCCGAAAGATTACAAGAGGTTGTTGATGTCCTCTTGACCTTGACCGCGCAAACCCAGTCGCCACCGGAACCAGACTACGAAGAAGAAACAGACTACGAACCTGAAGATCCCCCCGCTAAGACCAAAAAGAAGCCCGAACAAATCCGTTGCTATAGTATCCCCGGTTTCGCCATCCGCGCTGAACAGGAAGTGATGGATGAATTCAGGGCTGACAGTCTGCATGATCTTTTAAACAAAACCACAACCCAATTCAAGGTGATATCTTTTCTGTTGAAAAATGTCTTCGAGGATACTGACGTAAACGGCGAGATTCTTCAATTTCTGGGAGAGCACCTTTCTTATCCCATAAAAATATTAGATGAAATTTCTTCTATTACGGCTGACTTCAAGTTGCATTCTCAAAGGACAACCGGCTGAAGAAACACGAACGGGGCAAGCCGACCTTAGCTTTGCCCCGTACGTCCGCAACTTTTTATTTTCCGCTCGCAGTCAGTATTTACGGAGTGACTGTTGACCGCCGCCGGGAGAAATGTTTTTGCCCGGTTCCGTTCCGGGGGTCTTTAGTCACGGAACCGGGCAAAAACATTTCTCCCGGCGGCTGCCTGGTCGCCTTTCTAAAAGGCTAAAAAGTGTGCTTGGCCGAGTGGGAGCCGGAAGCCGGGGATTGTTTTTGTCCCGGCTCCGTGACTAAAGACCCCCTTCACCTCGCCGGGACAAAAACAATCCCCGGCTTCCGGCGGGTCAATGTGATTGCGTTATTTTAAGAATGACCAGGTGCTACTCTTTGGGATTGATGCTGAATTTCTTCAATTTGTACTGCATAAGATTCTTCTTAATTCCCAAAATGTCGGCGGCCTGACTCTGAACGCCGCCGGTCCTCTCCAGGGCGGCCCGCAGCATGGCCTCCTCCAGCGATTCCAGAGCCTCCACCAGCGACATCCCCTTAGGCACCACCGATGACAACCGTGATGACAGAATCGTCGGCTCCTTGTCCACATATTTGTCCCACTTGTATTTGAAGACATTCTTCTTCAAACCCAAAGCCGTGGCCGCATGGCTCTGCACCGCCCCATGTTCACTGAGGGCCGAGCGGATCATGCCTTCCTCCAGAGCGGAAATGGCTCCGTCCAGCGTAAAGCCATCCGGCAGAATGGATTGGGCCTCCTTCAGCCAGGAACCCGCGCCTTCAGCCATCAATGTTTCCGAACGGCTGGGCACCGCCGCCTGAATTGATTCCGAACGCGGGGCCGTCACCTGGCGCGGCGGGGTGATGAGCGTGTCCGACGATTCCGACACCGTAATCGTAATCGGCTGGGCATGCGTCATAAAGGCCGTATCCAGGGCCGCCATTATTTCCGGCGGGCAGTCCAGCGGTTCGGCCGGACGGCGGATGTCTTCCGGCAGATCTTCCGGCATTATTTCCGCCCCGGATGACAGCACCACCCCCCGCTCAATAACGTTCTGAAGCTCGCGAATGTTGCCCGGCCAGCTATAGGAAAACATCATCCGCATGGCTTCGCGGTTCATTCCTTTGGGGGCCGGTTCACCTTCTCCAAATTTTCTCAGGAAATGGTCGATCAGCAGCGGCAGGTCATCCATGCGCTCTCTTAGCGGCGGCAACAGCAGGTGCACCACGTTCAGTCGGTAAAAAAGATCTTCACGGAAATTACCTTCCGCCACCTCCTTTTTTAAATCACGATTGGTGGCCGCAATCAGCCGCACGTCCATCGGGATGGAGCGGCTGCCGCCGACACGTTCAAAGCGCCGCTCCTGAATCACGCGCAACAACTTCACCTGAAGGCTCTGATCCGTTTCCCCTATTTCATCAAGGAACAGCGAGCCGCCG
Source organism: Acetispira formosa (nom. nud.) (assembly GCA_023525915.1). Lineage (GTDB taxonomy): Bacteria > Desulfobacterota > Desulfarculia > Adiutricales > Adiutricaceae > Adiutrix. The sequence continues at coordinate 1,000,614 of CP026657.1, read as the reverse complement.
TCGGCCAGCTCAAAGCGCCCGGCCCGGTTTTGCCGGGCGTCAGTGAAGGCGCCTTTCTCATGGCCGAACAATTCACTTTCCAGAAGCGTGGCCGAAAGGGCCGAGCAGTTGACCGCCACAAACGGACCCTCCGGCCGGAGGCTGTTATAATGAAGGGCCTGGGCCACCAGTTCCTTGCCGGTGCCGCTCTCGCCGGTAATCAAAACATTGGCTTTGGTCGGCGCAACTTTTTCCAGAACTTTATATAATTCCAGCATTGGTTTGGATTTACCGATCAAGCTGCCGAAGCTGTAGCGTTCGCTCAGGGCCGATAACAGTTCCTTGTTCTGGCGGCCCAGACGACTGACTTCCAAAGCCTTGGCCACGGCTCTCAGCATTTCATCATTGGGGCAAGGCTTGGTCAGGTAATCAAAAGCCCCCCGCTTCATGGCCTCCACCGCCAGTTCTACCGTTCCGAAAGCCGTCAGCATCACCACCGGCACCTCCGGCTTGTGGCCCTTGATTCTGGCCAGAAGCTCCAGCCCGTCGCCGTCCGGCATGGTCATGTCGCTCAGCACCAAGTCAACATCCTGCTCCTGAAACATGGCCCAGGCTTCGTTGCCGCTGTAGGCGCTTATCGTCTCATAACCCTCATGCTGAAACAGGGCCGTGAGCGTCAGGTGATAATTCTTTTCGTCATCGACGATTAATATGGTTTCCAAGAGTTTCCTCGCATGGTTTTGAAAACATAAATAACGCTGAGCGCCCGCTAAAATTTTAACCTGATAAGAACCGTCAGGCCCGGCCCTCCGCCGTCTTCAGATTCATCTTCCGGGGCCGCGCCGGAGATCATGGCTATTCCGCCCTCATGTGCGTCAATGATATTTTTCACAATGATCAAACCCAGACCCGTGCCCTTGGCCTTGGTGGTATAAAAGGGCGAGAAGATCTTTTTGGCCGCTTCCTCCGATAAACCCGGCCCGGTGTCGGATATGGCCACCATGAGGTATTTTTCGCCATTCTTTTCTTCCTCGGAGGTGGCCACCGTCAGAAGCCCGCCGTCGTCCATAGCCTGCACCGCGTTGGCCAGGATGTTCAAAAAGGCCCGGTGGAGCATTGAGGCGTCGCCGTTGATCGGGGTCTGGTCTTCACGAAAAAGGGTGCGGACCTCCACCCCGGCCCGGGCCAGGGTCACTTCCAGAAAGGCCAACAGTTCTTCCAACTGCTCCTCAACCACCATCGGGGCCAGACGGGGCGTTTGCGGGCGGGCGAAATCCAGAAACTCGGTGACGACTTCAGAAAGACGATCCGCCTCCTCGACAATGGCCCTGGCCAGCCTGGCCCGGTCCGGCTGCTCTTCGGCCAGAAAACGGTTCAGCAGATCGGCTGTGGAGTGAATTATGCCCAGAGGGTTCCTTATTTCATGGGCCACCGTCGCCACCATGCTGCCGAGACCGGCCAGCCGCTCAGCCTGACCCAGACGTTCCTGGAGCATCTGACGCTCCTGATTGCGCTTGTTGATAATGGCCTCGCCCCGGCTGACCACCCAGCGGAGAGCGATGGTCAGCAGTAGGGCCAGAAAGGCGGCCACACTCATGGCGAAATACTGAAGTTTGGCAATCTGTTTATATTCTGCGGTCAGATCGCGATTAATCTCCAACACGCCTGACAGAACCCGGCGGCCATAGGTTTCCATATTGTCCATGGCCTTATAACTGCGGAGCACGAAATCGCCCTGCGGAAAAAAATTCAAAAACAGGAACGAGCCGCCTTCATACCTGAGAACTGTCAGGCCCCGGAGCTGTTCCAGAAAAATGCCTCTGTCGTCAATGTCGATCACCTGCGGCTCATCATCAGTCTTGGGTTCACCGGACCGGTTAATAGGAAAGAAAACCGGCGGCTCAAAACTGTATGAAGGGGGCGGCATCAGGTAAAGGCGGATAGCTTCCAGAAAGGAGGCCATGTCATCGGCGCGCGAAGTCTGGATGGTGGCGTCGGTGGCATAAACCACCCGGCCGTCCAGGTCATAAATGATGACCCGGCGGATGTCGAACCCATAGATGGTCTTGGTGATGACCTGGGTCAAAAGCTCCTGCTGCTCAGGATCGCGAAGGCGTATCTCCCCAAACCGGACATAGGCCTCCTCCAAAAAATCGCTGTACATCTGACGGCTGAGGTTGTCCATCAATTTGATGGTGTCGTCTTCCACCCTGGTGGTGATGATCAGCTCGGCCTGACGCGAAACCACGGCCGCCAGAGTCAGACTGACGGCGAAAATAAGGACAATGGCGATTAGTGAAAAATGCTTGGCCAGCCGGAACGGCTTTTCATCCACCGCCGCCTCGTCAGCCTCAGACGCGGCCGCCCCGGCCGGCGACACGCTCAGGCGGGCCGCCGCCGCCAGGGCCTCGGCTTCGTCATGGAGCTGCAAAGAAGGGGCGATATCAGCTATGGGGCCGGCTTCGCCGCCGCTTTTTGCGGCAGCGGCCAAGTCAACAGAGGGCGTGTCCACGGACGCGCCCTTCATTGTATCTGTCAGGGGCGGCTCCGGCCTCCCGGAGCCTTTACCCTGACTTTCAATTTCATTCAATGACTTCACGGCAGAATAAACTTGGCGTGGTTGCCCAGCCCTTTCTCATAGCTGGCCTTGAAATCGTCGAACCCATCGCGGCCCATCAGGCCATAGGTATATTTCTTCCCCAACTCCACGCCAGGCTGATCCAGCGGATCGATTTTGTACAGAACCCCGGAAATGACTGTGGCCACTTCCAGCATATGCAGCAAATAGCCCACCGAAGCCGGGGTCACCTGGGGCATGGAGAGGGTGAGGTTGGGCCGTCCGCTGGCGGCCAGAGCCCTGGCCGTGCCTTTCTGCTCAAAATTGAGAAGCTCGCCCATGCTATGCCCGCCAAGATAGGCCAGTTCAGGGTGTTCTTCAAATATTTTCGGGATGTTGATATTGTTCCTGAAACTTTCAGTGCGCAGGAAGCAGATGGTTTTGTCCTTCGGCCCTTCCATGTAAAGCTGAAGCTGGCTGTGCTGGTCGGTGGCCCCCAGGGCTTTAATGGCCGTCTGGCCGGTGGCCGCGTCCTTGCCATTCAGAAGTTTGGCCTTGCCGAGCGATTCATTCCAGAGCTGGCCGAACCAGTCGGCCACCTGTTCAAGTGAATCCGCATAAGGCATCATCACCATCGAACCGCGTTTCTTTTTAGTGGTCAAATACCAATTCAGGCCCGCGAACAGCGCGGCCTTGTTGGCCATAACGTCATCAGTCGGTTCATTCTGGCAGGCGGCCGCCCCGGCCAGAAGGCCGGCGATATCGACCCCGGCCATGGCCAAAGGAGCCAGGCCGACGGCGGTCATAACCGAGAATCGTCCGCCGACTCCGGGCGGCACTTCCAGTGAAGACAAATCCTGACTGTCGACGATTTTTCGCAAAACCCCGCCCGAAGGATCAGTGGTGATCAAGAGGTGGTCTTTGAGAGTGGTCTTGCCCAGGTCGCGTTTGAGGCGGTCATAAATAATCAGGAACTGGCTCATGGTCTCGGCCGTGGCCCCGCTCTTGGAGATGACGTTAAAGACCGTCTTGCGGATGTCGAGACTGTCCAGCAAAATATTAAAACCTTCCGGGTCGATATTGTCGGCCACGAAAAGGCGCGGCCAGCCGCGTTTGGCGGCCGGTAGGCTATTGTGGTTCATAGGCCTTAAGGCGTTGAAAATGGCCTTGGTGCCCAAGGCGCTGCCGCCTATGCCCAAGACCACCACGTTTTCGAATTTTTTATATTTGTCGGCCAGAGCCTGATATTTCTTGACATCATCATTTTTAAACGGGAGATCCATGAAGGCCAGCCCGCCCTTTTTATACTGGTTCTCCACGTTTTTCACGGCCGAGTTCAGGCTATCGCGGATGGCGGACAAATCCGTCTCTGTCAGTCCCGCCTCACCGATGACGTCGGCCATAAGGTTGTTGTAGTCCAGCGTCACCAGGGGGGCCTGACGAGCCGCTTTCTGGTCGCCATTTTTCTTTTCCATGAGGTTGCCTTTCCGGCGGTACGAAGATCCGGCGGGCCGCAGGTCCGCGGACCCGATCTCCAGGCGCCTGTGCGATAGAGGTTTAGCTGAATTGTTCTTTAAAATATGAAACAGCGATGAAACTTTAAATATCTGAAAAATCATCGGAACCGGGTCAGCACTGACCGGACTGGTATTTTTTTCTCATTCTTCCTTTTTTAACCTTGCCCTTTGATCCGGTTGACATTATCATTGTATGATTATACCATTTTTTCAGCCGTTACGCCAGAGTTTCACGGTTTGAGAAAAGAGGCTGGCCATGATAGAAGATGTTTTGCGAAAAATAGCCCGCCAGATAATGGCCCTCAATGAAGATACCTTGACCGCCCTTCTACCGAAGTACAAGGAAAGGATGATCAATTTCGCCCCCACGCCCGAGTGGGAGGAATCAGTGCTCATCTACTTTTTGATCAATGGCCTCAGGATAAAGAATTCTCAGTTTAATGACAAAATCAAGGAATATATGGTCGCTACGCCCGATGGTGAAAAGAATGGGCCTCACCGCCGTCCGCGTCTGAGGCTGGTAAAGTCCCGCAAGGACAAGGTCGGTGACGCGGAACCCGGCGGCCAGACCATTGAGGTGACGCCGGATAATGACGAGTGATTTTCAAATAGCCTGAAATAACGGCCTGACCGGCCGATGTAAGAATAAAGCGGAAAATTCCGCGAAAGGATAAGCATAATGCTTGATAGAAACGGCTGGCGGGCGGGCGGCATTTTATTGCACCCGACCTCCCTCCACTCACGTTTCGGGGTGGGGGATCTCGGTCCGGCGGCTCATCACATGGTCCGCTTTATTAAAAAGGCGGGCCTAAATTATTGGCAGGTGCTGCCCCTTGGCCCCACCGGCCCCGGATTGGGAAATTCCCCGTATTCCGCATATTCCGCCTTTGCTGGCAATCCTTTACTGATCAGCCCGGACCTGATGGCCCGCGATGGCTGGCTGGAAGAGCGCGACCTGGAAGAGGCTGAAATGCCTCCCCGTGATCAGGTTAGTTTTGAGGCGGCCATAAAGGTGAAGCAGGGGCTCATCGATCTGGCCTTCGAGCGGGCGGCCACCCGTCTGGATTCGCATCAGGCCTTTCAGGATTTTTGCTGGCAGAACGGTACCTGGCTCAATGATTATGCTTTTTTTATGGCCGCCAAGCACTATCTCGGCGGACACACCTGGCTCGCCTGGCCGGAAAAACTGCGCCGCCGCGACGGAGAGGCTCTCCATGAATACGGAACGCTCCTCCGCGGCCCCATACAGCGGGAAAAGTTCGCCCAATACCTTTTCTTCTCCCAACTGGCCGAGCTGAAGGCGCTGATGCATGAAAACGGCATTGGCCTGATTGGCGACACGGCCATTTATGTCAATCATGATTCCAGCGACGTCTGGGCCCAGCCGTATCTGTTCCATCTGAATGAAAACGGCTGCTCCACCGTGGTGGCCGGGGTGCCGCCGGATTATTTCGCGGAATTTGGCCAGCTTTGGGGCAATCCCCTCTTCAACTGGCCGGCCCATGCCGCCCAGGGCTATGACTGGTGGAAAAACCGTCTCTGGAATGCCTTTAAGGTTTATGACATGGTGCGGCTGGATCATTTCCGGGCATTCGCCGCCTATTGGGAAGTTCCGGCCGAGGCTGAGACGGCCGCCTCCGGCCATTGGGTGCCGGGGCCGGGGGCCGACCTTTTCCGGGCCGCTTCTCAAAATGGCCCCTTGCGCATCATCGCTGAAGATCTGGGCATCATCACCCCGGACGTTACCCGGCTGAGGTGTGAATTCGGATACCCCGGCATGCGGGTGCTCCAGTTTGCTTTCGGCCCTGATCTGCGTTATTCTACCCACGCACCTTACAGGATTGAAATGGATAACGCCGTCTATCCGGCCACCCATGACAACAATACCACCAGGGGCTGGTACCGGATGGAAACCACGCCCCTTCAGCGCAATCAGCTTGAAGAAATGGCTGGATTCAAAGTTGATGAAAGCAACGCGGCCTGGGCTCTGACGCGGCTGGCCTGGCTCTCGACTGCCGGCCTGGCGGTGGTGACCATGCAGGATCTTCTGAATCTGGATGAGAAATCGCGCATGAACACTCCAGGCACGGCCGAGGGCAACTGGGGCTGGCGTCTGACCGGGGACGAGCAATTGAGCGACGAACTGGCCGCAAAGATAGCCGGACTGAACGATCTTTCCGGCCGTGACAACTTTGAACATCCCAACACTCTGACATATTGATTCCGAGGTATTTATGAAAACTTTTACCGAACTGGAAATACGTCTCTCAAACCTCCTTTGCCAGCTTGACGGCGATTTGTGGCGCAAGATGATGGGCGAGATTAACCCGCCCAAACACATCGCCGAAGAGCAGGAAGCCCTGGACATGGTCTATCGCGGCTCCAAGGCTTTAGGCGGGTATATCCCGGACCTCATGTCCATCATGCGCAAGCATGTCCCCGCTGAACTGGCCGAGGCCGAGATTCAGGCTTTGAAGGGTATTCTTGGCTATATTCAATTAATGATCCGGTCGCTTTTGCTGATAATGCTCGTTCCCCGCTATCACGACCATGAGGATCTCATCACCACCTTTAACGGCTATCGCCAGACGATTATCTTCGTGGAAGACTATCTGGCCCAGGCCGGCAAATAATCTGAAAATTTGAATGGAGGACCGGCCTTGAGCCGCGACTGGTATGGACGTTTATAAAATAAATTGCCGCTACTGCCAGCATTTTTTCGTCACTTGGGAACCCAAGAATCCCTATGGTTGCCGATACATGGGTTTTAAGGGCAAATTCATGCCGTCGATGGAGGTATTTCGGAGTTCCGGGATGCCCTGTCAGAAGTATAAGCCGAAACGGCCGGGCGGACGGTGATCCGTCCCGGCCGCTTGAACGCCTGAGGATATATGAACAAAACCTATCTGACCATGGACGTCGGCGGAACCAACGTTAATGCCGGGCTGGTGGACGGCGAAGGCCGGATACTGGCCCGCCGTCATTTTCCCACCCGCACGGGCCGTTCCCAGCATGACCTGACCATCGATATGGTGGCCAATCTTAAAGAGCTGGCTTCTGAAGCCCCGGCCGGGGCCTCTCCTTTGGGGCTGGCTGTGGGGCTGCCGGGCTGGATCAATTATGAAGAGGGTGTGCTGGTGGAAGCGCCCAATATGCCGGGCTGGGTCAACGTGCCGGTGGTGAAAATTTTCAGCGAAGCCTTGAACATGCCGGTTAGGCTGGAAAATGACAGCAACATGTACGCCCTTGGCGAGTGGAGCCGCGGGGCCGGGCGGGGGCTTCATAACCTTCTGGTCATTACCTTGGGCACCGGTGTCGGCGGAGGCTTAATACTGAATGACGAATTATGGTACGGTTCTTTTTCCAGCGCTGTTGAAATCGGCCACATTCCTATTGAACCTGAAAATGGAGCCATTTGCGGCTGCGGTCGGCGCGGCTGCCTGGAGACGGTGGCCTCGGCCACCGGCATGAGTCGATTGGGGCGCGAGTGGCTGGCCGCCGGGCGGCCGACCATCTACACGGGTTCCCCGGAAGATTTAAACACCAAGGTTCTGCATGATCTGGCCCTGGAGGGCGACCAGATGGCCTTGGCCGTTTTTCGCCGGGCGGGTGAGGCTTTGGGCATGATTCTGACCGGTATTATCAACCTTCTGGGTCTGGAGGGTATTGTAATCGGCGGCGGAGCGGCCCGGGCGATGGATTTTATTGAGCCGCGTTTGTGGGAGATTCTCTCCAATCATGTGGTGGTAACGCGGCCGGAGCGCATCAAACTTTTGCGATGCCAGCTTGATGAGGATGCGCCGCTGGCTGGCGGGGCGGTGTTGGCCGGGCGTCTGTAATTCAGGCCTGAAACTGCGTCAGTGGCGGCTGCCTGGTCGGCTTCCCCCAAGGCTGGAAAGTGCGCCTGGCCCCACTGAGAGCCGGCTGCCGGCGGGTTATAACTTGCCAAAATTTTAAACTTTACACGGTACTAAAAACAGGAGGCGTAAGTATGGTGCATCCACTGGCAGGACAGAAGGCTCCGGCTGATCAACTGGTCAATCTTCCCCGGCTGATTTCCGATTACTACACGGCCGAGATCACGGCTCCGGTGGCCTTTGGCACCTCCGGGCACCGCGGCTCATCCTTCACCGGTTCATTCAACGAACTGCACGTCGCGGCCGTCACCCAGGCCGTAGTTGAATACCGGACCCGGCAAGGCTACACCGGACCGCTCTTTCTGGGCTATGATACGCACGGCCTCAGCGAAGCCGCTTTCCGCTCGGCGCTGGAAGTGCTGGCCGCCGGAAATGTCGTCACCCATATTCACGATAACGGTGAATACACGCCCACGCCGGTGGTTTCCTTTCTGATCATCAATCACAACCGCCAGAACCCCTCCGCCTTGGCCGACGGCCTTATCATCACCCCCAGCCATAACCCGCCCCAGGACGGCGGCATTAAATACAACCCCCCGCACGGCGGCCCGGCTGATGTGGACGTGACCGGCTGGATAGAAAAGCGCGCCGGGGAACTGATGGCCGACGCCTCAAAAATAAAGAGAATTCCTTTCTATAAAGCCATAGCCGCCTCCACAACCAAAGCCTGTGATTTCATCCGGCCCTTTGCCAGGGCCCTTGGCGATGTGGTGGATATGGAGGCCATGAAGGGGGCCGGACTGAAGCTGGCCGCCGATCCTCTGGGCGGCTCCGGCGTCCATTTCTGGGAGCCCATCGCCGAGGAATGGGGCCTGAACGTTACAGTTGTCAACAAAGTGGTGGACGCGACCTTCTCCTTCATGACGCTTGACAGCGACGGCGTTATCAGGATGGACTGCTCCTCCCCCTACGCCATGACCGGCCTGATCGCCATGGGCGGCCAATATGATCTGGCCTTTGGCAACGATCCTGATTTTGACCGCCACGGCATTGTCTCCGGCGGCCAGCTTATGAACCCCAATCATTATCTGGCCGTGGCCATTAATTACCTGGTACGGAACCGCCCCAACTGGCCGGCTCAGGCCAAGGTCGGCAAAACCCTGGTTTCCTCTACCATCATCGACCGGGTGGTCGCCGCCGCCGGCCGTCAGGTCTATGAAACACCGGTCGGTTTCAAATGGTTTGTTGAAGGCTTGAGCGGCGGCACTATCCTCTTCGGCGGTGAAGAGAGCGCCGGGGCCAGCTATCTCAAGAAAGACGGCTCGACCTGGACAACCGATAAGGACGGTTTCTGCATGGCCCTGTTGGGGGCTGAAATAATCGCCCGCACCGGCAAGGCGCCCCATGAGCACTATGCCGATATTGCGGCGAAATACGGCGACAGCCTCTATTCCCGCATTGACACCGGCGTGACGGAGGCCCAAAAAGCGATTCTGAAAAACATCGATACCTCAAAATTCATCAACACCGTCTGCGCCGGGCAGAAAGTCATTTCCGCCTACACCACCGCGCCGGGCAACAATGCCTCCATCGGCGGCTTGAAGGTCGTCCTTGAAGACGGCTCCTGGTTCGCTATGCGCCCCAGCGGCACCGAACCCAAGCTGAAACTTTATACCGAAAGTTTCAGCGGTGAGGCAACTCTGAAAGCAATGGCGGCAGAAGCCCCCAAGCTGGTATTTGGTTAAGATTTGAGTTAGACGGATCGAAACAGCCCCGAACACTGATGAAATTCAGTGTATCGGGGCTTAATTTTTTTGCGAGCATGACCGCGCGCCGGGTTGGGGTCAAGGGGGCTGTGCCCCCTTGCAGGGGTGGAGGGGACAGAGTCCCCCCTCTTCAAAGTCAGCTATCCTGCTGCTCCAGAGCACTGGACCGAACGGCCATAACCGGGAACTGGCCGAGACGGACCAGCCGGTCAGTGGTGGAGCCGACCAAAAGATTTTCGATAATGCCGCGCCCGTGAACGCCCATGACAATCAGATCGATATGATTGAGAATGGCGTACTTGTTGAGTTCCTCATGGGGCTGCCCGGCCAGAACCACGGTTTCAGGATGGACTGAATCACGGTCGGCCTCAGGGACAGTATCGAGAAGTTTCTGGTGGAGATCGGCCTGGAGCTTGTCGGCCATGCCGTGCTCTTTCTGGGGATCGAGCTTCAGAAGCTGGGTGAGCTGGGAGGGTTCGATGACTGTGGCCATAGTCAGTTTGGCCCCAAAAGCCTGGGTGAAATCGATGGCCCAGCGGACGGCGTTGGCGGAGTCGGGGGAGAAATCGCAGGCGATGAGGATGGATTCGACGTTGCGGTTGATCTGCTCCATGGACATGTCGCCAGGGACGATGAGAAAGGGGACGTTCAGAGTGTGCATGAGCTTGCGGCTGACCGAACCCAGAAGGAGGCGTTCAATGCCGCTGCGGGTATGGGTGGCGGCGACCACCAGGTCGGCATTGGAATCTTCGACTATCTGGAGGATTTCCTTGGCCGGATAGCCGATGGCGATGTTAAGTTCCCAATCGACCTGATCGCAGTGGGAAAGAATATCGGTTATCTGGGCCTTGGCTGATTGCTCCACCCGGCCCCTCAGCTCCTGGGGATCGACCATGGTTTCGCCGTAAGGGGTGACGGCGGGGAGATCGATGATATGGGCGATGATCAGTTTTGAACCGTGCCGCCGGGCAAGGGTGGCGGCAATGGGCAGGGCTTTGTTCGAACTTTCCGATAAATCTGTGGCGCAGACCACTGCGGATAATTTAAACATGAAGGCCTCCTTTGATTGAAAATTATGATAAAAGAGTATACTTGACAAGGGAATACTGATTAACGCAACATTTTGTTCTTTTATAAATTATACCTCATCGCCATAAAAATAGGAATAAAAAAGTGAAGAGGGCCAAGGGGTTAAGGGTTTTTAGACAACACGGGCCCAAAGGCTCAGGCGAGCGGGCCGGGCGGCCGGGACACCGGCCCCGGAGGCAGACAGCAATTCTCAAAGTAAACTTTTTCCCTTGAACTTGCGGCTCGCAGCTACACAAAAAGCGTGGTTTTTGTTTCGCGAGCAGCTTTTTTGCCGTCAAAACCAGTCGCTGGCGCTCCGTCTCCCCTCTCGGGTCGACCTGCTATTTTAAAATACAATCTACTTTGAGAATTGCTGGGAGGCCAGGGCCTACGCATCTAAATAATGAATAAAATCAGCAATATTATCCTTGATGCGGCAAAGCCAACAAAATAAAAAACTTACCATGCGCATGGGCGAGGCGATTTTTTCGCCTTTCGCAGCGCAAATTCGCTTTCAGCGCGGGGATAGACCTTCAGGTCATCCCCGCGCTGGAAGCGGATTTGCGCGAAGTATGGCGGAAAAAGCGTCCGCCCTCCCAAGCCACATTTAGATGCGTAAGCCCTGGATGGGAGGCGGAAGGCCCTTTATTTGCACGGCCGATTGTGCTATATTCAAACTTTGAAGATGGTTTTCACGGCTTTTAAGTTCATGTTCTGCTGCTCATAATGTTTCTGGGTCTGGCGAAAAATGAGCTATATGGGCCGTGAATCATTTTTAAGCGTCAATTGGGTATGCTGTTTAAAGACCCGCGCGTTATTGGCTTGACGAAAAGGGCCGCGCCGCAAGCGATTGCGCCGTGCCCGGGTTAAACGTGACCACGCGGATCATTGATTGCGCAACCCTCTCAAAAATTTATCCAGGAGACAGTTTATGCGGGTTTTAGTTTGCGGCGGCGCTGGTTACATCGGTTCCCACATGGTCAGAAGGCTCATCCGGGCCGGACATACTCCGGTGGTTTTTGACAACATGTCCACCGGCCATGCCTGGGCGCTGAAAGAAGCCTTCATGGGTGCTGAGGAAAAGGGTATCACCCCGGTCGCGGTGGAAGGCGACGTTCTGAACCTTCAGGCTCTGGAAACGCTCTTCGATAACCATGAATTCGATGCGGTTATGCATTTTTCCGCCCGCAGTCTGGTCTCTGAGTCGGTCGAAAAGCCGGAACTGTATTATCACGGAATCCTGGTGGGCAGCCTCAACCTTCTGGCCGTGGCCAACCGGGCCAAGATCGATAATTTTATTTTTTCTTCAACCGCCTCCGTTTACGGGACGCCGGAATGCATGCCCATTGAGGAAAACTGCCTGACCAAACCCATCACCCCCTATGGACACGCCACCAAGATGGTGGAGATGATTCTGGAGGATTACGCCCAGGCCCACGGCCTCAAGAGTGTTGCCCTGCGTTATTTTAACGCCGCCGGGGCCGACCCGGAGGGCGGGCTGGGGGAATTGCATGAGCCGGAAACCCACCTCATCCCCAACGTCCTAAGGGCCATTCTCGGCCAGACTCCGCCGCTGGAAATTTTCGGCAACGATTATCCCACGCCTGACGGCACCTGTATCCGCGATTACGTTTACGTCAATGATGTGGCCGACGCGCACCTTCTGGCGCTGGAGAAGCTGGCCGGGCAGTCCGAGCGGGGATTCACGGCCTACAACATTGGCAGCGGGCGGGGTTTCTCGGTTCTGGAAGTTATGGCCGCGGCCGAGCGGGTGACCGGCCAGTGGGTGCCCTATAAATTCGCGCACCGCCGCGCCGGCGATCCGCCCGTCTTAGTGGCGGCGGCGGAAAAAGCCAGGAAAGAGCTCGGCTGGTCGCCGCAGCTTCCCATTCTGGATGAAATAATTCGCACTGCCTGGAATTTTATGAATAGCCGGGCCGCTTAATTGAGGCCCGGCAAACGCCTCCTCATGAAAAGGAGGCGATTTTACCCTAAAGGAGTTCGACATGCGTTGTAAGATTTTAGCGATGACTGTTCTCTTGCTTTTCGCAGCCTCTCCGTCCTGGGCCGCTGAAGATGTGACCGGCAAATATATCCTGGATAGTTTCGCCCTGGTGGGGGATGACAACACCATCCCCCCCATGGACGGCAAAACCGCCGGCCTGAAAACCGAGAGGGCCGGAAAAAACCTGGCCGGTAAAAAGGCCGGGGAAGAAGTTTTTATCTCTGTATATTATCCCCAGGGGACCGGCAATGCCGATGTGGATAAGGCCATTAAAGCCTATGCCGACAAGGCGGTGGAAACTTTTAATAAAGACGCGGCCGAATCGCTGAAGGGCGGCTTTGAGCGCCCCCAGACTATGGCCAAAACTTTCACAGCCGTCAAACCGTCTGATAATTATGTGTCGGTGGTTTATTATGAATTCATCGATACCGGCGGCGCGCATCCCGCCTGGGGTTATGAAGCGCATACTTTTAATCTCAATTCCGGGAAAGAGGTCGCGGTCGAAAATGTTTTTCCCAATCAGGACAACATCGGCTTTATGGCCAATTACGTCAGTGCCGCGCTCGATAAAAAATGCCTGGAAAGCGCGCCCGACAATCGCGTCTGCGGCCCGGCCACCGTTGATGTTGAAGCGGTGAAAAACGGCATGAGCAAGATGATCTTCACGCCTGGCGGCGCGGTGATCCTCTTCAGCCCATATGATCAAGGCGCTTATGTTGAAGGCGCCAAGTACGTTGAGATTCCTAAAGATATGCTGATAAACTGGGGCGTTTCCGATGAATTCTGGAAATAACCGAATCTTTGTTTAATTCTGCTCAGGCCCCGTCCGGCGCTGCCGGCCGGGGCTGTTATATGGCGGCGTTTGGGTGAAAGTGTGCGGACAGTTGATGATTTGACGGTAAACGGTATTCTGGCCGATGTTTTCGGCTTCGATTCTTTCAGGCCGCACCAGCGTGAAATAGTCGAGGCCCTTTTAAGCGGACGCGACGTTTTTGCCATAATGCCCACCGGGGGCGGGAAATCACTGTGCTATCAGCTCCCGGCCAGGGTTCTGCCGGGCACGGCCGTGATCGTCAGCCCCCTGATCTCGCTGATGCAGGATCAGGTCGATGGCGCTTCCGAAACCGGCCTGGCCGCCGGCACGCTCAACAGCTCCACCCTGGCCCATGAACGTTCTGATATTTTTCGCCGTTTGGCCGAGGGCCGCCTGGATCTGCTTTATGTTTCCCCAGAACGTCTGTTAATGCCGGATTTTCTGGAGCTTCTGGAGCGATACGACATTTCTTTTTTCGCGATTGACGAAGCTCACTGCGTTTCCGAATGGGGCCACGATTTCCGGCCCGATTATTTAGGCTTGAAAGTGCTGGCCGAACGCTTCGGCAAGCCGGTGGCCGCTTTCACGGCCACCGCCACCCACCGGGTGGCCGATGATATTGTCGAGCGCCTGGGTCTGCGTGACCCTTATATGGTGCGGGCCTCCTTTAATCGCCCCAACCTTTTTTATCAGGTCGCCCCGCGCGCCGACCTCGAGCGCCAGATCATGGCCGTTATTGATCAATACCCTGATGAATCCGGCATTATTTACCGTTCCACCCGGAAAAAAGTCGAAGAGACGGCCAAAGCCTTGACCAAGCGCGGCCTGGCCGTGCGGCCCTATCACGCCGGTATGCCCGATGACGCGCGGCGGGCAGCGCAGGATGATTTTCGCCTGGACCGCTGCCGCATCATCGTGGCCACGGTGGCTTTCGGCATGGGTATTGATAAATCAAATGTGCGCTTCGTTATCCACGGTGATTTGCCCAAGAACCTGGAAAGCTATTATCAGGAGACCGGCCGGGCCGGTCGCGACGGGGAACCTTCGCGCTGCGCCATGTTCTATGGCGGCCAGGAAATGCTCTTGTGGCGCCGCTTTTCCGAGGAAATAGATGATCCGTCCATTCGTCAGGCCGCGCTCCATCAATTGAAATCAATGATCGGGTTCGCTCAGAACGACGGCTGCCGCCGTCAGGCCCTTCTGTCTTATTTCGGCGAAAATTTGCCAGAAGAAAATTGCGGCGGCTGCGATGTCTGCTGCGGCGAGGTCGAGCGGGTGGACGCCACCATCCCGGCCCAGATGGCCCTGTCGGCCATGGTGCGCATCGGCGGACGCTTCGGGGCCACCCACATCACCGATATCCTCATGGGCGCGGATACGGCCCGGGTCCGCGATTTTAAACACAACCTACTGCCCACCTATGGCGTCGGCCGTGAATATCACAGGAATTTCTGGCGTGACCTGATCAATGCCCTGGTCAGCAAAGGGCTGGCCATGGCGGCCGACAGCCAGTTTCCAACTCTGTCGGCCACTCCCCGTTCCAACCCTGTTCTGCGGGGCGAGGAAAAGTTTCATATCATGCGCACGGCCACCAGAATGAAAGCCAAAACCAGCCGGGCCGAAAGAAGGGGACTGACGGACTCTTCCGAATTGACCGGACGGTTTTCTCAGGGACTTCTTAAACGGCTGAAAGATGAGCGGTCACGCCTGGCGCGAGAGGGTCAGGTGCCGCCATACGTTATTTTTTCCGATAAAACTCTTCGGGAAATGGCCGAGATCAAGCCGCAGGATGCTGAAGCCTTTCTGGCCATCAGCGGGGTCGGCCTGATGAAGCTGGAAAAATACGGCCGCACTTTCATCACTGTTATCGGCAATTACCTTCGCGATAATCCTTCCGAGCAGCCGGAGACGGCCGACGAATCAAAAATGCCGGAAGCCGGAACTTTCGCCCGCCCAAAGGAATACAAACCTCTGCCAACGGGGATGACCCCCACCCTGGCCACTACCGGCGAGATGCTGAAACAGGGTAAAACCCTGGCGGAAGTGAGCGCCGCGCGCGGATATCCGCTCTCTACCATCATCAATCATATTGAGGCGCTGGCCGAGCTGGACAATGATATTACCGGCGATCTGTTTTTTTCCGCCGAGCGTCTTGAGGTCTTTCGTAAAGCTTTCGAAGCCCGGCCGCCCGAGAACCGGTGGCGGCTGAGGCCGCTGGTTGAAGACCGGGAGCTGGCCGCCGATTATGACGAGGTCCGCCTGGCCAGAATTTTTCTGCGGCCGCCGGATATTTCAGCGGCCGCCAGGGAAGAGGAGAAAAAGCGGCGGCAGAAAGGGCGAACCCAGAATGCTACCGATGAAATGCTGAGAAGCGGCATGAGTCTGGTGGAGGTGGCAGCCGAGCGCGGCATGGGGCTGAACACGGTGATCGGCCACCTGGAGCTACTGATGGAGTCCGGCGCTGACTATACCAGCGACATGTTTATGACTGATGAGCGCTTGGCGGCGTTTGAGGCCGCTTATGAAAGGCTCCCGGCCGGGGATGAATGGCGGCCTGAACTCTTGATTAGCGATAAGAATCTGTGCGCCAGCTTTGAAGAGGCCCGATTAGCCCGGGTTTTTCTGCGTTCGACGCAAGAGGCCTCCGCTGCCCGGGAGGAGAGCCGCCGGAGAAAAGGGAGCGGCCGCAGCGCCGTTCAGACCGCTGAAATGCTGAAGCGGGGCCTGACTTTGGAACAAGTGGCGGCTGAGCGTGGCTTTTCACTCGGCACCATCATCACCCACCTTGAGTATCTGGTCGCTTCAGGCGAGGAGTTTACCGCCGATATGTTTTTGCCCGCCGGACGACTGGATGATTTCAAGCGGATCAACGATACTCTGCCGCCTCAAGATAAATGGCAGTTAAGCGCCCTTCTGGAAAACACGGAGTTGGAAGCCACTTATGAAGAAGCGCGGCTGGCGCTGATTTTTCTGACTGACGGAAAGAGTGGCTACAAAATTGAGGATAATATTATCTAATTATATTTAAATAAACATAATATAATTTTATTATTCATATTGTACATTATATTTAATATAAATAATAATATATTTATTAAAGGCGGCTGATTTATTCAGCCGCTTTTTTGTGCTTTATTGTTGAACTTATATTGAGATTCATTTGTAATTTTTTTGATATTTACTAAAAAATATTGACATAAATTAAGAATGGTGTAGCATATATCTCATAGAGTTGCTCAGCCAACTCCCCGCCTGACCTCAATTGACACCACCGAGGTATTTTCATCACAACATAATTTCATGAAAGGAACATATATCATGAGCAAGGTAATGTTTGGTTCAACTATTGCGGCCGCCTTTCTATTAGTCGCCTCCCCCATGTTCGCGCAGACCGCCACACAGGAGATGAAAGAGGCCGATCAGAAAGCCAGGCAGGAACTGACCGAAACTGAACGCGAAGCCCGTCAGAAAGCCAACGAGACCATGCGTGACGCCCGCATTGACGCGGATAAGTCGGTGGCCAAGGCGCGGGAAGATGTGGAAAAAGCCCGTCAGGACAGCCGTGAAGCCTACAACAAAGCTATGGATGACGCCCGCAAGAGCAGCGAAAACGCCAAAAGCGATATAAAGGATATTGAGGAAAAGGCCCACAAAGATATCGCCAAAGCTCAGGAAAAAGCCCATGAGGCCAGGGAAGAGGGCCGCAAGTCCATAAATGAGGCCCGTTCCGATGAAATGGAGGCCCGCCGCCAGGCTGCCGCCGAATTGAAGGAGCGTGACGACAAGGCTCGCGGCAAGATGAACAAGGAAATTACCGACGCCCGTCATGACGCTTCTGAAAAGATGAATGAAGCCCGCCAGGACGCCCGCGAAAATATGATGGACAATCGTGACCGCGCGGTTGGCGCCGGTGTGCCCGCTTCCAATATCCACGAACCCTATACTGAAGTCGGAGTCGTGCATGACCGGGAAGTCGGCATGATGGAAAACGACCACGGCAAGTGAGGCCTGGCCTTTCGAGATGGCGCAATTATCAGCAATTGACTCTGGACGGGAAGACTTGGTCATTTTGAGGTCAGGCTGGAAAACTGATTGACGGCCCGTCGTCAATGGCTGATGGGAGCGCCGGTTCAACAACACAAATCCCTTTTTAGGAGAAATACAATGTCTATACAGCAAGTTACTACCCAAGCTAGAGCCGAGAACGAACTGGACATGACCAAGGATCAGGCCGCCGACCTCAAGGACCGCCTGAAAGACGATGTCTCGTCAGTTAAAAGCGCCGCCAAAGCCGGCGTTGATCAGGTCAAGACGGCCGGAAAAGACGCCGTCAAGCAGGCTAAAACCGAGGCTGAAATAGCCAGAGACCGGGCCAATGATGAAGTCCGTATGGCCAAGAAATATGCTGACGACAGCTATGGGGGCCGCACCGTGCAGGCAGCCAAGGATCGCCTGTCGGCCGTAAAGGATGAGGGTAAGGCCTATGTCAAGGAAGTTAAGGCCGATGTGAAAGCGGCCGAAAAAACCGCCAAGGCCGAAAAGGACAAACTCGTGGCCCAGGCCAAGGCCAAGGCCGACAGCGGCAAAGCCATGGCTGATGCGGCTGTTGACAAGGCCAAAGCCAAGCTTGACGCCGTGGATTGATTTTCATGGTTTCAGAAAATGATCTGCCCGGCCGTGTCGGGCTTGAACCTGCCGCATCACCGGCGAAGCGGTTATCTTGATCACGGAAACAGCGAGCGGATTATTATGGCGAGCGCAATATTCCATGAAGACTCAAGCCCTTAGGGGCCGCCGCGGTTCGGCAGTCAGGCTGTGACTAAATATCGCGCGCAAGTCACTTTTGACGACTTGAGCGCGATATTTTTTGGGGAACTGTATATTCAACTTGCAATGACATTATTCAACAATGAATTAAGGTGCTTAACGCCAGCGTACGATTAATGTCACAATTGCGGAAAAGCGGGTGACCGCCGCCGGGGGAAATGTTTTTGCCCGGTGAGGTTCCGGGGGTCTTTAGAAGTCATTTCATAAATATCTTTTTGCTCCCTGGCGTCGTTGCTCAGTCTTTTTAATGCTCAAAATATGTCGTATATTCCTGCGCTTAAAAAGCCTTCGCGCCTAGCCAGGAAACAAAAATCTTATTTATGAAATGACTTCTAGTCACCTCACCGGGCAAAAACATTTCCCCCGGCGGCTACTTGATCGTCTTTCCCCCGGGCTGAAAAGTGTGAATAGCCACTGTGGGAGCCGGAAGCCGGGGATTGATTTTGTCCCGGCTCTGTGACTAAAGACCCCCTACACCTCGACGGGACAAAATCAATCCCCGGCTTTCGGCGGGTCAATGGGTTCATTGCAATTAAAGTATATAGTTCCTTTTTTGATAGATAACTCTGTAATATTGACCTTCATAGTTTAATTTTCTTGACATAAATTTGGGGTTTAATAAAATTAATATGTTGATAGTTTTATATAACCATTGGAATTTTTGACCGGTTCGGTATATAATAGCAAATGTAAAATATATTAGTCAGAAGCATCTGGCTGCCGGAGGTAGAGATGAAAAATCCGCGCGTCAAAAAGATTCTGATCATTGTGGGTGTGCTGGCGGTGCTCGGGCTTATCGGGTATTACGTCTGGGACAGCCTTCAGGACAACGGCCCCGGCAAAGGTTTCGCCGGCGGCAACGGCCGCATTGAGGCCACCGAAATCGACATCGCCACCAAACTGGCCGGCCGGGTTGAGGAAATAAGGGTGGACGAGGGCGATTTTGTGGAGGCCGGGCAGATCCTGGCCATAATGCAGACCGACGTGCTCCAGGCCCAGCTGGCGGAGGCTAAGGCCCAGTATCAGCAGGCCCTGACCTCTGAAGCCAGCGCCAAGGCCCAGATCAGCCTGCGTGAGAGCGATAAGCTGGCCGCCCAGGCTACCGTGACCCAGCGAGAAAGCGAATTGGATTCCATCCAGCGTCGGCTGGACCGCACTGTGGTCCTGACCAAGCGCGCGGTTGTGGCCGACCAGCAGTATGATGACGAAGTCACCAGCATGCACGGGGCCAAGGCGGCCGTGGCCTCCGCCGAGGCCCAGGTGGCTGTGGCTGAGGCGGCTTTACAGACGGCCAAAGCCGAGGCTGTGGGCGCGCAGGCCACGGTCAAAGCGGCCCAGGCCACCATTGATAAAATCGAGGCCGATATCAAAGACAGCACCCTGGTTGCGCCCAGAAGCGGCCGCATTCAATACCGGATCGCCCAGCCCGGCGAGGTGCTTGGGGTTGGCGGCAAGGTGCTCAACCTGGTTGACCTCTCCGATGTCTACATGACCTTCTTTCTCCCGGCCACGGAAACCGGGGCGGTGCGCTATGGCAGCGAAGCTCGCATCATTCTCGACGCCGCGCCGGATTATCCGGTCCCGGCCACCATTACCTATGTGGCCAGCACAGCCCAGTTTACGCCTAAAACCGTGGAGACGGCCAGCGAACGCGAAAAGCTAATGTTCAGAATCAAGGCCCAAATCGACCGCAGCCTGTTGCGGAAGCATCTGGAATACGTCAAAACGGGCTTGCCCGGCATGGCCTGGGTCAAGATCGATCCCGAGGCCCAGTGGCCTGAATCCTTTGCCGTCAAGAGCGGGGACAAATGAGCGGCAATGAGTCCAAAGCTCCGGTGGTGCATCTTGAGGGAGTGTCTCTCCATTATGGCAAGACGCGCGCCCTTGACGGCGTTTCGCTGGATATTCCTTCGGGTCTGATGATCGGCTTCATCGGGCCGGACGGCGTGGGTAAATCGAGCCTGCTGTCGCTGATCTCCGGGGCCAGGGCGGTGCAGGAAGGCACGGTGGATGTTCTGGGCGGCGGTATGACGGAAAAAGCCCACCGCGACAAGGTCGGGCCGCTCATTGCCTATATGCCCCAAGGGCTGGGAAAGAACCTGTATCCCATGCTGTCGGTCGAAGAGAATTTACAGTTCTTTGCCCGCCTCTTTGGCCACGATGCTGAAGAGCGCCGCCGCCGCATTGATTATCTGACCCGGTCGACGGGCCTGAATGAATTTCTGGATCGCCCGGCCGGGAAACTTTCCGGCGGCATGAAACAGAAATTGGGCCTGTGCAGTTCCCTGATTCACGATCCCGACCTTTTGATTCTGGATGAACCCACCACCGGCGTGGACCCTTTGGCCCGGGCCCAGTTCTGGGATCTGATAGGCCGGGTCCGCAAGGAGCAGCCGGGCATGAGTGTGATAGTGGCCACTGCCTATATGGATGAGGCCGAGCGCTTCGACTGGCTGGTGGCTATGGACGACGGCAAGATTCTGGATACCGGCAGCCCCGAAGAGCTTCTGGAGAAAACGGGCAGTGATTCACTGGAATCGGCTTTCATCAAACTTCTGCCGGAAGAAAAAAGGGAGGGTTACGAACCGGTAGAAATCAAACCCCTGGATTTAGGCCAGGATGATGACGTGGCTATCGAAGCCAAGGGGTTGACCAAGAAGTTCGGTGATTTCGTGGCTGTTGACCATGTGACTTTCCGCATCCGCAAAGGTGAGATTTTTGGCTTTCTGGGTTCCAACGGCAGCGGCAAATCCACCACTATGAAAATACTGACCGGTCTGCTCCCGGCCACAGAGGGACAGGCCTGGCTTTTCGGAAATGAAGTCGATTCCGAGGATATGGAGACGCGGCGCAATGTCGGCTATATGTCGCAGGCCTTTTCCCTGTACAGCGAATTGACCGTGCGCCAAAATCTGGTTCTCCACGCCCGCCTCTTTCATGTGCCTGAAGACGAGATCCCCGGCCGGGTCGAAGAAATGAGCAAACGCTTTGACCTGATGAAAATCCAGGATAGCCTCCCCGACAATCTCCCTCTGGGTGTGCGCCAGCGTCTTTCGCTGGCGGTGGCCATGGTTCACAAGCCGGGGCTCCTGATTCTGGACGAACCGACCTCCGGCGTTGACCCAATTGCCCGCGACAATTTCTGGCGCTTCATGATCGACCTATCCCGCAACGACAAGGTGACGATTTTCATTTCCACCCACTTCATGAATGAGGCCGAGCGCTGTGACCGCATTTCCCTGATGCACGCCGGAAAGGTTCTGGCCAGCGATCCTCCGGTGGAACTGGTGGAAAAAAGCGGGGCCAAAGATTTGGAAGCCGCTTTTATTCAGTATTTGAAGGAGGCCGGAGACGGGGCCGAGCCGGAAGGGGAGGGCGAAACCCGCGTAGCGGAAGGTACGGAGGAATCCAAGGAAGAAACTTTGAAAAAGGCGGAGCGCCGTTTCAGCCCCGGCCGCATGCTGAGCTACACCTGGCGGGAATCGCTGGAACTGAAACGCGATCCGGTCCGCACCACTCTGGCCCTGTTGGGTTCCATCATTTTAATGCTGGTCATCGGCTTCGGCATCAGCATGGATGTCAATGAATTGAGCTACGCCGTGCTGGACCGCGACCAGACCGGCCTAAGCAACAACTATGCGCTCAACATTTCCGGCTCCCGCTATTTTATCGAGCAGCCGCCGGTGCATGATTACGCGGAGCTGGATAAGCGCATGCGCAGCGGCAAGCTGTCGCTGGTGATTGAGATACCGCCCGGCTTCGCCCGCAAATTTCAGCGCGGCGATCCGGTGGAGGTGGGGGCCTGGGTGGATGGGGCC
This sequence comes from Acetispira formosa (nom. nud.), assembly GCA_023525915.1. Taxonomy (GTDB): domain Bacteria; phylum Desulfobacterota; class Desulfarculia; order Adiutricales; family Adiutricaceae; genus Adiutrix. The sequence continues at coordinate 978,406 of CP026657.1, read as the reverse complement.
ATGCCCCAGCGGGCCGAAACTATTCAGGGTTATGTGCGGGGCATGCACCAGGAATGGCTGGTGGCCCAGGCTGGCAGCCGCACCGGCTCAGCGCCGTCGGCCCTGGCCGACATTCAGGTACGCTTCCGCTATAACCCGGATGTGGAGAGCTTGCCGGCCATGGTCCCGGCCGTCATTCCCATTCTTTTACTGATGCTGCCCTCCATGCTGGCCGCTCTCTCGGTGGTGCGGGAGAAGGAACTGGGCTCCATCATCAATCTTTATGTCACCCCGGTCACCAGAACGGAATTTCTTCTGGGCAAGCAAATTCCCTATGTCCTTCTGGCCATGCTCAATTTTTTCCTGATGGTGCTTCTGTCGGTCACCGCTTTTGACGTACCCGTCAAGGGCAGCTTCCTGACCCTCACCGTGGCCGCGTTTCTCTACTGCCTTATCGCCACCGGCATGGGCCTGTTGGCCTCCACCTTCACTCGCAGTCAGATTGCGGCCATGTTCATAACCATGATCGGGACGATTCTCCCGGCCGTGCAGTTTTCAGGCATGATCAATTCAACTTCATCACTGGAGGGCATGGGCAAACTGGTCGGCTCGATTTATCCCACCACACATATGCTGATCATCAGCCGCGGCGTTTTCAACAAGGCCCTGGGCTTTGGCGACCTCACCGGGGCCATGGGAATGCTGGCCATAACCTTTCCCTTAATTCTGGCGCTCTCCATCGCCCTTCTGAAAAAGCAGGAAACATGAGAAAGCATCTGGACAATATATACAGGCTGGGAGTCAAGGAACTGTGGAGCCTGGCCCGCGATCCCATTTTAGTGGTGCTGGTGATTTTCTCCTTTACGGTGACCATTTACTCATCAGCCACGGCCATACCGGAAACCCTTAACAACGCCTCAATGGCAGTGGTGGATGAGGACGTTTCACAGCTTTCCAGCCGCATGATTTCGGCCTTTTTCCCGCCCCGCTTTCTGCCGCCGGAGGATATCACCCTCGATAAAATGGATCGGGGCATGGATACGGGTGAATACACTTTCGTCCTGAACATCCCTCCGCAGTTTCAGCGAGACGTGCTGGCCGGTAAAACCCCGGATCTGCAACTGAATGTGGACGCTACGCGCATGAGCCAGGCCTTTACCGGCAGCGGCTATATTCAGCAGATGATCATGGATGAGGTGGGTGAGTTTGTGGCGCGGTATCGCGCCCCGGAGAGCCAGCCGGTGGAGCTGAGCTTGCGGATGCGTTTTAATCCGAACCTCACCACTTCGTGGTTCGGATCTTTGATGGAGATAATCAACAATGTGACCATGCTCTCAATCATCCTGACCGGCGCGGCCCTGATCCGCGAAAAGGAGCATGGCACTATTGAGCATTTATTGGTCATGCCGGTAACCCCGACTGAGATAATGCTGTCGAAGATATGGTCGATGGGCCTGGTAGTGCTGGTGGCGGCCGGGCTGTCGCTGGTGCTGGTGGTGCGGGGGCTTCTGTCAGTGCCTATCACCGGTTCGATCACCTTGTTTTTGATCGGCGCAGCCCTCCATTTGTTCGCCACCACTTCCATGGCCATTTTCATGGCTACCGTGGCCCGGAGCATGCCGCAGTTCGGTATGCTTTTGATTCTGGTGCTGCTGCCGCTTCAGATGCTCTCCGGCGGCACCACGCCGCGCGAGAGCATGCCGGGGCCGGTTCAGAATATCATGATGCTAGCCCCCACCACTCACTTTGTGGAACTGGGTCAGGGCATATTATATCGCGGGGCCGGACTGGATGTGGTGTGGCCTCCGTTCCTGGCCTTGTTCATAATCGGCGGGGTATTCTTTACCATTTCGCTGATCAGGTTCCGCAAGGCCATTGTGGAAATGGCCTGAGATTTTTTTCCACCTTTCGAGAAGCATCAGCCTCCCCAGAAAGGCCCTGATAAAAGTCCCAGGTTCGTTGCGATGCCGCCGATAGCGGAATGCTTCGAACCTGGGACTTGTTGGTGGAGACTGGCCGTTAAGTCAGGGGAGTTCTCTCCACCCATTCATCATCAATCTTCTGGAAGAGCGTGCCGTCATCCTTCAGATCAACATATTCGGAATCTGTGATATCCACGAATTCCTTTTTATCATTATCAACAACCACAACATAGACACGGCCATCGACGATGACGGTATCGTTTTCCAGCCAGGCCCGGTGCACCCAGGCGGTGAAGCTGCCGATGATACAGAAATAAGTCGCTTCGCCGCTGACGGTGGTGATGCGGAAGCCGGAGCTTTCAACATCGCCAAACTGGAAAGTCTGCGGTTTGGCGGCGGTGTAGTCATAAGACTGATTGCCCAGGGAAACCAACTGCTGGGTAGTGGGATCAATGTAAGAACCCCCTACGGTGCTGACTCTTGAGCCTGCCGCACCGTCATTTAAAATCATTGTCACCCGGTTTATTTTTAGCGCTTCCGGGAATTTCTGCTGAATCCACTGGCCCGAAGTGCTAATGCCGTTCATCATTGAGAAGTTATTGATGGGATAAAAGAGTGTACGGACTTTTACAACGTCTTTATAAAGGCCGGAGGCACTGTAATATGGGTCAGGATCCGGGCTTGATGAATATGGTAGGCCGCCGGGAAAGGCAATCTGGGTGGTGGACATGTCTTCTCGCTGCTGCTGGAGTTTTTCAGCGGTGATAGTGCCGATCAGATTCAGCCCGTCCAGCGGATCGTGCGGTGTTACGGACTTCAGCGGCAGCCAGCCCAATTCCCGGATCTGGAATGTTTCGCCGTCCACCGGAGTTTGGGTAAACTTGATACGACCCTGGCCGATCATGGCGTATCCCAACTGCGGCTTGACGACGGTGGTGATGGAGGCGGCCGGAAATGAGGCGATAGCCACATCCCTGGTCACCAGAAAGGATTCCGGCTTCTGGGATGAGGCATTCGGCAGAGCAAACTCATCGGATTCGCCGTCCCCGGTAATTTCCCACATCCGGCCTTCGCCGCTGAGAAGGATTTGGGCGGTGGGGCAATAGAGGCCGTCGTCGCGCATTTCCAGGGCGTTGCCGGGGTCCTGCGAAAGGCTCTGCTCCAGCAGCTCTTTCAGTATTTCAATGGTTGCCAGTTCATTAATGGCGATGAGATCTTCGAACATGGTCTGGCCGTCGCCCAGGTAAAACTTCCGGGTGTCGGTGGAATAGACGCAGACGGCCAGCGGGAGGGGATCGGCCAGGGCCTTCAGTTCCGCTTCCGTATAGGGGGAAACGGACAGCAGAGGCGGAATGGACGTTTTAATGGCAGTGTAATCGGACATGTTGTTCTCCTTGTTATGAGGGTTAATTTGGGCCGGATTTATCGGTGATTTTGTATACCGGCCTTGTTGGCTCCTGGCCTTGGAACCGTGGGCATTATCTCGTAATGCCGGTTTTAAACCCACATGACACATGTCCGCTTACAAACGATTGAATGATTTGAAGGTAAAACCCGGAGGGCGGGGCGGTGAGATATCTCCATAGTGGCCCCCGATTTTTCTCTTATTCCCGGCCGGGTGGCTTCATCGGCATTCTGTTTTATCCGTGCCCGTCCGGGGAGCAAAAATCGTGGTCCCCTCTGGAGAAATCTCACCGCCCCGCCCTCCTTGTCCTGGTTGGCTCATGTTAAGAACGCGGCAACAGTCACCCAACCCAAACGCCGACACTGACCAGGCCGGGCGGGCGAAAAATTTTCTGTAAGTCGCTCGTAATTTTACTCCCCGGACGGGCAGGAACTAACCACCATCCTATGAAGCTACCCGGCCGGGAATACGAGAAAATTACGAGCGACGTCAGAAATTTTTTCGCCCGCCCGGCCGGGTTTTACCTTTGCCGGTCGCACGCGATTGCCCAGCTCCATCTTTTCCGCGCGGCATGGTATTTAAGTAGGCTATTGGTTGTGCTATACTATGGTCGTCTTATGAAAATACCTGTATCAGGAGGTAAAAAGTGAGCAAGTATGACGAGGCCATGAAAGTGCTGGATGAAAAATTTGGCAATAAAGACAGCCTGATCTCCCTCTCAACCATAGCGCTGGAAGTGGGAGCCGATGGCCAAAGCCGCCCCGCCGCCCGCCTTGTGGACGCTTATTATGAGGACGGCGCGTTCTATACCGTTACCTACGCAACCTCAGCTAAGATGCTGCAAATTGCCAAAAACCCTGCGGTGGCTGTTTGCATCATAGTTGAGAATTTCACGGCCGACGGTATCGGGGAAAATCTGGGCTGGGTGTGTGATGATAAAAACACAGAGATGATGACAAAGCTTCGCAAAATTTTCGCCGAATGGTATAACGAAGCCAATAATGACGAAGACCCTAATACCTGCCTTCTGCGTGTCCGCTTGACCAAGGGCTTGTGGAATGACGCCCACAAAGGGATTAAAAACGAAATTGATTTTATCAATAGGACGGCAACTTGAACGGCATTCATTGGGTAGATAGATAAAGTGATGAAATTATTGGCCTACAGCCAGTTGAAAGCTGGGGGCCAATTTACTTCCTTACAACCCCACTTGACATAATTTTACAATCATGCTTAAATTTAAAAAGGTGCTCAAAACACCTTTACTTCACAGCGGAAAAGCCACGCCCGTTAGATTCGTGGATTTTTTGCGTCCAGATTGTATCTTGGGCCGGATGTTGGGGGAAATGTCCAGGGGCTTGCCCTAAATACCCTCGGCCGTGCTGTGAACGGTTTTGAGCATCCGGCCCTTATTTTTTTGGGTCATCAAAAAAATCACAGGAGTTAAGAATGTCCAACCAATCAAAAAAGGCCCAACCGCCCGCACAACCATCCATCGACAACATCCCGGAAACGATCAATGAGCTGACTGAAAAGTCGGAGGAGCTTCTCACCGAATCTCTTCAGGCTCTTAATCAAGACGAAAAGCCAGACTTACCTACGCCTGAAAACCAAGAGCAAATCCGCTGTTATCGAGTGACGCCTTTTGTCCTTTTCGAAGAAGGGGAGGCACTGAAAGAGTATCGAGCCGATAACCTTCTTGATCTATTGCAAACAGCCTGTGAAGATTTCAATTGCCTGGCTTTTCTGTTACGCAATTTTAATGAGGATGAAAATGTGAGAGGAGAATGGTTGCAATGGTTTGGTCGGCATATGGAGCGTCCGATTGAAATGCTTCACAGACTGTTAATGGTTCTTGGCGACTTTGAGCCGCATACATGCGAAGCGTGCCAGGACAGCTGAAGGCACCGGCAATAAAAAGAGGTCGAGTTCAAATGAACTCGACCTCTTTAGAAGATGGTCGGGACGACTGGAGTTGAACCAGCGACCCCCTGAACCCCATTCAGGTGCGCTACCAGGCTGCGCCACGTCCCGCGAAAACTGAATATACTTTAGTCAGACTCCAATGTCAAGCATTTTTATCTGCTTTATTCCCAAACGTCACCGCACCAGAAATCACCTGCTAAAGAAAGAATAACTCCAGCAAATAACGCAACGCCCTCAGCCAAGGGGGCACCGCTCTTAATACGATGATAGCCGCCAAACCTAAAGCCCAGGGAAACCCTCACCCAGACGAAGGATGCGCAAGCATCCGTGGGTCCAGGGCTACGCCCTGGCTAGGCTTTGGGGCTTAGGACCATGATCATGTTGCGGCCTTCCAGTTTGGGGGCTTGTTCGGCCACAACCGTATCACCCAACTCTTCCAGCACCCGCTGCAATATGGCCAGACCTAAATCCGCATGAGCTATTTCTCGTCCCCTGAACATCAGCGAAACCTTGACCTTGTTCTTCTCAGCCAAAAATTTCTGAATGTTGCGAAACTTGAATTGATAATCATGCTCGCCAGTCTTGGGGCGAAATTTCACCTCTTTGATCTCTATCACCGAGGATTTCTTGCGCGATTCAGCCGTCTTCTTGCTCTGCTGATATTTATAGCGGCCAAAATCCATCACCCGGCAGACCGGCGGCTCAGCCTCCGGGGCCACTTCCACCAGATCCAATCCGGCTTCCTGCGCCGCACGCAAAGCTTCATCAATGGACAAAATGCCCAACTGATCGCCGTTATCGTTGATCACCCGAACTTCACGGGCGCGAATGTGCTCATTGATGTTGACTCTCTTGGTATCGGAGTCTTTATACTTCTTGCCGTTAATTGCTGCACCTCACTAGTTTGCGAGCCGGGCCAAGCCCGATTACGTTCCACGGCACTCTAAATCACGGCGTTGTTTCACTTGGCCATGATCTGGACCGGCTGCTATTATTGTCAAAGCCATCTATGAAGCTGGTTCATTAGATGACATCCAGTAAAAATACCGCAGAGTCGATTTTTTTGCAACCATTAATATAGAGAAGAGTCAGCTTTTATTGGTCGAAGCGGCCGGAAAATAACCGGCCCGGCTTCGATCTCAAGTTGAGGCAACTTTTCCCTGGATTTCGCTGAAGAGCGCCGCCGCCTGAATGTTGATTCAAGCTTTTGAATTCCCACACAAAAAAGTCATGGAATTTGCGGCAGCGCTTTTTGGCTTAATCCCAATGAGGCTGCTCGGCCTCTTTGCGGGCCAGCTCAATAAAATCGCTCAAAGGCATAACGCCCATGTCCTCACCGCCCCGGCGGCGCACAGCCACCGAACCGGTTTCTACTTCCTTATCGCCCAAAACCAGCATGAAGGGCACCTTCTGAAGCTGGCCTTCCCTGATTTTATAGCCGAGTTTTTCATTGCGAAGGTCAGCCTCAGCCCTGATTCCGGCCTTACGGAGCTTGGCCCGCGCTTCACCCGCGAAATCATCGGCCCGCGAAGTCACCGTCAGGATACGCACCTGCTCCGGGGCCAGCCACATGGGGAACGCACCGGCAAAGTGCTCGGTTAGTATACCCACAAAGCGCTCGATGCTCCCGAAAATGGTGCGGTGCAGCATCACCGGGCGTTTTTTCTGGCCGTCGTTGTCCACATAGGTCAGGTCGAAACGTTCCGGCAGGGTGAAATCGCACTGGATGGTGGAACACTGCCAGCGGCGGCCCAGCGCGTCCTTCAGCTTCACGTCGATCTTGGGGCCATAGAAAGCGCCGTCGCCCTCATTGATCTCATAAGGCACATTTTTGTCGGCCAAGGCTTTCTTCAAAGCGGTGGTGGCCATTTCCCAGGCCTCATCGGAGCCAATGCTCTTTTCCGGCCGGGTGGAGAGTTCGATTTCATATTCAAAACCAAACGCGCCCATCAGGTCGGTCACCAGATCCAGAACGCCCTTGATCTCCTGATCGACGTTTTCCGGCGTGCAGAAGAGGTGCGCGTCATCCTGGGTAAACTGGCGTACGCGGGTCAGGCCGTGCAGAACGCCGCTCTTTTCATGGCGCTGAACCGTGCCCAGCTCAAAAAAGCGCAGGGGCAGGTCGCGGAAAGAACGCAGCTGGGCGCGATAGATAAACATGTGGGCCAGGCAGTTCATAGGCTTGATGCCATAGCCCTGGCCGTCCACTTCGGTGAAATACATGTTGTCGCGATAATTGTCCCAGTGACCGCTTTTTTTCCAAAGCTCGGCCCGGAGAATCTGCGGCCCCATAACGATATCATAGCCGCGACGCAAGTGTTCCTGACGCTCGAACTCTTCCAGGGTCACCCGTAGAAGCGCGCCCTTGGGGTGCCAGATTATCAGGCCGCCGCCGACTTCATCGGAAATGGAAAAGAGATCCAAATCCTTTCCCAGACGGCGATGGTCGCGGCGTTTGGCTTCTTCCAGCATGTGCAGGTGCTGCTGCAAATCTTTGCCGTTGAAAAAAGCCGTGCCGTAAATACGCTGGAGCATGGGGCGATGTTCATCGCCGCGCCAATAGGCCCCGGCTACGGAAAGAAGCTTGAACGCCGCGCCCCAACTGGTATCGGGAATGTGCGGACCACGGCAGAGATCGACGAAATTGCCGCTTTTATAAATAGAGACGCAGTCCGCTTTCTGATCGCGCACCAGGTCTTCTATCAACTCCACCTTGTAATCTTCATTTTTGTTTTTGAAGAATTCAATGGCTTCGGCCGCCGACATTTCAGAGCGGGCGAAAGGTTCGCCTTTTTTGATGATTTCGCGCATCTTTTCTTCAATACTGACCAGATCTTCAGGGGTGAAGGGTTCTGGTTTGTCGAAATCATAATAGAAGCCGTTTTCGATAGCCGGTCCGATGGTTACTTTCACTTCCGGGAAGAGGGCTTCCACGGCCTCGGCCATAATGTGGGCCACGGAATGGCGCAGAAGGTCCAGGGCCTCCGGGTCGTTCTGATCGACCACAGTGAGGTCGCCGCTTTCATGAATGGGCGCGGAAAGATCGATCATCCGGCCGTTTAGGCGGGCGGCCACCGGTCTCTGGGGGCCTTTGGCGGGCAGCTTGGCCAGCTTAAAAGCTTCAGCGGCGCTGGTGCCGTCGGAAACGTCAAATTGATTGCCTGAGATGTTTAAATTGAGATTACTCATTGGTCACGGCCTCGACTTAAAGAAGTAGCGGGCGGGTACGAAGCCGTCCGTTCGTCGGCGGGGAGGTTGAGGCAACAGCCTGAAACGCAAAAACCCGCCAAGGCAGGCGGGTCAATAAGGGACGGGTATGGTTTTTGCTGAGTGAATCGGGTCCTCTGACCTCTTTCCGCCCCCTTTTTAATGCCGCCGTGGATAAAAAAAGAGGGCTCCCGGCGCCTTGGCAACGCCCGGAGCCCCTGAAAATGGTAGGCGTGAAGAGATTTGAACTCTTGACCACTACCGTGTCAAGGTAGTGCTCTCCCCCTGAGCTACACGCCTGTATTCCTTGGAACTATATTCCGTTTCCAAGTTCGATATAATGCCTTAATAAGGTAAGAATGTCAAGATTTATTTTCAAGCCCTAGGGTGTGTCTGCAAACTATTAGCAATTCTCAAAGTAAACTTTTTCGCATGAACTTACAGCTTGCAGCTACGCAAAAAGCGTGGTTTTTGCTTCGCGAGTGACTGTTTTGGCTTCAAAAACCAGTCGCTGGCGCTCCGTCTCCCCTCTCGGGTCGACCTGCTATTTTAAAATACCATCTACTTTGAGAATTGCTGTTCAAGCCCTTCACTGTAAAAAACTGTGACAGACAACTTTCAGTCGGGCTTTTTTTCCGCGCCCAGAGCCCGGCGGAGCAGCTTTTCCAGGGATTCAATATGATCTTCCAGACGAAAGTTTTTATCATGGGCCGTTCGGGCAATAAGCCCGTCGGCCAGGGCGTAGATCCACAAAGATATGGTTTCAAAATCCAGACTGTCGTCCACTTCTCCGTTTTCCGCCGCTTTTTTCAGAAGAGAGATGAAAGCGTCGCGCATTATGCGGTCGCTGGCGATAAAGGATTCGCGAATAGCCTCGTTACGCCCGGCCACCGACAGACACTCCAACCACAGCCGATGGTCGACCGGATAACTGACCTCCCTGATGCACCTGAACAGCAACTCCAAGAGAGCCTCAACCGCGCCGGATTCGACTAAGGCCTGTTTCAGCTTCCGGGCCGCGCCCATGTGGTCTTCCTGAATCATGCATTTAAAGAGCTCCTCCTTGCTGGTAAAATGAACATATATGTTGCCCTTGCTCATTCCGGCCCGGTCGGCGATGTCGGCAATGGCGCAGCCTTCATAGCCTTTTTCAGCAAAGCACTCGGCCGCGGCGACCAGGATTTTTTGCCGTGAAAGGGCTTTTTGCTCATCTTTTTTTGCCATATTCAGAACTCCCGTCCATTTGCGATACTCCGCGCCAGTATATAGACAGCCGAAGCGGAGCGTCAAGTTATTGTTGATATAATAATTTTTCCGCCTAGGCGCTGCCCGGCCGAAAAGCCGTCTCAGACCGGCCCCGTGCGGACCACGCACAAAAAGCTTGATTTATGATTTTGGTTTTGTATAATGAATGAGCGTTCAGTCATTGTAGTGCTCGCCATACTTTTTACATGTTTCCTAACCAAATGAAAAGAGAAAAACAATGCAGACAGACAAAAAAACTTTGCGCCTCTTGATGCCCCAGTGGCAGGGCGGCAATAATGGAATCACCTATCCTCTCGGCGCGCGGCTCCTGGCCTGGCTGGCCCCGGAAAGCGATTCACCTCTGGTGGAGGTGCCCGTCGAGCCTTTCGATGGAAGCGCTCCGCCACTGGAAAACGGCGTTGTCTGGAGAACCCGGCTTTTGAAGCAATTAAGGGCTTCGGAGGCCATCATCAAAGCTTATGAACCGGACCGCATCGTCAATTTCGGCGGCGACTGTCTGGTCAGCCAGGCTCCGTTCGCCTGGCTGAATGAACGTTACCAGGGTGAGCTGGGGGTGTTGTGGATTGACGCGCACCCCGATGTCACCACTCCGAAGCAGTGGCAGAATGCCCATGCCATGGTGCTGGGCCACCTCCTGGGGGAGGGCGACGCGGATTTCACCGCTGAAGTTAAGGTGCCGTTGAAGCCGCGGAAAGTCATGCTGGCGGGAATTGATGAAACCAGCAATCAGGAGGCGGAGGTGATTAAGCGGCTGGGCCTGAGAGTCGTCGGGCAGCGGGCAATGGCTGAGAGCAGCGCCCAGGTTCTGGATTGGATCGGAGAAGCCGGAATCAAGCATCTGGCAATACATCTGGATCTGGATATTCTGGACCCGAAACTGTTCCGATCGCTTCTGTTCGCGGAGCCGCAGGCCGCCCCCGATGCTTTTAAGGGCATTCCTCAAGGCCACCTGACTTTTACCCAGGTCGGCCGTCTGATAAGCGATATTTCAGCGCGCACTGATGTTGTTGGACTGAGCATTGCGGAACATATGCCCTGGGACGACATTCACCTGCAAGATTTTTTGAAGGGGATTCCCATCCTTAATCTTTAATATGTCAGCGAGCCGGTCCTCCGCCATATGGCGGAGGACCGGCGAAACTCTAACCGCCGCATTTCCTGCAAGGTCTGAACCCGGCCTTTTTAGCCTCTTCAGCGGTTTTGAAAGTTTTCGTGCAGGATTTACAGCCATAGTGCTGACAGCGGGCATTGTGATATATGCCGCTGGTGGGGTTGGCACTGACCTCGGCCAACAGGGCGGCAGCCGGAACCAGAAACATCAGCGTAAAACATATTATAGCAACAACACTCTTCCTGATCATGGATATTCCCTTCCGCATTTATTCCAACGCATTTACACAAATGTCCGTATGGTCATCAACACTTCCAGTGATTATTATAATATCATACTTGACCTGACTGCCGCGAAGTTTGATAATTGCCCGCAGTAATTTTAATTGTGGCCGCAGCATATAGCCGGGGTCAAATCCGCGAGACGGAGCGGCGGCGACTGGTTTTAAAGCTGTTGCGGCCTTTCGCGAAGCAAAACCCACGCTTTTTGCATAGCTATGAGCCGCGAGTTCATGGGAAAAAGCCATAATTAGAATCGCAGCTCACAACGGAGGTCAGTCGTCATGCCTTTTAATCTGCCGGTGCCTGTGGTATCCATCGGTCTGCTCTTTTGCTCCAATGTATTTATGACCATGGCCTGGTATGGCCACCTCAAATACCCCACCGCCACTTTGCAGCGAGCCGTGCTCATCAGCTGGTGCATCGCCTTTTTTGAATACTGTCTTCAGGTTCCGGCCAACCGCTATGGTTATGGCTATTTTAACGCGGCCGAGTTGAAGACTATTCAGGAAGTGCTGTCGCTGAGCGTTTTTATGGTCTTTTCGGTTCTGTATCTCGGTGAACCCTTGCGGTGGAATTATGTGCTCGGCTTTCTGATGATTGTCGGCGCGGCTTTCGTTATTTTTCACAAATGGTGAGCATGCCATAATTTACATAAGCCCGGTCAACCAAAGGCCGGGCGTATTTGAGCAAGCCCTGGCTATCAAACCTGATGACCAGGGTTTTATCATTTTTTCTTCTCTGCTTTTCTCATTATCCGCGCTTTGACCCAATTTATATTCTTTGCAACTTATTTATTTAATAACCAATATTTGTTTGGTAAAAAATATTGTGATTCAAGTCTTGAATTTTTTATTGCCATGTATGATAATCTTATTCAGAAAATACTGTTAAATCTTGTTTTTAGGCAAGATTAATGGTGTTTTTTTCCATCTCTTCCTTCCAGACCCTCTGCCGGCTGTTTCGCGGCGGACGACAATCCCCTTTATATTTACAGGAGCTTTCCACATGAGCCTCAATATCAGAATATTTGCGTCCTTTACCCTTATGGCCATTGTGGCCGTTGCCACCGCCCTGATTGGCTGGTCGGGCGTCCGCGCCTCCAATGACGCCTTGAAAACGGTTTTGGAAATGGATTTGCCGGCTGAAAAGCGTTTGGGCCTCATCGGCCGGCATTTTGAAGCTATGCGTTCCAATAAGAACTACTTGCTGAACCCCAATCTGAGTGTCGATGAACGCCAGAGCCGTCACGCTGAACTTGTTGCCAACCGGGACAGCCTGGTGGAAAACATGAAAAGTTTTGACGGGCAGCTTCAGCAGATCAGCCTGTCGCCGGCGGACTGCACAGCCCTCAAGGCGGCCTGGAAAGACTATGGCGGAGTCATGCAGGGCTGGCTGGACGGCAATGACGAAATACTAAATGAGTTTCAGGCCTGGGAGGGAACCAGCATACTCAACCCGGCCCAGCTTTGGGGTTCCCTCCAGCAATATCGCGGCGACCACTATTTTCTGGTGCGCCGCATGTCGGAAATGATCGCTCAACGGCAGACCATCGGCGCGGCGGTGGGGGCGGACGACAACCGGTGTGCTTTTGGCCAGTGGCGGGAGAGTTTTGACGCGGGCCAGGAGACCTTTGTCAAGAACCCTGTGTTTGTCCAGGCCATGGATCAGATGCGTGATCCGCATCGTGAATTCCACCGCACGGCCAGCGAGATTTACCGTCTGATTGAAGAAGATCCCATCACCCATGAAACCAGGATCATCACCCTCTTTTCGGATCTTCTCCAGAACGCCGACCATGTGGTGGGCGCTTTTGATTCGATGATTGCGGAATCGCAGAAAAGCAGCGACTTTTATCGGGCCGCCTCAACCATCTCCCAGGACAAGCTGGACCCTCTGCGGGTACAGACCGTCAACGCCCTGGATAACGTCATCACCTCCAAGGAGGATTTTGACCGGGTGGACAAGGACATGATTATCGCCAAAGGTGAGCGGAGCCTCTTGATAATGAAAATCGCCGTGGGCGTGGCCGTGCTTATGGGTGTTATTTTGGCCGCCTTTGTCGGTTACAGTATTCGCAACGGTCTGACCGGGCCTCTGAGCCGCGTTATCGGGAACCTTTCCACCGATGCTGAAGAACTGACTTCGGTTTCGGCCAAGCTGGCGGAAACCAGCTCGGCCCTCTCCAAGGGGGCGGGTGACCAGGCCGCATCGCTGGAGGAAAGCGCTTCAGCTCTGGAAGAGATGTCGTCCATGACCCAGCGCAACGCTGAGAGTTCCAAGCACGCCAACGGGTTGATGAGCAGCAACGCCGCTGAAGTTCAGGAAGGTTTTCAGGCTGTGGGGAGAATGGCCTCGGCCATGAACGATATTGACAAGGCCTCCACCGAGATAGGCCGGATCATCAAGACCATTGAGGACATTGCTTTTCAGACCAACATTCTGGCTCTGAACGCGGCGGTGGAGGCGGCCAGGGCAGGGGAGGCCGGGCAGGGTTTCGCGGTGGTGGCCGATGAGGTGCGTAATTTGGCCCAGCGTTCGGCCCAGGCTTCGAAGGACACCTCTTCGCTGATTGAGAACACGCTGGCCAGCATCAGGACCGGCATGGGGGTTACCCACGAAATAGAAGATCGTTTCTCCAAATTGACTCATTCAACCAGTGACGTCAGCCATATGATTGAAGAGATTGATGAGGCGACCAATGAACAGGCCATTGGCATGAGTCAGCTCACTTCCAGTGTATCGCGTATTGACAAGATCGCCAATGAGAACGTGGTCAACGCTACGGAGGCCGCTTCGGCCAGCGATTTATTGAACAGCCGGGCCGCTAATCTTCGGCTGGCTGTGAAGGATTTGGGGAGTATTTTAGGTGGGGCGCAAAAGACGGCCGCCAAACACGATAACCTTATCCCAATGGATGAGCAATTTTAAGAATGAAGGAGTGCGGCCCAGAGGGCCGCGCGATAAAGGACTTGGCCTGAAAGGCCAACCAAAGGGCTCCGCCCTCTGGACTCCGGCTGGGGGAGGGCCCACGCGGGCCCTCCCCCAGACCCCACCCGCGCCAAGGGGCAAGCCCCTTGGAACCCCAAGAGGTCAGGGTCAGATTCAACGTTCATCTTCCCGCATCGCCGCAACTCGCTTCGGGTACGAAGCTCAGACAAGCGGCGACGCTTCTTACTGTATGAACTTTAATCGCTGCCGGCGGCTTTACATTGGCGCGTTGCATTGCGCTATAGGCGGCTTAAATGGATGATTGCTGCTTCCCGTATGTTCGGCTTAAAAATTTTTCCCCTCACAGAATTTTTCCATCGCTGTAACGGTGAGACTTGGCCGTCTTTTTTTTAATGAGCAACTCATTAAAAGCAAAAGGTGGCGGAGAGACGCACTAACAGCACTGGAAAGAACCTTTAAAGGGAAGCTGATTTAAACCGAACATACGTGAACTTCCACTCAGCCAATGAGGCTGCCTATCGCAATATGTAACAGCACAACGTAAAATCACCTATAGCAACCAAAGCCAACTCTGTAAGAAGCATCGCCGCTTGTCTGAGCTTCGTACCCGAAGCGAGTTGCGGCGATGCGGGAAAAAGAACGTTAAATCTGACTCTGCTCTCTTGGGGTTCCAAGGGGCTTGCCCCTTGGCGCGGGTGGGGTCTGGGGCAGGGCCCGCGTGGGCCCTCCCCCAGCCGGAGTCCAGAGGGCGGAGCCCTTTGGTTGGCCTTTCAGGCCAAGTCCTTTAATCGCGCGGCCCTCCGGGCCGCTTCAGTTTGATGACAAAGTCCCGGCCAAACGAAATCATCTGCTCTAGCCGGGAAAGGTCGCCGTAGGCGACGGAGCGATAGCGACTGATATTAAGGGGTTAGCCGCTACTCGCATCGTGAAAACCACGCTTTTCACGATGCTGAACCGCTGATGGCTACGACGGAATGACTTTGTCATCAAACTGGCGCGGCCCTCCGGGCCGCTTTCCATCTTTTCCATTGCGCCCCGGCAGGTTATGACTAACGGGTGGTGGTGACAATTACATGCGGAGAGGGGTGCCACTTGGAGGCACACTTGGCTCCCCAGAAGCCAAAACCCATGCTGAGAACGGCGGCCAAAATCATGGCCGCCGCGATGGCCGAAGCCCCCTTGGCCGCGGCATTGGTCATCTGATCGGCTTTCTCGCGCGCATGATCAGCCATTTCTTTCAGGTGGTCTTTGGCCTCGTTAATCTGCCCCTCCAGATCATCGAGTGATTCCTTGGCTTGGTCAACCGCCTGCTTATAGGCCTTTAAAGCGTTATCGACCATCTGTTCCGCTTCCTCTTTGGGAATGCCGCGATTATTCATCAGGGTTTTCACCGCTGTATCCTTGTCAATATCAGCGGTCAGATCCTTAATGCGACCTTTGACGTTTTCCAGGAATTCACTGAGAAGCTTTTCAGCCTTGGTCGGGTCCAGGCTGGCCTGACGTATAAGTTTTTTCAGGTCGTTCTTGGTTTCGCTCAATTGATTTTTCAGGTATTCAGGCTGAAGTTTCTCTTCATCCGTCTCCCTGAGGACAGCCTGAACATTGTCATTAATCTTGTCGGATATCTCACCCGGTTTAATGTCTATATCCATATTGTCCTTGAGCTGGGACAGAGCGCCCATGGCAGACTGTGCCGCGTCTTTCCCGGCCGAGGCGGCCGAACCGACCAGCCCCGCCGCGCCAGACCCGAACCCATGAACAGCCGACATAATACCCCGGAGGGCCATTCCGACGGCATGGCTGCTGACCAGCATCAGAACGATGGTGACAATCGCCCAGACCAGAAAACCATGGGCCACTCCTCTTTGGGAAGCCAGAAGGCCGGACATGAAACCACCGCCGGCCAGACTGACGATAATCGAGAGCACATGCCAGCCGCCCATGGTTTTGCCCAGGCCGTGGGCGGGCTCATTGGATTTGGGGTCCACTATCTTGAAACCCAGGGCCAGCCCGATGATGCTCATGACTATCCAGATGGCAATGGCCGTGACCGCCCCAGCGAATATGCTGCTCCAGGAAACCCAGCCGAAATTGTATACATAGGGATTGGGAACCATATCATCCTCACTTTTTAACGCCGACCCGGGACCGGCCCGGATCGGCGGATGGGTTGTTCAGAAGCGCCGGATTTCTTATTTCTCTTTCAACTGACCGGCGAAAACCATCAGGTGGCCGCAATCTTCACAGATATAGACCCACTTTTCATGGTTGTCCTTCTGGAGGTGCTTCTCCTTAAACTCCTTGTTTCCGCAGGCGGAGCACTTGAGGTCGTCCTTGGTTTTAAGTTCGTATTTCATTTTATTCCTCCATGTCATTTTTATTATGGTTAAAAACCCCCTGAAGTTGTGCAACCTCAGGAAGTTTTATTATAGTTTATTCACGGATTTTGTCAAATAAGGCAAATAAATATTGGTGTATCGATCTGCTTTGATATTGACAAGTTTTTATGCCGGGCCAAATCCTTCGCAGAAATTAGAGATGGGACAAAGGTGTCACCATGTTAATATGGTGACACCAGAATTTATTTCGTTACCATTGGCCCAGGATTCTTCAGATAGGTTTCCTTGATATGGTGGGTCGACCAGTAGGCCAGGGCGCCCACCAGGCCGGTTGGGTTATATCCCATGTTCTGCGGAAAGGCACTGGAGCCGTAGACGAAAACGTTGGGCACGTCCCAGGACTGGAGGTAGCGGTTGATGACGCTGGTTTTGGGGTCGTCGCCCATTATCGCGCCGCCGGTGGTGTGGGTGGTCTGATAATAGGTGGTATTGAAGGGCGTGCCCGGTTTCATATTGGTCATAGTGACCGTTTCCGCACCCATGGCCCGGCCGATTTTGGCGGTCTGTTCGCTGGTGAACTGGCTCATCTTGAATTCATTTTCATGCCAGTTCAGAGTCACCCGGATGAGGGGCATGCCGTAGGCGTCCCTGTAGGTGGGGTCCAGATCCAGAAAAACATCGCGATAGGGCTGAACCGAACCGTGTGAGGTGACGTTGGTGATGCGCTGATAGCCCTCCGCCATGCCTTTTTTCCAGCCGGAACCCCAGTTGGGCGAGCCGGGCATGGGCGCGGCCTGGGTTATGGGGCGTGCGCCGGATTTGTTGTGCCATATGCCCGCGCCTCCGATGAAACCCAAGGGGCCATGGTCAAAGTTGTCGCCGTTGAAATCATCAATGCAGGCCGCCGCCGCGCCCGCGCTGGCATAGGGATTCAGCCAGGTGCCCTTCGGCATGATAACCCGGCTGCCGCCCATCATCTGATAGCAGAAGTTGCGGCCCACCGTGCCGGTGCCGTCCTGGGAGTTGAACGGCTGGCCAATGCCCGACAACAGAAGCAGGCGCACGTTGTGAAGCTGGAACGCCGTGAGCATGACCAGGTCGGCCGGTTGAGTGATTTCCTCGCCCCGGGCGTTGATATAGACCACGCCGGTGGCTTTTTTGCCGCTGGAATCCAAAAGGACTTTCAGGACGTGGGCGTCGTTGCGCAGCTGGAATTTATCAGTTTTGCGCAAAGCGGGCAGGATGGTCGATTGCGGGCTGGCCTTGGCCGAGACGTAGCAGCCGAAATCGTTGCAGAAACCGCAGAGCGTGCATTGACCCATCTCCACCCCGTAGGGGTTGGTATATTTGCCGGAAGAGTTGGAGGCCGGGGCCGGGAAGGGGTGGAAACCCACTTCGGTGGCCGCTTTGGCGAACTGGGCCGAAGCATAGGCCCAAGGGAGCGGGGCCTGGGGATAGTGCTTGGAACGCGGGGCCTCAAAGGGGTTGCCGCCTTCAACCATCGCGCCCTTGACGTTGCCGGCCTGGCCGGAGACGCCGCAGACTTCCTCAAAATGGGTGAAATATGGCTCCAGGTCATCATAGCTGACCCCGAAATCCTGAATCTGCATGCCTTCGGGAATAAACTTTTCGCCGTATTTTTCAATGACCGTGGAACGGTGGGTCAGATCGGTGGCCAGGGCCCGCCAGTGCATGCCGCTCCAGTGAAAGCCAGCCCCGCCCGTGCCGTTGCCCAGCAGGAAGGCTCCCTGTTTGCGCATGGGCACGGCCCGGTCGCCGGCGGTGTGGCGAAAGGTGACCGTCTCCAGGTTCAGCTGCTGAAAGATGCGGCCGCGCACATCAAAGGACAGCTCATCAAAAACCTGGGGCGCTTTGGCTGTGGTGGCGGTTTCATGGTCCGGCCCCCTTTCCAGGGCCACCACATTCAGCCCGGCGTCGGTCAATTCCTTGGCGGCAATGGCTCCGGTGAAACCCATGCCCACCACCACCGCGTCAACGTGTTTCATTGTCCTGGCCATACGTTCAGCCCTCCTGTCTCTTGATCGATACCGGCGCTATGGTGATCTCTTGATTGTGTTTAGTGATGACTTCCCGGTAATCGCCCTGGGCGCCGGGAAAGCCCAGCATTTTCCAGCCGACCATGCCGCTGTTGCCGCCATACATGGGGTCGGCGAAAAATCCTTCCTTGACATTGGCCAGAAGCTGGCTGAAGAAAACCGGGCCGGGAATGGCCTCAAGCTCGATTGAGCCATCCTCCAGGCCTTTGAGAAGATCGGTCTGGGGTTTTTCCTCCAGCGTGTCAAAGGTCTTGTCGTGTTTGGATTTGCAGTGGGCGGCCACTTCCGAGAGGCCAATGCGGTAAATGTCGCGGGGAGTGTATTTATATTGATAACCAAACTCCGGCGCGGTTTCGGGATAGAACGGGCCGTGCATGTACCACAATCCGCCGTTGGCGTATTCAGTGCCCATCTGGCGGTCGATGTAGACCGGAACCATGGCGGCCACGGCTCCGGGGCCGGTTTCATCGTCGGGGATCAGGCGGTCGCAGAGGGCGATGACCGCTTTCCACTCCTGCTCGTTAAAAAAGACCGGCTGGTATTTGTCAATCGCTTCTTGGGCCGCCGCGGCATTGGCAAAGCCGTATCGGGCCAATCCCAGGCTGAGGGCCAGGCCGGAGAGCGCGGTGGCCGAGCCGGTCAGAAAACGGCGTCGGGAAAAATTGAATTCTCTCATCTCCTGAATCCTTTCGTAAATTTTAATTCGTCTGAAAGCGAGGGGAATATATGAACGGCGCGCCGCCGCATCGGTGCAAGGGTTTTAGAAATGAAGTGCGGCGTCAGGCAACCTTTGGCACAAAGGTTTTCACTGGCCGCGGGCAATGCGGCGGCGCGTCCGAGGGATGGGCATTGGTTTTTTTTATCAGGATTCGAGGCTGTTTTGTTCGCCCGCCTCTTTGATTGGGCGCTCCATCAGAACGATGCTGAGCTCATAGAGACCAATCATCGGCAGACTCATAAGGATCTGGCTGACAACGTCCGGCGGGGTCATGACGGCGGCCAGGATGACGATCAGCAAAATGGCATAACGCCGGAAACGGCGGAGCCGGGCGGCGTCCACCAGCCCGACGCGATTGAGGAAGAGAAGGACCAGAGGCAGTTGAAAGGCCAGACCGAAAGCCAGCATGATGGTCATCACCAGTGAAAGATACTGGGTTATGGTGGGCAGCATGGCCACATCTTCGCCGGAGAAGCCGATGAAGAAACGGAAGGCCAGCGGAAAGACGGTGAAATAGGCGAAAGCCGCCCCGGCCAGCATCAGGAGCGCGGCGCTAAGAGACCAGCGGGCCACCCGGCGGCGTTCGCCGCGATAGAGGCCTGGGGCCACAAACGCCCAGATTTGGTGCAGCCAGTAGGGCGAGGATATCAGCAAACCGCTCCACAGACTGATTTTCAGGTGGATGATGAAAGTGTCCGGCAGACCAGTGGCAATGAGGCCCTGACCGGCGGGCATAATTTTTTTCAGCGGGCGGATGAGAAGCTCCATAATCGGACCGGCCAGGTTATAAGCGATGATGAAGCCGGGAATTATGGACAACAGTCCCCTTATCAGCCGCGACCTCAGTTCCGCCAGATGGTCCAGAAGGGTGGGGGAGCCGTTTTCGGCGGCGCTGTCAATACGTTCCTCTGCTTCCGAAAGACCCTCCGCCGTCCGCTCATCGAAAAGGCCTGTGTCGGTGGAACTGTTCATATCATTCCGCCTTGCCCCGGCCGGGCTTGGTTTTTGAGCCGGTTTGCGCCTCTGACAGGGGATTGAGATTTTTTATGTCGGAAACTTCCTTTTCCAGGGTTTCAGAGGCCTCAGAGGCCACCTGACGGAGCTGCCGCATAAATTTGCCCACCGAGCGGGCCGTCTGCGGCATCTGTTCCGGCCGCACCACCACCACGGCCACCACGGCTATAAGAAGTATTTCCGACCAGCCTAGACCGAACATGGACGCCTCCTCATTCAGGCTTTAGCGGCCGGGTCGCTCCCGCTGACGGCAGGAACGCGGGATTCCTCTTCACTGTCGCCATCTTCTTTCTCATCCCGGAAAGCCTTGCGGAAATTCACTATCCCGGCCCCCAGGCTTTTGCCCAGTTCCGGCAGCCTGCGGCCGCCGAAGACTATCAGCACAACAAAAAGTATAAGCAACAGCTTCCAGGCACTCAGTCCGCCCATGGGTATGCTCCTTTCGCCTTATGGAAAACGCCGGTAAGTTGATTGGCCCGGCCAGGGCCCGGTGAGGAGATTTAAGAAAAGCCGGCTCAACATTGATGTGGTCTCCGTTGGCTGAACACATTATAGGAAATAAATTTTGATTAAGTCAAGTTAATTTGTGTTTTATAATATTTATTATTTGGTGTGGCAATTAAAACTTGATTTGTATCTAATTTGTTGTATAATTTGACGAAGCGGCTCCGCCGCCCACCAGATGGGCTCTGAATCTGGCACATAGCTAAAGTTGAGTTTTCGGATAAGCGGTTGACCGCCGCCGGGAGAAATGTTTTTGCGAGGGTGAGGTTCCGGGGGTCTTTAGTCACCTCACCCTCGCAAAAACATTTCTCCCGGCGGCTGCCTGTTCGGCTTTCTTTAGAACTGTGGGCCTGGCCGAGTGGGAGCCGGAAGCCGGGGATTGTTTTTGCTCCGGCTCCGTGACTAAGACCCCCGGAACGGAGCCGGAGCAAAAACAATCCCCGGCTTCCGGCGGGTTATAGGAATAACCGAAATTTTAAGCGTTACAAGGTGATGTATGGAAAATAAACCTCTTCCGTTTTATAACCGCTCCATTGAAGAAACCGCCGCCTTTTTCGAGACCTCAGCCACCGAGGGCCTGAAACCGGCTGAAGCTGAAAAGAGGCTGGCCACCTGGGGAGCGAACGAGATCAAGTCGGCCAGGCCTAAGAGCCTTCTGGCCAAATTCCTTTCGCAGTTCAAGAGCTTTATGATCATTGTCCTTCTGGCCGCCGCCGCCATATCCGGCCTGGTGGGCTGGATGCACGGGGAAGGTTTTACCGACACCATCATCATTCTGGCCATTGTCATCCTAAATGCGGTAATCGGGACAGCCCAGGAGGCCAAGGCCGAAAAATCACTTGAAGCCCTGGCCCGTCTGTCCGCGCCGCACTGCAAGGTCATCCGGGGCGGTCAGGTGGTGGTGATTGAATCCAGGGAACTGGTGCCGGGCGACTTGGTGGTGATAGAGACTGGCGACCTGGTGCCTGCCGATCTGCGTCTGACCGAAGCGGTAAATTTGAAAATCCAGGAAGCCTCCCTCACCGGCGAATCTCTGCCGGAGGATAAGCACGCCGACACTCTGGAAGGCGATGTGCTTTTGGGTGACCGGGAGAATATGGCTTTTTCCTCTTCGACCGTCACCTATGGCCGGGGGCAGGGCTTGGTGGTGGCAACCAGCCTGAATACTGAGGTGGGAAAAATAGCGGCCATGATCCAAGAGGTGCCCGACACCAAAACGCCGCTTCAGGTTCGCCTGGATAATTTGGGCAAAATTCTGGGCATATCGGCTCTGGTAATCTGCCTGGCCATTTTTGTGGCCGGGATGCTTCAGGGGCGCGAACTGGTGGAAATGTTCATGATTGCGGTCAGTCTGGCCGCCGCCGCCATTCCCGAGGGGCTGCCCGCCGTCTCGACCATCGTTTTGGCCGTGGGAGTTCAGCGGCTGGTGAAAAAGCACGCCATTGTCCGCAACCTGCCGTCAGTGGAGACTTTGGGGGCCTGCGGCGTCATCTGCTCGGATAAAACCGGCACCCTCACCCAAAACAGAATGACCGTGGTGCGCCTGTATGCGGACGGCCACGATTGCGACAATTTTTCTGAAACACTGGGCGACGGCCAGCGCCAGTTGCTCCGGTGCGCAATATTGGCTAACGACGCCAAACTGAGCCAGGATGAAACCGGCTGGCGCACTACAGGCGATCCAACTGAAACAGCTCTGTTGGATATCGGCCTGAAATTCGGAATGAATAAAAACGAGTTGGAGGAAGATAACGCGCGTCAGGCGGAAATTCCTTTCGATTCTGAACGCAAGAAGATGACCACCGTCAACCGCAATGATAAGGGAGCCCTGGTTTCCTATACCAAAGGCGGCACTGATGAAGTGCTGGCCGGCTGCGACCGGGTTTTCAGCGGCGGCCGGATCGTGCCCTTGACCGATGACGAGATCAGGCGAATAAAATGGGTCAATGAAAAAATGGCCGAGAGCGCCCTGCGTGTTTTGGCTGTAGCTTTCCGCCCGCTGGAAGAGCTTCCCGCTCCCGTCATCCCCGGCACTCTGGAGAGTAATATGGTGTTCGCGGGTCTCCTGGGCATGATCGATCCGCCACGTTTGGAGGTTAAGGACGCGGTGGCCAAATGCCGCACCGCCGGCATCAAGCCCGTCATGATTACGGGCGACCATAAAATTACGGCAGTGGCCATAGCTGAATCGCTGGGCATCATGGAAAAGGATGATCGGGCCATGACCGGCTCCGAGCTGGAAGATATGAGCGATGAACATCTAGATAACATCATCGGCCATACTTCCGTCTACGCCAGGGTGGCTCCCGAGCACAAAGTCCGCATAGTCAAGGCTTTTCAGCACAGCGGGCAGGTGGTGGCCATGACCGGCGACGGCGTCAACGACGCCCCGGCCCTGAAGCTGGCCGACATCGGCGTGGCCATGGGCATCACCGGCACCGACGTTTCCAAGGAAGCCGCCGACATTGTCCTGACCGACGACAATTTTGCCACCATTGTCACAGCCGTTGAGGAAGGCCGCCGTATTTACGACAACATCCTCAAGGCCATCCAGTTCATGCTCTCCACCAACATCGGCGAGCTTCTGGTGCTCTTTATCGCCATTATGGCCAATTGGGCCGCGCCGCTTCTGCCCATTCAGATTTTATGGATTAATCTGGTTACCGACAGCCTCCCGGCCCTGGCCCTCAGTGTTGACCCAGCCCAGCCCGGCATAATGAATCGGCCGCCCATTGATTCCCGCCAGGGGCTTCTGACCAGGCCGTTTCTCGCCCGCATACTCCTTCAGGGCCTGATGATCGCCGGTCTTTCCCTGACGGCTTTCCGCATCGGCCTGGAAACCTCCGTGGCCACCGCCCAGACCATGACCTTTGCCGTGCTGGGCCTGGCCCAGATAACCCATGTGCTGAATGTGCGCTCTTCGGCCAGCGCTTTTGCTGGCATGTTCAGAAATGGCTGGCTGTGGGGCGCGCTGGCCATTGTGCTGATGCTGATGATCATCGTTCTGGAAATACCGGCCCTCCATGACATCTTCCATCTGGCCCCATTGACCATGACGCAATGGTGGTGGATTGTCGGCCTCTCACTGGCCCCCTTGCCAATTGTGGAAGCGGCCAAAGTTATTCATCGTCTGGTTGGTAAGGTGAAATGATAGCGGTGATGAGAAGTTAACTGGCGGAGGTAAATAAAATGTACGTACTGTCGCTGTTCTTTCTGCTTCTGGGCTTTTTGAGTCTGGTCATGATACTGGCCAGCATATTCACACCCAAAACCGCCGTTTTCCTAAAAACCAAAACCCGTCTGCGCGGGGCTGTGATGTGGATTATGATAGGCTTCACGTGTTTAGCGGCCATTGGGTGGATTAACCAGATCCAATATCCAGGTGCCCAGGGCATAAGCTTCGATCCTTTCTGGATGTTTCCATAATCATCCCGCCGTTTCCGGCGTGTCATCTTTTAAACATGGAGTGCGGCTTTTCCACTCCCCACTCCATGATTTTTAGTCCATCCATAGGCGAATCTCCAGGGCAATGGCTTGAAACGGCAAAGGTAAAACCCGGCCGGGCGGGCGAAAATTTTTACGAAAGGCACTGACGTCACTCGTAATTTTCTCTTATTCCCGGCCGGGTGGCTTCATTAGAGGTTTGTTTGTCCGTACCCGTCCGGGGAGCAAAATTACGAGCGACTTACAGAAAATTTTTCGCCCGCCCGGCCTGGTCAGTGTCGGCGTTTGGGTAGGGTGACGGTTGGGGTTTCTTACATGAGCCGACCATGTCCAGGAGGGCGGGGCGGTGAGATATCTCCAGAGGGGACCACGATTTTTGCTCCCCGGACGGGCACTTGGGGACAGAATGCCGAAGAAGCCACCCGGCCGGGATCAGAGAAAAATCGGGGGCCACTATGGAGATATCTCACCGCCCCGCCCTCCTGGTTTTATCTTTGCCGTTTTCAAGCGATTGCCCTGCTTGTTCCGCCAGGGCATAGTTGAATGGTCTATCTCTATATGGTAAAATCAGAGACTATTTAAGCACACCTTTTTCAATAAAATTATTAATGATGACTTTTTCTGTTCTGGATGGTTATAAATGAACGCAAAAAAAACCGGCGGACCCGGCCGGGTAAAGAGTGGATTCCGGGGCATAGGTTTTAAACTTTCCGGCCGGGTGACCCTCATGCATGTGGTCTTCTCGGTCATTATGATATTGTTGAGCTATGAGTTGTTCTATCAGGCCTGCGTCTATAATTACAGCCGGGCCTCATGGGCCATGGCCAAGGTCCTTTCCCTCAACATAGACGGCGATAAGTTTGCTCAGGCCCTCCGCCTGGGCCGCGCCGACCCTCAATGGGTGGCCACTAAAAAACATTTCGATCAGGTCAGAACCAACGGCCGCGTGAAATTCGTCTATGCCGTGGCTCCCGGTGACGACGGCAAAACCCTTAAATATTACGCGGCCGGGAATTATGCAACTTCTATAGGTTCCACCTGGAGTCGCGATAATTTTTCGCCCGAACTTCTGCAAACAATCGATACCGGTGAAGATTCACTCACCAAAATCTATGATCTTGGCGAGCAGCCCAACGGTGAATCCGGCGGAGTCATTTCCGCTTTCGTGCCCATATTTGACTCGTCCGGCCAGACCGTGGGGGCGGTGGGCGTAGGCATTTCCTCCAGCCGTTTTCTGGTCAATGCCGCCCGCTTCAGGTTTCGCATCACCGCCGTCACCGTGGCCATGACCATCCTGATTGCCGCCGCCATCATCATTTACACCCGCCGCGCCGTGGGCCGCCCGGCCCGCCAGTTGGCGGAAGCCTCCAAACGGCTGGCCGAGGGCCGTCTCGACCTGCCGCCGCTCCCGGATTCCAACGACGAAATGGGCATCATGGCCGAGAGCCTGGCCCACGCGGCCCGCTCAGTCAATGCCCTGACCAGGGGGGTGCGGCTTCTGTCGCCTGACGGGACCGATGACGATGAGGCTTTCGTTCAGACTGATGACCTTTCCGGCAAATATCTCATGGTCGCCCAGGGTATCAACAAGGCCATGACCATTATGGACAACATTGACCAGATGGTTTATGTGACCGACCCGCAAACTTATGAGCTGATTTATATCAATAAGAAAATGGCCGAAACCTTCGGCGTGGATTCCAAAGAGGCTATCGGCCGCAAATGCTGGCAGGTCTTTATGCCAGAATTCACCGGCCCCTGCCCGGTCTGCCGGCTGCCCCAGCTTCTGGCAGAAACCGGAGGAAATTCCACAATTGAATGGGAACGGTACGACCAAAGCACCGGCGCCTGGGTGTCGGCCCGCAGCAGCATTGTGCCCTGGATTGACGGCCGTTTCGTTCATTTCTCCACCGGCTGGGACATTACTTTGCGCAAAATTTATGAAGCCAGGCGCGAGGCTTATGAGGAGCAGCTGAAAGAGTCGGCCGAGGCGTCCGGCCGGGCCGCGCTGGCCGCAGAAGAAGCTTCCAAAATGAAATCGGATTTTCTGGCCAACATGAGCCATGAAATCCGTACGCCTATGAACGGCATCATCGGCTTCGCGGAACTGGCCATCGATGACGACATCCCGGATAAAACCCGCGATTATATCAGCAAAATCAAGGTCAGCGCCGAAGGGCTGGTGCAGATTATTGATGATATTCTGGATATTTCTCGCATAGAATCCGGCAAGGTTGAATTGGAAAAAATTCCTTTCAGCGTCTATGAAGTGATTAACCTCTGTGAAGTCATCGGCGCGCCCAAGGCTCAGGAAAAGCGGCTGGAGCTGGTCTTCGACGCCCGTGAAGTGGCCGGCCTCAAAGTTCTGGGCGATCCCACCAAACTGCGGCAGGTTTTTTTCAACCTCCTGTCCAATGCCATCAAATACACCAATTCCGGCAGTGTTGTTTTCACGGCCAGGGTTGAAAAAGAAGAGCACAGCCTGATAGATCTCTATTTTGAAATCAAAGACACCGGCATCGGCCTGTCGGAAGATCAGGTTCAAAAAATTTTCGAGCCCTTCATGCAGGCGGACAGCAGCATCACCCGGCAGTATGGCGGCACCGGGCTGGGGCTGCCGATCTCCAAAGGCATTCTCGAACTGTGCGGGACCGAATTGAAGGTGGAGAGCACCCCGGGGCTGGGCAGCCGGTTTTATTTCACCATGACCTTTGAAACGGCCGACGAAACAGCCGGGGCCGCCAGCATCGCCGCCCCGGCCATTGATAGCGAGCGCCCCTATTTCAAGGGCGAGGTGCTGGTTTGCGAGGACAATCAGATCAATCAGGAAGTGATCAGGGAGCACCTCCAGAGGGTGGGCCTGAACGTCATCATCGCTGAAAACGGAGCCATGGGCGTGCGGGTGGCCGAGGCCAGAAGCGCGGCCGGGCGGCCCTTTGATCTGATTCTGATGGATATTCACATGCCCGTCATGAGTGGGCTGGAAGCCACCAGACGGCTGAAGCACCTGGGGATTCCCATAGTGGCCCTGACAGCCAACGTTATGGCTGAAGACTGGGAGAAATACCGCCAGGAAGGCATGGATGATTGTCTGGGCAAGCCCTTTCAGGCCTACGAATTGTGGAATTGCCTCAAAAAATTCTTTTCAGGTGCCGCGTCGCCCGATCTGGCCCCGGCCGAAGAGCGCCACAGTCAACAGGCTCAGGAGGCGGGCCGTCAGGCTGGCCCGGTTATTGACCGCATCAGGGGCCTGGCTCAGGCCGCCGGCAACCAGCGGCTGTATGCCCGCCTTTTGGCCAATTTTTTTAAAGACAATCAGGACGCCGCCGACCGGCTTCGCGGCCTCCTCAATGACGGCGACTTCACCACGGCCCATCGTCTGGCTCACACAGTGAAAGGCACATCGGCCATGATCGGGGCCAAAAGCCTGTCGGCCGCCGCCAAGGCTTTGGAGGACTCTCTGGCCGGAAGCGCGGGCACTGCCCCGCCGGAGGTGCTGGCCGCCTTTGAGGGGGAGCTTGATATGGTTTTAAATGAGCTGTCGTTTCTCCTTGGCGAGTCTCCCGGTGAGGACGGGGACGAACATTCCGGCCAGGTGGATGGAACCCGCGCGGCGGAACTGCTCAACAGGATTATACCCATGCTGGAAGCCAGCAACTCCGCCTGCCTGGACATGATCGATGACATAAAGGCGGTGCTGTCGCCGTTGGAGAAGCTGTGCGAGGCTCTGGTCAATCAGATGGAGGATTATGATTTCCGTCTGGCCAGACAGACTGTTGACGACATCAAAACACGGCTGAATTTGTGACGCACATTCGATCCCCTGAAATTGGTGGAACCGCATGTAGCGAAAATCCTTATATGATTTAAAAAAATCCAAAGAGGGCTGGATTATCCATTAAATCTTTGCTATAAAAGGACATGCGTTTGTTATAACGTAAAACAACGAGTCCCAAAATAGTTTCCCGCTTATCGGTAATAATTAAAAGAATCCTTAATTTAGATAGTAATACTGCGCCGAAAGGCTTTATATATCGCGTCTGAGCCAACCTGAAGCCCGTTTCATTTTTATGATGCGGCCTCCGTATACGGGGCCTGAACACCAATTTCGGCTTTGGCTCTTATGGTTTTGAACTTGCAATAAGCCGGAAGAGGTCTTAAGTTATCCTAAGCTTTGGAAACGCGGTGATTTGACGTGAGCAGTGAAAGACAGTTTAATATACTTGTAGTTGATGATGATCGATCCAATCTGGACGTTCTGGTGCATATTCTGAAAAGTGATTATCAGGTGCAGGTGGCCAAAAGCGGTGAAGTGGCCCTGAAAATAGCCAATCAGTATCAGCCGGATCTTATTCTTCTGGACGTCTTGATGCCTGACCTGGACGGGTTTGAGGTTCTGACCCGCCTGAAGGAATCTGATGTCACCAGGCATATCCCGGTTATTTTCATAACCGGCCTGGTCAATGTGGAAGATGAAGAAAAAGGCTTTCTTCTGGGCGCGGTGGATTACATCGTCAAACCCTTTAATAACGCCATCGTCCAGGCCAGGGTGCGCACCCACATCAAGATAATCAAGCAGATGCGGATGATCGAACGTCTGGGGCTGATCGACGCCCTGACCGATGTTCCCAACCGCCGGGCTTTTGATCATCAGGTGGATGTGGAATGGAGCCGGGCCGTTCGCCAGAAAAACCCTCTGAGCATGATGATTATTGATGTGGACAAGTTTAAGGTTTATAACGACACCTACGGAC
Source organism: Acetispira formosa (nom. nud.) (assembly GCA_023525915.1). Classification (GTDB taxonomy): domain Bacteria; phylum Desulfobacterota; class Desulfarculia; order Adiutricales; family Adiutricaceae; genus Adiutrix. Next base: position 949,530 of record CP026657.1, on the reverse strand, counting down.
ATCCGCAGGGTGACGTTCTGCTTCAGGCGGTGGCCAAGACTCTGCAAAAATCTCTAAAACGCCCGGCCGATTTCATGGCCCGCATCGGCGGTGAGGAGTTTTCCGTAATACTTCCAGCCACGGATTTGAACGGGGCGCTCCAGATGGCTGAAGACTTGCGGGCCAATGTGGAGGCCTGCCGCATCTCCGGCCCGGACGCGGCCAGTTCCTCTGTTACGGTCAGTATCGGGGTGAGTTCCATCATTCCTTCGGCTGATGATCTTCAGCCGGATTTCATCGCCAGGGTGGATGCGGCCCTCTACGAAGCCAAAAGGACCGGCCGGAACCGGGTCTGTTTCTCGTAATCGGTTTGGCTGGAGCCAATCAATCCTTTTCGACGGCGCGTCTGCGGATAATCCTCAGACGCGGCTGTTTGAGGCCTGTTCCACCGGCTGAGGCTGCTTGGGAGCATGTAAGTTTCATTTCACATAAGACTATGCAAAATTACTAACATAAATTATAATATCGCCTATAAACGGTAATAACGGAACCTCACTTCCGGCTGATATTGAAAACTTGACGAATAGAGCAATATTTATGAATGGAACATCGGGAAGACCTCTTCCCATGAAAATTTTCGCGGTATTTTTCATTACTCTGGCCTTGTGCACCCTCCTGGTCGGCCTGACCATCGGCAATAAAAGCAATCTGTCAGTATTGACCATGGAACAGGTCATACTGGAAAAAACCAATAAAATCAGTGAAAGCGTCACCCGTCTTCTGGGCAAAACCCAGGCTCTCTCGGCCCTGGTCATTCAAAGCGACGGCCAAATCCGCAATTTCGACCGAGTCGCGGCTACTATTGTCGATGACCCGGCCATTCTGAATATTCTGGTGGCCCCCGGTGGGGTTGTTTCCAATGTCTACCCTCTGGCCGGTAACGAACCCCTTCTGGGCTATAATCTTCTGGGGCCGGGTAAAGGCAATCAGGAGGCGGTTGAGGCCCGGACACGCGGCGAACTGGTGTTCGGCGGCCCCTTTGAACTGATGCAGGGCGGCTGGGCCCTGGTGGGCCGTCTGCCGGTGTTCATGGAGGGCGTTGACGGCCGTAAAGAGTTTTGGGGCCTGGTTTCCGTGACCCTTCGCTATCCCGATGCTTTTTCCGCGGCCGCTCTGGCCGATCTGGAGCGGGACGGCTACAATTATGAAATCTGGCGCATTAACCCTGATGACGGCCAGCGCCAGACTATCGCCACCAGCTCTGTGCCGCCTAAAGCCGGAGACCGTTTTATTGAAAAATCCATCAGCATTCTCAATGCGCAGTGGCATTTCCGCCTTTCACCGGTCCTTCACTGGTATGAATATCCTGAAAACTGGTTCTGGATTCTGTGCGGGCTGATTTTCTGTTTTTTCATTTCCTATTTCGTGCTCAAGAATCATCAGTTGAAGGAAATGAAGGTGGTGCTTGAAGAACAGAGCAAGGCCCTGAAAAAGAATGTGCTGATTGCGGAAGAAGCCTCTAAGATGAAATCGGATTTTCTGGCCAACATGAGCCACGAGATCCGCACACCCATGAACGGCATCATCGGCTTTTCAGAACTGGCCATTGATGACGCCAATCTTTCGGAAAAAACTCGCTATTATATTGATAAGATCAAGGTCAGCGCGGGCGGTTTGCTGGACATTATCAACAATATTTTGGATATATCCAAAATTGAAGCCGGGCGGGTTGAGCTGGAAAAAATCCCTTTCAACCTCCACGATGTTTTCACTCATTGTGAGACGGTCTGCACCCCCAAGGCTCTGGAGAAGGGGCTGGATCTGTTTTTCTATGCCGAGCCGGTGGTGGGCAAGAAGCTTATTGGCGACCCGACCAAGCTCCGGCAGGTTTTGATCAATCTTTTGTCCAATTCCATAAAATTCACCGAGCATGGCACAGTGAAGCTGATGAGTGTGGTGGAGAGTGAGACGAACTGCCGTCTCCAGGCGGGCGACGCCATAAAGCTGCGTTTTGAAGTGAAAGACAGCGGCATCGGCATGACCCCGGAACAGGTGCATAAAATCTTCGAGCCCTTCATGCAGGCCGACACCAGCACCACCCGCCGCTATGGCGGCAGCGGGCTGGGGCTGGCCATTGCCAAGAGCATGGTGGAGCTTATGGGCGGACGGCTTCACGTGGACAGCCACCCCGGCCTTGGCAGCAAGTTTTCCTTTGTTCTGTGTTTCGAATGCACCGACCGGATAGAAGAGGCCGATGCTTCAGACAGCAGCGGGCCGGAAGCTGAAAAACCACAGTTCAGCGGTGATGTGCTGGTCTGTGAGGACAATGGCCTAAACCAGGAAGTGATCCGTGAGCACTTGGCGCGAATTGGCCTCCGGGCGGTTATTGCCCAGAACGGACAGGAGGGGTTGGACATGATGAAAGCCCACCTTGGCAGCGGCCCGCCCTTTAAAATGGTGCTGATGGATATTCATATGCCGGTTATGGATGGCTTGGAAGCCTCCAGACGGATGAGAGAGCTGGGGGTGGATCTGCCCATTGTGGCGCTCACGGCCAATGTTATGGCGCAGGATAAGGAAATATACCTCAAGCATGGCCTCAATGATTGCCTGGCCAAGCCCTTCAAGGCTTCTGATCTTTGGGCTGTTCTGGGCAAATATCTTGGCGATGTTGAAGAGCCGGAGTTTTCCGCTCCGGCCCCGGCTTCACCGCTTCTGGTTGAAAAAGCGCCGGTTCCGGTTCAGGCGGCCCAAGGCTTTTCTCCCACCAAAGAAACGGTTATTAACCGCAAGCTGGGCATAGAGCGGGCGGCCGGGAACCCTCAATTATATGAGCGTCTGCTTGGCAATTTCGTGAAGGACAACAAAAATGCCGCCGAAGAGTTGAACGCGGCTTTAAGAATGGGTGATCTCAAGCTGGCTCACCGTCTGGCTCACACCATGAAGGGTGTTTCAGGGCTTATTGGGGCGCTGAACCTTTCGCAGGCCGCCTGGGATTTGGAAAAATCACTGGCCAATGAAACCAGCACCGATCTGGACAAATGTCTGCGAAACTATGTGGAGCGTCTGCGGGATGTTTTCCACGAACTGGGTGTGGATGAAACAGCCGCTGAGGGCGGCGTCTCCAGTGAAAAGCTGGATAAGGCGGCCGCCCTTGACCTGATTGACCGCTTGGAGCCCTTGATCCAGACCGGCAGCCCGGACAGTCACGATCTTATTGATGAGATAAAAACCGTTCTCGGCCCGCTGGGCGAGGATTGTGCGAAGCTGATTGACGAGATTGAGCAGTATGATTTTTTCCCGGCCGTTGAGACTTTGGCGGCGATAAGGCGAAAAGTGATCGAAGAGCAGGGTTGATTTCCGGTTTTAGCTGTGATGGAGTTTTAACAAAAGCCTCATTTGGGAGGCTTTTGTTATTGGCGGCCTGGTTTTAGGATTTTAGCAGTCCCGGCCCGCATCGCACGTATATGGCTCAATGTCTCCAATAATGCCTAACAGCTTGGCCAGCATTTTATTTGGGCGCTCCATATGCCGGCCGATCCACGGCAACATATCCCCTCCCACATCTTCATCCTCTTTAAAATTTTCTAACAGAAGAGCCAGGCAATCAATATCTTCACTGGCTTTCTGTAAAAGCTCAATGAGAGCACTCGGTATTCTTTCAAAACTTTCTCTTCTTCGAGAAGGGCCAAATGAGTCACTCGATAACAACGGATTTCTTGCGGTTCTTCCTTAGGTAAATACGGCTTCTCGTTTTGACTATCAGTCTGAAGGGATTCGGTGAGAAGCTCCTGTAATTCTACAGTCGGCTCGTTAATCGTTTCCGGGATGTTGTTGGTGGGAGGTGGTGTGGGCGATTTGGCCTTTTTTGATTGCTTTCACATTCTCAACCTCTACAGTTTTTTCAGTTGACCCTATAAAAATATAGAGCCGGATGCTGAAAACCGCTGTAGCACGGCCGGAGGTATTTAGGGCAAGCCTCTGGACATTTCCTCCAACATCCGGCCCAAAAACACACTATGATCACTTTTCAGAATTTGAACATGATTGTGAAATTCTGTCAAGCAGGGTTTCAGAATGGAAACAGAGTAATCGTGTGGTGACGGCAAAGGTAAAACCCGGCCGGGCGAGCTGAAAAATTTCTGACATCGCTCGTAATTTTCTCTGATTCCCGGCCGGGTGGCGGTGTCGGCGGTTTGTTAGCCCGTGCCCGTCCGGGGAGCAAAATTACGAGCGACTTACAGAAAATTTTCAGCTCGCCCGGCCTGATCAGTGGCGGCTGTTGGGAGTAAGAAATCCGGCCCCCTGCCTGGAGTATCAACTCCGCCCGGCTTGATTTGGTTCGCTCAAGTGAAGAAGATCACAATAGCAATTGGTCCCAACAGCTGATGCGCCCCCTGGTAGGTTTTAGCTGTCACTGTTTTTCAATATTGTAAATTTATTTTTACATGATACTTTACAGAATGTAAAATTCACTTTACATAGTTGCTTGAAAATGGTCCCCTTCTTATTTCTAAACTCACTCTATTTATCGTATTAGTAAATATTTCAGTATGTTGCTGTCGATTGTACAAAAGCGACATTTTGGCTCATATTTTGCTAGTTTATAAACTAAAAGACTTATCCATTATAAGCTAGTTCTGAACCCGGCCTGTAACGCAATATCTCTTTCTTGTGGTATTGCTCAGGCCAGGGGGATTCTGCCGTCCAGCTTCAAAAGCGCTTTTACGCATCAGGGGAAGAGGTGTTATGACGAAGAAAGATAATATTGTTTACCTGGCTTCAGTGGCCGTGCTTCTCGTTCTTGTCTACATAGGGCTTATTTCGCCAGAGCGTTTCAGCTCAGTTGCAAACAGCGTTTTCACCTTTCTTTCCAAATATTTCGGCTGGTGGTATATGGCCGCCATGAACTGCTTTGTGGCCTTTCCTATCGTTTTGGCTTTCAGCCGTTTCGGCCGACTGACTCTGGGCGAAGCCGGGGCCAAACCGGAGTTTTCCAATATCGCCTGGTTCGGTATGCTCTTCGGGGCCGGTATGGGCGTGGGGCTGGTTTTTTATGGAGTGGGCGAACCCCTCTATCATCTGGCCACTCCTCCCTTCGGGGCCGAGCCGGGATCGCCGCGGGCCGCCGAGGATGCCTTGAGGGCTTCGTTTTTCCACTGGGGCCTCCACCCTTGGGCCGGTTATGCCGTTATCGCGCTGTGTCTGGCTTATTTCCAGTTCCGCAAGGGCGCGCCTGGCCTCATGAGCAGTCTGTTCATCCCGATTCTTGGGTCTGAAGGGCGATTGACCGCCATAGGCCGAACTGTAGATATTCTGACCATTTTCGCCACCGTGGGCGGTATAGCCACCTCTTTGGGGCTGGCCGTCCTTCAGATCAACAGCGGCCTGAAATATTTGTTCGGCCTGCCGCAGAGCACCGCCGTTCAGTTCTCCATCCTTCTGGCGCTGGGAGTGGCCTACACCTTCACGGCCGTCAGCGGCATTGACAAGGGCATAAAATTCCTCGGCAACTTCAATCTGCTGCTGGTCGTTCTGCTTTCCGCGGCCCTCCTGATCATCGGCCCGACTCTGGCCATTATCGAATCGCTGATGACCGGCATTGGCGGTTATCTGGCCAATTTCGTCTACGAGAGCTTCAACCTTGCGCCCTATGGCGGCACTTACAAAGAATGGCTCGGCGGCTGGACTGTCTATTACTGGGCCTGGTGGATAGCCTGGGCGCCCTTTGTCGGCTCTTTTATCGCCAGAATTTCCAGAGGACGCACCATTCGCCAGTTCGTGGCCGGGGTGCTTCTGGTACCGGCTTTGGGCAGTTTTTGCTGGTTCGCCGTCTTTGGCGGCACCGCCCTGGAGATGCAGATTTCCGGCGTGGCTGATTTGGCCGCTCAGGTTAACGATGATTTGTCCATAGGCGTCTTCGCCATGTATGAGCATATCGCTCTCGGCGGGGTGATGTCGGTGCTCATGGTGGTGCTGATCTGCACTTTCTTCATCACCTCTGCCAATTCATCAACGTTTGTGCTGTCGATGTATTCCACCTCCGGTGTGCTGAACCCGCCCAAAAGCCGTATGGTCGTATGGGGGGTCATGCAGGCGGCCTTTGCTTTCGTGCTGCTCCTCAGCGGAGGCCTCAAGGCACTCCAGATTGCTTCCATCACAGCGGCCGCTCCCTTCTCTATAATTATGGTTCTGGCCTGCGCCTGTCTGTGGCATTCGCTCAAGGCCGACTTCCCGGAAGGCTCCAAAGTGGAATAAATCCGGCTGCCGCCCGCACCCTGTATCCCGCCCTCATCATGCGTTTACAACATGGTGGGGACGGGATTTTTATGCCTCCCGGCTCATTAAAATAATGTTATAATTCATGGATACAATGGGCGTCTCAAAATGCGGGAGGGCGGTAGTTTTGACATCAGTGAATTTGGCGGAACGGATAAAAGCGGCCGCTTTGCGGCTGAATTATGAGAAGTGCGGCCTGATCCGGCTGTCTGAAATGGACGAATACGCCGATAAAGTGCGGCAGCGTCTGGATCGTTTTTCAGATGGCCGCCCGGTGCTGGAGCCGGTTCTGGAAGCGGCCGGTATACGTGAGCGTTTCCCTTGGGCCAAATCAGTGATCATCTGTACGCGCAGGTATGACAATTATAAAATGCCGCCGACCTTGAATGGGCGTTTCAGCAAGTATTACCTGTTTGACGCCCGGCGTAATCAAAGGGCCCGTGATTATCAGGACGGGCTGGCTTTCGAACAATTCCTCCGCGACAGCAGTCTTCGCTTCGCCGGCGGTGAGAGGGGAGATCTGGTCATGCCCGGCAATCGCTGGGCGGCGATGAAAGCCGGGCTGGGAGTCTTGCGGCGCAACAATTTTTTCTATACTGAAAATGGCTCCTGGCTTTTTCTGGAATCCTGGCTGATAGATCGTGAACTCGAATTGAAAGAGGAAAGCAAAGCCAAACCCTGCCCGAAAAACTGCGTCAAATGCCTCACAGCCTGCCCCACCAACGCTTTGCCGGAGTCCTATGTTTTTGATTTGACTTCCTGCGTTTCATATCTGACCCGTCGCGGAGGCTGGGATTTGACCGCTGATTCGCGCGCCTCATCGATAGGGCAGTGGCTATACGGCTGTGACGTGTGTCAGGATGTCTGTCCCCTCAATCAGCGCCCCTGGGTGGGCAAGGACGATTTTCCCGGTGCGGCCGAACTGGCTGTGATTGCCGCGCCTGAAGACATTGTGCGAATGGGTTATGAAGATCTTAAACTGGAACTTTTCAAGCGTTTCTGGTCCATACCTGAAGACAAATTGTGGAAATGGAAAATTAACGCCCTGAATGCTATGAAAAATGATTTTGATGATCAATATCGGCCGGCAGTTGAGGCGGCGCTCAATGATGAGGCCGAACCCGTGCGGCACATGGCCAGGTGGGTGCTCCGTTCAGAGGGGCGGCAAAGGTAAAACGCGGAGGGCGGTGCGGTGAGATATCTCCATAGTGGAGCTATTTTAATTATGGCTTTTTCCCTTAAACAGGCGGCCTCACCGCTACGCAAAAAGCGTGGTTTTTGCTTCGCTAGCAGCTTTTATAGCCTCAAAACCAGTCGCTGGCGCTCCGTCTCCCCGGTGGGTCGACCTGCTATTTTTTTAAACATAGGCTTTTTCCTTTAAACCGGTGGCCCGTCCGGGGAGCAAAAATCGTGGTCCCCTCTGGAGAAATCTCACCGCCCCGCCCTCCTGGACTTAGTTGGCTCATGTAAGAAAACCGCAACCGTCATTCTTACCAAACGCCGACACTGACCCGGCCGTGCGGGCGAAAAATTTTCTGTAAGTCGCTCGTAATTTTGCTCCCCGGACGGGCACGGACATACAAACTTACGACACTGCCACCCGGCCGGGAATACGAGAAAATTACGAGCGACGTCAGAAATTTTTTCGCCCGCACGGCCGGGTTTTACCTTTGTGGTCTCCAGGCGGCTATTCTAAAAAAAGACGCATGAGTCCTTTTTGCATGAAGGGTTGTTGTGATGGAATGAACACTTTACAATCTCCGGTTTGTCCATTTCTATGCTAATTTTTTCTTTAACAAAATCAATAGCCGTCAAAATCGCTAGTAACGTATCGCGTTTACAGCACCTTGGGCCTCCGTTTTCAGAAATGGCCTCCAGGCTCAGTGAGGTCATCTTATTGGCCAGTTGCCATTGCTTGACTGAAAGTGGAGTGGCACCGGTTATGATGCTCATGAATATGCCTGTGCCTATGCCCGCGCCGCAGCTGCCCCAAAAGCCGCAGACGCCGCCCGGAACTTTTTCGGAGCGCTGTCTGGCCAGCGAGAGGGCTGATTCCATTTCCACATAGCCGCCGGAGTTTTTGAAAGCCGCCAGAAGAGCCGCAATGACCAGATAATGATGCTCCGGTCCGTGCATGTTGATGATGCTGTTTTTCATCATTTCTTCAGCGATGGTTATCGGATTACGGCCAGGTGTACGCAGGGCCATAGAGGTGATGACCGCCTGGCCAGGACGGGAATGGCACTCATCACACACGAAATGGTTATCCGTGCAGGATGCGGCTGATTCAAATTCGACTCCGCAAACTTCACATCGCATAGTCTTTTTTTGCTGAAAATATTGAAGCTCCCTGCCGCAGATTATACACCCTGTCTTATGAGTTTCCATGATCACACCCCGCCCTTCAAATTGTTTTAGTCTTATACTTCTTCATCTTGTAGTAAAGCGCCTGACGTGAAATACCCAACTGCCGCGCGGCTTTCGACATGTTGCCTCCGGCAGTTTCAACCGCTTTGAACAGTATTTCCCTCTCCGCGTCGGCCATTTCATCCGGTAAGCTTGCCGTGCGTGGCCCGGCTGTCGAAGACGGTGAACCATCCGCTGTTATGACCGTGTCATCGTGGCGCGGGACTTCGCGGCGGGTCAGGAATTTTCTGAGGTGGGCCGATTGGATATGGCGCAGGCCCAATGACTGATTATTTATTTCATCGCCTACCGCGAAATTCATTGAAGTCTCCACCACATGTTCCAGCTCGCGCACGTTGCCCGGCCAGACATAGTTGACCATGATGGAGAGAAACTCCGGTTCGATATATTTCACTTTGCCGTGGAATTTTTTATTATATTTTTTTACGAAATGTTTAACCAGATCCTCAATGTCCGAACCGCGATTGCGCAGGGGCGGCAGCGACAAAATCACCACACCCAGTCGATAAAAAAGGTCGGGCCGCAAAAGGCCGTTTTCTACCGCTGTTTCAGGCTTTTGATTGATGGAGCTGATGATCTTCAAATCAACCGGAGTCTCCTCCAGGCTGCCCACCCGACGGATGCGCCTCTCCTGAATCACCCGCAAAAGCTTGGCCTGAAGCCCCATTGGCATGGTGTGGATTTCATCCAGAAAAATGGTGCCGCCGCTGGAAACTTCAAACAAACCCTTTTTTTCCATAGAGCCGGTAAAGGCTCCTTTAACCGTTCCGAAAAGAATACCCTCCAGAAGATTTTCAGGAATGGCCGCGCAGTTGATAGGGCAGAACATTTGCGCCCGGCGGGCGCTGTGATTGTGAATGGCCTGGGCGAAAAGTTCCTTCCCGGTGCCGGTCTCGCCGCAGATCATCACTGACGACGGAGTGCGCGCGCCGACTTTGGCCGTCTCCAAGGCGGCCTTGGTAATTGGGCTTTCACCGATGATCGAGGCCAGGGTGTGCACCGCGCCGTTGGACGCGCGAATGGTGTGGTCAGTCTCGGCCGAGCGGCTGTAGGGGTGACGGGCATAGTTGCGGGCGGTCTTGTCCAGGCGGTCGGCCAGGGAGGTATATTCAGCCGTGTAACAGATGTTACCGAGCAGCTTGCCGTTTTCATAAATGGGATAAGCGTTGCAAATGGCATTAACCAGGTCGCCCCTGGTGGCCCGGTAATACAGGGCCTGATTGAGGATGGGCTTGCCGAGGTTCAGGCATCGGGTGGACATGCAATTGCTTTGATCAAGGTTGTAGACATCCAAAATGTGATGGCCGATCACGTCCTGGGGATCAAGGTTATCGAGCTTGCCCATGCGGCTGTTGTAATAGACCAGGCGGCCCTCCTTGTCGCACATCAGGATTCCTTCGTGGTGACGGTCATAGAGTGTCGAGGCCATTTCCGGGCTAAGCTGGTTGAAGGGCCATTGAAAAGGCATGGTCATCTCCCGTGCAAAAAATTTTTACGTTAAATAATCTTTACATTGATTGTAAATTATTTTTACCAAAATTGACAGTTATTTTTCCAATCGTTTAATCAGAACACGACAGCTTTGGGGGTGCTTAAATTTTTTATTTGATATTTCAACATGATATGAGATGACTTTTAATTCACTAATTCCAGTAGACTCTTGGCCCAGCCTTTGCTCAATAAGAAAGCACATCATCATAAAACGGCCCCGTCGACAGGCGGGCCTCATCTCTTTCATAATCCGGCCCGGCCGGAAGCTCCAGGGAGGTCTACATGGCTTTGGAAACCAATCGGCACTTCGATCCATTGATCACTTACGTCAGCGGCGGCCTGACTATCGCCTTTGTCGCCGTTTCGCTATTATTTCCCACCCAGATGGAATCATTGATCAATGCGGCTTTCAGCTCAACCACCACTAGTCTGGGCTGGCTCTATATCATCTCCGTTTTCGGGATGACCATTACCTGCCTGATGATGATGGTTGGCCCCTGGGGCAAACAGAAGCTGGGACTCCCGGATTCCAAGCCTGAGTATTCCAACTTCATGTGGTTTGGAATGCTCTTCGGCTCGGCCATTGCCGCCGGTATCGCCTTCTGGGGACCGGCCGAACCGATTTACCATTACAAAACCGTGCCTCCATTTTTCACGGCCGAACCTGAAACCCCCAAAGCGGCCGTGGCGGCCATGACCCAGTCGTTCTTCCATTGGGGCCTGTCGGTCTGGGCCATCTATGTGACGCTGGCCATTCCCATGGCCCACGCCGCTTTCACCAAGAATCTGCCGCTTCGTTTTTCCACCGCTTTCTATTACATCCTGGGCGACAAAATCTTCGGCCGTCCCGGTAAAATTATCGATATCTTCGCGGTCATCGCCACTATGGGCGGCCTGGCCACCACAACCGGCCTCACCGCGCTTCAGGTCGCCTCCGGTCTGAAATACCAGTTTGGCCTTGATCTGGGGCCTCATGCCGGTTACATCATTATCGCCGTGTTCACCGCCATTTTCGCTTTCGCCGTCTATACCGGCCTGGAAAAGGGCGTTAAACTGATGAACCAGATGAATATGTATCTCTTCATCGGCGTGTTCCTGTTCATCTTCATCTTCGGCCCCAAGCTGTTCTTTATTGAACTGGGCATCCAGGCCGGCGGCGAATATCTGTCATCCTTCGTGTCGCTTTCCATGTTCACCCAGCCCGGTGAGGACAAAGCCTGGCTCGGCGGCTGGACAGTCTTCTATTGGGCCTGGTGGATGAGCTGGGCGCCTTTCGTCTCCATTTTCGTGGCCCGCGTCTCCAAAGGCCGCTCCATCAAAGCGTTGGTCCTGGCCTGTATGCTCTGCCCCTCATTCGCCAACTTCCTGTGGTATACCGTGGTCGGCGGCGCTGGCATTCATTTCAACATCAGCGACATTCTTGATACCCACGGCCTGGAAACCGCCATCTTCGGCCTCATTCAGCACTATCCCATGACCGCGGTTGTCGGTGTGGTGGTCATGGCCCTGGTTTCCATGCTGTTTCTGACCAGCGCCAACTCGGCTTCCGTCTCGCTGGCCATGTTCGTCTCCGGCAAGGAAACACCCCATCGCCTACTGTCCGCTTTCTGGGCTTTCTCGCTGGGCGCGGTGGCTATGGTTCTGTGCGGTGCCGGTAATCTGAAAAGCATTCAGACCGCTTCCATTCTGTCGGCCGTCCCGATGATCTTCCTTTTGATCATGGCCCAGGTCAGCGCGTTTAAAGGCATTAAGATCAATCAGAAATAAATTTTCAAAACTTCCGGCCCCGGCCGCTTTCCCGGCCGGGCCCAAAAAACTCCAGGAGGACACCATGTTCACTCGTATGCAGACCCTCACCACCGAAGACATCAACAAGATCCATCAGGCTTCAATGGCCATTTTGAAAGAAACCGGCATCGTTTTCAATGATGATGAGTGCGTCGAAATTTTTAAAAAGAGCGGCGCGAAAGTGGAGGGCCGGACTGTCTACCTGACCGAAGAGGAAGTGATGAAAGCCATCAGCCAGGCTCCGTCGAGCTTCATGGTCAAGGGCCGCAATCCCGAGAAAAATGTAAAACTGGGCGGCAATGATTTCGCCCTTCTGCCCGGCTACGGCGCGCCTTTCATCACCGAACCCGGCGGCCATCAGCGTGAGGGCACTTTTAAGGATTATGAAGATTTCGTCAAACTGGTGCAGACCTCCAAGTCAATCAACATGAACGGCTTTCTGATGGTCGAGCCTTCTGACTGCGCCGTTGACGCCGCTCACCTGGACATGTTTCTGGCCGGTCTGTTCAACTGCGACAAACCCCTTATGGGCACCCCTCTATCCCGCAAGGCCGCGCGTGACTGCGTGGAACTCTTGGCCGTGGCCTACGGAGGCCGTGACAAGCTGATGGACCACCCGGCCACCGTTTCGCTCTGTAACTCCCTGTCGCCGCTTCAGTTCAGTGAGGAAATGGCTTCCTCCATCGTCGAGTTGGTCAGAGGCGGACAGGCCGTCTGCGTGGCCGCCCTCATCATGACCGGTTCCTCCGGCCCGATCACCATTCCCGGTGTCCTGGCCCTTCAGAACGCGGAAATTCTGGCCGGCCTGACGCTGGCCCAGCTGGTTCGCCCCGGCGCTCCGGTCATTTACGGCTCAACCTCTTCGGCCATGGATATGAAGAGCGGCTCCCTCTCCATCGGCGCGCCCGAGCTGTCCATGTTCACCTCTTTCACGGCCCAGATAGCCCAGCATTACAATCTGCCCTGCCGCAGCGGCGGCGGCCTCTGCGACGCCATGATGACTGACGCCCAGGCCGGGGCTGAATCAGCTTTCGCGCTCTTCAACGCCATAAACAGCGGCGTGAACTTCATCCTTCACACCGCCGGTATCCTGGGCGGCTACATCTCCATCTCCTTTGAGAAATTCCTTCTGGACGAAGAACTCGGCGCGATGATCAGCCGCATGGTTCGCCCCACGGCTTTCAGTGACGAAACCATTGATCTGGCCACCATTCAGAAAGTCGGCCCCGGCGGCCACTATCTGACCGAACCCAAGACTTTCAAGCTGTGCCGCAAGGAAATTTATCAGACCGGCCTGATGAACCGCCAGAATTATGAGGGCTGGCAGTCGGCCGGTTCGAAGAACCTGGAGCAGGTGGCCACTGATAAGGTCAAGGAACGTTTGGCTTCCTTTGTCGCGCCGGATATGCCCGCCTCCCTGAAAGCGGATCTTTTGCAAAAAGCCGCGGAACTCTCCGGCGGCGCGGCCCTGAAAATCAAGGCGTAAGAACTGCGATTTGGTGTGTAAGCCAACTTGAAAATTCTATTGGACTTCCTCTCTTCCGCCAATAGAAAAAGAACGCCGCTGAAGCCCGGACTCCAGCGGCGTTTCTTATTCCAGTGCATAGTCAGTCTTATAATTCAAGGATTTCATTGACCCGCCGGAACAGCAATTCTCAAAGTAGACGGCAATTTCAAAATAGCAGGTCGACCCACAGGGGAGACGGAGCGCCAGCGACTGGTTTTTACGGTAAAATAGCAACTCGCGAAACAAAAACCACGCTTTTTGTGTAGCTGCACGCCACAAGTTCAGGGGAAAAGTTTACTTTGAGAATTGCTGCCGCCGGAAGCCGGGGATTGTTTTTGACCCGTCTCCATTCCGGGGGTCTTTAGTCATGGAGACGGGTCAAAATCAATCCCCGGCTTCCGGCTCCCACTCGGCCAGGCGCACTTTCCAGCCTTTAAGAACACTGACCAAGCAGCCGCCGGAAGAAATGTTTCTGCCCGGTTCCGTGACTAAGACCCCCGGAATGGAACCGGGCAGAAACATTTCTTCCGGCGGCGGTCATCCGCTTTTACATGACTTCAATATTGATTGCCTGCCAGGATTCATGAGCTATTTACGGCTGAGACTAAACTGCTCAATCCAGGCCAGTGATTCATTGCTGCCGCCTAAAGGTATATACTCCAGGCCCACCCAGCCCTCGTAACCCATATCATCCAGCGCCTTAAAAACATTGGGGTAATTGATTTCACCTGTGCCCGGCTGGTGGCGGCCGGGATTGTCGGCTATCTGAACATGGCCTATCAGATCAAGGTTAGTCCGCATTCCAGAGAGCAGTTCACCGCCGCTTCTTTGCGCGTGATATACGTCGTATTGAATTTTCAGGTTGCCGCGGCCAACCGCCTTTATGAGTTTGACTGTTCTATCGAGGCTGTTGAGGTAAAAGGCTGGCATGTCATAATTGTTGATGAACTCCACCAGCAGCGTCATTCCCCTTTTGGCAAATTCATCAGCCGCCCAGCCCAGACGGTCGGTCAGTCGCTCAAATTTTCCATCGTCATTTTCGTCAGCCGCGCCTAGGCCGGTCAGACAGTTCATGCGGGGTGCTTCCAGTATTTCAGCGTATTCCAGGGCGGTGAACACACTTTGCCGGAAATCCGATTCCCTCTCCTTCAGCACGGCCAGACCTCTTTCGCCGCCGGCAAAGTCACCGGCCGGAAGGTTGAACAGGGCCAGTTTTAAATTACTGCCGCAAAGCCAGGCGCGGCAAGTTTCAGCCGGATAATCATAGGGGAACATAAATTCCACCGCTGAAAATCCGGCCTCGGCCGCCGCCTGGAAACGCTCCGGGAAAGGCCGTTCTGTGAACAGCATACTGAGGTTTACAGAAAATTTTGGCATTGTCGCCTCCTTGAATCATTATTTTGACAAAACCCGGTGATTATATCAAGATGCTTTCATAAACTTTCAAGGAGAGCTTTTCCATGAGCGTATTTTTAGGCTGCATTGCCGACGATTTCACCGGCGCTACTGATCTTGGCGACACTCTGTCCCGCAATGGGATGAGTGTCGCCCAATTGATAGGCCTGCCTTCAGACGATATTCTGGAAAAGACGGCCGGATTTGCGGATGCGGTCATTATATCATTAAAAATTCGCAGTGAGGCCAGGGAGACGGCCGTGCGTGAGTCCCTGGCCGCTCTGGACTGTTTGCGGAAAATCGGCTGTCGCCAGTTTTTCTGGAAATACTGCTCCACCTTCGATTCCACGGCGGAAGGCAATATCGGCCCGGTGGCCGACGCGCTCATGGAGGCCCTTGACGCTCAATATGATGTGGTTTGCCCGGCTTTTCCGGAAAACGGCCGCACCGTCTATCAGGGGCGTCTGTTCGTCGGCGACAGGCTTCTGGAAGAATCATCCATGCGGCATCACCCTCTGACGCCCATGCGCGATTCGAACCTGGTCAGACTGATGGACGCGCAGAGCAGGCGGAAATCGGCCCTGATTCCTTTTGAGGCTGTTGACAGCGGCCCGGAGGCCATTGCGGGCCGTATGAGCGCGCTGGCCGCCGAAGGTTTCGGACACATGGTCTGCGATGCATTGAATGATCGCCACCTCAGGAGCATAGCCCGGGCTTCAGTCAGTCTTCCGCTGCTCACCGGCGGCAGCGGCGTCGCCAGGGGGCTGGCCGCTGATTTCGCTGCCATAAATGGAAGAGGGGAGGGGAAGGGCCTGGGTCTGACTGCTCCCAAAGGCCCGGCTTTGGTGCTGGCCGGAAGCTGTTCGGCCGCCACCGGAGGGCAGGTGGCCCGCTTCGCGGCCGACAACCCTTTTTTTAAACTTGAGCCGCTGAAGCTTGATCGGGGTGCGGGCCATCTTAACGCGGCCATGACTTTTTTGAAGGAATCACTTTCCAGGGGACAAACTCCATTAATCGCCTCCACTGCCGGGCCTGAAGAGGTGGCCGGAATTCAGAACCAATTGAGCCGGGAACGGGCCGGAAAAATTGTGGAGGAAGCTATGGCCATTCTGGCCGCTGAAGCGGCGGCCTCTGGCGTGGCCAGATTTGTTGTGGCCGGTGGGGAAACTTCCGGCGCGGTTGTCTCGGCCCTTGGGGTGCGCGGGTTGCGTTTCGGGCCGTCTGTCGAGACGGGCGTGCCTTTGACTGAAGCCATTGCCGATAAACCGCTGTGGCTGGTTTTGAAAAGCGGCAATTTCGGGGGAGCCGATTTCTTCAGCCGCGCTCTGGGGGCCGGGCTAGCCTAGATACCGTGTGCGCAGCCGCCGGATGGTGCGGGCGTGAAGGCCGGTGGCTTCCACAATCAGGTTGACGCTCCGCCCTTCCAGGCTCATATCCACCACCTTGCGATGAAGGGCGTTGCGGGTTCCGGCCGCATGCCCCATCGGCAGCGACAGACGCTCTTTCTGGAACCGGCCGCAGACTGTCATGGCCAGTTCCCGGCCCAGGGTCTCCACCAACCAATGGTCCGGCGTCAGGTTGTCTGGAATTGGAATATACACTTCCTGTCCGCCTCTGGCGTCCAGTATTTTGCGCGTATTCGCTTCGCCCACCAGTTCCCGCAGCGTATGCACTATTTTATTCATCGCCATCGACTGTCTCCCTTTCTCAGGCCGCTTTTAGAAAAGGCCCCAAATTGTGTTCCAGCGTCAAGGTTACCCGCACCCGCAAACCGACAATTAAAACCTGCCCTTCTTTATCCCGCACCTTCACCTGAATAAGTTCATGGTGGCGGCAGTCCCACTCCCGCTTGATCCACTGGCTGGCCGCCGCCTGCGGGGAAATGGTTTCGAAAGGCCCCTGCCAGCCGGTCAGTTCGCTGTTATCATCTTTCTCATTGAGTTTACAGTAGTAAATCATGATTTCCCTCCCTGATGTATTTACACTATACGCTATTAGCATAAAAATGTCAAGATTATTTTCGCTAAAAGCATAAGGTGGAAATATGACTTTCTATTTATAATTATTTAATATAATATGGATAAAGCGGATATAATGTGTCCGAAGCTGGCAGATAATTTATAGTTAAATGATTTTAGGAGGTTACAAAAATGGGTCTTTTCAAATTTTTAAAAGGTGTCGGACAAAAACTTGGTATCGGCGACGAGACGCCCAAAGCTGAAGAATTGAAAAAAAGCCTTGATTCCCACAAGTTGGGTACTGACGGCGTTCAAGTCAAGGTTGTGGACAACAAAGTTGTGTTAAGTGGCGAGGTGAAGGATCAGGCAGCGCTTGAGAAAGCGGTTCTGGCGGTGGGCAACGCCCACGGAATAGACTCGGTGGATACCGACAATTTAAAAGTGGCCGCCTCAGCCCCGGCCGAGCCTGAATCAACATTTTATGAGGTCAAGTCCGGCGACACGCTGTGGAAAATTGCCGAACAGCAGTATGGCAAAGGCAATGGGGGCAAAAATGACATCATCTTTGAGGCCAATCGCCCCATGCTGACTTCGCCGGATAAGATTTACCCCGGCCAGGTTCTGCGCATCCCCCCTTTGAAGTAGAATTACAGAGCCAGTTCAGCCCCAGACCCGCGCCCCACCAGGAGCGCGGGTTTTTTATTTTCGTCCCAGCCGCGATTGAATCAGTTCATAGCCGCTGACCATGATGGTGCCGGCAAATACCAGAATCGTTCCGGCCGCGAAATTCATTTCCAAAGGCTCATCCAGCAGTATGATCCCAAACACAACGCCGAAAAGAGGGGTGAAGAACGATAAAACTCCCAGCCGTGAGGCCAGGTAGTTTCGCAGCAGCCAGAACCAGGCCAGGAAACTGCCGAAAGATACCACCAGGACCTGAAACGACATGCTCATCACCACTACCGGCGTAATTTGAAAGCCGGTCTGATTCAATATGAGGCCGGCGATCATTAAAACCGTGAAAGCGGTGATCAGTTGGTATAGAACGGTGACGGCGGCCGGAATACGGGAGAGTCTGGTGGTGCGTGCCACCACAGTGGTGGCCCCCCAGGAAAGGCCGCCGGCCAGGCCCAGAAGGTCTCCCTTGAGCATATCCGCCGCCGCCAGATCACCCGAGCCGCCGGACCGGCCCATAAAGGCGGCGACAATACCCGCGAAAGCAATGGCAATGCCCAGCCACTGCATTGGCTTCAATCGCTCTTCCGGCAGTTTCCAGTGCAGCCCCAAGGCCGCGAAAATGGGCGCGGTGTAGAGCAGCACCACCATATGTGAAGCTGTGGTGAAACGCAGACCTTCGCCGACAAAAAGATATTCCAGCGCAAACAGAAGCCCGGCCGCGAGCCCGGGCCGCCAGGAGCCGTCTCCCAGCACAAGTTTGCCGCCCCGCACCCTTATCAGAACGGCCACCATCACTGCGGCGATCCCGGACCTGAGCCCAATCTGCATCACAGGCGTCATGTAGTTTCCGGCGGTTTTAATCACCACCTGCTGCAAACCCCAGATCAGGCAAAGCAGCAGCATCAGCCCGGTCGCTCTTCCATCAATTGCTTTGCGCGAATCCATACTGTCCACCTTCCGTGATTGGTGGACATATGATATATCCAGGCCTCAAAATTTGATAGAGTGAATTTTACGGTTTATTCATAAACATCAGCCAAATTGGAAAAAGACTCCTGATGACATTCGCCAATCATTAGTTAAACACAGCTTTTACTCGTATTATTTTATAGTGGTCAGAATGAACCCTGGCTGGCGCGGAAGCACCAGGAATTTCAATTGGAACGGACTTTTATAGGAGGGTATTCAACTATAACTAAGCGACAACGTTGACTTTTGTGCCCTTGCCGGAAGGAAGGGGCGGGGCTTTAATGGTATTTTGCTCAGCGGCCGTCAGCCGGGCGTTGAGCGCGGCCTGAACGAGCTGCTCCGCCTGGGCCTTGATACCGGCCCCTCCTGATGACAATGCCTGTCCAGCTCCTATTTGCATTCAATACCTCTTCATTTCCGGTTAAACTTATCCAAAAACCAGTTCAACTCTCTTATCGTCACCCGACTGGTCAAACTTGAACCAATTTGTCCTCTTTCCATCAGCAAACACCGCCGGTTCAATTCCCCTCTCCACCTCAGTCCTCTAGAGATATTTTGTTGACTTGCCCAATATACGGGGGTATTATAGAACGACATTACAATCTGTTTGAAGTTAAGTTTTTCAGATCCATTTTCATCAGCGTCCGAAGACCGGGACGTTCGGGAAATTTTTACCGGCGCGTGGTCATCCTGCCGCTAACCGGCGGCCGCCAGTGCGCGTCGGTGTTCAATAACGATACTTTGGGGCGTTCATGCGCTCCCGGCAACAACCTGCACTATGGAGGATTTAATGAAAAAGATCATTATGCTCATGGTCTGCGCCTGCGCGCTGATGCTCGCGGCCGGTCCCGCTCTGGCCGAAGCGCCTTTCCACATCGGCGTGGCCACTTCCACGGTTTCCCAGTCTGAAGACGAACTTCGCGGAGCCGAAGCCCTTATCAAGGAATACGGCGACGTGGCCGACGGCGGCTACATCAAGCATGTCACCTACCCTGACAACTTCATGAGCGAAATGGAAACCACCATTTCCGTCATCGTCGGTCTGGCTGACGATCCCAAAATGAAGGTGATTGTGGTCAACCAGGGCGTGCCCGGCACCACCGAAGCTTTCCGCCGCGTGGCTGAAAAACGCCCCGACATCCTCCTGTTCGCGGGTGAAGCCCATGAAGATCCCGGCGTCATCGCTCAGGCCGCCACTTTGGCCGTCAACGCCGACAACATCAACCGCGGCTACACCATCCCCTATGGCGCCAAGGAAATGGGCGCGGACACCTTTGTCCACATCTCCTTCCCCCGCCACATGAGCTATGAGACCCTTGGCCGCCGCCGGGCCATCATGGAACACGCCTGTAACGATCTGGGCATCAAGTTCCACGCTGAAACCGCTCCCGATCCCACCAGTGACGTGGGCGTGGCCGGCGCCCAGCAGTTCATCCTTGAGAAAGTGCCTGCCTGGCTGGAAAAATACGGCCCGAATACCGCTTTCTTCTGCACCAACGACGCCCACACCGAGCCCCTCCTCAAGAAAATCGCGGAACTCGGCGGCTATTTTGTTGAAGCCGACCTTCCTTCACCGACCATGGGTTATCCGGGCGCTCTGGGCATTGAGTTCACCGATGCTGAAAAAGGCAACTGGCCGGCCCTGATGAAAAAGGTTGAAGAGGCCGTCATCGCCGCCGGCGGCAAAGACCGCATGGGCACCTGGTCGTTCTCTTACGGCTATACCACCACCGCCGGTCTGGCTGAGTTCGGCAAGCGCATCGTGGAAGGCACCGCCAAGCTCGACAATCCGCGCGACCTTATCGCCAGCTATTCAAAATACACTCCGAACGCGAACTGGAACATGGCTTACTATACCGACGCCGGGACCGGCGTGGCCAACAAAAAGTTCGCTCTGGTCTATCAGGATACCTATGTCTTTGGTAAGGGCTATCTCGGCGTGACCGAAATCGAAGTCCCTGAAAAATACTACATGATCAGCAAATAATGTAGTATGCACATTGAAGAGGGGGGCGTCGCCCCTCCACCCCACAAGGGGGCACAGCCCCCTTGACCCCCACCGCAATTCCTGAGAAGGAATTGCGGTTTTTCGTTTTGTGGCGGCAAAGGTAAAACCCGGAAGGGGGAGCGGAAAAATTTCCTTAAGACGCTCGTGATTTTCTCTGATTCCCGGCCGGGTGGCTTCACTGACGATTGATTCTTCAGTGCCTGTCCGGGGAGCAAAATCACGAGCGTCTACGGAAAATTTTCCGCTCCCCCTTCCTGGTCGTTATCGGCGGTTTGGGGCCATTGCTGTTGTGTCAACCGGAACAAACGCGTTTCTAATTCTTCAGACAGCACGCCAAAAAAGCAGGAGGCTGGGGCTGAAAATTTTCTGTAGAGAACCATTGTTTCAGCGCCACTTGTCTGAGCTTCGTCTCCGAAGCGAGTTGTGGCGCTGAAACAATGGTGAACGATGCCTTTCGTAAAAAATTTTCAGCCCCAGCCTCCGGTCCTATCGCTACCATGACCGCACGCCGGGTTGGGGTCAAGGGGGTTTACCCCCTTGCGGGGTGGAGGGGCAGAGCCCCCCTCTTCATCGACAGTTAGCCTTATTCGATCGGCTCCAGGTGAGCTTGGAAGTGGCGCAGGATTGGCGGCTCCCAGATAACCCTGTAGCCACGCTTTATGGACGCGGCGCGCCCTTTGACCGCTATGATGGCTTCGGCCATGATGTCGAAGTGAGCCTGGGTGTAGACCCGGCGCGGAATGGCCAGACGGCTGAACTCAAAGTCGGCTTTCAACTGTTTTTTGGTGTCGGGATCATTGCCCAGCATGTATGAGCCGATTTCACTGGTGCGGATACCCGCCTCTTTATATAGTTCCACGCCCAGCACCTGGCCGGGATATTCATTGTAGGGAATGTGCGGGAACATGGCCGCCGCATCCACAAATACACCGTGCCCGCCGACCGGCGACTGGTAGGCCACACCCGCGTCATCGAGCTTGGCGGCCAGGTATTCCACCTGCCCGATGCGATAGCTTAACTGATCGAGATCTATACCCTCATACAGGCCAATGGCCAGGGCCTCCAGATCTCGCCCGGCCAGACCGCCATAGGAGGTAAATCCTTCAAATGATATACAGTTGGCCTTTACTTTAAGCACAATCGGATTTTCAGCGTCTTTAATGCCTATCAGGCCGCCCATGTTGACGATAGCATCCTTTTTGGCCGACATGGTGAACATGTCGGCGTGACTGAACATTTCGCCGACTATTTCCTTGATGGACTTGGTGCTGTAACCCGGCTCGTCGCGGCGGATGAAAAAGGCGTTTTCCGCGAAGCGGGCCGCGTCAATGCTGAAGGGCAGTTGGTATCTGCGGCAGACTTCCGCCGTCTCTTTTATGTTTTTCATGGAGACCGGCTGGCCCCCGGCCGAGTTGTTGGTGACGGTCATCACCACCAGGCCTATGTTCTCCGGCCCGCGTTCCGTAATGGTTCGCTCCAGTTTTTCAATGTCCATGTTGCCTTTGAAGGGAATGCGCCGGGACGGATCCTTGGCTTCCTCAATTACGCAATCAATGGCGCGGGCGCCAGCCAGTTCAACATGGGCGCGGGTGGTATCAAAAAACATGTTTGATATGGCGAACTTGCCTGGACCCAGAAGTATCGGGAACAGCACTTTTTCCCCGGCCCGGCCCTGGTGGACCGGCTGGAAAAAGCCGTATTTGAAAATATCCCCCGCCGCCTCAATGAGCTTGAAATAGCTGGAGGCCCCGGCGTAGGCTTCATCGCCGCGCATAATTCCGGCCCACTGTTCCTGACTCATGGCATTGGTTCCTGAATCGGTCAGAAGATCGATGTAGCAGTCTTCGCCGCGCAGGTTGAAGAGATTATAACGGGCTTCCCGGATTTTGCTTTCGCGCTCTTCACGGGTAAGCATTTTTAAAGGTTCGACGGATTTGATACGGAAAGGTTCTGGAACATACTTGATGGCCATAGCTTCTACCTCCATGAGTTGTTTTTTTAATGAGAGTAGTTATTGTATTGCAATCGGGTGAGGATGGCAAGAAAAGAGACGCCCGGCCAGCAATTCATAAAGTAAACTTTTTCACTTGAACTTGCGGCTCACAGCTACACAAAAAACGTGGTTTTTGTTTCGCGAGCAGCTTTTTTGCCGTCAAAACCAGTCGCTGGCGCTCCGTCTCCCCTCTCGGGTCGACCTGCTATTTTAAAATTGCCATCTACTTTGAGAATTGCTGGCCCGGCCTCGGGTGCGCGCATCGCTTGTTTTCTGGCCTGTTGCTTGCATGTATTAAGTTCAGTGTCATGGGGTGTTGATTTTAGGCAACATTCAAAATGTCAGGAGTTTGTTATGGATAAAGATTCCAGTCGCCCCACCGGCCGGTATTTTACGGCGCTTATCGTCATTGCCGCCATTTTTGTCGCCTCCCTGGTCTTCACTGGCCAGGCTTCGGCCGCCCAGTCAGATACTGTTGCCACAAGGCTACTCGGAAAGCCCGTTGATCAGATGCGTGAACATCTTGACAGTGTGCGTAACCGGCCTTCGCATCAGTCGGAGTTATCCAAAACCTTTGATGAGCGTGACCACTATCGAAAAGGGGCCACAGCTTCACTCAGCGGTGATGATAAAACCTCTATGTTTTTCGATATGCGCCATGAAATAGATCAGGAGAATGAAACCTGGCACGGTTCGGCCGGAGTTCAGATTGTTTGGTAATTTCAAGTAATTATAGGTGCGGTTGCCAAATAAGTCGGTTCCGGGCATATTTATTGGGGACATTACGGGCCTCTATGGCGTTCGAATTGCGCAAGGCCCGACGATTATTGTGTATTCAGCTAAAGGTATTTGGATACTTTCTTAGGTATTATTTTAATATCATATGCCACATGTTAATTATTATGAAGTTTAACTTTATCTTTTGTCCGATGGATGACTTGACTTTTTCAGTGGTATGGTTATCATAATCCTTAGGCGTATCCGCGAGCCACAATGGCCAACCAGCCAAAGAGACCCTGCGAATAACGCCTTTTTTGTATCCTGGGTCTGCCTGGGAGGATAATTTAGGTTAAATAAAAGCCGTATCGGCGAATAACTATCTATATGGCCGGCACTTCGACCGCCGGTTAGAAAGGACCAACCAGGGATTCCCTATTCAGGGGTCAAGAGGAATCAATATGCATAAAAGACAACATTCTGCCATATCAGAATTTACAGCCTGGATCTTATTCACTTTTCTGGCTGTATTTCTGGCTTTCCCCCTTTCGTCTTCCAGGTATAAGGACATATCTTGGGAAAATTTTATCACATTGCCATCCAATGCCTTAAATTTCAGTAACTTAACACCTCCGGGCAATGCACTTAAATCCGCGCCCCTCAATGATGAAGTATCGAGCCTCAAACCTTCACCGGACCTTTTGAAAACCGTCAGCGCCAACACCAGGCCCCAGCCGAAATTCAGCGCGGCGGCCGCCAAATATGACTCCATGATCGAACGCACCGCCAAACAGCACCAGGTCTCACCTGTCCTGGTCAAGGCGGTTATTCAGGCGGAATCAAATTTCAATCCTTCGGCCGTTTCCAACAATGGGGCGGTGGGCCTTATGCAGCTTCTGCCCAGCACCGCCCGCTCCATGGGCGTCCATGACCCGATGGACCCACAGAAGAACATTACGGCCGGGACCAAGTATCTGAAGATGCTTCTGAACCTTTATAATGACGATGAAACTCTGGCTCTGGCCGCCTACAACGCCGGGCCGGAGACGCTAAAACGGTTCAACAATCAGGTTCCTCCTTTCCGTGAAACTCAGGCTTTTGTCGAAAAGGTGATGCTTTATTATCATTCGCATCTGGACAGCTGATGAGACATTTTCCGCAAATCATACTACTGGCGGGGGCGGTTATCACCGCCCTCTGCTTGTTTCCCTCCATGGCCCGCGCTCAGCGCGATTATATGGAACCTGTCCAGGTTTCCCCGACCCGTCTGGTGGACGACTACAAAGCCAATTTTCATGAGGCTGACGCCAAATATACCGGCAAGCTCCTCATTCTCACCGGGCGGCTGAAAAATATCCACCCCCGTGATCGCACTTATAATCGTTATTCAGACAAAATATACTCCTTCATCACTCTGGATGCCGGCCCCCACAATCAGCCGGTGGCTGTTTATTTCTGGGATTGGGAAGCGGAAAAGATGCACGCCATGAAAACGGGCTCAACCGTTTCAGTGATGGGTTTCTGTCAGGGCGTGCTGCCTCAGCTCAGCATCATTGAAGCCTGCCTCTATCCTTCAGGCTGCGGCGGCCCTGTGCCCAATTTCACCGGCCCTCATTTCAAACTGCCTCCTTCCGATCCGCCCCGCCGCCGCCGCTAGTACATAATCAATGTTGAAATTATGGAAAAGCGGGTGACCGCCGACGGGAGAAATGTTTTTGCCCGGCGAGGTTCCGCGGGGTCTTTAGTCACCAGAGCCGGGCAAAAACATTTCTCCCGTCGGCTGCCTGGTCGGCTTTCCCCTGACTGGGAAGTATGCATAGCTGAAGTGGGAGCCGGAAGCCGGGGATTGACCGTAATTTTCATAGGGAATAAAGCTGTTCCATAGCGTATCTGGTTCTCTGGCGTTCTCTTTTTTCATTTGAAATACCACCTGCTTCCTGCTTTTGAAATGCCGCGCAACTTTTAATTTTTTATATTTTTTTGTGCAAAAATCTACCGTTCATTCGTCTTTGGGCCGAAAGACATTCACAGGCAATTTTTGGGATTCAGCCAGATTTTCAGGGTTTCATTTTCAAAAACTAACAGTCAGTAGCTGGAAAAGATCGGGTAATGAATGAATTTTACATTACCACACTCAACAATCGGGCTGTCTTCAGGTTCGGCCCACTCCAAGAGCCCGGCGGCCAGCCTCACAGACCTTTTCCATGTATTCCATAACTTACGAGATATTGTGTGGGAAGCAACAAATCTGGGCTTAAATACCGATAAATAATAAATTCCACAATCATGTTCATATTGTATGTTGATGGATTGGTGATACAATATATTGTGTCGACCGTCAAGAAATAGAGCTTGACAATAATCAGGCTTTGTGGTTAATTACTCTCTACGGGTGCACAACATCTGGAGCTACTAATTCAAGTTTTTTTAATTGCATTGCCAGCCATTAGGCCGGGCTGTCTTTAGAACTTATCCGCAAATGAGACTGTTTCGGGTAAGTTCTTATTTTCTTTAGATATTAATATTGCCCTTTCAGGGCCGACCTCCGGATTTCCACGGGTTTTTCGCATCACAAAGCAATCGGAATAAGGTTTGGCCGCTTCGCGGCTGCCGGGTTATTGGGCTTATCCCCGGTAATTATATATAATTATATACAATTCAGGAGACAACATGCGGTTCATTACGATCAGGAAGCGCGACGGACG
The DNA here is from genome assembly GCA_023525915.1 of Acetispira formosa (nom. nud.). Lineage (GTDB taxonomy): Bacteria > Desulfobacterota > Desulfarculia > Adiutricales > Adiutricaceae > Adiutrix. The sequence goes on along the minus strand of CP026657.1, from coordinate 923,636 downwards.
TACGGCCGGATTTGACGCCTCTAAAATCACCAACGCCATTGCCAGGGCCGGCGTTGCCACAGGCGAATTCACCGAGAAGGAAGCCTTGATGCTGACCATGAAGACCCTGGACCGGGCTGAAGCTCTCATTCAGTCTGATACCGCTGATGTGGAAATTCTGCAGGATATTGTGGAAAATGTGCTCCTTGACTCCACTTTTCGCAAGACAGCCAAGGCCTATATCTTATACCGCGAGCAGCGGGCCCAGATCCGCAGCCTGATGGCCAAGGCCCATGTTGACCTCATGGACGGCTACCTCCAGCGCCTGGACTGGCGGGTGAGGGAAAACAGCAACATGGGGTTCTCCCTCCAGGGGCTAAACAATTACATTTCCTCCGATGTGACCAGCGAATACTGGCTCAATCGCATCTACACCCCCAAAATCCGCGACGCCCACAAAAACGGCGATATTCACCTCCACGACCTCAATCAGCTTTCGGTCTATTGCGTGGGCTGGGATCTGGCCGACCTCCTGAAAGAGGGCTTTAAAGGCGTCTCCGGCAATGTTGAGAGCGCTCCGCCCAAGCATTTCCGCTCCGCTCTGGGCCAGCTGGTCAACTTTTTTTACACCCTTCAGGGTGAAGCCGCCGGCGCTCAGGCCGTCTCCAGCTTCGACACCCTCCTGGCTCCCTTTATCCGTCATGACCGTCTGAATTTCCGCGAAGTCAAACAGGCTCTTCAGGAGTTTGTCTTCAATATAAATATTCCCACCCGCGTGGGTTTCCAGACTCCCTTCACCAATATTACCCTGGATATGGATGTCCCTGAAATTTTTAAATATTCACCAGTGGTTATCGGCGGCGTGGAGCAGGAAACGACCTATGGCGACTATCAGGCTGAAATGGACGTCATCAACCAGGCTTTCGCCGAGGTGATGATGGAGGGCGACAACAAGGGCCGGGTCTTTACCTTTCCCATTCCCACCTACAACATCGGCAAGGATTTCAATTGGGACAGCCCCCGCTTTGACGCCATATGGAAAATGACCGGGCGTTACGGCATTCCCTATTTCTCCAATTTCGTCAATTCCGACATGTCGCCGGAAGACGCCCGTTCCATGTGCTGCCGTCTGCGGCTGGACAACCGCGAACTGCGCAAACGCGGCGGGGGCCTCTTCGGAGCCAATCCGCTGACCGGTTCGGTGGGCGTGGTGACTATTAACCTGCCGCGTCTTGGTTATTTGTCGCACACGGAGGAAGAGTTCATTGAGCGCCTGGATGTTCTCATCGATCTGGCCAAAGAGAGCCTGGTCATCAAGCGCAAGGAACTGGAACGCTTCACCGAGGGCGGGCTCTATCCCTACACCAATTTCTATCTGAGAAGCATCAAAGAGGCCACCAACCGCTATTGGACCAATCATTTCTCCACCATTGGCGTGGTCGGTGCCAATGAGGCCTGTCTGAACCTTCTGGGTGAGGGCATTGCCACGGAAAACGGACGCCGTTTTAGCCTCAGGGTGCTCAATCATATCCGTGAACGCCTGACCGCCATTCAGGAGGAGACCGGCGACTTCTTCAACCTGGAGGCCACCCCGGCCGAGGGCACTTCCTTCCGTCTGGCCCGGCTTGATCAAGCCCGTTTCCCCGCAATCAAATTTGCCAACAGCGAACTGCAGGGTGATGTTGAGGTTCCGTTCTATACTAATTCGAGCCACCTGCCGGTGAATTTCTCCGATGATATTTTCGAGGTGCTCGATCTTCAGGACGACCTTCAGTGCTGCTATACGGGCGGCACGGTTCTGCACACCTTTGTGGGTGAGGAAATTTCAGATATTCGCACGGTGCGCTCAATGGTGCGGAAAATCACCAACAATTACCGGCTGCCGTATTTCACCATCACTCCGACTTTCAGTGTCTGTCCCAATCACGGTTATCTGGCCGGTGAAGTACAGGCCTGCCCGGAATGTGAGACGGAGACGGAAGTATATTCCCGCGTGGTGGGCTATCTGAGACCGGTGAGCCGCTGGAACGACGGTAAGCAGAAGGAATACGCCATGCGGAAAACCTATAATGTGCCTGCCGAGCAGAAAGCCCCCCCGGTTAAAACGCCGGCGGCCCAGCCGGCCGCCCGGCCCGGACATGCCGCCGCCTCCCTCAACGTGATTGTTGATGAGGTTGAAACCATGAGCCGGAGCATGAGCCGTGAAGCGGAAGAAGAGGGCGGCTTCCTTTGCGCATAGGCGGCCTTGTAAAGAACACGGCCCTGGATTTCCCCGGAATTCTTGGGGCCGTGGTTTTTACCCAGGGGTGCAATTTCACCTGCCCCTATTGTCATAATCCGCATCTGGTGCGTTTTTTTGGTCTGCCCGTCTCAGAGACCGAGGTGATGGAGTTTCTCCGTAAGCGTCGCGGTCTTCTGGACGGGCTGGTCATTTCCGGGGGGGAGCCGACCCTTCAGCCGGATCTGGCTGAATTCTGCAAAAAGACACGCGGTCTGGGCTATCTGGTCAAGGTCGATACCAATGGTTCCCGCCCGGAGGTGATTGCCGATCTTATTGAGCGGGGGCTGATCAACTATGTGGCCCTGGATCTCAAAACCGACCCCAGGGCCTATCCCGCGGAACTGTCGCCGACCGGCCTTGGCGACGCAATTATTGATACCGTCAATATTCTCAAGCGCTCCAGTGTTGCCCACGAATTCCGTGTTACAGCCGCCGCCCCCTTTATCAATCCCGCCTCCATGGAGGCCCTGGCCAGGGCCGCCGCCGGTGAAGCTCCTCTTTATATTCAGAAATACCGCCCCGACAATATTCTCAGCCCTGATTACATGTCCGCTTACGAGCAGCCCTCCCCGTCAGATTTGGAATCTCTCCGCGAAATAGCTTCGCCATACCTCCCCTGTTTAATCCGCTAGTGCCCCTTCGGCACTGGCTTTCATTGCAATGTCATCTTAATTTTTCGCTGAACTCTAACCCGCCGGAAGCCGGAAGTTTTGACCCGTCTCCGTTCCGGGGGTCTTTAGTCACGGAGACGGGTCAAAACTTCCGGCTTCCGGCTCCAGCTTGGCTATGCATACTTTCCGGGCTTCTAGAGAGCCGACCAGGCAGCCGTCGGCATCCATCAGCCACGAGACAGCCGCCCATCAGGCTTTACTATCACAACTTTCTGGAAAATTTGACGTTCTAGTGATATAGTGTGTCGAATTTTGTCTCTTTGGGGATTATATGCACTACCATGTCGATACTTTCATAAATGTAATCAATATTCTGGGCATCCTGGCTTTTGCCCTCAGCGGGGCTATGGCCGGGGTCAAAAAGGACGCCGATATTGTCGGTATCATCATTCTTTCCCTGATGGCCTGTTCCTGCGGCGGGCTGGTGCGTGACGTCATGATCGGCGATTTGCCGCCGGAACTTTTGCGCTCCACCATTCCGCTTTTCCTGTCCATCGTGGCGGGTCTGGCTACCTATTTTTTCTACAGCCGAGTGGATCGAATCCGCCATCCCATTGATTTTTTTGACGCTTTGGGACTTGGGCTCTTCGCTGTGGTCGGGGCCAACAAAGCTATGGCCTTTGGCATAAGTCCGGTTTGGAGCGTCTTGCTGGGGCTTCTGACCGGGGTTGGCGGCGGCATTGTCCGCGATATGATGCTGGCCCAGGTGCCCACCATTTTTAAATCTGAGATTTACGCTACTCCGGCTCTTCTGGGTGCGCTGATTTTGGTGGCCGGGAAATCAATATGGCCGGAGGAGAGCCATGTCTTCATGACTTTGGGCGCCATAGTCTGCAGCGGTCTGCGCCTTTTGGCCCTCCATTACAACTGGCACATACGTCGCTGATTCGCGGAGGCTTTTATGAAAGTGGCCATATTGGGAGCAACCGGCTCCATCGGCGGCAGCGCCCTGGCTCTGGCTGAGGCTTTTCCCGAATATATTGAGATCACGGCCCTGACCTGCGGGCGTCAGGTGGAACGGCTGGCCGGATATGTCACGAAATTTCGGCCGGGGCTGGTCGCGGTTGGCGGAGAGGCCGAGCGTGACCGGTTGCGGGGGCTTCTGAAGGATCTGGGCAGTCCCGCTCCTGAAATACTTTGTGGTGAAGCCGGCCAGGTGGCGGCGGCCGTGGAGTCCGGGGCGGAGACGGTTTTATCGGCCATTGTCGGCGGGGCGGCCATGGCTCCCACTTTCGCGGCCGTCGGCCGGGGCCTGCGGGTGGCCCTGGCCAATAAGGAATCACTGGTTATGGGCGGCGAGCTGGTCATGCCTCTGGCCAGGCAAACCGGGGCGGAAATAATTCCGGTGGATAGTGAGCATTCCGCCATTTTTCAGGCTCTGGGCGGCCAACTCAACAGCCAGGGGCTCCGCCGCATTATTTTGACCGCTTCCGGCGGGCCTTTTCGGGGTTTCACCGGCAAGCAGCTGGAAAGCGTTTCCAGGGAACAGGCCCTGGCTCACCCCCGCTGGTCCATGGGGGCTAAAATAAGCTGTGATTCCGCTACTATGATGAATAAAGGCCTGGAAATAATCGAGGCCCATCACCTGTTCGGCCTTGATTATGACAGGCTGGATGTGCTGGTGCATCCGCAGAGCATTGTGCACTCCATTGTGGAATATCTGGACGGCTCCCAGGTGGCGCAACTGGGGCCGACCGATATGAGGCTGCCCATAGCCTACGCTTTCAGCTATCCTGAACGCTGGCCGCTGGCCGAGGCCGACCGGCCGGGGCTGGCCGGGCTGGGGCCGCTGGATTTGGCCGAGGTGAAGTTTCAGGGCTACACCGGTCACCTGACCTTCGAACGGCCTGATTATGAAACTTTCCCGGCCCTGAATCTGGCCCGCGCGGCCGGGCGGCAGGGCGGCATGGCCCCGGCCGTTTTGACCGGCGCGAATGAGGCGGCGGTTAATATGTTTCTGGAGGGCAAAATTGAATTTTCCGCCATCGTGCGGATCGTGGAAAAGGTTTTGGAAGGGTCCCCGGTTCGCCCGGTTGAGGACATCGTCGGCGCTATTGAGGCCGAGCGTGAAGCGCGGCGGCTGGCTGAACGCTTTGCCGGGGAAATGTATAAAACGTCCTAAAACTGGCTATATATCATAGTTGTTACATATTCGCATCCTTATGCGGGCGCCAATGTTTTTCACTCTGTCAGAAGGCCCAAATTATCAACATTATCAATCTTTTGGACATCACAGTCCACCAGGTGGTTCTCGGATTTTATTCGGAATTTTTGAATATATGTCTGCGCACTATTGTACAATATTTAAACCCTGATTACTTATAAGGTTAATTATATATAATTATGTGAAAATTAAGTCTTTGACTATTATGGCCAACTAAGAAAATCCAATAAAAATCTTTGTGTAAGACTGGTCTCTTAACTTGCTTTAATGATATGAAAAGTGATATGATATTTCAAATGTCGAAATGTATTCGTCCATCTTGAAATATGGAAAAAATCAGCGCCTGACAGCGTATCGGCTGAATAAGTATAAACTCCGACTATATCGGAAAATCCCATAAACTGCCTTTTTTATAAACACTGGTGTCTTTCCGGCCCGACAGGCCTGGCGTGGATTATTGCACGCCGGGGCTGTTATGCACGAGCCCGCCGGTCTAATTGCTATCTATTCTTCAAAGGCCATGTTTCCCATGAAACCCAAAGCGCTGATATTCTGCCTCTGTCTTCTAATATTAATGCTCTGCGGCTGTGAAGACCGCGTCGATCTGAAAGCGCCCACCGTTCAAACGCCTCAATCGCGCACGGAAGTCCGTCACGCTCTCGATCCCGCCGATGTTGTCACCGGTATCGACCGTCCTGTGTCCAAAACGCCTGTGTCCGATCTGAAAGTCGGCTTTATCCTTTTGGGCAAAGTCGGTGATTATGGTTTTTCCTATTCCCAGAATCAGGGCCGGCTGGCCCTGAGCGACGAATTCGGGCTCGATACCATAGTTATTGAAAATGTGCCGGAAGATGAAACCTGTCTCAAATCCATCCAGATTCTCATCGATAATGGCTGCCGGATAATTTTCACCAGCAGTTTCGGTTTCTCCAAATATGCCGCCCTAATGGCCGACAAATACCCCGACGTCTATTTCTTCAATTGCGCGGGCAATGACCTGAGGCCCAACCTCTCGCAGTATTTCGGCCGGATTTATCAGGCCCGCTATCTCACCGGCATTGTCGCCGGGCTCCGCACCCAGACCGGCCGTATCGGCTATGTGGCCGCCATCCCCATACCGGAAGTGGTTCGCGGCGTGGACGCTTTTGCCCTGGGCGTCAAGTTCGTCAATCCAGAGGCCAGAATCCACCTTCAGTGGACCGGCACCTGGTATGACCCGGCCCTGGAAAGAGATTTGACTTTAGGGTTGATCGATCAAGGCTGTGACGTAATCGCCCAGCATCAGGACAGCGTTGCCCCTCAGGTCGCGGCCGAGGAAAGGGGCGTCTGGAGTATCGGCTATCATTCCTCAATGGAGTTTTTCGCACCCAATGCCTATCTAACCGGCGCCAGTTGGGATTGGGCCCCCTACATGATTGACCAGATCAGGAAAATCGACAGCGGAACCTGGGAATCCAGCAGCTACTGGGGCGGCATGTTCGACGGCACGGTCCGCCTGGACCGGCTGACCGACAAGGTGGCCCCCGGCACACGCCAAGTGGTTAATGAGGAGACTTTGGCCATAAAAAGCGGCTTTGAAGTTTTTACCGGCCCCATTTATGACAACGAGGGCCTATTGAGAGTCAAGCCCGGCTACACACTGACCGATGAGGAAAAGCTTTCTCTGGATTGGCTGGTGGACAACATCATCGGGGAGATTCGCCAATGAGCGCGGGCGGGAGATCAATCGGACTGATCAGCCACCTGAAGATAGGCACCCGCCTGACCGTTCTGGTCGGCGCGGCCTTGCTGGCCACGGTGATTGTGGCCGCAACAGGCATGATCAACAACAAACGGCTGGCCGACAGCGTCACTTTCACCTATCAGGCCATTACCCGGCCGCTGGCCGCCGTGGCCAACGCCCGGGGCGAATTCAACGCCATGCGCACCGCTCTTTATGATCTGGCTCAGGATTTCAACTCCGGCGAGCAGAACAGTCAGTTCAGGCTGCAGTTGATGCGGAATCTGGCCGGCTATGAGGAAAACATCCTCCTGTACCGGAGCATCCTCAGCAATTACGGCACGCGTGACCCTTATGAGGCGGAAGCGGTGGATTATCTTTTCAGCCAGCTAAAGCCCCTGCGTATCTATGTGGAGAGTATTTCATCAATCGGGATCAAAACCGGGCGCGGCTCTGACGCTGTGGTTCTCCTGCGCGGTAATTTCCTGAAAGCGGCCGAAGACATTTCCCTGGATCTGTCGGCCCTGACCAAAATACTGGAAGCCCAGACCCACGAAGCAAACCTTTACGCCGACAGCCTTCGCCGCTATAATGATATCCTGTCTTTCGTGATAACCTGGCTGGGCGCGTTTGTTCTCCTGGTTATCGCCTGGGTGATAGTTAAGTCCATTACCGTTCCGATGAAGGAAATGACCACGGTGGCCGAGAGTCTCTCTCAAGGCCGCCTGGACGTTCATATCGGCTATCACGCCCGCAATGAAATCGGTATTCTGGCCGACAGCTTCCGGCATCTGACCCAGAGCGTCATACATATCATTAATGATATGCAGAACATGGCCGAAAAGCAATCCGGGGGCGATATAGAGTATTTTATTGATGATACCCCCTACAAGGGCAGCTACAAGAATATGGCCGACGGCATCAACACCATGATGCGGACCTCCATTGACGACATCAAGAAAATCATCCTCTACCTGTCGGCTCTGGCCAGGGGTGATTTCCAGGTTCGCCTGGAACGTTTTCCCGGCAAGAAAGCCGTTATCAGCGACAGTATGGATGAGATTTACACTAATCTCCGCTCCGTCCACTCAGAAATTGATTCGCTGCTGAAAAACGCGGTCAACGGCCAATTGGGTGCTCGGGTTGAGCTGGACAAATACACCGGCGACTGGAGCCAGCTGATGGTGGAACTGAACAATCTTCTCAACGCCATCATCGTGCCGATTAACGAGGCCACCGAAGTGCTGCGCGAAATATCCAAAGGCAACTTTGACGCGCGGGTGGTCGGTGATTACAAGGGCGATATCGCCCGCATCAAGAAGGCCGTCAACGCTACCGCCGAAGGGCTCTCCGCCTATCTCAGCGACAAGCTGGCGGCCGAGCGCTCAGCCCATGACGCCAAACTGGCCCGCGGGCGGGCTGAAGCGGCCACGGAAGCTATCCTTTCGAGCATCCATTATGCCAGCAAGATTCAAAAAAACCTCCGGCCCGTTGATGACGCTTTTGTGGCCGCTTTCGAGGACCATTCCATCATCTGGGAGCCGCGGGACATTGTCGGCGGCGATATTTACTGGATGAAAAGCTATGAAGAGGGCACAATCCTTTGTGTCTGCGACTGCACCGGCCACGGAACTCCGGGGGCCCTTTTGACCATGCTGGTGGTTTCGGCCCTGGAGGCTTCGGTCAACGAACGAAATTATACCGACACCGCCCAGATCATGTGGCGGCTGGATCAGCGGCTGGCCAATATTCTCAACGTCAACCCCGTGCCGCCGGAAGGTGGGCGCGGCGGTATCCTGGAGTTTAATGACGGCTGCGATATCGCCATAGTCTTTATAGCCAACGACGGCTCCCTGACCATCTCTTCGGCTAATATTCACGTCTTTATCTGTGACGGTCTGGAGGTCACCCAGGTCCGGGGGCAGCGTTTGAGAATTGGTGAGGGCGGGTTGACCGGCCCGGACAGGGTCAAGGCGGTCAATATTGAGCCCAACCCGGATAATAAGTTTTACATTGCCTCTGATGGCCTGTATGATCAGATAGGCGGCCCGATGGCCAGGCCTTTCGGCTACAAAGCTTTCAAAAATTTGATACTGGCCGGCCACCATGAGCGGCAGTCGGTTATTTCAGAAAAAATCTGGCGGGCGTTTGAAGATTACCGGGGCAGTCAGGCCCGCCGTGATGATGTGGAACTGATAACTTTCAAGCCGTGGACTGATGGATGGTCCTGATTCAGTCTGTTTTCTAAGATCCAAGGCGCACGTTCGGGGAAAAAGTTTACATTTAAGAGAGGTAATCATGAATGAAGGATTTGTTTGAAAAAGAGCAGAATATTCTCGAACACGCGTCCGTGCATCTGGAGGATGTGAAAAATGGCCTCCCTTGCGACAGCCAGGAATTTGCCGTCCTGGTCAAGGAATATGGCCGGGTGCTGAAGCAATTGCGCCGTATCACCAGAATGTCCGACAGGACGACGGTCAATCTCAATTCCAGTAAGCTGGCTCTTCTGGACAAGGTGCATTATGACGCTCTGACCGGCATTTACAATCGCCGCTATATGGAGGAAAATTTAAATACAGTCATCAAGACGCTGGCCCGCTCGGGCGGCGCGACCCTGAGTGTTTTGATGATGGATGTTGATTTTTTTAAAAAGTATAATGACACCTATGGCCACAGCATGGGTGATGAATGCCTGAAGATCGTGGCCACGGCCCTTAAAAGCACCATGGCCAGGGCCGGGGATTTTGTGGCTCGTTACGGCGGCGAGGAATTTGCGGCCATTCTGCCCAACACCGACGAGCACGGGGCCAGGATTATGGCGGAAAGGATTCTGGAAAGTGTCCGGGCCTGCGGAGTGCCTCATTCCAAGAGCAGTGTGGCTGACTGCGTGACCATTTCCATCGGGGCCACTTCGGGTTATATATGGAACAGCCAGAGCGGCGAAGATTTTATTAGAAAAGCTGATGAAGCCTTATATTTATCAAAGCAAAATGGACGCAACCGATATACTTATTTAAATTTTGAGGGGATAACGGAATGATTTTGGATATGCTTTCATATTACAAGATGATTAAGAAGAACAACATTAATATCATTTACAGCGGCCCCATATGGTCCGACGGTATTGAGGGAATTGGCGGCACTCTCCGCAAACGCCTGGAGTTTGATGATATGCCGCTGTCGGCTTCCCAATCGGTTTTTTCCGTCTTTGTGGAGCAGATGAACAATATCCTGATGTATTCAGCCGACAAGGAGCCGTTCCCCTCCAGTGACGATCGGATATTTGACGTTTCCAAAGGGGTATTTATTCTGGGTTCACGGGATAGGACCTATTTTATTCAGAGCGGCAATGTCATGAGAGATGAGAGTGTCGAGATGATGAAAAATCGTATTGAGCATTTAAACACCCTTGATAAATCGGAGCTGCGGAAATATTATAAGGAACAGATAAAGAGCGAGAACGCCAATCCTGAAAGTAAGGGGGCCGGTCTGGGGTTGATTGAAATTGCCAGGCGGGCCAGCTCGAAAATAGATTATACTTTCACTCCGCTTGAAGATGGGCTGACGTTCTTTTCTATGTATGTGACTATTGGCTGAAGGTGCTGACATGGTTTATAAATTGGAAAAAGAGAAAACTGGCTCAACCCCTTATATAATGATTGATGAAGAAAAAGGTTATATGAGATTTGAAGGTGAGAGCTTTCACGAAAATGTTATTGAGTTTTACCGGGATGTAAGTAACTGGCTGGAGGAATATCTCAAGACTGACTTCACAGAGTTCACTTTTGATTGTGAGCTGAAGTATTTTAACAGTTCCACAGCCAAGTTGTTGCTCAACATGCTGTTGGAGATGGATGAGAACGCCGGTGACGGGAAGAATATCATGGTTAACTGGATAACCACCGAGGACAATGATATCATTGTTGAATGTGGTGAGGATTTTCAGGAAGAAATGAATAACCTGAAATTCAGCCTGGTTATAAACTGAAATTTTGGGAAGAGTAAGGAGTGCGGCCCGGAGGGCCGCGCGATTAAAGGACTTGGCCTGAAAGGCCAACCAAAGGGCTCCGCCCTCTGGACTCCGGCTGGGGGAGGGCCCACGCGGGCCCTACCCCAGACCCCACCCGCGCCAAGGGGCAAGCCCCTTGGAACCCCAAGAGGTCAGGGTCGGTTTTAACTTTCTTCTTCCCGCATCGCCGCAACTCGCTTCGGGTACGAAGCTCAGACAAGCGGCGACGCTTTATACAGCTTACGCTTCAACCGCTGTAGGCCGCTTCGCATTGGGCTGTTACATTTTGCTATAGGCAGCTTCATAGAATGATTGATTCTTCGCGTATATTCGGTTTAGTAAATTATCCCCACAAATAGTTTTTCCAGCGCTGTAACATTGAGACTCTGCCAACTTTTTTCTTTTTATTGAGCAACTCATAAAGAGTAATAGGTGGCAGGGATACGCACAACCAGCACTGGAAAGGGCCTTTAAGGGGAGGCTGAATTAAACCGAACATACGTGAACTACCACTCAGCCGATGGGGCCACCTATAGAAAGATGCCACAACCGTACGTGACGTTGCCTATAGCTCATAAAGTGGACAAAGTATGAAGCGTCGCCGCTTGTCTGAGCTTCGTACCCGAAGCGAGTTGCGGCGATGCGGGAAGGGGAAAGTTGAAGCCGACACCGACCTCTTGGGGGTCAAGGGGGTTTACCCCCTTGCGCGGGTGGGGTCTGGGGCAGGGCCCGCGTGGGCCCTCCCCCAGCCGGAGTCCAGAGGGTGGAACCCTCTGGTTGGCCTTTCAGGCCAAGTCCTTCAATCACGCGGCCAAGGGCCGCACTCCTTAATATCTTATTCGTTGCCTGAATCTGATTCAGTATTTCGCGCTTTCTTATCAAACAAATCGAGCTGTTCACGATCCGTGGACCTAAAATCTAAACCCAGTTTGCCTAGCGTCTCAATAAGACGCTCAATAAGCTTGGACTGGTTTTCGATGATTTTTTCCATTCTCCGGTATTCCCTCACCGGAACCAGCATTGTCTCCTCAATCAGCGTATTTTTGGTTTCTTCGCTGGCCAACTGGCCTGTGGCCCGGCGGCCGACATTCAGAAATTCTTCATAATTACTAAACCCAAGCCTGGCCGCAATACCGCGCCGGGTGCTGTCCCGCCCCTTGCGCCCGTAGTTCAGCATGTTATTGAGATGCTGACGGCTGATCCCCGCCTTTCTGGCAAACGCGGCCTGACTGTCATAGTCCTTTTGCAACGTCCTGAGGCTGGCGATAAATATTTCATCAATATTTTCCATAGGTAACCACATTTGAATAAGTCTACTTCATTTTATGTAAATGAAGTGAAGCTTTCTCTTGCTTTTAGTAAATGATTTGTGTACAATTTCAACAACTGACATTCCGTTTAATTCAAATCCGCGGTTATCATCAAAACCCGCTTGGCTAAGGTATGGTCTGAATTATTCCGGTGAAAATCCGTAGTCATTGAGGGAAACACATAGGCTGCTGCCACATGGAATCAATAATCAATGCGTATGAGTATTTCGTAAATGAAACCTTTACCGGCACCTAATCAACCTGCTTCGAACAAGCCATAGGTAATGAGTGTCGGGTTACCGTTAACAAACATAAAAAAGCGGTGGGGCCTATGCCCCCAAAGCGGGTAAAGGCGGAAGGCTGGATAGTGACTGATTCGGGCCGACATGGCGAAGCTATGCCATTAGCTTAGAAACACTGAATAAATTATCTACACAATGTTGGTTCAAGTCAATAGGAAATAAGGTTTGCAAATATTTAAAGGCCTGCTCCGTTTTTTTTGGCGGTCACAGGCTTGAAACAGCCGCGAACATAAACCGTCCTGTCTGGGAAGGACGCGGCTCTCGATCAACCAACATCTCAATAAGGAGACACAATGCGGAAGAACGTCAAGAAAATTAAGAAGAAAACCATGAAGGGAGCAATGCTGGCCCTGTCGGCCATCCTGATCGGACTCCCGGCCGGGCCGACCCTGGCGGCGGCCACCGATGTGACGGATACCGACAGTTGGAGTGTCAGCTCTATCGGCGCTGATGATGAATTCAATATTACCGGCAAGGTGAAAAGCTCCACGGATCTGGCCATGAGCGGAGGTCTCTTGACCACGGAAAAGCTGATTTTTGGCGCTGCCGCCGCCAATGCCGGGGAACTGAGCTACAACACCAATAAACTCACTTTCACTGGCGGCCGCATTGTGGCCGATGAAATCAGCTTCAGCGGCAGCACCGCCAACCAGCTGTTCCTTCAGAGTGATGGCCACAATGTGGTCATCAACCTAGCAGCTTCCGCTTCCGCCGATGATGGCACCATCAACGCCAAGACGCTCAATTATGATGCCGCCGCCGGCTGGCGTATAAGAAACACCACCATACAAATCGCCGACGGCGGAACTTTCAATCTGGTTGCCGAAGGTTCCACCACCACGGGCGGCCACGGTCTCATGACCTATAATGATGACGCCACTGCCGCCTGGAACGGTCACCTGAATATGACCGGCGGCACGCTCAACATGAATGCCGCGGCAAAGGACGGGACCGGCAAGCTGGCTGAATTCAACAATATCGACATCACCGGCGGCACTGTCAATATCGGCGGCTATTACGGTAACGCCCACGATACGTTTGGGACGACTACCCTCTATGGCAACCTTGACGACAGCAATCATTTCAAGATCGGGGGCAATGCCGTTGTCAACCTCTATGATTATGGCACCATTGCCGCATACGGCGGCACCCTTGGACAATACAGCCTGGATATTTCCGGCGGCGCAATCAACGCGCTGGGCACCAGCGCGGCCAAATCGTCCATCATCCGGGCGGCCTCAAGAAACGCCAAAAGTAAGGATGAAGCACAGAGCGAAGGCTATGCCACCCTTGACATATCAGGCGGCAAAATCAATGTGGACAGCGGCAAACATGGGGTTATACTTTCGCGTGAAACGAACATGACCGGCGGCGAGATCAATGTTGATGGTTCACTCATCGTGGCTGGCGCATTCAACCCGGATGCCGGCGGCGACACGGTTAAGGGTATAAAAAATACCGCGTCGAAGTGGGGCGATTTCAACTTTAACGGCGGCACTGTCACGGTGGGTGCGACCGGTCAGCTGCTGTTTTCGGAAGGCATGGTTCTGAACGCCGGTGACGCCAAGTTGAACGGCAAGCTGGTTATCACCAAGGTAAACGACAGCGAGACCGCCAATGTCGCCGCCGTGGGAACCGCCACCTCTGAAAAGGTTAAGGTGGGCACAAGCAAAAACTTTACTGTCAGCGCCCTCCATATCACCAAAGAGGCCTTGACCAAAGCTCTGGATGTAGCCGGCAAGCTCACCGTCAGCGGGGCATTGACCACTGATGCGGACATCGCGACCGAAGGCTCCATCGACATCAACAAAGGCGGCTCCCTGGTGGCCAGCCTTTCGGAAGTGCTGGATGAGCTTTATGCCCTTCAGGATGACAACGACACACTGAATACCGCCCTGAAAGGCTCCGAGGGGCTGATCTATCTCCAGTCCGCGTCTTTCGACTTCACAGAGGACGACATGACCGCCGCTCTGGCCGCTCTCGGCCTGGATTCAGGGCAGGTCGTATTCACCAACGGCACTCTGGTAGATGAAGACGGCAAGGCGGCCGAGGTGGTGGTTGATGGCGACGGCAGCAGCTCCAGTATTGACGTGAGCGGCACTACCAGTTCTAGCCAGAACAATGTGACCATCGACAATATCGTTCCCGACGTCAGCACCGGAACCGTAACCATATCCGGCGACGCCCTGCAATCCAGCACCGTCACCGTTAACAGTGATGATGTTAAAGTCGTTGAGATTCAGAACGAATTGGTCGTCTCCGGCTCAGGCGGCACGGCCGGCACGGCTCTGGTGAGTGACGCGAGCGACAACGCCGTGGATCTCAAGCTGAACGACGGGGCCATTACCCTTGGCGTGACCGGTTCTGAAACCCAGCAGGCCGGCACAGTCGGCAATATTGAAATTGCCAGCGGCGGCGGCACGGTCAACGTCAATGACGGCACCTTCACCACCGGGGCGATCATTGCCGGCGCAACGGCGTCGGATGTAAAAATAGCGGTGGAAAATTCCGGGAGCAGCGACGCCAACGCCATCACCACTCTGACCACCGACGGCATTGACCTGTCCCAGGTCACCGGCGACGCGACCGTGAACCTGGCTTCGGCCGCCCTGACCTCCTCCGGCAGCGACATTATCATCGGCGGCGACATCAGCGTTACCACCTCTGACGGAAGCGGAGACGTCAAACAGGAACTGACTGTTGGCGGCGGCTCATCGGTCGTCACCGGCGGCGGCAACATAGTGGTCGGCGGCTCGGTCACCGGCAGCGGCACCGACATCGTGACCCACGAACTGACAGTGGCCGACAGCTCGACCGTCAACACCGGCAGCGGCAACATAACCTTCAGTGAAACCATTGGCGATAACGTGCTGAAAGTGACTGAAAACTCGGAGTTGAACGCAAACAGCCTGCTCTTTGGCGATGCGGCAAAAAATGAGCTGGTCGTGGGTGAGGGCAGCAGTGTCGTTGTGGGCGACCTGACCTTCGGCGATGCTGCCGGCGGCAATACCGTCACGGTAGGCGATGACAACGGCGGCGCATCCCTGGTTGTGACCGGTGTGGCCACGCTCAACGGAGCCATCGTCTTCACCGATCCGGCCTGGAAAGACACCGCGCCCTATGAGGGCACCGAAGTGGCCATCAGCAAGTTCGCCGCCAACACTATCGACGGTGTGCTGATTGCCGGGCAGAACTCCCGCTTCGCGGTCAACACCGGCGACACCAACTGGTTGCTGAATATCGTCCAAGACATGGACAAACGTTACGGCCAGCGTTGGACCTCAAGTGACCTCAACGCCGCTTTCGGGATCTATTCACCCATTCTGCTCGACACCAACAAGGGCGGCATAGCGGTTGATCAGACCCTGACCGGCTCGACGGGCACACTGCCCAGTGCTGTGGACACAGTCACTTTCGCCAACAACTCGTTCCTGGCTATTGACGTCACCAACGTAAACGCCACCACCGCCGCACTGGCTTCCACGGGCGCCAATAGCCTGAAGGTTCAGCTCGGCGGCGCTATTGACGGCAGCAATGGCGCCTGGAAAGCGGCCGCTGGCTCCAGCCAGGCGGCCCTCTATCTGGACAACGCCAAAGGCGGCCGGATCTACACCATCTTCGGCGGGGTCAACTCCCTGAGCGTCAATAATGGCGCGGTCTATACCGCCGGCGACCTGAATTCCTACCTGGGCGACCACTGGACAGGCGACAATCTGATGATCGATTCCCCTCTTTTGACCGGCAGCTGGTCACTGAGCGGCAACAAACTTCAGGTTGCCGTCGAGCGCAACACCACCGCTGTGCGCGAGATCTATCCCTATCTGTCCAATGGTATGGCCCCAATGGTTGACGGCCTCATCTCCAACGGCGACAACAACACAGTGGACGGCCTGAAGAACGGCGGCACCGACAACGCGGGCATACTCTTCGTCTCCCGTCTGTTCAGTGACACCTGGACCCCCAATCACAAAGACGCGGCCCGTGCCCTGGAAGGCGCGGCTCAAATTGCCGTGGCCGCGGGTGTCCCGACTCTGGCCAACAACCTGACCAATCAGGTTTCCGGCCTGATTGTGGCCCACAACAGCCTGTTGAACGAAACCCAGGCCGCCTACGGCAATGAGCCCGGCAAACTGGCCATTTGGGTCACCCCCTTCTATGGCTACAGCGATGTGGACGGCATGGACGCGGGTAAATTCGAGAATGGCTATGAAATCAACTACGGCGGTGCGGCTCTCGGCCTTGATTACAACATCAGCGAGAATTTCCGTCTGGGTCTGGCCCTGAACGCGGGCGGCGGCGACACAGAATCACAGGGTGATTTTTACAAGACGGAAAATGATTTCGATTTCTGGGGTGTCAGCCTCTATGGCTCCTACACCAACGGCGCTTTCGGCCTGACCGCCGACCTCGGCTACACCGGCATTGACAACGAACTTGAGCAGAAGACCCCGGCTGTGGGTCTGGGCGGCGACCTCAAGAGCAATGTGGACAGCGATGTCTTTACTGTGGGCCTGACCGGAGAATACCGCTTTGTGACCGAGAGCAACTTAAACGTCACCCCGCATCTGGGTATGCGTTACACCAAAATCTCCACTGACGACGCCAGCCTCAAGAGCGGCGGCCGCCGGGTGCTTGATGTGGAGACGGATGATCAAAACCTGTTTCAGATTCCGCTGGGCGTAAAATTCAGCGGCGACCATGTCACTGACGGCGGCTGGACCATCAGTCCCTCGGCCGACATCGGCGTTCTCTTTACCATGGGCGACACCGATGTTGATTCGAAGGCCAGAATAACGGGTACGGGCTATCGTGGCGTGACCAACAGCGAGGTGGTGGATTCAGCGGCTTTCACCGCGGCCCTGGGCCTGAAAGCCAAGGCTGACAATGGCCTCACCTTGGGCCTGGAATACGGTCTGTTGGCTTCCGGCAATCAGACTGATCATTCAGTCAATGGCCTGTTGCGCTTCGAGTTTTGATAAGCGGCGCGCAAAAGCTTTCCGGCCCACTTAAAAACATCTCCTTGCTGTTGAGCTGAAGTAAGGACGAGGCCGGAAAGCGACCGGGCGATGAGGATTTTTTTCCCATCGCCCGGTTTTTTGATAATCTTAATTTTCATTGCGGTAGCTGGGGATTGAAGAAGATCGGTAGCGGCCTCTGGCCGCGCGATAAAGGACTTGGCCTGAAAGGCCAACCAAAGGGCTCCGCCCTCTGGACTCCGGCTGGGGGAGGGCCCACGCGGGCCCTACCCCAGACCCCACCCGCGCCAAGGGGCAAGCCCCTTGGAACCCCAAGAAATCAGGGTCGGCGTCAACTTACTTTTTCCCGCATCGCCGCAACTCGCTTCGGGTACGAAGCTCAGACAAGCGGCGACGCTTCATATCGTGTCAGCTTTAAGTGCTGTTACCGTCTTCACGTTGGGCTGTGGCATTTTGCTATAGGCAGCTTCATCAAATGATTGTTGCTTCACGTATGTTCGGCTGAATACTTTTTCCTCTCCAAGAGTTTTTCCAGCGCTGAAACGTGGCCGTCTTTTTTCTAATGAGCAACTCATTAAAAAAGCGATAGGCGGCAGAGTGGCGCACTAACAGCACTGGAAAGGGCCTTTAAGGGGAGGCTGATTTAAGCCGAACATACGTGAACTACCACTGAGCTAATGAAGCTGCCTATCGCAGAATGTTACAGCACAACGTAAAACTACCTATAGCACCAGAAGCTGACACAGTAAGAAGCGTCGCCGCTTGTCTGAGCTTCGTACCCGAAGCGAGTTGCGGCGATGCGGGAAAAAGTAAGTTGACGCCGACCCTGATTTCTTGGGGGTCCAGGGGGCTCCGCCCCCCTGGCGCGGGTGGGGTCTGGGGTAGGGCCCGCGTGGGCCCTCCCCCAGCCGGAGTCCAGAGGGTGGAACCCTTTGGTTGGCCCTTCGGGCCAAGTCCTTTATCGCGCGGCCCGGAGGCCGCAGTCCTAATTCTCTTCAGGCAAACATTTCACAACTCTATGCCTAGCTTTTTTATTCTGTATTGGAGGTTCTGGCGGCTCAGCTGCAATTTGGCCGCAGCCCTGGTCACATTATAACGGCATTCAATCAAAGTTTTCTCTATCACTCTTTGTTCCACCGACCGCATTATTCCAGCCAGCCCGGCACTGCTCTCTGAATTGCTTAAAAGTTCGGCAGGGACACTTTTGCCGGATTCATCATCGACCGCTTTAAACGCGGCCGATGATGAAACCAGTGGTGCGGACACTTCATCGGATGAATGAAAAGTCTTCGGCAGGTGCCTGGCCAGAATCACATCTCCCTCAATTGTGTTTAATACATAATCAAGAACGTTGAACAACTCACGCACATTGCCCGGCCAATGGTACTTCTCAAACAGGGGAATAACCTCCGGCCCGATGGAATGCACCGACTTGGCATAGCGGCTGATGTGCCTGGCCAGATAAAAACGCACCAGTTCCTCAATATCGTCGGCCCGGTCGCGCAGAGGGGGGATGTCGATGGTGACGGTTGAAAGACGATAGAACAGGTCCTTGCGCAGAACATTCTTTTCAATCAAGGTCGACGGCTGTTCATTGCATGAGGAAATGAATCTCACATCGGCCTGAATATCCTGACTGGACCCCACCCGCCTGAATGAACCCTCCTGAATAACCCGCAATAGCTTTGACTGCATGCTTAAACTCATTGAATTTAATTCGTCCAGAAATAAAACTCCGCCACTGGCCTCTTCCAAGAGGCCGGGCTTGTCAACGCTCCCGGTGAACGACCCCTTGCTGGTTCCAAAAAACATGCTCTCAATCAGCGTCTCCGGCACGGCCGCGCAGTTTATGGCCACAAACTTTTTGTTCTTGCGGTCACTGGCTTTGTGAATGCTCTGGGCGAAAATCTCTTTCCCGGTGCCGGTCTCCCCCACCAACAGCACATTGCAGTGCTGTGCGGCGATTTTACGAGCCAGCATAACCGCCATGGTGAAATCAGGATTTTTGCCTATGAGATCCGAAAAGCGATAGCCGTTGAATTTACCCATCGGCATGCTGGTCTTGGCTTTGATCGTATCCTTCATTTCCTCCATCTTCTGAATCTGATCGTTGATGGAACTTAGGTTCTGCTCAAAAACCACCGCCCCCACCAGCTCATCATCATCAAAAATTGGATAGGCCGTGTTGATGGAAATGATGGTGCTGCCGCCGGTCGATTTGAAATTGTCGAAACGATTGATCACCGGCCGGGTAGTGCGCAGGCAGGTCATGGTTGTGCTGATATCTTCCTCAAGATCATACAGGTCTATCAGGTGACGGCCTTCAACTTCCATGTGGTTGGGAATGTCGGAAATGCGGCGGCTGGCTTTGTTCATATAAACCAGCTCAGCGTTGGAGTTGTATATCTGAACTCCGTCCTGGATACTATCAAGGGCTGATTTGAATAAAAGTTCCTTTCGATCGACGCGCTTCAGCATCAGGCAGCGCGGTGAACAGCCCTCTTCCGCAAAATCCAGATAACTGAAACGGTCGCCGCGCCAGATCAATTCACCGGCCGCCTGGTCAAAATGAATATCCTGGATATCGCACAACCTCTCATTTAGGTAGACGCTCCATTCCGTGCCATGAGTTTTTTTCAGCATCGGATTTTTCCAGTTTATGGATGAAATCCGCCCGTCGTCCGTTAACAACAGCCAGCAATCCAGCATTATCCGTCTCCAAATCGGTAAAGGCAAAAATAGATTCTGATTTGTATAAATATTTTGCGAATAGCAAAATATTTTTGCACCACAATGTCTGAATCATACCCGTTTTGAGTGATTCAGGCAATCCATTTTTATCGTCAAAGCTGCTCAACGCCTTTTTGAATGCCAAAATTTAAGGGCAAAGCATTATTTTGCCAGCATAAAGACATAATGGCACGCAGCTTGCTGTGATAATCGGCATCGGCAACCGCCATATCTTTTGGCTCCATATATTTCTATAATCCTGATCGTTTTCCGGGGGCGGGTGAGTTGTGTCTTCAACCGGCCAGGGCGATCCATAGGTTATTCTGAGCAACTGTGTCCGCGCCGCTAGTCGGCCGAATACCAGGCAGGCTGAAAATTCCTGCCCCGGACCAGTCCAGTGCGGACTACGCACCCACGCACAAGGAGGATTATGTCCAGTTTAAGCAATATCACAGAAGTGCGTCTCGGCGACACTATCGGCCTGAATCAGTTTATGGCCGTGGCCCGTCATAACGCAAAAGTCACTTTTTCCCAAAACTACAGGCAGCGGGTCGATAAAGCCAGGGCTGTGGTGGAAAAGTGGGTAGCTGAGGAAAAAGTGATGTACGGTGTGACCACCGGATTTGGCGCGCTCTGCACCAGAGCCATTTCCGGCCAGGAGACGGTGGCCCTGCAAAGGAACATCATCCTTTCCCACTCCACTTCCGTGGGTGAGCCGTTGACAATCGAACAGGCCCGGGCAACCATGTTAATGGTTCTCCAGAACCTGGGGCAGGGTTATAGCGGGGTGCGCTTTGTGGTGCTGGAGAGGCTGGGGGAGTTCCTCAACCTGGGCCTCAGTCCGTGGATGCCGCGAGAAGGCTCGGTGGGCTATCTGAGCCCGGAGGCCCACATGAGCCTGTGCCTGATAGGGGAAGGGCAGATTTATTACGGGACTGAATTAATGCCGGCTGCCGAGGCTCTTAAAAAAGCCGGGCTTGAGCCCTTGGTGCTGGGCGCCAAAGAGGGGCTGGCCCTGATTTCCGGCACCACTTCCGTCACAGCTCTGGCCTCACTGGCAATATATGATCTTATTCAGGCGGCCAGGGCGGCCGACATCATCGGCGCGCTGAACCTGGAAACCGTAGGCGGCGTGATCAGGGCTTTCGACCCTCGGGTGATGTCAGTCCGTCCCCATCAGGAACAGGGCCGCACCGCTGAAAACGTGTGCCGTATTCTGGCCGATTCGGAAATCATCCAGAGCGGCGGCAGTGGCCGGGTGCAGGACGCCCTGTCACTGCGCTGCATTCCGCAGCTTCATGGCGCGGCCAAGAAGCTCTTGCTGAACGCGCTGGACACCATTGAAACCGAGATGAACTCCTGCTGCGACAATCCCATTGTCTGGCCGGACGAAGGCAATGAGGACGTCATATCGGCCTGCAACGCTGATTCGTCCTATGTCGGCTCGGCCATGGATACGGCGGCCATTGCCGCCACCATGCTCGGCAAGATGTCGGAGAGGCGCAACAATCGCCTGATCGACGAGACCCTTTCCGGTTTTCCCTGCTTTTTGATCAAGGAGCCGGGCCTCAATTCCGGCCTGATGATTCCCCAGTATACCCAGGCCGGGCTTTTGAACGACATGCGGATTTTATCCACCCCGGCCAGCATTGACAACACCCCCACCTGTGCCGCGCAGGAGGATTATGTGGCCATGGGCTACAACGCGGCCAAGAAAGCGGTGGCCGTGGCTGAGAAGCTGGAGTATATCCTGGCCATAGAGCTTCTTTCGGTTTTTGAAGCCCAGAATTTTCTTGAGCACGGCAAAAAGTGCGGCGCGGCCTCAGAGGCGGTGTACGCGGAAATTGGCAAGCATGTGCCTAAAATGGAGCAGGATATGTTCCTTTACCCGCACATTATTTACTTGAAAGAGCTTATCCATTCCGGGCGGCTGGCCACCGTGGTGGAAGAGCTGATTGGTCCCTTGAAATAATCGACCGTAAAACAGTGGACGATTCTTGAGCTTTTCATCTCAACACGCGGCTCCGAGAGGGCAATGTGGATTTGCCCGTCGGGAAACAGGTCGCTGATGACCGGCCTTAGGTTTTTGAGTTGATAACAGCATAGAATCACCGGACAACAGCGGCGCGGCAAGCGCCGCCGGCAACAGGAGGAGAACTTAATGTCCACCCAGGAAACAGTTTCCAAACCAGAACAGGGCGGCAGCCGCCTTCGCAGTGTGGTCTTCTGGCCGTCATTCATCATCATCGGCGGCGCGGCCCTCTTGGGCATCGTCAACAATCAGTTGTTGTCTGAAATCGCCCAGAAAGTTTTCAGCGGCTCACTGAGATCGTTCGGCTGGCTGTATCAGGGCATCTCGGTGGTGGCCCTGATCTTCGCCATCGTGATTTCCATTTCCCGCTTCGGCAACATCCGCATCGGCGGCAAAGACGCGCAGCCCAAATTCTCGTTCATGAGCTGGTTCGCCATGGCTCTGACCGGAGGCGTGGCTACCGGAGTCATTACCTACGGCGTGAACGAACCCATTATTTATCTGGGCAATATCTATGGTGAACTGGCCAAAACCGGCATAGATCCCGGTTCGGAAGAGGCCGTCTGGTTCGCCATGGCCCGCTGTTTCTACAACTGGTCTTTCTTCCCCTACGCCATGTATTCACTGTGCGGTATTTTGGGGGCCTATCTTTTCTTCAACAAGAAACAGCCTCTCACCGTCACCTCCACCCTCAAGCCCCTGTTCGGCGAAAAAGTGGAAAAGCTGTCCTGGCTCATCGATACACTGGCCCTTTTGGCCATTGCCCTTGGCCTGGCTTCATCTCTGGGCGCGGGCCTGACTCTGGTCGGCTCCGGCATTGAAATCGCCTATGGCGTTCCCCAGAGCATTCCGGTCTGGCTGGGCCTGGCCATTGTCACTTGTATCCTGTATACCAGCGCTTCCTACCTGGGACTGGATCGCGGCATCAAGTTCCTGGCCGACCTGAACTCCAAAATTTTCTATTTCCTCCTGATCTTCATCCTGCTCATCGGCCCCACGCTGTATATCATGCGGACCTCAACGGCGGGCCTGGCCTATTGGCTTCAGCATTTCTGGCAATGGTCGCTTGACCCCATCGATATGGGCGGCGAAGCCCTGGTGATGTGGTGGACCTTGTATGACTGGGCCATCTGGATTGCCTATGCTCCCCTGATGGGCCTGTTCCTGGCGCTGATTTCCTATGGCCGCACCATTCGCCAGTTCATGATCATCAACTGGATTCTGCCTTCCATTTTCGGTATGGTCTGGTTTGGCATCTGGGGTGGCACGGCGCTTCAGTGGCAGCAGTCGGGCACGGTCGATCTGGTAGGCGCCATTCAAAACAGCGGCGCGGTGGCTGGCCTGTGGGCTTTCCTCCAGCACCTTCCTCTGTCGACCATTCTGGTGCCGCTGGTCATGGTGACTCTGATCATCTCCTTTGCCACGGCAGCCGACGTTATGACCACCACTATCGCCATGCTCTGCACTAAAGGCATGAAGCACGGCGAAGAACCTCCCGCCTGGCAGAAAATCCTGTGGGGCGTTTCCATCGGCGCCATTGCTTTCTTTATGGTGGCCTTTGCCGGCGGTGTTCAGGGTGTTGACGGCGTTAAATATCTGGCCGCCTCCGGCGGGGCGATGGTGTTGTTCATCTTCGTTCTCCAGGTGCTGTCGGCCATCAAGACTTTTTTTATCTCCAACCCTGAGGAATAATTCTTCAGGCTGAATCCGGGGGTACTGGTTCGTCATACACCTCGCAAGTGAAAGATTATTCCAGCCCCCAAACAAGGCGGCCCGGCTTGAAAAAGCCGGGCCGCCTTGTTTATATTTTTCTGCACTAGCGTTTGGAAGCGGCAACGGTAAAACCCGGCCGGGCGGGCGAAAAAATTTCTGACGTCGCTCGTAATTTTCTCGTATTCCCGGCCGGGTGGCAGTGTCGGAGGTTTGTGAGCAAGTGCTCGTCCGGGGAGCAAAATTACGAGCGACTTACAGAAAATTTTTCGCCCGCCCGGCCTGATCAGTGTCGGCGTTTGGGTGGGGTGATGGTTGGGGCCTCTTGCATAAGCCGACCAGATCCAGGAGGGCGGGGCGGTGAGATTTCTCCAGAGGGGACCACGATTTTTGCTCCCCGGACGGGCACGGACAAACAAACCTCTTAAGAAGCCACCCGGCCGGGATCAGAGAAAAATCGGGGGCCACTATGGAGATATCTCACCGCCCCGCCCTGAGGGGTTTTACCTTTGCTGATCGCACGCAATGGCAAGCCCCGTCCGCAGAAGCGGACGGGGCTTGTCTTTTGGTCTCGGCTTCATTTCAAACGTATTAAATCTGAGGATAGTAGATAATGGAATAGCCTCTGGCCACAACGTCACCATCATTGCGATAGGAATGAGGGTTGTCGGCTTCGAATAAAAGCGAATCACCCTTGTCGACCTGAAATGAATTGGCGTCGACAATGATCGTGAACGCGCCTTCATAGGTCATGATGTATTCCACCACGCCCTTGTCATGGCTGGTGGAAGGGTGCTCCGAGCCGGGCTGGAACTCCATGTGATAGACTTCGAAATTGCGGGTGTGGTCGCATTCAAAGATCATCGAAATGTTGGCCGGGTCTTCATGAAGTATCCGCCAGTCGTTTTCCTTCACCATCTGACAACTGGCCGCCTGCGCGTGAATCAGGTGGGAGATGGAAATTTTCAGGCCCGTGGTTATTTTCCACAGAACCGTGATGGTGGGATTGCTGGTGCCCCGCTCGATTTCACCCAGCATGCTTTTGCTTACTCCGGTTACGTCGGCCAGATCCGAGAGGGTCATCTGCCGTTCCTTGCGGATCGCCTGAAGGTTGGCCGCAATTACATTTGTTATGTTGTCCATGAATCAACCTTGCCTGTGATGATGCCTTGGCCGTAGTCGGCCGGGTTTGTCCGTTATGATGTTCCAAGGTATTTAATACCGTATCGCGCACAAAAAAACAATATATTGACTTGCCGGGGCGGACGTGTTATAGTCACTTAAAATATGAAATTTTAGAGTCATATTCGTTTTGAGTTTGTTGATGCTTTTGTTGAACTGAATACGCGCCGATACCGCCGGGCCCGCAAAGGCCGGTCTGAATGGATCGTCTTCGGGATGGGAGAAGTATAGCATACCCTTATCGCCGGAGACAACAGTTCTGAGCGAATTTTGTTAAAAAAATGATTCTTATCAAGTTGTTGAATGAGGCGGCCCAGTAGCCGTCAGCCTCAAGGACCAGAGTTAACACCAAAGTTGAATGTAGCTGAAATTGGGCACGGAGCTTCTGCCGGGTCATAACGTCAAACAGGCCGGAGGAACGCCTTTTGATTGTGCGCTGCTTTTAATTTGAACAATTTTTTAACCATGCTGGATTTACGCTTCTGAACAAGTTGTCCGGCCGACAGTCCTCACAGTCGGCGGATTTGCTCAGGGGTACTGGTGCACAATGATTGTGCAATATATCGTATAAAATTATGCTATACCGGAATCGCTTATTCGAAGACGGTACTCAGAGAGAAGGGGGATAAAATGATTTGTATCGACGGCCGTTCTTTAACTCTGGAAGATGTTATCCAGGTTGCCAGGTTCGGCAAGAAAGTGACAATTTCTGAAGAGGCTAAGGAAAGAGTTCGCAAATCCCGTGAATACATTGACAAGCTGGTGATGGAAGAAAGGGTTGTGTATGGCATAACAACCGGTTTCGGCAAGTTCAGCGATGTTCACATTTCCCGCGAAGAAACCGAAGTGCTCCAGAAAAATCTGATCATGAGCCATAGCTGCGGCACCGGCCCCCTTTTTCCTGAAGAGACGGTCAGGGCCATTATGCTTCTGCGGGCCAACGCCCTCAGCAAAGGCTATTCCGGTATCCGGCTGGAGACGATTCAGTCTCTGGTGGACCTCATCAACCATGGCATTCATCCGGCCATTCCTGAAAAGGGCTCCCTGGGCGCCAGCGGCGACTTGGCCCCTCTGGCCCACATGACCCTGCCCCTTCTGGGCATGGGCCAGGCTTTCTATAAGGGGGAACTGATTGACGGCGGCGCGGCCCTGGAAAAAGCCGGTTTGAAGCCGGTGGTGCTGACCTCCAAAGAGGGGCTGGCCCTCATTAACGGCACCCAGGTGCTGACGGCCGTGGGCGCGATTGCCGCCTATGACGCCAAAAAGCTGATGACCCTCTGCGACATCGCCGCGGCCATGACCGGTGAAGCCCTGACTTGCATCATTGATGCTTTCCGGCCGGAACTTCATGAACTGCGTCCCCACAACGGCCAGATCAACACCGCCGCCAATTTGAGAAAAATCCTGGCCGGCAGCGAACGCACCACGGCCCAGGGACAGGTGAGGGTGCAGGACGCCTATTCACTGCGCTGCGTGCCCCAGATTCACGGCGCCAGCAAGGACGCTCTCGATTTCGTTCTGGAAAAGGTCGCCATTGAAATCAACGCCGTGACCGATAACCCCATTATCCTGGCCGATCTTGATCTGGCTATTTCCGGCGGCAACTTCCACGGCCAGCCCATGGCCCTGCCCTTTGATTTTCTGGGCATCGCCATTGCTGAAATGGCCAACGTCTCGGAGCGGCGTATTGAGCGTCTGGTCAATCCGTCCCTCAGCGGGCTGCCGGCTTTCCTGACCGCCAAAGGCGGCCTCAATTCCGGCTTCATGATCGCCCAGTATGCGGCGGCCGCCCTGGTTTCGGAAAACAAGGTGCTGGCTCATCCGGCCAGCGTGGATTCCATCCCCTCGTCGGCCAACCAGGAAGACCATGTCAGTATGGGCACCATCGCCGCCCGCAAAGCCAGAGACATCTGTGACAACGTCAGCCGCGTGGTGGCCATTGAACTGGTCTCCGCCGCTCAGGGTATCGAGCTGGAAAGCGACGTTAACAAGAGGAAACTGGGCGCCGGCACCAAGGCGGCTTATGACTGCGTGCGCCGCGTAGTCAAGCCCCTGACGGAAGACCGGATTATGTGCACCGATTTTGACGCTGTTCTGGAACTGGTTAAGAGCGGCGAGATTGTCGATGCGGTTGAAAAGGTTTTAGGACCTCTATCTTAAAGACTGGGGCCGCTTCCGGTGGGGGAGCGGCTTCCTTATGGGATTAACCGTCAAACGATTTCCAGGAGGAGAAGGAAATATGCTGACAAACCCCGTATTAATTTCAGTTCTGGTAATGTGCATCCTGTGTCTGTTGAAAGTGAACATTTTGCTGACCATCATGATCTCGGCCGTGGTGGCCGGTCTGATGAGCGGTTTTTCACTCGGCCAGACCATGTCACTTCTGATCGACGGCATGGGAGGCCAGTCGAACACCGCCTTGAGCTACATCCTTTTGGGTGCTTTGGCCGTTGGTATTTCACAGACCGGTCTGGCGACTATTCTTTCCCAGAAGGTTGAGAAAGTTGTCGGCAAGAGCGGGAAGATTTTCCTTTTGGTGATCGCGGCCATTGCCTGCTGTTCCCAGAACATCATTCCTGTTCACATCGCTTTCATTCCCATTCTAATTCCGCCCCTGTTGTAAGGTAATGAACGACATGAAGCTTGACCGTCGCGCCGCGGCATGCGCCCTGACTTTCGGTCTTAAAGCTCCTTACATCGCCATTCCTGCCGGTTTCGGGCTTATTTTCCAGGGTATCATCGCCGACAATCTGGCTCTTAACGGCATGGCGGTGGAAAGCTCCAAAATCTGGTCCTACATGCTGGTTCCCGGCCTGGGCATGTTTTGCGGCCTGATGATAGCTATTTTCATCAGCTATCGCAAACCCCGTCAATATGAAAACCGCGAGGTCAGCCTTGGCAGCGATTGCGATACTCCGAGCCATATGGTCACCGATCATTTCACCATGCAGCATCTCGGCGCGGGCCTTGGCGCGATCAGCGCTTTCGTTGTGCAGCTTTTGACAGATTCTCTGCCCCTTGGCGCGCTGATCGGCCTGTCGATTATGGTCGCTTTCAAAGCTATTCCCTTCAGTGATATGGACAGCACCATGAACGGCGGCATCAGGCTAATGGGCTTCATCGCTTTCGTCATGCTGGTTGCTTCCGGCTTCGGCAACGTTATTCGCGAAACCGGCGGCGTTGACGCCATTGTCCAGGCTTCAGCGGCCATTGTCGGCGGCAGCAAGCTTCTGGCCGCCATTGTTATGCTTCTGATTGGTCTGATAATTACCATGGGCATCGGCACCTCCTTTGGTACGATTCCCATCATCGCCACGATCTATGTGCCGCTGTGCCTGGCCCTGGGTTTCTCGGCTCCGGCCACCGCCATTCTGGTGGGCGTTGCCGGCGCTCTGGGCGACGCCGGTTCCCCGGCTTCCGACTCAACGCTTGGCCCAACCGCCGGTCTCAATGCCGACGGGCAGCACGATCATATCTGGGACACCTGCGTGCCCACCTTCCTTCACTTCAACATTCCTCTTATCATCTTCGGAACCGTTGGCGCGATGATGATGTAATCGCCGCCGTCCAGTCAAACGCCGTGGGGGCTTGCCCCCACGGCCTTCAAACCTGATATATTGAATAATACCGCCAATAAATTTTCACAAATCTTTTTGATCAAAAAACTCCCCAATGATAAAATAATAAAATCGTCAATCAACCCGCCCGGCAGGAGAAACATATGGATATCCAGTTCATTAAATTGAGTCCGACCCAGAACATGACCATACTGGTGGAAAGCCCGGTCCCTCGTGAACTTCACAAAGAGGTGGCCCAGGAACTGATGAAATACGATGGCGTTTTCGCGGAGCAGGTCGGCTTCATTGAAGCGCCGGAACACAATCCCGACGCCTGGGGCCGCCTTCAGATGATGGGCGGAGAATTCTGCGGCAACGCCACTATGTCGCTGGCCGCTGTTCTGGCCATGGGCCGGGAAATACCGGACGGACGTCCGGTGGATGTGCCGCTGGAGGTTTCCGGGCTGGATGGCATAATAAATGTGGATTTGACCCTTCAGGGGCATGAGGCCCACTGTTCAGTGGAAATGCCCCGGCCGGAAAAAATAGAGCAGCTCACCCTGCATCTGAAAGGGGAGGACTACCAAATCAATGTGGTGACCCTGGAAGGCATTACCCATATTATTGTCGATGTCGACCTGGTCTCGGGCGACAAAGCCATTTTCGCGGAGCGGGCTTTGAGGGAGTGGAAAAGCAATTTCAGTGCCGAAGCCCTTGGCCTTATTTTGTATGACCGGGTGAGAAACTTTATTAAACCTCTGATCTATGTTGAATCCACTGACAGTTTTGTCTGGGAGCGCGGCTGCGGTTCAGGCTCGGCTGCCTTGGGCGCTTACCTCGCTCATAAGGCACAGGGGACTGTTGGTGTGGACATTGCCCAGCCTGGCGGCGTTATAACCGTCATGTCCGGTTATAAACCTGACCGGACCATGAAAACCGTGATCAGCGGCAATGTGAAACTGGTGGCTCGCGGGGTCGCCTATCTGTAGGCTCTCGCGCTGGTCTGAGCGATGGCAGGCATGCTGCTGTCAAGGGGAACCCGGTTCGTCATACACCTCGCAAAGCAAAGTCGTCCGGCCCTGACAAAGCGGCTCCGCAAAACAGCGGGGCCGCTTTTTGTGTGGAGGCGGCACACGGTTGCTCTGATAAGACATTTGGGTTCGCCAGCGTTTTCAACTGGAAGCCTATTGGGCGAAAGCTTACACATTGGGCCCCAAGTATTATGCTATTATAGGGGCGGTGAGCCCGACCTTACTGACCGGGTGTCACCTGCTGGAGTTCAGGAATATATATTATGGTCTGGGCAGCTGGTTTAAATTGTAATGAAGGTGTGGTATGGAAAAATATAATATAAAGTTTTGGATATTATTGATTGCGGGCGCGGTCTGTGCCTACTTTATTGTCGACAGTGATAATTTCATAAGGTACTGGGCCCTTGTCGGGGAATTCTTTGGCTTGAGCACTGAAGGCCTTGCCAATGGCTATAAGGTTGTTCGAGTGGTTATTATTGGTGGCGTCTGCGGTCTGGCTTATTACTTTTCACGCGAGAAGTCGAAAGATGAAAATGAAAGACAGGAACAGCCTCAATAACAGCAGCGGCCCAATGTAAACATGCTATGCCCGAAATGCAATAGGAACATGAACGGAAACATATCGCTGTGCCCGCACTGCGGAGGATACATCGAGCGAACCGCGAGCAGGGTGAATCCCACACTCTCGGCTATCTGGCGAATATATGTGAAGGGTATACCAATATGCTTTCTTCTGGTATTGCTGTCTATGGGCCATAGCAGGGATGGCGTAAACCTGTTTTCTCTCATACTGCTTTGCGTCGGCGCTTCACTGTTATGGCCATTGACGATTATCGGCTTTATCATATTGCTGACCGGCGGGCCTTATATCTGGTGAGCGCCGCTACAATCAGCTACAGAAAGCATCACCAGGCTCCTGAAAGTGACAAGGTGTAGAGCCATACCATACCTGTCGTCAATCTTTTAGCTTGCGGATGGATAAATGAAGTATGCCGCCGCCAGTAATAATATGATTGCAAGGATTGTGATGCCTCCATACTTGGACCACCAGAATTTTATTTCAAAGGAATGATTTTTTAAGAACCGCCACATTAAGAGCAAAAAGGTCGGCATTAGTATTATCAATATTATGCCAACAAATCCTCCAAACTTTGATCCTACGCGTGACGCAATCCTGGATTCCACTTCCCTTGAAACAGGAAGACATATAAATATTACAAACACAGCAAACAAGGTTTCTTTAATCTTACTCATAAGCCCTCATGTGCGGCCTTGGTGCATGGCGTCCATTTGGCCATGCCAGAGAAGTGATAGCTAAGCAAACAACCCAGGCCATAACCTCGCCGTTCTTATAAGCCGAATCTGGTCAATATATTAACCTTGAGTTAATGTGATATTACAACATCGGTTCTTCTAAATCAAGAAGAGCAGGAGTTGTTGATATCCAAGTGAGGAAGAACGGCGGACATAAAATAATTCGACATGTATGTGTTCGCCTGATTTGAATTTGGAGACGGCCGTCTGGGTGAATTGTACCCAGGGAACAGTACGGCAAAAAAGCCCTGCTGGTCATGCCTCGGCGGACACCGTCAGCAAGGCCGCCTCTGATGCAATATGTTATATGAAAATTGATTGAAACCGTGCGCAATTAAGCTGGCCGTTAGAAAAATCCAAAGCCCCTGAATTTTCAAGGGCTTTGGGATTGTATTGAATCTATATAAAACTGTTAGTGGTGACGGAGCGATCCATCAAAGCTTTGGCGTCCAATGGGCTGCGAGAAGGGGAGTCAATGACTCTTTCTGCTCGTCCGTCCACTGGTCGTTTATCCCCATTGGAGCGCCGAACGAAGCCATAGCCTGGACCATTTGGGCTACTTGAGCTTCGGTGATGCTCCAGTCACCGGCTTGGATAGTGTCTATCTTGTAATCACCCGCAAACCAATTCTGAACCGTAACTTTGTCAGTAGCTCCGATCGTTCTGATTTCCAGATTATTG
The DNA here is from genome assembly GCA_023525915.1 of Acetispira formosa (nom. nud.). Taxonomy (GTDB): domain Bacteria; phylum Desulfobacterota; class Desulfarculia; order Adiutricales; family Adiutricaceae; genus Adiutrix. The sequence continues at coordinate 891,987 of CP026657.1, read as the reverse complement.
CCACTCTGACTAAACCACAATTCAGCCGGATTAAAGTCAATGAACTTTAGAAGGTCATTTCCACCCCCGGTGTTATTGATGGTATCCTGGCCGTCACCGTGACGTATGATATAGGTGTCGTCTCCGGCCCCGCCATGGAGGTAATCGTCACCGGTGCCGCCATAGAGAAGATCATTGCCGGCGCCGCCACTGAGACGGTCGTCTCCGGCTTCGCCGTGCAGGATATCGTGGCTGTTGGTTCCGTTGATGGTGTCGTTGCCGGCCCCGCCGAAGAGGTTGACAGGGTAGAAGAGCGGAGGATTCATGGAGTCGTTGCCGTCGCCGCCCTGCATGATGAGCTGGCCGGAGTTCATCAGTTCTGACCAGCTGAGGCTGCTGCCGTCGGCGAACTCAAAAGAACCGACGTTATACTGGGGGCCGCTGAGGTAGTAGCTGCTGCTGTAGCTGTAAATGTTTATGGCCCAGTGGATGCGGAGGGTCTCGCCGGTGTCCTTGATTTTGACGATTATATCGTAGCTGGGGTAGTAGACGCTGTTGTATATGGAAGCGACCTGCTCGATATAGAACTCCACCTCGTCGGGGTTGAGGTTGTAGAAATTGACCTTATCACTGGCGTCACCGTAGTTGATAGTGTCGCTGCCGTCGCCGCGGCCGAACATGAAGACGTCGGCACCGGCTCCGCCGTTCAAGGTGTCGTTGCCGGCGCCGCCGACCAGGATGTCGTTGCCGTCGCCGCCGTTCAAGGTGTCGTTGCCGTCGCCGCCGGCCAGGAAGTCGTTGCCGGCGCCGCCGTTGAGGGTGTCGTTGCCGGCGCCGCCGTCCAGGATGTCATGGGAGGCGGTTCCGTTGACGGTGTCGTTGCCGTCGCCGGCGTCGAGGCTGGTAAGGCGGGCGGCTTCACGCAGCAGCCGGGCGGCTTCACGCAGCAGCCGGGCGGCTTCGCCGGTGAGGTGGGTGATAAGGCCGGCGGCCATTAAATCGGCCCAGGCCATGACCCGGCCGTCACCGAATTCGATACCCTCCAGGCCGTAGGGGTCATAGCCGGGGCGGCCCAGGCCCCATTTAATGGCCAGGGTCTCGCCGGTATCTTTTATTCTGATGATCAGATCCTCATAGCCGAAGGTGCCGGAGTCGACTCCGATGAACTCAACCTCATCCAGTTGCAGGCCCTTCAGGCGGACCAGATCATAATGGTTGAGGCCAGTGTCGTAGTTTAAGACCAGGTCGTGACCGTAGCCCTTGCCGAACACATAAATATCGTTGCCCGCGCCACCTTCCAAATAGTCATCGCCGGCTCCGCCGTCTAAGATATCATTGCCGGCTTCACCATATAGAAGGTCAGCACCGGAACCACCATCCAGGCGGTCGTCGCCGTTGCCTCCGCTGAGGTAGTCGTCGCCGTCCCCTGCGTCGAGCTGGTCATTGCCGTCGCCGCCGTAAAGCTGGTCGTTGCCTTCGCCGCCGTCCAGAAGGTCGTCGCCGGTGCCGCCGTGGAGGTAATCGTCACCGGTGCCGCCGTAGAGAAGATCATTGCCGGCGCCGCCACTGAGGCGGTCATCCCCGGCTTCGCCGTGCAGGATATCGTGGCTGTTAGTTCCGTTGAGGGTGTCGTTGCCGGCCCCGCCGAAGAGGTTGACAGGGTAGAAGAGCGGAGGATTCATGGAGTCGTTGCCGTCGCCGCCCTGCATGATGAGCTGGCCGGAGTTCATCAGCTCAGACCAGCTGAGGCTGCTGCCGTCGGCGAACTCAAAGGAACCGACGTTATACTGGGGGCCGCTGAGGTAGTAGCTGCTGCTGTAGCTGTAAATGTTTATGGCCCAATGGATGCGGAGGGTCTCGCCGGTGTCCTTGATTTTGACGATTATATCGTAGCTGGGGTAGTAGACGCTGTTGTATATGGAAGCGACCTGCTCGATATAGAACTCCACCTCGTCGGGGTTGAGGTTGTAGAAATTGACCTTATCACTGGCGTCACCGTAGTTGATAGTGTCGCTGCCGTCGCCGCGGCCGAACATGAAGACGTCGGCTCCGGCTCCGCCGTTCAAGGTGTCGTTGCCGGCGCCGCCGACCAGGATGTCGTTGCCGTCGCCGCCGTTCAAGGTGTCGTTGCCGTCGCCGCCGGCCAGGAAGTCGTTGCCGGCTCCGCCGTTAAGGGTGTCGTTACCGGCGCCGCCGTCCAAAATGTCATGGGAGGCGGTTCCGTTGACGGTGTCGTTGCCGTCGCCGGCGTCGAGGCTGGTGAGGCGGGCGGCTTCACGCAGTTGGCGTGCGGCTTCGCCGGTGAGGTGGGTGATAAGGCCGGCGGCCATTAAATCGGCCCAGGCCATGACCCGGCCGTCGCCGAACTCGATAGCCTCCAGGCCGTAGGGGTCATAGCCCGGACGGCCCAGACCCCATTTAATGGCCAGGGTCTCGCCGGTATCTTTTATTCTGATGATCAGGTCTTCATAGCCGAAGGTGCCGGAGTCGACGCCGATGAACTCAACATCATCCAGTTGCAGGCCCTTCAGGCGGACCAGATCATAATGGTTAAGGCCGGTGTCATAGTTCAGGACCAGGTCGTGACCGTAGCCTTTGCCGAACACATAAATATCGTTGCCCGCGCCGCCTTCCAGGTAGTCGTCGCCGGCTCCGCCGTCCAGAACATCATTGCCTGTACCGCCATAGAGTTTATCGTCTCCGGCTCCGCCATCAAGATAATCGTCCCCGGCGTCTCCGCTGAGGTAATCGTCGCCGTCACCTGCGTCGAGCTGGTCGTTGCCGTCGCCGCCGTAAAGCTGATCGTTGCCTTCACCGCCGTCCAGAAGGTCGTCGCCGGTACCGCCGTGGAGGTAATCGTCGCCGGTGCCGCCGTAGAGAAGATCATTGCCGGCGCCGCCACTGAGACGGTCGTCTCCGGCTTCGCCGTGCAAAACGTCGTGGCTGTTAGTTCCGTTGAGGGTGTCGTTGCCGGCCCCGCCGAAGAGGTTGACAGGGTAGAAGAGCGGAGGATTCATGGAGTCGTTGCCGTCGCCGCCCTGCATGATGAGCTGGCCGGAGTTCATCAGCTCAGACCAGCTGAGGCTGCTGCCGTCGGCGAACTCAAAGGAACCGACGTTATACTGGGGGCCGCTGAGGTAGTAGCTGCTGCTGTAGCTGTAAATGTTTATGGCCCAATGGATGCGGAGGGTCTCGCCGGTGTCCTTGATTTTGACGATTATATCGTAGCTGGGGTAGTAGACGCTGTTGTATATGGAAGCGACCTGCTCGATATAGAACTCCACCTCGTCGGGGTTGAGGTTGTAGAAATTGACCTTATCACTGGCGTCACCGTAGTTGATAGTGTCGCTGCCGTCACCGCGGCCGAACATGAAGACGTCGGCTCCGGCTCCGCCGACCAGGATATCGTTGCCGGCGCCGCCGACCAGGATGTCGTTGCCGTCGCCGCCGTTCAGTGTGTCGTTGCCGTCGCCGCCGGCCAGGAAGTCGTTGCCGGCGCCGCCGTTAAGGGTGTCGTTACCGGCGCCGCCGTCCAAAATGTCATGGGAGGCGGTTCCGTTGACGGTGTCATTGCCGTCGCCGGCATCGAGGCTGGTGAGGCGGGCGGCTTCGCGCAGCAGCCGTGCTGCTTCGCCGGTGAGGTAGGTGATCAGGCCGGCGGCCATTAAATCGGCCCAGGCCATGACCCGGCCGTCACCGAACTCGATAGCCTCCAGGCCGTAGGGGTCATAGCCGGGGCGGCCCAGGCCCCATTTAATGGCCAGGGTCTCGCCGGTATCTTTTATTCTGATGATCAGATCCTCATAGCCGAAGGTGCCGGAGTCGACGCCGATGAACTCAACATCATCTAACTGCAGACCCTTTAGGCGGACCAGATCATAATGGTTAAGGCCGGTGTCGTAGTTTAAGACCAGGTCGTGACCGTAGCCCTTGCCGAACACATAAATATCGTTGCCCGCGCCGCCTTCCAGGTAGTCATCGCCGGCTCCGCCGTCCAGAACATCATTGCCTGTGCCGCCATAGAGTTTATCGTCTCCGGCTCCGCCATCAAGATAATCATCCCCGGCGTCTCCGCTGAGGTAGTCGTCGCCGTCGCCTGCGTCGAGCTGGTCGTTGCCGTCGCCGCCGTAAAGCTGATCGTTGCCTTCACCGCCGTCCAGAAGGTCGTCGCCGGTGCCGCCGTGGAGGTAATCGTCACCGGTGCCGCCGTAGAGAAGATCATTGCCGGCGCCGCCACTGAGACGGTCGTCTCCGTCTTCACCGTGCAGGATATCGTGGCTGTTGGTTCCATTGATGGTGTCGTTGCCGGCCCCGCCGAAGAGGTTGACGGGGTAGAAGAGCGGGGGATTCATGGAGTCGTTGCCGTCACCGCCCTGCATGATCAACTGGCCGGAGTTCATCAGTTCGGACCAACTGAGGCTGCTGCCGTCGGCGAACTCAAAAGAACCGACGTTATACTGGGGGCCGCTGAGGTAGTAGCTGCTGCTGTAGCTGTAAATGTTTATGGCCCAGTGGATGCGGAGGGTCTCGCCGGTGTCCTTGATTTTGACGATTATATCGTAGCTGGGGTAGTAGACGCTGTTGTATATGGAAGCGACCTGCTCGATATAGAACTCCACCTCGTCGGGGTTGAGGTTGTAGAAATTGACCTTATCACTGGCGTCGCCGTAGTTGATAGTGTCGCTGCCGTCGCCGCGGCCGAACATGAAGACGTCGGCTCCGGCTCCGCCGACCAGGATATCGTTGCCGGCGCCGCCGACCAGGATGTCGTTGCCGTCGCCGCCGTTTAAGGTGTCGTTGCCGTCGCCGCCGGCCAGGAAGTCGTTGCCGGCGCCGCCGTTAAGGGTGTCGTTGCCGGCGCCGCCGTCCAAAATGTCATGGGAGGCGCTTCCGTTGACGGTGTCGTTGCCGCCACCGGCGTCGAGGCTGTTGAGGCGGGCGGCTTCACGCAGCAGCCGTGCGGCTTCGCCGGTGAGGTGGGTGATAAGGCCGGCGGCCATTAAATCGGCCCAGGCCATGACCCGGCCGTCACCGAACTCGATAGCCTCCAGGCCGTAGGGGTCATAGCCCGGACGGCCCAGACCCCATTTAATGGCCAGGGTCTCGCCGGTATCTTTTATTCTGATGATCAGGTCTTCATAGCCGAAGGTGCCGGAGTCAACACCGATGAACTCAACATCATCCAGTTGCAGGCCCTTCAGGCGGACCAGATCATAATGGTTGAGGCCGGTGTCGTAGTTTAAGACCAGGTCGTGACCGTAGCCCTTGCCGAACACATAAATATCGTTGCCCGCGCCGCCTTCCAGGTTGTCGTCGTCGGCTCCGCCGTCCAGAACATCATTGCCTGTGCCGCCATAGAGTTTATCGTCTCCGGCTCCGCCATCAAGATAATCGTCCCCGGCGTCTCCGCTGAGGTAGTCGTCGCCGTCGCCTGCGTCGAGCTGGTCGTTGCCGTCGCCGCCGTAAAGCTGATCGTTTCCTTCACCGCCGTCCAGAAGGTCGTCGCCGGTGCCGCCGTGGAGGTAATCGTCACCGGTGCCGCCGTAGAGAAGATCATTGCCGGCGCCGCCACTGAGACGGTCGTCTCCGTCTTCACCGTGCAGGATATCGTGGCTGTTGGTTCCATTGATGGTGTCGTTGCCGGCCCCGCCGAAGAGGTTGACGGGGTAGAAGAGCGGGGGATTCATGGAGTCGTTGCCGTCACCGCCCTGCATGATCAACTGGCCGGAGTTCATCAGTTCGGACCAGCTGAGGCTGCTGCCGTCGGCGAACTCAAAAGAACCGACGTTATACTGGGGGCCGCTGAGGTAGTAGCTGCTGCTGTAGCTGTAAATGTTTATGGCCCAGTGGATGCGGAGGGTCTCGCCGGTGTCCTTGATTTTGACGATTATATCGTAGCTGGGGTAGTAGACGCTGTTGTATATGGAAGCGACCTGCTCGATATAGAACTCCACCTCGTCGGGGTTGAGGTTGTAGAAGCTGACCTTATCACTGGCGTCACCGTAGTTGATAGTGTCGCTGCCGTCGCCGCGGCCGAACATGAAGACGTCGGCTCCGGCTCCGCCGTTCAAGGTGTCGTTGCCGGCGCCGCCGACCAGGATGTCGTTGCCGTCGCCGCCGTTCAAGGTGTCGTTGCCGTCGCCGCCGGCCAGGAAGTCGTTGCCGGCTCCGCCGTTAAGGGTGTCGTTACCGGCGCCGCCGTCCAGGATGTCATGGGAGGCGGTTCCATTGACGGTGTCGTTGCCGTCGCCGGCGTCGAGGCTGGTGAGGCGGGCGGCTTCACGCAGTTGGCGTGCGGCTTCGCCGGTGAGGTAGGTGATCAGGCCGGCGGCCATTAAATCGGCCCAGGCCATGACCCGGCCGTCACCGAACTCGATAGCTTCCAGGCCGTAGGGGTCATAGCCGGGGCGGCCCAGACCCCATTTAATGGCCAGGGTCTCGCCGGTATCTTTTATTCTGATGATCAGGTCTTCATAGCCGAAGGTGCCGGAGTCAACACCGATGAACTCAACATCATCCAGTTGCAGGCCCTTCAGGCGGACCAGATCATAATGGTTGAGGCCGGTGTCGTAGTTTAAGACCAGGTCGTGACCGTAGCCCTTGCCGAACACATAAATATCGTTGCCCGCGCCGCCTTCCAGGTTGTCGTCGTCGGCTCCGCCGTCCAGAACATCATTGCCTGTGCCGCCATAGAGTTTATCGTCTCCGGCTCCGCCATCAAGATAATCATCACCGGCGTCTCCGCTGAGGTAGTCGTCGCCGTCGCCTGCGTCGAGCTGGTCATTGCCGTCGCCGCCGTAAAGCTGATCGTTTCCTTCACCGCCGTCCAGAAGGTCGTCGCCGGTACCGCCGTGGAGGTAATCGTCGCCGGTGCCGCCATAGAGAAGATCATTGCCGGCGCCGCCACTGAGACGGTCGTCTCCGGCTTCGCCGTGCAAAACGTCGTGGCTGTTAGTTCCGTTGAGGGTGTCGTTGCCCCCACCGCCGAAGAGCTTGACCGGGTAAAAAAGCGGTGGAGTCATAGTGTCGTTAGTGTCGTTGCCGTCGCCGCCCTGCATGATCAACTGGCCGGAGTTCATCAGCTCAGACCAGCTGAGGCTGCTGCCGTCGGCGAACTCAAAAGAACCGACGTTATACTGGGGGCCGCTGAGGTAGTAGCTGCTGCTGTAGCTGTAAATGTTTATGGCCCAGTGGATGCGGAGGGTCTCGCCGGTGTCCTTGATTTTGACGATTATATCGTAGCTGGGGTAGTAGACGCTGTTGTATATGGAAGCGACCTGCTCGATATAGAACTCCACCTCGTCGGGGTTGAGGTTGTAGAAGCTGACCTTATCACTGGCGTCACCGTAGTTGATAGTGTCGCTGCCGTCGCCGCGGCCGAACATGAAGACGTCGGCTCCGGCTCCGCCGTTCAAGGTGTCGTTGCCGGCGCCGCCGACCAGGATGTCGTTGCCGTCGCCGCCGTTTAAGGTGTCGTTGCCGTCGGCGCCGGCCAGGAAGTCGTTGCCGGCGCCGCCGTTAAGGGTGTCGTTGCCGGCGCCGCCGTCCAAAATGTCATGGGAGGCGGTTCCGTTGACGGTGTCGTTGCCGTCGCCGGCGTCGAGGCTGGTGAGGCGGGCGGCTTCACGCAGTTGGCGTGCGGCTTCGCCGGTGAGGTAGGTGATCAGGCCGGCGGCCATTAAATCGGCCCAGGCCATGACCCGGCCGTCACCGAACTCGATAGCTTCCAGGCCGTAGGGGTCATAGCCGGGGCGGCCCAGACCCCATTTAATGGCCAGGGTCTCGCCGGTATCTTTTATTCTGATGATCAGGTCTTCATAGCCGAAGGTGCCGGAGTCGACGCCGATGAACTCAACATCATCCAGTTGCAGGCCCTTCAGGCGGACCAGATCATAATGGTTAAGGCCGGTGTCATAGTTCAGGACCAGGTCGTGACCGTAGCCTTTGCCGAACACATAAATATCGTTGCCCGCGCCGCCTTCCAGGTAGTCGTCGCCGGCTCCGCCGTCTAAGATATCATTGCCGGCTTCACCATATAGACGGTCAGCACCGGAACCACCATCCAGGCGGTCGTCGCCGTTGCCTCCGCTGAGGTAGTCGTCGCCGTCGCCTGCGTCGAGCTGGTCGTTGCCGTCGCCGCCGTAAAGCTGATCGTTGCCTTCACCGCCATCCAGAAGATCATCCCCGGTACCGCCGTGGAGGTAATCGTCGCCGGTGCCGCCGTAGAGAAGATCATTGCCGGCGCCGCCACTGAGACGGTCGTCTCCGTCTTCACCGTGCAGGATATCGTGGCTGTTGGTTCCGTTGAGGGTGTCGTTGCCGGCTCCGCCGAAGAGGTTGACGGGGTAGAAGAGCGGGGGATTCATGGTGTCGTTGCCGTCGCCGCCCTGCATGATCAACTGGCCGGAGTTCATCAGCTCGGACCAGCTGAGGCTGCTGCCGTCGGCGAACTCAAAAGAACCGACGTTATACTGGGGGCCGCTGAGGTAGTAGCTGCTGCTGTAGCTGTAAATGTTTATGGCCCAGTGGATGCGGAGGGTCTCGCCGGTGTCCTTGATTTTGACGATTATATCGTAGCTGGGGTAGTAGACGCTGTTGTATATGGAAGCGACCTGCTCGATATAGAACTCCACCTCGTCGGGGTTGAGGTTGTAGAAATTGACCTTATCACTGGCGTCACCGTAGTTGATAGTGTCGCTGCCGTCGCCGCGGCCGAACATGAAGACGTCGGCTCCGGCTCCGCCGGCCAGGATATCGTTGCCGGCGCCGCCGACCAGGATGTCGTTGCCGTCGCCTCCGTTCAGTGTGTCATTGCCGTCGCCGCCGGCCAGAAAGTCGTTGCCGGCTCCGCCGTTAAGGGTGTCGTTGCCGGCGCCGCCGTCCAGGATGTCATGGGAGGCGGTTCCGTTGACGGTGTCGTTGCCGTCGCCGGCGTCGAGGCTGGTGAGGCGGGCGGCTTCACGCAGCAGCCGTGCGGCTTCACCGGTGAGGTGGGTGATAAGGCCGGCGGCCATTAAATCGGCCCAGGCCATGACCCGGCCGTCGCCGAACTCGATAGCCTCCAGGCCGTAGGGGTCATAGCCCGGACGGCCCAGACCCCATTTAATGGCCAGGGTCTCGCCGGTATCTTTTATTCTGATGATCAGGTCTTCATAGCCGAAGGTGCCGGAGTCGACGCCGATGAACTCAATATCATCCAGTTGCAGGCCCTTCAGGCGGACCAGATCATAATGGTTAAGGCCGGTGTCATAGTTCAGGACCAGGTCGTGACCGTAGCCTTTGCCGAACACATAAATATCGTTGCCCGCGCCGCCTTCCAGGTAGTCGTCGCCGGCTCCGCCATCCAGAACATCATTGCCTGTACCGCCATAGAGTTTATCGTCTCCGGCTCCGCCATCAAGATAATCATCACCTGCGTCTCCATTTAGAGTATCGTTACCGTTTTCGCCATGGAGATAATCATTATCCACCCCACCATGAAGGGTGTCGTTTCCTTCACCGCCATAAAGCCTGTCCTCTCCGGCATCACCAAGCAGGGTGTCATCCCCATCATCCCCATAAAGTGTATCATTGCCCGCGCGCCCATAGAGACGGTCGTCGCCAGCTTCGCCGTGCAAAATGTCGTGACTGTTGGTTCCATTGATGGTGTCGTTGCCGGCCCCGCCGAAGAGGTTTACGGGGTAGAAGAGCGGAGGATTCATGGAGTCGTTGCCGTCGCCGCCCTGCATGATCAGCTGGCCGGAGTTCATCAGTTCGGACCAGCTGAGGCTGCTGCCGTCGGCGAACTCAAAGGAACCGACGTTATACTGGGGGCCGCTGAGGTAGTAGCTGCTGCTGTAGCTGTAAATGTTTATGGCCCAGTGGATGCGGAGGGTCTCGCCGGTGTCCTTGATTTTGACGATTATATCGTAGCTGGGGTAGTAGACGCTATTGTATATGGAAGCGACCTGCTCGATATAGAACTCCACCTCGTCGGGGTTGAGGTTGTAGAAATTGACCTTATCACTGGCGTCGCCGTAGTTGATAGTGTCGGTGCCGTCGCCGCGGCCGAACATGAAGACGTCGGCTCCGGCTCCGCCGTTCAAGGTGTCGTTGCCGGCGCCGCCGACCAGGATGTCGTTGCCGTCGCCGCCGTTCAAAGTGTCGTTGCCGTCGCCGCCAGCCAGGAAGTCGTTGCCGGCTCCGCCGTTAAGGGTGTCGTTGCCGGCGCCGCCGTCCAGGATGTCATGGGAGGCGGTTCCGTTGACGGTGTCGTTGCCGTCGCCGGGGTCGAGGCTGGTGAGGCGGGCGGCTTCGCGCAGTTGGCGTGCGGCTTCGCCGGTGAGGTGGGTGATCAGGCCGGCGGCCATTAAATCGGCCCAGGCCATGACCCGGCCGTCACCGAACTCGATAGCCTCCAGGCCGTAGGGGTCATAGCCTGGGCGGCCCAGACCCCATTTAATGGCCAGGGTCTCGCCGGTATCTTTTATTCTGATGATCAGGTCTTCATAGCCGAAGGTGCCGGAGTCAACGCCGATGAACTCAACATCATCCATTTGCAGGCCCTTCAGGCGGACCAGATCATAATGGTTGAGGCCGGTGTCGTAGTTCAGGACCAGGTCGTGACCGTAGCCTTTGCCGAACACATAAATATCGTTGCCCGCGCCGCCTTCCAGGTAGTCGTCGCCGGCTCCGCCATCCAGAACATCATTGCCTGTACCGCCATAGAGTTTATCGTCTCCGGCTCCGCCATTAAGATAATCATCACCTGCGTCTCCATTTAGAGTATCGTTACCGTTTTCGCCATGGAGATAATCATTATCCGCCCCACCATGAAGGGTGTCGTTTCCTTCACCGCCATAAAGCCTGTCCTCTCCGGCATCACCAAGCAGGGTGTCATCCCCATCATCCCCATAAAGTGTATCATTGCCCGCGCGCCCATAGAGACGGTCGTCGCCAGCTTCGCCGTGCAAAATGTCGTGACTGTTGGTTCCATTGATGGTGTCGTTGCCGGCCCCGCCGAAGAGGTTTACGGGGTAGAAGAGCGGAGGATTCATGGAGTCGTTGCCGTCGCCGCCCTGCATGATCAGCTGGCCGGAGTTCATCAGTTCGGACCAGCTGAGGCTGCTGCCGTCGGCGAACTCAAAAGAACCGACGTTATACTGGGGGCCGCTGAGGTAGTAGCTGCTGCTGTAGCTGTAAATGTTTATGGCCCAGTGGATGCGGAGGGTCTCGCCGGTGTCCTTGATTTTGACGATTATATCGTAGCTGGGATAGTAGACGCTGTTGTATATGGAAGCGACCTGCTCGATATAGAACTCCACCTCGTCGGGGTTGAGGTTGTAGAAATTGACCTTATCACCGGCCTCGCCGTAGTTGATAGTGTCGGTGCCGTCGCCGCGGCCGAACATGAAGACGTCGGCTCCGGTGCCGCCGACCAGGATGTCGTTGCCGGCGCCTCCGAGCAGGATGTCGTTGCCGTCACCGCCGTTCAAGGTGTCGTTGCCGTCGCCGCCGGCCAGAAAGTCGTTGCCGGCTCCGCCGTTAAGGGTATCGTTGCCGTCGCCGCCCTCTATAAAATCGTTGCCCGCACCCCCGTCCAAAAAGTCATGGGAGGCCGTTCCGTTGATAGTGTCGTTGCCGGGACCGCCGGAGAGGCTGCCAAGATTAGCGGCCTCACGCAGCTGATCGGCGGCCTCACCCGTGAGGTGAGTGATCAGGCCACCGGCCATTAAATCGCCCACGGTCATGACCCGGCCGTCACCGAACTCGATCGCTTCCAGGCTGCACGGATCATAATCCGGCTGGCCCAGACCCCACTTAATGGTCATGGTCTCGCCAGTCTCTTTGATCCTGATGATCAACTCCCGATAACCTGAAGTGCTGGAATCGATGCTGAAAAATTCAACTTCACCTTGCTTCAGGCCCGCCAGACGCACCATGTCATAATCATTGCTGTTGAGGCCGTTGTCGTAGTTCATGACCAGATCGTGACCGCTGCCCTTGCCGAACACATAAATATCGTCCCCGGCTCCACCTTCCAGGTAGTCGTCTCCAGCCCCGCCGTCTAAAATATCGTTGCCCTCACCGCCATAGAGTTTATCGTCTCCGGCTCCGCCATAGAGAGAATCATCCCCGTCGTCTCCATTTAAAGTATCATCCCCGTTCTCACCATAGAGAGAATCATTATCCGCCCCGCCATGAAGGGTGTCGTTTCCTTCACCGCCATAAAGCCTGTCTTCTCCGTCATCACCAAGCAGGGTGTCATTCCCATCATCCCCATAGAGCGTATCGTTGCCTGCCCCCCCGGATAAAAGGTCGTTGCCATCGTCGCCATGAATCGTATCATTTCCCGCATCCCCATAAAGTTTGTCATTGCCGGTGCCGCCCCAAATTTTGTCATTGCCGTTGCCGCCGTATATGGTATCGTCGCCTTCATCACCGAACAACTGGTCACAGCATTCTCCGCCTTCGATATAATCATTTCCTTCCCCGCCACGGATATAATCATAGCCGTCGCCGCCGAAAAGACGATCATTTCCACCTTCGCCATAGAGAGCGTCGTTGCCGCCAAGGCCGGTGAGGGTGTCGTTGCCGGCTCCGCCGATGATCATGTCGCTGCGGTAAGAGCCGGTGGTGTAATAGCCGGGCCGGCCGTTGATGCTGATTTGAAGTTCTTTATATAGCTCATCCAGTGTGGAATTGGGGCCCCAGCCTTTGATCAACTGGTGGGCCAGATCAAAACCATCCCAGCCTTTTCCCGGCATTAATATATTCATGCCCCGGTTAAAATCCATAAGGTCGGAGAATGCCTCCCATATATTTACATACATCCCATTGATAAAATGCAACTTGACCTGGCTGAAATCCAGTTTCATATCAAAGGTGTCTGGCGCGACCGTAACATCAATCAAATCGAAGATAGACCCCAAGCGGGTCTGCATGGCCAGGCCCAGAAGAACATTGTCAATCAGGGCTTCATAAGCCTGATTCAGCAAATTGATCTGAGTCTGATTATAAGTGATGGTGAGTGTGGGCAGTTGCCCGTTTGTTCCCCCGCTGACCGCCAGGCTGTAATGAAGTTTTTCGCCCGGTTTGAGGTCTTTGGGGAGGGTGAAGAAATATTGTCCGTTAAAAGCTTCCAGGATGTGAAGTTTACGGTTCCATTCATCGAGCGCGGCCCCGGAAAAAGTTTTGTTGACCACATTGTAATGCCCGACTGACCTGGCTTCCATCGAAGTCGCCATGCCGCTGGTGTTGGACCAGCTATATAACAGGCTTTCCAGGGCCGCCATCTGCTCGGCCCGGGTTCCGGCTGAACTGTATTGGTCCAGAAGGCTGCGGAGCGGGCCGCTGCCAAGGCAGGCTTGAAGAAGATCGCGCAATGCGCCCGAAGCCCCGAAATCGGGCAGATCTTTCATATAATCGGGTATGTCCCAGGAATCCACGTAATCGCTGAAAAATGGATTATTATCGAATTCAAATTGACCTGTTTGTCCGGTTGTTCCATCGCTTTTGGTAAAAGTGCCCTGGCCGGTCTGGGCGCCGCCCGTAACTTCCTTATTGACCACCTGCTTATCAGTGCTGATGGAGGTTATACCCAGTTCATCCATGGTGAACAGTTCACACTCCTGGCTGATGCCATCCTGGTTCAGATCACGCCAGACACGCAGATCCGCCCAATTCGCGTCATTGGCGTCGACCACGCCATCGCCGTTGGTATCCTCCTGGGCCAGCGCGGCAAAAGCATCCGTGCAAGTATCGCCGGAACCATCGTTTTTCAGAGTGTTTTCTCCGAACAGTTCCCGCCCGTCATTAATGAGCCCGTCACCATTGCGATCCATCACCAGGAGGCCGTCGTCACTGGCAACCCAGCCGGTGGCCTGCCGTTGGCCGTCACCATCATGGTCGAACATAATGGGCCTATTGCCGCTGATGCCCGTGGTTTCCAGGCCGTCGCCATCCAGATCCAATACCAGCGGATCTTTGCGCGGAGGGGTGGGTTTGGGGGGCGCGGGCGGCGGCGGAGGCGGAGGAGTATAGGTCTGGCCGGCATAAAAGCAGTTGGCGATTGAAAGTTCACAATTGATAATTTGGGGATATTTTATAAAATGGACCAGAAAAGAATTGTTCTTAACCAGATTCTCAGCGGAAGAAATTTCAAAATCCAGGCGATGAAGTATATCCTGGTATTCATTGCCTTCAGCTCTTTCGTCCCCGTGGTCGCCCATAAGCTCCAGAAGCTGGCTTTTGAAATCCTTCAGAGCCAGAAGATAGGCCCGATCCGGCCTCTGGTCATAATTGCATGTATAATAATTTTCATAAACCCCACGCGCTTCTTCGTGCAGCCACTCCAAAGCTGTAGATGGATCAGCTTGCCATTCGCGCCAATTGTTCCCTGTGTCTTCAAGCTTTTGATAAGCCTCGGCTATGGGGCTCAGGCTGCTATGGTCAGGGTCCAACTGCCACTGGCCAAGAGATGAATTATTGGTTCCCTGTTCCATCTTTTCTAAAACATGATCAACGAAGCTGGTCTGTGGGTTCATGGGGGTCTCCTTTGTTTTGCTTGAGCCAGTTTAAGGCGGCTAAAGTATCATGAGCCGCTGATTATATTGTTAGAGTATATATCTTGTGTCTTACAACAAGTTATGCTGAAGGTTTAAAGTTAAAATTTACCTTGATCATGCAATATAGGCCAAATCAAGTTTCTGTGGTTTTGTGGTAAAGATATGATTTTTAAATCGCCGAAGTAAAAATAAAGAAGAATATTTGAGGATCTTTTTAATTATGTAAATGGATTTGATAGCTTCATTAGTGATTAGAGCTGCGAGATGCAAATTAAACCCTAAGGTCTGCTCACGGTTATAATCATCTGGGCAAAATCGCAAATTATGATAAAACAATTGGCTGACTGCGGCGCCGGCCAAGCTTACATGAGCATCAATTGTCTCATGATGTTCGATTGCTTCAGAGATATCAGAAACAACAGCATCTCCTAAGTTATTAACCTGCATTAAATTGTCAGAATAAGCTAAAGTAGTATGCATAAGCGGAACCACGATACGCAGGGCGTACTTGCTTTCAAAAAACAACTAACAAACTGATCGAATACAAAACTAGTCTTAGTTAAATACAACGGCTGAAAAAATAATACTGTTAGCCCGGCAATTAAATAATTGCTTCATAAATTTCAGCAAGTTTTGAATCACTGTACTTCAGTGCATAAAAATCGATAGTTTATTTTGCTGATTAATAATTTTATCTTGAAAATACAAAGATAATAAAGCAACAATTTTTTGTCAACAATTTTTTATTTTGCTAGTAAAATAAATGAGTTTTTGGTCAATAAAAATTAATTATTTGAAATAATCCGTCTATACTATGGTTATTGTATAGTTTTAATTGATTGTTAATAAAGATTTTTGCCAAAATGAAAACATGTAATATTGTCTAAGAACTTGTTCATAAATAAGGGTTTTTGCTCCCTGGCCAGGGGCTGATGATATCACCCGCGATATATTTAGTCATTTCTTCAAGATCGCAAAAAACAGGCGGTGAAAAAGATTTGCCTATCGCAAGGGTGTTCTTAGGCACCATGTTGAAAGTAAATCATAAGCAAGCATCAGAGTCGAGATCGTTTTGCCGGACAAATGTCCGGGTCAGGTGCAAGCCATAAATTCGATATAGTGCCTCTAGTTACCGCCAATTCAGGCGTAATATTTACTAATGGAGCTTACTATGAACATTATCAACAAACCTGGTGCAATTTTAAATGTAATTAACGGCCACAAACATCACCAATGTGACTGTGAGACTGAAGCCAATCCTGGTGACGGCAACAACTGTGAATGCCCGGAAGGTGGAATTCCCGGCCCTGTCGGTCCTCAGGGGCCGAAGGGAGATACTGGAGCTGTCGGCCCCGCCGGTCCTGAAGGACCGCAAGGCCCTAAAGGTGACAAGGGCGAACCGGGTGATGGGGACTTCAGCCAGTTGCCGGAACTGATCGATCAGGCCTTGGCGGAGAAACTTTTGTCTTGTACCATCAAGGGGAAAGAAATCATCAGGGAAAGCGGCGCCTGGATTGCCCCAGAAGACGGCGAGTATCTTTTCGAGATCGTCGGTGGTGGTGGTGGTGGGTCAAGAACTATTAGTGCTAGTGGTTCACAAACATATTTGAAAGGTGGTGGCAGTGGTGGCGTATTATTTTGTCTTCTTCGGCTATCTGAGGGACAAGAAGTCGTAACGACGATTGGAAAAGGGGGGAATGGCGGATACTTTTCTCATTATCTTTCAAATGGTTCAGTCATCGAAAACGCTCCATGTGATGGCGAAAATACAGTAGTAAAAATAGATAACATCTTGTATACAGCTACAGGTGGTAGAGCTAAACAGTATAGCAACACTGATGATACCGCCGCATCAGGCGGAACACCAAATGGAAGCTCAGGTGAAGTAACTTCTATGCCTGCAACTGATCTTAATTGTGAGCATATGGCCCTAATCGCACGTGGTGGCAATGGATGGCAGGGGGCTGGCCAGGGAGGGGCTTCCGGTATATGTTCTCATTGGAGAGACGGCAGCAAGTGGACGGCGGCGAGTGCTGGCGAAAGTGGCCAAGTCGGCATCGTCATCATTACCCAATTGGCCCGCGTCGCTTCAGAGCCCGACCTCTCCTATGAAGAGCAATGGACCGGCCGCTGGGATCGCACCGACCCTGATGGGCCGAGGAAAATTTATGTAAAGACTATGGATTGTGGAGCCGTGCCGAACAGTACTACGCCGACCGATGAGGTTCTGCGGCACAATATCGACAATATCTATAAAATTATAGGTATTGACGATTATATTCGTGACATGAACAGCGGCCGACTTTACGGTCTGCCGTTGATTACTAATCATGGAGCAGTGACAGTTCAACGTGTTTGCGTCAGTCTCGAGAATGTTGCAATGAGAACCTCGACAATCGCTGTTGGACTCAGCAACGCCAGGTTCTATGTAACAATCTACTACACCAAAAATGAATAACCAGCCCAGCATCTATCTCACGCCACCCACTTTAAGGTGAGATTGCTGGCAGCCCGCAAGCGCAAAGCTTGCGGGCTTTTCTGTCGGTGTGCCTCTAAACTCTTTGACTCTGCATAGAATAGATTATCTCATAAACGGCAAGAGTCTGATTGACCAGTCCTTCAATTAAAAGACAGGACATATTAAGAGTGGCGGCATAGGGACGAAATGCGTCAATCAAGTGGCAGAACCTTTTTAAGGCTTCTTTGTTGCCATTCAGGTTTTTAAGCCTTACCAAAATAGACAGCGACATCAGTGGAGAGGGTGCGGGGTTGATCGTTAACCAAATCGTTTTGCCGGACATTTGTCCGGGTCAGATGGGAGGTTCATAAGCGGTATATTGCTTCGTGTAGCCGCCAATTTCAGCGGAATATTTACTAAAGGAGTTTATTATGTCTGAATCAAACCACAGCCACCATGGCCCCAATTCTCTTGTTTGGGGCGCCCGGCCCTGTGCCGAACAAGATCATGAGTACAGGCTCAACCCTGACTTGATCAGCTATGAAGAATTGCTTTGCCAACTGGACAGAAATTTCAAAGATATCAGCCGGCGTCTAGGAAACCAGACATCCGTCACGGAGCCTGACCTGTCATTTGAAGAGCAGTGGACCGGCCGCTGGGACCGTACCGATCCTGATGGCGTTGCGCGTAAAATTTACGTTAAAACCATTGACTGTGGCTCTATGCCGAATGACAGCCATAAAGATGTGCCCCATAACATTGTCAACCTTCGGTCAATACTGAATATCAATGGCTTTATGAGGTCGGTGCAGCCACCTTATTTTCATAATAGGGTTTTCCCTTTCGCTGCGGTAAATTCAATGATTTCAGTTGATGTTGTGCGGGTGGCTGAAATCTTGCAATTTCAGTGCCGGGGCGACTATAGCCTCTATACAATATGGAGGGCTACTCTTGAATATACCAAAAACGAGTAACCGCTAAGCCCAGGCTGAGGGCAAATCTTTCCATTGGGTAGTCATAAGGCCACTCATCTTATTGCGACGCATGTGCCAAAAGGCCTCACTCGGCCCCTGGGAGAGAGAGCGCATAGAGTCCCGGCCATACTTGTCATTAACCTTATCAAGAGCCCTCATCAGGGCTCTTTTCTTTTCCTGGCCAGGCTGGACAGCGGCTTCCATTAACGTCATCTGGCGGCGGTCAGCTTCGCTCAGTTCATAGAGCATAATGCCGCCCTTCATGAAGCCGTGTCCAGGCTCATAGCAGCGCCCCATGCTGGATTTTTCTTACGAAGAGCAGTGGACCGGTACCTATGATCAAACTGACCCGGACGGCCCTAAAAAAATCTACGTTAAAACCATAGATTGTGGAAAACTGGTTACAGGTGGAAAAAAGAATACGCCTACGGGGATAGAAAACATCAAAGAATGCCTTGAAATCAGAGGGAGGCTGGTTTTGCCTTCTAGCTATACCGCTGCCCTCCCTCATATCAATGGCAATTTAAATGGCTCACATAATGTTAGCATTCTCTGGTTGGTTAAAGAGAATGCTATCATGATTAACATTGATATTGATGCATGGTTAAATACCTTTGCCAGAGTTACTATTTATTACACCAAAAACGAGTAACCAGCACAGCACATATCTCACGCCACTCCCTCTCGTGTGAGATTGCTGGTAGCCCGCAAGCGCAAAGCTTGCGGGCTTTTCTGTCGGTGCGACTCTACACTCTTTGACCTTGCATAGAGTAGATTATCTCATAACCCGCAAGAGTCTGATTGACCAGCCCTTCCATTAAAAGACAGTCTTTCGATATGTCCAGCACTGCTACCCCGCCGATTATAGGCCCCGCTACGCCTCCGATAATTGGACAGCGGGAAGGACGTGGACTGCCGGATTTGCCTAAAATCCCTGGTTTCCCGGCCGTAGGTGAAATTCTTATGGGTGTTGTGGGCGACCTGAAAAAGTGGTGACGGAACCCTTCGATCTCTTTAAAAAAGTGGCGGATATTCCGGCTCTGGGTCAGGTGACAGATATTTTCAAAAACCCGCCGGACATCATGAAAGCTGTTTCCAATGCGGCTGGTCACGGCATATCTTCGGCTGGCCCCATGGGCGGCACAGGCTTCTCATGGGCCATGGGCGGCAATGATGTGGGCTCGGTGGGTACGACCAAAGTGACCAGCTTCGCCGGCTTTGACTATGTGGTCAACCCCGGATTTGCGGCAAACCGCGGCTACATTCTGGAGTCGGCCGGTGCTGGCCGTAATATCATCCTGGAAAGCCTCAGTCAGGCAGGTTTTGATGGACAATTGGCCGAGGCCTATCTAAATAGCTGGAATGCCTGTTCCAATCTGCGGGTGACGGAACTGGAAAGTTGTCTGGCCCGGCAATCGGCGGAATTGTCTCAGATGCATGAACGGCTGAGAGATGCCAACCAGAAACTAAAGTCCCTCAGCGGGCAGTTACCGGTGCCAGCCGATGTCGGCAACCAGACTGAACAGGCGCGGACCATCCTGGAAAATCTGTCATTGAGATGCGCGATTATGCTCCCGGATTACGTCAAAGAAGCCCTTCTCGCCCCGCCTGACGAGGATAATATCCAGATTATTCTGGATTTTATGCAAAAATGTACCCAAATCAATCTCGGTCGGCTACCCATCAGGTTGCCGGGCCTCAGTCATGACGACCAACTTGACGACCAGAACCGCCGAAGAGTCCAGCCGGTCGAGATAGAATATGGCACCGCTGAAGCCGGCTTGGCTATGGCTTATTCCGGCACGCCATTCCGTCCCACCACATAGCCCTCTCAGGCTCCTTCCATACTCGCAATGCGACTAGTTCCGACCAAAGGGGGCGTAATCAAAATTGATCAACAAAGACCATAATGAGCACTTATGATATTAAAGAGTTGGCTCCCTCTATCCTGCTTCAGTGGGAAAACTGCGGCGAAGATGAAAAAATAACCGTCGGCAAAATTGTAAGGACTATTATGTTTTCTCTGAGTACCATGAATGACGAAAAATGCGCGGCAGCATTGCTGAAAGCCGAGATTAATTCTTTTTGCCGAAGAGGCCACTTCATAACCAGGGCCTCATTTGTCAAAACCCAAACCGGCATCAAAATATCATGCTGTTTCCTGGATACGATTGAAGGGGAGTCAGCCTTTACCGATGAAGATAATCAGTTTTTGGATGAAGCCATTTCTGAGATAAACAACATGTCCAATAAACAAATATCCGATCTTATATGTATCCCTATCTGGCGGGCAATATCTATCGGCAAGGAAGTGCCGCGCGAAATATATCTGCCCTATGAAGACTTACTGGAAAGCGATATAAAGCGTTTTTCGGCGAGTGCCGAATAAATATCGCGCTGAACCCTATGCCCCTGACATCCTGAAGAAGTTGCGATGTTTCTCACTCAAATAGTCGCAATATGATCTGGATAAATGTCCGGGTCATGCTCACCGTCTCTTTTTAGTATGGTTGATACGTGGCCGATGGTCGGCCCGCCTTAACCTTCTTTGAGGAGCTTACTATGAATATCATTGTGAAACCCGGCGCTCAGCTTCAAATCATCAACGGCCATAAACATCAAAACTGTGACTGCGAATCTGAAAGCAATCCCGGCGAAGGCAGCAATTGCGAATGCCCGGAAGGTGGGCTTCCTGGCCCCACTGGCCCGCAGGGGCCGAAGGGCGACAAGGGCGACCCCGGAACCGGCGGTATACTGGACATCTCATTTGATGAACAGTTTACCGGTGCCTATGATCGAACCGACCCTGACGGGCCGAAGAAAATTTATGTGAAAACGGTTGATTGTGGGGAACTACCAGATAAGTCAACCAAGTCTGTTGCACATAATATTCAGAGTTTGCGGGCTATTAAAAAACTGCATGGCATTGTTGAATCACCATATGACAATGTCACTTTTTTTGAATTGCCTCACGCCTACCCGTTACATGCTGACAATAATATCGCTCTCTATGTAAGCGGTATAAATGTCGCCATAAGAACCGGTCAGGTCATGAGCGTATCTCATGGGGGCGCGAAAGTCTTTGTAACTATCTATTACACAAAAAACGAATGACAAGCCCCGCATCAATCTCACCCCACCCTCTTTAATGTGAGACTGCTGACAGCCCGCAAGCGCAAAGCTTGCGGGCTTTTCTGCATAAAGATCATGCGTGTTGGTTCTGCATGGCGGTCATCAAATCCATCGCCGCAAGTGCCTGTTCAACTAAACTTTCCACAAAGAGACGCAACATGCTGAACGCGGCCACATATGGCCGAAACACATCGATCAGGGCGCACAGTCGGTCCATGGCGACTTTATCGCAATCCTGTGCTTTGAGCTTTTTCAGCATATCGTTGTAGAAAGTGAAAAACTCATTGATACCTTTATCTGTGGAATTCAGTCCCGCAACGATAAGTGAACCCTTAAACATCGCTCTGGTTCGTTGTCTGTGATCGATTACTGGTTCTTTCAGCCGGGGTAAGACAGCATCGGTCGACTGTGAGGCAACAGCGGCGGTGATGGTCTGCTGAATGGAGTCGATACGCTCCTGCACCCAGGCACAAGCAGGGGCAATCTGGCCGACAGTCAGTTCCTCAGCCAAGGTCACGCCAAAAGCGGCTTTAACCTGCTTCCAGGCTTGCGGGGGGCCCAGCGGGGCGATGTTGACCCAGGTGTTGATTAGGTCTTTAAGGGGCTTGCGGTCAGCTACTGTGCTTTTGGCTTCTTTCGGCCTGTTATCTCCAGTTAGCTGGAAGGGAGTCTGGCTGACCTTTATGAGCTTCTTTTCCATCCATGTAAACGCTTCAATGTAACTGATCTTGAACTGAAGGGCCTTGGGACCAGTGAAGCCCATTGCCAAGAGGGTAAAGCCGTCTTTTGTCATGCTGTAGGCCGGTTCTTTGCGGGTTGCGCCATTGCCGATTTGGACATCGACATACATCTCCTCAAAATTGAGGGCATGAAATCTTTCTGGGCTATCAGCAATGATTCTGCGGATTTGACGCATGACATTGTCGTGGCGCTTACCAAAGTAGGAGGCCACGTCAGTAGACAGCGTGCGAGGTTGATCATTAACCAAAGAGATGACGGGGGACAGGTTGGAGGGATTTTCTTGAAACATAAGGCACCTCGAAGTTTTTTGATTAGCCCATATTAAGGGCCGGGTGCTCAAAACAGCTTCGAGAACTGCGGACGTATTTCCCCTAAAGGTATTGTATTAGCCCACACCCGGCAAAAAGATACTTCTCTCTCATACAAGACACAAAAAAAGCACATAATGCGGGTGTGCGACCGCTCGAAGGTATTTTGAGTACCGTAACAAAAGTAAATCATAAGTAAGCATCAATGTCAAGATCGTTTTGCCTGGACATTTGTCCGGGTCAGGTTGGAGGCTTAAAAACAGTATAGTCCTTATGTAGCCGCCAATTCCGGCGGGATATTACCAAAGGAGCATCTTGTGAAAATCACCGTTATTCCCAATTTGAATTTTATCAACGTGGATGGACTGACCATTGAACTTGATTATCAAGCTCCGGCCAATATGGTCAACCTTTATTGGAACGACAATGCCGGCCGGATTGAATATAATGATGGCAGCCCTGATAAGTTTCTGTCGGGAACAGACTATGAGATTGAAGTTCGTCCATATGTCGATCTGTTTCAGGCCGAAGTTTCACGCAGATATAAAGAGGACTTGGACAAAAACAACTGTTGCTGCAAGTCTGGTAATAGCAAGGGCAAACAGGGGCCGAAGAGTGAGAAAGGTGATGCTGGCCCGGCTGGCCCCACTGGTCCGCAGGGGCCGAAGGGCGACACAGGTGCCGCCGGGCCTGCCGGGCCTATAGGGCCACAAGGCCCTAAAGGTGACAAGGGTGAGCCTGGTGATGGTGATTTCAGCCAGTTGCCGGAACTGATTGATCAGGCCCTGGCCGAAAAGCTTCTGGGCTGCGCCATCAAAGGCAAAGAGATCATCCGGGAAAGCGGCGTCTGGACCGCACCTGAAGGCGGCGAATATCTTTTTGAGATTGTTGGCGCCGGCGGCGGCGGCTCAACTGCAAGTTACAGCACAAGCAGTGATTACTATTTAAAAGGCGGTGGCGGTGGAGGTGTCACTTTCTATTTGATTAACCTGGAAAAAGGAGACCAGGCCGATGTTATAATTGGAAGCGGCGGCCAGGGTGGCTTTTGGGAGAACCAAGGTGGAAATCATGTGCCGGAAGATGGTGGAGATACATCACTGACAATCGGAGCGCGTGTATTGACAGCATCCGGGGGGAAGGCCAAGATTCACAGCATTACCGATTCCAGCTTGGCCGAGGGCGGCACTCCGAACGGAAGGCCTGGAAAAGTTATTATGGTTGACAGAATGGAATCCACCGCCAGTTCCTTAAAGAGCAGGATAGCATCCGGCGGGAGCGGCTGGTGTGGATTCGGTGGCGGCGGCAATTCCGGCTCAAGTACTTATGCCGCCAATCAAGCCACCTGGACATCCCTGACAGCAGGTTTGGATGGCCAGGAAGGCATCGTCATCATTACCCAATTGGCCCGCGCCGCTTCAGAGCCCGATCTTTCCTATGATGAGCAGTGGACCGGCCGCTGGGACCGCATTTCTGATGATGGTGTGGCCCGCAAAATCTATGTACGAACATATGATTGCGGCTACTTACCCACGGCGGCCTTATCTATTAAAAAGTTACCTCATAATATCGCTTCATTGAAAGCGGTGATTGAAATTACTGGCTGGGCACAAAGAAGAGATAACAAGAGTGACACGATACCTCTTCCATTTGCATGTGGTCTGGATTACAAAGCGAACGATGTCTCTGTATATACCATCGGTGATAACATCCAGATTCAAACCGAAAATGCTGGGGCGCACCTTTATTATGGTTATGTTACGTTATATTACACCAAAAACGAGTAACAGCTCTAAGCCTGAACAGCAGGTAAATCTTTCCACTGAGTCGTCATAAGTCCACTCATCTTATTGCGGCGCATGTGCCAAAAGGCCTCACTCGGCCCCTGGGAGAGAGAATGCATAGAGTCCCGGCCATACTTGTCATTAACCTTATCAAGAGCCCTCATCAGGGCTCTTTTCTTTTCCTGGCCAGGCTGGACAGCGGCCTCCATCAACGTCATCTGGCGACGGTCAGCTTCGCACAGTTCATAGAGCATAATGCCGCCCTTCATAAAGCCGTGCCCAGGCTCGTAGCAGCGCTCCATGGCTTCATGGGCCACCCCTATAAGTTCGCTGGTGATGTTGGTGAGCAGGTGCAGGTTGACATGGGCGCTCAGGCAGCAATACGGCTCATCCATATGGTGGGAGGTCATCACCCAAACCTCCATGGCGCCGGCCACCAGCCCCTCCTTCCTCAATCGTTCCCCGGCGATGCCGCAATGCATGGTCAGAGCCTGGGCAATATCCTCTTTCCGGCTGACCCGGCGGCCGAAAGAGCGGCTGGATACCATGGTCTTGCGCGGCGCGGGCATTTCCTCCATGACACACTGAACACCCCGCAACTCCATCACTGTGCGCTGTCCGACCACCGTGAGGTATTTTTTGGCCATTCCGATTTCCATGTCACGAAGTTGCCTGGCATTAACAATGCCCATGCGGCTCAGTTTGGCCGACAAGCGGCGGCCGATGCCCCAGATATCCTCTGTCGGGGTTCGCTCCAGCATTTCCTCCAACTCATCAGTCCCGGATTCCAACCTGTAAACTCTGGTTTTATTTTTGGCCCAATGATTGGCCAGCTTGGCCAGGGTTCTGGTGGAGCCGAGGCCAACCCTCACCGGCACCCCAACCCATTTTCGCACCCTTTCATGCATCTCCCAACCGACTTCATCAGCATTGGCCGCCAGTGCCTTGTCGAAAGGTATAAAGGCCTCGTCAATGGAGTATTGGTCTATGACGGGAGCTATCCCGGCCAGGGTCATCATCACCCGCCTGGATATATCACCATATAAAGTGTAGTTGGAGCTGAAAGAAGTGACCTTATCTCGTTTCAATTGCCTTTCCAGGAGATGATAGACGTCGCCCATCTTGTAACCCAGAGCTTTGGCCTCCGGGGTCAGAGCGATCAGGCAGCCATCATTATTGGAAAGCACAACCACCGGCTGGCCGTCAAGGTCGGGCCGGAAGAGCCGCTCACAGGAGCAATAGAAGGAATTGCAGTCAACCAGGGCCCAAAGCCGTGGTTTAGAAGTCATTGACGGCATGAGTCACCACGCCCCAGATCACGACATCCTCCTGGTCGGTGATGTCTATAGGCTTGAACTTGCTATTGGCCGGTTCCAGCAGAGCCCGGCCAAGGCGCTTGACGTATCTTTTGACCGTAAGCTCTCCATCTATGGCGGCTATTACTATTTTACCTGAAGCCGGTGTGATGGAGCGGTCGACCACCAACAGACTGCCGTCATTAATGCCGGCCTCAACCATGGAGTCGCCTTGAACCCGAAGGAAATAGGTAGCGGCTTGATTCTTCACCAGATGCTTATGCAGATCCAGGGTTTTGTCAATGTAGTCCTGGGCCGGAGACGGCCAGCCGGCCGAGATCATAGTGAGATAAAGGGGAAAGGTGGCGTTCTGAAGGATCACCACTTCCCGCGTCCAGCGAACGTCCCCCACCATTTCAATCACCCAGGCCACCCACAAATCGCGCCGCCGCCCGATGTCGTTACCGATGTAGCACAAGCCGCCCCGGTATTTATCCGGCCGCCCGGCCTCACCATGCTCGGCGGCCATGATCAGATCATAGGCCAGCCACGAACCGGCATCGTCCAGAAATTTTAGTAAAAATTCCTGCCGCCATAGATCATCGTCCCCCGCGCCCTCCCGCAGTTCGTCAATATCACGGTCAAGGCCAAGCTCTACCGCCTTATGGATATCGACTTCATGCTTAGACCAGCGGTTGCCCAGGCTGGTCCACAAGTCGTAGAATTTATTTTTCTTGCCGTTGGGCGTGGAAGTGACGCGAAGTTTCAGGCCCGGCTTACTGATGACCGGAAACAAGGCCCGCCAGATCGCGCGGGAATCCTGATGAAATGCGAACTCATCCAAAAAGGTATTGGCCGAAAAACCACGGGCCGTATCCGGGTTGGCCGGTAGGGCCGTGATGCGGGAGCCGCCGGGAAACTCCACTTCCAGGGCCTTATAGCTGATATCATCAGCGCCCAGGAAAGTGTCTTTATAAAATTTAGGGGCCGAACGCCCCTTTAACATGTCTTTATAAATGATGTAAAAGGCTTTGCAGAAAGGCTTGATCGCCTCATCCATCGCTTCCTTGGCCTGACGTTCGCCCCTGGAGAGAATCACCCACCGGGCGCGGCGGTTTTCGATTTCCGCCATGATGCAATCATCGACTATCTCCGCGCAGGTGGTGAAAGTCTTGCCGGTCTGGCGAGCGAACATGCCGATTTTGAAGCGGCTTTTATCCTTCAGCCACGCCTTTTGATAAGTATGAAAATTGATCAGCGGCTTACTCATCGCCAAACCCCAAAGCCCGCCGGGCCTCCCGCGCCGCCTCGGCCGACATCCCGCCCTCACGCGCCGCCGCCGTGAGCTTGTCTTTCATTTCCGCCTCTACCCGCTTCTTTTCCTCGGCCCGGATTTCCATGATCCGCCGCGCGTCCATCTGCTTCGAGCTTGAAAGGTCTTTCAGTGACCGGGCCAGTTGCATGACTTCTTTTGCTTCCAGCTTCTCGTCATCACCGTTGGCCATGTTCATGCTGGTTTTAAAGACCAGGGTATGGACAAGCTCGATCAGCATCTGCCCCATATCATCGCCAGGGACAGAGCCAAGCTCACGGGCGAAGGCGGCGGCCACTTCCCGGCTTTCCCGCATTTTGGCGGCCACTTCCTCAAACTTCTGCCTATAACGCCCCAGGGCCGAACGGCTGATGTTGTGGCCCTGTTCCTCCAAATAGTCGATCAGGGTATCCAGGGTAAAGCGGCCTTCGGCCAGCCGCTTGTCCAGGTCGGCTCGCACTTCCGGCGGCAATGTCTCTATGGATGAAAGGCGGGCCATGTCAATAATCCAGACCCGGCTCCGGCTGTTTCACGCCCGGAACAACCGCCCGGCCCTTGGCCACGTCCCGGCCCCGGCTGGTGATGCGGAAAACCGACATATTAGGCAGAGGGTTTTTTTGAGTGGTGATAAGCCCCTGCTCCGAGAGCCAAGCGGCATCGGTTGCCACTTGATCGCCGGAAACGCTGTGGCCGGTGGCCGCCAGGGCCTCCTTCATCACATAGTTGTTGCTGGAATAGTCTCCCTCCTGGGAAAGAAGACACAGAAAGACCAGCCGCCGGTCTTCCGTTACCAGCCTTTTCAATTTCGCGTCCATCAGTCTTCCTCCATACGCGCCCGCATGATCAGGTGCAAATTGCGCTCTATGCCCTTCTGGCTGGCTCCAACGGCCGATACGGCCGCCTCTAGGCGGAGAATGTCTTCCTTGGTCGGCATGGCCTCCATGCGGCTGGAAATAACGGCCACTTCTTTTTCCAGTTTTCCGAACCGTTCCGTTGATTCCAGCTTCAGGGCGGCCACTTTGTTTTCAACCTCGCCCACCCGCGCCCCCAGGGCGGACTTGGTGGCCGTCAAGTCGGCGTGGCTGGCAAACTGTTTCTTGGCCGACCATGCGGCAATAGTGGTTATGATGCTCCCCATCACCACTATGACCGGCCAGAATTTCATTACTGATTCAATCATGGTTCTCTATCCGTTCCCGCCACTGGCGTAATGACAAAAGTTGATAATTGGCCAGAGCCAGGGCGGCTTTCAGTTCCGATATCCACACCGCCAGATCAGCGTTGGTTCGCCCGCGCGGGCGCGGTTCCTCCACGGCCTGAAGATAGGCTGTCGGCGGACTCATCGGCCGCACCGTCGGGCAGGGCCGTGAGCAAGCACTCAAACACATCATCAGGACACACAGCATCAGCCCAAGCGCGAGCCTCAGAATTTTCCTCATAAACTTCTCCTAAACGCTGTTTAATCTCATCATTGGCAAAACGTAATTCGCTGATAACCATTTCCCGTTTAATCGTGGCCCAGCGGCTCTCCTTCAGTTCGATTTCAAGCCCAGCTACAGTCTGAACCGCTTCTGTCAGGCGTTCGGTCAAATCACAGTTTTCATTACGCAGATAAGATGCATGTCATGGATGGAGCGCAGAGTTTCCAGAAGCGAACCTTTGATCATATTGCTTTCATCCACGATAATGAGCCTGGGCTTTTCCACCAGGGCGGAAACCATGTCATCAAACTTGGCTTTCTCCCCACGGCGCGGAGTCACTTCCAACTCGATCAACATTTCTTCCATCATCCAGCCATAGCTCCAATCACGCTTTCCACGCACATACACAGCCTGATTGTTTTTCTGCGAAGCGTAATGAATGGCCACCGTGGTCTTGCCCAAGCCCTTAACCCCATGCACCAGCCCCATGCCCGGCACCCCCGCCTCCACCCGCTTCAGCTTTTCCGCCACCGAAAAAAATTCCTTCACGTTGCCGGTTTTAATAAACACGTTGTTTCTCACAAACACACCTCCGTTTTGTCATCGTCCGCCGCTTTGATTATTTTCAATTCGCTTTCGTTGGGGCGGGGATAAATACCTTGCACCTCCGGGAAATCGTCCCAATATTTAAAAAGCCGCCAACTCTCAGCCTCAGTAATTCCTTCACCGTTGGTCGCCTTGTGATAGTAATATTCAAACAGCGTGATCATGTTGCCGCTCATGGCTATCAAATCGGCCTCGTTCGCCCTGGCCGCCCTCGGCTCAATAATGCGGCTTTTGCCCTCTTCAAAGTCGATCACCCCACCCGCATTCTTCGGGCGCTCAATTCCGTCATAAGCGTCAACAGCCGCCTGGGCCGCCTCCACTGCCGGGCTGTGATATTCAGGCCGGAACTCGATTACCGATGGTTCCACTGGCTTAGCTTCTTCACCGTCCTTTAACACGCTGGATATCTGCCCGGTAACTAAATGCGCGGTGTAGCTCACATCCATGTTGTCGCTCAAAAGTTCCGCGCCCTTGATTGCTTTCTTGATCCGCTTCCGGCTCCGGGCCTTGGCCTCTTCATATTCCTGACGGCGAATGCCGCTTAATGGCTCATTGCTGGCCATACAAAGGAACCGGCCGTCTTTGAAAACGCAAATAGCTCCGGCTTCATCCGGGTGGAGAGCCACCGAAACCTTATATCCAATGTAATCTGTCAGTATCGGGTCGTTAAACATATCGCCCCCGATTTTAATACCCTTCTTTCCGACAATGCGCTCACCCACTTTGGCCAGCAAAATATCAAGCACCCGCTCATTTTTGAAAACAGGCGGCTTGCGGCGCGAACCCTCAAACGCCTGACGCGGCGTGAGGCCCGACCGCTTCCGGCCCGGCTCATTATGAAACCCGCTGTGAACCCGATTTTCATAAACGTCAAGCCAGCACTCGATAATGTGCATAAACTCCGCTTGCGTTAAGGGGACATTAACCTTCGGCTTGGGAGCCTTGGGATCATCCGGCCGCTTCATAATGTGCCGCGCCCAGGTGGCTTTCGCCCGAAGCGCGGCCCGCTCGGCCACACTATGCCCGGTGTAGCCCGGTAGCATTTCCTCAAGGTCGCGGGTCATGGTTCCGAAAAACCGTTCAATAAAACCCTTATGCTCCGGGCTGTAAGGCGGAAGCGGCGGAGTATCGATATCCAGTGACGTGGTGACGGCATCAATATGATTGCTGGAATAATCCGCCCCGTTATCCTTGCGGATGGTTTCCGGCTTTCCGAATGTCAACAACCCCTTACGAATACAGGCCGCTACGGCGTTACTGTTAGAAGTGTTGACCACCACCATAACCGCCCGGCGGCTGTAAACATCGATGGCCGCCACTATCGCGCACCGCTTACCGTCACTGGTCATAATGTCCGCCGGGGTCGAATCCATTTCCCATATCTGACCGGCATAGGTGGCCGTGGCGTAGCTCCCGAAGGCGGGCATGAATTTATTTTTCCAGGCGCTCGGATCACGGTTCATTTCATATTCAGCCGGGTGGGCTTTTTTCCACTGCTGAAACCAACGATGGACCGTGGCCCGGTGAACCCACTCTTCCTTGGGAAAGTTGGTTTGCATCAATTCAACCAGCTTCGGCACACGAATATGCGGAGTGACCGCAATGGCCGCCCTAAAGGTCATGGCCATATCAGGGCTGACCCTGCCGTTACGGCCGCTGTCACTATAACGTGGGGCCAGATCAGCCAGACCGCCCCTGTTAAAAAAGCTTTGCCACCGCTCAATCGTTTTGCCGGAACATGATTTGACGGCCTCGTAAATGCCTGGGTCAAGGCCAGAAACCATTTTTTTGTTATAGAGTTGAGCGAACGCCTCCCGCCCGGTTTCCACGCTATAGCCGCCCGCTCTGACGAACGCGCGGCAAGCACCCAAAATGTCCGCCCGCGCCCTGGCTATCTCCTGATGCGCCTTCGGCAGACACTCAAACGCCTTGAACCGGGCTTCCAATTCTTCAATGGAACCGTCAATATCGGCCAAATACCGCGCATCAGTG
Organism: Acetispira formosa (nom. nud.); assembly: GCA_023525915.1. Taxonomy (GTDB): domain Bacteria; phylum Desulfobacterota; class Desulfarculia; order Adiutricales; family Adiutricaceae; genus Adiutrix. Next base: position 861,442 of record CP026657.1, on the reverse strand, counting down.
TTAAGCGCCCTGGCGATGATCACCTCCCGAACGTCATGCGGCAGATCTTCAAATATGTAGGCGTTCCCGCCTAGGCGTTCCGGCCGCTGGTCATATGACCAAAGTTCCCGCTCAGCCCGCCGCCTTATGGTCACGGCCGCAACGCCAAGCGTGGCCGCCAACTCGGCCGTATTATATTCAACCTTTATTGATGGCATTGATCATCCTTGCTTTGAATGCTAAAATATATTTTCTATTCTTTTCATGTTTCCAATATATTTCACGGAGGGGCGAGCATGTCTCTTGTTCGTAAGACCGATGATCATGCGTTAGAATTGGCCCGAGATATGGCCCGTAACATTCCAAAGGAATTGGCGATAAGGTGTCTTGAAATGATGGGCAAGGCTCACTGGTCCCGCTGGTTTTCATCCTATCGCGAAGAAATTCTTGATTTCCTAATTTCAACGCCGGACAACCGGGACAAGCGGTGGATGGGTCAGAGTAATCGCGGCATGATCGCATTAGCGGCACTGGCCTGTCATCATTACGCTTTAGCGTTTGATGAAGCGGTTGAAAAATATTGCAAAGAGAAAACCGATGTGAAGGCCCAGAGTGAACAACATAAATTGTCCGCAAGATATGCACTAAAGTATTTAAGTGCAAGTCCAACATTCTTCCCCCGCGAAAGCATCGACTACTATTATAGTTTAGCGGCTGAACCTTTTTATTGTGACGGAAGTTCTTCTTGATGTGATTAATGATCATGCTGAGACACCTTTCATATCATCCGGCAAACTCAGAATTTCGGCGGGGCAACCACGCCCAACCAGAGCCGCCAGGGCTTTGCGGTTGTTGATCATCCCCCAAATGGTATGGCTGACCACCGTGCGGTCTATCCCGGCATCATCGGCCACCATCTTGATGGTGACATCATTTTCATACAACCACCGCTTGATGGCGTGGTAGTCGCGTTCACGGCCCGCGCCAATTTTCTGCGTGTGAATCCTCATAACTTTTCCTCTGCTTTTTTCAGCGCCCGCCGGGCTTCCTTCAGCCGATGCGTAGCCCGGCCAAGGTCACGAAACTTTTTATCCTCCGGCCCCATCACTTCCAGCCCGAACACTTCCAGCACCGGGACCAGGGCGCGGCGGTCTTCCAATACTTCACACAAAACCATCAGGGCTAGAAGCCCAGGCATATACGCGGGGGAGTTGACGTTCAGCCATTTATTGAGCGTATCCAAACTCAGCCGCCCGCCGGGGCAAAGGTTGATACCCGCCTCACCCGACAGCGCCGCCGCCCGGTGTACTATCTCTTCGCGCGACAATCCAGACTCCGCCGCCGCCGAACTGAGCGCCAGCTTCACCGCGCGCCCCACCGAACCCAGGCGAAGTGCCGGGCCGTCAAACAGGCTCAGTTGTTGTGGAATGGCGGGCTTCATCTGCGACTGCCTTGACTTATAATGCTTTGACGGCGGCAAAAATCATAAGGTTCGGGCCTGTATGCTTGCCGTATACCTGATAGCCAAGATAGTCTTCATACCAAGTGGGTACGTTGTAACCGGCCTTGAGAGCGTTTTGCTGGCTCCTAAATACTTTTTGGATTTTTACCTTACAAAACCGGGGAGTATTTACGAAATCACCTTTTTTCATGATCTTCCCTCTCTATCCATCAAACTGTCGTTTTTGGCGTAACAACATCCATTCTTTTTGCAACATTTGATATTGATTCACGGCCTTGGGGGTGCTATTGTGAATTTAGACTGTCAGACATCCTGTGTTTGACATATTTGTATAATACCATTTATGGATAAAAAATCAATACATTTTTGGTGTTTTTAAAGATTTTTATCCGAAAATGTATTTTAACAATAACTTTAAATACTTATATGGAACAAAGATGATTCCAAAAATGTATTCAAAGTTGTTTGGATTGAGAACACTCAATATGACAATTGGAGACAGGATAAAGCAGTTGAGGGGCAGGGAAAGTCGCGACTCATTTAGTAACCGCTTCTGTGTGTCAAAACAGACAGTAGTCAGATATGAGTCAGGTGACACTTCACCCAATGCTGACTTTATTTCAATGATTTGCAATAGTTATGGGGTGACGGCTGATTGGTTAGTTTTTGGTAAAGACAATGCGAACATACAAGATGTGGCCATAAAATCTGCCTCCCTGCCGGAAGCTATAAAATCCGCACCGGTGCCAACAACATCACCATTGCCTAAGTCATCAATATTAGAAGAGTTTCCCAAGCAAGCGATTGATAAGTGGCTTTTGGAAATGCCGAATGGCAGGTTCGATGATCTCTGGCAAGAGTACCGCAGTTCCACCAAAGCTAACCAAGGCTGGTCACAGGTGGAAATAGTCAAACGATTTCCAGAGTTTATAGAGTGGATTGAAGACAGGTTCGGCCTTAATGACGATGATGAAGACGATAAGCCCTCATCCCTTGGCCACCCCCATGTTCACCTGGAAGGTGAGGACGACAAAGATATTGAGTCGTCTTTTACTAATGATTTTGATATATTACCAAGAAGATAAGGCCGTGTTCCATACGCACGGAAGACGGCCAAATAATGAGGACGTTACGAGAGACGACTTGATGGAGAGGTTAGAACTATTTATGTTTATAAATTCAACACTTTATTCAAGAGGTAGTAATGTCGCGAAGACAAACGAAACAATGGCTGGCCGAACTGCACCCTATCCAGTTCGGCATGGTATGGCGGGCTTTCAGTAACCAGCACCACTCGCAAGCTGGCTGGATGCAAGTTGAAATATTAAAACGATTTCCAGAGCTTACCAAATGGGTCGATGACCTGGAAGACCCTGAAGCCCTAATCGCCAGACCCCCAACTCACGACGATGACAGAGGCGGCCAAATGATCAACGAACCGCCCGGCCACCTTGATAACCGATCAGCCAAACGGCCCGAAAGACACCCCTCAAAATAAACGCAACAATGGCCCCGAACAGGGGCCAAAAAACGTTGCAGACTTGAGGGCTAAAAAAATATTTTACCAATTCAGTAATCCCGCTAACCACAAAGCATATCCCAGAATCACCCCACTAAATCCCGCCAAATCCCGGCCCCTCAATCTTTTAGATACTTCACAGTCTATATATTTTTTAAGAGCCTATAAAATGAATACAACGGTGGGTTATAAATAATCGCGGGATAAGAGCGGGATAGATTAAATAAAAAAGAAAAGGACTTAGAGTTTATTTACCCTAAGTCCTTGAAATTCTTTGGTGCGCCGCATAGGAATCGAACCTATAACCTAATGATTAAGAGTCATTTGCTCTGCCAATTGAGCTAGCGGCGCTCAAAATCAACTTCGGGAACTATACTAAATGTAATCTTTATTGTCAATAAATTTTTCTTTTGAAATAAATACAATATGTTATCGCATAAATCGTATGGGCTGGCTACATTTTTTCAAATACGAACGGTAAAATATTGTTTGTCCGTTACTATCCGTCATAGCAAAAACAGAGGGTATAATTTTAGCCTAACCTTACGGTGTTTCTTGATGATTCTAATATTTTAGTCTTGTAACTACATGGCATGAGGGGTTTTTTCCTTCGCTGTGATGGTGTTTTATGATATATTTAGATGTTTTTAAATGGTGCGGCATCAGTTGTATTCCCGGTAGCCCTTTGCCCGCCAGCCATGTATGACGGCGTGTTTTTCTTACAGGCTAAAACTGACCGCTTCATGGACCTTTTTGTACAATATGCCTTGGGCCGGGCCTTGCGCTGAATAATTTTCACATCTGTGGAGCTGATTATGGCCAGAACACCCAGAAGACACAAAAACCTTCGTGACCCCTATCCCATTAATGAACTCGGCGCCGGTGAATCCTGGCGCATGTTTTCCATAATGTCTGAATTCGTCCAGGCCTTTACAGCCATGAGCGAAGCCGGCCCCTGTGTCAGCATCTTTGGCTCGGCCCGGTCCGATCCTGATTCCTATGAATGCAAATTGGCCGAGGAAACAGCCCGCCTTTTGGCTCAGAACGGTTTCGGCGTCATTTCCGGCGGCGGCGACGGCGTCATGGCCGCTGCCAACAAAGGGGCGACAGAGGCCGGGGGGCTGTCCATCGGCCTTAACATCGAACTGCCTCACGAACAAATGCCCAACCCCTATGCCAACCTCCAGCTCGATTTTCATTACTTCTTTATTCGCAAGGTCGTTTTCGTTAAATACAGCCAGGCTTACGTAATTCTGCCCGGCGGCTTCGGGACAATGGATGAACTCTTCGAAGCCCTGACCTTGATTCAGACCCGGCGCATCCACCCTTTCCCGGCTTTCCTGATGGGTTCGGAATACTGGGGCGGCCTGGTGGACTGGCTGAAAGAAAAGATGATCGGCGAAAAATACATCTCCCCCGATGACCTGGACTTCTTCACCGTGATTGACAGCCCGGAGGAAGTGGTTCGCTGCATCAAAAAAACAGTGGTCATCAAATAAGGCGGTAACACATGTCCAATCGCAGTATTTACGCCTCAGCCGCGCTGATGGCGGCGGCCGCGCTTTTTGCCGTCGGCTGCTCATTTACCACCACCAAGTCCTCTTCGGATTCGGTCGATTCAGACTTGAGCGGCCGCGCCTCTCAAACCTGGCGTTCGCCTGATGTATCTGATGCCTGGAAACACCTGGCCGATGACATGGCCCGGCGCGGTCTGAATGAGAGGAAGCTGGAGCAGTTCTTCAAATCGTCGAGTCTGGTCTATACTTCCGGGCCTATGGAGACCAAACTGCGTGAGCTTTATGGTATTTTTTACCGCTCCGAATTGACCAAGGAAATTCAGGAAAAGCTTTATCAGCTCGGATATGATATAACAATAGATGGACGGGCCGGATCGGGCACCAGAGGTGTGGTGACCAGATTTCAGGCGGACAACGGCCTGACCCAGACCGGTGATATATCGGATGCCACCCTGGCTTCCATCAATAAGGTCATGAAGACGGCCAAGACCCGTTCGCTGTCCAGTTACAGTCCACCGTCGGCCAAAAAGCCGTCCCGCACGGCCACCTATCCCCAGTTTACCAAGGCGGGGGTTCTTCCCACCATCTTAGCCCACTATCGGGCCGACCGCGAACTGTTCAACGCCATGAGCCGCAAATACAATGTCCCCGGTGAAGTGGCGGCGGCCATTATGTGGGTGGAAACCGGCTATGGCAATTACTTCGGCAAGCACCTGGCTGCCAGCCAGTTGGCCTCCATGGCCGCGGCGGCTTATGATTTCGATGTGGTGGCGCCGGCCGTTTCCGATCTGGTGAGAAGTGACGGCGGAGCCAAGACCTGGCTGAAGGATACGGCCGTCAAGCGCGGCGGCTGGGCGGCTGATGAGCTGGCCGCCCTATTGAGCTACAGCTTCCAGAACGGGCATGACCCGACCAGCTTTCCCGGCTCTATTTATGGCGCAATCGGCTATGGCCAGTTCATGCCCTCCAACGTTCTTAAATATGGAGTGGACGGCAGCGGCGACGGCAAGGTCGACATGTTCAACAAGGCCGACGCCATTTACAGCATCGGCAATTACCTGAAAGCCCACGGCTGGACCGGCGGCGGCATGAGTGAAGAAGCTCGCCGGGCCGTGATCATGAAGTACAACAAGAGCGGAGTTTACGTCAACACCGTTCTCTATGTGGCCGACTGGCTGGCCGCGAATAAATAAGGCTATGGGCGGCATGAAAGATTTTCCAGTAATTGACCTGCATACCCATTGCCTTTTATCCGACGGCGTTCTGTGCCCGGCCGAACTCGGCCGCCGGGTGGCGGTTCAGGGCTACGCCGTTCTGGGGCTGGCCGATCATGCCGACCCTGGCACCATGCCCGGCATTATCAAGACCGGCCGGGAGTCGGCCCTGGGCTTGAATGGCCACATGGGCGGCCTGACCATCCTGCCGGGGGTGGAGATAACCCATGTGCCTCCGGCCCTGATCGGCGACATGGTGAAAAAAGCCCGTGATCTGGGAGCCAGCCATGTGGTGGTGCACGGTGAGAGTGTGGTGGAACCGGTGGCTCCTGGCACCAACCTGGCGGCCATTGAGGCCGGAGCCGACATTCTGGCTCACCCGGGTCTACTCACTGAAAAGGAAGTGGCCCTGGCTGCCGAGCGCGGTGTTTACCTGGAACTGAGCGGACGCGGCGGACACGGCCTGTCCAACGGGCTGACGGCCAACCTGGCCCGTAAGTATCAAGCCAAACTTCTCGTCAATTCCGACGGCCACGCGCCCGGCGATTATCTTACCCCTGAACGCCAGCGGACTGTGGCTTTGGGGGCCGGGCTGAGTGAAGAGGAGTTCGAGGCCCTGATGGAGGAGGCCGTCGGTCTGGCTGAAACATTTAAACAGCGTCTGGTCTAGGGGCTTGTGTGCCCGGCCGGGCTCTCTATCAATAAACTGAGGCAAGTATGACCAGGCACATTATTAAAGGTTCCATATTGGCAGTCTGGGCCGTTCTGATGGTCTGGTGGTGGCATGAACACCGATCCTGGCCTGAGCCGGAGAAGATAGACGCGGTTTTTCTGCCCGACTATCTCGATAATTTCGGCCTTGAATACGGCGGCCGCAAAGTCGGCTGGGCCGATAAAAGTCTGCGCCGGTTGCAGGACGGTTCCTATCAGGCCGGCGAGTCGGCGACAATTCTTCTGGAGCTGTCCGGTCATGAGGTTGAGGTGCGTCTGGAGTCTTCGGCCGAGCTGGACCCTTCCTTCAATCTGGTGGGCTATCGTTATCTTTTGCAGGCCGGACCGTTATCCCTCCTTCAGACCGGCACGGTAAAAGAGGGCCGTTTAACGGTTGATCTCAATCTCGGCCAATACCGGGAAATGGTTGAATCACTTTACGCCGACTATGCCCACCTTCTGGGCGAGAGGGCCGCCGTGTTCAATCCCGGGCAGGTGAACGTTCCGGCTCCGAAAGGCCCGGCCCTGGCCAGTCTGTTTCCTCACTACATAGCCGCGCAGGGGCTTAAAGCCGGCCAGACTTTTACTTTGGCCGCATTTGATCCCTTCACCAGAAGTTTGGTCAGTGTCAACGCCAGGGTTGAGTCAGAAACCCGCCTGGTTGATCAGGATACGGCCAGGGAAGTTCCGGCTTTCGAACTGGGCATGGCCGCCGGAAGCGGTGCGGCCGCCTCCAGGGAAATATTTATGATCAATCGTCATGGTCGGGTTTTCACTGAAGATGGGCCAATGGGTTATCGCCTGAGCCGCACGATTGATGAAAATGAGGCTCGCCGGGGCGTGGTTCCGCTGGCTCCTCCGGCGCCTCTGCAAGGCCTGTTGTCGACCGGTCCCCTGAAGGATTTGATGACAAACATTATACGTGAGAGGCTGGGAGATTAGGTTCGATTTGGGCCGACATACTCCAGTACCCCGTAGCATTTAAGCTGAACTATAGCGGGTGACCGCCGCCGGGAAAAATGTTTTTGCCCGGTGAGGTTCCGGGGGTCTTTAGTCACCTCACCGGGCAAAAACATTTTTCCCGGCGGCTGCCTGGTCAGCCGCAACTGCGTCATAGCCGAGTGGGAGCCGGACAGCGTTCTTAAAATTCTAACTATGGCCAGCTCCGCCGCATATAGAGGTGGTCGAGCCATGGAGGGCGAGACGGAGCGTCAGCGACTGGTTTTGAAGCCGAAACGGTAACTCGCGAAGCAAAAACCACGCTTTTTGCGTAGCGGAGGGGCCGCGAGTTCATAGGGAAAAAGCCATATTAAAAGTCGAGCCATGGAGGGCGAGACGGAGCGTCAGCGACTGGTTTTGAAGCCGAAACGGTAACTCGCGAAGCAAAAACCACGCTTTTTGCGTAGCGGAGGGGCCGCAAGTTCAAGGGAAAAAGCCATATTAAAAGTCGAGCCATGGAGGGCGAGACGGAGCGTCAGCGACTGGTTTTGAAGCCGAAACGGTAACTCGCGAAGCAAAAACCACGCTTTTTGCGTAGCGGAGGGGCCGCAAGTTCATAGGGAAAAAGCCATATTAAAAGTCGAGCCATGGAGGGCGAGACGGAGTGTCAGCGACTGGTTTTGAAGCCGAAACGGTAACTCGCGAAGCAAAAACCACGCTTTTTGCGTAGCGGAGGGGCCGCAAGTTCATAGGGAAAAAGCCATATTAAAAGTCGAGCCATGGAGGGCGAGACGGAGCGTCAGCGACTGGTTTTGAAGCCGAAACGGTAACTCGCGAAGCAAAAACCACGCTTTTTGCGTAGCGGAGGGGCCGCAAGTTCATAGGGAAAAAGCCATATTGAAAGTCGAGCCATGGAGGGCGAGACGGAGCGTCAGCGACTGGTTTTGAAGCCGAAACGGTAACTCGCGAAGCAAAAACCACGCTTTTTGCGTAACGGAGGGGCCGCAAGTTCAAGGGAAAAAGCTATATTAAAACCGCCAGGCTGGAGAAGTAATCGTGAACAGCATGATTGACATACGCCATCTCAGCAAACATTACAACCGCCATAAAGCGGTGGATGAAGTCAGCCTGACTGTGTCCGCTGGTGAAGTTTTTGGTTTCCTGGGCCCCAACGGGGCCGGGAAGACCACCACCATCCGCATGGTGGCCGGGGCCTTGGCCCCCACGAGCGGCGAGATATTTCTGGGCGGATTAAATCTGGCCAAAAATCCGCGCGATGCAAAAAGCCTGGTCGGCTACATTCCTGACCGCCCCTTTCTTTATGAAAAGCTTTCGGCCTGGGAATTTTTGGAATTTCTGGCCGATCTTCATGCCACGCCCAAAAAAGATCTGCAAAGCCGGGGCCCGGCCATGCTGGAGCTTTTCGAACTTATAGACTGGCGTGACGAACTGATAGAAAATTTTTCCCACGGCATGAAACAGCGGCTGATTATGGCTGGTGCGCTGCTGCCCAAACCCCGCATACTGGTGGTGGATGAACCCATTGTAGGCCTTGATCCCCGCGGGGCCAAGCTGGTGATGGATATTTTCCGGCATCTGGCTGAGCGGGAGAACGTGGCCATTCTGGTTTCCACCCACACCATGAGCCTGGCCTCCCGCCTGTGCGACCGCATCGGCATCATTTACAAGGGCCGCCTCAAGGCTGTAGGGACTGAGGGTGAACTTAAGGCCGGCGCCGGTGAAGACGGCGGGCTGGAGGATATTTTTCTGAAACTGACCGACGGCGCAACGCCCCAGACCCTGGAGGGGGTCTTTTCATGAGCCGGGCCGCGACGGCTGTAGCCGGTCCCTCCGCGAAACCGTTTATGGGCGGCTTTTGGGTGCTTTTGCGGCCCCATTTGATCGGGCTGGCCAATATCGTCAGACGGCCCGGCAAGGGCGGCCGAACCAGGGCGCTTCTGGTGGGCCTGTTCAGTCTGGTCGTCTGGCTGCTGGTTTTTCTTTTCGCGGTGCGGGTTCTGCAAAACATGATGACGGCCGATGTTTTGGGTGGAGTGCTGGCCCGCCGTTTTATGGGGCTCTTGTGGATTGCCGGAATCTCTCTATTGATGTTTTCCACCCTGATCTCGTCGCTGTCGAGTTTTTTTCTGGCCAGAGATCTGGATTTGATCATGGCCGCCCCGGTCAGCCTGGAAAGCATTTTCTGGGCGCGCTCCGCCAGAACGCTGGTGGCCAGCGCCTGGATGCCGGCCGCTTTCCTTTTGCCCGTTTTTGTGGCCTATGGCTATGTCTTCAAGGCTTCAGCCATCTATTATCTCATGGCCCCGCTGGTGGCCGTGCCGCTTCTGGCCGGGGCGGGTTTCCTCAGCCAGGCGGCCTCCTTTTTGCTAGTCAACCTCCTGCCGGCCCGCCGGGCCAGGGAGATAATGGGGCTTCTGGCCATTATCGGTTTCTGTCTCCTCTACCTGGCCTTCCGCCTGATGCGACCGGAAGACCTTCTTTCTCCCGATAATTTCGTCAGCGCGGCCGCCTATCTGGCTTCACTCAATTCGCCCACTTCACTCTTCAATCCGGCCGAATGGGCGGTGGAAGCCCTATGGCCCTATCTGGGCGGCCATCCCGGCCAGATGAGTTCCGCAGCCTGGCTGGCGCTTTTGTGGAGCACAGCCGCCGCCATTGCCGTTCTCACCTCTTATGTGGCCGCATTCCTTTATTGGCCGGCCTACAACAAAAGCCTGGAGGGCGCGGCCCGCCGACGGGTGGCTGGGCCGGTCATGCGTCTGGCGGCCGGGTTTCTGGGCCTGATGATGAAACCGGAGCGGCGGGCTATTGTCATAAAAGATCTGAAAACTTTCTTCCGCGATCAAACCCAGTGGTCTCAGCTGCTGTTGCTGGCTGCCCTCATGGCCGCCTATCTCTATAATTTTTCTATATTAAACCTGCGCCTGTTGCCGGTGGGCGGTGATTTTCTGGAAAGGGCCTTTGCCCTCTTGAATTTGGGGCTGGTGGCCCTGGTGGCGGCGACGCTCGCGCTCCGCTTTGCATTCACCTCTATTTCCAGCGAAGGCTTTTCCTACTGGATCATCAAAAGCGCCCCTATGTCTCTTCGTGATTTTATGTGGATCAAATTCTGGTTCTGGCTGCCGCCTATATGGGTCGTTTCCATGGCGCTGGTCTTCTTTGGCAATTATTACCTTGGCACCAATAAAACAATGCAGATTTCCGCCGCCGTGGTCACGGCCGCCCTGGTGCCAGGGCTGTGCGGGCTGGCTGTGGGCCTGGGCGCGCGCTTCCCCAGCTTTTCCACCGAAAACCTGGCCCAGACTCCGACTGGTTACGGCGGGCTGATCTATATGGTTACTTCCAGCCTGGCCTCCATCTCCGTCATAGCCCTGACGGCCTGGCCTTCCATCACTCTGATAAATATCGGCGGATATCATCGGTTGTCCGCCTCCAGAATAATTCTGAATGTGGCCATGATACTGGCGGCCGCGCTGATCTGCCGACAGCTTTTAGTTATGCCCATGCGCCAGGGCCTGAAAGCCCTGACCGAGGGCGATGAAGAACGGCGCGAAGATGAGGAAAATGTATGACAGACGATGTCCAGCAAACCCGGCCTGAGCATAATGTAAATTCGATTGAAGATCACAGATTCGTCCTGAACTGGCCGCGCTGGGCGGCCAGGTTTCTGAAATTGTCTTCGCGGCTGGTGAAAACGCGCCTGGTCGGCTACCCTGACCTTTTGGAGGTCGGCCCGGTCATTTTCGCCCATTGGCATTCTGAGGATCTTTCCATGCTGCCGCACTTTGGCCACAGCGGGGCCAACATTCTGGTCAGCGCCTCCCGCGATGGCTCGATGTTGAGCCAGGCCGTGCGGGTGCTGGGTTTCCAGGCCGCGCGGGGTTCATCTTCGCGGGGTGGGATGGGCGGTATTCTGGCTCTGAAGAAGAGCCTGGAAGCCGGCCAGAGCGTCATCTTCGCGGCTGACGGCCCCAAGGGGCCGCGCCAGGTTGCCAAACCAGGCCCCATTTATCTGGCCGCCAAAACCGGCTGCCCCATTTATCCGGCCGGTACGGCCTGTGACAAAAGCTATATTTTTGAAAAAAGCTGGAGCAAAACCCGCATACCGCTGCCGGGGGCGCATTTAGCCATGGTTTTTGGCGAGCCTTTGCACATACCCCCTGAAGGGGCCAAATGGAACAACCGGGAGCAGAGCCGCATAATGACCGCCGCCATTTCCGACGCCGTCCGGGCCGCCCAGTTGGAGCTTGACCAATGGCTGCTGGAGGCAAGTTCAGGGAACTTTGAAGAGGCCGGGTCTGTCTGAATCGGCAAAAAGCCGTTTATGACGTTTCGAGCATTTAACCGCGCCACCGAACTTCTGTCGGTAGGACGGTAATAACATATTGATTATATTTATAAATTATTTGGTATGAACCCCTGGCCCGAACAAATGTTCAGAAAATTACGGCCGCACTGTAATTAATTCTTGCCGTTTAATGAATTTTCTCATATAAAAGAAATTATAGGTGTCAATATGAAGGTGGCCGCAAAGGCAGCCTGAAGTTGTATCGCAAGATCTAACTCTTCCATCGAAATACCGAATCATTATCTTTTTTGCCCAACTTTTTCACCCCAGTCCGGCTTTCGCCGTGTGTTCCGTGAACTGTCAAAACTCTAAATATATAAAAATAACAATATATTTAGTCTCTGTTCCGCTTTAAGAAACGCCAGTGATTTTAGATATGAGCATTTAGCAAATTTCTTGAAATATATGCTTGCTAAAGGGTTAATTTAAGTGTAACATAAGTCTAAATAGCATGTTTTGGTGTCGTTATCCCTTTAAATTGTACTGCTTTATCGTCAGACTGCCTGTAAGGTAACGGCATCATACGCCGATTCCGTCAGGAATCGGGATGTTAAGGGGCCCGCTTCGTATTAAGCGGCCATGATCGGGTTGGCACCGCTGTTTATCAGTCTGGTGCGGCAGACAAGGAGTTCGAAATTATCAACTTGCCGGCGCACGGCCAACCTGCCCTGAACAGGCAACAGACAGTGCGTGTCGGTCTCCCGTAAACGAACGTTTCTTGAAGGTGGTCAGTATGTTGAAAGCTAAGACAGGTTGGAGCAGGAATGAAGATTCAAAGAGTGCAGGAAGGGAGTGCGCCCTGATGGCGGCTGAAGGGTTGGCGGCGGTCAAAGTGGCTTTCGTCTATGTCAGCAGCGATCATGATGTTGATGAACTTCTGGCTGGAATTCAGGAGGTTATGCCAGATGCGCCGTTGATAGGCAACACTTCTTTCCGAGCCGTGGTGCTGCCGGACGGCCTGGTCGGCGGCGGTTGTTTTGCGGGCATGATGGCCCTGTCCGGCGATGGGTTGCTGGTTTCGGTGGCGGCGGCCAGAAACGAGGATGACGGGGTTGAGGCCGGACGTGAAGCCGCTTTGGAAGCCCACCGTAAGTCAGGCCGGATTGAAATGCCGGCCTATTGTTATCTGGCCGCCAATCCCGGTTTTGAAGAGGGCTACATAAGGGGAATACGTGAAGCGGTCGGGAATCTGCCTGTTTTTGGAGGCAGCGCCATTGATAATTATATCATGGGCGACTGGTGCACCTTCACCGATGACGGCCGGGTGGGCGACGGTATGGCCGTGGCCCTTTTTTACGCCGACAAGCCCATAGCCAATCTCTTTACCGGAGCGGCTTATCGTGAAACTGACGACATCGGGGTGATTACCAAAATGGAAGGCTGCCGAAAATTGATTGAGATTGATAACCGTCCTGTGCTGGAAAGGATGACCAATTACAGCGGTTTTGACGGCGACCTTCTGCGCGGGCCGGACATGATGGTGGCCACGATGATGAATCCCCTGGCGGTCAAGTATGAATCCGGCCACCTGAATGTGCATCACCCCATGTTCCTAAATTCGGATGATTCAATCGCCATGGGCACCAACATCCAGATTGGTGACCGGGCCATTAAGCTGGAGACCACTGTGGATGAGTTGGTTGAGGCGATTGGCGGTACATTTCGGGAATTGCGGAAGAAAATGAACGGCACCAAACCCGGAGCCTATCATCTGGCCTGCAGTTTCGGCCGGATGGATGCAATTGCCGAGCGCATGGACGAAGTGGTGGCTGAGCTTCAGGAGGCGGCTGAAGGTATTCCTTTTATTATGGAATTTACTTTAAGCGAGTTTGGTGAGGTGCCGGAGGCTTCCGGCGGTTCGGTCGGCAATCTGATGATGTCTTTTACGGCCCTGCCCATGTGAGGGTTTAAAATTTACCTTTAAGGCTAACGAATGTTAGTTAGTAAAAGTTTGGTTGTCAAATGCTTCCATTGCGATGCGAACCCCAAACAGGCCGGGTTCGCATCACGATTCGCTTGCTGTTGTTGCGTTCGCCAGGTTTGACCCGCAGTCAAGCGACTCGGGCGCAAGGTCGGCCTGGGGGCCAGCAATTCTCAAAGTAAACTTTTTCACATGAACTTACGGCTCGTAGCTACACAAAAAGCGTGGTTTTTGTTTCGCGAGCGGCTATTTTCCGCCAAAACCAATCGCTGGCGCTCCGTCACCCCTTGCGGGGCGACCTGCTATTTTAAAATTGCCATTTACTTTGAGAATTGCTGCCTGGGGGCCGAACAACTCTAAGGGGTAATTTCCGCCTGAACTGGCAATTGGCAGCCGGGCAAAAGAGTATGTTTGCCCGGCTGGCGGTTGTTTCGGCTCAACTTGGGCGTCTCTGGCGACGCCTTTTATTTGTCAAGCCACTTCTTAACCTTTTCAATCTTTTCCGTTCCCCATTCCTTGACCTCTTCAGCCTTGTCGGAGACCCACTCCTCAGCCCTGGCCACCTTGCCATGTTCCCGGCCGTCTTCAGTGACATAGGCCCGTTCTTCAGGCAGCGGCCTTTCGCCCATGGAGCTTGCGGCCGCATTGACTGTGCGGTCATATTTCTTTTCGATTTTGGTTTCATCCCTTATGGCTCTTGCGGCGTCAGCACTGGCAGTGCCCGCCGCTTCTTCCACAAAGGTTTGCACCGCTTCAGCTTTATTTTGACCCGTCTGGGCCGCCATATTTGAATAGTCTTCCCGGCGGCGTGTTTCCGGTGTTTTCTGATCCTGGCGGTCAACCGCCTTACTTTGAGCGGCGTTTAAAGTCCGGCCGCCGCTGGGTTCGCTGTCTGCCAGGTCTTCAGCCGTATCAGACGTTTCGGAACCGGCGTATCTGATTCTTTCTCCCACCCTGTCGGCCGCCACATCATTGGCGTCCGGCCTCTCGGAGGCATCCAGGGATGAAGTCTTCATGACATCCGGCCGACGCGAGTCTTCCCGGGTCGCCTCGGCCAGATCGTGAAATTCACGTACATATCTTGTATAACTGTTCTCGTCAATATCACCGATACCAAAATAATCTGTGCGAATACGCCAGATGACCGGAATCATGCTGAACAAAACGATGAACATGAAGCCGACAATAATAAAAGTTAAAGTGCTTACAAGCATGAGCTACCTCTCTTGGTTTTATAAATAAAACCGAACCACGCCTTTAAATTATCACTATATTCATCTCTTGTCCAGACTATCTTGTTATTGTCCGTCAAAAATTGAATTTATTTTATTTTCTTAATGTAATTATTGGCGATATATAAAAATATATTGGTGATAATGTTTGACGTATCATATTTCATCGTCTATAATGAATTCAAGTTCTGGTTCGGGCCTCAGGTTTTTCCTGTCTTCCCATAACGCTCGCGGGTTCCTTCAGTTCAATTCACATCGGCCGCCCAGGCCTGGAATCATCCCGCGCAATAATACTACAACCGGCTGATATGCCATACTATTCTGCCAAAGGCACACTTTGAGGAGGTGTTCATATGTTCACTTGGGGAGTTATTGTTCTTATTATCGCTGTAATCGCCGCTGTCCTTGGATTTGGGGTTCTGGCCGGAACCGCCGCCTGGATAGCCAAGGCCCTTTTTATTGTGGGCATAATCGTTTTTCTGATTAGCCTGGTGACCGGCCGCCGGGCTGTTTGACATATTTCACTACTGGCCGCACAAATTTTCTCGAGTAAATTTGTGCGGCCATCTGTCAACCACTGAATCCGAACCACATTCTGATCAGGTGTGACAAAGGCTGGAAAATAAATAATATCAGGCTGGTCATACTCTGAAGAAGCCAGAGCCGTTTCCGCCCTTCCAGCCCCATGCCGGAAGGGCGGAATGGTGTTGAAGGCCCGCTGCCGGAGCAATTCTCAAAGTAAGCTTTTTCCCATGAACTTATGGCTCGCAGCTACACAAAAAGCGTGGTTTTTGTTTCGCGAGCGGCTATTTTTCCGTCAAAACCAGTCGCTGGCGCTCCGTCACCCCTTGCGGGGCGACCTGCTGTTTTAAAATTGCCGTCTACTTTGAGAATTGCTGCCGCAGCCGGTCTGAGCTGGAGAAGAGCGGGGCATCGGCCCCGATTTTATTAAGAGCGGACCGGCCGCCTGGCCAGCATTTTAAATACAAATTAATACGTGGAAAAATATTTGTTATATTGGTTTATATATGATATTATTTTCAAATATGGTACCAATATTTATATGGTATCGCAAAAATTTATGGCCCCAAGCGGCCACTCAACCGTCAACTCTGGAGGATAAAATGACCGAAAAAGTAAAGAAGGCGCACAAATCTTCCGCTCCCGGACAGCCCCCATTTACCGATGAAAAAGCCGCTCAGCCCCATTATGACGATCTTATTGACCCTGAGCTTATAAAAATAACGCCAAAACCGACGCCTCCAGGCGCGGAACCCATGACGGCCGGTTCCCAGAAACTGCCGGACAACACCACCGATAAATCCAAAGACATGGACGTTTTCCGCCAGAACAGCGAGGGCGAACCTCTGACCACCACACAGGGCGTTAAAGTTGCCAACAATCAAAGCATTCTTTCCATCGGCGACCGGGGGCCCAAGCTGATGGAGGATTTTCATTTCAATGAGAAAATCGCCCACTTTGATCGGGAAAGAATTCCCGAGCGCGTCGTTCATGCCCGCGGTTCGGGCGCTCACGGTTACTTTCAGGTCTATAAATCCATGGAGAAATATACCAAAGCCGCTTTTCTGCGCGATCCCAAAACCATCACTCCGGTTTTTGTAAGGTTTTCCACCGTTCAAGGTTTTCGCGGCTCCCCGGACACGGTTCGCGACATTCGCGGTTTCTCAACCAAAATCTATACCAGTGAAGGCAACTTCGACATCGTCGGCAATGATACGCCGGTCTTCTTCATACAGGACGCCATAAAGTTTCCTGATTTTGTCCATGCCGTCAAGCCGGAGCCCAATAACGAAATGCCCCAGGGCCAGAGCGCCCATGACAGCTTTTGGGATTACATTTCCCTTCAGCCTGAAACGCTTCACAACGTTATGTGGGCCATGTCCGATCGCGGCATCCCCCGGAGCCTGCGTATGCTGGAAGGTTTTGGCATCCATACCTACCGGCTGGTCAACGCTCGCGGCGAAAGTCATTTCGTCCGCTTCCACTGGAAGCCGACTTATGGCAAATCCTCTCTCATCTGGGATGAGGCCCAGCTCCTGACCGGCCGCGATCCGGATTTCCATCGCCGCGATTTATGGCAGGCCATTGAGGCCGGGGATTATCCTGAATACGAGCTGGGTTTCCAGATTATCCCGGAGGCGGATGAACACAAATTCGGTTTCGATATTCTGGACGCCACCAAGCTTATCCCAGAGGCTCTGGTGCCTGTGGAAATTGTTGGCAAAATGGTTCTCAACCGCAATCCCGACAACTTTTTCGCTGAGACCGAACAGGTGGCTTTCTGCCCGGCCAATATCGTGCCCGGCATCGAATTCTCCGATGATCCGCTGCTCCAGGGCCGTGTCTTTTCCTATGTGGACACCCAGCGTCACCGTTTGGGCGGCCCCAACTTTAACGAACTGCCCATCAACCGGCCCCTCTGCCCGGTTCACAATCACCAGCGCGACGGCCAGCACCAGATGCGCCTGGATACCGGCCCCAATTACGAACCCAATTCCATCGGCGGCAATTGGCCCCGCGAAGCGCCTGAGGCGGCTGAAAACGGCGGTTTCACCACTTATCCGGCCAAGGCCGAGGGCAAAAAGGTGCGTCACCGCAGCCCCTCTTTTGCCGATTATTATTCACACCCGCGCCTCTTCTGGATCAGCCAGACCGATTTTGAAAAGAAGCATATCATCAACGCTTTCAGCTTCGAACTCGGTAAGGTCGGCCGTTCCTACATCCGTGAAAGGGTGGTTGACCACTTGACCAGAATCGATCACGAACTGGCCAGGGGCGTGGCCATGAATCTGGGGCTGGAGCTGAGTAAGGAACAGCTCAGCCGGGAACTGCCTAAGCCGGTGGGCGGGCTCGATAAGGGTGATCCGGCCCTCAGCCTGTATGCCAAAGGCGACCAGGTCATCAAGTCACGCCGGGTCTCGCTTTTAGCGGCCGACGGGGTCAGCTATAAGTCAGTTTCAGCCCTGGTGAAGAACCTTCAGAACGAGGGCGTACACTGCATTCTGATTGCTCCGCACATGGGGGCCATTCGCACTGACGAAGGCAAGGATCTGATTGTGGACGGCTCTCTGGCCGGAAATCCAGCCGCGCTCTTTGATGCGGTAGTGGTGCCGGAGGGCGACGCCAGCATCGAGGCCCTTATGGCTGACGGCGACGCCAAATATCACCTGCGTCAGGCTTACCGGCACCTGAAAGCCATCGGTCTCCCCGGCAAAGCCAAGGAGATGTTAAAGGCCGCCGGGCTGCCGGAAGACGCCAAGGATTCCGGCCTGGTGCTTGACAGCGATTCTGACAAAATGGTCAAGGAATTCATCAAGGCCATGAAAGAGCACCGCATCTGGGCCAGAGAGGACAAAACCTCAGACTTCGCCGCCTGATAACCTGCGAGAACTCGATACCCGCCGCCCGGCGGGTATCGAAAAAACATATCTCCGACCGCCGCAGCTATTCTAATTATGGCTTTTTCCCATAAACTTACGGCCCCTCCGCTACACAAAAAGCGTGGTTTTTGCTTCGCGAGAGGCTATTTTTCCGTCAAACCCAGTCGCGTGCGCTCCGTCTCGCTGTGCTCGACCCCGGCGTTATGCAGCGGCATCGGCCATAATTAGAATTGCTGCGCCCGCCGCGCAATTCTTCCTTATCGATACTCAACCCTGATACGATTCGTAATTTTCCGGTAAAAAAATTCCTTCATATATCCGCCTTATTTTCCACTCTTATTCTATGGCCTCCGGCCGTCCATTTTTTCCGTCTTTCACAAATCAGACCAGAGTCTCATCTCTGATAATCACCCTTCGGCCATATTTCTACGCCGCCCCAGATTTTGCGGGATTTCAATATTCAGGAGGAACATCATGCTCAGGTATATTTTCTTAACGGCTGTCTTCAGCCTGTTCTGGACTCCGCTTCTCTGGGCCCAGAATTTCAATCTCATCAGTGTGGATACGTCCAAATGGCCTGAAGTGGACGTGGTGGCCGCCCTGCCTGAGGGCAATGTCAACGCCGCCGATTATTCGCTGCGGCTGGCTCCCAGCGGGCGGTCGGTAGTGGCCACGGGCATCAGCGGCCCCATGCCGACCGACCCGGCCAACATGGTGGTGGCGGTGGACACCAGCCGGAGCCTGACCCCGGCCCACCTGAACGCGGCCAAAAAGGCCCTGGAGGATTATGTCGATTATCTTGACCCGGAGGAACGGCTGGCCCTTCTGGCCTTTAATGACGACGTGCAGCTCGAACGCGGCTTCACCGCCGACCGTCTGGAGTTTAAAAACAGTCTGGCCCAGCTTCAGCCGGCCGGGAACAAAACCCAGCTCTACCGTACCCTTCTCTACAGCATTGATCTGTTAAAAAACCTGCCCGGCCGCCACCACCTTCTGGTTGTGACCGACGGGCATGACGAGGGCAGCGACGTCACCAGGGAGCAGGTGCTCCAGAGCGCCCGTGAGCATAATGTAAAAATATCCACAGTCGGCATTCCAGGCCTGCCGGAGGAGACTTCCAAACAATATCTGGAAAACCTGAAGGAACTGGCGACCAAGACCGGCGGCCTCAACGTTGACGCCCGAACAGCCGCCGAGCTGCAAAGCGGTGTTTACGGCCTTCTGGATCAGCAGAGATCCCTGTCCCAGGGCGACCGCAAGCGTCTTTATAAAATTCGGTTCGACCTTGACGGCACTGTCCCCAAGAGCGCGGTCAGCGCCGACCTGATACGTACCGACGGCCGGGATATCAGGTTCGTCAACCTCTATCTTCAGCCGCCGCAGACCAGCCGGGCCCTGGCCGCTAACGGCAATCTGGCTGATTCATATGGCAACTCCATGCGGATGACCGACTCTGAAGGTCTGGCCATCGGCGGCGCCCTGGCCGGTGGAGTGGGAGCGATTGAACGCGGCGTCGGCAATGTGGTTTCTTCAGAAACCGTGGCTCAACAGGCCGATGAATCCGCCCGGAGCGGAGAATCAACGGCCAGGATGAGCATGGCCGACACCGGCTATCAGGCCGTCAGCGCGGCCCCGCCCGCCGGAAGCCGCGACACGGGCCTCTGGTACAATCCGCTGTTCTGGCTGATTCTCCTTTTCCTCTTGGCCCTTGGTTACTGGCTGTGGCGGAGGTATCACCAGGAAATGAGGGTACGCAGTGACCGGGTGGCCACCTCCTGGGTGCTGGATATCCCTGAAACCGGCCAGAAACTAAGCCTGCCGGTCGGCAAGTGGAAGCTGGGGGCCGCCCGCGAAAATTATGTGGTGGTGAACGCGGACACTATTTCCCCCACGCATGCTGAAATAATTGTCACAGATGATGGCTGGGTCATCCGTGATCTCGGCTCCGCCACCGGCATAAGGGTTAACGGCGTCGAGGTGGTCGGGCCGGGTATGACCATAAAGCCCGGCGATGAACTGCTGATCGGCCAGGTCCGGGCTGTCCTGCTGTAAACCGGCCCTGAGTCCAAGCCCCGTTTCCGGGGCTTGGACGCATAAAAATTGAAACCGCCGGAAAAGCCCTGGTAATGATATAATGTCTCATCTCTTTGGGTTGAGGTGTGCAATGATTGATTATGCCGGGCAGTTTGCCAAAGATTTCGAGCAGATAAGAAATTCCATACAAAAGCCCAACATTCTGGTGCTAGGCCCCACCGGCAGCGGCAAGAGCACGCTGGTGAATCTGGTCTTCGGCAGCCGGGTGGCCGAGAGCGGGGCCGGGTATCCGGTCACCCGCGGCATAAATACCTATCGCCACCAGTTAATCAACCTGTTCGATAGTGAAGGTTATGAGTCGGGCCAGGAAAACCAGAGCCGTTACCGCGAACTGATTTTCGATTTCATCGGAAACCGCTCTTCAATGGAGGAAAGAATCCATCTGGTTTGGTATTGCCTGAGTCTCCCGGCGGCCCGTTTCACTGATCTTGACGCGGAGTTTCTAAACGGTTTCCGCGAGCGAAAGTTGCCGGCGGCCTTAATGCTGACTCAGGTAGACAGCTCGACTGAAGAGAACGCCGCCGAAATGAAAGCTGCCGTTATATCCCAAATGCCCGGACAGGAAATCTTTGAAACCACTACTGATGAAACGCTGAAAGCCCAATTGGGCTTTGTGGACAAAATTATAGACTGGTCAGTGGAACACCTGCCTGAATCACTGCATGAAGCTCTCCTGTCCGCTGTGGCTGAGGGGCTGGAGCGAAAGTATGATGCCGGGCGTAAAAGCGTTATGAAGCATGCCGCCCTGGCCGCCACCATCGGCGCGGCCCCCATACCAATGGCCGATTCCCCGGCCCTGATTGCCAATCAGGTGACGATGGTGGCCCATCTGGCCTCAATCTGGGATCTGCCCAAGCTGGACGCTATGGCTTCCAGCGGCCTGGCCTCAACCGCCGTCTCCTATGTCGGCCGGGGGCTGGCCGGAAATTTAGTGAAAATAATCCCCGGAGTGGGCACCTGGCTGGGCGGCACCATCAACGCCACTGTGGCCGCCGCCGTCACCACGGCCATGGGGCTGGCCGTCAACACACTCTGCCGCAATTATGTCCAGGCCTCCCTGGAGGGGCGCAAGCCCGCGCTGGAATCTTTTTTCAACGCCGCCAGTCTGGAGGCGCTGGTAAAATCTTATTATAAAAAAGGAGAGTTTTAGCCAATGAATGTCAGAGGCGAGCCCAACGCTTTCGTTGGTGAACTGGTTCAGATATTTAAGGCCTGGCCCAATGCCTGGAAACTTCGAAGGTTCATACCCTGCAAAAGAGTTATGAGCGGTGACAAATATGCCTCATAAACCTCGACGCTTTGACAGCACCAATGTGCTGATCCTTGGAAAAAGCGGAGTAGGGAAGTCATCGCTTCTGAATTATCTTCTGGGCCATAATTCGGCCGAGATCGGTGTTGCCCGCCCGACCACTGAGAAAGGAATTTTTGTCCACCCGCCAATGGAGGTTAACGGGCTGAACATCAATATCTATGATAGTTGGGGGCTGGAAGCCGACAAAGCTGATGAATGGCGGGAATTAATTTCAACTGAACTCCGCCAGCGCGATTGCGGCGACATTCGCGACTGGTTCCATACTATTTTATACTGCGTCGACGCAAAGACGGCCCGTCTGGAAAAATTTGAAACAGAGAAAATAATCGAGCCGCTCATTGCCGGCGGCAATCACATCTGCTTTGTCCTGACCAAGGCCGATGTGGCCTCTGAGGATGAACTTTCAGCCATGAAAGAAATCCTGTCGCGATATTCCGGCGTCTGGGTTGTGCCGGTCAGTTCAGTGGCCCAGAAACTGCGCACCGGCCGGGTTACCGAGCGTTTCGGGCGCGATGAATTGATATCGGCCATCTGCCTGAACATGTGGGATAACCTGTGCGCCAAAATCCCCAGGGTGGCTCTGGACAATCTGGAGCGTGAGCTTGGACTGTGGCGCGTTAATCTGATGAAGTATTACGATGAAAAATCCGGCCGTTTCGGTTTATTTAAAAATTACCGGAAAGTGATGGAGGCGGTCAATGAACGCGGCCGACAGGGACTGCGGATGATATTTTTTCGTCAGGGGTTGTGGCTGGGGGAAACTATCAGAAAGGCGCTGGGCCATGTGGCTCTGACTCTGACCGGGTTCCGGTCTGATTCGCGGCTTCTGGCGGCGGATATCGGCCCGGATTTCAGTAGGGAGATTTTTCAGGATATGATTCAACTGGACTGGAGCGATTCGCTGGCCTCATTCTTTTCATCCTGGCCGCTGGTGCCGGTGGCTACGGCGGTTTTGGGTCCGGTGCTGAAGTCGTCCTACCGGGGCAAACTGGAAGAGGGGCTGAATGAAAAGGCCGGCTTGATCATGAGTGAAATGGAGGAGCAGATGAAGCATCTGGAAAAAGTCCTGCGCGGCTCCCAAACCGGGGCAGGGGAGGGTGGGCTGGCCCCGGCGGTAAGTTCAATGGCCGGGCATATTTCCACCCTGGCCGGAACCACGCTGCCGGATCTGCTGCGAAACAGCCAGGATTAAAAAACTCCGCGCTTCTGTCAGGAACGCGGAGGAATTGTTACGACTTGAGCGCCATCGGGCAGGTTATAGCATTCACCGGCTTCATCCATCCAGCTCTTGCCGCCAATGGCCTTGCAGCGATCTGGATCGAACGTCCACATAGCGCCAATGCTGTCGCCCTTGCAGCCCTTCCAGTGAAAGCAGTTGCCGGGATCGTGGGGTTTCTTCTGGGCCAGCACCATCCGGCCAGCCAAACCAGCCATCTCATCGGCCGTCGGGAGCGCAATGTTGCTGTCAGCGGCAAACATGACTACCAGCAAAGAAAATATGAATTGACTGGGCATTTCCTGTTTTTTACCTCTGACCGACGGCTCACGAATAGGCAAAAAGTGTGATTTTTCCGCGAGTCAGCTTTATGGCTGTTTATAAATTTTCCTGTCCACCCACTTTCCGGCCTAAAGTCCGTCAGTGGAAAAGCGGAAAACCGCCGCCGGGAGAAATGTTTTTGCCCGGCTCCGTTCCGGGGGTCGTTAGTCACGGAGCCGGGCAAAAACATTTCTCCCGGCGGCTGCCTGGTCGGCTTTCCTGGGGGCAAGTGTGCCTGGACGAGCGGGAGCCGGAAGTCGGAGTTTGATTTTGTCCTGTCTCCGTGACTAAGACCCCCGGAACGGAGACAGGACAAAATCAAACTCCGACTTCCGGCGGGTTAGGGGTTTAGTGAACTAGGCATAAACCGGAGTCATCAGGCTGGAACGGAGCCACATGTGGGGTTCCTGGCTGGTGCTCTCCGGCGTGAGGCCCTGAATCAGGCTGGCTGTGGCTTCCGTCAAATCTTTGGCCGCGGCCAGGTTGACCTTGCCCGTCGGCATGGCCACCGCCTTTTTGACCGGAACATCAGTATTGCGGGTGCTGAGGGTGCTGCGGTCCCCGCGCGTGGTTTCAGGCTGGGTCTCCGGGGCGTTCTGCTCAGGCGGACGATACTCCGGCCGCTCATAATGAGGGCCTATCCTGCCTAAACTGTTATAGCTGTTGTGTTGGGTAATCTGCATGATTACAACCTCAGCTCCTCACCCGGATCCGCCTGAAACCGGCGGGAATTAATTGCCGCCCTGATTATACGTAGTCGCCGCGCTTGAACTTCATGGCTTCGACCGTGGCCAGAACCGCCGCCTCATTGGTCAGACCCTTCATGGGGTCGTCGTCAGAGAGCTTGCTGCTGGTTTCAGAGAGCTGGCCGGCCGCCTTGCGCATGTCTTCGGCCAGCGGCTCAATGTCCTTCAGGGTCTTGCTGCTGTCGCCAAGGGCGCTGGCATACTGATCCAACTTGTCCAGAGTGCTCTCCAACTGCTGCTGGGGAGTGTTCCTGACTTCGGATACACCCTTATTGGCCATGATCATGCCCACCAGGCCGCTGTTGTTCATCATGTTGGCCACGCTGGCGCCGGTGGCATTCTCCGCGGTGGCCGGGGCGGCCTGGCTTTTCTCTTCCAGAAGACGGGAAAAGCCAAGGTCTTCCTTCAGCTTATTGGCGTCGCCGCTATTCTGAAGGCTCCTCAGATGTTCCGCATGATCGGTTGATGTGATTTTCATATGGTGCCTCGCATTTTTACGAACCCTTCAGGGCCGTCGCACTGGGATGGCGGACAAAAGGTTTCCTCTAAACTATCGTTGAACCCATTCGGGGGTTCTTCGCTTTCGCGGGATTTATAAGCAATTGACGGGCCAAAAAATGTGAAATATTTAAGTTGCTGTTTTTGCTGATTTTTAATTTTGGAGACTTCTTGAGGCCATACAACATATAGGTAATACTTGCCGTTCAGAGGAAATTTTTGCTTTGCCCCGTGCTTCTTCTATGGCCGCGTTCCAGGCAAAGGCTGCCTTCTTCAGTTATTGAAGAGGCTGGTTTCTTTGGCCATGATGGTTTAAAATTAACGGGGTGAGAAACCAAGAGGGCAAATATTTACTATTATAATGCACAGGTAGCCATATGCAACATTCTTTTAAAAAAAACATGATGCTGACTTCTCTTCTGATCATTCTCTGGGGCCTGACCGCCTGCGGCGGAGAGCCAAACAACGAACCGCAGGTGATGACGGTTAAAGGCCCCGGCCCGGACGGCGCGGAAGTTACCGAGCCCGGCGTGGTCGGCTCGGTGGCTGGCAGCGTCTACGACAGCACCATCGGCCGCCTTTTCCCGGATGGGCTCTACAGTTCGGTTTTTGTCGGCCGCTATCTGGATATTGAACCGGCTGAAAGAATGGCCGGCAATCTGCGAAACCAGGGCCTGACTGCTTTTGTGCTGAAGAGGAGGCTGGAAGAGAAGGGGACTGTTTTCAAGACCGACCTGGGCGAGTTCTATCTGGTGCTGGCCGGGCTTTTTGGTGAAAAAGCCGATGCCGAGACTCTCGGTCAGCGTCTGAAAGCTGAAGGGCTGGTGCGCAGTTATCAGGTCGTGCCGGTCGATCATCCGGGTGAGATTGAATCGACCACCGCCCAGACTCAGGGGCAGAGCCTGAAATCAGCCAAGCTCAGTGATCAGGTCAAACAGACGGCTGGACGTCCCCTGGGGCCGGAATCATCGGCGGCCAGCGGTGAGGCCTTTAAGAAAAATGTGTACGGCCAATATGTGGGCAGTTACAGGGACCCCTGGCGGGCCCAGGCCGAAGCCGAAGCCCTGACCAGGGCCGGCTGGCAGGCGTCGGTGGAAAGTGAGGGCACAGGCGGCAGCATGTGGCACCGGGTCTACCTCTCACCCACTGAAGACCATCGTGATTGGAAAGCGGATGGGCAGACCCTGGCTTCAGCCAAACACTCGGCCGCCACCCAGCCCGGTATCGTCGTGCTGGCCGACATGTCCAGTCTGAAGGGCTATATCGGTCAAGTCGGCCCCAGCGCCTCCCGCTCCGACGCTTCAGCCTGCGCCGGATTCTCCGAAGCCGGGCGGTTGAACACCACTATTCTGCGAACGATCATTTATATTCCCGACACCTCCTATATCGCCGCGCTGGTGCCCATAGTCAAAAAGCCTCTGGAAACCTATCGTGATGTTCCCTCCAGAATTAAAGCCTGGTGGAACGACGAAGGCTCTCGTCCAACTAAAAAAGCCATTTACGGCCCTTCAATTTTCTATCGCCCGGAGATGGAAGCGGCTGTCTCCCGTCTGGTCGCGGACCCGGACAAGGCTTCTCTGGCCATGGGCCTGACCGAGACGGCCAATGATCTTATGGCCATTCCCGGCCGCAAGGTGCTCTTGGTTTTTTCGGAATTCATGGGTGATGACCAACCTCAGACAGTGCGCGACGCCTTGGGCCGACTGCGTATGGAGTTTGGAAGCAACCTGGAGGTGATCTTTGTCTATGGCGATACCAACGCGGCCGGCTACGCTCTGGCCAATGATCTGGCCCGCGAGGCCGGGACCGGTCAGGCCTGGAACGGCTGCCTTTTACTGAACAACAACGCCTATTTCGAGCGCTATATTAAAACTATTTTCCGCTAACCAGGGCATAGCCAGGGCATAGCCCTGGACCCACGGATGCTCGCGCATCCTTCGTCTAGGTGAGCCCTTCCCGTAATAGTGAGGTATGGTGGCCATCATCGTATTAAGAGCGTTGCCCCCTTGGCTATGGCCATCTCCATAGCCAAGGGGGCAACGCTCTTAATACGATGATGGCCGCCAGTGTTAGCGATTACTGGAAAGACTCGCCTAGACATAGTCCAGTGCGGACTACGCACCCACGCACAAATATCTTGACGCAACCCGACTCTCATTTTATAGTACAAAATTGTGCTTGACCAAAGAGGTACATATTTATTAGTCGCGCTATGAGTTATGGCGCGGGGGAGTCGACATGAGAGTTTCGAATTTTAATGGAGGTCCGGGAGCACTCCCGGTGGAAGTTCTTGAAGAAGCCGCACGTGATATGCTGGACTGGAATGGTACCGGCATGTCGATTATGGAGAACACCCACCGAAGTAAAAAAGTTATGGCAATGGCCAAGGAGGCGGAGGCAGACTTCCGCGATCTTCTGGGTCTGGATGAAGATGAATGGGCCGTCGTCTTCTGTCAGGGCGGCGCGAGTCTCCAGTTTGCCATGATCGCCCTCAACTTCGCCGGTCCCGGCGGCCGCTGTGATTATGTCAATACGGGATTGTGGTCCACCAAAGCCTATAAGGAAGCCCAGATTTGCGGCGCCAAGCCGCGCCTGGCCGCCAGCAGTGAAGAAGATGATTTCACCTACATCCCCGATGCTTTCGACTTCGATCACGAAGCCAAATATATCTATATCACCACCAACAATACCGTTCGCGGCACCCAGTGGAAGAAATTTCCCCACAACGCCCCGGCTCCGCTGGTGGCCGATATGTCTTCGGAACTTCTCTCCCGCCCCATCGATACCGAACCCTTTGGCCTGATTTACGGCGGCGCGCAGAAAAACGTCGGCCCGGCCGGGGTGACCGTGGTGGCCATGCGCCGCTCCTTTGCCGACAAGGCCCGTCTGGATGTGCCCAGCATGATGAGCTATCCCATTTATATCAAAAATGACAGCATGTATAACACCCCGCCGGTTTGGGGCATCTATATGTGCGGCCTCACTTTCAAGTGGCTGAAGAACACCGTCGGGGGCTTGTCGAACATGGCGGCCATCAACAAGGCCAAGGCCGAGGCTCTCTATCGGGCCATTGACAACAGCGACGGCTTTTATCGCGGCACGGCCCGCCAGTGCAGCCGCTCAACCATGAATGTCACCTATCGTCTGCCGAGTGAGGAACTGGAAAAACGCTTCAAAAAAGAAGCCTCACAGAACGGATTGGAAGGCCTTGGCGGCCACCGCAGCGTCGGCGGCATCCGCGCCTCCCTCTACAACGCCGTCACTCAGGAAGATGTCAACAAGCTCATCGAGTTCATGGTTGAGTTTCAGCACAAGAATGGTTGAGGATTAAGTCGTGCCTAAAATATTGATAAGTGAAAAAATCGACCCGGTCTGTCCCCAGTTGTTTCAGGAAGCCGGATTCCAGGTGGATATCAAGCCGGGCTTAGAGCTTGATGAGCTGATGAAAATCATCGGCGAGTATGATGGTCTGGTGGTGCGCAGCGCAACCAAGGTCACGGCCGATCTTCTGGCTAAAGCCGCAAATTTAAAAATAGTCGGCCGGGCCGGCGCCGGTGTCGACACCATCGATGTCGCGGCGGCCACCGCCGCCAATGTCAAAGTTATGAACACCCCTGGCCAGAACGCCAACGGAGTGGCGGAGCTTGTGTTTGGCCTGATGTTCGCTCTGGTGCGCCACATAGTGGACGGGTGTTCTTCATTAAAGGAAGGGCGCTGGGAGAAGAACAAACTGGCCGGCACTGAACTTCTGGGCAAGACCATCGGCGTCATAGGCTATGGCGCTATCGGGCGGCGCGTTGGGGCTATGGCTCAAGGCATAGGAATGAGCGTTCTGGCTTATGATCCCTACCTGAATGAAAATCAAATCAGGGCGGCTGGGGCCAGGCCCGCTGCCTTAGATGAAATTTATTCCGGCAGTGATTTCATCACTCTTCATCTGCCCAAAACGCCGGAAACCACTAATATGATCTGTGCTGAAACTTTTGCCAAAATGAAACCCGGTGCCTACCTCATCAACTGCGCCCGGGGCGGCCTGGTTAACGAAGATGATTTAGCTGGAGCTCTGAAGGACGGTAAACTGGCTGGTGCGGCTATGGATGTTTTCTCCAAAGAGCCGCTGGAAGCCAATAATCCTCTGCTGGCTTTGGATAATTTCATCGGTATGCCCCACGTTGGAGCCTCTACTGCGGAAAGTCAGGTCAATGTGGCTGTGGCGGTAGCTAAACAGATGATAGCTTATTTTCAAAAAGGTGCGATGGAGGGTGTGGTGAATGCCTGACCTAACCGCCCCTGATAGCTGACTGTGAAATATAAAGAGAGCCCGCTCAAAAGCGGGCTCTCTTTATAACCATTCAATATCTGATTCAGCCGCCAAGCAGCTTGAGGGCCAGGAGGGACATCTGCTGGACCTGAACCTGCATGGATTCGCTCATCTGCTTAAGCAGATCCTCCCGGGGAGGCTTATTGACCATCTTGGCCAGTTCGGCGTTAGGCGTGGCTGTAGAATTCTCGGGACTAATTGGCTGAATGTTGACTTCGTTCATAAGTTCTCCAATCTTTAATCATGTGATGACGACTGACTGCAACAGAACCGGCTCTTCCTTGAACCGCTGGAATTTTTCATAGTCCGGCACCCGGTTCCCTGGGCTGGTTCATAAGTCACGGCCATAGGCTGTTAATTCCGGAGTATTGTTCGAGCTGGCTCAAACTTTCCTTCAACTGATTTTCTTATCGTCCAATATGGTAAAAGCTATACTAAAAAAAGCTTTAATCATAATTGAGCGGCGTTTGACGATTTTTAGCCAAAATGTTGCCTTTTTCTGATGTGCTACTTGATGTTTATATAATTATTGAAGTGTTATCAGTAGCTTGTAATCTTAGATCAATGAGTCGGAATTCTTTTGATTTACTTTAAAGGGCTTGAATATTTGATTCAAGTCGTTTGTTAAAAAATAATTATTCATAAAAAATACTGAAAGTTCGGATAAAAAACTTGCAAAGATGTGGTGGAATGATTATATTCAATTTGGTTCATAATATGAACTGAAGAAAATAAAAGGGGGCGACATGGTTTCGACGGGGATAGTTGAACCTTAGGTGGCAGGTCGAGCAACCCGATGACTCGTTAATCCAAAGGGACTAAATACAAAAGCAGACTCATACGAGTACGCTCTAGCCGCTTAAGGCTAGCATCACAATGTTAACGTGGCCCGCGGTGGTGTTGTGGTGTAAGCAAATGGGCTGGCTTTCATCGGTGGCGAGATGACGGTGAAAGTGAGAAAAGCATGTCGCTGGCTTTTGCGGTAGCCTGTTCATTGGCGATCGCGGAGCGAGAACCAAACAATGAACTAAACCTGTAGAAGTCTAGGGGGAAGATTCTCGGACGCGGGTTCAATTCCCGCCGCCTCCACCATCCAAGTTTACCAAAGCATACTAAGGCCCTTGAAATTCAAGGGCTTTTTGCTTTTCTGGGGCTCCCCAATATCCCCTTCCATCCCTTGACTTGCCCCGGTTATTGGGGCAACATAGTGGGCAACTATCCCCTATTGCAGAGAGTTGCCCTACAGGCTGAAATCAACCCAGCAGTGAAGGATGGGGACAATCCATTCGCTAAAACTCGTTATGCCATATTGAACTCTGTGGTGGAGGCCTCGCGGGAGGCGTTGCTCAAGCACGGCATATGGCTGGTGCAGTATGCTGTGCCGGTTGAAGCTGGCCATGTGGGATTGGTGACGAAACTGGTTCATGCGGCCAGTGGGCAATGGCAGGCATCTTTGATGGTGATGCCGCTACAGAAAGCAGATCCGCAAGGGTATGGCTCTGCCCTGACCTACGCCAGGCGGTATTCCTTGGCCACACTGGTGGGCTTGGTGGTTGAAGATGACGATGGGGAGGCCGCCTACGGCCGTTCTCGAAGGGGCCAGAAAAAAATCGCCAAGGAAGAGTCAACTAACAGAAATAATTCGCGTGCGGTTCTGGAAACGTTACCTCGGTTTGAGGGAATCAACTACCAGTTGGTTAATGTGCCAGACGGCCGCCCCTGCGTCATCGCCACCGGCAATACTTCGGCAAAGAGGGATTTACTAAGCGGCAGTGGTTTCAAATGGAACCCTGATCGTAAAATATGGTGGCGTTATGCTGACGCGGCTGAATTTCAACAATAATGACGAAATATCAAAATGATGAGGCCCTTCGGGGTCTTTTTGTTTGGAGGACATCATGGATTCTCAGCAAAAAATACTGTCGCTTCTGGCCGCTGGGCTGGAAGCGGCAGGGTGCAATCACACCGTCTCCACCCTTGGCGACCGGCAATCGTATCTCGGCATGTCCGATCTAGCAGCGGGATTGACGTGCCCCAGGGCGGATGTCGCTCGTAAGCTGCAAACTGGAGCCCACTGTACCACTATAAGTTAGCGTAATAAAGTAATTAGATAGAAAAACATCGAATAACAATATCAACCAGTTTATTTTTTTTCGATTTGATGAATTTGCAGTATTGTGTCATGTTGATTGAGCATGTCTTGCAGGGTCATGTTATCGAGGTAATCTGTCATTACTTTTTCAAGCCCACCCCAAACACATCGCGCTGTACATTCGGAGGAACGTGGACTGTCTTCGCCATTATTTTCCAGACAAACCAAGCGGGAAATGCTTCCTTCGGTAAGGCGTAGAATATCACCCAGCGTATATTCGGCCGGTGCTTTGGCCAGCTTGTATCCGCCTTGGGCGCCGCGAGTGGATTTCGAAAAAACGGTGCGGTTTAAAATGAGCATGATCTGATCGAGGTATTTTTTGGAAATCCCCTCCCTTTCGGCAATAGTTTTGAGAGGGATATATCCGTCGTCTCTATGCCTGGCCAAATCAAGTAATATTCTCAGTGAATAGCGGCCTTTTGTAGATATTCTCATGTCACACCTCAACTGCTGATGTGTTTGATAATAATAGCGATTGACGGTCGCCTCTTTTAAGGTTCTGTTCATGCGCTCGACCTGCCGGTTGGTCCTGATCGATTCTTGGGCAGGTCGGCAAACTGGATACCGTTGTCAGTCAAAACGGTATGTATTTTATAAGGCACAGCTTTGATGAGGTTTACGAGAAACTCTTTAGCCGTAGCCATTGTTGCTCGTGGGAATAGTTGGGCCATAACAAATTTGGATGTTCGGTCAATGGCCACGAAAAGATGAAGTTTGCCTTCTTCGGTTCTGACTTCGGCGATGTCGATGTGGAAGAAGCCTATAGGGTAAGATTTGAACTTCTTTTTCGGGGGTTTGTCCCCTTCACAATCAGGCAGACGGTTGATGCCATGGCGCTGAAGGCAGCGATGCAATGACGAACGGGTCAAGCTGGGTATTGAAGGCTGTAAGGCATAGAGGCAATCATCAAGCGGCAGCAAAGTATGCTTGCGAAAAGCTACTATCAGGGCTTCCTGTTCCAGTGACAGCACTGTTGATGAAGGCTGCTTCGGACCCATGGGAGAATCGCTGACCGTGTCACGCTTTTTCCATTTGGCTACCGTCTTGGGGTTGATGTGATAACGCGCAGCCAGCACTTTCAGGCTCTCTTGACTATTTTGTATCGCTCGACGGACTGCCTCTGTCATTCGGGCGCACCCGTGTAATACTTGGCCCATAGTTCCTCCTTGGTTTCGGTGCCTAATTCCGCACCATTATACCACGGGACCCTACACCTAAGATATTCATATGATCGCATGTTTCACCTGCTTAATTTTTTGACTTCGCAATCTCGATTTTAAGCTCTTAGGAACATGCGGTCTATTCTTTTTTCTCCCCTGTTACACTTGATATGATAATCTGCCATTCCCCATGCCGGGGTGGAGGGGCAGAGCCTCCCTCTTAAAAATTGCAATAAAAATTGATTGAACTTCATAAAAAATTGGTATACAATCTCTATTAGGTTTTGATTTGAACACTTATTTTTAAATTTTATTGACTTTGACCAGGAGGCTCTACATAATGATCACAAGTTACCGTTACCGAACAGCCCCCCGCTTCGCTGCGGTCACGCTCTTCATAATTATGACCGCCTCTGCCGTGGTCATGGGCCTCTCCGGCCAGGCCTCCGCCCAGTATCCCCAGCCTACTGACAGCTTTGTCAATGATTTCGCCGGGGTGCTCTCCAGTCAGGACGCTTCGGCCCTCCGCTCGCAGCTCCAGAACCTTAAAAACAACACCGGCGTGGAAATGACCGTTGTAACCATCGGTTCAGTCCGCGATTATAATACCGGCACAAATACCATAGAAAACTTCGCCACCGGACTATTTAATAACTGGGGTGTTGGCGATGCTTCCCGCAATAATGGCGTGATGATCCTTCTTGCCCGCAATGACCAGCAGGTACGCATCGAACTCGGCGGAGCCTATTCCCAGAGCGATGACAATGTCATGCGCCAAATTATTGATAACAGCATGCTGCCTTACTTTCGCCAGAACCAATATAGCCAGGGATTGCTTCGCGGCGCTGAAGCTGTGATGAATTCCGTGGCTCCCCAGTCCGGCGGTGGTGGCGGCATATTCTCCAACGCTCCCCAGAACGTCCCTACCACTTCCACCACTTACGCCAATCAGCCTGTGGAGCAAAAAAAGAGCGGCCTCTCTTTCGGCAAGATCATCCTCATCGCCATTGCCGCTTACATTATATATAGAATCGTCCGCCGCCGCGCCCGCCGCAATAACAACAGCGGCGGCACCTTCACCGGCGGCCAGAGCGGCGGCCGGGGAGCCTCCGGCAGCTTTGGCAATAAAAACGGCGGCCTCTTCGGACGCGGCTCCTCCGGCGGCGGCTTCTTCGGCGGCGGATCCTCACGCAACAGCAGCAGCGGCGGAGGCAGTTTCTTTGGCGGCGGCTCCTCGAATAACTCATCATCGGGGTCGTCCG
This sequence comes from Acetispira formosa (nom. nud.), assembly GCA_023525915.1. Taxonomy (GTDB): domain Bacteria; phylum Desulfobacterota; class Desulfarculia; order Adiutricales; family Adiutricaceae; genus Adiutrix. The sequence continues at coordinate 828,096 of CP026657.1, read as the reverse complement.
GCTCATCCTCCTCCAGTTCTTCATCGGGCGGCTCTTCTTCCGGCCGCTCCGGCGGCTCATCCGGCGGGGGAGGCTCCTCCGGCTCCTGGTAAGCTGTTAACCCTGCCGCCGCCACACATATAGCGGCGGCGGTAAAAAATCAACTCCAGCCCCCCGCGCTAACCACCGAGAGGATTTATGCAAATCACCGCCACGGAGGCCTTTGCCTCCGTCTACATAACGCCCGAACAGCTCCATACGCTCATACAAACTTTCTTCCGCGAAAACGAGCAGGCCGGGCCAATCAACATCCTCTCGGATCAAGGCTTTTCCGAGTTCGTAGCCCGCTGGACCGCCGCCCATTTCCCCAATGAAGACGGCTCCACCTGTGAAACCCTCCGCGAGGCCCTTCAGGCCAGAGCCCATGCCCTGGTCAAGGTCTCGCTTGATATCGCCTATTTTCAATCGCGTCAGGCCATTGAGCCACGGCAGATTGATGTATCCGGCCTTTGGTCGCACCCCACCTTTGTGCTGGCCGCCCTCTCCACGCCCCTTCGCTACTTCACCAACAGCCGCGAACCCCTCTTTGATTTCAAAGAGTTCTTCTCCGTGGTCAGCCTCATTGAGCACTCCATGTCTCTTATACCGAGAGGTTTATGAAAAAGTGCGGTTTTCTTGACCAGATTTAGTCTGTTCCCATAAAAAACAGACCAGAAAAAGATATCTAAAATCTATCGCCAATATTTCTTGAGGTCATAAAATTGCTACATCTATGGCCTGAGCCTAATATTACCACCATACCTAGAAATTTGATCGAGAAAAAGTTTTGAGATAGTAAATTTTTATACTTGCATTATTAAGAAAACTGCGTTATAAATAGATCAACCTTAATGGTAAACGATATTATCCTTGGTTGCCAAGGATGGTATCACGTTCCCCTCCCCCCACTTGCCTAGATATCCTCGTAACATTCCCATCACCCATTTCCTGCTTAGCCGCGCAACGCGGCTACTTTTTATTGCGGGCGGATTGAAGAGGGGGGCTCTGCCCCTCCACCCCGCAAGGGGGCAGAGCCCCCTTGACCCCCATCGATGCCGCACTAAGAAGTGCGGCATCGACGATGTTCAAGTGGCTATGCCTCCCTTGGCGGCTGTGGCGGGGTAGAATCCCCCCTCTTTCAGTCTGCCCACAATAAAAAGATCTTTATATTGAAAAATGATTTTATTAGTGTCAAAGAAAGTGGTGCTTGCTTGGGTTGATGACAAGTTAATTTTAAACCGCGGTATAGGTGCCGTTTATGTCATGATTGTCTCAGTTTTAACGCCACCACTAAAATGATCAGGCCGCCAACTAGTGCCCGCGCCGTGATCGGATCGTTGAACATGAGCCAACTGGCTATCGCCCCTCCGAAAACTTCCAGGGTGCCTATTATCCCCACCTTAAATGGCACCAGCCATCTCAGGGCCGCGTAACTCGTTAGAAGGGCCGTTACGGCCAGAAAACCCAGACCAAGGCCCGGCAGAATGGTTGTCTCGTTTATTCCAGTGTTAAAGTCGAACAGTAGGACGCTCAAAGCGGTCCCTATCACCGCGCTCACGCCAAAATAAAACAGCGGCTGTATTCCCCCATCATTATTGTCCCCAAGCTTTCTGGCCAGCACGAATGACATCGCGTAAAAAAAACAGGTGCAAATGCCCCCCACATGCCCAATTCCAAATGAAAGGCCCGCCGATGAATCAGGCCAAACCAATATAAGGCACCCCACGAACGCCAGACCCACATAGAGGCAATCACGCCCCGTTACTTTGTCGCCATTAATGACATAGCCCAGGGGGACCGTTATGGCCGGATAAAGATACAGCAGCACCAGCGCCTGATAGAGCGGAATCAGTGATATGGCTTTAATCGTACACAGGCTGGATAGGTAACTGCATGTGCCTATGGCCAGGAGCAGGAGCTTGTTATTATTGGTGAAAAGTGACCTTTTGAGGAATGCGGCCGCCGCACCGGCAATCACAAGGGCGACCGCCCCACGCAGAATAAGGATTCCCCACATGGAAAGATCAGCCACCATGATACGAATGCCGATATTCAGAAAGCAATAGCAGAGGGTAGAGGTAAAGGCCAGAACAAGGCCAGGGTTTCCCGAGCGCATTTCATTCTCCGTGGTTGCTGATGCTTGAAGCTATTGTATATTTAACATTTTTCCATCATTAAGTACAACCACGGAAAATATGAGGTGATACTTCAATACATAGTAAGCTGTTCTTTGTTTAAATAAAAAATCAATATTTTCATGCTATTATAGGAAATTACGAAATGGAGTCTGGAAATTTGAATCTTAGGTGGCGTTTTACTGTTGCGTGCCGGATGATATTTTATATATACGAGGTGAATGTATGGGAAGTGAAAAGCGTATTAATGATCAAAGGTACATAGCGATAGGATTGAAGGTTGCCTATTATCGCAAACTGAATGGATTAACTCAAGAGCAATTAGCTGAACGAATAAATATGAGTACAAGATATATTTCCAAGGTTGAAACTTTAAGCATTGCTCAGCCGGTATCATTGAAAACTTTATTCACTATAGCTGATCTGTTTAAAATTTCACCAGACACAATGCTTGATTTTAGAATGTGATACGGTTATGCACAATGATGAAATGTATATTGTGTCACCTGCTAAGGCTCTTGGCATGGTTTTAAAAAGGCGAAGACAAGTCTTAGGAATATCGCAAGAAAAACTATCATGCCAACTGGATTTACCTAGGATCAGCATAGCAAACCTTGAACGCGGTAATCGTAGATTGTCCTTTGATTTATTATTTTTATTAGCTGAAGTTCTGGAGACATCAGTTGGGCAAATAATACATGATACCCAAGCTGTTATGATGGGTCGTGATCCGACACAACCATACTCTGCAGATTATTCACATAACAATGGAGCGTGAAAATAGAAGCAGGCAGCAGGCGACTATCTTGTACCAGTTTAAATTGTTCCCCACTGTGGTTCATTACAAACTTTTTATTGTAGACTATAGTCCGTAGACAATATTTTACAATGTCACGATAATGGTTCTACTTTAAGTATAAAAATGCCAGGTGTCTAGAAATAAATGCAATTGGGTATGGGGGCAGTCGAATGAGTAGGGAAAGAACTATAAATGATAAAAGATACATATGGATTGGCCTAAAAGTCGCCTATTATCGAAAAATGCACGGTCTGACTCAGGAGCAATTGGCTGATCAAATAAACCTCAGCGCAAGATATATTTCCACAATTGAAAGCATAAGTATCGTTCAGCCCATTTCACTGAAAACGCTATTTGCTATTGCAGATACATTTGGTGTTCCACCGAAGAAATTTTTAGAATTTGACTAATCAGCCGTGATAAACAAAGATAGCACCTATGCATTAGCATGTAGTCAACTTCAAATGACGGAAAAGCGGGTAACCGCCGCCGGGAGAAATGTTTTCGTCCGGCTCCGTTCCGGGGGTCTTAGTCACGGAGCCGGACGAAAACATTTCTCCCGGCGGCTACCTGATCGGCTTTTTTGATGGATCTAAAGCTGGTCAAGTCAAGTGGGAGCCGGAATCCGGGGATTGTTTTTTGTCCCGGCTCCGTGACTAAGACCCCCGGAACGGAGACGGGACAAAAAGCAATCCCCGGATTCCGGCGGGTCGATGTTATTGAATTTGAAATTCTTCGAATCACCCAGCCAACAATGTAGGAGACGGAGGTTGAAAAATTTCTGTAGAGAACCATTATTTTAGCGCCACTTGTTTGAGCTGAGTCTTCGAAGCGAGTTGTGGCGCTAAAATAATGGTGAACGAAAGAAAATTTTCAACCTCCGTCTCCGGCCTATAGCGAAATGCGGTTAGCTGGGAAGGTTAATCTTCCATCCTATCTTTTCTAGTGGGCAAATTTGGGAAAAACATATACCTGAATCTCTCAAAAATTTAGATATCTCATTGAAATCAAGTGTTTGCGCTTGCACAAGTTACTGCGGTTTTGCACAGTTGTCTGCGGGGGGACTTGAAATTTAGGATGGAAATGAGTATATTAAAAGAGCCGGAAGTGTGTCACCACCCCCGGCATCTGGGGCAAGTCCCCCTGAGTTGGTCTCAGACGGTTATGCCCCGTGGGAATGGAGAGTTCCCACGGGGCGTTTTCATTTAACGCCGGTTAAACCAACGAACGATGAAAAACACCAGAACGCCGGCCACCGTAGCGGCTAAGACGTTCAAAAGGAACTGCTCCATAGGCACCCCCTTTCCGGGGGACTTGCCCAAGGGCATTGTATGACAAGTCTTTTTAATGCGCAAGGCCCCACAGTTGTCTGCGGGGGACTTGAAATTTAGGGTGGAAATGTGTATATTAAAAAAGCCGGGAGTGCGCTAACACCCCCGGCCGGTGGGGCAAGTCCCCCTGCGTTTTTGGACACAAGGTTAATGCCCCGTGGGAATGGCGAGTTCCCACGGGGCGATTTTCATTTAACGCCGGTTAAACCAACGAACGATGAAAAACACCAGAACGCCAGCCACCGTAGCGGCGATGACGTTCTCAAGGAACTGCACCATAGGCAACCTCCTTTCTGGAGGACTCGCCCAGGGGCATTGTATGACAAGTCTTTTTAATGCGCAAGGCCCCACAGTTGTCTTCAGGGGGGACTTGAATTTTGGGGTGAAAATGAGTATATTAAAAAAGTCGGGAGTGCTACTAACACCCCCGGCCTGTGGGGCAAGTCCCCCTGATTTCGATGAATCAGTTAGGTTAATGCCTCGTGGGAATGGTGAGTTCCCACGGGGCGATTTTCATTTAACGCCGGTTAAACCAACGAACGATGAAAAACACCAGAACACCAGCCACCGTAGCGGCGATGACGTTATCAAGGAACTGCACCATAGGCAACCTCCTTTCCAGAGGACTCGCCCGGCGATATTGTATGGCAAGTCTTTTGAATGCGCAAGAGCCCCAGAATGGGGCTCTTGTTGATTATGGGATAGCTTGCTCAGGTAAGTGGTTAGTTTTATAGGGGATGTAACGTGAGGTGAAAAGTTCCCTTAACCGGAGAAAGGGCTGCCTTTCCTGAAAAACCCTTGTGAGATGGAGGGGCAAAGCCCCTCCATCTTCAGATCACTGCCTATCCTTAAAGGTTAAAGTCAGCGGGAACAGGCTCTTTCGGGAGCGCGGCGGCCACCGCTTTGGCCATTGCTTTGATCGGTTCGAGGGCCGACTCTTCAGGCACCCACTGGATACGCACTTCCGGGACGGGCATTTGGAATTTCATGTCCGTTAGGGACGTCTGGAGCATTTTGGCGGCTTCGCCGCTCCAGCCGTAGGAACCAAAGGCCCCGCCTATTTTGTTCTGGAATTTCAGGCCGCGCATGTAGCAGAGAAGCTCGGCTATGGTCGGGTAGATATCATTATTCATAGTCGGCGAGCCGACCAGCACCGCACCGGAGTTGTAGATCTCGGTCACAACGTCGCTGCGGTGATTGTTTTTCATGTTCATCAGGCGGACCAGAACCCCTTCGGCCGCGAGGGCGTCGGAGAGGGCGCGGGCCATGTATTCGGTGGATTTCCACATGGTGTCAAATACCACCACGGCCTTGCGGGCGGGTTCCTGTTTTACCCACTTGGCATAGAGGTCAATTATCTCCATGGGGTTGGAGCGCCAGATTATGCCGTGGTCAGGGGCGATGATTTTGATTTTGTCCATAAAACCGCTGGACTTTACCGTCTCAAGGGTCTTGGCAATGGGGGTGGTGTAGAGGGTCAGGATGTTGGCAAAGTATTTCAGCGCCTCATAACCCCAGACATTGCGGCCCACTTCGTCGTCAAAGCGGCGGGAGGTGGCCAGGTGCATACCAAACGCATCCTGGGAGAATAGGATACCGAGTTCCGGGCAGAAGCTGAACATGCTGTCCGGCCAATGGACCATGCGGGTCTCCAGGAAGCTGATGGAATATTTGCCCAGCTTGATGGTGTCGTTGCTGGACACAGTCTGGAGGTTCATCTCAGCCCCGTGGAACTGCGCCCGGAGGGCCTTTTCGCCCATCTTGCTGGTATACAGGGGCTTTTCCACGCCAATGGCTTTCATTATGTCCGGCAGTCCGCTGGAGTGGTCCATCTCGGCGTGGTTGGAAATGACGATATCGATCTTTTTGGGATCTATGATCTTACTGACGCGGCTCAGGAGTTCGGGGGCGAACTCTTTTTTAACGCCGTCGATCAGGGTTACTTTCTCGTCGACAATAAGGTAGGCGTTGTAGGTGCTGCCATCGCTGGTGCGATAGCCGTGAAAATCACGGATGCCGTAATCAAGGGCGCCTACCCAATACACGTTGTCGACTATTTTGACGGGTTCCATAATTGATCAGTCTCCTTATTGGATAATTTCATGCAGGCTGGCGTGGGGGCCGCCCGTTGGTCCGGCCGCTTGGCCCCGGAGTTCGTGCGCGTGTTTGGGCTTGCCGACCGGAGCGGTCCGTTATCAACATTGGTGATCGGTAAAGGCCTGGGTGGCGGATTCTTTTCACGTCAGCCATTCATCAGACTATGATCTCCGGGCCCGGCCTTATCGGCCGGGCCCGGATTAATTATGCGGGGGGCTGTGTCGGCCGCGGCGTTCAAAACGTCGATGCCGTGAAATTTAACTAGTCCGTAATTTTCTGGAGGATGTCGGCCAGCTTTTTCAGATGCTTGCGTTCTTCATCCACCAGCTTGCGAATCTGGGCGCGGCTCTCATCCGTGTCGGAAGATTCCATCAGCTCCAGGAAGAAAACGATGGTGTCTTTTTCAAAGCCCATAGCCATTTTCACCGCGTCAACCGGATTGCTGATGGTTTTGATCATTGCTTCAATTTGGTCCGCCGAGCGGTTGAAGACGTGCTGATCGGCCATCATTTTCAGATACTGGTCCAGCTCGTTATCAGGGTCCCAAACGGTGGCGGTGGTGGTAGCCTTGGGCAGTTGGTCCAGAAGGTGCTGGAAAATGGCCTTGTGGCTCAATTCCTCTTTTCCCAGATCCTGAAACAGCCCTTTGATCATATCGGGGAAGGGCATGGCCGCCGCCTTTTCATAAAAAAGGTGGCCGTTGTCTTCAATTTTAAGGGCGATTTTAAAAACTTCGCCGGCGTTGAAGGGAAAAATCATCGTTCATTCTCCTGGTGGCCCGTGCTGTCTCGCACCCCAAGGGCGCGGACGGGCGAATGGACGCCGCTCCTCAAAGATATCTCGCGGAGCTTATATTGATAAAAACGGGGAGACAGATAAATAATATCGTTTCTCCCCTATCTTTCGAACCGAAATCCGTCCGGTTGCCGTGAATATGGCGGAGGGCGGAAATTAAACCGGCCGGTCATTTTGCGAAATGACCGGCCGTGGCCTGATATCAGACGGCTTCGAACTGATCTTTGGTAGCGCCGCAGACGGGGCAGACCCAATCTTCGGGAATATCTTCAAAAGCGGTGCCGGGAGCGATGCCGCTGTCCGGGTCGCCCTGGGCGGGATCATACTCATAGCCGCAAACTACGCAAACATACTTTTTCATGGTAACCTCCTGAGGGTTGTAAGAAGCTTGAAGCTTCGCAATTTTTCGGCCCTTTGGGCCATTAATAATCGCAGGGGGGATTCACAAAGAGTATGACGATTATAAAAAAGTCATCTCCAATGTAGCGAAATATCTGTTTTCTCCATATGATACAAATCCAACTGCCACATCATTAATAATACTTCACCATATTAAACCAGAACCAATCAGAATGCAACCCAGGGCTAGCCCTGGACCCACCGGATGCTTGCGCATCCTCTCCGATGTGGCTTGGTCGGCATTCCCAGCTCTCGCGGCCGGGAAGTTGCTTCAGTGCCGGCGTTTGATTGGGTATCGTCTGTGCGCGGTTTTTGGGGCGGGAGGGGTAAAAGAAGTTCCCGGCTCATGCTGGTATGCATGGGCCGGGGGAGGTAGGTGTGGCTTAGTTGCCAGGGTATTTGTGGGAGGCCGTGCCGGTTCCGATCACCTGACCATTGGCATCGATGGCTGAGACTGTGAAAACGTAGGTGTGAACTTCCGGTGCGGGGGGCTGGGGGCCTTTGTAGTTTTTCAGCGCGCCGACAGGGATGACGCCAGTGCCGTCATTGACCGCCGTTCCGCCGCCGTGGTCAAAGCGTTTACGATCAAGATCCTTCATTTTTACGTTGAAGCTGACCGTTCCATCGGGAATGTTGCCGATGTTGAGTTGCGGGCTGGGGCTGGAAAGCGAGCCGCCATTGCCGTTCCAGGTGAACTGAACTGTCATTGATTGCGCGTTTTCCGGCTGTTTGGCTCCGTTGCAGCCAAAGGCTGTCAGGGCGAGTAGCAGGGCGGCCAGCAGGGCCAATGATTTGCGGGTGAACATGTTTGAATTCCTCCTGTTGGTAACGTTCATTGATCCCGTCAGCCTCAAACAGGTTCGTTGAGGCGCGGGAATGGGTTGCGGCCTATTAGGCGGCAGTATCCTGGCTGGTTCAGCTAAAGTATAACTTGGCAGAATCAATAAGGTATGGTAGTCGATTGCATTATAATATGCAATACAATGAAGGTTCGTTAACTGGCACATAGTCGGTTTTGTAATTTCGGGCGGAATTAACCCATCGGAAACCGGGATTGTTTAGACCCATATACGCTCGGGGGTTTTTATTCACGGAGGTGGCGGAATTATTTCTCCAACTATAAATAAAGCCCGCAAGGTCATCTCTTGCGGGCCGTCGCCGTGATGGGATGAGTTCACCCATCCCGGGGAGTGGGGGATTCCAGCTGTGAACTATTTAGATAGAATCGCTCAGACCTTGAATCAACACTTGGCTAAATCCCATACATATATGGCGTATCCGCCCTTTTTGTCATAAATGACAAAAGAATCGTCGCTCGCATGTATGTACATGTCTGTAAACGACTGATGGCTGGATGTAAACCGGGTATAAGGGAATGATATTTTATCCCGGAAGGATTTTTCAAACTCTACTTCTATTTCCTCATTCGGACCAAAGTGCATTCTCAGATTGAACTGGTGCGCTATAGCTTTGTTTAACTGTTTGCTGGCCACGCAGGTGCAATCAATATAAACACCTGAATACCCGCCTATTTTTTTCTTGATCTTATCATACAAACCAAAATCACAACCAGACATGTTAGCCCTCTCTCTGAATAAGTTGATTAAAATTAAGTTGTTGGCCGTATTTTTGATTATAGTATCATGAGGTAATTTGCTGGTCAATAAAAACAATATATGTTAACTATGTAAAATAAAACTAGCTTTAAACTTTTATATTGATTAATACCATATAGCAAATCGGGAGGCCCCCGCTGTTCCGCTCCTTAATCATCAAATATATGGGCGGCTATCGGCCGCAAGCGGAAGATGCCAAGGCGGAAAGGAGGCCAAGCCATGAGAGATGTCCGGCTGTAATCAGGCGGGGTTTCGGTTGAGGGGATTAAGAACTTGTCCGTAAATAGTGAAGCCTCTGGCGTTGTTGCTCCTGGTTTTTTAATGCTAGAAATATTAATATATTACTCCACTTAAAAACACTCGCGCCTAGCCAGAGAACAAGATCCCTTATTTACGGACAAGTTCTTAGCCCGCTATGTGATGATTAACATTTTGATTTTATTAAATGGTAACGCCCATGATAACTGGTTTATAATGGTTATCAGGGGCGTTGTCAGCGGTTGTGGCCCGTTGGCTATTCGTTTTTGGTGTACTTAATGGTTACCTGGCTCTTCGTGAATCCTGTAAAATCCGCGCGGCAATTAATCCGTATATTACCGTCATTTACGGTTAGGGAAGCATCACCTGTTCCATCAGGGCAGGGCAATACGATCGTCTGGGGTCCTCTGACCGCTCTACCATAAAGGCGAATCACTTCTTTTAAGCTGTCGATATTATGAGGAATAGTTTTTAGTGCATTATCAAGCAATCCCCCACTATTGATTGTTTTAACATAAATCTTCTTCGGCCCATCGGGGTCGGTGCGGTCCCAGCGGCCGGTCCACTGCTCTTCATAGGAATGATCGGGCTCGGTTGCGGTGGACTGGCTTCCAAGCCTCTGATCGATGTCATCTAGGTATTCAGCCAACTGGCACAGCAAGTCTTCATAGCCGATCAAGCTGGGTTTAATTTTGTACTTGCCGGTCTGGTCAACACAGGGATGGGCTCCCCAGACGAGGGAATTGGGACCGTGGTGAACGTGTTTCGATTCAGACATAATGCGCTCCTTTTAAAAAGTCCGGCCGGAATTGGCGGACAAGAAGCACCTTACTCTTTTTTAACGGGTTGCCTGACCCGGACAAATGTCCGGCTATAATCAGATGGGGTACTGTGGCTGGTGGATTGAGACGCTGCGCGGTTGATTGGGCCAAAAAAACAGCCTCAAAAGATGCTACTTTTGAGGCTGTTAAAATGCTATGTAACGTGTGTATTGTTACTGGCAGTCCCAACGGGACTCGAACCCGTGTCCCCGCCGTGAGAGGGCGGTATCCTGGACCGCTAGACGATGGGACCGCATGAACTTGGCAAATATACCACTGCTCTTTTCAGATTGCAAGCTTTTTTCATTCCAATCAGGGCGGGTTGCGCTAATTGATTTCCCGCCCTGTCAGGCCCTTATTCTGAGGGGATTGAAGAGGGCATGGCGTCATAGAGAAGGTCGGTTCGGAAGACCCACCAGTCAAGGCCCAAGGCCACCGCGCCTATTATGCCGCTGGAGAACCTGTTTTCAATGACCTGCACTTTTATGGCCGTCTTTAGGTTCTCCGAAACGTGGCCCTCTATGCCTTTCCACATGGTCAGTTCAAAGAAAGTCCACAGGCTGCTTATCGGGCCGCCCAGGATGATTTTACGAAGACCGGCCATGTTGACCACCAGCGCCAGGGCGCAGCCAAGCCAGTAACCATATTCACGCAGTAACTCAAGAACCAGCTCATCACCGGTTTCAGCCAGGACCCTCAATTGCTCAAGGGTGACTTCACGATTCAGGAGTTTTTCGGCTTTCCGCTTCAGGTCACGGCCACTCAACAGAGAATCAACCGTCACGCACTGGCCGTTTTCGCCGTAGGGCAGGGCCGTCATGTGGCAGGCTCCGAACTCGCAGGGCAATGGATCAAGCAGGCTCTTGCGAACGGCCACACAATCCAGTTTCATCCCCAGATCTACATAGAAAAAGCTGGTGCGGCGTTTGCTCGCCTGGGTCTTGTACCAGGATTCAGCAAAGGCCCTGGCCCGGGTGAAGCTGGAGGTGCGAACTTCCCTTATTCCCAAAGCTTCCTGAAGTTGCCTGGCCAGCTTATTGGCGGCTTCATCCCCGTCGGGGCCGTCCATACCTTCCACGTCGTCATCGAACAGCACCACCATGCCGATGATGTTATCCCTGGAGGTGTTGGTGTATACCATGATGTCCCTGACCATTGAAGTTGTGGCCAGCAGCCAGTCTTGCTCCAGGGGCGAGGAGATGACGTTGCGAATGTCGCGTCCGGTGATGTCGCAGAGGCTCACTTCAATGGTGGAGTTGCTGATGCGCGCACCCAGCACCCGCTTGGTGTTTCGATCCAGGGCCAACAGCAGGGGCTTGCGTCCGCCCCGGCTGTCCGGTACCCCGAACCCGGCATCCTCTGTCAGGCTTTGATCGTTGAGGTCGCGGGCAATGTTGGAGATTGTCACCTTGCTCAGACCAAGATTATCAGCTATATTAGGTCTGCTCAAAAGATGGTCGCTGTTGCGAAGTTCATTAAGCACCATTATGGTGTTTATGTGGCGGATGGACTCAATGTCATTGGTTTTAACTTTCATAACAAGACCCGAAGCCATTCAATAGTCAAATTAAACAAATCACACGATCCCAGACTATCTGTGACAGTGTTTTTTGTGCCAAAGGTGTGAGGTTTATCATACTCGAGTTTTTTTATACTTTAATTTAGCAAAATTGTCTAGCCCCTTGTTGCGGTTTTATAGTTGAAAATGTTGTAGATAGTTCGGACTAGTGGTATATTAATGTTGTTTGCATATGTTATAAATTTATATATTTGAAAATTCGGATTACCATATAATCTTTACTGTCCTGGAATTTTAGTTTACGCTCTAGCTTTAAGGATAATTTTTTCTTGTTTTCACTTTTTTTTCAGACTTTTGAATGAAATCTTATCAATTTGAATTAATTGTTTATTTGTTTTAGTCTTGTCACATATAAATTGAGCGTATCGATTTGATTTGATATGTCTAAGTCTGACTGTATACTGTCCGCTTCAATTCCGTTCTTACATAAACCCAGTCCGAACTCTGGACTTCATATCGCTTATATTGTTTATGTGGATGTTTGTGAAGTGTATTTATTAAAAATATTAATTTGAATTGAGCGTTGTAAAATTTTTCCGGGATCGAGGTTGTTACGCTCCGTTTGCTTTTGCTGGAAAATTGATCAAGAGCGAGTTTAAAAATGTTTTGTTTAGGGCCGATGTTGTCCGGTTGAGCTATTGTTTGGATATGTTTAAGAAAACTGTTAATAGATTGGCTGTTCGCACTTTCCCGGGCCTGATTTTTGATGCATAATAGTTGGCTGCGGCATTTTGATTGTTGACATTTGGCTGACAATGAAATAGAATGCAGGGAAACAGTTTTCCTCAAATAGTTTCCTGGGCGCGGTCGTGCATTGAGGGGGCGAATGAAGTATGCGTATCAAAGACATAGCCCGTCTTAGCGGGGTAAGTGTTTCCACTGTTTCAAAAATCATGAACAACAAGGCCGACAGCATTGCCGAGCAGACCAAGCTGAAGGTTCTTCAAATAGCCAAGGAATATCACTACACGCCATATTCCAGCGTCAAGCGCAATCCCGGAACCCGGCATTATCTTTTGGGGTTGGTGGCGCCGCTGGAAAAAAGAAATGTGGATCTCATCAGGGGTCTGGAGGCGGCGGCGGGGCGGGCCGGCTACAAAGTGGTGATTTCAAATCCGGGCGGGGAAGCGGCTGAGACGGAGAAGCATCTGCGAATCCTCAGCGATACCACCGATGGTGTTCTGCTTCTGGATCGTGATCTGGACGGAGCCATAAGGCAGTGGCTGACCGACAACAAAGTACCGGCTGTGGCCATTGATGCTGATTCCGGCGATTGGCCTCAATTGCGTTCGCTGGCGGCTGACTGGCGGAAAGCGGGCCAGTTGGCGGTGGAATATCTGGAGGGGTTCGGGCACCGGCGGATTGGCGTTTTGTCGCCGGACAAGGAAGGCTGGAAATCCAGCCAGATCAAGCTGAGCATGGAGCGTTATTACAGCGAGCAGGAGATGGTCTTTGACCACAAGCTGGCGGTGACGCCGGAATCGCTGCCGACGCTTTTGCAGATCGGCGCGACAGCCCTTATCTGCACGGACATGGACATGGCGGCGCTCTTCTACAAGTTTGCCTGGGAACATGATTTGATGATACCGCATGAAGTGAGTGTCATCGCTCTGACTGACGGGCCGAATGAAATGTTCCTGCCGCCGTTAACAACCGTAAAAATGGATTTTCAGGCTCTGGCCGACAATAGCGTGGAGGCTCTGGCCGCGCTGATAGAGGACAGAAAGGCCGCCCCTTTAACATCTGAACTGCCGTCAATACTGGCGGCCGAGTCGGTGACGCGGCCGGAAAACACTCCGGGCACGGCCTCCCACATTCTGGTGGTGGGTACGCTGAATTTGGATGTGGTGATGAATGTGCCGCTGATGCCGTCTTCAGGCGACACGGTGCTCATCGACAGCCTGACTTCTCTTCCGGGCGGCAAGGGGGCCAATCAGGCCATAGGCGTGGCCAAGCTGGGAGGGGAGGTGTCGCTGGTCGGCCGTATCGGCCGCGACGCGGGCGGCCGAATCCTCTACAACACCCTTCGGGCCGGCGGGGTCAACACCAAGGGCATTTCAGTGGATCGGCAGGTGGAGACGGGCAAGGCCTACATTAATGTCAACCCGCACGGCGACAGTTTTATCGAAGTTTACAACGGGGCCAACCAGCGGCTGGAGAAGCGGCATCTGGAGCGCAATGAAATGCTCTTCCGCTCTTCGCGCTATTGTCTTATTCAGTCGGAGCTCCCGCGTCACATTTACACTCAGGCGGTGGACTTTGCCCATCGAAACGGCTCACGGGTGATTTTTAAGCCGTGCAGCATTGATACCATTGCCGCTGAGGTTTTAGAAAAAATCCACCTTTTAGTGCCAAATCAAAAAGAGGCGGCGCGTCTGGCGGGCATGGACAAAAACATAGAGGAGCAAGCCGATTATTTCCTGGAGCAGGGAGTGGACGGCGTAATAATCACGCTTGCGGAGCAGGGCTGTTTCCACCGCACGCGTGAAACGAGCAAGTGGTATGCGGCCTATGAGGAATTGGGCCTGATTCCGGTGGACACCTCCGGGGCGTCGGACGCGTTCATAAGCGCCTTGGCCTTATCTCTGGCGGAGGGCCATGTGATTGATACGGCCATACGTTACGCGCAAGTGGCGGCGGGCCTGAGCATCTGCCAAAAGGGCGTTCAGTCCTCCATGCCGGATCGCACCATGATGGAACTCCGCAAAACTTATTACATGCCCAAATAAGCCGCCAGGGCGGAGCCCCGGACTCACGGATGCTTTCCGGGAAAGATAGCATCCTTCGTCTGTACGCAGTCAATATTCAAATGACTGTAAAGCGGATGACCGCCGCCGGGAGAAATGTTTTTGCCCGGTTCCGTTCCGGGGGTCTTTAGTCACGGAACCGGGCAAAAACATTTCTCCCGGCGGCTGCCTGGTCGGCTTTCTTAAGGGCTGGAAAGTGCGCATAGGTCAAAATGTAGCCGGAAGCCGGGGATTGTTTTTGTCCCGGCTCCGTGACTAAAGACCCCCGGAACGGAGACGGGACAAAAACAATCCCCGGCTTCCGGCGGGTCAATGCGGTTCTGAAATTACAACATTGACCGCGCGCGAATGATGCAAGTTATAGCGCTCACAGAAAACATGAGCCAATTCCTCTGGATTTGGCTCGGGGTCAAGGGGGAACCCCTTGCGGGGTAGTGGGGCAGAGTCCCCCTCTTCAACAGCCTCCTGACCACTATACTACTTGTCCCATTTAAGGAGGGGAAGATGAAAAAGCTGGTTCTCTTGACAATTCTGGCCGTGAGCCTGGCCTTTGGGTCTGTGGCCTGGGCTAAAGATCCTTCGGCCGTGCTGGTCGTTACCGGGCAGCTGGGCGATAAGAGCTTCAACGACTCGGCCAATCGCGGCGTTCAGGGCCTGAAAGCCGCCGGCTGGAACATCAAGGTCATCGAGATCGGCCGCGATCAAACCAAGTGGGAACCCACTTTCATGGATCTGTCCGAGTCCGGCGACTGGGATCTGATCATCACCAATGGTTCGAATGCTATCGAAACCGTTCAGGAAGTTTCCAAGGAATTCCCGGAGCAGAAATTCGTGCTTTATGATTCCGAGATCGAAAAGGGCAAGTATCCCAACGTCTATGCCATTAGCTATAAGCAGAATGAGGGCTCTTATGTGGCCGGCGCTTTGGCCGCTCTGGTGACCACCTCCAAGATGGAGGGCGCCAATGAGGAAAAGGTCATCGGCTTCATCGGCGGTATGCAGCACCCCGTCATCACCGACTTTTTGGTCGGCTATATCGAAGGGGCCAAAGCTGTTGAGCCGGAAATCAAAGTCATCGTCTCCTATATCGGCAGCTGGGATGATACAGCCAAGGGCAAGGAAGTGGCCATGGCCCAGTTCCAGCAGGGCGCGGATATCGTTTTCCCGGCCGCCGAGCAGGCCGGTCTGGGCTGCGTGGAGGCGGCCAAGGAACTTGGTAAGTATATCATCGGCGTTGATTCCGATCAGTCCATGCTGTTCAAGGGCACTGATGAAGCTTCCGCCAACACCATCCTCACCTCCGTTTTGAAGAACGTGGACAAGAGCCTGGTGCGGGCCGGCCAGCTTTACACTGAAGGCAAGCTGCCCTTTGGTGATTTCGAATCCCTGGGCATCAAGGAAGACGGAGCGGGCATCGCTTATAATGAATATTATGAGAAGAACGTGCCCGCCGAAATCCGCGAGAAGGTGGAACTGGCCCGTGAAGACGTGGTGGCCGGCAAGGTGGCCATTACTTCCGCACTCGGCACCGCCACTGAGGTGACCGACGCCATTATCAACTCCGTTAAACCGTAACCATTCAGCCATGCGCCCCCGCCTTTTTCAGGGCGGGGGCTTTTTTGGAGCGGTCAGATGGCTAATGAAATTCTCAGGATGAAGGATATCACCAAAATATACCCCAATGGAGTGATGGCCAACAAGAATGTCAGCTTCACAGTGGAGGAGGGTGAGATTCACGCCCTGATGGGCGAAAACGGAGCGGGCAAATCCACGCTCATGAAAATTCTCTTCGGCATTGAATCATATGACGAGGGCGAGATTTTTTTCGATGGCAAAAAGCTGGACCACGCCGGTTCGGCCGAAGCCATCAAGAGCGGCATCGGCATGGTGCATCAGCATTTCATGCTGGTGGACTCTCTGCGGGTTTATGAAAACATTATTCTGGGCATGGAGCCCACGCGCGGGCCGATGATAGACGCGGAAACGGCTATCGGCCAGGTGCGTGAGCTGGGCGAGAAATACAATTTGCGGGTGAACCCCCTGGCCAGGGTGGAAGATATTTCAGTGGGCCTGAAGCAGAAAGTGGAGTTATTAAAAGTTCTGATGCGCGGGGCGCGTCTTCTGATTCTGGATGAACCCACGGCCGTTCTGACGCCGCAGGAAACTGAAGAGCTGTTCGAGCAGCTTCTGCTGCTGCGTAAAAATAATCACACCATTATTTTCATTTCCCATAAAATACGCGAAGTCATGCAGATTTGCGATAAGGTTACCATCATGCGGGCCGGACGGAGTGAGGGCACCATAGGGGTGGAGGGCACCACGGCCGAAGATATTTCCCGCCTGATGGTGGGGCGCGACGTTATCCTCAAGCAGGACAAGAAACCGGCTGAGTTTGGCGCGCCCAAGCTCCGCGTGCGCAATCTGAACTATATTAATCGCTTTGGCAAGGCCATGCTGAAGAACGTGAATTTCGACCTTAGGAGCGGCCAGATCATGGGCGTGGCCGGGGTGGAGGGCAATGGCCAGAACGATCTGGCGGAAACCATTTTCGGCCTGACCCGTGGAGCCACCGGTGAAGTGCTGGCGGACGGGAAAAACATTCTGGGCAAGAGCATCCGCGAGATACGCGACCTCGGTATTTCCTACATCCCGGAAGACCGCATCACCCTGGGCGTGGCCTCTGACGGAAGCGTGTGGCAAAACCTCATTGCCGACCGGGTGGATCAGCCGGAGATGAAGAGCGGCGCTTTTTTAAGTTCAAAGAAAATTGAGGCTCTGTCGGATGAGTTGATCAGGGAATTCAATATCCGCTGCAAAAGCCGTAACCAGAGCGTGGGCATGCTCTCGGGCGGCAACATGCAGAAAGTGGTTGTGGCCCGCGAATTTTCGGCCGACCCGGAAATTCTGATAGCCAACCAGCCTACGCGCGGCATTGACGTTGGCGCTAATGAGTTTATCTGGAAAAAGATTGTGGAAAAGCGCGACGCGGGCAAGGCCATTCTGTTGGTCTCAGCCGACCTCAACGAAGTGCTGGAGCTTTCCGACAGCATCCTGGTGATGTGTGAGGGTGAACTGGTGGCCTATTTTGAAGACGCCAAAAAGGTCACGGAAGAGGAACTGGGTCTTTACATGCTGGGCCTGAAGAAACAGGAGGCGCTGGGCCATGGACAATAAAAGCCGGGTGCGCTTTGAAATAATGAAAACAGCTTTGGCCATCGGCATATCGCTGGTGCTGGTTTTCATCATCATTTTTTTCGCCAGCAATGAGCCCTTGAAGGCCATTCACTCCATGCTGGCCGGTCCCTTCACCTCCCTCAGGCGCTTCGGCAACGTCATTGAGGCCATGACTCCGTTGATGTTTACGGGTTTGTCGGTCACCATGCTCTACCGGGCCGGGCTTTTCAACCTGTCCATGGAGGGCGGCTTCTTCATCGCCTGTGTGGCGGCCACGGCCAGCGCGGTCATGCTTAACCTGCCGGCCGGGCTCAATTTCATGGTGGCCATGCTGGCCGGCGCGGCGGCCGGGGGCCTGGCCTCGCTCATTCCCGGCACGCTCAAGGTCAAATGCAAGGCCAATGAACTGGTCACCAGTCTTATGCTCAATTATGTGCTGCTCTATCTGGGCCTTTACATTGTCATCAATTTCCTCCATGACCCGGCCATGAACGCCAACTACTCCTACGCTTTCCCGGAAAATATGCTCCTGTCGCGGATTCTTCCGGGCACCCGCATCAATACCGGCACCATCATCGCCCTGGTCTCGGTGGTTTTTGTCTATATATTGCTGGACAAAACCGCGTTCGGTTACAAGGTGACCATGATCGGCCAGAACAGCCGCATGGCCGAAGCGGCCGGTATCAACGTCGGCCGCATCATCATTATGTCGCAGTTGATCGGCGGCATGCTGGCCGGTCTCGGCGGGGCCACGGAAATGTTCGGCATGTACAAGCGCTTTCAGTATCAAGGCCTGCCGGGCTATGGCTGGGACGGGGTGCTGATAGCCATTGTGGCCCAGTTCAAGCCGCAGTATGTGCCGCTGTCGGCCTTTTTCCTGGCCTATATCCGCATCGGCGCGGACATTATGGCCCGGCAGACCGATGTGCCGTCGGAAATTGTGGCCATTATTCAGGCGGTGGTCATCGTTCTGATTTCGGCTGAGGCCATTCTGAAAGGCTATCAGCGCAAGCTTGTTGTGAAACAGGCCAGGGAAGAGGAGGCGTTGAGCAATGGATAGCATCGGTTTTGATCTGGTAGCTTTCGCTTTCTCCACCATCAGGGTGATGACCCCCCTGCTGTTTGCCTCAATGGCCTGCATGATCTTCACCAAGGGCGGCATCGATTCCATTGCCACCGAGGGCATCATGCTGATGTGCGCCCTGGCTGGGGCCGTGGGGGCCTGGATGTTCAAGAGCGCTTTTGGCGGCTTGATGTTCGGCATGTGCATCGGCGTTTTTCTCTCCTTCACCTTCGGCTATGTGACTCTGACGCTAAAAGCCAATCCGGTTCTGGCCGGTATCGCCCTGAACATCCTGGCCGGCGGCCTGACCATTTTTATCATTTATTACCTCACCGGCGAGAAAGGCTCCACCCAGAGCCTGGCCACTCCGGTGCTGCCGAGCCTTGATATTCCGGTCCTGAAGGATATGCCGACTCTCGGCCGCATTATCTCCGGCCACAATGTGCTGACCTATGTTTCCCTGATCATGGTGGCGGCCTTGCATTTCTTCCTCTATAAAACCCGCTCCGGCCTCAGAATGCGCACGGTGGGCGAAAATCCCCATGCCGCCGAATCGGTGGGGTTGTCGGTGATGAAGTATAAATATCTCTCCCTTTTCATCGCCGGTTCCCTGGCCGGATTGGGCGGGGCGTTCATGTCGCTGGGCTATGTCTCATTCTTCTCCAAGAACATGATTGCCGGGCGCGGCTTCATCGGCATGGCCGCCGAAAGCATGGGGCAGGGCGTGCCGGGAGGCGTTTTGCTGGCCACGCTCCTGTTCAGCGTGGCCGACGCGCTGTCGGTGCGGCTCCAGTTGATGAGCATGCCGCCTGAACTCATGCAGCTTCTGCCTTATCTGGTAACCATCGTGGCCATTGCCGTTTATTCCTATCATCGGGAAAAGAAGAAGGAGCGGCGCCAGCAGACTGATTAGGGTTCTTTTTATGACAGAACCAATCTTTTAGTGAGGGCTGACACGCACTGGCCGCCGTCAGTTCACGGCGGGTTGGCCGTGCTCCAGTAAAAATGCATTCCACGGGCGGTTGGTGACGGCCGTCCGAACAGGGAAGTTTCATCCTGAAAATAAATTCGCGGCAAAATGAAAGGCATATCATGAAAGCCTGGGAAATAGAATTCAACACCATGGCCAAGGCCGAGCCGGTTCTGCCGGAGCACACCGAAGAAAACTGGCTGAAATATGAGGAGGCGGGCCACGCCTTTGACAAAAAATTGCACCGCGACTGGATAAGCGGCGTGCCGGGTTCCCTGGCTCCCTGCCAGTTGGTGGTGGCGGCTGTGCAGGCTATGGATAATCGCGGCTATGACGTCGGTGAGGCGGAAGCCCTGTTGCCTGAAGGTTTTCGCTGTCTTCGCGAAAACGATGTCATGGGACTGAACGTGGTTACGGCCCGGATCTACGCTGCGCTGTCCCGCGCTCCCAAAGATCCTTCAAGCGCTTATTGGACCTTTAAAGAGTATCTTTCATTCGATGACGTTAAGGCTGAAGTTGATTTCGGGCCGGCCGCCTATTCACCGGCCGCGGATAGTGATTTTCCGGCGAAGATCAAAAATGCCTGGCTGGCCCAGGTGATTGGCTCTTCGGCCGGAACTCAGATGGAAGGTTACACGACAGCCAACATTATCAAGACCTATGGCGATATCAACGGTTATCTTCGCGCGCCGGAAACCTACAACGATGACCTGACCTATTCCATCGCTTTTCTCGATGGTTTCAAAAAGCACGGTTACGCCATCACTTCCGAAGACATTGCCCTGACCTGGGCCGCCCTGATCCCCGATGGTTATTCGGCTGAGGAGACGGCCCTGACGAATATCCGGGCCGGGGTGATGCCGCCGGAGAGCGGCCGGGCGCGCAACTGGTTCAGTGATTGGATTGGCGCGCAAATGCGCACGGCCGTTCACGGCCTGGCCGCGCCCGGCAATCCGGCCCTGGCGGCTGAACTGGCCTGGCGCGACAGCGTCGTCTCCCACGCCAACAACGGAGCCCTCGGCGGCGTTTTCAACGCGCTTCTGGCTTCCCTGGCTTTTGTGGAGACTGACGTTCGTAAAGTTGTTGAGCGGGCCGTTTCCATGATCCCAGCCAAATCGGAATACTTCGCGGTGGTCAAGGGGGCGCTGGATGAATGCGCCCAGCGCCCGGACTGGCTGGAAACCTGGGCCATACTGGAAGAGCGTTATAAAAAGTATCACTGGATTCACGCCTACCCCAACGCGGCGGCCGAAGTGGTGGCCCTGTATTATGGCGAAGGAGATTTCGACCGCACCATCAATATCATTTGCCAGGCCGGGCGCGACACCGACTGCAACGCCGGGCAGATACTGACTGTTTTAGGCATAATGGATAAACCTATAAACGAAAAATGGATAAAACCGCTGAACAACACAGTGAAGACTTTCATGCGGGATTATCGTGAGTTCACCATTGATTTTCTGGCTGATCTGACGGTTGAGTCAGTCCGCAAAGCTTTCCATGAAATTTGAGACGGGAGATGAATAATATGGGCCGACTCTTGGTCATCGGCAGTTTGAATATGGATCAGGTGGTGCGCGTGCCGCACATACCTGTGCCGGGGGAAACCATTCTGGGCGACAGTCTCCATTATGTAGGGGGAGGGAAGGGCGCCAATCAGGCCTACACCCTCGGCCGGCTGGGAGCTTCGGTGGCCATGCTCGGTTCGGTCGGGCGGGATGAGCACGGCGATAAATTGCTGGAAAACCTCTCCTCGGTGGGCGTTGAGGTCGAAGCGGTGCAGCGGCTGGAGGAGGTGCCCAGCGGTTTGGCCATAATAGGGGTGGAGGATTCAGGCAACAACAATATCATTGTGGTGCCGGGGGCCAATCTCCATACCAGCCCGGATTACATTCAGTCCCGCCGCGAAATGATCGGGGAGGCCCAAGCGGTGATCATGCAGCTGGAAATCCCCATTGAAAGCGTGGCCCAGGCCGCCGCCCTGGCCAGGGAGATGAAAAAACTGGTCATCCTGGACCCGGCCCCGGCCACCCGTCTGCCGGATGATCTTTATCGGAATATTGATATTCTCAAACCCAATGAAATTGAACTGGCCCATCTGGCCGATATGCCGGTGACCAATATTGACGAGGCGGAAAAAGCGGCCCGCAAGATTCTGGAGCGCGGCGTAGGCACGGTGGTGGTGACGCTGGGCAGTGAAGGGGCCCTGATTGTGACGGGCGCATCCAGCGTTTATATGCCGGTATCATCGGCGGTGGCGGCCGTGGATACCACAGCCGCCGGAGACAGCTTCACGGCAGCCATGACCATGATGCTGGTGGAAGGTTATTCACTTGAGCAGGCGGTGGAGTTCGCGGGCCAAGTGGCTGGCATAGTTGTTTCCCGTCCGGGGGCGCAGAGTTCCATACCTTCAGCTGATGAAGTGGCGGCCATTAAGCCGCCGCTGGCCTGATATCGGAATATCAAGGAGAAACATCATGACCTATGATTATGAATATATCAAACAAAGGCTGGCCCCCTGCGGCCTTCATTGCGGCAAGTGTTTCGCTTTCGCGCAAGGGGATATCAGCAAGCTCAGCGGTGAACTGAAAGGCAGCCTTGGCAATTTTGATGCCTATGCTGAACGCTTTGTTGATATGCTCGGCGAACCAATTTTCTTAAAGTATCCGGCTTTCAAGGCGTTTTTGGCCCATTTGTCCGCCGGTTCATGCGGGGGATGCCGCAAGGAGAAATGCAAACTGTTCAAAAATTGCGGGGTGCGTCCCTGCATTGAAAAAACAGGTGTCGACTTTTGCTTTCAGTGCCATGAATTCCCCTGTAACAAGACCGGGTTTGACGAACATCTCCACCGAAGGCATGTCGCTATAAATAACCGCATGAAAGAAGTTGGTGTGGCGTCTTATTATGAAGAGGTGAAAGACCTCTCCAGATATTAACAAATCATAAGTTCAGGCGTGTTCCTCACAGGTGGGTTTATGGTTTGGTCCGGGATTCATCGTCAGTGGTTTTTTCGATAAAATAGCGCGGCCGCCTTTTGGTCTCCAGGTACATCTTGCCCAAATATTCGCCTATGATGCCCAGACCCAGCAATTGCACGCCGGAAGTGAACAACAGAGGCACAACGGTGGAGGTCCAGCCGGGGATGGCATTGTCGGTGAAAAAATGAACAGAAAGCGCCCAGGCCACCACGGCCAGACTTCCGGTGGCCATTAAAAGGCCGAGGAAGGAAACGAATTTCAGGGGAAAGGTGGAAAAGGAAGTCACTCCCTGCCAGGCGAAAGACAGCATCTTGCGCAGCGGATATTTTGTCTCTCCAGCCGCCCGCTCCTTGCGGTCATAATAAATAAGAACCGTTGGGAAACCCAGTTCCGGGATGATTCCCCTTAAAAAGAGATTCACTTCCTTATATTCCATCAGCGCCGCAACCGCCCGGCGGGACAGCCCGCGAAAATCGGCGTGGTTGTATACCAGATTGACTTTCAAAAAGCTCATCAGCTTATAAAATCCTTCGGCCGAAAGACGCTTGAAGGGCGAATCAGTTTCTCTTTTTTTTCTTACGCCCAGGGCGATGTCCATGCCGTTTTCAGCCGCGCGGATCATGTCTTTGATGACATTTATGTCATCCTGAAGATCGGCGTCCAGGCTGATGATGAAATCGCCCTCCGCCTTTTCCAGGCCGGCCAGGAGCGCATTCTGGTGGCCCCGGTTGCGGGAAAGTTTCAGGCCGCGAATGGCGGAATGCTCTTCGGCCGCCCGGCTGATCAGTTCCCAGGTGCGGTCACGGCTGCCGTCATCAACCAGAATTATCTCACTGTCCGCCCCGGCCAGACCTTCCGCTACGCATTCAGATAAAAAGCCATAGAGTTCACTGATGGTGATCGGCAGCATTTCTTCTTCGTTATAGCATGGAACAACTAAACTGATTGTGCGTGGTCCGCACTGGACTGGTCCGATGCGGCACTCTCGATGTGCCAAAATTTTCGGCCGGGAAGCGGCTTGGTTATTTTCGTTCATAGCTTGTTCACCTGTCGAAGTATGTCTGTGTTCAGGCCGCACCCTGTCCGGCTTTGAACATGACCAGAAAGCCGGACAGAATCAGCATAATGCCCAGCAGTTCCATACGGCTGACTGATTCACCCAGAACCAGAAAACTGAGCAGAAAAACCATTACAAAGGTCAGAGCCGTGAAGGGATAGGCCATGCCCAGCTCCACCTTGGAAAGAGCATAAACCCACAGCACAAAGCTGATGAAATAGCAGAACCCTCCGCCCCAGAACTGGGGAGCTTTCAGTATCTCCCAGCCGCCCCGGCTGGCCCCCAGTTTCAGGAGGATCTGCCCCACAGCGGCGGTGGCGGAGGATAGTGTCAGAAAATAATAGGCGCTGTTCATAGTTTCCCCTGATTTATTCACTTTCCAGAATTCGAAAGAAGACGCGGTCGCAGGCGGTGCCGCCATTGCCCTCGGCGCTGAGAACAAGCTGCGGAGGGTTGCCCAGCTCCATATCATAGACCAGGGTTTCACCGGCGTTCAAATCGGCCTTCTCCGCTTCCCGGCCAGGCACTCCGGCGGTGATAAAGGCGTGGCCGCCGCAAACCTTTTTCCAGGCGGAAATGGTCAGGGAAAATTTTATCCGTTCAAAACCTTCCAGGTTGAGGGTAACGGAGGTGGCCGGATCGTGCCCTGATTTGATGACGTAATCGCCCCGGCTGTTTTCGCGGTCGAAGGGCTGGCGTTCAACGCCGTCGGAGACCAGCTCCCAGGCGGTCATCAGCAGTTCATCAGTTTGGCTGACCGGATTGGTCCACCGTTCATGCCCGGCCGGAAAGCTGTCTATATAGTCCCGCACTTCAGCCAGGGTAAAGGCCCTCTCCTTTTTATAGATATGGGCCGTCACGCCGTTGCCGAGGTCATAGGTTTTCTCCAGCTTTGTGTAGGCCCGGCCAATGCCTTCACCCTTCATAAGCTTATCCACCGGCACGATAACCGTGGTCTGCTCATCCTCTTTGACCACCGCACGGACGGGGTCCACGGTCACGACATACTTGGCGGCCATCAGCTGAAAGACCACTATGCCGTCGCGCTTATCGATGCCTTTATTATCCAGAATATGCTGGCGCAGGCTGGGAATGTTGTTGCGCACCATGTGTTCATTCAGAATGTTTGAGGAACCGGCCAGGAAAATTTTGGTGGAACTGTTGTCCGCCAGTTCTTTCAAATCAAGCATCAGTTCATTGAGGCCGGCAAAGTTGGGATGCTTCACCGGCTTGATGATTGCGCCCGGCAGCAGGGGTGATTTCTCTTCGGCCGTCCGGGTCGAAAAAGCGCCTTGAAAACCGATTATCATATAGGCCGTAACGGCCAGGCACAGTATGGCTTTCAGCCCGGCTTTGGGCAGGGCCAGGTAAAGATTGATTATTCCGCCGAAAGCGGCCAGCCATATATAGATGTTCACTCCCAGGGTATGATGCATGTCCAGGGCCTGAAGCCTGGTTACGGCCGCGAAGAAAATGAGCGGACAGATGAGAATGAAGAGGGAGGCCCTGACCTTTCGTCTCCTGACGAAGTTTGTC
This sequence comes from Acetispira formosa (nom. nud.), assembly GCA_023525915.1. Classification (GTDB taxonomy): domain Bacteria; phylum Desulfobacterota; class Desulfarculia; order Adiutricales; family Adiutricaceae; genus Adiutrix. Next base: position 802,723 of record CP026657.1, on the reverse strand, counting down.
AGGAGGGCCGCTGCGGCCGTTAACAGGATCACCGGGCCGACTGTGGAATATATGCCGAGCAGCGAGTTGGACAGCGGCCCCTGAAAGGCGCTGTATTTATCTTTATACCGGTTAAATACCATACCGCGAAAGACCGGGAACTGAAAGATCATTATCAATAGAAGGGTGGTCAGTCCGGCGGTGACCAGGTTTTTGACGATGATGGTCAGTTTCTCTCTGGCGTTGTCGCGGTTCAGCGCGCCCAGGGATACTATCAGGCAGGTCAGGTAGACACTGCCGATAGCGAAGATATACCACCGGCGGAACATGAAAGCCAGATACAGGCAGAGGCCGAGAATAATCATCCGGCGGCGCTGATAGGCTGAGGAAAAATCAGTATCCACGGCCAGGCCGAGAGCGATCAGAAGGGGAATGAGGCTGGACAGGTCCGTGTAGCCGCCGAGCAGAATCGGCCAGAAGCTGAGGCAGAGAAAGGACCAGAGGATCAGACAGAGCATCAGCGGCAGAGGCTTTTCCTCAGAGTCCCCGAAAAACTTCCAGGAATATCGGGGCAGGAGAAAACACAGCGGAGTGAGGTAGCAGACCACCAGGGCCATGATAAAGTGGCCCCGGCTGGTCGAGCCGGTCAATAGTTCCAGCAAAGTCGGCGGAAGGTCGGCAATGACGTTATAGGAACTGCTGAGGGAGGAACGGATGGTATTGAGAAAGGTTAGAAACGATTCATCCAAAGCTCTGATGAGCTTTACCGTGGCGTCGTGAGAGCGGGAGATGTCCCCGGCATAGATGGGGTCCTCTTTCTGAACAAATGACAAAGAGAAAAGCATGGCCCAGACGGAACACAGAAATGTGAATAGAAAACCCTTCTCCCGTGATGACAGCGCGCGCATGTTGTGACCTTTCGCAGTAATTATCCTATACATTGACCCGCCGGGAGCGGGGGATTGTTTTTGTCGCGGCTCCGGTTCCGGAAGTCTTAGTCACCGGAGCCGCGACAAAAACAATCCCCCGCTCCCGGCTCCCACTCGGCCACAGCCCTCATTTAGGGCTGACCAGGCAGCCGCCGGGAGAAATGTTTTTGCCCGGCGAGGTGACTAAAGACCACCGGAACCTCGCCGGGCAAAAACATTTCTCCCGGCGGCGGTCCCCAGCTATCCAACAATTTTCAGAATTACACGATATTGGCTCCGCTCCAGGAAACTGGTTTCACTAGCCGCCTATTTCGTCCAGGGTCGTCATGGCCTCTTCCCAAGCCGCTTCGACCGCGGCGGCTTCATCCGACAACTTTTGAAATTCCAGATTCAGCTCTTTGGCCTTGGCCGCGTCCTGATAGGTGGCCGGGTCGGCCAGCTCGGCCGACAGTTCCTCTTTGCGGGACGAAATCGCTTCCAGACGCGCTTCCGCCTCTTCCATTTTTTTTACATAGGGCCGCCGCCTGGCGGTCAGCTCCTTGCGGGCTTCAGCCTCCCGTTTGCGGTTCTCCTTGCGGCTGACTTCGGCCGCTCCGCTCTCTTCCACAGTAGCGGGCGCCTCACCTTCCACCTTCGGGGTCGGATTTTTCTGGGCGCGGCTCTGGCCGTCGTCCTTCAGCCACATGGTCTGATAGTCATCATAGTCGCCAGGGTAAATTTCCAATCGGCCGTTTTCTATCACCCCCATGCTGGTGCAGAGGCTGTTGATGAAATGGCGGTCGTGGCTGATGAGCACCATGGTGCCGCTGTAATCGCTCAAGGCGTCTTCCAGCATCTGGCGGCCAGGAATGTCCAGGTGGTTGGTCGGTTCGTCCAGAAGCAGGAAATTTGGCGCGGTCAGCATTATTTTGGCCAGCGCCAGCCTGGCTTTCTCGCCGCCGGACAGGACGGCCACCTTTTTAAAAACGTCGTCGCCGGAAAACATGAAACCGCCGAGAATGGAGCGAATGGAACCCTGTCCCAAGTCGCCGGCCACGGTGGACAGTTCCTCCAGCACGGTATTGGACGGATTAAGGCTGTCCATCTGAAACTGGGCGAAATAGCCGATGTTGACGCCATTGCCAAGGCGGCGCACACCCCGGCTGACCGGCTCCAGCCCGGCCAGCATCTTCAGAAGGGTCGATTTGCCCCGGCCGTTGGGGCCGATCAGAGCCAGCCTCTCGCCCCGCCGGAGCTTCAGGTTCAGGTCGGTATAAACCTCCACCGGGCCATAGCTTTTGCTCACGCTCTGAAGCTCAGCCACCACATCCGGCCCGCGGGCCGGTTTGGGCAGACGAAAGTTGAAGGTTTGATCCTCCATGCTTTCAGGCGCTTCCAGCTTGTCCATCTTTTCCAGCATCTTTATGCGGCTCTGGGCCCTTCTGGCCGTGGAGGCCCGCACCCGGTTGCGCTCAATGAATTTTTCCAGCTGCTTGATCCGATCCTGCTGGTTTTCAAAGGCGGCCGCTTCAGTGATGAGGCGCTGCTCTTTTTCCACCAGAAACTGGTCATAGTTGCCAATATAAGTATGGGCCTTGCCCTGGCGCACTTCGATTATTTTCTGCACCACATTGTTGAGAAAGACCCGGTCATGGGAAACCAGAAGCAGGGACGAGGGCGACGATTTCAGATAAAACTCCAGCCAGATGAGGCTGTCAATATCCAGGTGGTTGGTGGGTTCGTCCAGCACCAGAAGGTCGGGCGAGGCCAGCAAGAGGCGGGCCAGAATGCCGCGCATCATCCAGCCGCCGGAAAATTCGGAAATGTCCCGCCCGAAATCAGTTTCGGTAAAACCCAGGCCGGAGAGGATTTTTTTGGCCTCAGATTCCTTCTCCCAGCCGCCGAGAGATTCGAACAGGTGCATCAGGTGCCCCTGCCGCTCGGCCAGCTCCATCAGCGCGGCTTGATCGCCGCTGCCGCTCTTTTCCGCCAGCTCTTCACTGACCAGGGCCAGCTCTGTCTCCACCTTGCGGTATTCCTCGGCCGTATCCATAACCAGCTCTAAAAGGCTCTGGCCGCCTTCAGCCAGCAGTTCCTGCGGCAGATAGCCTATGCGCAGACCCTTGGCGCGGGTTATGAGTCCCTCATCAGGGTTCTCCTTTTCCATTATCAGGCGGATGATGGTGGTTTTGCCCGCCCCGTTGCGGCCCACCAGCCCGACCCGTTCGCCGGGATTGACCGACAAGGTCACCCCGGTCAGGACGTCCTGTCGCCCATAAAACCTGCCCACATCTGAAAAACTAATCAAGGCCATTATTGGAAAACCTCATGGTTATCTGTTATACTTATTGATGGCGGCGAGCCAAGGGAAGCGTTCCCGGCCGACGCCTCTGGTTCAGTGATTATAATTATGGCGTTTTTACCTGAACTTTTTGCCCGCGGCCGAGCAAAAAGTGTGGTTTTACTCGACGAGCATCGGTTTAGGCTGAAACCAGCCGCTGGCGCTCCGTCTCACTCTCGCTTGAGCCAGGGTTTTATGCGGAGGCGCACATAATTACAATTGCTGTTTTTGGTTCGCCCGTGCTGCCAGGGCAGCTTATTGCCCCAGTTGGAGCTTGAACCTTCGTCCGGTCTGCTAACATACCATATCGGGCGCAAAAACTCATCTTTTTCCGGTACCCTGACCAACTGTTCCCGCCAGTCAGTTCAGGGTGCCATAATCATCATTAAAGAAGGAAGACGGCATGGATAACACATCTCGCTGGTATACCAAAAAAGCCTTTCAGGTTCCCGCCGCCGTGGTCATTGTGCTGATTCTGTTCAGCCTCTTCGTCATGGTCATAAATTACAGCTTTCCGAGCTTTTTCACCATCAGCTATGTAGCCGACGGCACACCTACAGTCAAAAACCTCTCGCCGGAGGAGGCCCAGGAACTGGACGCGGCCGGTGAGAACCCGGAAGTCGCCCCGCCCGCAAAGGACGGCCTGATGTTTACCGATACCATCCTTCTCATCGGCGACGACATGTTCAGCAACTGGCTGCCCAATGACAAGGTCTGGCCGACGATTTTTCTGGATAACCCGCAGAATTTCCAACTGGGCCAGCTGGAGATGATGAGATACACCATGCGCGTCATGCGGGACATGCTGACCAAGCGCGAAACCACGGATAAAATAGACCCCGACTGCGAAGAGGCTTTTACGCTTTTATCCAACGATCCTTATAAATGGCTCATACCTTCGGCCGAATCCCGCTTCCGGGGGGCCATGGACCGGGTGCGAAATTATCGCGCCAATCTAGATGCCGGTAAAACCGGGTTCTATGGGCGTGAAAACAGCTTGAAGGAAATGCTGGGTCAGTATGTATCGCTGTTGGGCGGCGTGAACACACGTCTGGCCAATGCGCCCAAGCTGAAGGGCTACCGCACCAGCGTGGAGTTTGTCGGTGAAACCGGCTCCACCCGTAATGAGCAGCTGGTCGACACCAATGTGCCCTGGTATAAGATCGACGACAATTTTTACTACGCCCAGGGCGTGGCTTATGTTCTGCGTCAGATGATGGTGGCCATAAAGCATGATTTCAAGGATGTGCTGGTCAGAAGGTCGGCCATGGCTCAGGTGGACAGTATTATTGAGGTTCTGGATGAGGCCCAGTTCGAGCCATGGGTGGTTCTGAACGGCAATGTGGGCAGCATGATGGCCAATCACTCTATGGAACTGCATTCGATTCTGGAGAACGCGCGGCAGAAGATCCGCAGTTTGAACGACATGCTGGCCGGCTGAGGCCGCCGCCCATTGATATGGTAAAAAAAATCACCCTGTTTCTCGATTGAAACAGGGTGATGCTCCTTTTGGATGGGGATACCGGCTGCGGAAAGAGTTGGGGATGTGCTGTTAGGGTTAACATCGGGTTAGGCATTAAAGCCAGGAGCCAGCTTTAAACTTCATTAGTTGTTTAACTAATTAGTTATAATTTACTCCAAAAAGCTCCATTTGTCCAGCAATTTTTAAATTACTGAAAAAAAGGAGCTTTTTGATTGCATATCCACCTAATTAGCTGGTTATGCCGCTGGCAAGCTTAGGATTTGTCAGCTATTTTTTGGCGCTGTATTTTTTGTAATACTGGGCGAACTCTTTATCGTGGACCATGATATGATCCTTGAGCCAGCCGATCACCACCTTGTTGACGTTCAAAATCGTATCGAGCTTGTTGCCGGCCGCCTCATATTGTTTTTTCAGATCCCTGAAAGTGCTGATAAACTGAACATGCAGCTTTTTATGGGCGTCTTTTTTGGGATAATTGCTCTGCATTTGAAGAAGCTCTTCATCACGGAAATGTTTCACCACATAACCGGCCAGAAACCTCAGGGTGTCGTCAATGCGGTTGGCCTGGCTTCTGTCCCGCAGAGTATCCACCTGCCGGAAAAGTTCTTTATGCTGTTCATCAATTTTTGCCACGCCGGTTTCAAGTGTGGAATTCCATAAAGTTGACATTCAAAACCCTCCTTCAAATTATAATAAATAATTCTATTGCCGGAAAACCACTGTATTATAGCACTTCAATGATTGTTGCCAAGCGAAATATTTTACTATCCATAAGCTGATAAGATTTAATCGGAATTCGTATCCTTGGCGGCCTTACGGGCAATCTGGGCGCAGACCATCAGCTGCATCTGGTGAAAAACCATCAGCGGCAGGATGATGGTCGAGGCCATGGCGGCCGGAAAGATAATGTTCGCCATTGGAACACCAGTAACCAGGCTCTTTTTGGAGCCGCAGAACAGGATGGTTATACGGTCGGCGCGGTCGAAGCCCAGGCGTTTTCCCAACTGGCCGGTACAGAGCAGGGCCAGTCCGAGCAACAGGCCGCAGGCCGCCGCCAGAGCCAGGAAAAGCGGCAGCGACAGGGTGCCCCAAAGGCCGGAGGTGGTGCCATGGCTGAAGCTGACATAAACGATAAACAGCACCGAAGTGCGGTCGACGTAACCGATGAGGGATTTGTGCCGACTGACAAAGGGGGCTAGGCACGGTCGCAGGACCTGTCCGGCCGCAAAGGGGGCGACCAGCTGCCAAAAGAGGTCTATCACCGCCTGGGTTGAAAAGCCTCCGGAAGCCGTGCCCAACACCAATCCGACCAACAGGGGGGTGATGACCACCCCCAGGATGCTGGAAGCGGAAGCCGCGCAAATGGCGGCGGCGACATTGCCTCTGGCCAGAGAAGTGAAAGCAATGGAGGACTGAACTGTGGAGGGCAAAACACAAATAAAGAGCATGCCCAGATACAGGGTCTGCCCAACCAGAGCCGTCAGTACGGGTTTGAGGAGGAGCCCCAGAATGGGAAACATCACAAAAGTGCAGCCGAGAATAACCAGGTGAAGCTTCCAGTGGGTGAGGCCGGCCCAGAGGCTTTGGGGAGAAAGTTTAACGCCGTGCAGGAAAAACAAAAAAGCCACCACAACTTTTGAAGCTATGGAGGCTATCTCGTAGCCGCGGTCATGAACTGGCAGGACGGCCGCCAGAATAACGGTGCCGATGAGGGCCAGCGTAAAACGATCCAGATTATTTAGAATGAAATTCCTAATTTTTCCCATAATATCCAAGCTTTCAGGCGCACCTCCGCTCGGGCGGCCCAAAGATCAGGCGCCGCTGTTATTTCGAATGGCGCCATGTCCAAAAGGCTGCTTCAGGACTGAGAACTTGTTCGTAAATAGTGATTTTGCCCCCTGGCGTCGTTGCTCCTGGTTTTTTAATGCTCGAAATATTAGTATATTACTCCGCTTAAAAAACACTCGCGCCTAGCCAGGGAACAAAATCCCTTATTTACGAACAAGTTCTTAGTCTCAAAGCAAATCAGGCCGGAGCGCCGACTTTCAACTCAAGGCGCGGATTGCCCCCGCCCGATCCTGACCCAATTGGGCAACGAGCTGCTCCACTGATTGAAACTTAATCATGGCCCTGAGTCTGGCCATGAAATCGATGGACATTTCCTGGCCGTAGATAAAATCATGAAAGTCGAAGATATTGGTTTCCACAGTCATGGGCTGTTCACCAAAGGTCGGGTTATATCCGATGCTGGTCATGCCTTGATAGACATCGCCGCCGAGACGGGCCAGCACGGCGTAGACTCCCGGTTCCGGTATCAACTGCCTGATTGCCCCGAGGTTGGCCGTGGGAAAGCCCAGGGTACGCCCCCTGGCCTGCCCATGTTCTACCACTCCAGCCAGTCGATAGGGACGCCCCAGGGCCCTTCCGGCGATCTCCACCAATCCGCTTTTAAGGTCCTGCCGGATTTGTGAACTGGAGAATTCTCCATTAACGTCACTCAAGGGTGTAACGATATTGACGGCAGCTTTTGGGCTGGTTCGTCCCAGCCATTGGGCGACGGTGTCGGCATTGCCGGTGGCGTCGCGGCCGAAGGAAAAGTCAGGGCCGAGGACGACTCCGGCCGGATCGATGAATTTGCCCAGAAACTGATTGAGGAATTTTACCGGCTCCAATGCGGCCATATCTTTATTGAAGCGCAAAACGCCCAGACGATCCAGCCCCCAACTCTCCAGCACCTCCGCTTTCTGACCAATGGTAGTCAAAATAGGCGGGGCTGCGTTTTTGGCCAAAACTTCCAAAGGATGTGGCTCAAAAGTCAGCACCAGCGATTGGGCCTTGAGACGGGCCGCTGATTTTATGACCATATCGATAACATGTCTGTGACCAAGGTGAAGACCGTCAAAAACGCCAATAGTAAAGACGGTTTTGGGTCTCACAGAGGACTCCCTCAGGCTTTGCAGTTCCCAGTTTTCTATGAATTCCATAAATTTTTCCCAGAGCCTGAACAGCAGTTCCAGCGCTGAATACTTAAAATAACCCGCTCGTAATTGGAACGAATTTGAGATTAATCCGAAAGGTATTGTTTAACAATACCCTCAAATTTTTAACTACTTTATATCATTATACCGCCTGGTTCAATACTTTAAGTAGCCATAACAGTGAGGGGATTATGGAAGAGTGTGGGAGTAAGAATAATTTCACAAAAAAATCAAAATCAGAAAGAAATAATCTTGACAATTGATCACAATCAATATATAGTCTCTTCTCGATGCGGATGCAAGATTGAATCTGCGAGACATAGAGGCTGAACGAAAAGGCCTCCAGGAAAAGCCGAAGTGGTGGAATTGGTAGACACGCTAGGTTCAGGGTCTAGTGGGGGTTTCCTCGTGGGAGTTCGAGTCTCCCCTTCGGCACCAGTTTAAAATCAAGGGGTTCAGCACATTGCTGGACCCCTTGATTTTTGTCTTCTTCCGACCACCATTGATCAAAACGCCTCAAAGTACCGCCCGCCCTCCGTAAATGGGTTCTCGTCCCGACTGTAACCGGATGAGGCCATTTTGCAGGGTGAAAATGCAAAAATTCTGATTCTGTTTTTCACTTTGCGTTGCTCACTTGACGACCCCAAATTAAACACTCCTGAAAAAGCGGCTCCCAACTGCCAATTACATCGGCTTCAGGTTTTTATTCAGCCGGTCAGTTATTTTTTCCAACCGTTTTTGGCGCGCTTGCGGGGTTTTCGCGTCAAGGTAATAACCCGTATAGGTTTTTTGCACTGATGGTGACATGCCCAACAAATTGGCGTAGGCCGGTTCATGCGGGCTGATAAGCTGTCTAAACTCTTTCACCTGCCCATCACCAATGCGAACCTTGGCTGATGAGTCCCATGCGCCATTTTGTTTCGCACTTTCAATCGCAGTGAGACCTTCCGGGGCCATGCGCCCTTGTTTGATAAGAAGTTGAGCCAGTTTTTTATTTTTCTCAGACCACATGCTTTTGGCTCTACGGCGGGCGAAATATTTTTTGTATTTCGTGTTGTCGAGACTTTGTATTTGCCCATCAATCCAGCCAAAGCACAAGGCTTCCTCCAGGGCTTCGTTGGCTGTAAGCGTTCCCGGACCGCCTTTTTTACCGAAGAGAAGCCAGACTCCATCGCTGCCGGCTCCATTTTGGGTCAACCAGGCCCGGAAAGAGCTCTTATCTGAAAATTCTAATACATCACACATTAGGTTTATCTTCTTCATTACGCCTATCCCAATAAAACGCTAGATGAAGCGGTCTTAGATCAGCTGATGCCATTCTGTTTCAGAAGCGCCTGCTCATCTCCCGCTACCCAGCCGCAGTCCAGAGAGTGGAACCCTTTGGTGAACCTTCTTGGTTCACTCTTTAATTGCGCGGCTAAAGGCCGCCGCCTTTGCCGCTGCAATCGGACATGACAGTATGCTCCAGATAGTTTTTAAAACTATCATATTCCACCTGAGACAAGTGGCCGGGACGGCTCATTACAATCAGTGCATGGGGCGGAAGTCCGCTTCTGTAGGGTGGGTGTTGGTGCTGAAAATCATTCCTTTTGAACCCCAGGCGGCAGTAAAACTTTTCACGCCGGTTGGAGACTTCATCTATCGTCGGATCAATTTCCAGAATCACCTGACTATGGTTGTCACAGAATTCAGTCAAAATGCGCGAACCCAGCGACCGCCCCCTCAAATCGGGGTTGACGGCAAAATGCTCAATATAGCTGAATAGTCCATTGTCCCAATAACAGATAATTCCGGCCAGTTGCCTCCCCTGCAAAATTGCCTCAAAGTGATAAGCAGGATTTCTGACCATGATACGCTGGCTTTCCGGCAGACGCTGCTCATGCACCGGGAAACTGTTCTGATATAAATCAAGGGCTGGTTCGAAGAGCGGGTCGCTGCCGGCGGTAATTCTGAGGAAATTTAACTCGTCTTCAGTGATTGACCACAGCACTTCGCGCACACCATCGGATACTCCAAGCCGCCTGAACAGTTCGCCCGCCAGCGTGGCCGAAGCGGTTAAACACCCGGCCAGTTTTTCACGGCTCAAAGCCGGAACGCAAGCCGCATAGGAATCATACCACTGGGCTGGAATCTCCCTTTCAAGCCCTTTGGTCGGGCTTTCCCAGTGGTTGTCAGCCCCGGCGGCCAGCCTTATCAGCCAGAGCAGATATTTTTGGATATACTGAAAAGCCTGTTGGGCATGGGCGGCTTCCCCGCGTTTCAAAACATTTTTTACCATCAAAAGATTGTTGATCAAAGACATGGCCAGCCATTCAATATTCTCCGCATCGCCATGCCGGGGCCGGGCCTGGTCTATGCTGTCCAGAATGTTTTTCAAGCGGCCGTCCTTATCGGCCAGAATCATTTGCCCGGCGTATTCAAAGCTGGTCAAACCCTCCCAGCTCTTGACAACGTCAATACCCTCAGCCGGATGAAAATGAAATTCACCTCTGATGAGGTTGTCGAAAATGGCCACTTCCGTTCCGAACTCATTCTGAAAGAAAATCAGGAGGGGCTGTATTTGGGCCACCCAGGCCCGGTGATCAGGCTCCCGGCGATGGAAGATGTAGAATTCGATATCCGAATATTGATCCCCTTCTCCTTTAATGAAGGAGCCATACATCAGCACGGCTGAAATGTCGTCATCGGCTGCGGCCAGGGCCGCGACTTTGTCAATCATCTTGAGCTGGATTACGGGCATGAGTTGAAATCTCCTCAATTTCATGGGCTCTGGACGCCGAATTCAGGCGAACCTGTCCGGCTTTAAATATAGCATCAAAGATCTGAAAATCAGAATTTTTTTATTATCGTATCGCCATCGAAGGCTATCCGGCTTCGCCTCAGAGCATGGGAGCCGCTGGAGAAGGCTATTGATTCTGATGGTTAATTACTATATGATTATTCATATATCTATTAATTGGCGCACCATGTTAACTATGATCCCCAGAGGAAAGGAGAATGCTAGATGTCGAAACAACTGGCCGGATACGTTAATGAATACAGGCGGCAGCTTGAAGCGGGAATCATTCAGCAGGCATACCGGGGCGTCATGAATTACATTATGGATCTGCGGAATTATTTCGCCAACAAATATTATGGCGATATAGTTGTGGGCAACATTCATCATGGTTATATGGATTTCACATATTTTTCGGTCACGCCGCTATTGTTGAAAGATAAAAAGCTGAAGGTGGCCATAATCTTTTTTCATGAATCAATGCGGTTTGATATCTGGCTGGCCGGGCAAAGCCGGCAGGTTCAAAAGAAGTATTGGGAATTTATCAAGGGCGGCGACTGGAAGGAGGGCGCGGTTTCTTCCAGCCCGCGCGATTCGATCCTGGAAAGCGTCCTGATCGGCCGGGCCGACTTTGAAGACCAGGACGCCATGACCGGGCAAATCGAAGACAAGGCCATGCGCTTTATTGATGAAATAGTGGCCTCACCTTATTTTCGTGAATGACCGGAAGGGGTTTCCCTGATGGGGAAACCCCTGCAAAAACCTTCCCGGTCAAACAATCTCATAGCCGTTGGAGGACAGGATGTTAAGGGTTTTTTCAAAGCTGCTTTTTTTCACCAGAATGTAATCTGTATTGAAGGTCGAGACGACGAAAATACTGATTTTCTGTTCTGCCAGCAGCCCGGATATTTTCGCGATGACCCCGATCATCCCGAAATCAAGGGTGCCGCTTATTTTGAGCGCTTTCCAGTCATGTTCGGTTTCCACCGCGTCGGCCGGGACGAATTCACTTTTACAGACATAGGATATCTCATCATCAGTGATGGAGAGGAAAGAGAACTCGCGCCCGAGATCAAGGTTGTCGGCGGATGGCAGTTTAGAGACGGAAAAATCGCCGTCGAGTTTGATTAATCGCATGGGGAAAATCCTTTCTTGGTGGCATGGTTGCGGGGAGGTTAAAGGAACCGCCCTGATAGTTAGAAACCGGGATAACCGGCCGGCGGCCGGGTGAATTCTTCAGCCGGTTCCATCAGGCTTTCCGGCCTGGCCAGACATTGCTCGATGTGCCAATAGAAACGGGCCACATGGAGGCCGTCGACGAAGGCGTGGTTGAACTTGCCGCTCATGGGTATTTTTCCGTCTTTCAACTGACCCCAGCCCAGAATGGGGACGGCCTGATGGAAATCCAGGGCCGCCTGGGATATCGAGGTGAAATGCAGCCAGGGCAGGCAGCTGGCGCACAGGAAATCCTGACCGTGATCTTTGAGCGGAGCGGGATTGCCGCCCCTGGCCGCGGCCGCTTCCGGCGCGGCCGCCTGGGCGAACGCGGCAAAATCCGGCGCATATTCACACCAGATTTGACGGAACATTTCATGCCCGGTCATGATAGGCGTCATAACCGCCAATTGATCAAACTCGATAATATCACCGCCCATAACCCGCTGCCGCATCTGGGGCACCAGGTTGGCGGCCCGCAGAATGGCATAAAGCGTCAACAGGAAAAAAGATTCCCCGCGCCCCTTGGCGTATTCATACAGCCTTTGTCCGTCAAGGGATACAGAAACATGAAAGCAGGGATCATTAAATGTTTGATAAAAATCGAAAAGCTCGGAGCGGGGCCATTCGGTTTTATTGATAATTTTATATGAATTCATAAAGGCTCCTCAGTGATGTGCTTAGCCGCGATTATTTGATCAAATATAACATTTCATTTTCAGAAGATCCATAATGGTTCCGGGCCTCATTCGCCTTCAGGAAGGCTGAATCTTAAATATTATGGCCGGGATATGTGATATAGAGCTATTGCGCCAGCAATTCTCGAAGTAGATGGCAATTTTAAAATAGCAGGTCGCCCCGCAAGGGGGGGGGCGGAGCGCCAGCGACTGGTTTTGACGGCGAAACAGTTCTTCGCGAAGCAAAAATCGCGCTTTTTGCGTAGCTGCACGGCACTTTTTGAAGGGAAAAAGTTTGCTTTGAGAATTGCTGCTATAGCGCTGGTTTACTTCATTTCAAAATAGTGTATAATACAACATATTTGACGGAATCATGATTCAGGAACTCATTTATTCCGGCTTGACTTGAAACGATTTCATATAATATATTGCAAATTCTGTATTTGAATTTTTATCGAAATTTTTATTTTACCACGCACTCCCGGGCCACATTAAATGAATAGCAAGTTACCGAATATTAAAGATATTTATAGAGATATTCGTCAATCGTTCCAACGTTCCCTCACCAAGATGGGGCTCGGTATGCGGGCCCAGCTGATCATCATCTTTCTTCTGGTCAAGGTCATTCCCCTTATACTTTTAACGGCCATTGCCTGGCGGCAGTTTACTATCCAGGGCGACGTGCTGCGTGAAATAGCCGTCGAGGATTCGGCCGAGGCCCTCAACGACAGCGCGGTGGAAAACATTGAAAGAATGTCCACCGACGCGGCTCAGCGAGTGGCTGATTTTCTCTATGGCCGCGATGACGACATTTTATATCTGGCCAGCCTCACGCCTTCCGAGCAAAGTTACCGCCTGTTTGTGGAAAAAACCAGCCAGAAGGTTATCCGAAGCGGCCCCTGGGTGCTCGCGCCGGACGGCCGTTCCTGGGTGCCGGAGAACGGGCCGGATGAAGCGGGTATCAGGGACGATCAAGTTTCCACCAATGCTGAAAATAATGATATGGACGGCTTCCACCACCTGCCGCCCTTCACCTATGATCATAAAAATGTGCCTCTGTATGACGAGATAACCTTTGTCGATCTCAACGGTCGTGAGCTGATCAAAGTGGTGTCCTCCGGCTCGCCTAAAATTAATTTTCCCCTGTCTCCCGAGAAAAAAGATGTCTCCAGGCGGGAGAATACCTATGTCAAAGCCGAAACCTATTTTGAGCAGCTTAAAGGACTGGCGCCCGGTGAAATTTACGTCAGTGACGTAATCGGGGCCTATGTCGGTTCAAACTATATCGGCATGTATACGCCGGAGATCGTGGCCGAAGCGGCCGAAGCGCGCGGTTACGACATTGAATACCTGCCGGAAGAGCAATCCTATGCCGGCAAAGAGAATCCCAATGGGCGGCGCTTTGAGGGCATTGTGCGCTGGGCCACGCCCGTGACCGATAATGACGGTAAAATCACCGGCTATGTGACCATGGCCCTGAACCATGATCATATCATGGAGTTTGTCGACCATATCACTCCTATGGAGGAACGATTTACCGAACTCCCCAGCGCTTTCGAAGGCAATTACGCTTTTATCTGGGATTACCAGTGCCGCAACATCGCCCATCCCCGCCACAATTCCATTGTCGGTTATGATTCGGAAACGGGGGACCCGCAGATTCCCTGGCTGGAAAATTCGATCTATGAGGGCTGGCAGGCCAGCGGCCTGGCCAAATGGCAGGATTACACCAAAACTTATCCCACCTTTTTCGAACAGTCCCGCAGTAAAAAGCCCGCCCCGGAACTGACCCGGCTGGGCCTGGTCGGGCTTGACGGCCGCTATCTGAACAACGCGCCCCAGTGCACCGGCTGGATGGACCTGACCCGCGACGGCGGCTCCGGCTCTTTCTATATTCTCTGGAGCGGGCTTTACAAGCTCAACACCGCGGCGGCCATTCCCTATTACACCGGCCAGTATGCCCCAACGGAGGCCAACGGCTGGTCGCGGCGCGGCTTTGGATTTGTGGCCATTGGTTCAGGCTTGGAACACTTCACCCAGCCCGCGCGGGAGACCGAGCACAAGCTGGTCGAGGCTATTGCCGAGCACATGACCGGCACTTTCATGCAGCTGGTCACCACTACCATTATTCTGATAGTGCTGGTGGTTTTCATCGCCATTGGGATGGCGTCGTTTCTGACCAACAGCATCACCAGGCTGATCAAGGGCATATCGCGCTTCCGGTCGGGCGAGCGCCAGTTCCGCTTCAATTCCCCCATTAAGGATGAATTTGGCACCCTGGCTGATTCCTTTGATGAAATGGCCGACAGCATTGACCAAAGCGTCAAGAATTCCATCTGCATCGTTGGTATGGACGGCAAAGTGATCTATATCAACGAGCGCGGTCTGCAACTGGGCGGGAAAACGATGGAGCAGGTCATCGGCCACCAGTATGCTGAAATCAGCATCTATCAGCTCGGTTCGCCTTTCTGTCCCATTACCGCCCTGGAGGATGGCCGCGAAGCGGAAGTCACTTACCTCAAGGACATCGGGGTCTATGTTCTGGGCATGGCCAATTATTTCTATGATAAAAACGGCGAAAAAATCGGCCTGATCATAGAAAGCATGGACGTCACTGAAATGGTGACCCGCCAGAATGAACTGATTCAGCGCGACAACCTTCTGCGGTCGGTCAACCATGTGGCCCAGCTGCTGATGATGTCCGGGCCGGAGGAATTCGATCTGGCCATCAGGCGGTCCTTGAAGACCATCAGCCAGGCGGTGCGGGCTAACAGGGCTTATATCCGGCAGAATTTTGAAAAGGACGGCAAGCTCTACGCCCGCCAGACTTATGAATGGTCAGACGGCGAAGCCCAGCGTCAAAGCCTGGAGCTGGCCGCGATTCTGCCCTATGACGATCTCCCGTTTCTCCGGGATCGACTTCTGAGCGGCCGTCCGCTGAACAGCAAGGTGAAGAACCTGCCGGAGCGGGAGAGGGAGGTTCTGGAGCAGCAGGGCATAAAGTCCATTCTGGTGATCCCGGTCATGCTCAAGGGCGAAGCCTGGGGCTATATCGGCTTTGATGATTTCTACGAAGAGCGCCTCTTCACCGCCACCGAGGAACAGATGCTCCTTTCCGGCAGCAATCTGGCCGTCTCGGCCATTATGCGCAACCTGGCCATAAATGATCTTCAGAAACAGATTATCGCGGCCCGCAAGGCCTCCCAGGCCAACGAATCAAAATCAAACTTTCTGGCCCGCACCAGCCATGAAATCCGCACCCCCATGAATTCCATCATCGGCATGGCCGAACTGGCTTTGCGCGAAGATATTTCATCAGATGTGCGGAGCTATATTTCCGACATCAAACACGCCGGAGTGTCCCTTCTGGCCATTATCAACGATATTCTCGATTTCAGCAAAATCGAATCCGGCAAGATCGAAATTGTGCCGGTCAGCTATACGCTCTCATCGCTTTTGAACGACGCTGTCAGTATCATCCGCATGCGGGCGGCCCAGAAGGGGCTTCTCTTCACGGTGAATGTCGACTGCAATCTGCCGGACGAATTGTATGGCGACGCGGTCCGAATCCGGCAGGTTCTGATCAATATTTTGGATAATGCCGTCAAATACACGCAGGAAGGTTTTATCTCCCTGACCGTGACCGGCCGCTCTGATCCTGAGCTGGAGGCGGTCCATTTCACTTTTGCGGTTGAAGATTCCGGCGGCGGAATCAAGCCGGAAGACTTTGGCAAGCTTTTTCAGGATTTTGTGAAACTGGATACGCAGAAAAACGCGGGTGTAGTCGGGACCGGTCTGGGGCTGACCATTTCGCGCAGTTTTGTGCGGGCCATGGGCGGCGACATCGCTGTGGACAGCGAATATGGCCGGGGCAGTGTTTTCCGGGTTATTTTGCCGCAGAGCGTTCAATCCTTCCGGCCCATTGCCGAGGTTCAGGGTGCTGAGGAAAAGGCCGTTCTGCTTTATGGCCAGTGCGACCGCACCCTTAAATCTCTGGCCGAAGCCTGCCGTGATCTGGAGGTACGCTGTGACATGGCCATACTCCAGCCTGAGTTCGAAGAACTCTTGAAACGCGGCGGCTACAGCCATGTGCTGGTATCTGATCGTTTCCATGAAGAGGCTTTCGCCGCTTTTGAGGAATCCGGGCTCCAGGCTGAATTCATTCTGGTGGCTGACGTGGATCGGCAGCGTGTCGACGGACTGCGGGTTATTTCTTTGCCGCTGTATTCGGTCAGTCTGGCCAACCTCTTCAACAACGTCTCTGAATGTGAGACCGCCAGCAAACCCTGGACCGCTTTCACCGCGCCCGAGGCCGGCATACTGATTGTCGACGACAATGAAACCAACCTCAGGGTCGCCGTGGGGCTTCTGACCCCATACAACATGCGGGTTGATACCTGCCTGTCCGGCCTCCAGGCTTTGAAGATGCTGGAGAGCAACAATTATGACCTGGTGTTTATGGATCATATGATGCCGGAGATGGACGGCATAGAGACCACCAGACGCATTCGGGAGATGGGTGAGGACGATCCCCGCTTCAAGTCCCTGCCGATAGTGGCCCTCACGGCCAATGCCATTTCCGGCATGCAGGAGATGTTCCTTGACAGTGGGATGAACGGCTTTTTATCCAAGCCCATTGACGTGACCAAGCTTCACCGCGAGCTGGAGAGGTGGCTGCCGGAAGAGAAGATGCTGAAAGGCGCGGCCGCTCCGGCTCAGGATGAAGATCTTTCGGGCATACCAGAAATTGAGGGCATGGATGTAAAGGCCGGCATAAGGCAGACGGGTGGTTCCTGGCGGAAATACGGCGACATCCTCAATTCCTATTGCCAGGAAGCCGACAAACTGACTGAAACCATCCGCACCTGTCTGGCGGAGAATGACCTTTCGCGTTTCACGATTTACGTCCATTCCCTGAAAAGTTCGTCGGCCTCCGTGGGGGCGAGTGACCTTTCTCGGACTGCCGCCCGCCTGGAAGAAGCGGGTGAAGCCAAGGATTGGCGGACCATCAGGGGTGCTATTGACGGTTTTCTGTCTGATTTGAAAACCATGGTCGGCCGGATGCGGGAGGCTTTGGCGGTTGTAGAGGCCAATGAATCCAACGAGACCGGCGACCTGGGCCATCTGCGCGGCCAATTGAATGAAGTGCTGCAAGCGATTGAGGAGAGTGACCTCAGCGCCGCCTACAAGATGATTGACGAACTGGGAGAATATGATTGGCCTCCAGAGGTCAAGGCGCAATTGGGAGAGCTGGCTGATTATCTTCTGATCTGCGACTTGGAGGAAGCTGAGAGGCAGATCGACGAATTGCTGTCCTGGAAGGGAGCTATGGGCTGAACAGCCTGGCTTTTCTGACTGGATGAGATCACATCTCATCAGTGTTGAAAAGTTCGCGGGTTGTTCGGCAGTGGCTGCGGCCGGATAAGAAACCCAGGAGACGCTTTTTATTTACTCCGGTCAGTTCCCAATCTACCCGCTTCAATTCATAAATGCCCAGGTGCGGAAAATTTCCATTAATCTGTTCACGCAGATAACGTTCCCGTATTTCCGCGCCCACGCGGCGGCCGCATATTTGGGCCGCTTCCATTATAGTGATGGTTTCCATTTTCAAACTCCTTCAGGAACTTTTCTCTCGCCGGCTGATATCCGTCCGACGCTTTTTAAATCCTGATGCAATAAGCTTACGGCCGCCCTCCAGGCGGCCCGGCTGATTTTGGGCGAACGAAAGCAGGGCCGGGGGCGGCCTTTTCCAGTTCGTCGGCTATATTTGTTGATGGGGTTCGCCGCAACCGGCTGAGTGTTCATTGCGGGCGGCGGGTTATGCGTGAGTGGACGGGGAGTGTCCCCGACCGCTAAACCAATATACACATTTTATTCACATTTGTAAAGTTATTTTTCATTCTGGGTTAATAGGTGTGAATGAATGATGTGATGAATCGTTGCGTCGCGGTTATTTGTGTGGTATTTATGCGATTGAATTTATTGTTAATGATGTCGAATATTGTTCTCATGTTACCATGATCGGATGGAGGGATACAGCAAAGGGGCAAGGTTTGAACCTTGCCCCTTTGCTTACATTTCACAATGTTGATAATTTGCTTGGAATTGATTAATCTGTGGCGTTTTGAGGAACCTGTGTGAAATCCGTCATAATGGATGCCGATTTATTTAAGACCCTGACGGGGTGGGAGAGATAACTTGCCAACTGATGGATCAAATAGCCGTCAATCGGTTCATCCTTATAGAAGTTTTTAATAGGAGCATCACGATGTGGAAATCGCTGATAGTTCGACTGAAAAGAATCAGCATATCTTCAGCCTGATACTCTTTTAATAAGGTCCGTTCATTCTGTAATGCGAATTCTGGAATTTGATAGCGGCGGATCTGCTTTTTTCTTCCTTGGTTTTTGCGGGGTGAGAGCCAGAAGGGCCAGTGCGGTTTCCTATAACTTTTCAGCCAATGTTGTGATGGTTTCAGGGGTTAGGTTGGGAGTGTTAGGCTGTGTGGCTTGAAGACTTTTGAACTGGTGAGACATAATACCCCTCGTGATTTTTGATGACCTCCCAAAATATAAAAGGCCGGGAGCTCAAAGCCGTCACGAGGCGGCGGAGGGTATTTAGGGTAAACCCCTGGACATCCCCCTCACACTCCCGGCCCAAGGTACACTCAGGACACGAAAAAAAAACCACAATTTTACGGCTGTGGTTCGCCGTCGTGACTTAGGTGCTTTGATCACCTTTTTTAATTAAACCACAACCAAGTTATTTCGTCATGATTTGATGAAGAGAGCAGGGTGTATACTTTTAAGAAGAGTAGGAGTGCGGCCTATGGCCGCGCGATTAAAGGACTTGGCCTGAAAGGCCAACCAAAGGGTTCCACCCTCTGGACTCCGGCTGGGAGGGCCCACGCGGGCCCTACCCCAGACCCCGCCCGCGCCAAAGCCCCGAAATTGTGCCTATGCCCCCCACCTGTGTTATAATATTCCAAAAATAACCGGGTCGAGGTGACTGTATGCCCCTGATCGATATGAACCATACTTGCCGCCACTACGACATCTCCCATGATACCTACCACCGTTGGAAGCGGCAGTATTTGGCTCATGGGGGAAAAAGGCTGATTAATTCCAAACCAAGCCCTCAAAACCCCAAAATTAGAATCCCACTTGATTTCACCCGCGCCGCCGCCGCGTTGATGGCATCCAGCGGCAGGGCCACCTCAATCAGTTATTTGGGAATATTTATACCGTGGGGTATGAGTTGCCTTCCTGCCAGGCTCCCTCTGTTAAAAGGCTAGGTAAGTAAGATGCAAAAAACAGAACCATAGCGGTTTGGAATTTTTCTAAGCGGTTATCTCTGGGGCTTAAATGCCATTTTGCCAAATCTGTGATCTTCGCTAAATCTTGCGGGGAAATAACTGTACCAATTACGCCAATTTCTTTTTTAATTTCCTGCTCCAATTGACGCCAAATTTCAATACGCCGTCTAGCCAGGCGAGGACAATTCAAGTGCAGGTATTTAATGGTCGATTTTAATAATTTTATATCTATGTTCGCCACCTTGCAGGCTTCCTCGTTCACTTTAAAAAAGAGGCCATCAAAATCAGGCTGATTATCGTAGTCACCATAGTTTGGCTTTGATGTTGTCACTTCGACAATCGGCGCATATGGAAGTTCATATGGGTTTAAAATATTACCGACAGGGTTTGTATTCCTTTTACTTTGTCCACAACTATGATTTTTGCGTTGGGCGTCATCGGTGCCACCTTGACAGCACAGTAAAAAGTTAGAAAAATCAAACGTCAGGTCAACATCTTGTGTCGTCTCGCTTTTTGGTTTAAAATGCTCAATTTGCCACTCAGGCTTTTTGATATCCGCTTCACAGTAAGCACAAAGACCGTATTGGTTAGCAAGCAGGGCACCTTGAGCCGCCGCATAGCCTTGGGAATGGGCAGATTTAAATTTTTTCCAGCGATCTTTTTCAAGGACGTGCGGAGCATGGGGATTGAGCTCCACGAAATCATCTCTGGCTTGGGTAAAGGTTTCAGGTTCATCACAAGAACTTAGTCTACGCATCACTCTCCTCACTTTTGCGCGCTCTTAGCCTTTCTTGCCGGCTGATAAGCATATCCGCTCTATCCAAGACCGGATCACCTTCCAGCCATTCATTCAGCTTCCGGCGCTTTTCATGGGCGACTTTACTTTCCCATTCACCTTCATCAATCAGTTTAAGATACTCTTTTAGCTCCTTTATGGCGTCATTCATTTTCTCGCCTGGCCGAGGCTTAACTCCTAAAACCTCTTCCAGCACCCGTGAGCTTTCGGCGCCATAGGTCGTGGTTATAACTGGCTCAAGATGGCCATCTTTCAAAATGCGAATCTGTCGCGGCTCAATGGAAGTGAGAACATGCGGGCTATGTGTCGTGACGATGAATTGAGTGTTTTTAAAGGTATTTAGCAGAGATGGTAACACCGTCTGCTGCCAACCGGCGTGCAAATGTAATTCGACTTCATCAATAAGCACTATTGCTGGAGATTCAAGAACCGATCTATTGAGCGGCTTAAATGTTTTACTGTTGGCCACAGCCATCCGCCGCGCTAAATCCATAACAAGAGCCAACATGGTTCTGTATCCATCGCTTAATTGTTTTATAGTATAGTCATCTTCAGTTCCTTTCTTTTTGATTACTAATTCCATTGCAGACGGATGCTCCTGAGAGCGGTCCATACGAGGTCTTTCATAATCGTTAAGATTCAAAGATATGGCTTCTCTTAAGGCGTCAAGTTCAGGCATGGTATAGTCTAAATCGCGGCTGTTGACCGCTTGCCTGGCCTCCAGAGCGTCCATTGAACTGAACCATTGAACCGAAGACGCATAGTCGATCAAAGGTAAAAAAGCATTGCTGAAGACGTCGGAATCATGGCGCTTAAAAGCTTGTTCTTCTTGTGCAGTTGTATCTTCCGGCAAAAATCTTTTTGATTTATAGTAAACAAATACCGGGAGGCCATCCTGGTTTCTCTTCGAGCCGATATGGTTTATGACCTTTTGAATGTCAGCAAACATCTGCTGATTTTGGGGCGCATACATTTTTGCTGAATCTATTTCATGATAATCAAAACGCATATTTATCGGTTCCCACCGAAAAGATTTGCCGGTTCTTTTGTCATTCAAATCCGTCAGACTTATTTGGTAAGATACCTGACTACGTTTTTTTGGGGTGGCCGTACTTTTATGGCAAATTGCGGCATCAATAGCCAAAGGAGCCCTGACCGAAATCTGGCCTTGAGACATGGAATTCATTATAGTCTCGAGAAATAGTGCCAGCCCGTCCAGAACTGTAGTCTTTCCCGCGCCGTTGACACCCACCAGTACAGTCAATCTTGTATCTAATTTAATGGAAAAATTTCTAAAACATCTATAATTTTGCAGCTTAAATGACCTTAACCGCATAAACACTCCCTATCTTCCAGGCTGAGGCTGATGTCGAGAAAATTCCGCAGGTCGTAGTTGGAAATTTTTCCGGCCCCGTCCGGGTATTGTCGGAAAGGCGACCGCACATATCTGTGCTCGCCCACTCCGCCGTTACCCACCAGCACGATAGCCAGCTAATACTTGTCGTCCTGTTTGAGGCCCATCAGGATTTCGTTGCAGCTTGCCGCCGGTAACCACCGGGGGCGCGGACACCACGTTGTGCATGCCTTCCAGCTCTTTGACGCACGATTCCAGCCTGGCCAGCAAGTCTTCCACCCTCCGGTGGGCATTTTCCAGATTCGGCCCGGCTTCTTTGTGGGTGTTGAGATTGCTTTCCCACTAAGCATACTGATTATCCTAATATTGAATCTGACGGGTCATACGTTCCTGAATGGCTTTCATGGTTTTGTCAGCCTGCCGCTCACATATGGCCTTTCGAATTGATACAGCAGTTGTTCGTTCGGTGAGAGATCGTAATTGACCGTATAATCCCACCGCTCAGGAAGGAAGCGGCTGCCGTTAAATTTTAACACCTCTTCTTTAATCATACGGCGCATCAAGTCGCTGACGTCCGCAGGCGCTATATGCCGGAGTCCTTTTCGCCTCCCTCCCGCAAAGCGGTAAGGCTCGACCAGCGACATGAAGAGCTGAAAGTCTTCTTCTTAATATACCATATATCATGACTCTGATGAAGAAAAACATTCAAGGTCTTTTGTCAGGGGTTCTATTGGCGGTAGTTGACCTGGACGCACTCAGTCTTGAATGAAAGCTGACAAATTTCGCCTCCAAGTTTTTGAATATCCTGCCCTCGGAAAAGGAGTTGAAACGCGAAATTGCCAAGGAACTCCAGCTCCTGGAAATGCTGTGACCTGCGCGCCGGAAATTGGATTAACCCTGAAGCGTCGTTAGGCTCAAAATTTAACCTACGGGACGCGTGTTCTGTACTCCAGATTTTTGAAGCTCGGGTCACAGGCTCAATTCTGGCCCTTTAAAACATATAAGGGGGCTGGTCGTGAGGGTATCGATGGGAGCACATGCAAATTTGATTAGTAGCAATATACTGATAATAATATAGATGATTTATTAATTAAAATAGGTAAACCCCAGGCTTTGCCTGGCGACCATTAAAGTTTGACAATTCCGGGAAAAAAGGGAAGCCTCCTATTCGTGAACCGCTCAAAGTTCTAGAGATAGGAGGCCTCAATGTCGATCGACGATAACAGGTTAGCTCATTGCTTATGGGATTGCAAGTATCATGTGGTTTGGATTCCCAAGTGTAGACGCAAGCAGATATACGCGAGTTTGCGGCAATATTTGGGTGAAATATTTCACGATCTTGCCCGTCAAAGGGAGTGCAAGATATTAGAAGGGCATGTGTGCGTTGACCATGTTCACATGTTGATATCGGTACCACCGAAGTACTCCGTGTCCCAGGTTGTGGGGTTTATCAAAGGGAAAAGCGCGATATCGATAGCGCGCAATTTCATGGGCAAAAAGCAGAACTTCACCGGGCAGAGTTTTTGGGCACGGGGTTATTATGTGTCTACTGTTGGCCGCGATGAAGAAACGATCAGAAAGTACATCCAGCAACAGGAAAAGGCAGATCACCGGCTGGAACAACTGACGTTATTTAAGGAGTAGGACACATGCCCCCTTAGAGGGGGCCAACAAATTAACCGCTTTGAGCGGTTCACGCTATCTCAAGCCTCCGGCTCTGCCGGAGGTATCTGACTAAAGTGAGCCGCTCCATTTGGTTATTGTTGTAAAATCAATAATTTATATTTTTGAGGTGCTTCAACATCCGTTGTCGGTTCATTGTCAGATTATTTCTCTGACAATTGTGCCAGAAGGGCTACATCGCCTGTTCATCAAATCGGGAGTTCGATATGGCGGATTCTAAACAATTGGAATTGAACAATCTTTTGCCAGCAAATATTCAATTCTATCGCGATAGGTCTAATTATGTGGTAAAATACTTACTTAGCAAGGAAACTCTCTCCGGTCTGTTCAACGTGCCGATCAACTTGGCGGCCCTGCCCGAGGCTGTGAAGCTCAACAGCGGACCGGCCACGGTTGAAGAGCCTCAAAAACGTTTCGGGGCTTATATCAGCCAGCTTATCCGGGGGGAGTACCCTAGCAAGGTCAGAATCGTTTTGGAATGATCCGGCCGTCGTGCGGATGCGTGGGAAACGGTGTGAGGTGATTAATGGGCGGAATAGCTGGTTTGGTGGTTAAGCTGAGTGACGACCGCTCCAAAACTCTGAGCATCAGATTGAAACATGATAATGATACTTTCGACGAACCGGTTCCCAAATTTTCAAGCGGCGGCTATTCGATTTTAATTTGCTTTATTGTTTTGGGAAACTGTGTTACACATATCGCCATGGGCAAAAAAGGCCGCTCCGCCGGGACCGATATGACCCGCCTTAATATGAGCAAGATTGAAACATTGCCCTATTCTCTGCCAATTAAAACCATTGTGGAAGCGATCCCAGACACGGCGATTGCCGGAAGAGTTAATGTCTGCTTTGAACAAGTGCGCGGCGGCCGATTCACTGACGGCGGAATCAGGGCAGTAATAGAAGCCATTCAGCTCCTGGATCCTGATTTAAGCCGCATCATCTCTAAATTCAGCCTGATCACCAATGAACGTCTTGAGAAATTATCCACCATGGCCAAGCAGAACTTGGCCAGTCAGAAAGACGCGTTGCTGTCGGTTTTACGCCTGGCCGGTTTGCCGGAAGATTTTGTGGACGACTGGGTGCTGCCCAAAAAACCAATTCGAAGATATTGTGATGGGTTACCTAAGAAGGGCTCCATCAAGGATGAAGCAAGCATTATACGTAACGATTTCATGTGTTTTAATGGCATGGACAGAGTTATGGATGAATTTAACGGAGACGTGGTGAAGTTTAAATCAGGTTCGGTTAAGCTTCATGTCTACTGGGCTGATAGAAATGAGTTGGAACTGCAGACCGGAACGGATTTAATTTATTATAATGAAACTTTCCAGAGTTTTGTTATGGTACAATATAAACTTATGGATATAAACGAACGTGGCCGTCCTGCTTTCCGTTATTCCGATCCCCAGTTGGCTAAAGAGGTCTGCCGCATGAATAACCTCTGGGACAAGTTTAACACCCAACAGAAGCCGGGCAACTGCTTTGATTTCCGGTTTTGCTATAATCCATTTTTCTTCAAATTGTGCCCGAAACTGGTCTTTGAACCAGAAAGCCCCCATTTGATTAAGGGCATGTATATTCCCTTGGATTATTGGCACTTGCTGGCCCAATCCACAGAAACGCGCGGCCCGCACGGCGGCCCGGTCATTTCTTATGAAAACGTCGGCCGTTATCTCAACAATACTGAATTTGCGGCTATCGTATCCAAAGCCTGGGTGGGCTGCCGTCCTGAACATTCCAAAATCTTGCTCAAAGCGGTGAAGCAAAGCCTTAAGCGCAATCGAACCGCTATTTTAGCCATAAAAAAGCAAGTGCCGGATTCATACCAGAACAATAACCTTTGACCGATTTTGGATTTTACATGAACATTTTCCTGATACAGACGGCGCGGTGACCTGCCTGGGGCAAACCTTTGGAAATGAAACGGCCCGCTGTGATTATTTTCTAAAACTTTTGCGAGAAAAACTTAAAGACCTGGAGTTACGTTCCATAGAGGGTTTCCTCATAGGCGCGGATGTATCAAATAGATGTGGAACGCGCCAAAGAGCATGAGTTGCCGGAAGCGACTTTTGCCCAAGGGCCAGCGGCTTACCGCAATACTTCTGTGGAAAGGATTAAAAATTTCACCGAGGCGCAATTTCATTTTTGGACTGAAGACGAATTCGCCCGCGATTTTCGTAAAATGCTGACCCTGGAACAATACCGCGATGCTGAAATGGCCGATTTATATCAAAAATGCCTGGGCGTCGGGCCGGTCACCTATATGGAAGATCTATTTCGAGAAATGATGAATCAAGGGTTTTGGCGCAACAGTTGCCCCAAGCGGCTCGCGCTTGAGTTCTACGCGCCTTTTTATTTGCTGATAAGCATTTCAGACGCATCACCCGGCCGCCAGGAAGCCGCCGATCTTTTAACCGCGCATATCGAGAACTTCATTATGAGACATGCCGCCCAGTAAAAGGAGTACCCATCTTGGACATCCCGCGTATTTTTACTATTACCGAAAGCGCTCACCGCATCCATAACCCCTTTACCCCGGAAAAGCTGGCCGCTCTCGGCGCGGCCTTGCGCCTGGAAGCTGGAACTCGCGTGCTCGACCTCGGAAGCGGTTCGGGTGAGATGCTGTGCACCTGGGCTTGCGATTACGGAATCACCGGCATCGGCGTCGATCTCAGCCGGTTGTTCAGCCAGCAAGCCCAACTTCGCGCCGAAGAACTCGGAGTTGCTGACAGGGTCGAATTCATCCATGGCGACGCGGCCGGCTACATCGCCGACGATAAGGTCGATGTGGCCGCCTGTCTCGGGGCTACCTGGATAGGCGGAGGAGTCGCCGGCACCATCGAGCTTCTGGCCAAGAGCCTCCGCCATGATGGAATCATCCTCATTGGCGAACCCTACTGGCTGCGAGTGCCCCCGACGGAAGATGTGGCCAGGAACTGCCAGGCCGGTTCCATAGCCGACTTTCTCCCCCTCCCGGAACTTATCGCCTCTTTCGACGGCCTCGGCTACGACCTGGTGGAAATGGTTCTGGCGGATCAGGAGGGCTGGGACAGGTACGAAGCGGCCAAGTGGCTCACCATGCGCCGCTGGCTTAAAGCCAATCCCGATGACGGCATGGCCAAAGAAGTTCGATCTCAACTGACTTCGGAGCCCGTACGCTACGCCGCATACACGCGTGAATATCTTGGCTGGGGCGTGTTCGCGCTGATGGCGCGCTGAGGCTGCCGCCTATGTCTATAATCCTAAGCACCGCCGAATAAATTTTTCGATTACTGACAAACCCCGCCAAGAGGCCGGGGTTTGTCGTTTTATGGGGATGTCAGTTTATGCGATAATGAAAATTTAGAGCCGTTTGGAGATCAACCGTGAGCCGGCACACCAATGTTTGCGCCCTATTCTGTATTTGCCAATACCTGTAAAAATAAGGAATACGCCAATGTTTCGACTTTACCAGACCCTTATCGACATCGCCTTTGTTCTTTGCTTCTTGTTCGGATCACGGCAAGCACAGGCTTGTATGGGGGTGGGCTTGGAGTTCACGCTCTTCTTTAACGCCGACGACCAACCGCTTTTTGTAGACAACCTTAGGCAAAAACCATCAGAAGCTAAGGGACTCGTCGAATTTCCGCCTGATGCCGATTTGGTTGCGGAAGTTACATTGATAGGTGAGAACACGGCCTCGTTGAGGCTGCCGGTTGCCGCAAAAATTAAAAGAATTATAAAGACAACCGATTCAAGGGTTCGTGAAGGCGAAAAAATCCCTATAAAATTTGCATTCACAAGCTGCGGCCCCAATCATGTAAACGGCGACAAAGGAACCATACTTGCAAAAGTCGGGACTGATATTGAAGACAACCTGGTATTGTGCATGTATTCGCGCCGCTTCAGTGATGGCCGCATAGAGTGGCCGGACTATAGCGATTGTTTGCCGGATGAAATGGAAGCGGCGAAGCAAACTAAACTTGCAGCGGAAAAAGGGGATGTGAGGGCTCAAATAGCCTTGGGGTCACTCTATGAAAAAGGCACAAACGCCAGGCAGGATAATGCGGAAGCCATAAAGTGGTTTCTCCGGGCGGCTGCAAGCGGTGATGCGGATGCGCAATACGCGCTTGGGGCTAAATATCGCCGCGACCAAAACGCAACTGAGGCCTTGAAGTGGTATATGCTTGCGGTGGACCAAGGGCATGCCGAGGCGATGTACGAACTTGGGCAAATGTACGAATATGGAAAGTATGGGGTTAAAAAAAAGGTAGAGGAAACTGTCAAGTGGTATAAACTTGCGGCCGGCGAAGGACATACCGCGGCGATACGTAACCTTGGCCGAATGTATAAGGTCGGAGCCGGCCTCAAAAAGGATTATGGTGAAGCCGAAAAATGGTATCGGCTGGGTGCGGAAAAGGGTGATGCGGAATCACAATTTTTCCTAGGCAAGATACTTTGTGGGGAAAAGCTTGATGACTGCGGGCGGAATAAGGAAGAAGCAGTGAAGTGGCTCACGCGCGCTGATGAACAAGGATATTTCGGTGCCGGGTCGGCGCTTGTAGAATTGAATAAAAGCGACCTTGAGCGTTCGGCAAAGAGTGGAGATGCGAAGGCGCAATATGAACTTGGGTATCATCAATATTATAACGGAATTAATCGTACTGAAGGAATAAATTGGCTCAAACTTGCGGCTGAACAAGGGCATGGCCGGGCCATAAACATGCTTGGAGAAATGAACGGATTTTATTCGCATGGTAATCGCAATAGTGATGAAGAAGCTAAGTGGTATCGGTTAGGTGCGGAAAAAGGTGATGCGGAATCACAATGTAATCTTGGAAGAATGTACCAGGCCGGATGGAATGGTAAACGTAACTATGAAGAGGCAGTTAAATGGTATCGGTTGGCGGCTGAGCAGGGATATGGGAAAGCGCAATATTATCTTGGATTGATGTACCAGAGTGGAACTGGTGTTGAGCGGAACAGCGCGGAAGCGGTTAAGTGGTTTACATCGGCAGCCGAACAAGGATATCTGCCTGCCATTATCACTCTCGCAGAGATGTATTTACTTGGCCGGGGAGTTGACAGAAATTATGCGGAAGCGACAAAATGGTTTGGGGCAGCTGCGGAAAAAGGGGATAGAAGATCCACAGTGGCCTTTGAATCCCTGAGAAGATATTTTTAAAAAAATAAAACACTATATTTCTAATAATTAGCTTTAAGATTAAGTGGACACCTTTGGAAATTAAACCCGCGGGGCGGCACAAATTTCCACTAAGGGAGGTAACGACAACGCCCGCTTGATGGCGGCCACACATTACAGGTGAGGCAAACTTAAAGCTGCTTATGCGATCATCCTGAATCTTGTGAGGTTCGCATTACGTACTTGTGACCGGTGAATTAACGTGCTATATTTAAAATGAAATATCTCAAATGTAGAGGGAAAGATCGGATAGAGACAAGGGTGATAAAAATAAGCCGGGTGACTAAGATAAAGATCTTCGACCGCACGGCTTGTCTGTAAGGAGGCCCGAATGGGGCTTCCGCCAACTTCAGGTCCCCATGCTCTTTCAAATTAAACACGATATGGCAAAATTAATGAAAGCAAGAAAAAGTAGGTAACGGCTTTGCGTTTGACATGCCCCAAATGCCATGCTAAATCCACTGTTCCTGACGAAAGAGTCCCTCAGAGCGGAGCTTGGGCTCGATGTCCTCAGTGCCAGGAGCGCTTTTTCATAAAACCCCGTCCAGTCGACCTGACTTCGGAACCTGACTCCAAACCGGAAGCTCCAGGCCGGGCCGGACGCAGCCCGGCGGCCCAGAAACTTCTGGACCGGCTTAGGAGCAAAAATGGGGCTGAGGCCGATACCTCCCTTGACGGTCCGGCCTATGGCCTTGAACTGCCAACGGTTTTCCCGCAAAAAGCCTCTTCGCCCGCTGGCTGCCTGGCGGTGGCGGCGGTTTTTGTGGCTGCCACGCTGATTTTCGTTTTTTTCAATTACCGCTGGACCGTGGAACGGAGCGGCCCCACCATCGAGATGGATAGGAGTATGACCCCGGTTTATGATGAATCAGACCTGCGTTCAGACCTTCAATCCCTGAAATTCAAAATTGCCCGACAGGATTATATGAAGTATGAAGTGGCTTTCAGCGGTGCGGAATCGCGGGTGGTCAAATATTACATCAGCCGCATGGCCCCGGAGATGTGCCAGGAGATAGTGCGGGTGAAAATTGCCCCTCTCGGCGGCGGAAGCGGTTTTGTGGCCGAGGCCGTCTGTCTGGATGACCGTCTGCGTTCACCGCGCATGCAAGTCACCTGGGAGGCTCGAAACGCCGTGATAACCATGCTTGACCGCAAGGCCCAAATGTCGCTGGAGGTGTTTCCCCCTGAACGTCCGCAAGATCAATAGCAGTCAGCATTGAGCAGGTGAGATAATGAAAAAGTGCCGCCCGGTTTCCCGCCTCTGGCGACTGTGCGGAGCTTTCCAGCCTATTGCTGACATCATCATCAACCCTGAATGGTTTCACGGCCGAGTCACTCTGTCTGGAGCTATCCCGCCGCCCCCCCCGGATGAGAGTTCACTGGTCAGCCAGGAACACGATCATATTCCTTGATGCCCGCGGTAAAAGTCTGTAAGTATTACTTAAAAAAATGATACGTGTTGGCACCTGTTTTGCATATTAATTGCTGATAGCGTGTTTTTTATACCGATTGGTTCATTTTAGGTGCACCAAAACTTTGGTATTTTTACAAAAAAACAGACTGGAAGCCCTTATTCAGCCAGGGCTTGATCAAGCAGAGCGCTATAGCAGGCGCGCTTCCCCATAATTGCTCAAGTTTGCCCCAAATGAGAGTTTGAGACAATTCCGCTCATAGGGGTGACTTCAGGGGGCAGGTAGAATCAGTGCGGACTGTAAGTTGGTGGCCCAAAGCGCCTATAATTCGCATAAGCTTTGAACCCGGGCCGGGAAAGGTTCTGTCCATTGCGCTATTGTTCACCGGTAAGGTTTTCGTAGTTGCTCGTGAACACGATTTATATATCTTATGAGCACTGGTTTAATTAATGAAATGACCCCTGGTGGGGATAGCGGATTTAATACTGCGTTCAAAATGACCGAGAATTATGCTCCGCCCGTCTCAAAAAGGAGAAACACGGTGAACAACCCTCTGCCCGGATATGATGCGCTCAAAACCAGAGGCCTCAAAAAGGCCATGACCCTGGTCGAACTGATGGTGGTCATACTCATTGGTTTGTTGATCATTATTTTGATGATCGTCACTTACACCACGGCCAGCCGCCAATATGTGCGGCAGGATAATCTGGTTGAGCAGATGCAGAACCTGCGGGTGGCCATCTACAGCGTGACCAGGGACGCCCGTATGGCCGGGAGCGGCTTCAGGATACTCGGCGGCGGCACAGTATACCAACTCCAAATGGCCGATGAGGCCAGCGGCCAGTGGTTCAAGCATGAAGACCGCAATGATACCGGCGTCTTCCCTATATACGGCCGCAACAGCGTCGGCCCCAACAATTCCGACACCTTGACCATCTGCTGGCTGGGCGCGGAATTCGCCACCCCCATCGGTACCCTCAATGACGACTTTACCGGCGGCGGCAGGCTCGAACTGGTCGATTCAGTCATTGATGAAGACGAAATACTTCGGCCGGGCGATAAAATAATAATTGTCAACGATAAGGACGAGGCCCTGGCCCTGACCTTCACCGGCTGGAACGGCGGAAGCCGCAAAGACCTGAACGTCAGGACCGGCATATCCTCCGGCGGTCTGCCTGAAGGTCTGGAACTTCCGGCCGAGTCCCTTGTCTATAATGTCCGCGATATCCGGCTGGTCACTTATCAGTTGAACAACAACAAGGAACTGATAGCCAACCTTCATGGCGGCGACCTGGGCGACGCAACTGTGGAGGCCGGCGATGACGGCAACGTGGTCGGCGGCGTGGTGGTGGCCGCCAATATCGAAGATTTTCAGGTGCGCTATCTGGCCGCGCAGAGTTCCCTGAACCTCGATAATGCGCCCGACACCATTTCAGGCTTCGTGAGTACTTTTGATCAAGGCTTGGCCAATTGGCCCATTGGCGGGCTTTACATCGGCCTGACTTCAATCTCCTCCGTTAAGGACCCGACCAATGCCAATTACCGGCCCGTGGACCTTTTCGACAACAAGGACACCAACCGGGCCCCGGACGGATACGCCCGGCGGACACTGACCGAAGTGGTTAAGTTGCGCAACATGCCGTAAAAAAACGGGCCACTGAAACGTTCATTCAAAACACTTTAAAAGGGACTGGAATGTTGACAGCACCAATAAAAAAGAACAAAGCCTCCGGCTTCACCCTTCTGGAGCTGATGGTGGTCGTGGCCATCGCGGCCATACTGATGACCATCGCGGTGATAGCCTACGCTCAATACATTCCCTATATAACCGTCAGGGCCGACGCCAAAAACGTTCTGGCCATGATGCAGAGGGCCAGGCTTACCGCCGCCAACACCCAAAGGCCCGTGCGCTTCCTTATCGACTGCACCGCCGTCAAGCGTCAGGAAAACGACAATAGCTGCGGTTTAAGGCTCCAGTCGGCCGTTTATGAAACGCGGGTGGTTGATGGTAAAAGCATTTTGTCTATCGGCCGTTGGCAGAACATTATCAGCGGCGGGGATACCATGCGGAAAAACGTGCGCGTCAAATATTCCCAAACCGCCGCCAATTCCGGCAAAATGAATTTATACGACATGTTCAGCCGAATGTTTGATTTCTCCGGCGACGATGGCACTGTGCAGTATGGAGTGCGCAACGGCGGCGACTCCAATGACGATGAAGCCGCTTCCGACCGCCAGGTCAGCAGTTTTGTGGCCATTTTCCTCCCCAACGGGCAGGTCATCACCAACACCGCTCCCTATTCCATTACCTTCTATTACACCACACCCTCCGGCAGGGGCCCCGGTCTGGATAAACTGGCCTGGCGGCTGGACGTCAACAACAGCACAGGCCTGGTCAAACTGACCCGCACCGCCGAAAAGAGCAATTGAGGTGAATGAGATGCGTAGAGTTTTAAAAAATAACTCGGGATTCACCCTGATAGAAACGCTGGTGGCGCTGGTGATCATCGTGGTTGGCTTTCTGGCCGCCATCGCCATGCAGTCTCGGGCCATCGGGGCTGGAATAATGGCCGACGACATCACCGCCGCCGCTTTCCTGGCTGAATCCAAGATCGAGCAGTTTCAGGTCACCCCCACCAATCTGATCAGCGAGAAGATGCGGGAAGACGAGCTCCTCATCGGGCGCGACGGAGCTTCCGGCGGAAAGTTCAGCCGCTTCACCACTTATGAAAAAACGACCCCCACCAATCTGAATGATACGGTAACCGTGCGGGTCACCTGGAAAAATCCATTTGGTTCTGAGCGCAGCGTGGTTTACACCGCGGTGCTGCTCCGCCGTTAAAATAACGGCCGGGAGTTTTTCCATCGGCCGTACAACCTTTTGCAAAAGGCATTGATATGAACAATAGAAAAGCCGCCGACATGCCGCTGAAACCAGCCCCCCAGGGCATGATCCTGATGGTTACGCTGATAGTCATGCTCATTATGGGGGTAATGGGAGCGGCCATTATCACCAATACCCAGACCGAGCTTCAAATCAGCGGCAACACCAATTTGGGCCGCGAAGCGTTCACCAGGGCCGATGCGGGCATGAATGTGGCCACCAGTCTGGTGGATATTCTGGTGGCCAGCCGCGGAGCCGGTTCAGTCTGCGATATTCTGTCCAACGACACGATATCCAATACTTTCTATCTGGACACGACCTGCCCCCAGCTTCTGGCGATTCAGGATCGCCTTGACGCCGCCGACCCCTATTCCATCGGGCGGCGCTATGGTCTGGCCGGCAGCGACACTTCCGGCATTAATGATGAGAACATCATCAGAATCGGCGGGCGCACCCATACCCCAGACGGCAAGGTGGAGCGCGATGAAACTGTGGCCACTGTTGTCATCACCCGCGATTTCGGGGCGGGCCTGGAAACCGACGGCTCCTCCGGCGGCTACACCAACGGCTGGGCCTCCGGCGCGTCCCTCACCGGCTCCACCGGACACGGCGGCCCGGTGGGTTCGGCCGTGCCGCGCGTTTATGTCCTGTCGGTCAACGGCCGCCACCCGGGAGCCAACAGCGGCAATCTGTTTGGAGCAGAGGTTAATGAAAACCTGTCGGGCCCCCACACTGTCATAACTGTTCTCTACAGAACCACTATATCGGAATAAGTTTCCCCGGAGGCTTTATGAAAAAAATCCTTGTCTTGTGTTTCATTCTTTTTTATTCGGCCGCGGCCTATGGCCAGCAATATGTGGACGTGCCGGAGTTGGGCCACTACACTAAAAACCCGCTCCTTCTGGTCAACAAGCAAAAACCGGCTGTTATGCTGGTTTTGACCAAAGACCATAAAATGTTCATGCAGGCCTACAATAACGTCTCCGACCTTGACGACGACGGGAAACTCGATATTGGCTTCAACCCCGGTTTTACCTATGTGGGTGTTTTCGATCCCAACTCCTGCTACACCTACAATGGCGACATTAACAACGGCGCCAAAGTCGACGACAAGGAAATGTTTGTCAGAAGCGGCCCGGCCACGCCTCAGACCGCGCCGGAAGACGTGGGGACCATTTTGGGCGACAAGGATTTTCCCACCAAAACTTCAGTTTGCGGCGTCTGCACCGGCGCTGACGATTGGAGCGGCAACTGGCTCAACTGGGCCACCTCCAGCCGTATGGATGTTGTGCGCAAGGTTTTGTACGGCGGCTATCGTCTGGTGGACACACCGGAGGAAACTGTTCTGAGAAGCGACTACATCCAGCGCAACTCCCATGTCTGGGGTGTTGAAATCTGGGCTGACGACATGTGGAAGGAAAAGAGCGCCTCTTCCCCATATTACGACGCGACCAAGTTCACCGGCCTATCCAAGCCGGCCAGCGGCATGGTGCATATGGTGGCCCGTTACAGCGTGAAAATGCGAGTGGCCCACGATATCAGCCCGGTTGTGCCGCAGCCTTATCAGGCCGTTGAATCCGGCCGCGTCCTGCCCCCGGAGGGCTTTCATGTCTGGGATTGGGTCATTGTCGGGTCTCCGGCCAGCCGGGGCGAAGAGCGCCCGAAAGAACTGGACCCTAATCACATATACGGCGGCGGAGCGCCCAACCACGGCTTTATAATGAATGAGCGCACCAAGGCCATTCCCAAAATGACCGATTACAACCTCAACGTCAAAGCCTGCGAGACGGGCAATCTGGAAACGGACGGCAGCTGCCGCCGCTATGGCTCCGGTTACAAACCGGCCGGGCTTTTGCAGAAATACGGCGAAAGCGGCGATATGCTTTTCGGCTTGCTGACCAATAATTACGGCAACGGGTCGCGCCGCGACGGCGGCGTGGTCCGCCATGACGTGGCACGAATCGCGCCCGACCAGATTGACCTGGCCACCGGTATTTATAAAAAACTGGGTGAAGATAACAAATCCGCCAGTATTATGCATACGATAGATCTTATGCGCCTGGTGACCAAGCGCGAGGACTGGGGCAACGGCGTCAAGGTCTGGAGCTGGCCCATGCCCGCCCAGAGTAATTTCGGCAACCCCTTGGGCGAAATGGTTTTTGAGGCCACCAGGTATTTCTCCGACCAGGCCACTAATAAATATTCAAAGACGCCCATTGCGACAAACTTTTTTTCCAGTGTAGCCTGGGGCCTTGACGGCGAGGCCTATGACCACATAGATGGCGTGGAGATTGACTTCAAACAGAATCTGCCGTACATCACCAAGTGGAATTCGCCGATCACCCAGAGCGGCGCTGTCGCCAATGACACCTGCGTCAAACCGGTCATCATGATTTTGAGCGACGTTTACAATAGCTATGATGCGGACTCCATGCCCGGCTCCCCTCATAATCAGGAAGAAAGATTCGATCTTGCCGCGGCCGATATGACAAGAGAGCGCATTCCCAGCATCACCAAGCCCAAATATAACGAATTGCCGAAAACCTTCAGCATGAATGCCTATCTGGAAGCAATAACCGCGGAAGAGATAGACCCCAAGAAACTCTATTTCGTAGCAAATACCAACCGGGGCGAAGCCACCGGCAGCAATGTGGGCGGCAGTGACGAAAACCTCTGCATGCCTAAAAAGATTGAAAATCTGGCCATGGTGCGCGGGCTGTGCCCGGTGGAGCCGCAGATGTACGGCAGTTACAGCGTGGCGGCTGTGGCCTTTTACGGCCACACCCATGAAATGGTGGCCGACAAAACCACTGAGGGCACCACCACGGCCCTGGAACAGAACATCGATTACTATGCCGTGGCCCTGCCTTCACCTTTCCCGGAAATAAAATTTTCGGCCCCCAAAGGCACCATAGCCTTCATGCCCCAGGCCGTGGTCGCCCAGGCTTTTGATGATCCCGGCGACTGGCGCAAAAAGGCCATGCTCAGCACCAACGCGATTAACACCTATATCATCGACTGGCAGACCGATGACAATAACAATCCCTATCGCGGCGCGGTTTGGGTGAACTTCGATGACGTTCTTGAAGGCAGCTCCGCCGGCTATTCCGGCGATTATGACCGCGACGTGCCGGCCCGTTATTATTTTGACCTGATCATGGAGTGTGATTCCACCTGTTCTTTCGGCGGCCGGGTTCCGAAAGACATTATGAAGAATAAAATCAAGGCGGACCTGCTTGATTACAAAACCGATATCGGCTATAGGTACGATGCGGTCAACGATGTGTGGAACAAGACCAGTGACTGGATCAACGACAGGTATATAGAGAGAAAATATCTGAACTACGACAATTACAGAGACCCCCGCTATATTAAAACCAGCCTCGATGAGACTTATGACCAAAGTTCATCCGAAAGCGATTATTTCAACAAATACGGGGAAGTCATCGATTGGTACGGCTATATCGGAGAGCCCGGGATAATTTATCGCAAAGTGGCAGCTTCCGGTAATATAGAAGAGGGCATCAAGAACGCCATAGGCATTTCCATGTTCACCTATGCCCTGGATTCCGACATCAGCAACCACTATCCGGCCAGCGTGGGCTATGTCATCAGCGGCACCGAGGCGGATGGCCTGTATCTGGACATCGTTTCCGATTCAACCGTCCCCCACCGCACCGTCGCGCACAAAAGCAACACTCCGCCCACCTGCAAGCGGGCTGATACGCCGCATCCGAGTGTAATCAGCACGCCTCTGGTCAATACCCATGATCTGATTGCCAATGACCTGGTCAGAACAGTTGAAGTGGACGACGATCCCGGAACCTGGATCGATATAAACAACAACAAGGCCCCGGAATGCGGCAGCCCCCTGTTGCCTCTGACCGCCACCCGTCTGTTCGCGTTCAACAAAACCGGGGCGGCTGAATATCCGCCCAATCCCCTGTGGCTGGCGGCCAAATACGGCGGCTTCAAAGAGGGCCGTGACGCCAATGGCGTTCCGGACAAGCTGGAGGAATGGTCCACCAAGGGCCGCAACATGCCCGACAACTATTTCCCGGTCAACAACCCTGCCTACATGATGGAGCAGATGGACATGGCCCTGAAGCAGATCAGTTCCGACATGGTGGTCGGGACGGCCAATTCTTCGGCGGTCAACTCGGTCCTGGGCGGCGGCCTCACCATCCGTACCTATTATTATACGGAATATGAGGACGACAGCGAAAATAAGGATAATCCCGTCACCATCGCCTGGGTGGGCGGCACCTACGCCCTGTTCATGGATCAATGGAACAACATGCGTGAGGACACCAATCGCAACGGCAAGCTCGATATCGTCACCGGTGAAGGCGAACGCGGTTTAAGCAGCAAAGGGGACTGGGTGGTGGAGTTCATCTCCGATACCAACGGCAAGCCCATGGTCAACTTTCACCGTGACCTCCTCGGCCATAATGATATCAATCTCGTCGAACCGAAGATGGGCGATGTGATCGGCCCCAGACCACTGGAGGATATCAATACGGTCTGGGACTTCAACCGGCAGATTTCAACCATGGAAAACGTCACCGCGGTGAGGCCCTTTAACAGCAACAGCACCCAGGGGCGGCGGGTATATTTCTTCAATTCCGACGCGTCCATAAATAACGGCGTTTCGGGCCACGGCTTCAAGACGCCCTATACCTTTGGAGATAATAATCTGTTCAAACCCGATGAGGCCGAGAAGCTGGCTCCCTATCTGATGATTGGCAACCGGGACATGTATTCCCCTGTGGAACTTGACGCCGGCAATGGCGACTCTATGTCCATACAAGCCTGGGACAACGGTTTCAGCAATGTAAGCCTCAGAATCGCCAGCCAGTCTGACAGCGATTGCAGCGGCATAGCCGCCGGCAAGAAAATCGCGCACATAATGCCCCTGGCAGGCGGCGCAAATGATAATATTGAAATCACCGTCTGCGTGCGCTTCGATTCCACATCGGATGTCACCGCCAATGAGCTTTACGGCTACATAAACAGCGAACCAGCCTTCACCTCCTGGTTCAGGGCTCTGTCGCCGACCAATGGCGGCAAATGGGCTGTGCCGCAAGGGTGGCGCAAAACCTATAAACTGACCGAAGGTAATGCGGGAATCGTCGACAATGCCCTCATCCGCTACATACTGGGTGAGGATGTGGCCGGCGGACGCCCGCGGACAGTCAATTCCCCCTGGGACGGTTCCGGCGAAAAAACCGTCTGGCGTTTGGGCGATGTGGTCAATTCACAGCCGGTCATCGTCCGCAATCCCTTAATGGGTCATGACACCATCTATCGCGACATGTCATATCTCCAGTTTAAGAGAAAATATGACGACCGCCGCCAGGTGGCTTATTTCGGAGCCAACGACGGCATGCTCCACGCCGTCAACATGGGCTTCTATGGCTCGCTGAAAGACGGTCAGGTGGGCTATTCCATCTCGCCTCTGAACAAGGAAGAGGGCAGTGAGGAGCTTGTCAAATACGAGCTCGGCCAGGAAATGTGGTCATTCATCCCGCAGGCGGTTCTGCCGCACCTTCAGTGGCTGAAAGACAACGACTACAGCCGGGCCGACGGCCACAGCTATTATGTGGATTTCAGCCCCGTGTCAGTGGATGTTAAAAACACTTCCGGCAAAGACATAACGGCCTCCAACGGCACTTACACATGGAAGGCCGGCGAATGGCGCACCATCCTGTTGTGCGGCCTGCGCTTGGGCGGAAGGACTATAGACCTCAGTTCCACCGTCGGCAATAATCCCGATGATCCGGTCTATTTCTATTCAGAATATTTCGCCCTGGACATCACAGACCCGGAAGTGCAGCCGACCCTGATCTGGCGCTTTGACGGCAAGGAGAAAGGGAAAAACAACGGCAGCCAGCTCGGTCTGACCGTGGCCCGGCCCATGCTGGTGCGCAATAACGCCGGCGGCAGCGACAATTTTTACGTCGTCCTCGGCAGCGGCCCCACCTTTGATGACCCGGAAGGCCGCGCCATTGCCCAGGGGAACGAAGCCTATAACGGCTACAGCAACCAGCAGGCCAGGGTCTTCGTGCTGGACGCCCTGACCGGCGAGCTGGTGCGCACCCTTCCGGATGCGAGCAACACCAGCGTATCGCCCGAGAATCCGGCTTACGGCCCCAGTCAGGCCAAGATCATTCCGCCCAACAGCTTCTTCAGCGACCTTGAGGCCTTGCCCGGAATGGCCGGTTCGGTCAGGGGGCGCGGCACTGAAAACACCAGTTGGGCCAACCCGGTGGTATACCTCAGCCTGACCCAGTCGCTGCCGCCAGGCTATTCGTTGGATTGTAATTATTTTAACAAAAATAATTCACCCACCGATTACAACGCTGAAAACCCCACCCAGGCGCTTTACCCCGGCTGCGATCCGAAAGCGGACGCCAACAGCTATCTGGACAGGGGCGGCGTCTACCGCGTCCAGATGTCTGATTCCAGCGGCAACATTCTGCCGGTGAAAGACTGGTATATATCGCTCTTCTATGAAACCGACCGGCCCGTGACTGTTCCGGTCAACCTGACCTCTGATCCGCGCGGCAATATCTGGGTTATTTTCGGAACCGGCCGCCTGTGGGATGGAAAGGACATCAAGCCTTGCGTCAACGTCGCCAGCGGTGACTACAAGTCCTGCCAGATCAATCACCTCAACTTCCTCTACGGTCTGAAAGAGCGGATGTCAAACGGTATCCCTACATTTGAAACCATCGCCGACAACTCCAGGGTACGCGACGTCAGTAACGTCAAGATCTATAGGGACGGCACCATCAAAGTCGAGAACCATGACAAAACTGAAGCGGAGGAGGGCTACAAGGCGGTCGATCGAAACGGAGCCACCACCTACTTAAACAGGTACAGTGACCTGCGCAACTACACGATGGGCAGTTTGAGCGACGGCTACCGCCGGTCCCTGACGATGGATAAGGTGACTGGGGATTATATGTCCATCAACGCGGCCGAGGTCGACAACCCCAACATGGCCGGCAACGACGGGGCCGAGGCTTGGTGGCGGAACATCGATTATGAAATGTTGCTGTATACCCCGACCCTCTACGCTGTTTCCGCAACTGTGTCGGTCATGTTCTTCACCACCTTTGAACCGTCATCCGACCCGTGCAGCGGCGCGGGGTCGGGATACATGTACGGGGTCGATACATATACGGGGCTGTCCCGGCCGGATATGTGGTATTACACGGCCAATAAGAAAAAGAACAACAGTGACTACTACGGTATGGACGACAGCGAAAACCCGCAGATAACCGGCGTCATTTGGGCCGGCGACGGCAAACCCACTGGTGTCACCATGTTCGGCAACGAAGCCATAACCAACAACCAAGGGGGCGGCCAGCACTCCCAAAAGGTTCCCGAGGCGGCTGATACCAGCAACGGCGTCCTCAGTTGGCGTGAAGTCCTGGACATGGGCTTTGACGTCAACGACGGTCAGGAGGTCGGCGACCGCAAATAACCAAACAACCCGGGGGCTTTTAAAAGCCCCCAAAGAAAAAAGCCTCAGGCTGATTGTGTTGCATAGCAAAAGCCCCTGGACTCCAAGGGCTTTTTGCATTTTTAATAATCTTGATGATCATCAATGCTGTTCATGAAGTGAGCAGGGAAAAATAGAAAAAGGGAGTTTGGCGATTTCATCTTTATTTCGTTGCCACAAAGATGATAACCCCATCCTTTATATTGTCGATGAGGTCACGGCTGATCAAGGGATCGACCGCCGGACAGCCCCAGCTCCGGCCGGCATGCTTGTTGGCCTCACTCACATAGCTGGCGGGGTGCATGACAATCGCGCGCTTTTCAGCGTTGTCGTTGGTGCTGTCCAGGCCTTTGAGGTATAATGAGTATCCGTATTTGCCGGTATAGGTTTTAAGTGTCAGGTAGGCCCCGAGCGACGACATCTTTGAGTCGCTGGTGTTGGAAAATTTTGTTGCGTAGCCGTCGCCATCCGGATCGGAACCGGCCCCGGCGGAAACCAGGTGGGTGGTGAATGATTTGTTGGCTATGTCCAGATAGAGCAGCCTGGGTTTACTGGCGTGCAGACTAAAATCGATGATCACAAATTTATCGCGCTTTGACAGCTTTTTGTAATTCGTGGCGTAATAATCGGCGGCTTTTTTATAAACCTCCGGCGACACGATAAATGACGATTTATAGGCGGGCATCTTGTAGGTGCGCTGTTTGCCATTGTCCGCCTGAACGACCATGGCCTGGCTCACGCAGCTTAAAAGTAGCAGGGCCAACAGGAATTTGAACATAGGTTTTCTCATCTTTCAGCTATTGACGGGGTTGCCTGTTTACCAGTAAATTATATAGATTTATTAATTTCATTCAATGATAAACAGGAATACCGAAATCAGTCAACTGGAATTATTCAGAACCAACAGCAAAGAGAATGGGGATTATGTTAATCATTTTCAGCGGCCTTCCCGGTACGGGTAAAAGCACAATTGCCAGATCGCTGGCCTTAAATATCAGGGCGACTTTACTGCGCATCGATTCCCTGGAACATGCGCTGGTTGAATCCGGCCTGGTGAAGAAAGCCGATGAAATCGGTCCTTCCGGCTACATGGCCGCCTACGCCCTGGCGGCTGACAATCTTAAATTGGGCCTGACGGTAATATCTGATTCCGTCAATCCTTACCCTGTCACCCGTGACGCTTGGCGTGACGTGGCTGTAAAATCGGAAGCGCCATATCTTGAGATAGAAGTAATTTGTTCAGACCTCAGTGAACATAAACGTCGAGTCGAATCCCGGCAATCGGATATACCCGGCTTCATTCCGCCGACCTGGGACGAGGTCGTTAACCGAGACTACATGGCCTGGAGCCGCGAACGCCTGATATTGGATTCCGCCGGATTATCGGTGGAGCAGGCTGTCAGCCGCATCATGGTCGCTAAAATGTCGCTATAGCGGGTGACCGCCGCCGGGAGAAACGTTTTTGCGATGGTCCCGTTCCGGGGGTCTTTAGTCACGGGCCCCTCGCAAAAACGTTTCTCCCGGCGGCTGCCTGGTCGGCTTTCTTAATGGCTGAAAGGTATGCCTGGCCGAGTGGGAGCCGGAGGCCGGGGATTGTTTTTGTCCCGGCTCCGTGACTAAGACCTTCTTCACCTCGCCGGGACAAAAACAATCCTCGGCTTCCGGCGGGTTCAGGACGTCCGAAAGTTTAAGTTTTACATCGCACTGTCCGCTAATGCTTAAACGCGTTGGCTCTGAGCTTGTATTTTTTAATTTTGTAGTTCAGCAGTTGGGGGCTGATTCCCAGTTCGACCGCCGCTGTGTTGATTTGCCCGCCGGTGATTTGAAGGGCCTGAAGAATCTTTTGACGCTCAACTTCTTCCAGCGTTTCTTTGAGCGACATCTTTCTGTCGTCCCATTGCCTGGCGGCAATCGGGCGCTCCCGGAGAGGCTTGGCCGTGTCGCCAAGCTCATGATTGCCTATGGAGCGGCTGGCCCGCTTGATATGCCTCAACGTGAGCTGCTCACCGTCAGTGGCAAAATTTAAGGCCGACTCAATGGCGTGTTCCAATTCCCTCACATTGCCCGGCCAGGGTCTTTTCATCAATGAACGCAGCGCGCTTTGATCGATGCCAATAATATTCTTTCCCAGACGGACACTTATTTTTTGAACAAAGTGAGCCACCAGCGGAGGGATATCCTCCGGTCTGTCCCTTAGGGGAGGAATCGTAACCTGAATAACGCCCAGACGGTAATAAAGGTCAGCCCGGAGTGATTTCTCCTCCAGGGCTTCCAGAGGTTTGACGTTTGAAGCGCTGATTATCCTCAAGTCGACTTCCTTTTCACTCAGCCCGCCTACGCGCCTGACCCGGTGATCCTGCATCACCCGCAGAAGTTTGGCCTGGAGACTCAAGGGCATGGAATTGATCTCATCCAGAAAAACCGTGCCGCCGGAGGAATGTTCCAGCAAGCCCTCCTTTTCAATCGCGCCCGTAAAAGCCCCCTTGGTCGTACCGAACAGGATCCCCTCCAAAAGCGCTTCAGGAATGGCCGAGCAGTTCAAGGCCAGAAAAGGCTTGTCCGCTCTGGTTCCATAGTCATGTATGGCCTTGGCGAAGAGGTCTTTGCCGGTGCCCGTCTCCCCGACCAGCATGACCGGGCTCGGCCCCATGGCCGCCACTTTGGCTACGTCCACCGCTTCACGGAACAGTGGATTCTTGCCTATTATGTTCTCAAATTTAACTTTGGCCTCCGGCTGCAAAGCCGGCTGGGGAGTGCTGTTGTTCTTCGGCCTTGGCCCGGCCATGAATTGACTGGTGAGGCTGGAAACATCCATCACCAGACAGACGGCTCCATACAGCTCCCCATTATTGAATATGGGATAGGCATAATTGAACGCGCTGATTTGACGGCCGCGCGCCGTCTTATAATGCATCAACTGGCCCTTGACCGGGCGGCGGCTGGTCAGGGCGATCATTGAGGGGCTGTCTTTATCGCGCACGGAATACGCTTCATTGATTCTATAGCCCAGCACTTCCTCCGGCGTCAATTCGTCCATCTCGGCCATTCGCTGATTGTAATACACGATTAATCCGTTATGGTCGATTATTATTACGCCGAAAAACAATTCATCCCAAATCGGACCCATCAGGCCAAAGATATCGGACAGACGCATAAATTCTCCGTAATTAAATTTTTTTTGTTTACAAAAAAAATTTGCAAAAATATTTTTGTAAAATCATCACTTCAGAGGATAATAAACTACGCCCGCAATCGTCAAGCATTAATTTTATATTTTATTATCAAAGGGTTGCCTGCTGATAGATAACTCTTTGATAATTTTTCACGTCATTGGCACCCATTCTGCATTATGATTCAGCAATCAGTTCAAAGTTGGCGGCGGCCGTTCTTCAGTCGAACGCGGCTCCCGCTGGATTGCTTTACCATCAGCTATCAAAGTATTTACAGTTTTCATCAACAGTGATTTTGGCGGAATTATGATTATCCGGCCGTCTGGGCCGGAGGGTATTTTTGCGGCCAAAATCATGGCAAACAGGTCTTTGAGGCCATTAAAGGAGTGAATCATGGGCAGAGGTTTTTTGGTGGATGAGTTAAGGTTTACACCTAAGATGCAGGTTTTGAGCGAAGATCAGATGGACCGCTTCCACTATGCGGCACTTGAGATCCTGGAGCGCATGGGTATCCGCATAACCCATCCCAAAGGCAAAC
This sequence comes from Acetispira formosa (nom. nud.), assembly GCA_023525915.1. Classification (GTDB taxonomy): domain Bacteria; phylum Desulfobacterota; class Desulfarculia; order Adiutricales; family Adiutricaceae; genus Adiutrix. Next base: position 758,521 of record CP026657.1, on the reverse strand, counting down.
AGCTCCTTGATGCCGCCGGCTGCAAAATTGTGGGCGACCAGGTGTTCTATCCTTCCCATGTGGTTGAAAAGGCCCTGAGGACAGCCCCTCATCGTCTTGTTCTGGGTAATCGGGACAATACCAGGGCCGTCCACATGGAAGACCGCCGCACCTGGTTCGGCCCCACCCTGGACTGCATCAACTATCTCGATCCGGGCACCGGTGAGCGGTCCCCCTGCGTCAGTGAGCATATCAAAGTAATGGCCAGGCTGTGCGATAAGCTCGACAACTATACCTGGAACATGACTTTGGGCCTCAGCGATGATTATCCGGCCACCATGGCTGACAAGGTGGCCTCCCGTCTGGCCATGGAATATTGCCGCAAACCTACGGTCTGCTGCTGCGCCGACAAGGCCAGCCTCAATGAAATTTACGAGATGGCCGTTTTGTGTCAGGGGGGGCGGGACGAGTTTGAACGCAATCCTTTCCTTCTGCATCTGGCCGATCCGGTTTCTCCGCTTCTTTATTACGATCCGGTGGTGGAGAAAATCATTTTCTGCGCTGAAAAGAAAATTCCTCTGATCAACTTTCCCGGCATACAGGCCGCCGGCACCGCACCAGCCACCTTGGCCGGAACCATTGTCCAGGCCAGCGCGGAAAGTTTGTCCGGCCTGGTGCTGCATCAGATGGCCAATCCCGGAGCGCCTTTCATCTATGGCGCCTTTGCCACCATTATGGATATGCGCACCACTGTCTTTTCATATGGGGCCATTGAAATGGCCCTGATGGTCGGCGCGCTGGCCCAGATGGCCCAGCGTTATAAGCTGCCTTTCTATGGCACGGCCGGCTGCACCGACTCCCAGGTGGTGGATATCCAGGCCGGAGTGGAAGGCGCGCTTCAGGATCTGGTCTCGGCTTCCATCGGGGAAGGGCTGGTTCACGACACTCATTGCTGGCTCGATCACGGCAGCACTGTGGCTCCGGCCTATCTGGTTCTGGGGCAGGAAATTCTGGGCATGGTCAAACAGTTCATGAATGGAGTGACAGTGACCGACGACAGTCTGGCTTTGGAGGTGATGAATAAAGTTGGCTCCGGCGGCAATTTTCTCCGTGAAAAGCACACTATGCACAATTTCAAATCCATGTTCTATTCCGACCTGTTTGACCGCCTCCAATATGAAAGCTGGCAGAACAAGGGCGCGCAAAGTATTGAACAGCGGCTGAAGGAAAAAACCCTGGGGTTGATCGCTTCACCTGACGAAGCCGCTTTGAGCCCGGAAATTGTCAAAGAACTCGACAGCCGCCAGAAGAGCTGGGAGAAATGGTAAAACTCAAGCGCGCCGGTCTTTGACCGGCGCGGTATTGTCAGGCCCGTGGCCCCGGACCAAGCCCGGAGAAAAAACATTTGGAGGATTTATGAATAAAGGCAAGAGAAATATAGTTCTGGTCATTTTGAGCATGATTGCCGGGTTGGTCTATCTGACCCCGTTTCTGCGGTTTTCCTTTTATGACCAGATGGCCCAGGCCCTTCAACTGACGGATGTGCAGATCGGGACTATCGGCAGTGTCTATGGATTATTCAATGTTCTGGGCTATCTGCCGAGCGGGTTTCTGGCTGAAAAGTTTAACACCAAGAAACTGCTGGTTCTATCGACCCTGGCCATGTGTCTGGTCACGCTCTGGTATTCCACTTATCCGGGGTTCACCTCACTGGTGGTCATCCATGCCCTTTATGGTGTTTTCAGCGTGGGCACTTTCTGGTCGCCGTATCTCAAAGCCATTCGCAATCTGGGCACCAGTGAGGAGCAGGGCCGGATTTTTGGCATGAGCGAAGGAATCAGGGGCGTGGCCCAAACCGCCGTCGCCTTTGCCTGTCTGGGTGCGATGTCTATGTTCGCAACGGTTGCCGCCGGTTTCAGGGCCGCGCTTTTTATTAACGCCGCCGCTTTCGCGGTTTTAATGGTGGCGGTAATCATTCTGGTGCCTGATTTTGACCGGCAGCCAGGCGCGGAGGATCAAGATGCCGCTGCCGCCAAAAATGATAAAAACATAAAACATATTGTTGCCGCCACACTCAAGAGTTCCTCAACCTGGATCTGTATTTTCGTGATCATGTGCGGCTACACCATCTGGGCGACCGTCAATGGCTATATAGGCACTTACTGTACCCGGGTGCTGCTTATTTCCGATGAGCTTTCAAGCACCTTATCCATCATTAGAAGTTTTTTCATCGTCTTTATCGCGGGTTTTACCGGCGGGTTTATCATGGACAGATTCAGATCAAAAGGGAAGGGGATGTTCTTCGCCTATCTCTCGATAGCAATCTGCGTGGCCGGCATTTTCCTGACCTCAAGGGCGGTGGCCGTCTGTATCGTGATTACGGTTTTGCTGGCCTATTTTGTCAATGTGGTCAAAGCCACCTATTGGTCGATCATGGATGAAGCCGGCATACCTCTGGCCAGGACCGGCATGGCCACCGGGGTTATTTCGCTCATAGCCCTGACCCCGGATATCTTCGCCCCGGCGGTCGTCAGCCGGTTTCTGCACTATGGCGAGACTTTAGGCAATATTGAAATCGGCTTCAACATGATGCTGGCCTGGCTCGGAGTCTGGTCGGTGCTGGGAATAATCGCGGCGCTGATTCTGAAGAAAAGGGCGGAAAGAAAGGCCCTGGCCGCCCCGGACGCGCCAGGGGCCGCGTTGGCCGGTGAAGCCTGACGTTCAGCTATGGCGGCACATGGCTGGCCTGGATTTATTGGCTGAGGCCGGGGGACAAGGAGGCCCTCCGGCCTCGGCGGCCAGCCAGAGAAGGCCGGCTCATGACCCCCGCTCGGAGTTTTTAGGGAGGACGATATGAAGAAACTGATGGGTGATGTCGACAATGTAATTTTTTGCGGTTCCGCTTCAATTTATCTGGCCTTGTTCCTGTTTATAATCCTGACGCCTTCCATCGCTGAAAAAACTATCAGCGCCACGCTTGACTTTACATTTTCAAACCTGGGCTGGCTTTATCTGCTGGGGACCACTTTCATCTTGATCACCCTGTTGCTGCTGGCTTTTAGCCGGTTTGGCCGTATCAGGCTGGGGCGGCCGGATGATGTGCCTGAATACAGTTTTCTGAGCTGGATGGGCATGCTTTTCGGGGCCGGTATCGGGGTAGGGCTGCTGTATTTCGGGGTCAATGAGCCCATGACCCACTTTCTGGCTTCGCCATTTTATGAGAACGGCACTCCTGAGGCCGCTCCCGATGCGCTGCGGCTCACTTATATCCATTGGGGCATACATCCCTGGGCTTTGTATTGCGCTTCAGGTCTGGCTATCGCTTATTTCCAATATTGCCGTGGTCTGCCCAACCGGGTCAGTTCCTGTTTTGAGCCGATGCTGGGGCGCGAAAGGCTGAACGGGCCGGTCGCCAAGGTCATCGATATCTTTGCCATAGTGGCCACTCTTTGCGGTGTCGCCACTTCGGCCGGGTTTGCCGCCACACAGTTTTCCGCCGGCTTCGCCCGCCAATACGGCTTGAAGCCCGGCATAACCCTGGTAGCGGCGACAATTCTGCTTATCGGCCTGCTCTCAACCGTGTCGGCGCTGAAGGGGGTGGCCAGGGGCATAAAGGTCATCAGCGACCTGAATTTATGGCTGGTTTTGATCATGATTGTCTTTGTGGTCATGGTGGGGGCCGGAGTTTATAATCTTCAATTAATGCTGGAGGCCATAGGCTCCTATTTCGACAAAATCATACCCGCCAGTCTGTTCCTGGATTCTTCCGGCAAAGTTGCGGAGAAGATGGGCTTCAATTGGGTCGGCGGCTGGACGGTTATGTATTTCGCCTGGTGGCTGGCTTTTGCTCCCTTTGTGGGCGGGTTCCTGGCCGGTATCTCCAAAGGCCGGACCATTCGGGAATTTATCCTGGCCTGCCTTTTCGCCCCCAGCGTGTTATGTTTTATCTGGTTCGCCTTCTTTGGCGGCACGGCTATAGACTGGACACTTAGCGGCAGGATTACAGTTGAAACCGCGCAATCGATGGTCAGCAGTTCTGATGAATCGCTGTTCATTTTTCTTTCTGAAGCGCCGGCTTCCAGTATAACCATATTCGTTACTCTATGCCTGAGCATGACTCTTATCGTCACCTCTGTAAATTCCGGCACATATGTTCTCGCGGTCATGTCCAGCGGGGCCAGGCAGTCTGAACCTTCGCTGGGCAACCGGGCTTTTTGGGGGATTTTCATTTCCCTGAACGCACTTTTGTTTTTATGGGTAGGCGGTATGCAGGCTCTGCGCAATTCTTCGATGGTCGCCGCCATGCCATTTCTGTTCATTCTGATTTTGATGCTCGTCAATACTGTCCATTGCCTGCGTAAGGAGTTTCGCGATTGTCCGTCAGCGCGGCGGGCATGAAATTACTCCGTTAAAAAAATCTTGACAAATTTGCGTTTCTGATTATGATTGATTAAAATTTATCCGAAAGGGAGGTGATCATTATGTCTGAAAAAAGAATGATATTGGATTTTGGCAGTAATGATCACCATATTTCCTGACCGGACTGAGAAGCCGGGAATTTGGGGCGCGGTCATTTGGCCGCGCTTTTTTTATGCCCAAAATTCTTCGGCAGCTTTTATCCGGTCCATACCCTTTAAGGATTGTATGACCATCAGAATTTTTACCAATGAGTCAAATTGGATGGAGAGCGCCGCTCTCAAACAGCTTCAGTCAATCGCCGGTTATCCGGCCATGGTCCAGGTTGCCGGACTGCCGGACCTTCATGCCGGACGCAGCCCGGTCGGTTTGGCGGCGGCGGCTGAAAATCACATCTATCCCTACCTGATAGGCGGGGACATCGGCTGCGGCATGGGGCTTTTCAACACCGGCCTTTTGCTCCGCAAATTGAAATTGGATAAGTGGGAGACGCGTCTGGCCAACATCCGCGAAATGGATGACCTGCCTTTCGACAACCCCTTTGTTGAACAGTCGCCCATTTATAACCTGGGCACCATTGGCGGGGGCAATCACTTCGTTGAGTTTCAAAAGCTTGAGGAGGTGATGGATCATAACGCTCTTGCGGAACTGGACTTTGAGCCCGATCAGGTCCTGGCCCTGGTGCATACCGGCTCGCGCGGCTTTGGCCAGAAAATCATGTCCGCCTTTGATTGTGAAACCGGCTATGCGGCCGACACTCCCCAGGCGGCTGAATATCTGGCCCTCCACGAGCAGGCCCTGATGTGGGCGGCCCGGAACCGGGCTCTGGCGCTGGCCCGTCTTTTGGATTGGCTGGGCGTAAATAATGAACCGCAAAGCCTGATAGATTGTCCGCACAACTTTGTGGAAAAACGGAGCGAACTTTATATTCATCGCAAAGGGGCACTGTCGTCCGATCACCCTTTGGCGGTGATCCCCGGTTCCAGGGGAACTTTGAGTTTTTTGGTTAAACCCGGACCCAGGGTTGAGGAATCCGTCTGGTCGCTGTCGCACGGGGCTGGGCGGAAATGGGCTCGCAGCCTCTGCAAAAGCCGTTTGAAAAATAAATATGACCGCCAGTCTTTGCGGCGTACGGCCCTGAAAAGCCGGGTCGTCTGTCGTGACGCTGACCTTTCGCTTCAGGAAGCGCCGGAGGCCTACAAAAACATCGTCGCGGTTATCGCCGCCCTGGTGGACAACGGCCTGGCTGAAGTGGTGGCCACCTTACGGCCCCTGTTAACTTACAAGGGGTGAGAAATGAGAGTTCAAATAAGTTCCGGCCGTGGACCGGCCGAATGCGAACTGGCGGTGGGGCTTTATCTGGAATTTTTCCGGAAGAAACATCCTGAGGCCGTCTTGATCGAAGTTCATGGAGGCTGGTCACGCAAACTGGGTGAACGGAAAGTGATCGCCTACAAGAGCGTTGTTCTGGAACTACCGGAAGGTCATGAAGTATGCCTGGGGTCAGTCAAATGGTCATGTCCCAGCCCGCTGCGTTCCAATCATGGCCGCAAAAACTGGTTCATCGAAATCAACATTCTGCCTGAAATTGGGGAAAAAAAGCTGGACCATAGCGGCCTGGACCCTGATTCGCCGGATCGGCGGCTGATCAGGATAGAAACATTTCGCAGCCCCGGCCGGGGCGGACAGAACGTCAACAAAGTCGAAACCGGAGTGCGGGCCGTTCATCTGCCGACGGGCTTGAGTTGCAGCTCAACCAGCGCCAGGACACAGGGCCGCAACAAAAAGCTGGCCATTGAGAGACTGGCCGAGCTCATCCTGACCCACAACCTGGGCTTGGAGAAACAGAATATGTCTGATGAACGCAAGCTCCATGACCAGCTGGAAAGAGGCAATCCATTAATCGTCTTCAAAGGTCTGGAATTTAAAATGGATGACAGCGTGGAAATGCCTTAACCCTGGCCAGGGTATTTTTACCCCGAAGCCGGAAGCTCAGGTAAGCGGCTTCAATTAATCATAAACAAACTGTCCGGCCGAGACCTTGTCTCGGCCGTTTTTATGGTATATTGAACAATTCGCCATAAATGTGCGGTTTCACCGCGTGCGGCCAAGCTGTCTAAGGTGTTGTTGAATCAAGTTCAGTATATATCGGTGAGTTATTATGATCTCTTTGCCCGCGCCGGGCCTTAAGCGCCAGGATATGATTGATATCGATGGTCTTCCGGCCCTCCCTGTAACTTCCATTCGCGGCCTTGCGGAAGGCCCGGTAGTGTTAGTCGTTTCCGGTGTTCACGGGGCTGAATATGTCGCCATACAGGCTTTGATGGAAGTGGCCGGAGGGCTGGAGCCGTCTGTGGTCCGGGGCGGCCTGATAATGATTCACCCGGTTAATCCGGAGGGGTTTCGTGAGCGTCGGGCCACTGTGCTGCCAAAGGACGGACGAAATATAAACAGCCTCTTTTATGACGATACCTATGACGGTCCGGCGGCCAGAATTGCCAGATTTGTAGCCGGACTGCAATCCACAGCCGATTTCTACCTGGATTTACATACCGCTGACTTATTCGAGGAAACCGCCCCCTTGGTGTGCTATCCGGCTACCGGAAACGAAGAGGTAACCCAGGCCTCCCGCCAGGCCGCTTTGGTGGTTGATGCGCCGCTGATGATCAAGTCGAGCATGGCCGGGGCCGGCATAACTGAAGCGGCCAAAAGAGGCCTGCCCGCCCTCTTGATCAAGCGCGGCGGCATTGGCGGCGCCTGTCCTGAGGCTGAGGTTGATCTTTATAGGAAAGACATCATCAATGTGCTGACGCACCTTGGCGTTTTGGCCGGGAAACCCATACTCCCGGCCAGGCCGCCCCGGGAAGTTTTTCCCCTTTACTTGCGATCGGCCCGGCAGGGCGTTTGGCGGCCGTCCGTATCGCCAGGCCAAGCGGTGGCGGCCGGTCAGCTGTTGGGCGTCATCACCGATTTTTTTGGCCATGAGGCCGAGCGGTTCATGGCTGAAAAAGACGGGCAGGTGCTCTACGGCCTCACGGCTTTATCGGCCAGTGAGGGTGACATCCTGCTGGTCTATTAAGAACTTGTTCGTAAATAATGATTTTGCCCCCTGGCGTCGTTGCTCCTGGTTCTTTAATGCTTGAAATATTAGTATATTACTCCGCTTAAAAAACACTCGCGCCCAGCCAGGGAACAAAATCCCTTATTTACGAACAAGTTCTAAGGGCTCCGAATTATATCCGGCTTGAGCCGTGGATTTGCGGTTCAGGCATGAGATACTTATAATTTATAAACAAATGTGACTTGTTTAAAAAATAACACTTTGGTATAATAGAAATAGAGCTATCGAATGGCGATTGTATTGTTATTTTTCACTTGATCAAAAGGATAGACTTTTGAATTCATATCTTGCATTTAATTATACCTTATTACGAAATAATTCCCTTAACAATTCATAATATTTATAATTTCTGGTAATTTTTGATGGGAGTTAATTCTATTCCTAGCTCTAATCAAGATAAAATATTAATTAGTATATTTTTTGAAATTGTGATATGCTCTATCACACTATCATGGCATTTATGGTCGTGCAGTCCCTTTCCGGGATTTTAGTTTAGGAGGATTTATGAAACTGGGAACCAAAATCATACTGGGGTTTATCTCCGCTTGCGTCATCTTCGTGGCCATGTCTCTGGTCATTGTTTTTTTAATGAGGGGTGTGCAGGTTGGCTCAACCGCTTTGGAAGAAGAAGTTGTGCCGGGTATGACCAACAGCAGCAATACGCAATACTTGGTGGCGATCGAAGCATTGTTCACTATGGATTATAACTACAGCGCCAACCCTAAAAGCTGGGAGACCGCCACTGGTTACACCAGCAGGGTGGGTGATGAACTTAAACTATTGAACCATAATATAACCACGGGCTACACTTCGGCCTTTCCCCATTTGCAGGATTTGAACCGTGCGTTGCAGCAAAAGTACAAAGAGTTTTCTGATGTCAACACCATTCTTCCGGGAATTTTAGCCGAATTAGCCGCCGCTGAGAAGGAAGTCAATGAGGCTTACAGCCGATTTGTCGCCGCTGCCGCCAGCAATAAAAGCACTCAAATTGAAAGGCTCCGGGAGCAGCTCGACTCCAACGCTTCTTCTGATGTGATCCTCAGAAGGGCTAACCGCATTGTGACTCTTTCCGAAGTTGAGAATTGGGGCGGCGAATATATGTTAAATATGGAGCGAGCCTTGAAGCAGCGCGATGTGGCCTACTTTGACAAAGCGCTGGAAGCCGGCGGCAATATAGGCACCCTGGTTGATCAGCTTATTGCCGACACCACCCAGGAGCAGGACAAAAATTCCTTAACTGAATTGAAAAACATCGCCATGAATGCCGGCGGTGCCGTCATCAAAATGAAAGAGGCCGCCCAAAAGAACCTGAGCACCAGTGCCCAGCGTGCGGTTCTTCGTGATGAAACCTTGACCACCGCCAGTTCGCTGGGTGAGGCTATGGCCAATGAAACCTTGAATTTGGCCCAATCCTCCGCCAGCGCCGTCACCCAGGTTATGATGACTTTGCTTATCGGCCTGAGTGTGGCCATTATCATCAGCATGACTATGGCTGTAATGATAACCCGCAGCATAACCAAGCCGGTCAATCATCTGATAAGTGTCCTTTCCGATGGAGCGCAGGAAGTGGATAACGCTTCCGGCCAGCTCTCAAGCGCTTCCAACACCTTGGCTGAAGGCGCGACTGAGAACGCCGCCAGCCTGGAAGAAACCAGCGCCGCCTTGGAGGAGCTGTCGTCCATGACCGCCAGAAACGCGGATAACGCGGTGGAGGCCAACGCCCTGATGAGCCAGGCCAATCAGGCTGTCGATAAGGCTGATCAGTCCATGGGCAGTGTCATCAAGGCTATGGAAGAAATATCAATTTCAGGCAACGAAATCGGTAAAATCATCAAAACTATCGATGAAATTGCTTTCCAGACCAACCTTCTGGCCCTCAACGCGGCCGTTGAAGCGGCCAGGGCCGGGGAAGCCGGAGCCGGTTTTGCCGTTGTGGCTGATGAGGTTCGCAATCTGGCCATCCGGTCGGCTGACGCGGCCAAGAACACGGCTGACCTCATTGCCTCAACCATCAGCAACATAAGTTCCGGCTCGGAAATGGTCAATGCGACGGCTGAGAACTTCAGGACTGTTCAAAGCCATTCGGCCAAGGTGGCCGAACTTCTGGCGGAAGTGAGTGAGGCTTCAAAAGAGCAGTCCCAGGGCATTGGGCAGATTACCAGCGCGATGACGGAAATGGATAAGGTTACCCAGTCCAACGCCGCTTCCGCTGAGGAATCGGCCAGCGCCGCCGGTTCCCTGTCCTTACAGGCCGGGCAGCTGATGGATGCCGTCAATAGCCTTGACAGCCTGGTTCATGGGGGTGGTTCGAAAGTATCATCATCGCCCCGTTCGATATCATATAGCGGCACGTCGAAGGTATCGGTCAAAAGCTCCAGCCCAGCCAAAGCTCTGCCTGCCTCCGCGAACTCGAATGTTCTTCCAATGGATGACGATTTCGATTTCTAGAAAGAAAAGAGAAGAGGGGGGCTTTGCCCCTCCACCCCACCAGGGGTAGAACCCCTGGACCCCACCGCAATTCCTAAGAAGGAATTGCGGTACTTTTTTGGGGGCCCCATAACTTGCTGTGTATGCCTGCGATCAAATAGGGTTCCAGTTCAGAGGAGAACTACCGCTACCTCAGAACTGGGCATTAAGAAAAAAACTAACTTCAGCGGCGGGTGCGACGCCACAGCCAAGGGGGCACGGCTCTTAATACGATGATGGCCGCCAAAATTAACTATTACGGGATGGACTCACCCAGACATGGGGTCCGGGCCTTGCCCGGCATGGGGTCCGGGCTCTGCCCGGCATGGGGTCCGGGCCCTGCCCGGCTATATGAAGATGGCTTGGATTAGGACCATGTAGGATATTGTTCCCGCCACTATGCTTATTAGCGTGTTGCGGGAAAAGTATTGGATTATCGCCACCAGCACAATTGCGATCAATTCCGGCAGGCCATGCGGACTCTCCAGTGGTTTGACGTGTTTGAGGCAATATACAATCAAAAGGGCAATGGTGGCGCAGGGAAGCACTTTGCCCAGATAGGAGATATACGGCGGAGTGGGTTTTCCGGCCGGGAAGAGGAAAAAGGCAAAAGCCCTGGTGGCCAGTGTCGCCGCCGCTATGATAAATACCGTTATAAGCGCCTGCCCTGAAGTCATGCAATACCCCAATTATCCTTCCATACGTCTCCGGGCCATAGTCAGACCCAGCACGACCAAAGCCATGGCCGGCAGCATAAAGTGCTGCGGACCGAACACCACCAGGCACAAGGCCGTGCCAAAAAAACCGATCAAGGCCGGAATCCGATTCCGCGGCATTCTCCACTGCTCCACTATAATGGCCACGAAAAGAGCCGTCATAACGAAATCAATCCCTTTGGGATCAAACGACAGACTCGAACCCAGGAGTGCGCCCAGGGTACAGCCGCTGATCCAGTAAATATGGTCAAGAATGGTGATGCTGAGGTAAAAAGAGCGTGGCGATATGCCGGGAGGAGGAGTCGCCGTGCATAACAGGGAAAATGTTTCATCAGTGAGTCCGAAAATGAGATAGGCCTTGGCCCGGCCATAAGGCTTGAAGCGATCCAGGAGGGAGAAGCCGTAAAAGACATGCCTGGCATTGACCATCAGGGTGATAAAGAGAGCGCTCAATGGGGCAAACGGGCTGGAAAGAATGCCCACGGCCACAAATTGCCCGGCCCCAGCATAGATGGTTACGGCCATCAGGGCCGCCCACAGATAATTGTAGCCCTGGCTTTGAAGAAGTATGCCAAAGGCCATACCCATAAACAGATAGCCGGTCAGGACGGGAATGGTGTGCGGCCAGGCGGCTTTGATTGCGGCAGTGATATTTGATCTTGCTGTGCCGTTCTGCTCAACTTGTTTCAAAACTGACTCCCCGACATTACTTATGGCGCTTCTCTGAACTGGCGGTGACCGCCCGGCCATGTTCAACCACCGCGATAAACACAGCGTTCCTGGATTTTTTTTAAAAGCGAAACGGAAGCCCTGTGTGCCTCTCCAGATTGAATGGTTGAAGGGCTTAAGTAAGCTTCCGCTGAAGTTTGTACCAGGTCACTTTTTGATGGGTGGTGGACAAATCAGAATTATACCAGTGTACTACCCCAAAAGCAATGCGAAATCGGCCGCATCAGCAACTCTCAAAGTAAACTTTTTCCCTTGAACTTGCGGCTCACAGCTACACAAAAAGCGTGGTTTTTATTTCGCGAGCAGCTTTTTTGCCGTCAAAACCAGACGCTGGCGCTCCGTCTCCCCTCTCGGGTCGACCTGCTATTTTAAAATACCATCTACTTTGAGAATTACTGCGGCCGCATAACTGTTTGAGCTCTTTCCCGGCTAGGGCATTTATTGTCTTGGCCGCTTCGCGGCCGACTAAATATCACCTCAAACCTGCCCCATGCGGAACATGAACGGCCATAGCCGCGGGGGCCGCACTCTTAATACGATGATGGCCGCCGGAAACAACTATTACGGGAAAAACTCACCTAGACGTAGGGTCTGGGCCCTGCCCAGCGCACAAAACCACGGATTGGGCTCCGTGGTTTTTGCTCGCCCGGGCGGCGATGGAAAGTTAGGGGGCGGGGGCCGGGGGGTTAGTTGTGGCGGGGGAAGCTGTCTACCCAGCTGATATCAAGAATCAAATCACCGCGTTCAGCCGTTTTGGCATTGTAGAGGCCCGCTTTGCGGAGGCGGATTTTGCCCTGGCCGACCATTTCTGGGGTGATGGAGACTTCAAGTTTGCTTTCGCGGGTAATGGTGCCGTGGCCGCCGCACTTGGTGCAGGTGGCGGGACGATAGATGGAGCCGCTGGATACGCGGCCCAGGGTCTGCCCCTGACCCAGGCAGCGGGGGCAGGCTTCCTTGGCCTGCCAGGGCAGCACGACCTTGCAGCCACCGTCGGCCGGACGCAGAATGGAGAGGCTGAAGTATACATCAAGGCCGACTTCGCGGCGGCTGGCGAAACGCCAGTTGGCGGCGAGGTTTTCTTCATTGGTTTCGGTCTGGGCGGAGCGGCGGGCTTTGTTGTGCGCCATGGCAGTCTTCATCAGCTTCTGGTAGGCGGTCTGGGCTTTGATGAATTTTTCGACGTTGGCGTTGCCGGCGCCCACTGAATCAGGATGATAGGCTTTGGCCATATTGCGGAACGCGGCTTTGATTTCGTTGATGGAGGCGCCTTCGGATATATTCAAATCATTGTAAATGCTATTTTTCATGTTCTTTACTCCTTTGTCAGGAAGTGTTTTTGATGAAAAATTATAAAGCAACTAATGTGCCAATTATATTTATTGTGTATTATCAATATGTTATATGATTGTTGGGCTTCTGTGATCTTGCTTGCTGTGCATTTGAAGTAACGTTATTCGAGCCAAACTTAGAGCTTTTTTGATTAATCTGAGACTAATCGTTTGCCCGACAGTGATCCAGTTTGCGTGATAATTATGATAATGTCCGTATTATCAATGTGTTATGACGATTTGGGCTGTGGGTGATATGTGTGAACACATCTGCACAGCCCAGAAAATAAACCGGTGTAAATTTCATGTCACATCAAAAGTCATAAAAAAACCACGGAGGGTTCCGTGGTTTTTTTTCGCCCGGGCGGCGATGGCAAGTGTTCAGGGAGGTTATGGGAATGGTTTAGTTAAAACGGGGGAAATCTTCAACCCAATTAATATTCAGAATCAAATCACCACGTTCAGCCGTCTTGGCGTTATAGAGACCGGCTTTGCGAAGGCGGATTTTGCCCTGGCCGACCATTTCGGGGGTGATGGAGACTTCAAGTTTGCTTTCGCGGGTGATGGTGCCGTGGCCGCCGCATTTGGGACAGGTACAAGGGCGGTAAACGGAACTGTTGCTATTGATCTTGGCCAGGGTCTGACCCTGACCGAGGCAGCGGGGGCAGGCTTCCTTGGCCTGCCAGGGCAGCACGACCTTGCAGCCGCCTTCGGCCGGACGCAGGACGGAGAGGCTGTAGTAGACATCGAGACCGGCTTCGCGGCGGTCGGTGAAGCGCCAGTTGGCGGCGACATTTTCCTGAGCGGCTTCAGTCTGGGCGGCGCGGCGGGCTTTGTTGTGGGCCACGGCGGTCTTCATGAGCTTCTGATAGGCAGTCTGGGCTTTGATGAATTTTTCGACGTTGGCGTTGTTGGTGCCCGCTGAATCGGGATGGCAGGCTTTGGCCATGCTGCGGAACGCGGCTTTGATTTCGTTGATGGAAGCGCCCTCGGATATATTCAGATCATTGTAAATACTGCTGTTCATGTTCTTTACTCCTTTGTCAGGAAGTGTTTTTGATGACAAACTATAAAGCAAGCAGCATGCCAATGGTATTTATCATGTATTATCAATATGTTGATCAATAATTGAACTTCTGTTTTCCTTTTTGATGTGAATTTGAAGTAACATTATTAGAGCAAAACATAGAGCCTTTTTGATTAATTTGAGACCAATCGTTTGCCTGACAATGAGCCTGTTTAGGTAGTATTTGTGATAAACTCTGTATTATCAGTCAATTATACTATTTGGAGCCTTTGGGTGATGGGTGTGAATACATTTGCATAGCAATGCCAATATCGTGGTGTGAACTTTGAATCACATTAAAAGGCATAAAAAAAACCACGGAATGTTCCGTGGTTTTTTTTCGCCCGGGCGGCGATGACAAGTATTCAGGGAGGTTATGGGAATGGTTTAGTTAAAACGGGGGAAATCTTCAACCCAATTGATATTCAGAATCAAATCACCACGTTCAGCCGTTTTGGCGTTATATAGACCGGCTTTGCGGAGGCGGATTTTGCCCTGGCCGACCATTTCGGGAGTGATGGAAACTTCGAGCTTGCTTTCGCGGGTGATGGTGCCGTGGCCGCCGCATTTGGGACAGGTACAAGGGCGGTAAACGGAACTGTTGCTATTGATCTTGGCCAGGGTCTGACCCTGACCGAGACAGCGGGGGCAGGCTTCCTTGGCCTGCCAGGGCAGCACAACCTTGCAGCCGCCTTCGGCCGGACGCAGGACGGAGAGGCTGTAGTAGACATCGAGACCGGCTTTGCGGCGGTCGGCGAAGCGCCAGTTGGCGGCGACATTTTCCTGAGCGGCTTCGGTCTGGGCGGCACGGCGGGCTTTGTTGTGGGCCACGGCGGTCTTCATCAGCTTCTGGTAGGCAGTCTGGGCTTTGATGAACTTTTCGACGTTGGCGTTATTGGTGCCCGCTGAATCGGGATGGCAGGCTTTGGCCATTCCGCGGAACGCGGCTTTGATTTCATTGATGGAGGCGCCTTCGGAGATGTTCAGGTCCTGGTAGATGCTGCTGGTATTCATGGTCGGCCTCCTGTGAGAGAGTTTCATTTGATAACCAGTATTTAAGCAGCTTCCATGCCAATAATGTTTATTTAATTATTACAATTAATTATATGATGTAGCTCTCTTTTTTATACTGTATCTGTGAAGCTGGAGTTACATTTCAGTGCTCTCACCAGCTTTGAACTTGCCACTTTGCCCTTTTCTTTCGTCAGACGCTCGGCTTTCGTTTTTTTATTACAATTTATATTATTAAAATCATATAGTTGCTTCATATTAGGTTTCTGGGGTACTGTAATTATCTTTTCACACTAATTTGCTGGTTTTAACTTTTATCCTTTTCGGCCGATAAGTAGTATGGGCCGGTGAAAAAGCTGGAACACCTGAATATTGGCCCATATTTTTAAAGATTAAAGAACTGAATAATGCACCTTGCTCTGAATTGCCTGCCGTCTGAAGAAAACCTCTGGCTGCGAGGATACTGTGAAATGATTCGCACACTATTAAATACCGCCCGAACGGGTTTTGACTGGTTTCTAACCAGTGTCGTGCCTATCATTTGGATAATTCTGGCCATTTTGGGGTTTTTCAGTTTTTTTCTGATCCAGCCGCCCAGCGCCCACGCTCTGACCAACCATCATGATTATTACCCTCACGGCTGGATGAAGCCTGATCTTTATGGAGCGCGCAAGATCGGCGACCAGATGATTGATTTTGATCCCACTGTGGAAGGTGAGGAAACCAGGCGCGAGGAATTTATTCTGGCCGATGACGCCGGCCGGGCCATGCGCCTCAGCCACAACGGGCGTGTTTTCTGCTATATAGTGGATAATGATCTCTATGATCCGTGGCTGTATCAGATAGTGGATCATGACGGCAGCGGCGCGTTTGAGATGAAGGAACCGGCTTTTTCCGACTTCCCCCTGCCGCGCTGGACTTTTATCAACTATCCCTTCCTGAACACCCGCAACGCCACCGATTTTACCGGCACAGGCGACCCGACCGTGCGGCAGCTCATTGAGGCCTTAAGCGACCAGGGCGGCAACCGTCCCTGTATAAAGAAATACACACCTGAGCAGCGGGCCGCCCTGGCCATAGCTCGCGGCGGCGATCCTCCGCCGGATGAGTGCCTGCCGGACCCTGTCTCGCCCATAACCGGCGCCAGCGCCACGGACGGAGGCCCCCGTGTGGCTTTGAATGTGCTCTTTGATTTCGATAAAGACACACTGACTTCGAGGGCCCGCACCACCTTGAATATTTTGGGCCGGGCTATGACCTCACCGGAATTATCAGGCGCTGTCTTCCGGCTGGAGGGTCATACGGATGCGGTGGGCAGTTATGCCTATAACCTGGATCTTTCCAGACGCCGGGCGCACTCCGTGCAGCGATATCTGATGGAGAATTTCAAAATACCGAGTAATCGTTTGATACCGGCAGGTTTTGGTGAATCGGTGCCCCTGCCGAACATAGACCCTGAAGACGGGCGGAACCGGCGGGTTGAAGTGGTGAATCTGAGTGCGGGAAAAACCATGACCATGCCCGAGCAGGCCTACCAGACTCTGCCGGCGGAACCATACAGAGGCCGTGGCCGTTAAATATAAAAGAAACGGAGGGGCAGGGCAGCCCCTCCTTTTAACTTATAAGTACCAAATTCTTTGAACGCCGCTTCCCGGCCGTTACTCTACATTCAGACGGGCCGCTGCCTCGGCGTTGGCGGCGGGCCCTGCCCGCTTTTCAGCATTGTGCCAGACATACAGCCAGGCCGCCGGTCGAGGTTTCCTTATACTTTGAATTCATATCGCGGCCAATTTCGGCCATAGCTCTCAAGGTGTCATCATAGGTCACCAGATGGGCTGCCACATCTTCATTGGCCGCTATAATCGCCGCATTGTAAGCCTTGACCGCACCCACCGCGTTTCGCTCGATACAGGGAATCTGGACATAGCCGCCGACGGGATCGCAAGTCAGGCCCAGGTGATGTTCCAGGGCAATTTCGGCCGCGTTTTCCACCACCCGCGCTGAATACCCTCTGGCATGGGCCAGCATGGCCGCCGCCATGGCCGAGGCCACCCCGACTTCCCCCTGGCAGCCGACTTCAGCCCCGGCTATGCCCGCGTTCTGCTTGGCCAGAAAGCCAATGGCCGTCGCGGCCAGGAGCCCTTTGCGCTGGGCGGCTTCGTCCAGACAAAGGTGCTGCTGCATAAAGACGGCCACAGCCGGCAATACGCCCGCCGAGCCGCAGGTGGGCGCGGTCACTATTATGTTCCCGGCCGCGTTTTCTTC
Source organism: Acetispira formosa (nom. nud.) (assembly GCA_023525915.1). Lineage (GTDB taxonomy): Bacteria > Desulfobacterota > Desulfarculia > Adiutricales > Adiutricaceae > Adiutrix. The sequence continues at coordinate 741,424 of CP026657.1, read as the reverse complement.
GGCCGCCCCATAGGCATAGGCGTTAAGCAGGCTCAAGGCCCGGTCGAAAGGTTCCAGTGATGCGGAGCGGTCGTACAGGCTGCCGGCTTTGCGCCGCAGGCCGATGGAGCCGGGCAGCCGCCCGCGGGCCTCATAGCCGCGCCTCACGGAGCTTTTCATTATTTCCAGAATATTGTCCAGATCGTCTCGTATCTGTCCGGGTGAACAGCCGGTTATGGCCGTCTCATTTTCCAGAAGCAGCTTGTCCAGCGACAGGCCGCTTTCTTCAAGCCGCATCTGAAGTTCGCGCATGGTGGCGTAAGGGTAGGGCGGTTGGCCGCGTTCAGAGGGCTCCCAGCCGTTCCATTGGAGAAAGCCGCCGCCCACTGAATAATATTCCATTGAAAACAGGATATTCCCGGCCAGGGGATCGGGCCGGGAACTGCTTATGAGGCTGGGCATAACCGGCGGGGCGGGCGTGTCGGAAGGGTAGGGCGTATCCAACAGGTCTATGAACAGGGTATTGCTGTAGGGATATTCATGGTGGATGGGGCCATATTCAACATTATCCACACTTATTTTCAGCCTCAGAGGGCCAGCCGAGAGGAGGCGTTTATCCTGCTCCATTTCATTGAGTTCATTCAAGAGGGCTGGGGGGCAACTGGTCGGATCGTGGCCCATAAGCCCGGCGATGACAGCCCGATCGGTGCCGTGGCCCTCACCGGTGGCGGAGAGCGAACCCAGAAGGCGCACCCGTACTCCCCTGGCCTGTGAAAGAAAATGCACATCCATTTCCTTCAGGCGATTTACGAAATCGAACCCGGCCCGCATGGGGCCAATGGTATGAGAGCTTGATGGGCCAGGGCCAGATTTCAGCAGTTCAAAAACAGACATGTTTATCGGCGCGGGGGTTTTCTGCATAAAAAATCCATCCGGTGCGGGGTTCGTTTTATCAAATGCCTATAATAGGCTATATTTACACCATGTTACCACAGCGCCAAATTACCCGCAAGAGCGCCAGGCCTGCTGAGGCCGGTAATGGCTCCAAACGGCAGAGGATAAAACCCGGAGGGCGGGGCGGTGAGATATCTCCATAGTGGAGCGATTTTAATTACGGCATTTTCCCTTAAACTGGCGGCCCGTCAGCTACGCAAAAAGCGTGGTTTTTGCTTCGCGAGCAGCTTTTATGGCCTCAAAACCAGTCGCTGGCGCTCCGTCTCCCCTATCGGGTCGACCCTGCTATTTTTAAAATGTAGACCTTTTCCCCTAAACCGGTGGCTCGTCCTGGGAACAAAAATCGTGGCCCCCTCTGGATAAATCTCCCCGCCCTCCTGGATATAGTTGGCTCATGATAAAAAACCCCAAGCCGTCACCCCACCCAAACGCGAACACTGACCAGGCCGGGCGGGCGAAAAATTTTCTGTAAGTCGCTCGTAATTTTGCTCCCCGGACGGGTACGGACAAACAAACCTCTAATGAAGCCACCCGGCCGGGAATCAGAGAAAATTACGAGCGATGTCAGAAATTTTTTCGCCCGCCCGGCCGGGTTTTACCTTCACCCCGCAGCCGTAGCCGCATCCGCGTCCGCAGAATCAGCGTTGTCCCCCTCCATAACGTTTTCCATATAATATTGTCCCCATTTATTTAATTCCAAGAGAACCGGCAGCAGCTTTTGCCCATGCCTGGTCAGGGAGTATTCTACTTTTGGCGGAACCGTTGGATGAACAACCCGATTAATGAGTAAGTCATTTTCCATCTCCCGCAATTGACTGGTCAGGACTTTATGGCTAATCGAATGAAATACTTTTTTCAGTTCACCAAAACGGAGATTTTCGTTCTCTGAAAGGTGGCACAGGATATTGAGCTTATATTTGCCGCCCACCATCTGTAAAGCCAGCTCCATGGGACATTCGTAGATTTTTCCGCCATGTTCAAAGCGTCCGCCCATATGGGGCACCTCCTGGTAACTATGTAACGACATTGTGCGTACTTTACAATACCGCGATTTCTGATAGTCTGCAAGGACAGGCCACGATTAACCGTCAGCATATATCAGGAGAACACAATGACCGATTATCAACCTAAGACGCTGCGATTACTGTTTCCCCAATGGCAAGGTGGGGGCGACAACCCATTATACCCTCTGGGGGCCCGTCTGATGTCCTGGCTGGCTCCAGCCGGGGACGGCCCGGTGGCTGAAGTGCCCGTGGCCAGATATGACGGCGAGCCGTTATCCGTGGAAAATGGAATAACGGAACGAAACGCCCTGATGAAACAGCTTGAGGCGGCCCGCCAGCTCATCAAGGCGCACGAGCCGGAGCACCTGGTTGTTTTCGGCGGCGACTGCTCCATTTCCCAGGCTCCGCTCAGCTATCTCAACGAACGCTATGGCGGTGAACTGGGTGTTTTATGGATTGACCGCCACCCGGACGTTAAAACTCCCAAGGAGGCGGTAAACCTCCATGCCATGGTTTTGGGCAATTTACTGGGCGTTGGCGATCCTGAATTCAGCCGCCAGGTGGGAGTGCCTCTAAAACCGGAAAATGTTATGTTTGCCGGTTTGGGGGGAGTTATCAATCAGGAGGAGGAAGTCATCACCAGAATGGGAATCAGAAGGGCCGGGGCCAAAGAACTGGCGGCCGACAGCGGCCCTGTCCTGGGCTGGCTCCGGGAGAGCGGCGTTAAGCATCTGGCCATACACCTTGATGTGGATGTGCTGCACCCGGCTTTGCTCCGGTCTGTTCAGGCTGGAAACCCCAATCTCGCGCCTGATGTTCCAGTGCGCAGCGGGGAGATGACTTTTGAAAGCTTATCCCGCCTTATGACCGATGTCTCCGGGCAGGCTGAAGTGGTCGGCCTGGCGTTCGCTGAACATATGCCCTGGGACGCTTATAATTTACAGAAAATGCTCGCCGGCATTCCCATTTTGAATGAGTGACGGACACAGAGGAGAGAGAAAATGAAATCATGCAAAATTACTGTGGTGGGTTCCTACTTCCTGGAAGACTTGGCCAAAGAGTATGCCGGGCCGGGTCTCGGGCCTTGTGAGATGCATAAGGTGGGGCAGGTGTTCCATTCCAATGGCTGGCAGAAGCCGAAAGGCATGTGTGACAACGCCTGGAAATCAATGATGGAATATGTTATGACCCTGTCCCACGGCGGAAAGAATTTTTATAACGGATGGATCAATGATGAAAAGACAGCTATTGTCTGCTGTAACGACGGCCTCCGCCCGGTTTCTTTCAAAATAGAGGCCACGGAGGCGGAGGCTCCGGTCTTTGTGGAGTCATGACATTCATCAGGTTCAGACCAGCTCTCCCGTCCGGCGGGCAAGGCCGGTCTGAACCCAACGCTATACACTGACCCGTTGGAGCGCCGCGGGTTACATATTGTCCAGCATCATGTGGCCGGGGCTTTCATAAACGCCGCGCGCGGCCTGCTTTATGTCGTCCCTGGCTGAAGGCACCACATAGCCGCCGAAGCGGCGGATCATCGACAGGTCGTTTTCCGTATCGCCTATCACCAGAATATCGTCCACCGGCCAGCCGGTGATCTTCAAAAGAGCCAGTATGCCCTCGGCCTTGTTGGTGCCTTTGGCCGTCAGATCCACGCAAAAACCGCTCAGATGTACGGTCATGTCGCTGCCGAAATCCTGCGACAGCAGTTCCACCGCTCGCGCCGCCTCTTCCGGGGTGTTGTATTCCAGGCTGATTTGCTGGAGGCCGGTCAGTCTTTCCCCTTCTTCTTTGGTTATGGGCGTCAGCGGCAACCCAAGGCCGGTCAGCCAGGAATCACTGGCCCGGTTTACTATCCAGCTTTTAGGCCCCTGGCATAATACCCAATAGTTGCTCTCGCCCGCCACCGGGTGGCGCAACACCTCACGGGCCGCGCGGCCGGGCAGCTCCAGCAGTTGAAGGGTGGTCAGGCCGCCGGATTCCTCGCGGCTGTAGATGGAAGCTCCGGTGTTGCAGATGATGAAATCAAATTCGATATTCCTGGATTCGATTTCCACTAAACTCAGGTTAAGGTCGCGGCCTGTAGCCAGGCCGAAGAGATTCCCGGCCTCACGCCAGAGCCGGATGGCCCTTAAATCTTCCTCTGTCACCTTGTTGTGGCGGAACAAAGTCCCGTCGTAGTCGCTGGCCGCCAGTTTCATACTTGCCTCGATTGTTACAGACTATTATGTAGATAGCCAGAAAGGCCGCCGTCATTAAAGATACCCCGCCCAGGGATTAAAGGCGGTCACCGGTCAGTTTTTCAGGTGCCGGCCCGATTGGCATGGCCCGCCCCGAATGGACAGGCCGCCAGGCACAGCCCGCACATGGGAGCCCGGAGTCCCTGACCTCGCAGGCGCCGATGTGCCTGACATTTTTCTATATCTACCAGATCATCGCGGGTTTGTCCAACATTCCAGGCCGCGCCTTTGATGGCTCCAGCCGGGCAGGCCTCCACACAGCGGCGGCAGTTGCCGCAGCGGGCCTCCGTTATGGGTGAAGCGGTCGTCATTTTGGCATCGGTGAGGATGGTGGCCAGCCAGATATGGGGGCCGAATTCCCGTGTCACCAAAACGCCCATGCGGCCTATCCAGCCCAGACCGGCCCTGGTAGCGGTGGTTTTGTGCTGATAATAGGCGGTCAGGCGCAGGGAGGGGTCCATGTCGTCGCCGGTACGGTCAAAAAAAGTATAGTAACCATAACCTTCAGCCTGGTGACCGGCCGCGCGTAAAAGTTCCACTCCAGCCTCCACCATTGGATCGAGTCGTGAGCAGAAATCATAATAGGCTTCGATATATTCGGGGTCGGCGGTGATCAGGCCCGGACGGCGGGCCAGATGGGCATGGGTGAAGGGAAAGGTTATGGAAATGCCTGTCGTCAGACCGCGTGAGGCCGCGAAAGGCACCGGAGCCATGTCGGCGCAACCCACCGACGCGGCTCCGGCATTTATGAGTGTTTCTATCAGTTTTTCCTGGTCCATGACCATTAACTATGAGAGGTCCGGCGGCGCAGTTCCTCCGCTTTGTTGACATCCACCAGAGCGGCCAGATCGAGCATGATTTCCTCCAAACTTTCCGACTGGCTGGACAGTTCATGGGAAATATGAGCCGTGGATTGGGCCGTGGTGGATATTTCATTGACGCCGTCCTCCATGATGGTCACGGCCTGGCTGATCTGCCCGATGCCCGTCGACTGCTCGTTGGAGGCGTTTTCAACCTTGCCGACCAGCCTGGAGACTTCGCTGGTGCTTTCCACCGTGCTGGAAATGCTGGCGGAGACCCGTTGGGCCACTTCCTCGCCCTTGCGGGAGTGCGCCACGGACTGGGTAATCAGGCTGTTGGTGTTCCCGGCCGCTTCGGCGGCCCGCTGGGCCAGATTGCGCACTTCCTCGGCCACCACGGCAAAACCCATGCCGTGCTCACCCGCTCTGGCCGCCTCAACTGAAGCGTTCAAGGCCAAAAGGTTGGTCTGGAAGGAAATGTCCTCAATAGTTTTAATGATGCCGGAAACTTGATCGGATGAATTGCGGATGTTGGCCATGGTCTCCATCATATCCAGCATAGACTGGTTGGCGTCGTTGACCGATTCGGCGGTGCGGTCCATCAGTTCCCTGGCTTTCACCGAATGCTCGGCATTGCCCTGCGACTGCGAAGACAGCTCTTCCAGAGCCGTGGACGATTCCGACAGACTGGATGACTGGGTGCCTGAAGTATCAGCCAGTTTCTGACAGGCGGTGTCGATGTGATGCGCGGCCTGGGAAACTTCCGATACGCTGGCGGCCAGGAGATCGACTGCCCGGTTGATGGGGCCGGAGACTTTCACTGACACCCACCAGCCGACCAGGAACATAACCAGCATGGTTATGCCCACGGCTGCGGCATTGACGAGCAGGGCTTTTGACTGTTCAGCCTCATAGGATGAGGCCGGAATGCCGATAAAGAACATGCCAACCACGTTGTTGCTCACATCACGGATCGGCCAGTAGGCCGTATCATAATTCAGGCCCATGATAGTGTTTTTATTGAGGTAAATATCACCTTTTTTCAGCACCTGGTCTTCAATGGCCGGATTGCCCAGCTTTGTGCCGATGGCCCTTTTTCCGCCATTTATAATGGTTGTGGCCACCCGGACGTCGTCAGCGAAGATGGTGCATTCCACGCCCAAAAGATGCTTGAGGTTATCCACAAACTCATCGGTCGCCAGTGAAAAACCCAGTGAAATAACACCCACCTGACGGCCTTCATGCTTTACCGGAAAAGCCCCCCGAACAGTCAGTTTTGTTTCGGTGCCGCTTTCAATGGCCACTACATCGCGGCCCTCGGCCGCTGTTTTCCAGGTAACCTGATTGGATATGCTGTCCCCAAACTTTTCAGCATGCGCCCTGGCCACCACATCGCCTTTCATATCAGAAAAGACCAGAAAATTCAGCGTTGACGATTTTTGGAGCAAATTCTGCCCCATTTGCTGAAGGGCCGCTGTATCGCCGGAATTTATCAGCTCGGCCACCTGGGGGTTTTCAGCCAGAATACGTCCGGCGGTTTCCACGCCGCTGGTTCTCATGCTCACTTCATCGGTAATGACCTTTTGAAATATAGCCACATCTGCCCGGACATTTTGCTGAATGCTGGCTTTGTCATTGATGTAAGACCAAAGACTGACTAAAATAACGGGAATAACGCCCGCCGCAATGTAAGTTAGGAATAATTTTGTTCGCAATTTTAGGCTCGACACAGTCAAAACTCCACATTAAAAAAGACATAAAGAAACGGGCCGGACTCCTGATAAAAAGAACAGGCCAACGACAAGCATTAAAAAAAACATCACCTATTATTAGGGAGATGTTTTGTGATCAACAAACTGGTCATGTTGGTGTTCTTGAGAATTGTAAAAAATGTGGAAAAAAAACTTCAAAGTCGGTCAAAAAAAAGTAAAATTAACAATCTTAAATAATTTAATTTTTTATATCTGAAAAATATAGAATTTTGAACCAATTCTGTCAATAAAAATCGACTCTTAAGATCTCCGAATTTAAAGTTGATTTATAATTAATAATTTATCCAATTTTGATAGTAATTTATACTGTATACTATAAGTTAATTATTTAGTTCCATGCGCCATAAATTCAGGCATTGGTGGTAAAAGCATGGCCAATAGAGATTCTTCAATTGTCTTGATATGTCACTTATACCATTGTAATGTCGAGACCTTAAGGGCCTCATCAAAATAAAAGCGCGGCCAGAGGCACAGGCCGCGCTTTGAGGGGAAATACTTTGGAATAATCTGGCCGGATATACGGCTTAACTGGAGGCTGCGCCATGCTTGATAAAAGTATTGTTGTCCAGTTCCTCAAATGCCTGATTCAATTCTTCGCGGGTATTCATGACAATAGGGCCGCCCCAGGCCACCGGTTCATGCAGCGGCCGGGCCTGGCACAGCACGAAACGCACCCCTTCCGGTCCGGCCTTAACCCTGATTTCATCACCTGGAGTGAAAAGGACAGCATGTTTTTGGGACACCTGGCCGGATGTATCATCAAACTCGGCCTGGCCTTCCAATATATAAAGATAGATAGTGGCCTCCGCATCGGCCTGGAAAAACCACTCCGTTTCCGGCTCCACACTCACATCGATGAAAACCGCCTTGATATGCTCTGGAGTCAGAGCTCCCTTCTGGCCGTGATAATCACCGGCAATCAGCCTGATGACCGCGCCCCGTTCATGGGCGACGGGCACCTGCTCCCTGGTCGCTCCATGATATTTCGGAAGAGTCATTTTCTGGGCACGGGGCAGGTTAAGCCAGAATTGCAGGCCCAGCATCCGTTCGGCCGGCTGAGGCATTTCCTGGTGGATAATGCCGCTTCCGGCCGTCATCCACTGGCATTCACCGCTTCTGATGGTGCCGCTGTTGCCCAGGCTGTCGCCATGATCGATACGGCCTTCCACCAGATAAGTTATGGTCTCTATGCCCCGATGGGGGTGCCAGGGAAAACCTCGAATATAGTCATCAGGGTCGGTGGAGTCAAAGGCGTCGAGCATAAGGAACGGGTCAAAATCGTCTACAGTGCCGTTGCCGAGAACCCGCACCAGCTTTACTCCCGCCCCGTCCTGGGTGGGGTGCCCGGTCACTATTTTTTTTATACCGCGCGCACTCATAATTACCTCCAGTTGCTAAATTTATACATGTAAATATGATTCAGGCAAGATATAGTAAACAGTTTAACAAGAAAATAATCCTGTTATATCATCAACAGAATATCTTTTCTGGTTCAAATCTCCATTATAAGTATTAAGATTTTATATTTGAATGTCAAGGGCCGGATGAGTGATTTCAAGTAAATAGCTTGGAAATGAAAAAGGTGAAACCCGGCCGGGCGGGCGAAAAAATTTCTGACGTCGCTCGTAATTTTCTCTGATTCCCGGCCGGGTGGCTTCAGCAGAGGTTGGTGAGTCTGTGCCCGTCCGGGGAGCAAAATTACGATCGACTTACAGAAAATTTTTCGCCCGCCCGGCCTGGTCTGCGTCGGCGTTTGGGCAGGATGACTGTTATGGTCTTCTTACATGAGCCGCCCTCCGCGTTTTACCTTTGCTGATTACACGCCATTGCAACTTTGATGCGCTTGCAGCTGAAGAAATAAAACCCGGAGCATTTGCCGCAAATGCTCCGGGTTTTGGGTCTTTTAGTCTGGCAGGATTTTTCCGGGTTAAAACATAGTACATAGTCAATGTTGAATATTCGGAAAGTGGGTGACCGCCGCCGGGAAAGTATACATAGCTGAAGTGGGAGCCTGAAGCCGGGGATTGTTTGTGTCCTGGCTCCGTGACTAAAGACCCCCTTCACCTCGCCAGGACAAAAACAATCCCCGGCTTCAGGCGAGTCTATGCGGTTACGAAATTGACTATGTACTAGAAAGCTAGAATCTGTTTCAGGAATAATTTGGTCCGGTCAGAGGCGGGGTTTTCGAAGAAAGCCGCCGGAGGCGCTTCCTCCACAATCTGCCCCTGATCCATGAAAATAACCCGGTCCGCCACCTGGCGCGCGAAACCCATTTCGTGGGTCACCACCACCATGGTCATGCCTTCTCCAGCCAGCTTGACCATAACGTCCAAAACCTCATGGGTCACTTCCGGGTCCAGGGCGGAGGTGGGCTCATCAAACAGCATGATGTCCGGGTTCATGGCCAGGGCCCTGGCGATGGCCACCCGCTGCTGCTGCCCGCCGGAAAGCTGGGCCGGATAGTTGCCCGCCTTGTCGGCTATGCCTACCTTGTGCAGAAGGTCAAGGCCTCTCTTATCGGCCTCTTTGGCCGACATTTTCAAAACTTTGCGCGGGGCCATAGTCACATTTTCCAGCGCGGTCTTGTGACGGAAGAGGTTGAAGCTCTGAAAGACCATGCCCATGGTCGTGCGGAGCTGGTTGAGGTTTATCTTGGGATCATAAATATCCCGGCCACCCACGGTGATGCTGCCGTGATCAATGGTCTCCAGGCGGTTAATGGTGCGCAGTAAGGTGCTCTTGCCGCTGCCGGAAGGCCCCACCAACACCACCTTCTCACCTTTGGCCACTGAAAGCGAAACCTTGGTCAGGGCGGCAAAATCACCAAAATACTTATAAACATCCGTAAGAACGATTACGGGATTTTCAGCGTCGCTCATTTTTCCCCATATGTATTTCTGTCATTGAAACCAGTTTTGAAAGAAGAAGCGTCATGAACAGATAGACCAGGGTCACTGTGGTATAGGCTTCGAAGTAGGCGAAGGAGGTGGAGGCGAATTCGCGGGCCCGGCGCATGATGTCCGGCACGGCCACAATGGAAACCATCGATGAATCCTTCAGCATGGCAATGCACTCGTTGCCGATGGGCGGCAGAATTGTGCGGATGGCCTGAGGCAGGATCACATAAATCATGGACTGGAAAGGCGTAAACCCCAGACTCATGGCCGCTTCCCGCTGGCCCCGGTCAATGGCCTCTATGCCGCTTCTGACCACTTCACCCATATACGCGCCGTAACAGAAACTGATGGCCGAGACGGCCGTCACCATGGGCGGCACGGTCACCAGGTGGCCGATAGCGTAATAGATGTAGAAAAGCTGAACCAAAAGGGGAATGCCCCGCACCACCTCAACATAGACCGAGGCGCTGAAATTGACGATCTTTATTTTGGAAATGCGGCACAGGCCGGTGATTATGCCCAGAAACAGGGCCACTCCGATGCTGTAGATGGTTATCTGAAAGGTAACGGCCAGACCGTCGGGCATGAAAAAGAAGAAATCACGGTAATTATTGCCCTTTTCCGACACTTCCCCCAGGTATGCGCCAAGGCGGCCCAAGGTTCCGTCCTCAACTGATGAGGGCAGCCAAGAGGCTATGGAGGCGGCCAGCTTGTCATAGGTGGTCAGGAAAAGCAACAGGCAGGGCACAGCCACCATAACGAATTTCCAGGCCGAATATAGACCTGGATCGGCCGGTCGGGGTATGGCCGGACCATCGCCGATGTCAATGGTGATGGTCGGTTCCTGTCCGGGATTGGCGTCCCTCATCATGGCCTGGTCAATACGTCTTTTTTTATACGGTTTAGTCATTTTGATTCACTGACAAAATTTCTTATTTTTACCGGCGCACGGTCAACATGCCCTGAACAGACGGCGGACAGTGCGTGTCGGTGTACCATAAATGATCGGTAAGGCTTCCACAGGGCTAAACATGCAAGGGGCCGGATTCAACCGGCCCCTTGTTATCATAAGTCGTTACTCTTCAGCCAGAATCCACTTGTTGATCAGTATCTGCTCTTCGCCGGAGGCCTTGACGCCTTCAATACCCTTATTGATCAATTCCAGAATCTCGGTGTTGCCCTTGCGGACGGCCACGCCATAGTGTTCCTCAGCGTCGGGCGTATCCAGGACGGCCGCGATTTTCAGGGCATCCTTGTATTTTTCATTTTCCATAATGAAATTGGAGGCCACCGCGTCATCACAGACTACCGCGTCAATACGGCCGATGAAGAGGTCTTCCACGGCCAAACCGACTTCATCAAAAGTGATGGACTGGATGCCGCCGGCTTTGTTGACGGCGAAAGTGCCGGTGGTGCTGATCTGGCTGCCGGCTTTTTTGCCCTTCAGATCCTCAAGGCTTTTGACCGGGGAATCCTTGGGCACGATAATGGCTTGGCGCACGGTGAAATAGGGGATGCTGAAATCCATGGATTTCTTCCGTTCCTCAGTGATGGTGACGGAAGAGCAGATGGCGTCATACTGCTTGTTCAACAGGCCCGCGAAAATGCCGTCCCAGGCGGCGTTGATGATTTCGACTTCATAGCCGCCCGCTTCAGCGGCCGCCTTCATGTAGTCCACTGAAAAACCGACCAGTTCTTTGTTGGAATTAATGTACTCCATCGGCGGCCAGGTGGCGTCGCTGGCGATGGTGATTTTTTTCTGGGCCAGGGCCGGTGCGGCCATACAGGCCAAGGCGACGAACAGAGCCAGAGCAATTAGTTTTCTCATATTATCTCCTTGTGCGTGGTCCGCACTGGACTGGTCCGATGCGGCGTTTTCGACCTGCCAGGGCTTTCGGCCGGGAAGCGGCTTGGTGCCCCTTTTTTTGGTGACGCCGCCGGAGGCGGCAATAATTGACCGGAACGCCCTGGTCGCGGCGTTTCGGATACATATCGCTGAAGCGATAAGCCTATCATCACTTGGTTCAAAAATCAAGCGCCCTGAAGAGCTTTTGAAAGCTGATTCAGGGCGTTATCAATAACAAAGAAGAAGATACTTTATCTGAACATGGCCAGGAGGCGTTTGCGGTATTTATAAATATGCTGAACCGTCATCCCGGCTAAAGTCAGGCCGCTGTAGACATGCAGCCCTTTGGAGCGCAAAAAGGCCGAACTGGTGCAGACGACAAAGGCCGCCGCCATGCCCGCGTATTCGATAGCTTCAGGCCGCAGTCCGCCCAGCCCGCGCCGGCCGCGTTTGGGCTGGATATCCGGCGCGGATATGGGCAGGATGTCCAGTAAATCCGATTCGGCCCCCAAATCCGCGGGCGGGGCCGCTTCCTCTTCCTCTTTCAGCATGGCGGTCAGTTGAGCCGCGCTATCAGGCGATACGGCGGCAATGGCTTCAATGGCCGTTTCCATATCCACCTGTTCGGAATCATAAGTAATGAGGAGGCTCCCGGTTCTGGTATTGACCTGAACCCCGGTCACGCCCGGAAAGGATTTGACGGCCTGGGCCACCGAATCCGCCATTTCAGGATCGGTGAAGTCGGCTTCACGCAGGCGAATTCGCCCTTTGATAAAACTGGTGATCATATTTCCTCCGATGGCCCCGGAATTACCTCCGGTGAATTCATGAAGTCGTCCGGCCGCAAAAAACTCCGGGTGCTGCGCCAGGCCACGGCGGCCGTGGTGGCGTTGTGGAGAAGCGCGGTCAGGCCCGGCCCGGCCAGACCGAATAGCCCCAGCCCCAGAAAGGCGGTGTTCAGGCCCACAATCAGCCGGTAATTGCTTTTGATGCGGCGCATGGTCTTTTCCGAGAGGCGGCGGGCCGTGTGGATATTGGACAAACGGCCGTTGAGAATGATGACGTTGGCCACATCCCTGGCCAGGGCCGAGCTGTCGCTCATGGATATGCCCACCCTGGCCCGCGAAAGGGCGGCTGAATCGTTCAGGCCGTCGCCGACCATGATCACCCGCTGTCCCTCTTCAGCCATCCGTTCCACAAACCGGGCCTTTTCGTCCGGCAGCATGTCGGATTTGAATTCGGTGAAACCGGTCTGCCCGGCCAGGGCTTCAGCCGTGCGCCTGACGTCGCCCGTCAGCATCACGGCCCGCTTGAAGCCGTCTTCACGGAGGGCGGTCAGTGTTTCACGCACGTCCGGGCGGACCTTGTCGGCAATGGAAATCAAGGCCGCCAATTGCCCCCCCACCGCCATGTAGAGCACACTGCGGCCCAGGCCGGCTTCAGCACCGGCGGCGGCCTCCTCATCCGGGTTGAGGCCCACTCCCTCATCTTCAACCACAAAATGGCGGCTGCCCAGAATAACCTTGCGGCCGCGCCAGGTTGAGGAAATGCCGTGGGCCACCACATAATCGACCTGGGCATGTTCCTCTTCGTGATTGAGGTTTTCCACCCTGGCCTGCCGCACCACGGCCCGGCCCACCGGATGGGGGAAATGCTCTTCCAGGCAGGCGGCCAGCCGGAGGGCCTCAGACCGGTTGAAACCGTCAAAGGGAATCACGGCGGCCACTTCCGGCCGGGCTTCGGTGAGGGTGCCGGTCTTGTCGAAGACAATGGCGTCGGCGGCCGCGATTTCCTCAAGGAAACGGCCGCCCTTGATCAAGAGGCCGTTTTCGTTGCCCTCCCGCATGGCCGAGAGAACGGCCAGCGGGGTGGAGAGCCTGATGGCGCAGGAATAATCCACCAGCAGGACGTTCCCGGCCTTGATGGGATCGCGGGTGATGAGGTAGACCAGGGCGCTTAAAATGAAGCTGAAGGGCACAATGGAATCGGCCAGCCGTTCGGCCCGGCCCTGAATGCCGGCTTTGGAGGCTTCCGATTCTTCGATGTAGCGCATGATGGAGCGGACCCTGGTGCCGGTGCCGACCTTGTCGGCCCGCACGGCCAGCCAGCCTTCTTCCACCGAAGTACCGGCAAAAACAGCGCCGCCGGGCACACGGCGCACGGCCAAAGGTTCGCCGGTCATGGAGGCCTGATTGACCAGGGCCTCGCCGTCGACCACAATGCCGTCCACCGGCACGGGGCTGCCGGCCCGGATGATGATGACGTCGCCCTCTTTCAGTTCGCTTTCATCCACCAATATTTCGCTGCCGTCTTCAGTGCGGACCCAGACTTTTTCCACCTGGGCGGCCAGGCTTTTATATAATTCGGCCCTGGAGCTCTTTCTGGCCCAAACTTCCAGATAGTGACTGAGGGCGAAGAAAAACAGAAGCGTTCCGGCCGAGCGGAAATCGCGCCTCAGAAAACAGACCAGCAGGGCCGAGGCGTCCAGCACCTCAACGGACAGATAGCCTTTTAAAAGCGAACCCAGGCCGGAGAAAATATGCGGAATGGACTTGAAAACATGAAAAACCGAACGAATGGACAGCGGCAGCGCCTTGTGGACCAGATGACGCCAAATGGGATTGGGCGGCATTTGTTCTTCCGGCGGCGGATAGACGGAGACGGGACAAGAGGCGGGCGGTCCGGCCGGAGAAAAATCGGCCAGGGCCCTCATCAGGCCGTTTCTGAATTCTTCATCGGCCTTATATACTATCAAGAGACTGGAAGTTAGGGTATTGAGAGTCAGGCTTATGAGGTTTTGCGGCCCGTTCAGCTTCTTCTGAAAGCTTTCAAGGTCGGCCGGGCCCATAAGGCCGGGTTGAAATCTTATTCTTAGCCGCCCGCGAATATCGGCGGCAATTACTCCATCCATTAATACATCCTTCTGCCGGTACACTTCCGCCTGGCTTTCAAAGAGCTGTCAGCCTTAGAGGTCCGCATATCGTAAAGACCAGGAAAAACGCCGCCTCCGTCCTATGGAGGCGGCGGTGAGGCTTATTCCTGAACCGGGGCCGCCTGGCGCTCGGCCAGCTTCTGATCGGCTTCAGCCACCAGATCCTCAATGTTTTCACGGGCCGTTTCCACCACAGTCTGCGCTTTGCGCTTCACTGCCATGCCGTGGCTGAGAACAGTGGCCGCCCCGTCCTTAAGACGTGAAGGGCGGCTGGAAAGGGCCGTGGCGCCAATGGCTCCGACGAGGACACCCAGTCCGAACATGGCGATTCTCCATCCGTACATGTGTTACTCCTTTTCTGGATTGTGAAAAAAACACTGATTTCACGGCAACAAAAATGGTGCTCCATAAAAGGGGACGTTTTTTGTCAACTGATGAAAGTCAGTGGTGTATGTATTGGAAGTATAATGCTATTGATTCTTAATTGCAATGTCGTTTTTGAAAAACAGCAAAAAAAACCGGACCAAGGCTATTTGGGTCTGGTTTTTTAGGAATGTAGGCAAAAAACTATTGTCGACGTCCGTGTATAAGAATGGTCAATTCATCCACCGCTGACAAAAGATTGGCCGCCTGGGCCGACAGCCGTGAGGCCGCCCCGGCCGATTCATTGGCCGAGGAGGAATTGGACTGGGTGACCTTATCCATAACCACCATGGCGTCGTTAATCTGGCTGATGCCCTGTGACTGTTCGCGGGAGGCCTCGGCCACCGCGCCCAGAAGCTGGGCCACCTTGTTGGTGTGGGATTCCATGGTGGAGAAATTTTCAGCCGTAAGGGAGACCAGTTCAGAGCCGGAGTTAATATTGGTGATGGTGGAGGCTATGAGGTCAGCCGTGCTCTTGGCCGCTTCGGCAGAGCGGGTGGCCAGGTTGCGCACTTCATCGGCCACCACGGCAAAACCGGCCCCGGCCTCACCGGCCCGGGCGGCTTCCACAGCCGCGTTCAGGGCCAGAAGATTGGTTTGAAAGGCTATTTCATCAATAGTTTTGATAATTTTACTGATTTCGTCACCCGAGGCGGAAATTTCATTCATGGCCGTGATGACTTTTTCCATGGAATCCTTGGCCCGGCCCACCGCGTCATTGGCCTGGGTCATCAGGCTGTTGGCCTCAAAGGAATTGTCGGAATTGCGCTGGGTCATGGATGATAACTCTTCCAGGGCGGCCGAAGTTTCAGCCAAACTTTCCGCGTTATTCCTGGCTCCGTTGGCCAGTTCAGTGGAGGAGCCGGAAAGTTCATTGGCGGCCTGATCCACATCGTGAGAGCCGTCCGATAACTGGCCGATGAGGATGTTAATGGGTTTAGTGATGCCGCGGGTGATGGTGAAGGCCATGACGCTGCTGATGATCAGGACGCACACCACCCCAATGGCCAGCGAGAGAATCACATTGTTCAAGGCTTGGGTGGAGTTGTCGGCCACCTGCTGAGATCTCATGTTCCCGGCTTCACGGAGGGCGGAGGCCTGATTGATGGTGGCGTCGGCCAGGGCGTTGCGGCGGACTGTTTCCTCAGCCGACAGCTTCATGGCTTCCTCAAGGTCTCGAATAACCTGGATATTTTCATTGACCATGCTTTTCACTTCCTCAGCCAGACGGCGGGAAATGACGGTGGTGCTGCTCTGTTCCAATTCGGCAATCAGCTTCATGGATTGCTCCAGAAAACCATAGCCGCGTTGCAATTCTTCCAGATCACCTTCATACCTGGCCCGGAGGGTGCTGACGACCAGACTGTTGCCTAAATTTTCCAGATTGCCCAGTAAGCCTATCCGTTTGGCCCGTCTGCCCAGCGCGTCCTCACCGGCGCCGTCCTTGATTTCCTTACTTTGGGCCTTATATTCGTTGGCCAGATATTCAGCCAGCTTGGCCGCCAAGCCCTCCTGACCGTAAACCACGCTTTCCACGCTGGTATTGATGATCTGGAGCCTGGACGGCAGAAGCTCAGATAATTTTCTGAATTCGCGGTAATTATTGATAACGCCCTTCAGCCCGTTGTTAAGCTCCTGGGTCTGGAGGGAGGGGGACCCGGTGATATTTTTTTCAAGCAGTCCGAGGTATTTGACCGCATCGGCATTATAAATCAGTGAGCGCACCAGGGTGTCGGCGTTTATGGTGTGGCTGTATTCCTGGGTCATATAGCCTTCCATGGCCGTGGCGTACTGGACTTCACTGGCCTGGTCCAGCATGGGCAGAAGATCGAGGCTCAGGACGCTGGAGTCGCGTCGCACCGGCTGGGCCGAGAGAAATATGAAAGCCGACAGTATCACATAAATGATATTGGTGGCGGCAAATCCAAGAACAATTTTGCTTCCCAACTTCATGATTTTATCTCCGCTTATCACCCGCTATATGCGGACAATACATATTCCATAGCCCAAGGGGGCACCGCTCTTAATACGATGATCGCCGCCAAAGCCAGCGCTCCGGGAAACCGCTGCCCAGACATGGGGTCCGGGCCCTGCCCGGTTAGAACCATTTGCGAAGCAGTTCGGCTTCGGTTCCTTTGGATTTCACAGCCTTGATGCCGTCGTTGAGGGCCACCAGAACATCAAGGTTATTCTTCTTCACCGCCACCGCATACAGCTCTTCAGCGCCGGGCGTATCAATGACGGAGGCAATTTTGACCTTGCTCTTTATGGCCGGATTACCCAGAAAGTCGGCCGCCACCACATCCTCACAGATCACCGCGTCCAGCTCTCCGGCGGCTAGGGCGTTGATGGCTGTTTCAATGTCGGGGAAGGTTGATGATTTAGCTCCGGTCACTTTTTCAACAATTTCAGTGGCGGTGGTCTCGGCTTGGGTGCCCACCCTTTGGCCGCTCAACTGGCGGATGTTGTCCAGCGGAGAATTTATCGGAATCAGGAGGCACTGGCGGACGATGTAATAGGGAATGGTAAAATCCATGACCGCCCGACGTTCATTGGTCACCGTGACAGACGACATGACCGCGTCATACTTGCCCGCGTCCAGGTCGGAGAAAATGACGTCCCAATCGGTTTTGACGAATTTGGCTTCATAACCGGACTCGCGGCAGGCGGCGGTCAGATAGTCGATCCCGAAACCGACGATCTGATTGTTATCGTCAATGAATTCCAGCGGCGGCCAGTTGGGGTCCACCGCGATGGTGATGGTTTTTTCACCGCTCCGGGCAAAAAGAGACGACGCCGCCAGGGCCATAACGGCAGCCAGAATAAACACGCTCAATTTTTTCATGATTGTTTTTCCTGTGGGCAATTGGACACCCCGGACACGGCCCAAAGCAAGCCAGTGCGGAAAGGGGTTTGAAACCTTAGTATGGGGCACATACATTCAAAAGGTTTGCTACGGTACACTGGGCACACTGGCCAGCTCCTGTCAGGAACGGACGGGTGGTGCGCCCGTAAAACCTTCGGCCAAGCGAGAATCGGGGGGACATTCGCCTTGACTGTCTAATCGGCAACTTTAGCACCGGACTTTACAAAAAGCAATTGAATTTAAAAGACAAAATGATTAGATAAATCGGCCCGGCCATTGAAAATTATAGCCGGGCGACAGCCTTCTCGCTATAAATAACATGTTTTTTCAGATAGTTATGACAACTATTGTTAACGGCGAAACAGTTGCTATTTTTAATATGGTTTAGTTATAATGCTGTGTAAATCTAAAATTTGTGGTGGATCCACTGACCCGCCGGCAGCCGGGCACACTTTTCAACCATGAAGACAGCTGGCGGTCAGCCGCTATAATGAAACTTTAAGGGCTAAGCGGTCATAAAAGGGGGAGCGTTGTTTTTTTCCAAGCTTCCGGCCGTATGGGGATAAACAGCGAAACCCTTCAGGCGTGGCCTGAAGGGTTTCAGTTTCATGGCATGGGCGATGGTTTATCAGAAATCAGTGAAATCGTCTTCATCCATCGGAATGGCCTTGGTAGCACTGCGGGACGGGAGGCTGGGTTTGACCGTCACCTTGCTGCCCCTGGAAGCGGGCTGGCCGGCGGAGGGCCGGGCAGAGTAGCTGCCGCTCTGGCCATGCACGAGACCATTGAGCCCATCGACCGCGGTCAGCAGGTTGGCCGCCTGGAGCGAAAGCTGCCCGGCCGCGCTGGCTGATTCCTCCGCCGAAGCGGCGTTTGACTGGGTGACCTTGTCCATTTCCGTCATGGCCGTGGTGATCTGGCCAATACCCTGCGACTGCTCCTTGGAGGCTTCGGAAACCTCGGCCAAAAGTTCAGCCACCTTGCTGGAATGGCTCTCAACTGTCCTGAAATTGTCGGCGGTCACGTTGACCATTTCTTGCCCCGAATTAATGTTGGATATCGTTTGGGCGATAAGGTCGGAAGTGCTCTTGGCCGCGTCGGCCGAGCGGATGGCCAGATTGCGAACTTCATCAGCCACCACCGCGAAACCGGCCCCGGCCTCACCGGCGCGGGCGGCCTCCACAGCCGCGTTCAGGGCCAGAAGGTTGGTCTGGAAGGCAATCTCGTCTATGGTCTTGATGATCTTGCTGATTTCATTGCCGGAAATGGAGATTTCATCCATGGCCTTGATCACGTTGCCCATGGAACTATCGGCCTTGTGAACGGCGTCGGTGGCTTGGGCCATCAAGGCATTGGCCTCCATGGCGTTGTCGGCGTTGCGGCTGGTCATTGAGGACAACTCTTCCAGGGCCGCGCTGGTTTCTTCCAGGGAGGCCGCATTTTCCGTGGCCCCTTCGGCCAGGGTGTTGGAGGCGGTCGACAACTGCCCGGAGGCGTTGTCCACTTCCTGGGCGCCCTCAGACAGGACTTCAATAAGTCGGTTGATAGGGCCGGTGATGCCTTTGGTGATCAGAAGGCCCAGGGCAATACTTATCAACAGCGCCACCGCCAGGCCGATGATCAGGGAGGTAAGAACCATGTTGATCGATTGGGTTGCGTCGGCAGTGACTTCCAAGGTCATGGCGGACAGGGCTTCGCCCAGCTCTCTGGCACTGATCAGAGTGGCGTCCCTCCCTTTGTCGCGCTCAACAGCGGCGGCGTTGTTTCTGTCAACCGTGGCTTTCAGGGTGTTTATAAGACCGCCCGCGTTAGCGGCGCTGGTTAGAAGGTCGTTCGCGGCCTTTTTGTCTTCCGGGCGCTGGCTGTCATCGATGTACCACTGTAGAAGCTGGCCGATTTTGCCGCCGTGTTCCAACGCCACTTCAAAATGTTTGGTGTCACGTGTGTTAAGGCCCTCACGAACGGCCAGCATCAGAAAGCCGCCCTCCGATTCCACATCAGCTAAAACACCAATGCGGTTGAAGCGACGCATCAGAGCATCGGCGCCGGCATCGGCGTTGATTTCCCTGGAGGCGCTGGCCTGTTCAGCCTTGCGGCTTTCTCCCACACCCGCGATGAACAGGCTGAACGATTCATCAAGTGCTTGTTTGTTGACGTCCAAGGTTTTCAGAAGGCCGGGAAGCTCTTCATTTATCTTATTCAGAGCTGCATAGTTGTTCTGGACCGAGGAATTCAGCTCCTGAATACGGGAATTTGAAGCGGTGACGCCGCTGGTGATTTCCCGGTTCAGGTTGGCCAGAAGCTCATTTAGACTGTTAGTGAAACCTTTAGCCGTATCCCAGCTGCTGCTGTTGGAGCTGTAGTTGTAGTCAAGAGTAAAAAGTGATTCGATAGCTACGGAATACTGGGTGGAGTTCGAAAGGGTCAAGGTCGGCATGACCTCACGCTCCAGGGTGGCCGATCCTTCCCGTACACTACTGAGTGAGACCATTATCACACCGGAAAGTATGATAAAAATAAAGCAGGTGGCTAAAAAGCCCATAATGATTTTCGTTCCAAGCTTCATGCAAAAACTCCTTTATATTTTGCGGGGCCGTTTAATTTCAGGAAAACAGCCAGAAGGGTGACATCGTCGACAGCAGTCAGATATCCCAAAGGGCGGTCCAGGCGGCCGCCAGAGTATAATGTCATATTTTAAATAATTGGTAATTTAGGTGGTAATTATTGCAATTTAATCATTGCATCTTAATCGGAGCGATTTTTTACTTCGGGCGCGGCAAAGGCTCTTGGGCCGATGATGAGGCATTGTTGATATGCGACTATTTTGTTTGTTGCAAAAGATCGATTTTATTGTAAAAAAAATAATAACATAATTATAAGCATGAAATCAAGGCAAAATTGATATCTACTTAGATAGCCCTCGCCCTCCCGTTTATCCGGGCAACTGGCATTCGATTTCGCCTTTATTTAACTAATCGGTCGTAGCCGCCCGGTTCTTGAAAAAAATCACTGGTTTGCCAGCCAGGCCGGGTTGTTGTATAGTTAAACTGAAAATAGTTTCAGAGTAAGGAGGTAAAAATGGCCCGCGCAAAAACAGCCAAAAACCGCGAGCAGTATTATCACAGCCAGATGGAGGCCTTGACCGCCTGTAATTTGGCCGCTCAGGCGCCGCGAATGGGCTTCAGCCTGGATGAGGAAGGCCGGGTTCCGGTCAGATTTTTTGAACGCGATTACCTGGTGGATAACCAATCCGTTGCGCCGGTCGACGGACGGCCTGTCGGCCTGGATCATTTTAGTGTTATCGCCCATTATATGATGAGCGAAGGGGAGGGGGAACTCAGTGGGGAATTCCTGCCCATTTCCCGTCTCACGGGAATAGTGAATACCGGCGTCAGCCCCAACGACAGCCTGATCGCGCCCCTGACGGAAAAATTTGGCGACGGATACAGCCTCTTTGCGGAAGCCGCCCGTAAAATCGGCGGGGTTCATGAGGGAGCCGCGCCTTCCGGCGGCCAATCCTGGCTGTTCACCCCCCTGCCGAAGCTGCCGGTTCGAATAATTTTCTTTGAGGCGGATGAAGAATTTGAGGCTGAAGTGAAGGTGCTCTTCGATTCTTCATCATGCCGGTTTGTGGCCTATGAATGCCTTGAGCTTCTGGAAATGGTGCTGGTGGCGGAACTTTTGAATGCCGCCGGTCTTCTGGGCTGCGGGGGCGGCTGTGGCGACCATGGTGACTGCAGCGGTTACTAAATTTTTCCTTGACCTTAATCTGTTTATCGGGTTGAGTTTTGACCGGGCGGGGAAGATTTTTCTTCCCCGCCTTTTGATTTAGGAGGATCTTTTTACCGGCTTTCCTGGATAACTATATGATATTATAAATAAATTATATTTGGCCTGTATCTTGCTTATTTCTTCGCATATCTTTGTGAGACGCGGAGGCGGAACCATGAGTATTAATGGGGTTGACGATTCGAGAAACATTTCCCAATACACCTCGATTTGGCAGAGGCAAAGGGCTCAGCAGCAGAACCCGGTGACCGGCCAGACCACGATGCCGGAAACTGCCGTATCAAATGAATCAGGTTCGACATCCACTTCGAAATCATCGGTCTTCGGCGGCAGCCTCAGCGCTACATACGGACCGGCCGGGCAGGTCTTGAAAGCTGGATACGGTAATGCTGCCGGAGCGATGAGCCTGACTGATGAGATAAAAAAAGCCAAGGAAAACGGCGTTGAACTGAATAGTGAGACTCTGGGCAAGCTGACCAGTGACAAACCGCAGGCTTTTATAGAAGGGTTGTGCGAGGCCACGGGCAAGTCTCCGGCCCAGGTGATGACTTCGCTTTTAAATATGAGTTCAGCCGAAGCGGCCACCCTCAGCCAGAGCCTCAGCGACCTGACCGGGCTGGACGCCTCATCCTTCATGCCCGCCCTCAGCAAACTCACCGGACATACGGAAGAGATGCTTCAACAATCCTTGACCAATAACGGTGAAGACGATGATGAGGAGCAGAACGGCGAACAGGATTCGTCTATTGCGGCGGACCTGGAATATCAGAAAGACCTGTTTGAAACCATTGGTACGCCTTCGATCAACGTAACTGTTTAAAACTGAAGATTTATAATTTATTGTTTTTTGAGTCGCCCTGGTGAACGCCGGGGTGACTTTTTTTTGTTTCATATTTGGATTACTGGAAATTACTTCGCGGAACAGCGGATGACCGCCGCCGGGAGAAATATTTTTGCCCCGGGTTCCGTTCCGGGGGTCTTTAGTCACGGAACCCAGGGCAAAAACATTTCTCCCGGCGGCTGCCTGGTCGGCTTTCTTAAAAGTTGGAAAGAGCGCATGGCCGAATGGGAGCCGGAAGCCGGGGATTCAGGGTGTCCGAACATTTAAGAATTAGCTGATTACAATTATATCCTTTAACTTGAAGCTGATTATTGGTTGCTGCTTTCAATAAATGTTGTTGTTTTGGTTGAATAATGTTAATATATATAGATTGAGGCGGTCAATTGGCCGGAAAACTCATCATAAAATAACTGAAAAGTGCAAGGAGGCCTCATGAGCGACAAAGCTGAACATGGTACCGACAAGAATGTGCTGCAGATTATGGAACATTTTGATAAGAAAATGGCGGAAATTATTGACCGCATTGATGAGGCTAACTCTCGCCTGGCGAAGCTCGAAAAAGCTATGGCCATTCAGATGGAAGGCGCCCACAAAAAGTAGGGCCGGGATTCTTTATCCGCCGGTCGATAAAAAACCCTTTGATGGTCTCATCAAAGGGTTTTTTATATCCGGTTGGAATCTTTGCGGCGATGCTGCGGATTCGATTGTTTCAGGATGCCGCCTTGGGCCGAAGAATTTCAGCTCCGGTAGGCTTGGCATTGATTTGATTATGGCTGTATATCAGGAAGCGGTCGGCGGTGAGGCATTGCTGGCGGAATCTTGGACGGCGGCCGCTTGGAAAGGGCCGCCGTGGTGACTGTCTGTCGCGGCGGAATTATCTGATGACGCCGCAGGCGATTCTGTCGTCCGCGCCGGTCAGGCGCACGGTTGACTTGTGTTCGCCGGGATTGAGATCGGGGCCCTGATGAATGACAACCGAGCGTTCCTTGATGTCGCTAACTTGCATGCCTCTGATCAGCATCGTCTGATAAACGCGGCCGTTTTCATCCGTGGTCAGGCTGGTCATGTCGCCGGTTTTGTAGCCAGTAGCGGGAGCCGCCACTTCGCTGGTGGTGTGAGCCATGCTCAGAACATCGCCGGCCCCCTTGGCCGCCTCAGCCTCACCGGGTGAACTGGTGGAATGCATGCAGCTGGGGTTTTCATGAATGGCCAGTTTGTGGACACCCGGAGGGAGGTTATCCAACTGGGTGGTGACCAGCATGCCGTCGGGTTCGTCGGTAAAGGTGACAGTGCCGATGGCCGCGCCGCGCCCGGCGGTGGTCGCGTTTTCCACGGTCACAGTTAGAGTCTCGGCCTGAACCTGGATGGCGGCCGAGACGGCCAGGCCAAAGCAGGCGCTTATAATCGCGGTTCTGATTTTCATTTGAATACTCCTTGTAGTCAGCTTTTACAGCTTTTACTAATTAAAGATGGTCAAGCCAGCAATATTTTTATATCATATCTGCTTTAAAAGTAAAGTATTATTTGGGGTAGATTAATTTAGTTTACTTTAGTTTATCTTGTGGTAATATTGATAAGTTGTACTGTTTTAATTTTATTGGGCAGGGAGGGGTTATGGATAAAGAAAATAATTTGACCAGGCGTGTGGATGTGATCACTTTTACGCAGGATGTGACTGAGTCGGCCATATCACAGGTTATTCATTTCGCCTCTGAAGCCATGAACGCGGGTTCTAAGTCGCTGATATTAATGATTTCATCGGGCGGCGGAGACCTGCCGGCGGCTTTCACGGCCTATAACTTCCTAGTGAGCGCGCCCATTGATGTGACCACTTACAATATCGGCAATATTGAGTCGTCGTCGAATCTGATTTTCCTGGCCGGGGATCGACGGGTGGCCTCGCCAATGAGCCAGTTCATGCTGCACGGGATCAGCAGCCCGGCCAATGCCTTCACCAAAAGTGAAATGGCGGCCCAGAGTGACCGTCTGGATCTGGATATCAGAAGATATTCCGAGGTTTTTAAAAAGCGGACCGTGGGGCACCTCACTCCCCTGGAGATCGAGCACTGTCTGGGCGGGCACACCCGGTATCTGAGCGTCAGTCAGGCCAGGGAGGCCGGGATAGTCAACGGGAATGCCGCCAGCCTGAAAATCCCGGAAGGGGCCGTCTGGCGCAATGTGTGCTGAGCGGCCGCAGCAATTCTCAAAGTAGATGGCAATTTTAACATAGCAGGTCGCCCCGTAAGGGGTGACGGAGCGCCAGTGCCTTCACCAAAAGTGAAATGGCGGCCCAGAGTGACCGTCTGGATCTGGATATCAGAAGATATTCCGAGGTTTTTAAAAAGCGGACCGTGGGGCACCTCACTCCTCTGGAGATCGAGCACTGTCTGGGCGGGCACACCCGGTATCTGAGCGTCAGTCAGGCCAGGGAGGCCGGGATAGTCAATGGGAATGCCGCCAGCCTGAAAATCCCGGAAGGGGCCGTCTGGCGCAATGTATGCTGAGCGGCCGCAGCAATTCTCAAAGTAGATGGCAATTTTAACATAGCAGGTCGCCCCGTAAGGGGTGACGGAGCGCCAGTGCCTTCACCAAAAGTGAAATGGCGGCCCAGAGTGACCGTCTGGATCTGGATATCAGAAGATATTCCGAGGTTTTTAAAAAGCGGACCGTGGGGCACCTTACTCCCCTGGAGATCGAGCACTGTCTGGGCGGGCACACCCGGTATCTGAGCGTCAGTCAGGCCAGGGAGGCCGGGATAGTCAACGGGAATGCCGCCAGCCTGAAAATCCCGGAAGGGGCCGTCTGGCGCAATGTATGCTGAGCGGCCGCAGCAATTCTCAAAGTAGATGGCAATTTTAACATAGCAGGTCGCCCCGTAAGGGGTGACGGAGCGCCAGCGACTGGTTTTGGCGGAAAAATAGCCGCTCGCGAAACAAAAACCACGCTTTTTGTGTAGCTACGAGCCGTAAGTTCATGGGAAAAAGGTTACTTTCAGAATTGCTGAGCGGCCGCTGTGATTGCGCGGAATTGTCGGAGCGGTCTGCGTCAATACAGGCGCAGACCGCTCAGTCATGGCTTTCGCCTATATGTCCAGCACTTACTTGGTGCTGTTTTTAGTGGAGGAACCGGTGGAGCCGGTCTGTTTCCCGCCGGTTTTCTGGTCGCTGCCGGTGTTCTGGGTGCTGTTCTTCTGTTTGCCCTTGCTGTCAACGTATTGATTGCCGTGAAAGCCGGTGCTGTTGCCATGTTCAGGTTTTTTGTTGTCCATAAAATGCCTCCGTGATTTTTCGGGCGGTTGCCGCCCTTGATGGGTTTTTTCGTCCGGGCTGCCTTCTGTTGAAGAGAGAAAGGGAACAGTCCCGGAGGATGGTATCCCGTCTGGACGGGATGCGGGTTTTTTTGCAAACCCGAATTAATGCTAGCATATTTGTGTGAAATGTCAACAATTAAACTTGTTTAAATTTTATAATTATATTGATTGCTGATAAAAGTTTGGTCAGTAGTTAATTTTAAATAAAGCAAATTGGTTTTATATAATACTGACCACTTTGATTTCTATTTTTGTTTCTCCAGAGGTAATGTTAAAAAAAATGATTGAATGCTTATGCATATTGTGGTAACTTAATTTTATAGGACTAGTAAGTTACTGACATTAATATCGAAATGCGAGAATCGATTGGCGCCCTGCATCCGGGAAACCGGCGGCAGCGGTTTCTTCATATGGCATATTCAATTTAATTTTTAATACATCTCTATTTGTGCCATTTTTTTATTACAAACTCTAATAGGTATGAAAAATGTTGAAAAAAGAAAATAACCTCATAAGCGGAGTCTTATTTTTTCCCTCCTGTTTTTTTATCCCCACGTTTCAATCCTGGATTTTATCCATGCGGCTTTGGCCAAACCTTTGCCCAATCCCCGATTTTAATTGAATTGGTCAGGAGAGATCCGCGAATAATCACCTGTCGCGGCATTTCACTGAATTATTCTATTTTTTATCTCAGGCGTAAGCCCTGGCGCGGGGAATTTATATGCCGCACCGCTTCGGCCCCGATTATTCGTCAAAACAGAAAAAACCTGCCGCTGTGGTCACTCCAGCGGGCAAACCCGGCATGACCCTGGTTGAGCTGATGATAGTCCTTCTGGTCAGCATCATTGTGCTCGGAGCCGCTTTCTCCCTTTACCAGGTCAATGCCCGCTACCACGTGGCTCAGGATTCCCTCCTGGAGCAAATGCAGAACCTTAGGTCGGCCCTCTATTCCGTGGCCAGGGATGTGCGGATGAGCGGCAACGGCCTGGGACTCATGGGGGCCGGAAGAGTTCATATCTATATAAATGACACGGCTTTCAGCCAGACATTGGGCATCGCGCCGGGCTGGTTCCGTTACAATTCAAGCTCCAAACCGGGCGTGAGGGCCATTTTCGGCCGGGACGGCGGAACGGCCGGATCTGACACGCTGACCATTTTCCGCACCGAGATGGAGTCGCCTCAGGCCGTCGGTTCGCTGGCCGGGACATACGACGTCGGGAGTGATTCAGCCTTAACTCTCAGGGAGCTGCTCAAAGACGGCCTTCTCAATGACGGCGACATGATCGCTGTGGCCAACGGCGGCACGGTGGTGGTGCTTCAGGCCGGGGATGTCAATTCCGCGGGCGGCGCGACCAGCATAACTCTCGGCCCGCGCTTCAAGCCCGGCAGTGAACCGTTTGGCGAAAGCTTTCCTGAGGGGTCCAATGTTTACCGTTTGCGTGATGTGACGCTGGTCACCTATTTTCTGGATCAGGACAACAACTGTCTCATGGCCAATTATTATGATTTCACCGATGGCCGGAATAAGGATAATCCCTATTCGGAGACGGGAGGTCCGGTGGTGCTGGCCAATGACATCGAAGATTTTCAGGTGGGCTACATCCTCAACAATCAGGCCGGAGGCAATCAACTGACCAACATAACGGTTGAGCACGGCCTGACGGATGAGCTCCTGGCCAGTGGGCGCTGGGTCCGGGCGGTGCGGCTGGCCCTGGTTTCCAAATCGCAGATCAAAAATGAAACCACGGCGGCCGGGCGGCCGGTATCGGTTTTCAACCGCCAGCCTGGCGGAGTGGCCGACGGCTATCAGCGGCGTGTTTTATCCGACACTGTTTATCTGCGAAATTACTGATTTTTTACCGGCCCACAATCAACCCGCCGCAAACAGGCGATAAAGGGGGGCCGGTCCGCCCTGAACGAACGATTCACCCGCGTGGGGGGAGGCAACTTGTGACAGTGAAAAAAGGTTTTTCATTGATCGAAGTAATGGTGGTGGTAGCTGTTGTGGCTATTCTGGCGCTCATGGCTGTGCCGGCCCTTTCCAGTTTGGTGCCCTATGCGGAGCTGCGGAGCGATTCACGCCACCTGGCTACGGCAATGCGCATGGCCCGCCTGAAAGCGGCCAACTCGCACAAGCCGGTGCGTGTGGTGGTGGATTGCTCCAAAACCGCTGATTCCGTTTGCGTCATGCGCAGCTATGTGGCTGTTTTTTCCAATGGTCAGGACGGCGGAACTCTAGGGGCCTTTAAAGAATGGGCCCTTTTGCCTGGTTCGCACCATGAATTGGCCGCAACAGTGACTGTTTTGGAAAATGACAATTTTAACAACGGGCTGGGTGTGGATGTGAGCACTGGCAACAGCGTCTTCTGGGCGGTCTTTCTGCCCTCCAGCCGCATGATGGCCTCCCACGGGCCATTTCACCTGACGCTGGCCTCCACCCGCAACACAGCCAAACGGACCCTGGCTGTGGACGGCGTGACCGGACGGGCCTCCCTTATCACCGCCCAGGCGGCGCAGACACGTTGAAAGCCCGCCCGGCCCGCTAAGGGAAGTATGAGATTTTTAGAAGTCATTTCATAAATATCTTTTTGCTCCCTGGCGTCGTTGCTCAGCCTTTTTAATGCTCGAAATATGTCATATATTCCTGCGCTTAAAAAGCCTTCGCGCCTAGCCAGGAAACAAAAATCTTATTTATGAAATGACTTCTAACCAATAACGCTGGCGGCATAATTTATGAAAAATGTGAACCATAGAAATATCAAAGGCGCGGCCGGCTTCACCCTCATCGAAGTGCTGGTGGCCGTGGTGGTGATTGCCCTGGGTTGCCTGGCGGTGCTGGCTTTTCATGCTTCGGCCGTTCGCAGCGGTTCACAGGCCGATTCGCTCACGGCGGCTTCATTTCTGGCGGAATCTCAGGCCGAGCTTCTCCGGTCGCTTGAGTTCGATTCCATTGAAATCTCTGCCCAACAGATGGAGAATGACCCGGTCTGCTTTTCCGGCTCGAATGACCCCTGTTCCAGCGGCAAATTCAACGCCTGCTACAACGAGTGTCTGACGCGGGAAGGGGTTGAGTGCACCGGCGATAACCGCGATGGCTGTTTCAAGCGGACTACCGCCCTGATAAGCGGAACGCCCACCTCCCGCAGCCACACTGTGACGGTGACTGTTCAGTGGCGCGGACCGGCCAAGGACCATAGCATGGTCTATGATTCCATAATTTCCGCCTTAGGTTTTGGCGGCAATTGATTCCCGGCTCAGCCGGGCCGGGAGGTCTTTATGATCATAAAAAGCCGTGACCGGAAAAATCCTGAAGGCGCGGTGCTTATCTTCGCCCTGATAGTGATGTTGCTGATGGGGCTGATGGCTACGGCCCTTTTCCTGAACACCAGAAGTGAACTGGTCATCTCCCGAAATACCTATATGGGCCGCGACGCTTTCACCAAAGCCGATTCAGCCGCCCGCATCGCCATTATGCTGTCACGCACCCTGCTTTATCCGACCCTGGGACCGCCCAGTGGATATTTCACCGACAATTCCGGCGGCAACAGCCCCTTCACGGTGGAAATGAGCCCGGATTTCAATCTCGAAACCTTGCTGGAACTGGCCGGAGAGGGGCTGGAGTCGGATATCATGAACCGTTATCTGGTCTCCACCGCCGCCCATGCCCCCCATATCACCATAAAACACGATGGAAACATCGTGGCCACCGCCGCCGTGGCCCTCAACTACAGCAACAACGGCGGCATGGGGCCGCTGCCGCAGCCCGGCTCGTCGATCGACGGGTCTGGCCACTACGGCAATAACGATGGGGCCAATATTCAGGCCATTGTGGTGGTTACGGCTACCGGACGGATACCCCTCAGCGGCGACGATAAAAGATCGGATTATTACAGCGGCAACGTTGAATCGCCCCACAGCGTGATAACCGCCATTTATAAGGAAACCCTTCCCTAAGAAGTTCTAAAGCCTCAGGAGCCGCCATATGCCCCCAAAAATCATCGCCCTGTTATTTGGACTCTGCCTCACTCTTTCGTCGACCGCGGCCCTGGCGGCCGAGCCGGAATTGAGCGATTACCAGTCCACCCCCTATTGGATAGCGCCCCGCAGCATTCCGATGGTCTTGTTGATACTGAGCAAGGACCAGAAGATGTTCCGGCATGCCTACAGCCCCGGCGACCATGACGGCGACGGCTTTCTTGACATCGGCTTTAACCCGGAAACCAGATATCTCGGCTACTATGATCATGAATCGTGCTACGGCTATGAGAACGGCTATTTCCGGCGCAAAGGCTATGCTGAAAAGAATGTGGCCGCCGCCGCGCCCGGCGGCCTGGACGCGCACATCAAAGTGCCGGAGAACAAATACGGCGTCTGCCGGGCCAGCAGCCAGTGGCACGGCAACTGGCTCAACTTCATGATGACCAGCCGCATCGACGCCATCAAGAAAGTGCTGTATGGCGGCACCCGTCAGATCGACCGCAAGGACGAAACCATTGTGGAACATTCCTATGTTCCCCGCAACGCCATTGTCTGGGGCTATGACGTCATGGCCGACGATATGTGGAGCGGCAAAACCGGCCACCTGCCGTATTACAATTCAGAATATTACCTGGGCGTACCCAAACCAACCAGCGGACGAATGCACTTTTTCGCCCGCTATACCGACGGTTTCACCAAAGACAGCCTCACCAAGCCTCCGCTGTTCCATGTGGTCCGCAATATTCCGGCCAATAAAAAGAACCGGGACGGAACCAACTTCCGTGTCTGGAACTGGACCGTTCTGGCCGAGGAATATATTCCGGCCGACACCGCCTTTACCGGGGCCGGGCTGAAAAGGGGCGATTATACCAATAACATCTATAACGCCAGGGTTCGCGTCTGTGAGATGATTGACGGAGTTGACGAGCCCCTCACCGGCCCGCCGAAGGGCGAGAGCTGCAAACAGTATCCGGGCACCGGCAAATATAAGCCGATCGGCCTTCTGCAGCAGTATGGCGAAAAGGACAAAATGTATTTCGGCCTGATGACCGGCGTGGCCCAGCAGGCCGCCAAAAGACGGGGCGGAGTGATCAGGCATCACATAGGCTCGATGTCGAAAGCGGTGGATTCCGAGACCGGCGTTCTCATTGACTCCGGCGGCTACGGCAACGACACCGGCAATAACGCCGACCGGCGGGCCAATGTGGCCAAAAACAACATCATCAGAACCATCGACAAGCTCACCATCACTTCCTGGGTCAGCACCGGCAGTCGCGGCGAGTTTATTAAAGACTGGACCTCCTTCGGCAACCCAATGGGAGAAATGCTTTTTGAAGGCGTCCGTTACTTCGGCGGTCTGGCCGCTCCGGCCAACTCCGGCCTCAAAGAGGCCACCCCCGCCTTTTACACGGCCTCCGCAAACGACAAGTATTACGCCGGGGCGTATCTATACAGCGACGCGAACAATGTGCCCCAGAGTTCGGAAGAGGCCAGGGATGATCTCTATCCCAAAAGCAGCCGCCCACTCCCGATGATCACCAAATGGTATCAGGACCGGCCTGAGGAACTGGCCGCCAGTTGCTCCAAGCCGGTCATCCTGATGATATCGGATATCGACAACACTTTTGACGGTGATGATCCGGGCAATATCAGCGGTATTCCGCCTCTGCCCTCACTTCAGGACAAGTCGTCGGCTTTTCCTGATTTCAGCCCCTCCAGCATGAACAGCTATCTGAAAATGATCACTAATCATGAGGGCTACAACACGGCCGGCAAACTCTATTATTATGCCCGCGATCCCAATAATCCCGAGGCCAGGGCCGTCTGCGCCCCCCGCCCGGTGAGGAGTTTGGCTGATGTGGTCGGCCTCTGTCCCAATGAGCCGTCCCTGGAGGGCACCTACAGCATGGCTGCCGTGGCCTATTACGCGCATACCCATGATTTCAGCCCCAACAGGAAAGGGGAACCTATAGATATTTATACCGTGGGCGTGACCCCGGCCCTTCCGGCCCTGACTTTCAACGTTCCCGGTTCGGGCCAGGCCGCCGGGGTCCGGCAGCAGATAACCATGATGCCCACGGCGGTAATGAACCGCACCCGAGATCACCTTCTGAGCTTCATCGGCTATGCCATTGAAGACTGGAAAACTGATGATGACGGCACACCCTATAACGTCAGGATTAATGTCAACTATGCGGACGAGAGCGAGGTGCACATCCGCTGGAGTGATTACGAGCAGGATTCCACCTCTATTTATGAAATCAACCTTCTCACCGACAGCACAACCCCGGTAGTCGGCCGCAATTGCGGAGCGGTCTGCCGTGAAGCCGCTCCGGTGGTTATTCACAGCGGGCCTCTGAAAGGGTATTCCGCGCCGGCCGCCGCCGACGGCAATCCAAAAACCATCAGCGGGGCCAAAAAATACTATCGCTTCGCCCGCCAGAGCGGCGGCGGAAAAATGAGTATTCCCGGCAGTTACATAAAGGGACTGGCCATCACCAGCATGATCTTCCGCACCTCCACCAGCGCTGAGATCGGGCTGGGCTACACCATTACCGGCACGGATAATGATTATGACGGCACCTATATTGACGCGGC
This sequence comes from Acetispira formosa (nom. nud.), assembly GCA_023525915.1. GTDB lineage: Bacteria > Desulfobacterota > Desulfarculia > Adiutricales > Adiutricaceae > Adiutrix. The sequence goes on along the minus strand of CP026657.1, from coordinate 709,198 downwards.
CTCCAATTACAAGAACCATGACCATTATCCCCACGATCCAAACGGTGTCGGCGTGGCTTCCTGGGAGGTCAACGGTTCGCCGGCCAAGGCCGTGAACAGTTCCGGCGCCGTCAGGAACGACAACTGGTATAAGGGCGTGATTACCCAGGCGCAGGAAAGCCAGAGGGTCTATTCCATCACCAGGCGTGAAACCGCCCATCCTGGTTTTTACGATAAACTCTTCACTCCCATGGGCTGTGAGAAAGCCTCCGCCAGTGCGTCAAATACCACCCAGTGCGGTGAAAACGCCAGAATGAGAATGCGGATTCTTCAAACCCGCTCCTTTGAGTTTTCACCCAATCCGCCTGACGTCGAATATCTGCCCACTCCGCTGGAGCTGGCGGCCAAATACGGCGGCTTCTCCGATCCCCGCGCCACCGGGTTCCCTGATGAAAATGACAAATCCACCTGGGCGGCTATAGAGGGCTATGACGAGAAGACCCAGGCCCCGGTTTACGGCTCGACGCCCAAGAATTATTTCTATGTGGCCAACCTCTCGTCATTATCGGAAAAGCTGGGGCGGGCCTTTGAAGCCATAGCCAACAGCGTTTCCACCGGCACGGCCAACTCGGCCTCAATCAACACTATTCTGGGCGGCGGCATGACCGTCAAAACCCAGTACCATTCGGTCTATGAAGATCCCAAAGATTCATCCGTAACGGTGAAATGGCTGGGCAACATCTATTCACTTTTTGTCGACAGATGGGGCAATCTGCGCGAAGATACCGACGCGCCCAATGCCGATGAGGGCCGGATGCTGGATATCACCAAAGATGAGATCATCGATATCGAGCATGACCGCGGCACCGGGGAGCCGGTCATCTGGCGCTATCCCGATCTCTTCGGCAACAACACCAAACCATCGCGCGACCAGTGGCATAAACTGAAATCTTTTGAGGACATCCGCGATATCTGGAACCCCGCCCGCTGGCTGATAGCCCAGAACGATGTTCTCAATCCGCGCACCTACTCCAACGCGGCCAAAGGTGCGGAAGGGGGACGCCGCATCTATTCCTATTTTGGCGCTGAAGACGGAAAAGTGAGAAAATCCGACGGCAGTGAGGCCTGGACTCCGGTCGCGCTTTCGGACTATCTCTTTGAGCCGGGCAACGCTTCCAGGGAAAGGCTGCAAACTCTCCTGAGGTGCTCTTCCGGGCGTTCCGAGGTTCGTCAGGCCTGCGCCAGAAAGCTCATAGAATACACCCTTGGCGTGGATCAGGAGGGTTTCCGCAATCGCACCGTCAACACCGCCTGGTTCGAGGGCCGTCGCGTGTGGCGCATGGGCGACGTGATGAACTCCCGCCCCATTATCGTGGGTGAAGCGGGGGCCAACTTCCATCTGCTCTATGGCGACCAGTCTTACGCGGAATACAAAGAGAAGGTGGCCGGTAGGCGCAACATGGTCTATTTCGGTTCCAATGACGGAATACTGCACGCGGTCAACGCCGGGTTCTACGGTTCGCTCAAGTTGGGCATGGCTTCCTATTTCGTCAAGCCTGTAGCCGGTGATCGCGTCGGCAAGACGGGCATTCCCTATCATGATCTGGGGGCGGAAGTCTGGGGATACATTCCCACCTCGGTGCTGCCCCATCTGAAATGGCTGACCGAACCTGATTTCGACCACGCTTATACGGTTGATCTCACCCCCACGATTGTGGACGTCAAAATCGGGAAGAACACTTCCGGTTACAAGGAGGGCTGGCGTACCGTCCTGGTCATGGGCCTGCGTATGGGCGGCCGCACCATCAACATCGGAACGGACGAGAAGCCCGAGTATTCCCATTCGGAATTTTTCGCCCTGGACATCACCGAGCCGGATGAAGAGCCCGTTCTGATGTGGCGATACAGCACCAGCGAACTGGGCCTGACCATCAACAGCCCCATGGTGGTGCGCTCCGGCCACAACTGGTATGTGGTGCTGCCCAGCGGCCCCACGCTTGATATCGAGGAAAACGGTTCCCTCCAGCCTGGCGGACGCGGTGCCTATGACGGCAGGAGCCTTCAGAACGCCCGCATCATCGTGCTGGACGCCGTCACCGGCAAGCGGGTCGACGCCGGGCAGTTGGTGGTCCCGGAGGAGCGAAGCTTTTTCAGCGACACCTTCATGCCCCGGGCCAGCAGCACTTATGTCGACAGAAGTGATTCCGATAACATCACCTGGAGCAACTATGTGGTTTATCTGGGTCTGTCGGCTGAAAAGAACGCCAGGGATACCGGCGCACTTTATCGCCTTCAGATGGTTTCGGAAATAGACGGCCAGCCTCTGGCTCCCGGCGAGTGGAAGCTGTCGCCCATGTTCAATCCCGATCGCCCGATCACCGGGGCCATTAACGCCACCTATGACACCTTGGGGAACCTGTGGGTAGTTTTCGGAACCGGGCGCATGTGGGGCAAGGATGACGCTTACCCCTGCGGCCCTGACCCGAACCCCGGCGATGAATGCCGGGCCAACTACACACAGTATCTTTATGGAATCAAGGAAGATCTGGTCCGGGGCAACAAGAGCAATCCGAATTTGAACGGTACTTTGACCTTCAAGCCTTTGACCGGGGAGCTTCTGGATGTGAGCCGTTTCTCGGTTTATACCAACGGCGGCATCTGCAATCCCGACAGCCTTCCCGGGGACAGAACGGCCTGCGGCGTTGATGAGCTGGGCAGCTACAACGCTATGGCCAATGATTTGAAGAGCGGTAAATATCTTGGTTATAAACGCGAACTCAATACCTGGAAAGTTTTGGGAGAGTTCTATCATTTTGGCGACAATGTTTTCGAAATGGTAATTACCCAGCCCAAGATCGACGGTCTGGGCAACGGCAGATCCAACACTGTTTTCACCTCCTATGTTCCGTCGGGCGATCCATGCGATCCAGGCGGTTATAGTTTCCTGTATGTGGTCGACACCTACACGGGCCTGCCCGCGCCTTACATGAAAGGTTATGACCTCAAGCAGATGGAAAGCGGCCTGACTGTCCAAACAGAAGACGGCGTCACCCTGGAACTGATGCAGTTAACGGGCATTAAGGACGCGGGTTCGGGCATGGCTTCAGAAGCTTCGATTCAGGATGCCGGCTCCGTCACTATTTACGGCAACACCAGTTCCAACATGGCCGAGAATGAGGTTCCCATCCCCAGGGGGCCGGGTGATGATGAGGACGGCGGTTTCAGTGGAGCCAACCAGGCCCTGTCATGGCGGGAAGTGGTGGACATTGGCCTGCCGATTCAGCCTGAGGATCTTTTCAAGGATCTGATGAATGATTCTCAGCCTTAACCAAAGTAAGGCCTCCAGGTTTGGCCGGAGGGCATATTGCTTCTGAGGTGAACATGAATATAACCTGCCCCAACTGCCGGGCCAGATCACGTATTGCGGATAATCGCGTGCCGCCAGGCGGCGCGTGGGCCCGCTGCCCAGGCTGCCAGAGCCGTTTTTTCATTCGCCCGCCGACCGCCCCCGTCCCGCCCGTCGGGGCGGGAAGTCCGCCGTCTGATATCCCGTTGCCCATTTCTTCAGAAGATTTGCGCCAGCGAATACTGCGGAGGATTAATTCCAACAACCAGGCTTACACCAGCAGAACCCCGGACGGTGATAGTACGCCTGAAATTGTTGTTTTCCCGGAAAGGGCGGTTTCCAATAGTGCCTGCGTGGCCATGGGGCTATTTATCCTGGCTCTGCCGGTCATCCTCATGTGGGGCGGCTTTAAGTCCGCCAGTTCCTGGCGGCATTCCCCCAGAAGCGTTCCGGTTGCGGTAGGGGTTTTTGATCAGGAAACGCTGGAGGCTCATGTGGTGAAAGACCTTCTTTATCTTCGCCGTCACTTGATGGACAGGAGCGGAGTTCTTTACAGCGTGAATTATTCCGGCTCAGAAGTGAGGGTTTTCAAATATTACTTGAACAAACTGGCTCCTGAAGCTTGTGGTGACATAACGCACATTAAAATGGAATCATCCAGCCCTTCTCACGGGTTGACGGCTACGGCCACCTGTCTGGACAGCGGCCGGGGCAAGATTGAAATGAAAATAGGCTGGGTTGGCCGTTCAGCGTTAATATCGTTCCCACAATATGACGCCCACGTTGAAGTTGAATTGTTCTCTGAAGGATGAAAAGGAAAGCGGCCTATGGCCGCGCGATTAAAGGACTTGGCCTGAAAGGCCAACCAAAGGGTTCCACCCTCTGGACTCCGGCTGGGGGAGGGCCCACGCGGGCCCTACCCCAGACCCCACCCGCGCCAGGGGGGCGGAGCCCCCTGGACCCCCAAGAGGTCAGGGTCAGCTTCAACTTTCCCCTTCCCGCATCACCGCAACTCGCTTCGAGTACGAAGCTCAGACAAGCGGCGACGCTTCATACTGCCCGGCTTCAGGTGCTATAGGCAGTTTTACGTTGTGCTGTAACATTCCGCGATAGGCAGCTTCATGGGCTGAGTGGTAGTTCACGTATGTTCGGCTTAAATCAGCATCCCCTTAAAGGCCCTTTCCAGTGCTGGTAGTGCGTCTCTCCGCCACCTATCGCTTTTCAATGAGTTGCTCATTAAAAAAAAGATGGCCAGGTCTCAACGTTACAGCACTGGAAAAGCTATTGGAGGGGAAGAAGTAATCAGCCGAACATACGTGAAGCAGCAATCATTTTATGAAGCTGCCTATAGCAAAATGTAACAGACCAATATGAAGAGGCCGACAGCGGTTAGAGCGGAAACGGTATGAAGCGTCGCCGCTTGTCTGAGCTTCGTACTCGAAGCGAGTTGCGGCGATGCGGGAAGAAGAAAGTTGAATCTGACCCTGACCTCTTGGGGTTCCAAGGGGCTTGCCCCTTGGCGCGGGTGGGGTCTGGGGTAGGGCCCGCGTGGGCCCTCCCCCAGCCGGAGTCCAGAGGGTGGAACCCTTTGGTTGGCCTATTAGGCCAAGTCCTTTAATCGCGCGGCCATAAGGCCGCTACCAAAAATAAACTCACTAATGATAGCGACAGGAAACAATATAGATCACATCACCATCGACTTTATACACCGATCTATACTCGCGGTTGATGCGGTGGGACCATAACCCACTGAGGCCATCCTTCGACGCTTCAGGTTTGTTTAGGCCGCTCGCTATAGGGCGTATCCATAATGTTTTCCAAAAGCCGCTTGATCTTGTCAGTGATTTTGGGCGCGTGCTCCTTAAAGTGGCGGCGATCTTCAAGGGCTTCAGGCGAAAAAACAAGCCTCATAAGTCTTTCAGCCCGAATTTCGATACCTTTTCCGGCTTCCAGGTCATGGATGACTCTACGCAAATGCTCCGCATTAGCGTGATTCCCAAAAGATACATGGTTTTCGGGAGGCTGTTGAAATCTTACAGAGACTTCATGACCACAGCCGCGCAACATAAAAGCCCCTCCGAAGAGGGGCGGGAAGAAAGGTAAGACAACCTTGCGGCCACATTATATTATCAATATGCCTTTTTATTGAAATCCTATTGTATCCAGCTCCCTGACGCATTTCTCCAGAAAATCAGGCTCACGCGCCAAACGCTGAACCAATATAGCCGCCTGAGGCTTCCCCAAAATCATGAATTGCCACTGCAAAAATCCGGGAGAGTCAGGGTTGTCCCACAAGGCGTGGAGATGAATCAACTCCGCCTTATCCTTCTGGTCAAAAAAGGCGGGCAGCATCTCAGCTGGCGGCAATTCCCCATAACCAGACAAAACCAACACCGTCCTGTCACCATTTGAGGGCGGGGTCTGGAACAACACATCAGCATTGGTCGTCAGCCAACGCGGACGGCCCAGAAACAATCCCTCTTCTTCATTATCTGTGTTACGTGGACTCCACCATTCCATCAGTGGCGCGGCCCCGGCAATGTTATAGACTTCCGTGGCCGGTTTGGGCGACAGCTTGCGGGTAAAGTGCTCGATGAGGTGGCCGCGCGCCCAGGGAACCTCCATGACCGGCTTGCTGAATGGTTTCTGGTTAAAATGTTTGAGCGGCAATCCGCCGGTGGTGGTCGCAATCGTGTATATCTTGGCTGGCTGAAGGTGCATGATCGAGCGCCCATAAGGCTTCACCTCAGTCGCGTCGTCCCCTACCCAGACAGTTACGTCCCGCCCCAAACCATTATAAACGACCAGCCGGGTGCGTCCCAGAGTCTGGCTTTGCCATAGTAACAGAGCCAGCACCAGCGCGGCCAGGAGAGTGTGCCCGAAACCCACCTTCAGGCGGTCAGCCGTTGAATAAACACGTTCCGGCACATTCACCGGCGGCCTGATGGATACGAAATCGGGAATTATGCCCGGCGCTGGCGGCGCTTCCTCCAATTCAGCTTCAGGCACGGAAGAACCATTCCCTGACGAGGCCCGGCCGCGCCCGGCCACCTGATCCTCACCCCACAGAAGGGCTGTCAGGGATTTATCCTTCAGGGCCGAGAGCATAGTGGTCATATTATAATGCTCCCGGGCCCAGCATTCTCTCCAGGTGTGCAAGTCATCCGTGGGCGAGGGCAGGGCCAGAGGCAAAAGATCATCCGGCCGCACTTCCAGTTCATCGGTTAAATCCAGATGAATAATGCGGTCATGCAGATCAGCCATCAGGTTGTGCAGACGGGCCGCTTCGCGCAGGGTCTGGCCGTGGGCTTTTTCCGGCACTCTCAGAACTTCTTCAAAGTCAGCCTTGGCCGTGGTCAGGGCCCGGCGGGCATGTTCCGCGAAATGCAGCACTCCGGCCATGCCGCGCAGATATTCGGGCCAGCCCAATCCCAGACGGCGGGCCTTCATCAGATGGGCGGTACGGCAGCGGCGGTGATGGGCGGCTATGCGCTGCTTATAATAGTTGAGGTCGCCCTCAAGATCAAACAGCCAGGATTCAATGGTCCAGGTGGGAATGGGACGACCGTCCAGCCGTACAATACCTTCCTCCATTCTCTCGGAAAGTATCTTTTGCAAACGTGTCCGGTCGGCCAGCAGCCACGAAGCGCTCTCCACTTCCTGGCTCAGCTCCGTCGGATAAAATACGCTGGTGTCCTCATCTCGCCAGGAGTCATATAACTCATCGACCGTCCGTGCGGCCAGGGTTACGGAAAGATCAAGATAAACTCCGCAATAACGCGGGGCCAGCCAGGGCGCGTGATAGAACGCCGCCACCGGGTCCAGGCCGGAGTCTTCCGGCTCAGGCATATCCGGCAGGGGCTGCCCGACATCCTGCCCGTAAAAGGGATTGTTGTGGACCCGCTTCAATTCACGCCAGATGCGGGCCAGGAGAGTGCGGGCTTCTTCAAAGTTTAAATCGTTGATACCGAAGCGGGTGGCCCGCCCGGCCAGATCGTAGGCGACTTTTCTTTTATAGGTGGTAAGTTCGTCTTCCGGGCCGGGATCGCGCCACAGGCGGGTAAAAACATAGCCCCAGACGCGCATGAACTGACGGGCCGGTCCAACAATGAGGAAAAAAATCCAGCCCAGAACCGTCAACGGCAGGATGCGGCTGGTCATCAGGTAGTTCAGAATAATTTCCAGCGGGCTGCGGTTATCAAGAAGAAGGGCCAGACGGGGAATAATGCCCAGTGAGCTTTTCAAGCGCGCCTCCGCCTCAGCCACAATAGTATCACGATCCGCGGAGGAGGTGATGAGGTCCAGGGCCGGGCCTGGCTCCATGCGTTTGAGGGCCGGGAGCAAAAGTATGGAAAAACGTGTCAGGACGCGGGCCCGCAGAAAAATTGGCCGATGCTGTCCGCGGGGCACATGAATTATGCCCTGAATGAGGAAAATGGTCATGGGGATGAGAAGCGCCCCGGCGGCCAGGCTGGCCGGATCGGCCACGGTCATGGCGGGCCATATCTTCTCAATGGTGCGCAGCATCAGGGCGATCAGAGCCAGCCAGGAGGCAATGAACGCCAGAACCAGCGCGGCCCGCGGGAGAGCGCCGACTCCCATAGGCTTTTCTTTTTCCATAATATTTAAATACCCCGTTATTGATTGATTAGTGTCTGTTTATGTATACCGCCTGAATGTACTGTCGTTCCACGCGTTGTGCGTGGATATTCGAAAGATGATACGACCGGTTCCCGGCCGAAATTACTTGTGATACGGAATCTTATTGATTATAGCATAGGCCCGGTAAACTTGCTCAAGAATTATCAGGCGGGCCAGTTCGTGGGGGTAGGTCATGGGGCCGAGGCTGAGGCGCAGATTGGCTCTTTCCAGGAGGTTCTCATCCACGCCCCAAGGCCCGCCGACCACTATGTTGACTGTTTTGGTTCCATTATCCTGGAGGCGTTCAAATTTCGCGGCCAGTTCGGGTGACGACATCAGTTCGCCCTGCACATCCAGCACGATGAGATATTCACCGGCGCCGCACCGTTCCAGGATGATGGTGGATTCGCGGGAACGGGCCAGGGCTTCGGCGGCCGAGCCGCCTCCGGGTGCGGCTGTGCCAGCTTTCAGGATATGGATATCAGATTGAACCATGGGCTTGAGGCGTTTCAGATAAGAATTTATGCCGTCCGCCAGAAAAGCCTCCCGGGTCTTCCCAGGAAAAAGAAAATTCAACTTCATGTGCGTGGTCCGCACGGGACTGGGTCTGGGTGGGACCTTCCCGTAATAGTTGGTTTTGGCGGCCATCATCGTATTAAGAGCGGTGCCCCCGTGTCTGTGGCCGCATTGTCAGCCGGGGGGGCCACCTTCTTAATACGATGATGGCCGCTATAATTAACTATTACGGGAAAGGGTTCCCCAGACATGGGGTCCGGGCCCAGCCCGGCGGCTAATCCAAGGTTTTCTTCAGTTCGGCCAGAAGGTCGGCGATAACGTCAAAGCCGCCCTGCCAGAAGCTTTCATCCAACGGACCCAGCCCGCTCTCTTCAACTATTAGCTCCGGCGGGGCCGAGCCGCCCTTGGACAGAAGCCCGGTCAGACGGGGCACGAAATCATCGCCGTCCTTCTGGTATTGCCGCCACAGGCTGTAGACCAGAAGCTGGCCGAAAGTGTAGGCGTAGACATAGAATGGGGTGTGGAATATGTGCGGGATACTGACCCACTCCCACCGGAACTCGTCGCTTATTTCCACCGCGTCGCCAAACTGATCGGAGAGGTTTAGCATATAGGCGTCGGCCAGTTCATCCACCGTCGCGCCTTTTTCCACCATTTCATGGGCTGTAATTTCAAACATGGCAAAAAAGGCCTGACGGCAGACCGTGGCATAGGCGTCGTCCAGAAGGTGAAAAAGCATGTTGGCCCTGGCTCTTTTGTTTTCCAACTGCCCCATGATTCGGTCCGCCAGGAGCATTTCACCGAAGGTGGAGGCTGTCTCGGCCAAGGGGAGGGTGGCGTGGAATTCGAAAGTATTGTGCCGGGCCGCCAGTTGGGAATGAATGCCGTGACCGAGTTCATGGGCCATGGTAAAGAGATCCTGGCGGCGGCCATTATAAGTCATCAGCACCCAGGGGGTCTCGCCCGGCAGCATGCTGTAGCAAAAGGCGCCCCCCTGTTTCCCGGCGGCCGGACGGGCCGAGAACCTGTCCTCTTTCACGATATTTTCAGCCAGCTCCTTAAATCGCGGGCTGAATTTATCAAATGCGCCCATAACCTCTTTCACGCCGTCATCAAAGTTGACCACGCTTTCATCGGCCAGCAGCGGCGCATAAATGTCATAACGCCTGAGCTTGCCAAGCCCGAGAGTGGCGGCTTTGAGGCGGAAGAATTCACCGAAAAGCGGCGCGTTGGTCTTGGCCACCTTCAAAAGCGATTCCACAGTTTCCGGCCTGAGGTCATTGGCCTTGTGGCGCACGGCGGCGGGCGCGACGTAATTGCGCAGGCGGATGTTTTCTATGCGCCAGTCGCGCACGGCTGTCTGATAAATCTGGCCTAAAATGGGGCCGTCCTGCCCGTAGACACGGTAAAGCTCCTGATAGGCGGCCGCCCGCACACCAGCCTCCGCGCTTCTGACATGCACCATCAGTTCATCGCGGGTGACTTCGCGCCCGTCCTCACCGGGGAGGCCTTCCGTCTTGTAGCGATAGCGATTGGTAATGGAGTCATACAGGGCGATGAGCGCGTCATGGCCAGTGATGTTTTTGAGATTGATGACCTTTTCCTGCGATTCCGCCAGCGTATGCGGACGATAGGCTCTGGTCCTCTCCAGCCAGTAGCGGTAATCGCTCATGCCTTTCATCAGTTCGGCCGCTTTATCCTCATCCAGTTCCTTCCACCAGATTTCGAAGAAAAGCAATTCATTGCCCAGATCGGCCATCTTCTCATCGACCCTGGCCATCAGGGCCAGCGCCTTCTGATTCTGGGTGTTTTGTGCGAAATAGAGCGCCGCATAGCCCGACAGGTGATGGGCCAGTTTGGTCAAATCCTCCAGTTCCGTCACCATCTGCCGGAACTCGTCGGACGTGGGCAGACCTTCTTTGAGCTTGTCACGCCAGCGCGCAAACTTTTCGCCGCGTTCGTCCAGCGCCTCCAGGTCAGTGTTTATTTTATCGCTGTCTTCCACATATAGCTGATCAAGATTCCAATTTGGTATTTCGCTCATGGTAAACCTTGCCTTTTAATTAATTGAAAAATGAGGGCATTCTGATAAACCGGATAGCCGGAATATCATTTCTGCCGCGGAAAATACCGGATGTCGATCACTTGGGCCCCGGCTGAATTCCGGCCGGTGCCGCTGTAGACCGGCTGGGCCGGAACTGCCGGGACAGCGCCGGCTGGCGGCGTATAAATGGCTACTCTGCCGACTGTAGGAAATTTTACCTGATCAATGGGGTATAATTCAACCCTGTTGGATATGGATTGAGTCCCGCGATAATAATTAGCCTTGCTCATTGAAAGGTTCCAGGTCCGGCTGGCCAGCAGCCAGAACCGGTAACGATGATCTTTTCCAAGGGCCGGATCGGCTTTCGCCGCCGCTGTTCCGGCCGTTCGGCCTGCTTTGGTTTTAGCCTTGCCGGTCTTGGCGGCCGGTTTATCCGGCGGAGTCGGCGGAGCGGACTGAGCCGCCGCTTTCTCTTCATCTTTCACCACCACCACCACTTCCTTTACCGGCTTTTCAGCCGCAACCGGCTCTGGGGCGGGAGCCGCCGGTCTTTCCATGTTCGTGTCGGTGGAATAAGGTTTGGCGGCGGTCTTTTCTTCCGGTTCCGGCTCAGCGGGGGCAAAAAGAGAGTCGAGACCGGGCGCGTCATCCTCGGTCTTGACTGGCGGCTCGGGTGCGGGCGGATCGGGTTCGCCAATTATGGTTATCACTCCCTCTACAACCTCTTCCTTGGAAGTGGCGGCCAGAGGAGGCTTCTCAGTTGCCGCTGGCGGAGCGGGAACGGGCGGAACGACGATCGGCTCAATCGGCGGCGGCGGGGTAAATTCCGGCTCAGGTTCAATAACCGGCGGAGGCGGAATCACAACGGAAGCCTCAGGCCCCATAGGTATGATGGACGGCGTTTCCGGCGGCGGACTCAGAACCGGAGCTTCAATCTGATGATCGTAATCAAATTCGAAGACATGCGCCTCATTGGCCTCACCGGCGGCCCAGAGCGGACCGGCCGAAATGGCCAGCAGGCAGAATACAGAGATCGGAAGCCTCATCATGGGTACGCCCCTTGAGATCGTGTGATATTGTAGCAATAAACCATCTTTTCACCAGTACACCGCCAGTTGCTTAGAACGGGCAGCCAGTCATGTGCGCCGGTATACTGAAGGAATATAACTTTTTGATACTATACGATATATTGAAAGATGTCAATATTTTGTTCTAATTATGGCATAGTTATAGATAAATGAAACATACTGTTGAAAAATGGTAGTCATATCGCCGGCCGGCAAGCAGTTTCCATAAAGTTAAGTTGTTGAAAATGTGTCATGATTCAGCTTCAAAAAAAAGGAACTATATATACAACTTGCCATGGCACTTTTCAATAACAAATTAAAATGCTTCGAGTATCTGGTCAGAATTGGAACCGGGTAAAAAGCGAATGACCGCCGCCGGGAGAAATGTTTTTGCCCGGCGAGGTTCCGGGGGTCTTTAGAAGTCATTTCATAAATAAGATTTTTGTTTCCTGGCTAGGCGCGAAGGCTTTTTAAGCGCAGGAATATATGACATATTTTGAGCATTAAAAAGACTGAGCAACGACGCCAGGGAGCAAAAAGATATTTATGAAATGACTTCTAGTCACCTCGCCGGGCAAAAACATTTATCCCGGCGGCTGCCTGGTCGGCCTCAATTGACGGTATAGCCCCAATGGGAGCCGGACAGCAATTCCAAGACAACACCGGCGCATATAACGGGGGCGAATCATTAAAGTATATAATTTCCAAAACAAATAACCGCCCATCGCCGATCAGATCGGCGGCGGACGGCCATGTTTCGGAGATGAGTTGGCCCGACGGGATTTGGGGTTTGCTTTCCAGCCCTGGAGCTCTGACCAGGCAAGTCGGCGGTTATCCAGCCAAACAGGTAATCCCGCTATATCATTCGTCAGGATAACGCTGATAGATCTTGCAAATGGTGTCCTTTATCTCAAAAAAGCACTCTACCAGTTCCGGGTCAAAATGCTTTCCGGCTTCCTTCTCCATCAAACTTTCAGCTTCGTCAAAAGTCCAGGTTCTCTTATAGCAGCGTGGCGAAACCAGGGCGTCAAAAACATCGGCCAGGGCCGTTATGCGCGCGGCCAGCGGTATATCCTCACCTGAAAGAACGGGAACATCCGGGCTGCCGCTGTAGCCGGTGCCATCCCATTTCTGATGGTGGTGCAGGGTCGTGTCCACAGCCAGATCGGTCAGGTCATTGGTTTCATGATCGAACAGAGTCGCGCCCAGCCAGGTATGACGGCACATCGTCTCCCTTTCTTCCGGGGTCAGAGGACCGGCTTTCTTCAATATCAGATCACTCACCCCGACCTTGCCGATATCGTGCAGCATGGCCGCCAAACGCAATTGTCCTTTATAATAGAGCAATTGTTCCTGGTCCACTTTCCTCTTCTCAGCCCATTTGTGATAAATCTCGGCGGCTATGGCCCCCACCCGCTCGGCGTGCGGCCCGGTTTCGGAAGAATCATGAATATTGGCGATGCGCATGAGACGATTAATGCCCTTTCTTACATTCTGGCTCAGTTCCACAGTCACAGCCACTTCGTAGGCGAAAATATTGACCAGCCGTTCGGAGGCATGAGAAAACGATCGTGGATTTCCGTCTTTATCAAGGCTGTTGATGAGCTGCAAAACACCAAGCACTTTATTGGATCGGCTGACGATAGGCACGGCCAGGACGCTGATGGTCCTGTATCCTGTGCGCTGATCCATGCTGGGGTCAAACTTGTAAGGGGCTTCGGGCGGCAGTTTGTAAACGTCATTTAGGCTCAGGCTCTCTCTGGTCAGGGCGACGTAGCCTGATATGGAATCGGCGGTTATCGGCATGCTGAAATGGAAATAGGCGTGTTTATGGGCGCTGTCGACATGAAAAAGGCGATCGTTGTGAGAAGAAGCGAAAACTAGATTTCCGCTGTCAATAAGATAAACAGTTCCCGCCTCAGCCGAGGTAAGTTCCCGCGACTTTAAAAGGATTCTGTCCATAATGACATTGGATTCTTTATAAGCGCCAAGAGTATGGCGGATTTCGCGCAACCAGCCATCGGATGTCAACAGTTCAATTTCGAGTGACGCTTGATCTATAACAGCCGGTGAATCATTATCCATGATATGAAAATCCTTGTTTTCAACGTACAAATTAGGTGTGCAATTATCTAGTCCAATTTTGTGGTTTAACGATGGTCAAAAAACAAAGAAATAAAAGAAGGCACAAACTTAAATATAGCAGGTAGTCTTTGATGTTGCGGACCTTTTTGGTCGGTAAAAAATCATCAAAATTAATTTTTACTATTATATTAAATCTAACGCTGAAAATCAAAGCTTATATGAAGAGGAAGAGGGGGGCTCTGCCCCTCCACCCCGCAATGGGGCAGAGCCCCCTTGACCCCCATCCGGCTCGCGGCCATGGTTGCGAGCCAGCGCCCCCTCAGAGCATGACGGCAGCGCCGCGATGCGCGCGGCGCTGCCGCTGGTTTAAGTTTAGGCCGTTTCACCCCCGTCAGGTAAAAACATCGGTAAATAAGGTGGCTCGCGGCTGGCTTAGAATTCCAATACTGTGTCCGCCGTGCCTATAGGTTAACGCCTCAGTTAACTCTATATGGAAGGAAGTGACGGCGATAGTGCCATTCCGTCCCGCCACCCTTTGCCACTTCCGCCATTTATCCTCGGCCGATGTGTTCATGGGCCCCTATGGGCAACTCTTGCGTCGCACAGATAATAACGGCAGGAATTTGCTGCTCCACCTTTCATGATAAAGCCCACTGGGGAGGCGTCTTGTTCAGGCCTCAGCGGCCTCCGACGCCATGTCCTTGCCTATCTGGTCTATCTGCGCCTGTAGCGCGTTGATCTGTGAGTTGATGGATTCCGATTGCATGCTTCTGGTTTCTGCCGTCAAGCTGCTGTCTGTCATCACTTCACTTAGCTGGCTTTGCAGCTTCTTGATTTTTTCCGTCAGTTCCTTGATCTTTTCTTCGGGAGTCTTGGGCGCTGAAGGGACTCGGCCCGTGGCCTGGTCCATATAGGCCTTAAATTCCATTCTGGCCTGGCTGTTCAGTTCCGCCTGCTTGGTGAAATAGCCCCCGCTCTGCTGAGCCTCCCGCGCCTGTTGAGAAATAGTCACTGTATCCTGTTGACCTTCAGGCAGTGAAAATGTGGCCGCTTCCGGCTGTTTCTGATACTTTTTCAGATTCTTGGTGTCAATTGACTGGCTTAGAAAATCCTCTATACGCATACCGCCCTCCGTAACAGGAATTTTTTACCCGTTGATTTAGAGAGCAATAGGTGTGCCACGATACGAAATAGGCTCTATTGCGAACTTCATGTCCTCAAATGGTTGAGGTTGTCGTCAAGCGCACAAAAAACACCGCAATTCCTTTTAAGGAATTGCGGTGTGGAGCAAGGGGCCTTGCCCCTAATTTTCTCAAAAAAATTATTCCTGATTATGGCCGTAGATAGCCCCGGCCACGCCGCCGAGAGCGCCGCCGATGAGCGCGCCGGCGCCGCCGGAGCCGCCGGATATCGCGCCGATACCCGCGCCGACTGCCGCGCCGGCGGCTGTGCCGCTAAGGGCGCCCTGCTGAGTTCTGCTCATATTCGTACAGCCCAGCGGCAGCGCCGTCAGCGAAGCCAGAAGGGCTATGGCAACCAGTTTCTTCATAAGTCACCTCTCATAAAAGATTTTGAATTAAGTAAACTGTCAGTCACACATGGACATCTCGCATACCCACAGTCAAGGGGGACACGCTCTTAATACGATGACAGCCTCCGTAACCAACGATTACGGGAAAACCCCACCTAGACATAGTCCCGTGCGGACCACGCACATTAGCGTTTTTTTAGTTTTTCTGTCATGGTCGGCTGGACGAAGGTGAACCACATCACCTCGGCCACCGGACGGTCCAACTGGGTGGGGTTGTTGGTCATGTACTCGTTCAACCCATTATAAATATCCTGAAGACTTTTGTTCTTAAGGCCGCGCATCCAGGCGGACGTGAGGCTCTGCTTAAAAGGCAGGGGGTTGGGGGCCTGCCATTCACTTTCCAGATCGAGCATGGTGATGAAGCCAATCAGGAAAGAGTAGCGCTGGCTGGGGGTCGATTCCTTCCAATGGCTCATCTTGACGAGAATGGGTGAATCAGCGATTTTGGTAGTGACGATTTCCTTGCCCGATTTCTGGGCAAAAGATGCTGAGGGCAGTGCGGTCATCAGAGCGCAGGTGAGAACCAGAGCCAGAGTGCCAGCTATAATCCGGCCGTGAATCTTCATCATAAAAACCTCCTTCTGCAATCGCGTTATGGCCCGGCGGGCCGTGATGATATTACAAGAGGCTGGTTTGATGTCCTTACTTTGCGAGCCGGACGCTCCCGTCGGCTGACGGGAGCGGGCAGGGTTGACGGTGGAGGGCATCACCCGGAATCGGACCAGCCGACAGAGTGGCGGATGAAATACAGGCCGTTAAGAAGACGGCTACTTTATTATACATAAAATTATCCGAACCGCCAAGCGACGGTTCGGCAGTCTGTGAATTTCAGCCCGTGCCCAACTGAAATCACTCCATCGACCGGCCCCATAGGGAGAGATACACGCCATAGGCAAGGGGGCAACTTTCTTAATACGATGATGGCCGCCGTAACTAACGATTACGGGAAGGTCTCACCTAGACATGGGGTCCGGGCTCTGCCCGGTAGGTGGCGGAGGCGTTTTCGCTTTCCCAGGCCGAGACGGAATGGAGCCAGGCCCGGCCGTTGGAATCTTCATGAATGTAAGGGGCCAGACGGTCAAAGATAAATCTGGCGATATTTTCAGAGGTCGGGTTGCTTTCCCGGGTGGGGGCGGTTTCCTTAAACTCCGGCAGCTCATTAAGATACTTGTGGTCAATGAGCTCCAATACATTTTTCAAATGCCGCTTGATTACGCCAAAATCCATCACCAGGCCGATATTGTCGACCTCTTTGGCCCGAACCTTTATTTCCACAAACCAGTTGTGGCCGTGCAGGTCTTCACACTTGCCATAAAACTCGCGCAGGTTGTGGGCCGCCGCGAAATGGCTGGTAACTTTGAGTTCGAACATTATTCCTCAACCTCCGCCTGGCCTTTGCCCAGAAGACCGTCACCAAGCCATTTTTCCAGGGTGTCCACCAGGGTGCGGGCGGTCTCGGCGGAGAGGTTTATCGCGTCACGTTTTTTGAAAACTCCCTGATATTTCTGATAGCGGCGCAGGGTGGCCTTGGCCGGGCCCATCTGGCCGGTCTGCCTTTCCCGCTCCCGATAGCGGAATAGAATGGAGGTCCAGGCGCCCCGGTTGAGGATCACTTTTTCAAGCTCCTCCACCACCAGTTCGCCGTCTTCTTCATAGGTTATGGTTATGTCATTGATGTTTTCAGCCATTTTTTTTAACCTCACAGGGCTCCATGATTGTTAAAAGCCCTTTTCGTCTGGAAACGTCAGCGCGGTTTGACCACGGCCGGAACCTGGGCTTCACCCGCGTTCGACGCCTCCTTGTTGATGACCATGCTTCTAAGATAGAGGAACAGCGGCAGGGCGCACGATACACCCACCAGGAGGCTGGCCAGAATTGGCAGCCACAAGCCTTTCATTTTCAGGCGCCGTCCTTCCGTGAAGACGAAGATGAGGGTTACCAGGCTGGAAATGAGAAAGGCGGCGGCCATGAAACTGCCGATGGGGGTGGCCCACATCTGTAGTTTGAACTCGTCCGCATTCAGCCCGTGGGTCAGAATGAACTGGCCCATGAAGCTGTAGGGAGCCACCGCGCCAAGGAATGCCAGCCCCAGATAGAAGTAACCCATTTATATTCCTTAACCGCACTGCCGGCCGTCTATTAACGGCCGGTTGATCGTGCGCCGGTAAAAGGTTTGTTTACTGTGAATCGGCCGCACTGTCTGCCCTTTATTAAAGGCAGACAGTGCGCCAGTAAAAAAAATCAACGTCGTGCGTCGCTGCGGCCGAGATATCTGAGGAAATCGACATCTTCGGGCGACATGACGAAGGTGCTGCCATCTTGAAAGGCATTCTGATACGTTTCCAAGGAACGGAGGAACGCGTAGAATTCAGCGTCCTGGCTGTAGGCTTCCGCGTAGACGGCGGCGGCTTCAGCGTCGGCCTGGCCGCGGATTTCTTCGCTTTTGCGATTAGCCTCAGCCAGCAGTTCGGCTTTTTGGCGATCCGCGTCGGCCCTGATCTTTTCGCCCTGCATCTTGCCTTCGCTGCGATATTTGGTGGCCTGCTGGTTACGCTCGGCCTGCATGCGTTCGTAGACCGACTGCTGGTTTTCTGGCGGCAGATCCGCCCGCTTGATGCGCACATCCTGCACCTTCAGGCCTGAAGATTCATTCTCGGCCAGAAGCTTGGCGTTGGAGCCGCTGGTGACGGACTCCATGATACTGCTGCGGTTCTGGCTGATGACGTCGCTCATGATATGAAGGCCCAGTTCGGATTTCAGCTCGCCGATGATGACGTCGGCCAGACGGCGCTTGGCTTCTTCGATGATGGAGAAGCTGTTGTCGCTCTTGAAGCGTTTATAGAACAGGAGCGGATCTTCAATGCGCCAGCGGACATAAGCGTCCACGACCATGTTCTTTTTGTCCCTGGTATAGATGATGGTGGTGGCCACATCGTATTCCATCAGGCGGTTGTCCAGATAGATGACATTCTGGATGAAGGGAATTTTGGCGTGTAGGCCTGGTTCATCCTTAACATCCACAGGTTCACCAAACTGAAGGACGATGGCGTACTGGGTCTGGTCGACCATGAAAAGGGCGTTGGAAAGAAGAATGAAGGCCACGACGGCCAGAATACCTATGGTTGAAAAAGTTTTGCTCATAAATAACCTCCCGTCGCTCAGTTGCCCGCCGGGGCGGTGTTGACGGCGGAAGCGTCAGGATTTACGCGGCGCGGCGCGGCCGGTTTAATGCCCAGGTGCGGCAATAGCGATTGGCCGATATCGCCGGTGATGACCACGGTTTCGGCTGCCGGCATGAACACGTCCAGGCTTTCCAATAGAAGGCGCTGGCGGGTGATTTCGGGGGCCTTTTTATATTCGCCCAGAAGCGAGAGGAACCTGGCGGCGCGGCCCTGGGCCATGTTGATGCGCTCGGCCTTGTAGGCGTTAGCCTTGGCTTCGATGGCGAACGCCTCGCCTTCGGCCTCCGGCAGCACCTTGTTGGCATAGCCCGTGGCTTCATTGATGGAGCGGACGCTGTCTTCCTTGGCTGAAGTAACTTCTCGGAAAGCCTGACGCACGTCCTGAGGGACGTGAACGTCCTGAAGTTCGACGTTCTGGACCAGAACGCCGATTTCATATTTGTCGAGCATGGCCTGGAGAGTTCTGATGGTGTCGTCCTGAATGGCCAGACGTTTATCGGTCAGGGCGTCATCAATGGTGTTGCGGCCGATGACTTCGCGCATGGCGCTGGTGGCGGCGTCGATGATGGCTTTTTCAGGGGAATAAACTTCGAAAGCGAATTTGAAGGGATCGCGGATGCGGTATTGCACGACGAAGCGGATATCAGCGATATTTTCGTCCTGGGTCAGCATCATGGTTTCATCGCGGCTGTCGCCGCCGATATCGACGCGGTTGGTTCGGTTGACGTTGACTTTGATGACTGACTCAATGGGGTAGGGCGCATGATAGTTCAGGCCCGGATTGACGGTGCGGACATATTTTCCGAACCGTTTGATCAGGCCCACTTCGGCCGGTTCCACCGTGAAGAAGCCGGAGGCGGCCCATAGGAGCAGAAGAACCAAGGGGAGCATTATCAACAATTTCCCGCCGCCGGGCAGCTTCAGATTTTTAAAAGCGTCGCCCATTTTGGGGAGGTTGTTGCCCACCGGGCCTTTATTTTTTTGGCGGCTTTTTTGCCACTCTTCCCAATCCATCGGCATAAGGTAATCCTTCGTTTACTGTATAGTGAATACGCACTTTCCGCCGCTGGTTCACGGCAGACTGGTGATGCGCCTGTAAAATTCATTGAGCGGCAAAGCTTGGCTGCCGCCGTTTTTTTATATTTGCCCGGCTCAGGCCGGGCGAGTATTTAATTAAACTGGATTCCTTCCGCATTCAGCGGGTGGCTGACATCCATATTAAGTTTTGTATGTTACCATAAAAACCAAATTTTTCAACCATTGGCAGTCAAATGCGGCTGAAATCAAGTTCATGACAATTATTCCCAGATAATTTAAGGCTTCTTATATATGAATGCAAGGGGTGAAAGAAAAAGGCGGGCGAGAAAGTTTCAGGCGCTTCCAGTACGCCCGCCATCACTATATAAAACTACGGAACGCGGGTGACCGCCGACGGGAGAAATGTTTTTGCCCGGTGAGGTTCCGGGGGGTCTTTAGTCACCTCACCGGGCAAAAACATTTCTCCCGTCGGCTGCATGGTCGGCTTTCTTTAGAGGTGAAAGTTTGCACAGCCGCCGACGGAGCAGCGATGTTCCGAGATTATGAGGTTGATTATATACTGGGATTTAATTCTGAAGGAGCGACAGGGTCAGTTGCGACATCGAGTTGGCCTGCGAAAGCATGGAAATACCGGCTTGCGATAGAATCTGCTCGCGAACGAACCTCGTCATTTCAGTAGCCACATCAGTATCGGAAATGCGGCTTTCAGAGGCCATGAGGTTTTCGGATTGGATTTCCAGATTGGTCATGGTGTTTTCCAGCCGATTCTGGAAAGAACCCAGGTCGGCCCTGATTTTATCTTTGCGCACAATGGCTTCGGTGATGGCGTCCAGGGCTTCCTGGGCCGAGGACTGGGTGCGCACCTCCGCCCCGGCCCAGGGAGCGTCGGCCGCGTTCTGAATTTCGTGAAAGGCGTCCCGGTCCATCCCGTTGACGAACCCTTTTTCCAGCCCCGGTGTTATCAGGTCGCCGACTCCGGCGATCCAGAGGTCACGCTCCTGCCCGACATCCCGGCCGGCCAGAGTCACATTCCAGACCTCCTGGCCTTTCTGAGCCTTGGTCCGCATCGGGGCCAGGGAGGCCCACTTCTCTCCGCCCAGCGTAAAGCTGGCCCCGGAAGTGCTCCACTGGCCTGACTCCACGTTCTGAAAATCAAAACAGTTCAGCACCCGCTCCGAAACAGCGCCCGGCGGCCCCAACTCGCAGGCCGACAGGTTATTGTTGTCGCCGCCCTCCTTGGAGAAAACATACAGAATGCCGCTGTCATCCTGGTCGATCATGGCCCAGAAATCGCTCTCCGGGTTATTGTTGATGGTTTTGGCCAGCCCCGCAGCCGTGAAGCGGCCGCCTGGTTCCCGTTCCATTATGGTGACGTTTTTATCTTCCAGCACAATACTGTGATCCTGCGAACGGACATCCACCACAATATCTGTCGGCTGCACCGGCGGCGGCCCGTTATATGGCGCAAGTCCTGTCAGTTCATAGGCTTGGTATCGGAAAGCCGACTCCCGGAGGGCTGTATCGAACAGGTCATTGATGTCATCGGATTCGAGGTTGGTTCCGCTTCGACTGGCTACCAGTTTGCCGTTGACATAGGCGTTGATGACAACTTCCGGATTGGTGGCTCCGGGCAATGTTTGAAAATCTACGGTTAAAGGCGTCAGGTTAAATTGGTTGGCCACGGCCGGATTGGTGGTAAATACGCCCTTGGGGCCAGTGACGGTGGCATCGGTCAGATGCCTGAAGTCACCATATATGGGCGGGTTTCCAACTGGCATGGAAAAGGTTTGGCCGGAAAGAACCACATGGGTGGTGGCGCTGTAAACGCTTGAAGGTATGGCGGTTTCTGACTCGGTCCAAAGATTGTCCAGCAGTGTGTGAGTGGTGCGCTGGGTTCCGGTTATCGTTTCGCGGTCGGCCTGCCAGTTGGCATTGATATAACGATCCAGGTTTGCCTGAAATTCAGGGGTCTTGAAATTCTGTATGAAGCCGGTGTAATCATCATTAATTTTCAGCCCGGTCACCTCGCTGCCCGGCACTGGGGCCGGGGAATACCCCAAGCGGCTCAGTGCATTGGCCAACTGGCTGTTGCCGGGCGGGAAAACCAGGGTGGAAATGCCCACATTGGCATAGGCCAGGCCGGGATTATATGAGGCGTCGGCCACCGCTTCAGTGGTGGTGAAGGTCATTTTATCCGGCGTGCCCTGGGCGTTGGCCTCGCCATAGACATAGGCTTCATCGCCAAAACAGATGGCGGTCAGCCCTCCGGCCGATACTGCCAAGCCCAATTTGCCGCTGTCGACCTTAATAGCCACCCGGCTCTGGGTGCCCTGATTCACCTTGTTGATCAAATCCTGAAGGCTGTCAGATGAATTGGCCGTGTATCGTCCGGCCAGATAGCGCCCGGATAATAATTCCTCATCTTCCGTTTCCTGCCAATCCCAGTTATAGCCATAGGCGAAACTCTGCCCGCTGATGAAGCCCGCCTGGCCGTTCAGCGATTCAAACCCGGCCGAACAGCAGCCCGGCCCCTCAATTCCGGCCGCGGCGGCCGCACCCTGGCCCCAGATATCGTTCTTGGCGTCGCCGCCAACTCGCAAACCGCTGGAACTGGTGGCCCGGACGTCTCCAATATTGATGAAATAATAATCTTCCGCCGCATTGTTGCCTGTCCCGAAGTGAACCTTCAGTCCCTGGCCCTGATGCTGGGTCGACAGTGAGCCGTCCAGAAGCTTTATGCCGTTAAAGTTGGTGGAGTTGGCAATGCGGTCTATTTCAGCGGCCATGGCTTGATATTCTGAATTGATGATGTCGCGCTGAATCGTGGTATAGGTGCCGGTGGCGGCCTGTTCGGCCAGTTCCTTCATACGGGTGAGCTTTTCGTCAATAACGCCAAGTGCTCCGTCGGCGGTCTGGGCCATGCTTATGCCGTCGGCCACATTGCGGACGCCCTGCTGCATGGCGGCCACGTCCGCGCGCATCATCTCCCGGATAGCCAGACCAGCCGCGTCATCGGCAGCCGAGTTCACCCTCAGCCCCGAGGACAGCCTTTCCACGCTGACGCTCAGACGGCTGTAGACGTTTCTCAGGGACCTGGAGGCGGTAGCCGCCATCATATTGTTATTGATAACCAGGCTCAATAGAACATTCTCCGGGCTGCGGACAGCCGTTGCCGACGAAATGACACCTTGGCGCGGGCGGTTTGAACGCCGCATACGCCTCTTCAGACTTCGTATCGGCACTTATTAAATATTTATTGAACATTTTTAATTTATTGAGCATTAAAGGTCGTCATCATTCTAACTTTATTAAAGTTGGCAGGTCGACTATAAGCTTTTATGGTCGCCTCTCGGCCAGAAACTGGCATAAATAAAAGCCCACAGATATAAATCTATGGGCTCTGGTCTGCCTTTAAAAGGGAATAAATTGTAAAAAGTGCCCTTATTCTAAATTATATTGGTGATTATCTTTTAATTAAATTGTATAATGAAAAAGCTTATTCGTTGTTTGGCTTAAATTCATAAGTTTGTCAACGTCAACATCCTTATCTCAATCCTTTTTCAGATTGACAATGTCCAAATCTTTCTCCTGTGCGTAGTTGATGATGAAATCGCCCGAGTCCGCCTGCTCTTCATGATAGCAGATCACTCTGGCTGAATTTTCCACCAGATAGCGGCTGCGAAGATAGTGGGCTGAAGCAGTGAAATGTTTGTTGAGAGTGATGACCTCATCAGCCCGAACCATGATCAGGGCATGAAGGCGGCCCCAATAGCCGGAATAGTGGTGCCCCCGGTAGGGCGGCACAGCCACCAGACGCAAATCGGTGCAATGCTCCCGGTTTTTTTTCAGCTCCAGGAACACGCCGCCGCACATCAGATCAAAGCCTTCTTCCATGCCGCACATGAAGTGCGTAAAACCTTCCCCGGCGGCCCGCAGTATCTCCGACTTAATTCGCATGGTCAGCTTGGCGTAAGCCGCGTGGCCGTCGGAAAGAGCGGAGAAATCCTCCGGCCTTCCGCCGCTGAAACAGACTGTTCGTTCAACGTTCATTTTCAAGATCCTTTACCGGCGCACGGTCCCCCCCGCCCTGAACAGGCGGTTACCAGTGCGTGTCAGAGTCATTTTAACGATGCTGATTGGCCAAGGCATTTCACTCATACGGTTAAACACTAGTATGTTATTCTTATTTTTTATCATCCTATAGTTAAACTATAGAATAATATATTGAAACCTCATTGGATGCAAGGCTATTTTCCGTACAATTTAAGTTGTTGAAAAATAAGGGAATTGGAGTGCGGAAATGCCAATAGCAAAAAGAACATACACAGAAGAGGAAAAAGAGTTTGTCAGGAATATAGGATTTAGAATTCAATACTTTAGAAAGAAGGCGGGGTTGACCCAGTTTCAACTGGCGGAGCTGGTGGATTTGAGTGAGGCGACGATAGGGCAGTTGGAGAGCCGCAATGTCTATGGGCTATCAATAGTGGCGCTCTACCGGATCGCCAAAGTTTTAAGTGTGGAGCCTTTCCAGCTCTTGCAGTTCGATTAGTTTGAGGTGAAGAGGCTATTGTTAGAGGGGGGCTTTGCCCCTCCACCCCACAAGGGGTAAACCCCTTGACCCCACCGAAACTCCTAAGAAGGAGTTTCGGTACGCTGGTTTTAATAGCTATAGGTTTCACTTTTCATGTGCGGTACAAATAAGGTGCCAGTCAAGAGGAGGACTACCGCTACCCAGGGCAATCGCTTGAAAATCACTTAACTCATTGAAATAACAATAAAATTCATTTTGATAGTTATTAAAAAATATTTAATAATTTCAATACATTATCCCCTTCAAGCGATTGCCCTGTACCGCTACCTCAGAACTGGGCATTAAGAAAAATTGCGTGTCCGTTTTCCTGATGAGTCTGCTTGGCCGACACCAACTACAGTGCCGTGCCTTTCGTCGGCACAAACAGACCGGACATATCCGCACCCTCATGTTCGAGAAGTTTTATTTTTTTCTCAATGCCTCCGGCGTAGCCCGTCAGGCTGCCGTTGGAGCCTACCACCCGGTGGCAGGGAATTATGATGGAGATGGGGTTGTGACCAACCGCCCCCCCCACCGCCTGACCAGACATGCTGGCCTTGTTCATCCGGGCGGCTGCTATTTTCCCTATCTGGCCGTAGGTGCTTAATTCCCCATAGGGTATTTCGCATAAAATATCCCAAACCGTCCGGCGGAATTCCCCGCCTTTGGGGGCCAGGGGTAAGTCGGAAATGGCCGGTTTCAGGCCGCTGAAATAATCGTCCAGCCATTTTCTAACCGTGGTGAATATCGGCAAGTCCGGCTTTTCAACCAAACTTCCGCTTGCTGTGGCCGCGAAATATTTCTGCCCCTCCAGCCATAGACCTACCAGCTTGTCCTGCTCGGCGGCTATCATGATTAAACCCAATGGTGATGAATAAGATGTTGAATAAAGCATTTTTTCCCGCCTTTATGATGCCAGTGAGTTCCACAGGTTAATTGTCGCGTAGCCACGCCACGGCCGCCACGATTCCGCCAAAGCCAGTATCTCGCCGGGGCCGCGCGGCGACAGCGCTTTTTTTACCCCATAATCCGTGTGAGGGAATGCGTCAGGCCAGCCTATGGCCCGCATGGCGATGTATTGCGCCGTCCAGGCCCCTATGCCGTTAATGGTCATCAGCTTTTTCATTTCCGCCTCCGGGTGGGCGCGAAAACTCAGATCCAACTCACCCCGCGACAGAGCACCGGCCAGTGTTAAAATGGTATTGGCCCTCGTTCCGATAATGCCCAAGGGGCCGAGATGCTCTTCTATTGGGCCGTTTAAGGCGATGATATCCTCCGGCGCGGGAAAAGTTCTGGTCAGCCCCTCAATTCCGCTCTCAATCGGCTGGCCGTAAACCTCCGCCAGGCGACAGGCCAGAGTCCCCGCCGCTTTTACCGTAATTTGCTGTCCCAGCACCGCCCGTACACTCATCTCGAATGCGTCAAAACAGCCCGGCAGACGAGCGCCGGGCTGGCACAGGCCGGGACGGATATTGTTCATGGAAGCCAAAACCTCCTCAACCGCCTGTGGATCGCAATGCAAATCAAACAGGTGACGGATACGGGCCAGGACCTGGGGGAGCACCGGCAAAAGGGCAGAGGCCACGGTAACGGTCAGTGCGTTGCTTTCCGGCTGGTGCCCTACACGCACCCAGCCGCGCACGATTTGGCCTTCAGCGGTTACCAGACGCACGGTGCGCAAATATTCCCCGTCTCTGCTCACCTCCACTCCGCTGATGGCCCTCTGGGCCAGAAAATCCAGCATTCTTTGCCACTGATAGGGAGGGCGGTAGCCCAGGGTCACGGTTACG
This sequence comes from Acetispira formosa (nom. nud.), assembly GCA_023525915.1. Classification (GTDB taxonomy): domain Bacteria; phylum Desulfobacterota; class Desulfarculia; order Adiutricales; family Adiutricaceae; genus Adiutrix. Next base: position 683,349 of record CP026657.1, on the reverse strand, counting down.
TCGCCTCCGCGTCCCGGAACACCGGCCGTCTGTCTACGGAGGGCGGTTGGCGCAAGGCGGTATTGCTTTTTGAACAAATCGTTAAAACGCCTCAGGCTCCCGAAACCGGCGGCCATGGCCACGTCTATAACTGACAGGTCGGTGTCGGTAAGAAGGTTTTTGGCCAGAAGCAGACGACAGGTTTGCAAGTATTGAACCGGCGAGACGCTGAATTCCGCCACAAAGCTCCGGCGCAGGTGGCGAGCCGAACAGCCGAGACGGCTGGCCACTTCCTCAAGGCTCTGCCCGCTGCCGCAGTCGTCCTCCAGAAGCGCCGCCGCCCGGCGGGCCAGAGTGGCCGACGCATCCACCGGGGCCGCGCCGGGAGCCAGTTCCGGGCGGCATAAAAGGCAGGGACGGTAGCCCGCCTGTTCGGCCGCCGCCGCTGTGGCGTAGAAGGTGCAGTTTTCAGGTTTGGGAAGCTTGGCCCGGCAGACCGGACGGCAATATATGCCGGTGGAAGAGACTCCCACAAAGAAACGGCCATCGAACCGTGTATCTTTGGCTTTGAAAGCCGCGTATCGGGCTTTGTCTTCACTTGTCAGCATAATCGCAACCTCTATGTTAAAAAGTATAACACCTTTTTTACAAAAAACCGGCCATTTTCGGACATGCTTACAAAAAATAGGAAATGCGGCCAATCAGTTCCCCGCCAACAAAAATCCCGCTGGCGAGCGGGATTTTGCGGAACAAAGCTGAATCAGGAAAACAATACTCAATCGCTGAGGCGTTTAATCCTGGCCCCCAGACTGGTTAACTTTTCATCCAGCCGGTCATAGCCGCGATCAAGGTGATAGACGCGCGAAATCTCGCTTTGGCCGTGCGCGGCCAGGGCGGCCAGAATGAGGCTGGCCGAAGCCCTCAAATCGGTGGCCATCATGGGTGCGCCGGACAGACGATAGACTCCCTTGACCACGGCCGTGCGGCCCTCCATGGTGATATCCGCGCCCAGCCTGCTCAGTTCACTGACGTGCATAAAGCGGTTCTCAAAGATGGTCTCCGTGATGATGGAGGCCTTGTCGCCAATAGTCATCAGGGCCATGAACTGGGCCTGCATGTCGGTGGGAAATCCGGGATGCGGTTGGGTAGTGATGTTGGTGGAGCGAATGGCCCCGCAGGAAATGACCCGCAGGTCGTCCTCTTCCTCGCGCAGTTCCACGCCCGCGTCCCTTATCTTGGCATAGACGGCCTCCAGGGCCGCGTGAGGCGAACCGCGCAGGACGACTTCCCCCCCGGCAATGGCGGCGGCCACTATGAGCGTCCCGGCCTCAATGCGGTCCGGCATGGCCCAATAGGTGGCCGGGTGCAGAACGTCCACCCCTTCGATGATCAGTTCGTCCGTGCCGTGCCCGCTTATCCGCGCGCCCATGGCAATCAGGGCCTGGGCTGTGTCGGTTACTTCCGGTTCGCGGGCCGCGTTGGTGATGATAGTCTGGCCCTTGGCCAGGGCGGCGGCCATCATTAAATTTTCCGTGCCGGTCACGGTGACGGTCTCAAAATGAATGCGCGCGCCCCTCAAACCGCCTTGGGGGGCTCTGGCCACCACATATCCGCCATCGAGGTCAATGGAGGCCCCCATGGCTTCCAGGGCCTTGAGATGGAGGTCAATCGGACGTGCGCCAATGGCGCAGCCGCCCGGCAGCGAGACTCTGGCCCGGCCGTGCCGGGCCAGAAGCGGCCCCAGCACCAGGGCTGAGGCCCTCATGGTCTTGACCAGTTCGTAGGGGGCTTCCGGGGCGCTGAGTGACGACAGATCGAACTCGGCCATATTGCCGTCCATCTCGGCCCGTCCGCCCATATGGCTGAGGAGCCTGGCCATGGTGACCAGGTCTTTCAGCCGGGGGACATTGCCCAGAATCAGCGGCCCGTCGCACAATATGGAGGTGGCCATCAGGGGGAGGATGGTATTCTTGGCCCCACTGACCTTGACCTCCCCATGCAGAGGCTGACCGCCTTCAATAATAATTTTATCCATTTTTGCCCTCAGGAACCTCACACTCGCACCCTGACCAAAACGGCCAAAGCCAAGGGGGCGCCGCTCTTAATACGATGACAGCCGCCAAAACCGGCGATTACGGGAAAGACTCACCTAGACATAGCCCAGTGCGGGCCACGCACTAGTCTTGGTCGTCGCGGGAGCGTTCTATGTAGGCGTAGGCTGAATGGTTGTGGATCGATTCGAAATTTTCGGCCGCTATCGAAAACCAGGTGAAAGTGTCGTCAGCCAGAAGCCGCACGGCCACTTCGCGGACAACGTCTTCAACAAACATGGGGTTCTCATAGGCCGCTTCTGTCACGAACTTTTCATCAGACCGCTTCAGAAGGGCGAAAACTTCCGACGAACAGGACGATTCCACCAGCCGGATCAAATCCTCCATCCAGAAAAATTTGTTGTAACGGACGACGACTGTGACCATGCCCCGCTGATTGTGCGCGCCAAAGGTGCTTATCTCCTTGGAGCAGGGGCAGAGGGTGGTTATGGGGACGGTTACGCCCACAGTCAGATCGGATTTGGTGTCACACTGGTGGCCGGTGAGGTGGCAGGTGTACTCCATGAGACTGACGGCCCCGGAGACGGGAGCTTTCTTTTCGATGAAATAGGGAAAAGTCAGTTCCAGATGGGCCGAGGCGGCGTCCAGACGCTTTTTCATGTCGGAAAGGATTGTGGGGATGCTCTGGGTGGAGATGCTGTCACGGTGGGTCGAGAGCACTTCGATGAAGCGCGACATATGCGTGCCCTTGTAATGATGGGGCAGATCGACATACATATTGACCGAGGCCACGGTGCGCTGGGCGTCTTTAGCCTTGTCCATAACGGTGATGGGATAGCGGATGTCTTTGACCCCGACTTTATTTATTCTGATGCGGCGGGTATCCGGCCGGTTTTGAACGTCTGCCATAGGGGTGTCGGTGGAGTCTTTTTTAGAATCTGTCATAATGACCAACCAAATAAATATAAGGCGCGGACCGATGCCGCCGCCCTGGCGCTGGAAAGCCTTTGGGGAAGGTTTGAAAGCGCCCCAAACCGGTCCTGCCCTATTAAAAAAACCGGCGAATTAAACAATACATAATTTCACCATTTTACAATCCCGCCCCCCTCTTTGTCAAACTTATTGGATTGCGGCTTAAAGTTGTCTGTATGCCGGGCCGTTTCAGGGGCTTGAGTTGAGATGGGGAGCTTTGAAGTGAAAGTGTGGTTTGCGACTGGAACCGGCGGCCATGAGCCTGGCCGCCGGTTGCAGCATTTTTGTTGATATTTAACCGGCGACGGGGTCGGGATGCGGCTGATAATCAGCCACAATGGAAGCGAGTTTATTAATTATTCCGATGGGGTAGGTCAGGCTTTCCCCCAGCATCTGGATCATCTGGCCGTTCATGTCAATGCTTTCATTGAAGTTTTTCAACAGGAAAGATGTCACCCTGAAGTGGCAGATGGCATTTTCGAAAAGATCGATCAGACTGTCGGTTTCGTATTGCTGCAATATTTCTCGTTCATCGCTGATGCAAAATGCGGGAACGCTATAGCAGCGGATTTGTTTCGGCTCCGGTTCGTCAATTTCCGGTGGTTCCTGGGGGGTGGAGGCCAGAATGGAGGTGATTACATTTTGAAGTTCTTCTGCCAATGCAATCAGGGTGTCCGGGTTCAAGTGGGGGTTGTTGGGCGGTGTTGCCTGGGACTTTTGAGTTTTGCGTTGCATGTGATGGACCTCGTGTTGTTTTACGATGACCCCAAGAAATTAGGGGCCGGGAGCTCGTAACCGCCACGAGAACGGCGGAGGGTATTTAGGGCAAGCCCCTGGACATTTCCCTCACACTCCCGGCCCAAGTTACATTTTGGGATCAGGAAACCACAACAATAAGCATTGCTGGTTGTGGTTGGTCTCGTGGTTATAAGGTGTTACGATCACCTTTCGAAATTTAACCATAGCTGTGTAAATCTGTCAAGAATTGCTTATTAGGCAATTGCGTGCGATCGGCAAAGGTAAAACCCGGAGGGCGGGGCGGTGAGATATCTCCATAGTGGCCCCCGATTTTTCTCTTATTCCCGGCCGGGTGGCTTCAGCGGCATTTTGTCTGTAAGTGCCCGTCCGGGGAGCAAAAATCGTGGTCCCCTCTGGAGAAATCTCACCGCCCCGCCCTCCTGGACTTGGTTGGCTCACAGAGAAAGACCGCAACAGCCACTCTTCCAAACGCCGAGACTGACCAGGCCGTGCGGGCGAAAAATTTTCTGTAAGTCGCTCGTAATTTTGCTCCCCGGACGGGCATTGACAGACAAAATGCCGCAAAAGCCACCCGGCCGGGAATAAGAGAAAATTACGAGCGACGTCAGAAATTTTTTCGCCCGCACGGCCGGGTTTTACCTTTGCCGCTTCCAAACGATTGCTCTGATTATCTTGTTGCTGATAATATATATTTTATGTATAATATGCGATGGTCCGCCGTCCGGCGGCTTTTATATTATGCAGAGGCTTATTTTTAATGAAGAATATCCGAAACTTCTCAATAGTCGCCCACATCGATCACGGTAAATCCACCCTTGCCGACCGGCTCATCCAGGAAGTGGGGCTGGTCGACGAGCGGCAGTTCCGCAGCCAGATTCTCGACAGCATGGATCTGGAGCGCGAACGCGGCATCACCATTAAATCCAGCGCCGTCACCCTGCCTTACACCGCGCCGGACGGTCAGAAATATGAATTCAACCTGATCGACACTCCCGGCCATGTGGATTTTTCCTATGAAGTTTCGCGGGCCCTGGCCTCCTGCGAGGGCGTGCTGCTCCTGGTGGACGCGGCCCAGGGCGTAGAAGCCCAAACCCTGGCCAACCTTTACGCGGCCATGGAGCATGACCTGACCATTGTGCCGGTGATCAATAAAATCGACCTCCCGGCCGCCGACATAGAATCGGCCAAAGAGCAGATTGAGCGCGATCTGGGCCTGGACCCGGAAGAGGCCGTGCAGTGCTCGGCCAAAACCGGGCAGGGGCTATCGTGCGTGCTGGAAGCTATTGTGGACCGCATTCCTCCGCCGAAGGGCGACGCCGCGGCTCCGCTGTCGGCCCTGATATTCGACGCCCATTACGACCCCTTCCGGGGCACAGTGGTGGCCGTGCGCGTCATGAACGGCCGCCTCAAGGCGGGCGACACCATTATGCTCATGTCCAACAAGGCTGAGCACCGGGTGGAGGAAGTCGGCCTTTTCCGCTTGAATCGTGAGCCGGTGAAAGAGCTGTCGGCCGGTATGGTCGGCTACGTCATCGCCGGGATCAAGACAGTGGCTGACGTGGCCATCGGCGACACCATGACCCTGGCCGACCGCCCGACGGACGAGCCGCTGGCCGGGTTTAAGGAAGTTCTGCCGGTGGTCTTCTCGTCCATCTACCCGGTGGCGGCTGACGACTATCTCTCACTGGCCGAAGCTTTGGAGAAATACAAGCTCAACGACGCGGCCCTGATCTATCAGAAAGACAGCTCCGCCGCTCTGGGGCTGGGTTTCCGTTGCGGTTTCCTGGGGCTTCTGCATCTGGAAATCGTGCAGGAACGTCTGGAGCGCGAGTTCGATCAATCCATCATCATGACCGCGCCTTCGGTGCGCTACAAATTCCTCCTGAAAGACGGCCAGGAACTGGAGATCGATAACCCGCAGGATTATCCCGATCCGGTTTACATCGATAAAGCCTACGAACCCTATATCCGCGCCTCAATCATGGCCCCGGAGCGTTACATCGGGGCCATCATGAAGCTGGGGCTGGACCGGCGCGGAGTCAACTCGCAGATGCATTATCCCACCCCCGGCCGGGTGGAAATATCCTTCGAACTGCCGCTGGCTGAAATAGTCTATGATTTTTACGACCGGCTGAAGTCCGTCACCCAGGGCTATGGCAGCTTTGACTACGAAATGCTGGATTACCGGATAAACGATCTGGTAAAGGTCGATATTCTGTTGAACGGTGAAAAGGTCGATGCCCTGTCGGTAATCGTCCACCGCGAACGTTCCCGCGAGCGGGCCTTGAACATGTGCGAACGCCTGAAGGATGAACTGCCCCGCCAGCAGTTCAAAATAGCCATTCAGGGGGCTATCGGCGGGCAGATCATCGCCCGCTCCACCATCAGCGCTTTCCGCAAGGACGTTACGGCCAAATGCTACGGCGGCGACATCAGCCGCAAGAGAAAGCTGTTGGAAAAACAGAAGAAGGGCAAGAAGCGCATGAAGATGGTCGGCCAGATTGAAGTGCCGCAGAGCGCCTTTGTGGCCGTTCTTAAAACGGATGAGGATTAATTTAACCCGTGGCTACTGAAATCAACATAATCCCCTTGGGAGGTTTGGGCGAGATCGGCATCAACTGCATGGCCATCGAGTATGAGGGCCGCATTCTGGTGATCGACGCGGGGCTGATGTTCCCGGATGAAACCACCATGCCCGGCGTGGATCTGGTCATACCGGATTTCACCTGGCTGATTGAGCGGGCTGACCGCATCAGCGGATTGGTGCTGACCCACGGGCATGAAGATCACATCGGCGCGGCCGGGTTTCTTCTGCGCGAGCTGGAGAATGTGCCGGTCTACGGCACCCGCCTGACTTTGGCCATGGCCGAACAGCGCCTGAAGGAAGCCCATGTGGACAAGGCCGACCTGATTGAAATCGCGCCGCGCACCCGCCTGACGACCGGGCCTTTCGATCTGGAGTTCATCCGCGTCAATCACAGTATTCTGGACGGCGTGGGGGTGGCCATAAACACTCCCCTTGGGGCCATTGTCCACACCGGCGATTTCAAGATCGACCAGGCCAACACTGATGACCGGGTCGACCTGTATAAATTTGCCGAATATGGCGAGAATGGCGTTTTGCTGCTTTTATCCGATTCCACCAACGCGGATATGCCCGGCTGCACCGACAGCGAAACGGTGGTGGGCCGCACCCTGACCAAAATTTTTAACAAAGCCGATGGCCGGGTGATTCTGGCCTGCTTCGCCTCCAGTCTGGCCCGCATCCGTCAGGTGGCCCGCGCGGCCAAGGCGGCCGGGCGCAAGATGGTTTTCGAGGGGCGGGGCATGATTCACAGCGTGAAGCTGGCCAAGAGCCTGGGCTATCTGGAAATCGGCGATGATGACGAAGTGACTTTGGCTGAATCGGCCGACGTCCCGGACAGCGAATTGGTGATCGTAGCCACCGGCAGCCAGGGTGAACCGATGAGCGCCCTGACCCGCATGGCCCACGGCGACCACAAGCAGATCAGCATCAAGAAGGGCGACACGGTGATTCTGTCGGCCCGGTCCATCCCCGGCCATGAGAAAGCCATCACCCGCCTGATCGATCTTTTTTACCGTCAGGGCGCACGGGTGCTGGACGGCAAGGCCGTGAAGGTTCATACTTCAGGTCACGGGCAGGCTGAGGAATTGAAGCTGATGCTGAATTTGACCCGCCCCAAATATTTCGTTCCCATCCACGGCGAGACCCACAAGCTGATTCGCCACGGTGATCTGGCCCGCAGTCTGGGCTGGGAGAACGATCAAATCTGGATTTTGGAAAACGGCCGCAGCCTGACCATTGATGACGACGGCGCGCATTTTGGCGAAGTGGTTCAGAGCGGCCGCAAAGTGGTGGACGGCAACCGTCTGGGCGAACCGGAAGATCCGATTTTCCGCAACCGCTTAAAGCTGGCCGGAGGCGGACTGGTGGTGGTGACGGTGGTCGTGTCGAATATCGGCGGGCTTCTGACCCGGCCGACAGTGGCCATTTCCGGCGTCCATTACGAGAGCGATTTCGACCTGACCCTGGAAGCGGCTGAAGTGGCCGAACGGGTGGTCAATGACTGGTACGACGCGGGCGCAGAGGGCTTCAGCCCGGACGGCCGTTCCGACACCGAGCCTCTGTCGTCCCTTTTGCAAAAGGAAGTGCGTTCGCTTTTCCGCCATTCCATCAGCCGCCGCCCTTCCATCTGGCCGCAGGTGATAGTGCTGGGCTCTGATCAGTTTGAAGGCGATAATGATGATTCAGAGGGCTGAGCGGCGAGTGGCCGCCGCCGGGAGAAATGTTTTTGCCCGGCTCCGGTTCCGGGGGTCTTTAGTCACCGGAGCCGGGCAAAAACATTTCTCCCGGCGGCTACCTGGTCGACTTCTTAAGGGCTGAAAGGTATGCCTGGCCGAGTGGGAGCCGTGAGCCGGGGATTGTTTTTTGTCCCGGCTCCGTGACTAAAGACTTCTGGAATGGAGACGGGACAAAAAGCAATCCCCGGCTCACGGCGGGTTATAGGATAATCGAAATTTTAAATGTTAGACGGGGCAAATTATGAGCGTCAATAATCAATCCATACTGGAAACCGCCGGAGCCGCCGCCAAAGCCGCCCGCAGGCTGGCCCTGGCCACGACCGATTTAAAGAATCAAACCCTTTCCGCCCTTGAAACAGCCCTCTTGAAAAATTCGGCCTCAATTCTCGCGGCCAACGCCCTTGATGTGAAAGAGGCCGCCGACAAAGGCATCCCCCCCCATATTATCGACCGCCTCAGCCTCAACGAATCACGCCTCCGGGAGCTGGCCTCCGCTGTGGCCAACGTCCGTTCGCTGGCCGACCCCGTGGGCGCGGTTGAAGACGAACGCGTTCTCGAAAACGGCCTCACAGTCCGCCGTCTCCGCATTCCCCTTGGGCTCATCGCTTTCATCTGCGAAGCCCGCCCGGGCGCTCTGGTGGAAGCTGGGGCGCTCACCATCAAAAGCGGCAACGGTCTGATAGTCAAATGCGGCAAGGAAATGTCCCACACCGCCGAAACTCTCCAATCATGCTTTAATGAAGCCCTGGCCAGCGTTGCCCTGGCCACGGAAGCGGTCACCGTTCTGACCACTGTTGACCGCGATGATTTGCGGGAAATGCTGAAGCTCAGCGAAATCATCGATCTGGTCATCCCGCGCGGCGGGGAAGGGCTGATCCGCTTTGTCAGTGAAAACAGCCGCATCCCGGTGCTCAAACATTTTAAAGGGGTCTGCCACCTCTATGTCGATGAGGCGGCCGATCTTGATATGGCCCTGAATCTGGCCGTCAACGGCAAAACCCAGCGGCCCTCCACCTGCAACAGCCTGGAAGCCCTTCTGGTGCATCAGACCGTGGCGGCGGATTTTCTGCCCAAACTGGGGGCGGCGTTAGAGAAAAAGGGCGTCACCATTAAAGCCGATCCCGAAGCCGCCAATTTACTGCCCCAGGCTGAAAAAGCGGAAGACGAAGATTGGGGCCGCGAATTTCTCGATCTCATTGTGGCCGTTAAAGTCGTGCCCGATTATGAGGCGGCCCTTGATCACATCGCCCGATATGGCTCCAATCACACTGAAGTAATTGTCACACGGGATGGCGCTCGCGGCGCTCACTTTCAGCGGGCGGTAGAGGCGGGCTGTGTCATGGTCAACGCCTCATCCCGGCTCAATGACGGCGGATGTCTGGGGCTGGGCGCGGAAATAGGCATCAGCACCACCCGTCTTCACGCTTATGGCCCGATGGGTTTGCGGGAACTGACCACTACTAGGTTTATCGTTACCGGCAACGGGCAGGAACGTTGAGCCTGATTAATCTTTGGCGGCTTTCGTATAAGTTTTTCGCTCCCGCCTGCGGCCTAAAGCCAAATAGGGCCGCTAAGGGGATATCAATCGTTGACATGGCCGACAAGCTCTATATAATGGTGTAAGTTGTGTTTTTCAGCGCACATCTGGTACGGCCCTTTGATTTCTGTATTACGGTCTGCTTATGATGAGTGCCTGATAAGTTCTTAAATTTATATGAAAGGCCTACCACACACAGCCTGAAGCGGCGCACGGGCTTAAACTAAAATAATACAGGCACCAAATTAATGGCCAGAGAACTGATAGCATTCCTGAACTTTGAATTCAGGCAAAATCTTGTCAACATCAAATCCGTCAGTGGTGAAACACTGACGGAAGTGCCCCGTTTTGTCATCAACTGGCGTGATTATCAGGCCGTTCTGGCCTCCCTGGGCCTTAAACACGATGTTCAGGATCGTCCGCTTTTCCGCCGCTATCTGAGCTATCTTTCAGGTGAGGATCTTTATAAGGATCTGGTGTCTTTCCAGGAGGATCTGCGCCACATCCTGGCGGAGGTCATTCATACCGGCTCCGTCCCGGCGGCGGTCTGGAAGCGCATTTTCAAGGATACCAACGGCCTGCCGATGTTCATAGAACCAGACGGCGAAGGCGACTGGACCCCTGAAAGCGCCGCTGAAATGTCCTTCCACTATGATTTCAGCGCCGATACTTACCGCCTGTTTGTGCTGGCAATGGTGCGCGGGCTGATTCTGAACCGCCGCATCTTCTCGCTCACCATTGATAAACGCGGCAAGTTTGATCTGCCTGAAAATTTTGAACCCGCTGTCGAGAGCGGACCCGAGAGGGAGGCCGCCGCGCCCGCACTTTCTGAGGCTGAGAAGCGTTCGGCCCTGAAAATGGCTGTGGCCGAAGAGCTTCCCCTGGCGCTTTCAAAGGCAGTGGCTGAAAAACTGCCGGTGGCCCTGGCCGCCGCCGTGGCCGACAAACTCGCCCCGGCGGTTGAGGAAAAACTTCCGGCTGCATTGTCAGGCAAGGTGGAAGAGAAGCTGCCAGCCGCCCTGAATGCCGCTGTTATTGAAAAACTGCCCGGTGCTCTGGCCGAAAGCGCGGCTGAAAAACTGCCGGTAGTGATGGAGGCTCTGGTTAAAGAGCAGCTCCCGGAAGCCCTTTCAGCGGCGGTGGATGAAAAGTTGGGCGAAGCCCTTTCCGACGCGGTCACCTTGAACCTGCCTGAAGCCTTGAATCGGGCCGTGGCTGACCGACTGCCCGCCGCGCTCTCGGAAGCCGTGGAAATGGCCCTGCCGGATGCTCTGGCGGAGGCCGCCGCCCACCGCGTCAGCGATGAGGACGTCTCCCGCGCCATGATGGCCGAGCCCTCCCAGGCCCTGGCGGCGGCCGTAGCCGCTGAATTGCCCGGAGCCCTCTCCGCGGCGGTTGAGGCGGCCCTGCCTGAAGCCCTGGACGCCAGGGTGGCCGAATTACTGCCTGAAGCCCTGAAGACGGCTGTGGATGACCGCCTGACCGCTGAGTTGCCCATGGCCGTCACTGAAAGACTGCCGGAAGAATTGGCCAGAGCCGTTGAGGCGGGTCTCCCGGAAAAGCTGTCCCTGGCAGTTGAGGCCCAACTGCCGGACAGCCTGAAAGCCGCGATTGAGGATAAAGCCCCGGCCGCTTTGGCACTGGCTGTCAGTGAAAAATTGCCGGAGGAAATGGCTCTGGCCATTTCCGCTCATTTGCCGGACAAGCTGGCCGAATCTGTGGCCGAACATCTGCCCGGCGAACTGGCTAAAGCCGTTGAAGCCGGATTACCGGAAAAACTGGCCGCGGCTGTGCAGTCCGCCCTGCCGGAGGCGCTGGAGGCGGCCGTGCGTCAGGAACTGGAATCACGGATTGTCCATCAGCACAGTGAAGGGCCGGTGGAAGAAATCACCCCTCTTGAGGACGAGCTTCTCACTATTGTTGCCCCGGATGAGGCCGACGTTTCCGAGCCGCCCTCACTTATGGAGGATGATGAGGGAACTTTGGTCGAGCTAGTGGACGAAGATTCGGAAGAGGAAGACGAACCCTGGATAGAGCCGTTCCCATCCATAAGCCTCCCGTCTTCCGGGCCGTCGTTCAGTATTTCAGTGCCGAACCTGAGGCTTATCGACGCCGATTCTTCCATCTCCATCCCCTCACCTCCGCGTCCGATGGTTGCTTCTGAAGATTTTTCCGCGCTTCCCGGTGTTCCTGACGGTTTCCAGGAAGATTCTGACACAATTGTCAATGAAGCTGGGGATTCCGTTTTTGAGGCTGAAATCAGCGCACCGGAGGAGACCGCCAGCGGTTTCACCTTCGTGGCCGCGCCGATTGAAGGGGCCGATGATGATTATATTCTGCCGGCGGAACCTGGGCCGATAGTGGAGAGAATCGCGGCGGCTGTTTTTGATGATGAAGCTGTTAAACCCGCTGCGACCGAAGCTGATTTCATTTTTCTGAGTGAACCGGAGGATGAGCCTGAAGATATTGAGCCGGAAGAAATTCAGACCCAATGGCCCCAGAGCGAACACTTGGCCGATTTACCGCCAGCTAGCGATGAACAGACCGCTGAAGTAAACAAACCGGAATTGGACGGCGGCTCATTTTCGATCATGGGGCCGGATGAAGTCCATATACTGGCTGGCCCGGCCGGTGAGGTGCCTGATATCGACCCCATGGAATATGCTGACAGCTTTCACGAAAACATGGTGGAGGAGGGGGTGGCCCTGCTGAATGTCTCCGGCCCGGCCCTGGTGGAGCCGGAAGATGAAGATATCGCCTCACCGGCGGTCTTTGAAAGCGGCCCGACGCTGGAAGACGAAGGTTACATCTTTCTCCCGGCCCAGGCTGCAAGCGGCATTTTTGATGAATCCGGCGTTGCCGGCGGGTTTGAGTCCGTCGCCCACTTTGAAGACGACCTGATTGATCAGCCCGGTCTGCGGGATGAGGAACAGGGCGCGCCGGAGCCGGTAACCGCAACCGGGGATTTTTATCTTGATCAGCCGCCCGCTGAACCAGACCAGGATGATGATGAACCTCTTATTCTGTGTGAGCGGGTGGATACTGATGATGAACTTCCCGCCGGGCCGGAACCGGAAGATATTGCGCCTCCGGCAGAATCGTCGGAAGAGTCTTCCGATGAATCCGTTGAGCTTTCGCAGAAAGAGTTGCCTTTAGTTGCGGCAGAAGTTGAAAATGCCTCCCCGGCCGGTGAACCGGCTGAGGCTGAAACCTCTGAACCGGAGGCCGCCGATGATGACGGCTGGCTGCCGTTCCTGAAAGTGCCGTCGAAAAAGAAGACTAAAAAGGTTCCGCTCGAGCAGCGGCTGGCCACCCTTGACCATCGCAAAAAACGCCGCTCTGATGATGATAATCAGGATAAATTCGATTTTTGACATCGCGTTGATCCGTTGTAAAATTCTGTTGGCGGCCTGGACGGCCATTCAGTCGCCACTCAAAAATTATTCAGAATGGAGCAAGTTATGGACAGATATGATGCCAGAGTGCAGCTAAAGGGCAAATCGCTTGGACTCGGAGTTGTTTTGACCATTCTGTTCGGCGGGCTGGGTATGTTCTACCTCAGCATCGGCTGGGGTATCCTGGGGCTTCTGGTCGAGGCAGCCCTGGTTATTCTGACCTGGATCTCTTTCGGATTTTTTGGTTTTCTGCTTGGCGGCTGGCATATCCTGTCGGTCATTATTGCCGTGATTTCCATTAATAACCATAACAATCGTATTCTGCGCGGCCTGGACTAGTATAAACAGCTATTCCAGCCACTTTCGCCTCAGGCACTGAAGCCGGATGTGGACGAATCTCCGGCTTCAGCCGATTTTGAAGTCTAAATAGCCGCCCCCCGGCCAGGAGCCGCACTTTTTGACCGGCCCCAAATCGCAATCAGGGATGACAGGGCCAACTCCGGCTCTCCCCTTCAGGTTGACTTTTATTGTATAGCTGTTTATCATTAGGAATACATGTAGTGTTGTACAAGGTAAAAGGACCTTGATCAGATTATGGTCATGTATCGCCGCACTTTCATGTCGCTGAAAGCGGCGGGCCGTTGACCGGCTCTCCCGTCTCTTTTTTTTACTGGAGCCATTCCGGCGGGCTTCAAAGCCGCTTTGCCGCCGGATGGATTCTTCCGCCCCGGTCGGCGGTGCTGACTCCTCAGGTATGATATGGTTGTTTATGATCTCATATGCTCTCAGGGGCACCGTTTCGAGGGCTGGTTTCAGGATCTGAAAGACCTTAAGGCTCAGCTCAAGAACAGGCAATTGGCCTGCCCTGTCTGTGGTGATGAATCCGTCAGTCGCCGTCCATCCACTTTTGGCGTGGTTCGAAGCGGCCGCACTGAGAAGGCGCCGGTTCCGGCCGCCGCCCCGGCGGTTTCGGCGGCAGGCCCCCCGGAGCAGCTTATAGAGCAGTTCATGAAAAGCTGGGAAAGTTTTTCCAAACAGCTGGAAAAAGAATTCGATGACGTCGGCACTGATTTTACCGATGAAGCCCTTAAAATGCACTATGGCGTGAGTGCTCCGCGCAATATTCGCGGTCAGTCCACAGAGGATCAGGACGCCTTGTTAAAAAAAGAAGGTGTGACCGTCTATAAAATGCCGGTTCTCAGCCGCAAAAATTCCTCATCGAGCGAAGAAAGCAACTGAGCGTCACCTTTCATCGCCCGGCGTAAACCGGCCAATTGGCTCAAATGAAAATTTTCGTGTATTTCCTGAAATTTATGTCTTCCATATAATTGCGGATGAAAATTTAAAAAATTATTCGAGCCTTTAGGATTTGATAAATAAACCGGTTTGCACCAATCAGGCGAACCGTTATTTTTTCAAGTGTATTCAACCCTTTGGCATTAACCCCGGCGTGGACCTTCACGCATATCAGCCAGTAAATTCAAAGTGACAAGATATGGATAAAATGTTCGAACATACGGTCAATATTGAAGAGCTTGAAAAGTCGGCCACTTATCTTCTGGAATCATTGGCCGATATTCTGTCGGCCGCCGGGCCCCAATTTGCCAGCGCCCATGATGATCTGGTCCGTCTTATCAAGTCATCAAGGCTGATGGAGCCGGATTTTGTCAAAAGAAGCGCCTACAGCCTGGCCAATGCGGCGGCCGATGTATCGAGCCGCAACAGCCGCAACGTTCTGGAGGTAAAGCAGGAGACGCCTTCCGAGCGAATGGAGGTGCGCGAAGACGACCCCGCGCCGACGGCCGATATGAAGGTTGACGGCCAGCTGTCCAACGTATTTATAAACATGATTAATCATGTTGTCTCTATCCGGCCCAATAATTATAAGGTTGAGGTGGAGGCTCTGGTGCGGCTCTTGAAGTCGGGGGCCGGGCTGGAGGAGATCCTTCAGCGTTTCCTGGATTTGGTTGTCCAGATCCGGGAAGATTTGTGGGAGGAACGCTCCAAAGCTTTCAAGCATGTGGGGGAAATCCTAAAAAGCCTTGAAAAAACTGAAAAAGATTTTATTGGTTCGCTCAGCAGCAGTCAAACTTATATCTCCGGCTCTGAATCCAGCTTCACCACCGTTATGGAAGACGGGCTCAAGGAGATCGGAACCCTGGTTACTCCCAATCCGTCCGCGGTAGACCTTGAGCAGATGTTTAAAAAAGTCTCCGACAAGGTCAACAAGCTTTGCGACTGTATCCAGCAAAAGAAAGACGCTGATAAGGATCGGCTTGAAGCTCTGGCCTCCGAGAGGACCAAGGCTGAGAAGCGCCTGGCCCAGACGCATCAGGACTATGCGACTTTCAGCCGTCAAAGCCATGAAATGATGCAGGAAATAGAAAACCTTAAAGCCGCCTCTTTCCACGATCCCCTGACCAATGTTCTCAATCGCCGGGCCTATGACGACCAGATAAGCAAAACGCTTCTGGAGTTCAAAAACAAAGCTCTGCGCACCTGCAGCATGATAGTTTTCGACATTGATCATTTCCGCGATTTCAACAATACTTACGGTCACCTGGCCGGTGACCGCGTTCTATCTTATGTGGCCAAACTGACCAAGGAATCCCTGCGCAACGATGACCTGATTTATCGTTACGGCGGTGATGAATTCGTCATACTTATGCCCAACGCGGGGTTGGCGGCCGCCATAGGCGTGGCGGAAAAAATACGCCGGAACATTGATTCAGTAGAATTCAAGCTTTCGAAAACGAACACCACTACGGTTCAGGTGACGCTCTCTATGGGTGTCGCGGAAATAAAAACTGAGGACAATGGGGAAACCTTCTTTGCCCGGGCCGACCAGGCTATGTATCAGGCCAAAACCGCCGGACGCAACCGGGTCAGTTCCTGTTCATAAGCGGCAGCGGGTTTTATATAAGAAGGTAATTGAAGAGGGGTGCTTTGCTCCCCACCCGGCAAGGGGTTTTTCCGTGAAATTCAGCCCCGGCCCCCTAGAGCGTCAGCGGCGCGAGAAGGGGAAGATTCGTGAAAGCTAATGGTGTAGCGGAGGCCGAGAGGACACGCGTTTTTTCTTAATGACCAGTTCTGAGGTAGCGGTAGTCCTCCTCTGAACTGGCACAACATTTGATGGCACGTATACAATGCGGCCTATATCAATCAAAAACCAAGGTACCGAAATTCCTTCTTAGGAATTTCGGTGGGGTCAAGGGGTTATACCCCTTGTGGGGTGGAGGGGCAAAGCCCCCCTCTAATAACAGCCTTCTGACCTCAATTTGAAATAATTTTTTTGTAAAACTTGACTTGCCTTTGAACGCGATATATGCTTTAATATACGTTTGTGGGCATCAGCACACACAATATATGGAGGACCTGTTTTATGAAGCCCGATATCCATCCCAACTACAAAGAAATCACCGCCAGCTGCGCCTGCGGCAATGAATTCACCACCGGCTCGGTTCTGGATTCCATCAAGGTCGAAATCTGCTCTGCCTGCCATCCCTTCTATACCGGCAAGCAGAAGCTGGTCGATACGGCCGGCCGCGTTGAGCGTTTCCAGCGTAAATATGCCCAGGCCCCCAAGCCCACGGGCAAAAAGAAGTAATTTCATGATTACAAAACCGGGGCGCAAATGTGCTCTGGTCAGGGCCGCGCTTGTTCTGCCGGTCCTGGCCGCAGACCAGGAGGCCTCTTGTGCTTCAGCCGGGGAGAATATCTCTCCGGCTGGTGGCGCTGGTGCGCTCAAATGTCCCAATGTCGGCGGTCAGGCTGTCATTGAGGGCGTTATGATGCGCGGTCCTGATCGGTGGACGGTGACTGTCCGCCGTGAGGATGGGGAGTTGGAGACTTCCGTCACTCCCTATCGGGGCTGGGCCAGAAGGTGGCCTGTTTTGGGGAAACCCATTTTGCGGGGGGCTGTGGTGCTCCTTGAATCGATGATCATCGGTCTGAAAGCTTTGAATTATTCAGCCGAGATTGCGGCCCGCGACGTGGATGAATCCAAGGAGGGGGAGAGCGGGAAGCCGGGGGATAAACCGGCTCTTGGTTTCTGGTCCCTGGCTTTTACCCTGATTACCGCCTTTGCGCTGGCTATGGGGCTTTTTGTGGCCCTGCCTCATGTGGCAAGTGTTCTGGCCGGTAAATACTGGGGCTTTGATGAAAGTTCCGGGCTGTTTCATCTGCTCGATGGCATTATAAAATTCGGCCTGTTTATCGGCTATGTCTGGGCTATCGGCCTGATTCCCGATATAGGCAGGGTTTACGCCTATCATGGGGCCGAACACAAGGCGATTTATACCTTTGAAGCCGGTGAGCCGCTGACGGCCGATATGGCCGCCCGTCATTCGGCCTGGCACCCGCGCTGCGGCACGGCATTCATTTTTTTAGTGCTGGCCCTGAGCATATTGTTTTTCGCGGCGGTCTTTCCTCTGGTTTTTTCCGCTGAGGGAGCTTCGATTGCCCGCACTGTCGCCGGCATCGGTTTGAAGATTGTGCTGATGCTGCCTTTGGCCGGTCTGGCCTATGAAGTGACGCGTCTGGCCGGCAAATCTTCACCAGGATCCATCTGGCGCATCATGCTCTGGCCGGGGCTTCTGCTTCAGCGGCTGACTACCCGCAAACCGGATGAATCCCAATTGGAAGTCGCCCTTGACGCCTTGAAGAAAGCCGTCGCCCCCAATTAGTCTGGCTCCGCCGCAATGCTTCTTCGGATGGGGAGTGTTCAGGAGATCAGGCTCCAGGAAATATTTTTTTCAGGCAAGCCGGATTATTTCCGGCTTGTTTTATATCAGCCCTCAAATCACGGATAATTGCTCATGTTTAATGATTTTACTGAAATAGAAAAGAATTTCGCTCAATTGGAGGCCGCCCTCAGCGACCCGGAAACGCTTAAAGACCCCAAAGTGTTCAAAGAGACGGCCCGCCGCCACAATGAAGTCGGTAAAGTGGTGAGCGCCTGGCGACGCCTGAGAAAGATTCAGGACGACATTGAGGGCGCGAAGACCATGCTGGCCGATGAGAATGAGGAAATGCGGGAAATGGCGATTCTGGAGCTGGAGGGCCTGACCGAAGAGGAGGGCCGGGCTCAGGAAGATCTGAAGATTCTTCTCCTGCCAAAAGATCCCAATGATGAAAAGAATACAGTAGTGGAAATCCGGGCCGGCACGGGCGGTGATGAGGCGGCCCTGTTCGCGGCTGATTTGTTCCGCATGTATACCCGTTACGCGGAGACCAAGGGCTGGAAGGTGGAGATACTCAGTTCCAGCCCCACTGACGGCGGCGGTTTCAAGGAAATCATCGTCTTGATTGAAGGGGACAGGGTTTACAGCCAGCTGAAGTACGAGAGCGGCGTGCATAGGGTGCAGAGGGTTCCGGCCACCGAGACCCAGGGCCGCATCCATACTTCAGCCGTGACCGTGGCCGTGCTGCCGGAAGCGGAGGAAGTTGAGGTCGACATCAAGCCGGAAGAGGTGAAGGTGGATGTCTACCGGTCCTCCGGGCCGGGCGGCCAAAGCGTCAACACCACGGACTCGGCCGTGCGGGTGACCCACCTGCCGACCGGCCTGGTAGTGACCTGCCAGGATGAAAAATCGCAGATTAAGAACAAAGCCAAGGCTCTGCGGGTTCTGCGGGCCCGTCTGATGGACCAGATGGCGGCCGAGCAGCAGAGCAAGATCAGTGAGGAGCGCCATAATCAGGTGGGTACCGGCGACCGCAGTGAACGCATCCGTACCTATAACTACCCACAGGGCCGCATGACCGATCACCGGGTGGGGCTGACCCTTTACCGTTTGGGCGAAATCATGGACGGCGACCTGGCTGAAACCATCCAGACTATCGGTGCTCATTTCCAGGCCAGACAACTGGCCGAGGCCCAGAAAAATGGCTGACGAAGCCGGGGCGGTTCAGGCGGCTGAGCAGAACACTGACGATGGCTGGAGGGTAGGGCGTCTTTTGGCCACCACGGCTTCATTTCTGGCCGACAAGGGGTCGTCTACCCCCCGGCTGGATGCGGAGCTTCTGCTTTCACGGGTTTTAAAAATGCCCAAAGTTCAGCTTTACGTCAATTTTGAAAAACTTATGGCTGAGGCTGAGCTGGGCGAATACCGGGAATTGGTGCGCCGCCGCTCCAAACATGAGCCGGTGGCCTATATTTTAGGCGAGAAAGAGTTTTACGGCCTAAAATTCAAGACTACTCCGGCCGCCCTCATTCCCCGGCCGGAGACCGAGCACCTGGTGGATGAAGCCATTCGGCTGTCCAAAGAACTGTGGCCGGGTCAAAGCCTGCGTATAGCAGATATCGGCTGCGGCAGCGGAGCCATTTCCCTGGCCCTGGCCAGTGCCGTGGCCAATGCGGCCGTATCGGCCGTGGATATATCAGAGTCGGCTTTGGAGCTGGCTCGCGAGAACGCCGCGGGCCTCAATCTGAATGATCGGGTTACCTTTCATCACGGTGATTTGACTGAACCACTGAAGGGCGGAACATTTCATCTTATCTGCGCCAATCTGCCCTATATCCCGACCCCGGAAATGGCCACGCTGATGCCTGACGTGGGGCTTCATGAGCCGCATCTGGCCCTGGATGGCGGAGCGGCCGGCCTTGATCTGATTCTGCGGCTTCTGGAGACCTCAGTCGCCATGCTGGAACCCCAAGGGCGCATTCTACTTGAAATATGGCCGGAATCCCTGGCCGAGTTGGAGAAAGCGGCCGCCACTCTCGGCTATAAAGCGGCTGAACCCATTCGCGATCTGGCCGGGCACAACCGTATCGCCGTGCTGTTCAGGGATTGAGCGGCGTACTCTGATTACTTTGCTGTTTGCCGGAAATTTTCGGGGGCATTATGAAGAGTTATTTCAGTCTTTTCAGGCGGCTGGTTCAACTTTCCACGCTGGGCCTGTTTATCTGGCTGTTGTCTCGTGCTATATGGCCGCTAGCTGAACTTCCGGTAGACGCGTTTCTGCGATCCGATCCGCTGGTTGCGCTGGCCGTGCCTCTGGCCGCCCGTGAGTTTATTGCCAAACTGATTCCCGGCCTTATTGTCATGGCCTCCGCACTGGCGGCTGGACGTTTTTTTTGCGGCTGGCTCTGCCCCATGGGCACCACCCTGGATTTGGCCGGTATTTTCTTTCGCCGCCAAACAGCCGCCGTTAAAAGCCATTGGCCGGCCCAAATTAAATTCATGCTGCTGGCTTTCATTCTGGCCGCCGCCGCCCTTGGTCTGGATTATTCCTTCTGGGCCGCTCCCATTCCCCTTATAACCAGATTTTATGTAATCATTCTGCATCCGGCCTGGCTATGGTCGGCCGATATGGCTGTGTCCCATGTTCTGCCTCTTTTGCCGGCGGATAAACTCGAAGCCCTTCAATACGTTTCTTTCGCCCCACGCGGTTATGAGAGCGTGATCTTTGTGGGGCTTTTTTTTCTGCTGCTGTTTTTGCTGGAAAAGCTTCAGCCACGCTTCTGGTGCCGCAACCTGTGTCCGGCTGGTGCGCTTCTAGCCATAATCTCGCGCCGCCCGCTGTGGCGAAGGAGAGTCAAACAGTGTGTAAGCTGTAGCCGCTGCCAGCGGGAGTGCCCCGCCGGGGCCATCAGTACCGACGGCCAGAGCGCCAGCCACGGCGATTGCCTGACCTGCCAGAAATGCGTGGACGTTTGTCCGGCCAGAGGGGTGAGCTTTAGGCCGCAAAGCACACCCTTGCCATTTAAAATTCTTGAATCGCCTCCCGGAAAACTGCATGTTTCCAGGCGGGCCTTTATCGGTGCGGCTGGTCTGGGGCTGGGAGTCGGCTGGCTTCACCTGAAGGGTTTTAATTTACTGCCCGCTCCGGTGGATGAATTTGCCGCCGAGGCTTTCGCGCCTCAGGCACTGGTGCGGCCTCCGGGAGCTTTGCCGGAAAAAGATTTTTTGACCAGATGCGTCCGTTGCGGTGAATGCCTGAAAGGCTGTCCCACCAACGGGCTCCAGCCGGTTTGGCCCGGCCTGGCCGGGCTGTTCACCCCCCATCTGGCGGCCCGCAAAGGCCCTTGTGAACCTGATTGCAATGTCTGCGGGCAGGTTTGCCCTACCGGGGCCATAGCGCCGCTGAACATGGCTGAAAAACGCTGGGCTAAAATGGGCACGGCCGTGGTTTTGCCGGAAACCTGTCTGGCCTGGGCTGGAAAATGCGGTTGCGTAATCTGCCAGGAGGTCTGTCCATATGGGGCTATTGAACTTCAGGTGTTGCCAGGCAGGGCGGGTATTCCGGTGCCGGTGGTGCGGCCGGAGCGTTGTTACGGCTGCGGCTTCTGTGAATACCATTGCCCGGTAGCCGCACCGGCTATCGTCGCCAAACCGCTGGAAGCCCTGCGGCTGAATGAAGGAAGCTATCAGGCTGTAGCCAGGGCCAAGGGAGTGGAACTGGATTTGAAAAAACCGGTATTAGAAAAGCCCGACAGCCAGTCGCCGTCGAGCTTTTTGGAGTAATAGCAGAGAAGAGGCCTCAGCATCCGGCTGAAAGTTCAATCAGACAGCAGAATCTGTCGCCGTCACCGCGCGCAGGAGTGAGCCTGAAAGCAGTCAGCGCGGCTTCATCATTGTCGACACGCAGAGTGTGGTTGTCATTCAGTTGAGCTGTAAAATCAGCGGCCGCCACTTTTATTCCCTTCACCGCGTAAATAATTATATGGTCGGCCTGTGAGCAGAAAGCTCGCGGGCCGCTCACGTTCAGCCACTGAAGACGGCCTTTGCAGACGCTGGCGCGGTAAATCAGGTTGAAATCGCGGATGGTGCCGTCGATCAGTTCACTTTCCACCTGGCTGTCGCCGCTGAATACGAAAGGGTCATACTGCTTCAGATCACCGCTGTCCACACCGTCGACCATCAGGCGCATACCGCTGCCTTCCAAAGTGTTGATGATTCTGGTGTAGCCGGAGAAAATGGAGAAGGGGCCATTCTCTTTAATATCGGCCACTGAAATGCGCCAATCAAATGGCTGTGAATCGTCGGCCGGTTCCCGCAGGATTTCGCACGTTGTGCCCAATCCGTTTTTCCAGGGCATGTTGCGATAATCTTCGGGTTTCAGAATTGTATGCTTCATGACATTACGCCTTTCGTAGAGGTTAATGAAAGGAAAGCCGGCCAAGGGGCCGGCTTTCCAGGTTTGTTTTAATAGGCCTGGCAATATCCTTGAAATTGTCAGGCTTCTTCAGGGTCAGCCGGCGAAAGCGCCAATGAAGAAGACGATGCAGGGTATGCCCACCAGGTCGATCAGCACCGCGCCGCAAAGGGGTACGATAAGGAAAGCCTTGTTGCTGCGGAGACCGAAGTGTTCACTAACAGCACCCATGTTGGCCACCGCGTTGGGGGTAGCGCCCAGGCCGTGACCCATGGCGCCGGCGCACATTACGGCCGCGTCGTAATCCTTGCCCAGAAGACGGAACAGCACGAAATAGACCAGCGCGACCAGACAGGCCACCTGAACAACCAGAATAATGATCAACGGAATAGCCAGATCGGCCAGTTCCCATATCTTCAGGTTCATCATGGCCATGCTCAGGAACATGCCGATGGAAACATCACTCATCAGATCGATGATGCGGCTGTTGAGCACAAAGGTGTGGGTCTTGTCATTAATGTTACGGAGTATGATGGCTCCGAACATGGCCCCCACATAGCCGGGCAGGAAGAAGTTGGGGATGCCCAGAGTTTTCACCCAGCCGGACAGCCACACGCCGAAGACCATCATCACGCCGATAACGGCCATCATGAACAGGAAACCTTTTGCGGTTATGGTTTCCTTGGCCTGGGCCTCACTGACCAGAGCTTCATAATCGCCCATGCCGGTGTCGGCGGTTTTGATCTCGACATTGTATTTGGTAATCAGCTTACGGGCCAGCGGGCCGCCGGTGAGGTTGCCGGCGATGAGGCCGAAGGTGGCGGAGGCAATGGCCACGGCCGTCGCGCCCATAACGCCCAGCTTTTCCGCCTCAGGGCCAAAAGTGGCCGCCGCGCCGTGGCCGCCTTCAAGAGAAACCGAACCGGCCATGACGCCCAGCACCGGATGGATATCAAGCATCTTGGCCAGCCCCACACCCAGGGTGTTCTGAAAAACGGCTAGGAACCAGCAGAAGACCAGATAGATGATCAGGCTCTTGCCGCCGAGTTTGATCAGGGCCAGGCTGCCGCCTAAACCCACGGTGGTGAAGAAGGCCAGCATGAACGGTGTCTGGAGAGTTGTGTCCAGGGAAATGTGAAAGGTTCCGGTAATGCGGAAAATCCAAATGAAGATGGCAAACACAAAGCCGCCGATGACCGGCACCGGGAAACAGAATTTTTCCAAAAAGTCGATTTTTCTTTTCAGAAAGTAACCGAGCATCAACAAGAGGGCCGCCAGGGTTGTGGTCGCCACCAGATCAAGTTTCAGGGTGGCGATTCCGTCAATCATTTCAAAGTTCATTTGTCATACACCTCGCAATTTTTGGGCGGCCCCGGACAGGGCCGCCCTCCAGGCGGCTAATGCCGCTCACATCTAAGAATTCCACTATTGAGAGTTCCACTATTTCCGTGAACCGGCAGTTCACAGCTACGCAAAAAGCGTGGTTTTTGCTCCGCAAGTTGCCACATCGGCTTTAAAACCAGTCGCTGGCGCTCCGTCTCGCCATCCATGGCTCGACCCCCGTTATATGCGGCTGAGTTGGCTTAAAATTGCTGTCCGGCCCCCACTTCAGCTAGGCAAGCTTTCCGGCCTTTAAGAAAGCCGAACAGGCAGCCGCCGGGCGAAATGTTTTGGCCCGGTTTCGCTCCGGGGGGCTTTAGTCACGAAACCGGGCCAAAACATTTCGCCCGGCGGCGGTCACCCGCTTTTTTGGTAAATTCAATATTGACAACGTATTAGTTGTGCTGATACACGTTGTTGCCCAATGAATCAATGGCCACCACCACCGGCAGTTCTTCCACGGTAAGTTTACGGATAGCCTCGGTGCCCAGATCTTCAAAGGCTATAATCTCCACTTCCTTAACGCACTGACTCATCAGGGCGGCCGCGCCGCCAATGGCGGCAAAATAGACCCCGCCTTTATCGACTATGCCCTTAATTACCGTTTCATCACGCAGACCCTTGCCGATCATGGCTTTGAGACCCCGATCAATCAGGGCCGGGGTATAGGCGTCCATGCGCCCGCTGGTGGTGGGGCCGACGGAGCCGATCACGAAACCGGGCTTGTTGGGGCAGGGGCCCGCGTAGTAGACCACCTGACCGGCGAAATCAAAGGGCATGGGTTCACCCTTTTCGATCATTTCCACCAAACGCTTGTGGGCCGCGTCGCGGGCAGTGTAGACCGTGCCGCTGATGTAGACCATCTCTCCGGCCCGGAGACCGCGCATTGTTTCATCGCTCAATGGGGTTTTGATGATTTTCTTTTCGCTCATGTTTCACCTCACAGATCGCGATGGACGTGGCGGGTTACGTGGCAGCCGATGTTGACCGCCACCGGCAGGCCCGCGATATGGGTGGCGTAAGGCGTGATATGGACGGCCATGGCCGTGGTCTTGCCGCCGAAACCGGCCGGGCCGATGTTCAGCTTATTTATCTCGGCCAGAAGGTCGTCTTCAATAGAGCCCCAGAAGGGATCGGTATTCTTTTCGCCAATCGGCCGCAGAAGACTCTGTTTGGCCATAACGGCCGCTTTTTCCATGGTGCCGCCCACGCCCACGCCCACGATGATGGGGGGGCAGGGGTTGGGGCCGCCCGCGATGACGGTGTCGACGATGAATTTTTTCATGCCTTCGAGCCCCTGGGAAGGTTTGAGCATTTTCAAGGCGCTCATGTTCTCGCTGCCGAAGCCCTTGGGGGAGACGGTGATGGAGAGCTTGTCGCCGGGCACGATGTTATAATGGATGACGGCCGGGGTGTTGTTTTTGGTGTTTTCACGGCGAATGGGATCGGCCACCACCGATTTTCTCAAATAACCCTCTTCATAGCCCTTGGCCACACCGGCGTTGACTGCCTCAGCGATTGAGCCGCCGGTGACGTGCACTTCCTGGCCAATTTCCATAAAGACCACGGTCATGCCGGTATCCTGGCAGATGGGGATCATTTTTTCCTCGGCCACCACCGCGTTGGCCAGAAGAGTGCCCAGAACTTCGCGGCCTAAGGGGTTCTCTTCGGCCTGTTCAGCTTTCTTCAGGGCGCACCTGATGTCTTCGCTGATCAGGCAGTTGGCCTCGATGCACATCTGGCTGATCGCCTCACGTATTTGATCAAATGATATTTCACGCATAATTTTCCTGGCTTCTTCAGGCGTCCGTTTTAAAAAACGCCGCTGTTGATTTCGGGGTTGATCTGGTTGAAATTATCGTAGTCATTGTCCTGCCCGGTGACCATGCCCACCAGGGCGTGGCGGCCGGTGCTTTTGTCAAAAACAAATTCCGGCCAAAGCCTGTAGTTCTCGATATCCCCGGTGTTGCGAACGTGAATGCGCGGACCCGTACAGGGGATGGTGATATGGTCGCCTATCTGGATGTGATCTTCATCATAATAGCCTATATCCAGGTTTTGGGCAATCAGATCTTTAACGCACTCTTCCACTTTGGGCAGATCCACTTCCAGCTTCTCCGGAAATTTCAGCACAAAGCCGCCCCGGATGTCGCTGTTGGCATTTTTAAACTTTCGAAAGGGAAAGTCATAGATTTTATGAAGCGCGTAGGCGGTCAGATCCTCGGCGCTGTGAGCCATTCTCCGTTTATAGAGCGAAGGGATGACCACGTTGTAAATGTCCTTGGGCAGGGGGCCGAAGAGGGTGGGGCGGGTGACGACAACTTCCTCACCGATACCGATGATGATATCGGCATTGATTTTCAGAAAGGGGTAGAGAAGGTCGAAGTGCTCGATAATCACCCGGCGGCCGTGCTCCAATGCTCCCTTGACGAAATCGACGATTTCAAACATCTGGGTGAAAGCCATTTGGAAGCGCATATCGATGTGATAGGTGGCCGTCCTGAAATCGTGATCGAGATCCATCGGCCGCACCTGCATGACTTTGTCCATGGAGATGACGTCGTCATCATTGGAGAGGGCCACGCCGGGGAAGAGTCCCTTGATGATCAGTGATTTGCCGCTGCCGGAATCGCCGATAATGGCGATGAGGCGGTCTTTGTAGCTGAGATGGAGGTGGGCGAGCTGTTCCCCAAGGCTCATAAGGCGTTCACGGCCGCGGGGAGCGAAATAGACTGAATAAATGTGTTGTAATGATATGGCGTCCACTGATATCTCCTTAGCCAAATAGACTGGCCCGCGCATGGCGGGCCAGTCAAGGGGCGCTATGTCTCAATACAAGGGGTCGAACGGCAGAGAGACGGAGCGCCAGGACTGATTTTTAAGCCCGAACTGTTGCTCGCCTGGCAAAGAACACGTTTTTTGCCAGGCTACGACCCGCAAGTTTGTGGAAAAGCGCCATAATTAAAACAGCGCGGCCGGTTACATTTCGAACTCGATGCCCAGCATGGGGCCGTGCTGCTGGGCGCCGTAGACGTCGGCTTCACCTAAGTTGCCGGAAGCCATGGGCCGCACGATGGTAGCCTTGATAGCCTTGGCCGGAGGAAAATTGACCACGCTGATCACATCTTCCTCTTTCAGGTGATAGAGGTCGGCAAAAAGTTTTTTGTTGAAAACGCCGGAGGCCGCCGCCTTTTGAAACATTGTCTCTTCTTTGAAGATAATGTCAAACGTTATTTCATAGGGCCCGGAGTTCTTGCTTCTGATGACGTCGGCCAGTTCGATCAGCTTATATTTCATGGCACTCTCCTTTAGCGCAGTTCTTCATCTGGATAGGGAAGTACTGGCAGGGATCGTCGACATCCATCAGATGATAGACGCTGAATTCATAAACTTCCCCGGCCTTGAAATCAGAGGGCGAGAAGGGGAAAGCCAGGTTTCCGGCCGTGGAGATGCGTCCCTCGTAACCGTAATGGAGCATCGTCGAACGGGCAAAACCGCAGATGGTGTTGGCCTCGCTCTGGGTCGGGGCCACGGCCTCGATGATGATGGCCAGTTCCGCCGGTTGGTGTTCGCTGGCCGGGGGCAGCCCCTTGAACATGCTCATCACGCCCTTCTGGCCATAGATCTTGAAATCCAGGAAGAAGGATTTTTCATCCAGATGGTTGAAATTCGATTTAACCCTGGCCCGCACGCCCTCCACGATCTTGTCCATCTGGCGGATCATGATCGGATCGGCCGTGGCCGCGAAGGAGACGGTGCGGAAACCGACGCGTCTGGCCCCTTCCAGCTTGATGGTGTATTTCTGATCGGCCGGGATAGGAACAAAACGGCTGCCCTTGACCATAACCGAATTTTCCGTGGCCTGGGTGAAAGTGGTCTGGTTCAGATCCAGAACGCCGCCGGGGCCGGGGAGAATCAGGGGATTGGTCTTCTCATACAGCGTGTGCGCGGCCACCGACAGGGTGGTGCACTTGCGTTCCGGCGACAGGGGTTCCAGGATGAAGTGGTCTTTCCTTAAAGTGCCGAACATGCAGTCGCTGCCGCTGCCGGGGGTGGCGGCAATGGCCGCGCATTCCAGAATTTTGCCCATGTGAATGGCCAGGCCCGGATCAAATCCCTCTTTAACGGCCAGAGAGGCGAAGACGGCCGGGTCATAGGCGCGGCCGGCCAGAATGACTTCCGCGCCCATATCCAGGGCTTTGATGAAGGGTTCCACACCCATCTGGGCCACGATGGAGGTGGACTGGTCCACCAGTTCGCGGGTCAGCTCCGGGGCCGGATGAAGAGGTTTGACCTTACCGGCGGCCATGTTTTTCAGCACATCGTCATGCTTGATTTCCGAGCTGATGGTGGCCATTTTGAAGGTCAGGCCCTGCTCTTTGGAAATTTCGCGCACGATCTCGATGCACCACTGAAGGTGGCTGTCAGCTCCGCAGCCGCCGGCCGTGCCGACGATCACAGGAATCTTGCGCTCCAGGGCGGCCGGGATCATCAGGGCCAGATCGCGCTTGACGGCCGCGCGGTCGGTAAACGAGATGCCGGAGCCGAGATAATACGGACCGGGGTCGGTGGAACCAGCGTCAACGGCGATGACGTGCGGGTTCTTGGCCAATGCGGCCTGAAACGAGCTTTCGGGAAAGCCGTAGCCGAGAATGGCCGTGGGGGATAATATTCTAATTTCTTCCATAACTCACCTTCCAGCTTTTTTCAAGGCCAGGATGCGCTGCATTTCATCATAAACGATCATGAAACCTTCATCCACACCCATGCCGGGTTTGGCCAGGCACTGGACGGGGGAGGTGGCCATGGCCGCGTGGACGCAGACCTGGGCCGAACGCTCGGTTTCGTTGCAGGTGCCGCCCAGATAGGCCCCGGTGCCGTTGTTCTTGCAATAAAGCACGGCTTCGATGGAGTTGTTGATGCCGCCGAGGTCCGGGGTTTTGATCTGGATCATGTGGCCGGCCTTGTTGTCGGTGAAGTCGCGCACGTCTTCAAGGGTGTTGCACCATTCGTCGGCCACGATTTCAACATCGATTTTTTTCTTGGCCAGAAGTTCGCAGATTTCCTTAAGAGCCTGAATCTGTTTTTCGCGGTCGCCCATATCCACGGGGCCTTCGATTCTGAGGTGGTAAGGCTTGGCCGCCTTTTCCAGCTCGCCGAGGAAATCGGTGATTTTTTCAAAATCGTTGTTGAAAGCCGGGCTCATGGTGCCGTAGACGTCGATATGCATGATCGGCTTGTAATCGGGGCTGGGTTTCAGCTTGTCGATGCGTTTGGCTAACCATTCGACATAGGCTTTCAGCTTTTCGCCGTTTTCGCCCAGTTTGTCCTTGACGTTGTTGAACAGGGCGTGGGGCAGAACGTCCGCGCCCTTGAGGATGATTTTGTCGGCGTTGAGGTAACGGTCGTCGCCGGACTGGCAGAATATGGGAATGGGCTTGTCGGAGATGGTCAGATTATATTCGTCCGCCACCACCTGGGCCATCTGTTTGTGCTGGCTGCGGGCCACGGCGTCCAGAATGGCCTGGGTCACGCCATAGCGAATGGCGGTGTGCATGCGCTGGCCGTCGGCGGTTTTGTGATGATCGGCTTCTTCGGCCATTTTGCGGAAAGTGGTGATTTCCTTGCCCACCAGAAGAGGTTTGATTTCCTTTTCAATTATGGGAATGAAATCTTTGGCCAGGAAAAGCGGATCGCGGCCGCCCGCGCCGGAATACTGCACGGCCGCGCAGTCGCCGTAGGCAACCTGGCCGTCTTCGAGAATCAGCATGACGCTGATGGATTCGCCGGCCTGACGCACCTGGGTGAAACCGGGAGTGGCGGGCTCGCCGATATAGGTGTTGCCGTCCGGGACCGCGCCGCCCTTGATGGCTTTCTGATCATCAAAAAAGAAACCGGTTTTGCCAGGTGAACAAACCATGTCTATGATTTTCATAAAAAATACTCCTGATTTTCGCCAACCGCAGGCGTGGCCGTGGGATTTGATTTACCGGCCGCGAGATCCTGTGTGCTGTGTTGATTGTGAAGGACCGCCGGAGGAGATGGTCAGGTCTCTTCCCGTCCGTATTATATAAGAATCCGAGTGTATTCTAAAATCCCGCAGCCGGGTACAAACGGCTTGTAGCCTAAGCCGTTTGCACCCGGAACCGGATGCGGAATTTATCAGGCGGGATGACCCACCAGGTGGCCCTTGCCGATGGCATAAATGTCATCAACCACCATCTGGAAGGAAACCGGGCGGCGTTCGGCCTTGCCGCGTTCTTCCATTTTTTCACGATGGAATTTTTTCAGATCTTCCGTGAAGGGAATGTTGCCGCAATCGAGAATACGCACGGCGCCGTTCATGTCACGGGCCGGGAGAATTTTGCCGGCGTTGAATTTTGAGGGAGCGAAGGGCACATCGATGATGCCGGCGGCAAAGGCCCGCACCGAACCGATGGCATAATCGCCGCCGCCGACTTCTTCGATGGCTTTGAGAATGACGTTCATTTCCTCTTCGATGATCTGAACTTCGTCGGCCACTTCTTTGAGGTTCAGGAGCTTCTGGTCGCTGAGCATCGAGACCACCTGCTTGGTGGCTTTCAGGCCCGCGGCGTTGGCTTCCTTGGTCGGGACGCCCATTGCCTCATGCGGAGTCTTGACGATAACCTTGGTGGCCCCGGCCAGGGCGGCCGTGGCCGCGCCCCAGGAGATGACGCCAAAGGCTTTGGATTCATCCTGCGGGAAACCGCCCATCCACTGATGGAGAACGGTGGTGACGGTCACGTCGTTGAAACCGTATTTACGCAAATATTCTTCAGTCACCTTGCGAAGGGACTTAATGGCGGCCACGTCCTGAATGATGTTGCCGCACTGGCCGTAGCCGACGGTCAGGTGTTTCACGCCCTGGGCGGCGGCCATGAGGCTTTCCAGGACAGCCACCGTGTTGGAGATGCAGGGCGGCACCAGGGTGCCGGTGAGGGGGCCGAAGGGCTCGCGGTTGATGGTGACGCCCGCTTCCTCATAAAGGCCGATCAGGCGGTCGGCATACTGCCAGTCGTAGATGGTCTTTTCCAGCGAGTGTTCCTTGGCGTAGGGGATATTGTAAGAGATGCCGCCGCCCTCATAGGAGGTGAAACCGCCGGCCACGCTTATTTCGGTCAGAAGGCGGGCGTCGGGCGTGCCGTGACGCACCTGCACCGGGTTCTTCAGGGCTGAGGTGACTTTGCGGCAGATGCCCACGCCGTGGTTGACGGCCGGAAAGCCGTTCAGGAGCGAGCGTTTGTGCTTGCGGCTCTCTTCGATGCCGGTTTCCGCTTCTTTATAGCGGTTGTGGCGGGTATAGCTGTCGATGGTGCTGGGCAGAAGGTCGGCTTCGCCCTCGGTCTCCAGATAGCGCAGAAGCTCGATGTGCTCATCGGGCAGAGCCACGCCGGCGCGGGGCTGAATGAGAGTCGCGCCGCTCTTGTCGGCCTTGTCCAGCTTGACCGAGAAACGTTTGGCCGTCGGAATTTCCTTCTGATACTTCACGGCTTCATCGAAGTTTACATCCTGCCCGGTGGGCCACTGCTGAAGGACTTCCTTACGCAGGCTCTGGAACACGTCGTCAGCCAGTTTTTCATTTTTCAAAATCATGGTAAAAAACCTCTCTGCGGCTGTATCCGCCAAATTTCAACAGGGTTTCAACTAAAGAATAATCCGCATGTTCACAAATGGCCTAAAAATTCCGTATTTGCTTGCGATGCGCTCCTTTTTCGGGCGGCGGCAACGCGCGTGTCATTCAAAAGTTAATTTCCTTTTTTAGTTGGCCGGGCGTTTCATTCGACCGGGATTTCTTCTTTCATTATAGCCAGCGCCGTTTCCGGTTCTATCCGGGAGAGTGTGCCCATGGCCGACAGAATATATTTTTTATCGACCAGGGTTTTAGGGGCCAGCGGTTTCAATAAATTCATATCGGAAGGCTCATAAACGGCCGCCTTCAAAACGTAATCGGGATCAGCGGCGTGAATAATGGGGCCGCCGGTTCCAATCAGGTAACGCACTTCGCTCAGATCCTTGCCGGTCTGGGCGAAGGACTGGCCGGTGCTGGTAAAGACCGCCTCGACTGAGCCAACATGGCGCTCCATGGAAATCTTCACCGCCGCCCTGGCCATGGCTTCGTCGATCCTTTTGGCCAGGCTTTTCGCTTCCGGCAAAATTTCCGGGTTAGCGGAGCAGGTGCTGATCCAGGCTTCAACTTCGCGTTCATCAATATCCAGAAGACAGGCGATGTTGTCCACGCCGATAGCCTCGGCCAAGGGGCGCAGGCTGTAGCGCATGCCCAGGTCACCCTCCACTGTCCTTTTGGCAAAGGGATGGCGAAAACCGTGGAGAAAGACATTAGCTCTGGTCGGCAGACCTTCGGCCATGGAATAGACGTCAGTGGTGGCCCCGCCCACGTCAAAGACCACCAGTTCGCCCAGACCGGGCGAGCTTTTGGTGCCTTTGCTTAATAAAGAGGCGGCCTCAAAGACCGCCAGCGGCGTGGGAATAATCTCGCTGGCCAGGGTCGCCTGGAGTTCGCTCAAGCCTTTGGCGGAGATGATATTTTTGATGAACAGGTCACGAATGGCTTTTTTGGCCGGTTCGATGTTCAACTGGTTCAGTTCGGGCATGACGTTGGCGCAGAACAAAACCTCGCCGCCGAAATTTTTCAGGATGCCCTGAAGGTCGTCCTTGGCGCTTTTGTTGCCCGCCACCACTATGGAGCAGGTCAGAGGTGAATCGGCCAGAAGACGGGCGTTATGAAGGATGACGTCCTTGTTGCCGCCGTCGGTGCCGCCGGACAAGAGAATCATGTCGGGCGCGAGACTGACGATTTCATCCAGTTCATCGCGGCTGAGTTCATAGGAGAACGTCTTCATGATCTTTGCCCCGGCATTGGCCGTGGCCATGCGGGCGGCCTGAACCGTCAGATCGGGAACCAAGCCCACGGCTATCATTTTCAGCCCGCCGGCGGCGGAACTGGCGGCGACCTTTTTATCAAAGACGAGCTTGCCGCATTGGGCTTCAAGCTCGGCCATGGCCTTGCCGTATCCTTCCATCACGTTGGTTTCGATGGTGGTGAAGGATTTGGCCGTGCCGATGATTTTTTTGGTCTCCATGTCCACTGCCGTCAGCTTGGTGAAAGTGCTGCCGACATCAGCGGTCAAAATGATTTTCATGGTCAGCTCCGTTGCCTTTCGGCCTTGTTAGACAAGATCCGCTTTCATGTCGGCGATGGTGGTCTCCGGGGGGGTGCCGGGAGGGTAGACCCGATTAAAGCCCATATCCTTGAAAGTGCGTTCCACTTCCGAGAAGTCGGCCTTGCCCACCACCAGGTTGCCGCCGGCGTAGAGTTTTATGTTATTCAGGCCCGCTTCCTGGCATTTTTCCCTCAGGCCCCGGCAGTCGATTTCGCCATGGCCGTAAAGGGAGGAAACCGCGATGGCGTCGGCATTGGTTTCAATGGCCGCATCGATGAATTCCTTCTGGTTGACCATAACGCCGAGGTTGACGACCTTGAATCCGGCTTGCTCAAAAGCGAAAGCCAGGATTTTGTTGCCCACGGCATGGACGTCCGCCCCGATAACACCTAAAATAATAACCTTCTGTGTCATGTAAAGCTCCTTTGCCCGAATGGCTGTTTCCATCGGCAGGTCAGAGTCGGCCTGAGGCTGGACGGGTACCTTATGGTCCCTTGGTTATTCAGGCCTTCCTAATTTTGATGTGGTCAGTCTCAATCGTTGATAACATGCTTGGGAATGTATAGAGCAGAGAACGTGCCAATTCTAATTGGCTGAAAATGCGGGGTGTTTTGTAAAACGGTATTTCGCTCCGTTTCCTTTCTGAACTTAATTGGAGATTATTTGTTCATTTTATAAACATATGTCGTATTTGTTACCATGAGGCCTCAAGGCCCATTGTCTTGAGTTTTTTCCAAAGAGTGGTGCGGCTGAGCCCCAGTTCTTCGCAGACCTTCTGCCGGTTGCCGCCGCAGCGGCGCATGTACCAGCGGATGATTTCCCGCTCCATGTTTTCCATGTTTCCCGGGGTCAGATGTATCATGGACTCATCATATACAATGTTTGGTTCAGTTGGGTCAATGGCTGAGGGGCCATCATCATGGGAAGTCATTACCGGCTGTCCCAGGCTGATTCCGCAGGCTTCCAGGTCACTTTCAGTCAACAGCGGCCCCTGGCCGGAAACACTGAGGCGCATCAGGTAATTCAAGAGTTCCCGAACATTGCCGGGCCAGCTGTGACGCTGGAGCGCGGCCATCAGCGCTTCGTCCATGCCGGTAATGGCCCGGCCGTTTTCATGGGCGTATTTGGGGAGGTAACGGGACACCAGCAGGGGGATGTCTTCCGGCCGCCGCCTCAAAGGCGGGATATCGACATGGAGGACGTTGATCCTATAATACAGATCCTGCCGGAAAGAGCCGTCGGCCACGGCCGCGTTCAAATCGGCATTGGTGGCGGCCACCACCCGCACATCCACCGGAATCATCTTGCGCCCGCCGACCCTCAGCACCTGCCGTGATTGTAGCACGCGCAAGAGCTGCATCTGGACATGTTGGGGCAAGAGTCCCAGTTCGTCCAGGAAGAGGGTGCCGCCGTGGGCCAGCTCGAAATAGCCGGGCTTGCCGCCCCGCCGGGCTCCGGTGAACGCCCCCTCTTCATAGCCGAACAATTCGCTTTCCAGCAAAGTCAGCGGCAGGGCCGCGCAGTTAATGGCCACAAAGGCCTGGCCCCGGCGGCGGGAGCCGTTGTGTATGCTTTCGGCCATCAGTTCCTTGCCGGTGCCGCTTTCGCCGGTGATGAGGACGGTATTTTCAGTGGCGGCATACTGCCTGGCCCTGACCAGGCAGGCCCGCATGGCCGGAGCCCAGGCCGACAGCTCCATATCCTTGAAAGTAGTGTGGGCGGTCAGGCCGGAGGAGTGGATTTCACGCCGGACCCGGTGTTCCAGCTTTTCCACTTCCGAAGCCCTTTGAAGACTGACCACGGTGCCCAGGTATTGCCCCTGGACCAGCACTGGAGCGGTATACAGGAGTATGGTTTTGCCCGATAATTCAAAGACGATGCCGGAATATTCACGCTGTTCGCGAATGATTTGCTCTAAAAAGGGTTCCTTGATAAAGTCCGCCAGCGGGCGGCCGACTATTTCGCTCTCGCTGGACAGGCCCAAAAGGTCCAGCCCGTGGCTGTTGACCAGCGAAACCGTGTCGTCGCCGTCAAGATAGAAGACGCCTTCGGGGATGAGGTTGAAAGTGGCGGCCAGCCGGTGGCGGTGGCCGATTTCGCGGCCGCGCACCTCCGCGATCAGGGCGGCCCGCTGCATCAGTTCCATCATGGTGCGGCGGCTGGTGTTGACCAGAACGCAGGCCAGCCCGTTGTCCTCACAGATTTTGCGGGCGTTGTCGCTGCCGCTGACCGCTACCTTGTGGCCGTCGCGCCGGGCTTGAAGAATGGCCTGATTCAGCTCGGCGTTGTTTTTGAAAAAATAGGGACGCATTTTAATTTTAAAGCGTTCCGTTACCCAGGAGAGGTCTTCGATGGAATAATCGGCCGAAAGCACATAGGCCACTTCCCTGGATATGGCCGCCGCGTCCAGGAGCGATATGAGAATGTCGAAATCATTGGCCTCGGCCACCAAAACCGGAATGCTGGAAATTTCCCGGATCATGCTGGCCGTGCCGCCGCGGCTGATAATAGCCGAGACGTCATTGTCTCTGGAGGCTACGGTGATGCGTTCCACCGCGTCTTCCAGGACGGCCTCAATGATGATGGCTTTGAACTGCATTTCCTCGGAAACGCTGCGGGCCATTTCCGTGAACTGGGTATTGGGTGAGGTTATGATGAAAGTCGGCTCCATGCGGGTCTCCTTGGGTGTTAATATTAGCACTGAATGTTTAAATAGTAAACGATCAATTTATAATTATGTTCCATTTTTTAACTGCATATCAATGCTGTTTTAAAATCATCATTGTTTCAGCCCACTTATATATGGCCTTTTATTTGCTTCTCAAATGTTGCGTTGTAAATACATGTGTAGATGTGCTATATTTTCTGAAAAACCAAGTCCGTCCGGCCCGCCGGCGGCTATTGGCGAGACGCCCCATAATGCGGCTATCACCCAAATCAACCAGCCCCTTGAGGCCGGTCGAAGGAGTTACAAAAATGGCGAAAATCGTAGAATGTATCCCCAATTTCAGCGAAGGCCGCGACAAGGCCGTTATCGAGGCCCTGGTGAAAGAAGCCCAGGGCGTCCCCGGCGTCACCCTTCTGGACCATTCCAGTGATGCCAGCCACAACCGCAGCGTTTTCACCCTGGTCGGCAGCCCCGAGGGCATTGCCGAAGCCGCTTTTCGCTTGGCCAAGCTGGCCAGCGAAAAAATCGATATGACCAAGCACTCCGGTGAGCACCCCCGCATGGGCGCCACCGACGTCATCCCCTTCGTGCCCATAAAAGACGTCACCATGGAAGAGTGCGTGGAAATCTCCAAAAAGGTGGCCGAGCGCATTTATAATGAGCTGAAGATTCCCTCATTCCTCTATGAAGGTTCGGCCAAATCCGAAGGCCGCCGCAACCTGGCCACCGTGCGCAAAGGCCAGTTCGAAGGCATGCCCGAAAAACTTCTTCAGGAAGAATGGGCCCCGGATTACGGCGAAAGAAAAATCCACCCCACCGCCGGCATCACCGCCATTGGCGCCCGCATGCCCCTGGTCGCCTATAACATTAATCTCAACACTTCCGACATCAACATCGCCAATGCCATTGCCAAGACCATCCGCGCCCAGAACGGCGGCTACAAATACTGCAAGGCCATCGGCGTCATGCTGGAAGACCGCAACATCGCCCAGGTCTCCATGAACCTGGTCAACTATGAGGGCACCCCCATCTATCGTGTCTTTGAAGCCGTTCGCTTTGAGGCGGCCCGCTGGGGCGTTCAGATTACCGGCAGCGAAGTCATCGGCCTGACCCCGGCCAAGGCCCTCATTGACTGTGCTGAATATTATCTCAAGATTGAAGGCTTTGATTACGGCAAGCAGGTCCTGGAAAACCACCTGCTCGGCTAGTCCGCAATCATCTTTGATGATTGCAACCTGCGGCCGGGCGATTACCAAACCGTCCGGCCGGTCTGTCTGAACCAACGTATAATTCCCTCATATTTAAGGAGTCATGATGAAGCTGATAGATCACAACCTGAAAGAGTTCGCCGATGTTCTGGCCTCCGAAGCCCCCGCTCCTGGCGGCGGTTCCACCGCCGCGCTGGAGGGTTCCCTCGGCGCGGCCCTGATCCACATGGTGGCCGCCCTGACCTCCGGCAAGGCCAAATTCGCCGAGCATCAGGAGCTGATGACTTCTCTTCTGGCTGAATCAGAAAAAATCAAAAACGAATTTGTGGCCATCATCGACCGCGACACCGAAGCTTTCAACAGCGTCACCGCCGTCTTCGAAATGCCCAAAAGCACCGATGAAGATAAGGCCGCCCGCAAAAAGGCCATGCAGGAAGCCCTCAAAGCCTGCACCATTTCTCCCTATTCCATGATGGAGCAGGCCCTGGCCGCCCTGGAACTGGCTGAAAAAGCCATCGGCAAGACCAACCCCAACGCGGCCAGCGACTTCGGCGTAGCGGCCCTTAGCCTCAAAGCCGCCACCCAGGGCGCCTGGCTGAACATCCTCATCAACGTCCCCGGCATTGATGACAAAGAATTCGTGGAAAAATACAAAGGCGGCGGCGAAAAAATCCTGGCCAAAGCCACAAAGCTGGCCGACGAAATTTACGCCGGCGTCCTCACCAGCCTGTCTTAGGACAAAGAGGCTGTTGAAGAGAAGAGGGGGGCTTTGCCCCTCCACCCCACAAGGGGTAAACCCCTTGACCCCACCGAAACTCCTAAGAAGGAGTTTCGGTACGCTGGTTTTAATAGCTATAGGTTTCACTTTTCATGTGCGGTACAAATAAGGTGCCAGTTCAGAGGAGGACTACCGCTACCTCAGAACTGGGCATCAAGAATAAACGCGTGTCCACTCTGCCACTGCAATACCATCTCACTTCATAATTCTTCTGATAGCGTGGCCGACAATGTAGGAGGCGGGGGCTGAAAAATTTCTGTAGAGAACCATTGTTTTTGCGCCACTTGTCTGAGCTGAGTCTTCGAAGCGAGTTGTGGCGCAAAAACAATGGTAAACGAAAGAAAATTTTCAACCCCCGCCTCCGGCCCATAGCCAAATCTCACCGACAACAAAAAGCCCCGGCCGCTTTCAGGCGGCCGGGGCTTTTTGCGTTGGGAAACTGTCAGGGGCTCACGTCAACAACCATGTAGATTTTCTGCCGTTCACTCTGCCAATTTTAGTCATATGATAAATGAGGCACGGCTGAAAATAATAGTCTCAATCTTGCGCTTTCCTTTATCAATCCTGCTCAAATTAAAACTCTGGAAACCATCCCGGCCAACGGCTAAAACACTGAGCAGGATTGATAAATAAATACGCAAGATTGAGAATATCATTTTTTCCTTCCCGTTGATAATATTCTGTTCAATAGTAATGAGTTAAAAATTTCAAACCATTGATGCTTTTTTATACGCCCTGATGTTGTTTTTCTCTTCATCAAGGCCAGGTAGTTTGTTGTCTTTATCAGGCGCGCGGAGGAACAACATAGTTGCTTCAGGCGTTGATGGATAGGTCTGTCTTCAATTTCGCCAAGAATTGCGCAAAGCAATCGCGGCTAACAACTAAGGGCTTTGAAAATGTCAGGGGAGCGGTCCGCCTTACTGCGGTGCGACGCCTGGACCGAATCTCGCCCTGAATTTAAAGGAGTGCAAATATGCTCAAGTCCACAAGGGTAAGCGACCCGGCTCTCTATGACATTGTGGCCAGGGAACTGGATCGCCAGGAACACAACATCGAAATGATCGCCTCGGAAAGCACGGCTCCCACTGAAGTTCTGGAACTCAGCGGCTGCGTGTTCAATAACAAAACCACCGAAGGCTATCCCGGCAACCGCTTTCAGGCCGGTTCCCATGTGGCCGACGACCTCGAACGGCTGGCCATTCAGCGCTGTAAAGATGTTTACGGAGCCGAGCATGTCAACATGCAGCCCTATTCCGGCTCCACCGCCAATTACTCCGTCTATTCGGCCATTATGGAGCCGGGCGACACCATCATGGGTATGCGCCTTGACCAGGGCGGCCACCTGACTCACGGCAGCCCGGTCAACTTCAATACCAAGTTCTATAAATTCCTTTCCTACGGCGTTGACGAAAAAACCGAACTCATCGATTATGACGCTCTGGCCGCCATGGCCAAAGAGAACAAGCCCAAGCTGATCATTGCCGGGGCCAGTTCCTATCCGCGCCTGATAGATTACGAACGCATGGCCGCCGTGGCCAAGGAAGTCGGCGCATACTTTTTGGCCGACATGGCCCACATCTCCGGCCTGGTGGGCGCGGGCGTCATTCCCAGCCCCGTGCCCTACGCGGATTTCGTGACCTCATCAACTTCCAAGACCATCTGCGGCGCGCGCGGCGGCTTCATCATGTGCAAAGCCGAACATGCCAAAAAGCTGGATAAGGCCGTTTTTCCCGGCACGCTCGGTTCCATTCATCTTCAGGCCATTGCCGCCAATGCCTGGGTCTTTGAACACCTTAAATCCGATGAATTCAAAGCCACCATGCGCCAGATCCTGGCTAATGCCAAAAAGCTGGCTGAAGCCCTGACCGCGCGCGGCTTCCGCATCGTCAGCGGCGGCACGGACAATCACATCGTCCTGACTGACCTGCGCCCTAAAAACATCACCGGCAAGATTTTTCAGAACGCGCTGGAAGTCGTCGGTATCACGGTCAATAAGAACATGGTGCCTTTCGACCCGGCCAGTCCCTTTGTCACCAGCGGCGTTCGCATCGGCCTCACTTCCACCACTCAGCGCGGTTTGAAAGAACCCCAGATTGAGGAAATAGCCGACATCATGAATCAGGTGGC
Organism: Acetispira formosa (nom. nud.); assembly: GCA_023525915.1. Classification (GTDB taxonomy): domain Bacteria; phylum Desulfobacterota; class Desulfarculia; order Adiutricales; family Adiutricaceae; genus Adiutrix. The sequence goes on along the minus strand of CP026657.1, from coordinate 643,873 downwards.
CGCCGCACCGGAAGACCAGAAGAATCTGGCCGACTGCAAAGACAGAGCTGAAAAACTCATCTCCGGCTTCCCGCTTTATCCGGCCGGCTATTTTGAAGATTGACCAGGGCACAGCCCTGGCCCCTGGCTTTGATGTAACGGTTTCGACCAGGGCAGGTTTAGGGCCGGGAAGTTTCCATATTCAAGAAAGGCATTAGGCCGCTTCCCGGCCGGGATCAACCACAAACCAATGAAGCCGCATCGGACCAGTCCAGTGCGGACCACGCACATGAGGCAGATTATGAAAATCGGATGTCCTAAAGAAGTAAAAAATAATGAAAACCGGGTCGGTATGACTCCCAACGCCGCCCATGCCTATGTCCAGGCCGGACATGAGGTTTTTATCGAAAAGGGCGCGGGCCTCGGCTCGGCTCTCAGCGATCAGGAATACATCAACGCGGGCGCGGAAATTCTGCCGACGGCCGCCGATGTCTGGTCCAAGGCGGAGATGATTGTCAAGGTCAAGGAACCGCTGGAAAGCGAATATGCTTCCATGCGTGAGAATCAGCTCATCTACACTTATTTCCATTTCGCGGCCGATGAGAAACTGACCCGCGCCTGCCTTGACCGTAAGATCATCGCCCTGGCTTATGAAACAGTGCAGGAGGGCATGGCCCTGCCGCTTCTGAAACCCATGAGCGAAGTGGCCGGGCGCATGTCCAGCCTGATGGGGGCCTATCATGTGGCCAAAACCCAGGGCGGGCGCGGCATACTCCCGATGGGCGTAACCGGCGTGGCCCCGGCTGAAGTGGTCATCCTCGGCGGCGGCGTGGTCGGGGCCAACGCCGCCCATGTGGCGGCCGGGCTCGGCTGCAACGTCACCATTCTGGATCTCAACCTGAATCGGCTGGAGTATCTCAGCGAGATCATGCCCGCCAATGTCAATGCTCTCTATAACGACCCGGTGACCCTGGAATCGAAACTGAAAACGGCCGACATCGTCATCGGGGCCGTGCTCATCCCCGGAGCCAAGGCGCCCAAGCTGGTGCGCCGGGAGCACCTGAAGATGATGAAACCAGGCTCAGTCATTGTGGACGTGGCCATTGATCAGGGCGGCTGCTTTGAAACCTCACACGCCACCACCCACAGCGATCCGACCTTTGTGGTTGATGATGTGATTCATTACTGCGTGGCCAACATGCCCGGAGCCTATGCCCGCACCTCCACCTTCGCGCTCAACAATGCCACCCTGCGCTATGGCCTGACGCTGGCCGGAGACGGCGTGGAGAAAGCCTGCCGCGATAGCCAGCCACTGCGCCTGGGCCTGAACATGTATAAGGGCCGCATAACCTATCTGCCGGTGGCTGAAGCCTTTGGCATGATGGACATCTACACTCCGGTGGAGAACGTTATCGGCTGATATTGGAACGAAATGCCGGGCAGCCTCCCGGCATTTCTTTTCTTTATCGGTTGACAATAAGTTAGTTATTTTTATATTATTGAATTAATTAAGGATACGGAGAGGTGGATTAAATTTATATATTGAACACCGGCAACGCTGACAATCGCCCATTAGGGGCCGGTTGGCCGTGCGCCGGTAAAAAGAAACGGACCGGACCATGACGATTCAAAAAATGAACTGGGGCTATATTGACTGGCTCTGCACCAATGACGGCGGCACGCCCGGCCAGTCGATGAATATCGGCATATGCACCATTCTGCCGCGCCAGCGCCAGCACGAACATATCCACTATGGCGTGGAACAGTTCATCTTCATTCTCAAGGGTGAAAGTCTGCATATTGTCAACGGGCAGGAATTCCGCCTGACCAAGGGCAACCACCTCCACATGCAGTCAGGCGTCACCCATGACACGGTCAACACCACCGATCAGCCGGTGGTGGAGCTGATGGTTTCCATCCCGGTCTCTTTTTCCTATGACCTTAGCCGCACCCAGTCCGACGACGAACTGGGCGGCCGTTACCACGGCAACCTCTATGCGGCCGTGGAAGCTATTGATTCGCACCTTCTGGATTCCTTTCACGCGCCCTTCACTATTTTTGACGACGGAAGGTCCAAAGTTTTTCAGCACGATTTCTTCTCGCCTTTCTGCCATGAAAAGTGCGGCCCCACCTCAGAGCCGGCCGATTGTGAATGCCTGTCATCTCACCGCGAACCGCACATGGTGGTGGCCAAGGATCACCGCTGGTTCGTCTGTTCCCATGGGCACCTGGTCTATCATCTGCCTATCATGTATCGCGGCCGCGAACTGGGGGCCATCCGGGGCGGGCATATCGTCGTTTCAGAAATCAGCGGGCACTTCGGCCCCAAAGGCGTCTATGACACGCCCAAGAGCACGGCCATAGGCATTCAGAAACTTCTGCGGCAGGTCATCAAGAGCATTCAGGCCTATTGCGAGTTCGACGCCACCCGGTTGGAACTGAAGAAGAGAAACCGGACTTTGTGGGAAACCGAGACCCACCGCATCAGCCTGGAAAAAAATCTGCGTATGGCTGAAAGCAAAGTCACCAGCCTTCGGATCAATCGCCATTTCCTTTTCAACACCCTTAATTGCATGGCCGATATGGCCCTCAAAAAAAAGGGCGAATCACTTTATGAAGCCATTATCCAGCTTTCACGCATGTTCCGCTATGTCATCCCCACCGAGAAAACCAGCGTGCCTCTTGGGGAAGAATTGGAATATGTGAATAATTACCTGAGCCTTCAGAAGCTCCGCTATGGCAACAATCTTCTGGTGGCCCGTTCGGTGGACAGTCAGCTTCTATCCATTCCAGTCCCCATAAATTTTCTTCAGCCCATTGTGGAAAACGCTTTCATTCACGGCTTCCGCGATTCTGTGGGGCTGATGAATATCTCCCTGGAAGTGGCGGCCAAGAACGAGAGCGTGGTGGTTTCCGTGCGCAACAATGGCAAGCGCCTGGATGATTCGGTGCTCCTAAGGGTGAAAAACGGCCTGACCAGCAACAGCGGCCACGGCCTGTCCCTCATCTTCACCAAATTGAGTTACGCCTATGGCGACGATTTCGACATGGATATCACCTCCGAGTGGGATGCTTACCATGATTCTCTGACCTGTGTTAAACTTATTTTGCCTAAAGCATTCAAGGGGCGTTATGATGATTAGAGCGATTGTAGCCGATGACGAACCGGCCGTGGCCTCCATAATCAGCCACTTTATTGAGAAGGAAAGCCTCCCGGTCTCCATCGAGGGCATAGCGGAAAACGGCGGCCAGGCCCTGGAACTGATCGGCGAGATGAAACCCGACATTGTGTTTATGGATATCCAGATGCCTGTCCACACCGGGTTGGAGGTTATGCGGCGGCAGCCGGATTTCCGCTATGTGATCATCACGGCCTTTGAATCGTTCAACTACGCCCAGGAGGCCTTGCGGCTGGGGGCCTGCGACATTCTCTTAAAACCCATTGACTGCTCCCAGCTTCTGGAGGCCATTTCCCGCAGCATCGGCTACAATTTCACCCAGAATCTTCTTTCCAACCAGGCCCTGGACTTTATTCACAACAATTTCGCCACCCAGTTCGACCTGACCACCCTCAGCGAGAAATTTCATACTTCAGCCAGCCACCTGGCCAGGACCTTTAAAAAGCATGTAGGGGTCAGTATCGTCTATTACGTCAACAAACTGCGCATCGATAAATCCAAAACCATACTTGATGACCAGAGCATTTCCATCCAGGAAGCCGCCATCAGCGTGGGCTATGAGAGCCTGAACAACTATTATAAATACTTCAAGACATTCACCGGCATGACGCCGGCCGCCTATCGCCAGATCCGGCTTCGCAAAAGCGCGGCCTGAATAGAAGAGTGCCCATATCAATCCGTCCGGGGCTTGAAGAACGCCTCCCCGGCTATGTAAGAGGCCGATATCATATTTCATAAGGTTTAGTTGAATAATATTCCGAGATCTCCCTGATGTCGGTGCGGTTTTCCGGTCTGAAAACGTTTTCCCCATTTGCAGTTTGGGGAAATTGTGGTATTATCTTCAAAATATATCGCACACTGTTTTTGCGAATTGTTATTTCAAAACCTTAAGCCCAGTTGTATGGCTGAAGCCCGCCCGGCGGGAGCGTAATATCATCCCTCAAATTCCCCAATTATTACATTTTGAAAATATCAACTCGCCTCTGCCCCAGATAGGGAAGGGTGCTGTATGTAACCTGCTGCTTGTTGAAGATACACCGAGGTGTGCCGGCAATCACCTGGTCCGGGCAGGTCGGCTATGGGCTGGTAAAAATCATCTTTTGATAATAACGTCCCCAAGGGACTTGACATCCTGTTTATTCATGACAATATTTAGAGACAATTTTAGGATGTTTTAAAAAGGGTTTTGTTGAAAAGTATGAAAAACGTCATCGTCTGGTTTAGTCAGTCAATGGATCGTTTATTTAACCGGCTGGGGCTGGGAATGCGCTCCAAGCTGGTGATCATTTTTCTTCTGGTCAAGGTCATTCCCCTCATTCTATTGGCCGCCATTGCCTGGCGACAGTTCAATACTCTGGGGAACATTCTGACGGATATCGCCGTTGAGGATTCCTCCGCCGCTTTAAATGACAGCGCGGTTGAGAATATTGAGCGCATGTCCACAGATACGGCCCGCCGGGTAGCTGATTTCCTATACGAACGTGACGACGATATCCTGTTTCTGGCCACTAAGGAGCCTTCTGAAGAATTGTATCGCCAGTTCGTGGAGAGCCGGCGAGGCCGGGTGGTGAAAGTTGGAAAATGGATTCTGGCCCCGGACGGCCAATCCTGGGTTCCGGCCGAGCCCAGCCAGCCGGATCTGTCCGGCGGCGTTTCCACCAATGTTGAAAACAACGATATGGACGGCTTTAACTATCGCCCGCCTGAGCCCTTCGATTTTATAAGCATACCCCTTTATGACGAGATCGCCTTTGTTGACCTTCAAGGCAATGAAGTGATCAAGGTGGTGGCTTCCGATTCGCCCAAAGTCAATTTTCCTTTCAGCCCGGAAAAAAAGAATGTCTCCGATAAACAGAACACCTATATAAAGGCCGAAACCTATTTTGACGAAGTCAAGGAACTGCGGCCGGGTGAAATCTATGTTTCCGATGTTATCGGCGCATATGTTGGTTCCAACTTTATCGGCATGTATACGCCGGACATAGTGGCCAAAGCCGCCGCCGATCGTGGTTACGATATTGAATATGAGCCTGAAGAGCAGTCCTTCGCCGGCAAGGAAAACCCAAATGGCCGCCGCTTTGAGGGCATTGTGCGCTGGGCTTCGCCCGTGGCCGGGAAAGACGGCGAAGTTATCGGCTATGTGACTTTTGCCCTCAATCATGACCATATCATGGAGTTTGTGGATCACATCACCCCCATGATCGAGCGCTATACTGATCTGCCCAGTGCTTTTGAAGGAAATTACGCTTTCATCTGGGATTACCAGTGCCGCAATATAAGCCACCCCCGCCATAATTCCATTGTCGGATTCGATCCGGAAACCGGTGATCCTCAGATCCCCTGGCTGGAAGCGTCGATATACGAAGGCTGGCAGAAAAGCGGCCTGGAAAAGTGGACTGACTATGTAAAAGACTACCCCACTTTCTTTGAGCAGTCACGCTCCAAAAAACCCGCCGCGGAGCTTACCAAAAGAGGCCTTGTTGGTCTGGACGGCCGCTACCTCAACAACGCTCCCCAATGCACCGGCTGGATGGATCTGACCGGTGAGGGCGGTTCCGGCTCGTTCTATATTCTCTGGAGCGGACTGTACAAACTCAATACCGCCGCCGCCATTCCCTATTACACCGGGCACTACGCCCCTTCAGAAGCCAATGGCTATTCCAAGCGGGGCTTCGGTTTTGTGGCTATTGGCTCGGGGCTGGAGGATTTTACCCAGCCGGCCCGCGAAACAGAGGACAAGCTGGTCCAGGCCATTGGCGAGAGCCTTTCCGGCACTTTCTTCCAACTGGTGGCCACCACGATAATCCTGATCGTGCTGGTAGTTTTCATAGCCATTTGGATGGCCTCCTTCCTGACCAACAGCATCACCAAGTTAATCAAGGGCATATCTCGTTTTAAAGAGGGTGAGCGCCAGTTCCGGTTCCACGCGCTCAACAAGGATGAATTTGGCACCCTGGCCGATTCTTTTGATGAAATGGCCGACAGCCTGACCAACAGCGTCACCGCCCCTCTGACCATCACCGACATGAAGCGTAACGTCATTTATATGAATGATTACGGTTTGGAGATATGCAAGAAAACTCTGTCCGATATTGTCGGCACGCCCTATGGTGACAGCAGCGCCTATCCTTCCGGCTCGAAATACTGCCCCATTACCGCGCTGGAACAGGGGCGCGAGGCTGAAATAATGTATGCGGAAAGCATAAACCGCTACATTAAAGGCCAGGCCAATTATCTCTACAGCAAAGATGGTGAAAAGATCGGCTATATCATTGAAACAGCCGATGTCACCGAAATGGTCAACAAGCAGATGGAGCTTCAGGCCGCCATGGACGAGGCCCGCACGGCCAACGCCCATAAGGGTGAATTCCTGGCCAGGATGAGCCATGAGATCCGCACACCCATGAATGCCATAATCGGCTTATCCAATATCGTGCAGCGGAACCTTGAACATGTCCAGAGCGAAGATGAGGACATTGTTGAGATAAAAAATCATATCAAGCAGATTGAATCATCATCGCATCACCTCCTTAGCCTGTTGAACGACATTCTCGACCTTTCCAAGATTGAGGCGGGCAAGATCGTTCTCAACATGGAAACGGTTGACATGCGGGTGCTGGCCAATATGGTCACCAGCATTATCAAGCCGCGTTGTGATGAAAAGTCCATAATTTTTAAAACGTATTTTGATCCGCTTTCCCCCTCCACTTTCAAGACCGACGCCTTGCGGCTGCGGCAGGTTTTGATCAACCTCCTGGGGAATTCGGTCAAATTCACGCCGGAAAGAGGCACCGTCGAGTTCCATATTCTCAAGAAAGACCGCAAAGACGGCAAGACTCTTCTGCAATTCATCGTGCGGGACACCGGCATTGGTATTTCCACGGATGCTCTGGACGCGGTTTTTCAGCCTTTCGAGCAGGCTGGCGGACATATAACCAGGCAATACGGCGGCACCGGGTTGGGGTTGACCATTAGCCGCCACATCGTAGGAATTCTGGGCGGTGATATTGAGGTCAAAAGTGAAGAGGGCGGTGGCAGTGAATTCAGCTTCAGCGCCTGGTTCACCGAGAGTGACGAAGTTTTGCCGGTTGAAAAGGCGGCCGCTGATCCGGGTGGCAAATTTGAGGGCAAGCGGGTGCTCCTGGTTGACGATGTTGATCTGAATCGCAAGGTTGCCAGGGCCATGCTGAAGAATACCGGAATGATAATCGATGATGCGGAGGACGGCACAGACGCGGTTCAGAAATTCAGGGGTTCGGCCGAAAACACCTATGATATCATTCTGATGGACGTTCAAATGCCCAAGATGGATGGTTATCAGGCCAGCCGGGCCATTCGTTCCTCTGACCGGTCTGATTCGCATACCGTGCCTATTGTCGCCCTGACAGCCAATGCCTTTCATGATGATATTGAAAAGGCTTTTAGTGCCGGTATGAATGCTCATCTGGCCAAACCTATCAAGCTCAACACACTTATTGACACTCTGGCCAGATTTTTGAGTGCCGATAAATAGCCGGGAAGTGGAGTGCGGCCCAGAGGGCCGCAGGATTAAAGGACTTGGCCTGAAAGGCCAACCAAAGGGTTCCACCCTCTGGACTCCGGCTGGGGGAGGGCCCACGCGGGCCCTACCCCAGACCCCACCCGCGCCAGGGGGGCGGAGCCCCCTGGACCCCCAAGAGGTCAGGGTCAGATTCAACTTTCTTTTTCCCGCATCGCCGCAACTCGCTTCGGGTACGAAGCTCAGACAAGCGGCGACGCTTCATACAGCTTCCGCTCTAACCGCTCGCGGCCACATTACATTGGGCTGTTACATTTTGCTATAGGCAGCTTCATCGAATGATTGTTGTTTCACGTATGTTCGGCTGATTACTTTTTCCCCTCCAATAGCTTTTCCAGCGCTGTAACGACGAGACTTTGTCGTCTTTTTTCTAATGAGCAACTCATTGAAAAGCGATAGGTGGCGGAGGACGCACTACCAGCACTGGAAAGGGTCTTTAAGGGGAAGCTGATTTAAGCCGAACATACGAGAACTATCACCCAGCCGATGAAGCTGCCTATCGCAGAATGTTACAGCCCAACGTAAAACTGCCTATGGCACCAGAAGCCGAGGCAGTATGAAGCGTCGCCGCTTGTCTGAGCTTCGTACTCGAAGCGAGTTGCGGCGATGCGGGAAGGTGAAATTGTAAGCTGACCCTGATTTCTTGGGGGTCCAGGGGGCTCCGCCCCCCTGGCGCGGGTGGGGTCTGGGGTAGGGCCCGCGTGGGCCCTCCCCCAGCCGGAGTCCAGAGGGTGGAACCCTTTGGTTGGCCCTTCGGGCCAAGTCCTTTAATCGCGTGGCCCTTCGGGCCGCCACCATTCACTCCACGCCCAAACAAACCTCACACTTTAGCGGGCCATTTTTTCGAAATCCTGGTTAAGCTCATTTAAAATCTCATTAACACACACATTCATCCCGGCAACCAGAGCAGTCGGCTTCTTCTCCTGGATGGAGCGGGTGCAACGATAAGTTTTATCCATGATCACCTTGGCCTGCGAACCACGCAAATCATTGAGGGTGAAACGGATATTGACCGTGGCCGCCGGAGGCGTGACCGTAAAATCACCAAAAATCCCTTCAAGATAGGTCTCCAGACCAAAATCAGCCATCCGCATGCCGGGATTCTTCACCACCCGAACCTTAGAATTGATATTGTCCAGATGCTGGGCGGCCAAATCTGCCAGAAGCCGCGCCGGAGCGGCCACGAATTCATTATAGAAATCCGTTTCATACTGGTTGGGGCCGATGCGGTAGACCAGGAGCCTGTCCTCAAATCCAGAAGCCGCGTTCACCGTGCCCACCATCAAAGTGTAGCGCTTGGCTTTCTGAACTGTGGTGGTATTGGGCAATTCAGCGCTGAGGCTGAAATAATTCTTATTGGGATAAGGCTTGCTGAGGCAGCCGGTCGTAAGCAGCGCCCCGGCCGCAACCATCAGTATCATCAATCTCAATCTGCTCATTGTGTCTCCTTTCAACGGCACGGGTCAGCGGCCCAAAGATCGCGGCCGGACTTCCTGCGGGGGCTGGCCAAAGAACAGCTGGCTTGGATACCTCTTCAGAAGCTCGGAAAGTTCACGCATGTTTTCCGACATAAGCCTCAAGTTTTCCATAGTGGCCGGCAGGTTGTTCTGAGAGGCGTTTAACAGCTGCTCAGTTCGCTTGATGGCCAAACGCAATTGCTTGATAGTGGCTTCCAGCTCAGTGCCGACATTATTCAGAGAGTTCCCGCGCCCAAAATTTTTATCCAGATTGGCGGCCAAACCACTAATCTCAGATGAAGCCGCGCGGATTTCCGCCAAAGCCTTAACCAGTTCGGCCGAAAGCTGATCAGTTTGAAGATCGGCCACCGCTTTCTGAAAAGTCTCCACCATGCCTCTGACGTCGCGGCTGATGCCTGAAAAATCAACGTCGCTGAGCGATTTAACGATCTGGGTGGCCGACTCGCTGATTTCCATGATCCGGCCGGGACCATTGGGAATGTAAGTCACGCCCCGCTCCATCGACCACTCTTTGAGACGGTCAATCTCGAAGCCGCCTTCACCATTTTTTGAGTCTTGATCATAATCCAAATCCAGAAAGCCCACGCCGGTTACTCCCTGAAAGGACAGATACACTTTCAAGCCGTGGGATATCTGGTCAAAAATGTAATCCCGCGCTTCAGCTTCTGAAGAATCTTGGCCGGTCAGGGAAGAGGGTTCAATGAAAAATCCGACACGCACGGTGGGTTCACCGTCCTTATCATCAACTGACGACAAGGCGATGCTGGAAATCTGGCCGACCTTGAAGCCGCGAAAATTCACAGCCGATCCCACCGACAGCCCCTGGACGGAACGGCTGAAGAGAGTAGCGCATTCCAGCTTGGGCTTCAAGGACCCGCTGAGGCCGAAAACCAGAACACCGGCCACGAACAGCAGCATGGCGAACAGCGCGAAAAGGCCTATTTTAAAGTAATTATGATTGCCGGACATATTGTGATGGACCCCTTACTGTTTTGGCGAAGCTTTTTTCGCCTCATCCATGGTCTGACGATTGAAAAAGGCGGCCACAAAGGGCTGGTCGGTCCGTTTGGCCAACTCGGCCGGAGCACCCTCGGCCACAATGCCCTTAGCTGATTTTTCCAGCACTATGGCCCGGTCGATAATACTCATAATACTGCCCAGCTCATGAGTTACCACTCCAAAGGCTATCCCCAGGTTACGGGCCAGGGTGACGATAAGGCGGTCAAGATCGGCCGAAGTAATGGGGTCAAGCCCGGCGCTGGGCTCATCGAGAAAAATCAGCTTGGGCTCCAGGGCCATGGCCCTGGCAATAGCCGCCCTCTTCTGCATGCCGCCGCTGATGTGGGCCGGCAGGTGATATTCATAACCGCCCAGCCCCACCAGCGACAGCTTGACCCTGGCCGCCGTAATGACCGACTCCCTGGACATGCCGGTAAACTCCATCATCGGCATGGCCACGTTTTCCAACAAAGTCATGGAACCGAAAAGCGCCCCGGCCTGATACATCATGCCGAATTTATGGCGGCTCTCATTGAGATGACGACCGTTGTCGGCCCAAAGATCTTCACCGAAAATGAAAATGCGGCCCTTGCGCGGCTTGACCAGGCCAATAAGATTTCGCAGCACCGAACTTTTGCCGCTGCCGCTGCCGCCCAGTATGCCAAAAATTTCACCAGCTTCAATGGTGAAATTAACATCTTCCAAAATGGGGGGACTGTTGCCATAGGCCACGGAAAGCCCTTCAACCTTCACCGGCGGCGGAGCGGTCCTGTCGGCCTTTTTATCAGATGTCGAGGACATAGAACACCACCGCGAAAAGGCTGTCTAAAACCGCGATAACAACAATATTGGTCACCACACCGCTGGTGGTGGCCATACCCACCGCACCCGGCCCGTCACCAGCCTCAAGGCCCCGCTGGCAGCCGATTGAAGAAAGTGTAAAGCCGAAGATGAATGATTTGAAAGTGCCGATGAGAAAGCTGGCCATGGAGACCTGGCTGATAGCCCCGGACCAGTAGACGCCCGGCGCGTACCCCATGGCCAGAAGAACCACGCTGCCGCCGACGATACCCATGAAACTGGCGATGATGGTGACCATCGGAGTGGTAATGACGGAGGCCAGAACACGCGGGAGGGCCAGCTCACGCACCGGAGAAAGCCCCATGGTGGTAATGGCGTCCACCTCTTCAGCCGCTTTCATGGCCCCCAGTTCGGCTGAAAAAGCCGAGCCGGAGCGGCCCGCCAGAACGATGCCGGCAATCAGCGGCCCCAGTTCCCTGATAACCGCGATGCCGATGAGGTCGGCCACATAAATTTCAGCCCCGAACATCTTCATCAGCATGGCCGCCTGAAAGGCGATGATCAGGCCCACCAGGAAAGAAACCAGGGAAACAATAGGCACAGCATTAACCCCGGCCGTTTCAGCCACACTGAAAACGCTGTTCCAGCGAATGGCTCCGGGATGGATTATCGAACGGGCCATTTCGACCAGCAGTTCACCGTGAAAAGTTATGAGAGCGACCGCGTCGTCCTTGATATCACTGGTCACTTTTCCGAGGGATTCAATAAAGGAGGGCTTATCGGGCTGCTCTTCCATGGGAGTGTCGAGCGAATTTTTAGCCAGGTTGAAAATGGTTTCAAAACGTTCGGGCAGCCCTTCAATACTGGCTCCGCCCTTTCCGGCCCGGTCGGCAATAGTGAGAAGCTGGGCGGAACCGTTGAGGTCCAGGGCAGTTAGGCCACTTAAATCAAAACGCAGTTTACCGGCTTTACCCGGCCCTTTAGTGCCCGAATCCAATGATTTCCAGGCTTCAGCCGGAACGTCCACCGTCAGGTCGCCGGTCAGGCGTATAACGGAGCCGCCCTCATGGTTATCGGCCTCCAGCTTGAAAGGCAGAGGGCCGGAGGAGCTATTGACATGTCGGTCACGGCTCACATTTTCTCCTGAATATTCACAGATTTCAAGACACTCTCCTGCTGTTTGTATTCCCGGTTCAACACGGCGGAGACGCCGTCGGTATCTTCGAGAAAAGGCTCCAAACAGGCATTCTTCATAGCCTTGGTAACGTTGGGCTGCTGAAGGGCGTTATTAATGGCCAGCGACAGCCGCGAACGAATTCGCCAGTTGACTTTGGACGGAAGATAGAAGGCAAACGGCGGATTCAAATCAATTTTCAAATCCTGGGTGGCCAGAGTCGGCAGCCCCGCCGAGCAGGGTGAGACGGTGCTGTAGGTAAAAACAGTCAGCACCTTCAGCTTATCCTTTTCAGGATAGTGACGCAGGCTGCCCAGAGGCACCACCATAGCGTCCACCTCACCTTTCAGGAGATAATCAGGATTCAGAGAATCAACTTTTTTCAGATCCCAGCTAAACCCAGCCGCCTGGGCCGCGCGAACGGCCAGAAGAGTGGGCGTATCAATGGGGCTGAGGCCGGTATGGGCCAGTCGCAGCTTGTCTGAGGGAGCTTTTCCCGGCACGTCGAGCAGATTACCGGCGCTTTCATCAGCGCGGGCGACCACAGCGTAAAGAGTGCGCCAGGCTGTGGAAACAGGCACGAACTCAGCCCAGTTATAGGGAGTGAATTCCTGGATGACCCGGCCCATGGCCACATCACCCCCCAAGGCACCGAAAACATATCCGTCAGGCTTGGCTCCGGCCACCATGTTGCCGGCCAGAACACCAGACCCGGCCGGCCGGAAAACAAGAGTAACCGGCACGCCCAATTCCCGGCTTAGACGGGGCACCAGGGAGCGCAGAATCTCGGCCCGAACATCAGGTTCCTCAACACTCCAGGTCACAGTTCTGGGCGAGGAGGTGACCATGGTCAGGCCGCGTTCCGGCCACTCACCAAAAGCCGCTCCGCATGAGATCAACAAAAGGCTGGCAGCCCCAATCATAGAACAGATTATTTTCATATACTTAACCAACAAGCGGGGCGGACCACCGTTCAGTGTCTCTAAACCCTCTTGGAGCCATGGGCTCCGCTGTGTCGTCTAAAATTAAAAGGGACGAAAACGTCCCACATCACTCAAAAACCAAAAGCAAGTTTATCACACTTTTATACAATTTAAAACTTGCGATTTTTTAAAAGTCTTTACGATATCTCGGCCTTTCAGGGGCCAGAGTCATTTCAGCGGCGGCCTCCACCACGGCGGACAGGTTGCCGGGGATTTTCGGGTGCCTGACGGCCATTGCGGCCACCAGTTCCTTGATTTCCTGGCGCACGGTATGCCCATCGGCCGGACAGCCAGATTTCATGACCGGCAGCCCCCACCAATCGACCAAGGCCTTGATCAACCCTTCAGGCGTCAACAGCAGCGGACGAATGATCGAAAGCTTTCCCGCGAACAACTCCTGCCGGGGGCTGAGGCCATCGATGCGGCCGCTGTGTAAAGCATTCATCAGAAATGTTTCAGCCGCGTCGTCCAGATGGTGGCCCAGGGCCAGACGATTAGCTCCATATTGGCGGCAAAGTTCAAAAAGACGATTGCGCCGCAGACGAGCGCAATTGAAACAGGGGCTGGGGCCGCCGGGCCGGTAATCTGCCAGCTCTGGAACGACCGGGGCGGCCTCCCAGTGGATGAAGTCCAGGTTCAATGCTTCCAACCAAGGGCGCAGCGCGCCCTCCCCGCCAGGCCCCAGATGCACGGCCCCAATTCGATACTTCACCGGGGCGCGCAAACGCAGGTCGGCCAGAAATTTGGTCATGACCAGCGAATCCTTGCCCCCGGAGACGGCTGTCACTATAACATCGCCGTCAGCAATCAGTCGGTAACGGACCACAGCGCGTCCGCCCAGACGGGCCAGCCGCCGAACCAGGCGACGATCCGGCGGCCATTCATTATTGCTCAGTGGATTGGGGAACCCGGCGCCGGTCAATCAGGCGGCCTCTTCCCCGATAGCGGAATCGCCCGCCGCCGTCTCGGCAATATCACTTAGAAAATAGGGGGAGAGAGTGGACAGAACGTCATCCGGCAGGCCGCAGGAGATCAAATCACTGGTGGAAATGGCCTGGCGATAAATATCGACCAGTTCTTCAAAGGGCTGACTTTTATCAAGAATCAGCCATTGGCGGCCATGCAGAAGACAGCTTCCGCCCCTCAGCTTCAGACCGGCGAAGCGCAGTTGACCGGCCGATACTTTCAGGCCGATCCGCTTGGCGGCCTGTTCCAGGGCCTTGAGGACTTCAACTTGCTTTTTGGTGTGGGGCGAACGGATCGCGCCCTTTTTGGGGGATGTTTTTGGTTTGGCCATTACAATAAGCCTCCGACACAATATATGGCGTCTGGTTCCAGATCGTCCCCATTATAGCTGGAGGATTGGTTTACGTCAACCGGGTAACAGGGCTTACGCATCTAAATGTGGCTTGGGAGGGCGGACGCTTTTTCCGCCATACTTCGCGCAAATCCGCTTCCAGCGCGGGGATGACCTGAAGGTCTATCCCCGCGCTGGAAGCGGATTTGCGCTGTGTCTGGCGAAAAAATCGCCTCGCCCATGCGCATGGTAAGTTTTTTATTTTGTTGGCTTTGCCGCATCAAGAATAATATTACTGATTTTATTCATTATTTAGATGCGTAGGCCCTGACCGGGTAACTATTCAGCCGGTAGGTGGCGGGGTGCTCAGACTTTTTCCGCTATGCGTCGCGCGCGGCCTTTCGGGGCAAGGGGATGAGCTGAAGGTCTATCCCCTTGCCCTGAAAGGCCTCCGTCTAGCCTGACGAAAAAATTCTTCGCGCGGGCGAGACAGGAATAGGTAAATAGCTGATTTTATTACAGCGCATTTTCATATTTCAAAATGGGCTGGATAGTTACTCAACCGGGCGATGACGGCTTTGCCGAGCAATCGCTTGAAAAACGCCCGTGGTAAACCCGCAGAGGGGCGGCTCATGCAAAAAAGCAACAACGGTCACTCTTACCAAACACCGACAATGACCAGGCCGGGCGGACGGAAAATTTTCTGTAAGTCGCTCGTAATTTTGCTCCCCGGACGGGTACTTGCCCACAAGCCGCGGATGGAGCCACCCGGCCGGGAATCAGAGAAAATTACGAGCGACGTCAGAAATTTTTCCGTCCGCCCGGCCGGGTTTTACCTTTGCCCTCTCAACCCGCTACGAATCTTCGCACCTTACTGATATCATCCATAAAAAACCGCGAAGCCCTGGCCCGGTGAGAGACCTCATTTTTTTCTGAAGCGCCAAGTTCCGCAAAGGTCTTGCGGCAGGGGGGAAAATAGAAGACCGGATCGTAACCGAAACCGTTGCCGCCCCTTTTCTCGCGGCTGATCAGACCTTCGGCCCGTCCCTCCCAGACCAGGGAAGCGCCGTCCGGCCGGGACAATGACAGGACAGAGGTGAAAAAGGCCCGCCGGTCATGGTGCCCGGCCAAACTTTTCAGAAGCAGTTCACACCGGTCATCATCGTTTAAACCCGGTCCCCCGTAACGTGCGGACAGGACTCCCGGAGCTCCGCCCAAGGCTTCAACACTCAAGCCCGAATCGTCGGCCAGGGTAATGAGGCCGGTTGCCTGGGCGTATTGGCGGGATTTTATCAGGGCGTTGGCTTGAAAAGTCAGGCCGTTTTCATCAGGCTCATCCAGCACTTTTCCGGTGGACGATTCCCAATCCGACAGGTTCATTACTTCGGCCAGCGAAGACAGAAGCGCGGCCAATTCGCCGGCCTTGTGTTTATTCTTCGTGGCAATCAAGATTGAAGAACCGCTCATATTCTCACCCATTACATCCCGGCGGCCCGGCGGCGCTCATAATCCTGCAAATATTCCAGAAGGCGGCGATCCAGTTCCTCCTGAGACATGGTTGAAAAGTTCAAAGGACCGGAAGCCACAGCCGATTCATCTTCGGCGGCGGCCTTTTCATCTATACGGCCACGCCCGACTTCTCCAACTTTGAAGACAAAGGACTGGCCGCTCTGCTCCATCACGTCCTCATCACCGGTGCCGTCGGCCAGACGCTGGCGCACCACTCCCTCCGGCACTTCAAACTTGCCGGTCTCCTTATCGGCCAGAAAACCCTGCATGAATTCAATGAAGATTGGGGCCGCGCTGCGGCCGCCCTGTTCGCCCGGCCCCAGGCTTATTCTGAGGTCACGCCCCACCCACACTCCGCAGGTGTATTCCGGGGTGAAACCGATGAACAGAGCGTCGGCCTGATCATTGGTGGTGCCGGTCTTGCCGCCTATGGGCACTCCCAGAGCTTTACCGACCCGCGCGGCCGTGCCCCGGTTGGCTACGCCCACCAGCATGTCCACCATGATATAGGCGGTCTGCGGTGAAATGGCTTCGGTGAGATACGGATCGAAGCGTCGAACCACCTGTCCGTTACGGTCAACCACCTTTTCAATGAAGATCGGCCAGCACCATTTGCCCAGATTGGGAAAAGTGGTGTAGGCCTGGGTCAGTTCAAGAAGGGTCACTTCCGATGCGCCCAGCGACAGTGACAGGGTCGGGTTCAGCGGCGAACTGATGCCCATTTTATTGGCGTAGGCGGCCACGGTCTCCGGGCCGATGACCTCGCCGACCTTGACGGCCACCACGTTGGTAGAGGTGCGCAGGGCGTCATAGAGCGTCATCGGGCCGGAGTGCTTTCCGCTGTAATTCTTGGGCTGCCAGGTTTTGCCGCCGCTTTGCGGATAGCTGGTAGGCACATCATAGACGACTGACGCTTCGGTATAGCCGTTATCAAGGGCAGCCGCGTAAACGAAGGGTTTGAAGGAACTGCCCGGCTGGCGGCGGGCCTGGACGGCGCGGTTGAACTGGCTCTGTCCGAAATCGCGTCCGCCGACAATGGCCTTGACCGCGCCGGTCTTGTTTTCCAGGAGCACCAGCCCGCCCTGAAGGTCAGGCGGAGGCGCGGTGACCAGATTCCACAGGCCGCTATATTCATCCTTATCGACAGCCCGGACCATTATCAGGTCATCGACGGTGAAATACTGGTCCAGCTTCTTGCCGCCCATGACCCACTTGATGGCCTCATAAGGCAGGAAACCACGTTCATCACCGATGCTCATCATCAGGCCGGGTGCTTCCTTGTCCGTATGGATCTCCGTCACCAGGGCGGCAATCTCCTGACCGGGCAGGAAGGGCCGGTTTTTCAAGGTCTCACGCTGGCGGCGATTATATTCAATAGCCTGAACCTGATTCAGCCTGGCCGCCCGCGGGGACATGCGCTGGCGTTTGGCCAGGGCGTCCAGCCCGTTTCTGAGGGCGGTAATGGCCATTTCCTGAGCTTTCAGGTCAATGGTGGTGTAAATTTTATAACCTTCGTTCAGAAGACCGTCTTCACTAAGAATATCAATAGCCTGCCGCCTGACCACTTCGGTGAACTGGGGGGCGGTCTCCCGATAGTAATTGGGGCGGAACTGGATGAAGTTGAGGTGAGTATTAACAGCGGCCTGATATTCATTTTCGCTGATGAAGCCCACTTCCCGCATACGGTTCAGCACATAATGCTGCCGCTCCCGGCTCTTTTCGGTCCCTAAATGGGCGGCCATGCGGCCGGGGGCCTTGACCAAACCGGCCAGCATAGCCGCCTCGGCCAGATTGATCTCCCGGATGCCTTTGCCGAAATAGAGGCGGGCGGCTGACTCAACGCCGTAAGCGCCGCGCCCCAAGTAAATGCGGTTGAGGTACAGGTAGAGGATATCGTCCTTGCTCAGGGAGCGTTCCACGCGCCAGGACAGGACTATTTCCCTCAGCTTGCGGTCAAAAGTCTTTTCATTGGTCAGAAGGAAAGTGCGCACCATTTGCTGGGTGATGGTGGAAGCGCCCTGAACGGTGTGTCCGGCCTTGATATTTGCGATGCTGGCCCGCACCAGACCCATAAGGTCCACGCCCTGATGCTGGAAAAAGTTGCTGTCTTCAGCCGCCAGAAAAGCTTTGATGACCACCGGGGGGATCTGTTCCAGGGACATGACCAGGCGATGCTCCCGGTAGAGTTCGGCCAGGGTGGTGCCGTCGCCGGCATAAATATAGGAAACGGTGGGCGGGTTGAAGTTCCGCAGTTCGTCCAGCGAAACGTCGTCCATATCCTGGCTGTAGACATGGAGAATGCCCAGCCCGATGGCCAGGGGCCAGAAGAAGAAGGGCAGGATGAAAAAGATAAAACTGATATCGCGCGGCACCCAGGCCTGAGGATGCCTCCAAGGCTGTGCGTGGTCCGCACGGGACTGGTCCGAGGCAGCGCTTTCGACCTGCCCTGGTTTTCGGCCGGGAAGCGGCTGACTCGCCATTTCCGGCCCGGAAGGAGGTTGCGCCTTATCACCATCCACTAACTGGGCGTCTTCCGTCCCGGCGGCGCTGGAATCAGTGTTGGATTTATTTAGTAGGTCATCCACGGTTCAAAAACTCCTGGATTCAGCCGGCTTCAACACAGACAGTAATTCTGAATTGTTGTCAACCTCAATCTTATCGGCAAAATTTCATAAATAAACAAGAGATAAGTCTATACAGCGATTCTAATCCTTTGCCGCCGCCTATAATGACTGTCGAGTCTTCGAGACGGAGCGTCAGCGACTGGTTTTGAAGCAAAAATCGTCACTCGCCGGGCAAAAACCACGTTTTTTGCCCGGCTGCGGGCCGCAAGTTCAGGGGAAAGAGCCATAAATAGAATCGAAGCTACGCGGTACTGAAACGCCCCCGGCCGCTCTTGATCATGGCGGCCGCATTGGAGGAAGGATAGCGGCTGAGAAGAATGTCCAAAACAGCCATGGCCCTGGGGCCGTCGCCAAGCCTGTCATAGGAATAGGATAGTTTCAGGAGTGAATCCGGGGCTTTGGCCGACTGCGGATAATCATTGGCGCATTTTTCAAATTCCAGGGCGGCTTCCCGATAGCTCCCCTTGGCGTAATGGCATTCCCCCAGCCAGTAGCGGGCGTTGGGAGCCAGAGCGCCGCCGGGATTCTGGGCCAGCATCTGGGAGAAAACGGCGGCGGCTTGATCATATTTCTTTTGCTTCAAGAGGCTTTGCCCGCGCTGATAGGTGCTCTTTTCACTGCCTGAGGAGGCTGGCGGCGCGGTTTGAACCGGAGCCGGCAGCGGCGGCGGGCTGCCCTGAACCTGAACGGGGTCACCCCCGCCCGGCGGGGGCATGGCCGTGCCCGTGGGAATCAGGCCGGTTTTCTGGCCGACCAGAATATCTTCCAGATTATCCACCCTTCGGCTGAGGTTGTCAAACTCTTCGCGCGAAACCGCGCTGCCGCCGGAGGACATGACTCCCTGGCAGCCGCAGAGAATCACTATCGCGGCCAGCAGTAACAACCATATATGGCGGTGTATGGATAACGGCAACATCATATTGAATGAATTTACTTA
The DNA here is from genome assembly GCA_023525915.1 of Acetispira formosa (nom. nud.). Lineage (GTDB taxonomy): Bacteria > Desulfobacterota > Desulfarculia > Adiutricales > Adiutricaceae > Adiutrix. Next base: position 624,355 of record CP026657.1, on the reverse strand, counting down.
AAAATGCCCTTAAAGGCAAGCTTTTTCCCTAAATAGGCCAAATCATTCGTCCGATGGGGGACTTAGCAGGATGAATTCCACCCGGCGATTCGTCTCCAGACCCTCTTCCGTATCATTATCGGCAATGGGACGGGTGTCGCCGTAGCCGTGGAGGATGAGGCGGGCCGGGTCAATGCCGTGGGTTTCCACCAGGTAGCGGCTGACGCTCTGGGCCCGGCGGCGGCTCAGACGGAGGTTGTATTCAGGCCGGCCCAGGTTATTGGTGTGCCCGGCAATGATCAGGCGGTGCCTGGAGAGGGCCGGGGTGTTCAGGGATGCTCCGAAAACGTCCAGAATAGGCTTGGAGTCATCCTCAATCGTGGAGGAATTGTGCTCGAAATTGATGCTGGCCCAAACCTTTGGGGCCACGCTGATGTAAATGGTGCCGTCGGCTTCCCGAGTCAGCCACTGCTGGCCGTCGTCGCCCACCTCGAACAGCTTGTCCGGGGCCTCAATGGCCACCAGATTGCCGTCCGGGTTTTTTTCAAAGGGCACCCCATCCTGCCAGACATAAATGTGTCCGTCGTATTCGAATTCCTCGCCGTCCTTTTGGGCCAGAAGCTCTTCAAAGCTTTCAGCCGAGTCGGTGCCGCCCGGCCCCACTCCGGCGGCGGCGTTGACGGCGGCCAGGGAGGGGTCCAGCGGCGCGGGGTCGGACTGGGCCAGGGCGACGGCCGGGAACAGCATAAGGGCCATAAGTGCCAGTAAAAACCTCATCTGAATACCTTCCTTATATATCTTGCATGTTGATGTTCGTTTACGATAAACTGACACGCATCGGCTGCTGCCTGTTCTGGGCAGGTTGACCGTGCGCCGGTAAAAGGTCGTTTACTGTACACCGGAAAGCACTGTTTGCCAATTGTTCGAAGCAGGTTGACCGTGCGCCGGTAAAAAATAGGTGAAGCATGTATTTTCCAGTGGCGGACATTTCTCTCAACCCGGCGGTTCCCGTGCTGATCGGGTTCGCCGTTTCCGTCCTGGGCGCGCCCACCGGGATTTCGGGCGGCTTTCTGATTCTGCCGCTGTCCATCAACTTTCTGGGCTTCAACTCCCTGGCCGTCAGCCCTACCAATTTCATTTTCAATATCCTGGCCATGCCGCCGGGTCTGTGGCGGCTGCACCGGGAGAAAAGGCTGATGTGGGGTTTGGGCCTCCTGATCATGCTGGGGTGCCTGCCGGGCATTTTTGCCGGGGCGGTGCTGAGGTGCACCTGGCTGAAAGAGGCGGCCGATTTTAAAATTTTCGTAGCCCTGGTACTGACGGCTTTGGGCCTGGGTTTATTGCGAAACCTGATCAAATCCGACCTGGTAGTGGCCAGGGCCGAGAAAACATTTCAGCGCTCGAAAAAAACCGGCGGGCCTGACGGCCCTCCCCTGACCTGCACCATCGGGCGGCAATCCATCTGCTATGATTTCGGCGGCGAGAGCTTTGCCGTCTCCACTCCGGGCGTGGTGCTGATGTCGCTGATGGTGGGCCTCATCGGCGGCATTTACGGCATAGGCGGCGCGGCCATTATAGCTCCCGTTCTGGTCAGTTGGTTCCGCATTCCCATTTATGTAGTCAATGGAGCCTCAATGATGGCCGGTTGGGCCGGGGCCATTTTCGGGCTGCTTTCCTATCTGGTCTTTTGGCCCCTGATTTCAGGCGAGCCGCCGATCCGGCCGGATTTCAAGCTGGGCCTGATGTTCGGGTTCGGCGGCATGATCGGCATTTATCTCGGCTCGGCCCTTCAGCGTTATTTGCCGCCGCGCCCCATTAAAATATTGATGCTGAGCCTTATCCTGATTATGGCCGTGCAGAATTTCGGCTTATTTTGAAGAACGTTTACAGTATACTGATATACACACAGGCAGTCGCCCGTCGGGGGCCAGTTGGCAGTGCGCCGCTGAAAGGTGTCTTATGAAACTTATCCTCTATTACTCTTGCGGTCTGGCCCTGGCCTGGATGGGCGTTAACAGCGTCATGGTCGGCTTGGCCTATTGGGACAGCGTCGACGGCGCTCTGGCCCCGATTGTCCTCGGAATTCTGATCCTTTTCTTCGCCGCCCGGTTTATTGTGCGCACCGTGCGCATGTATGTGCCGCCGGACCGGGGCGACAGCCACGGGTTGGAGGACTAGTACATAGTCAAGGTTGTAATTTCGGAAACGCATTGACCCGCCTGAAGTCGGGTATTGTTTTTGTCCCGGCTCCGTTCCGGGGGGTCTTTAGTCACGGAGCCGGGACAAAAACAATCCCCGGCTTCAGGCTCCGACTCAGCTACGCACACTTTCCACCACCGGGGAAAGCTGACCAGGCAGCCGCCGGGAGAAATGTTTTTGCCCGGTTCCGTGACTAAAGACTTCCGGAACGGAACCGGGCAAAAACATTTCTCCCGGCGGCGGTAACCCGCTATTCAATAATTTTAATATTGAGTACGCACTAAAATTTAAGGTGCTTTACAAAAATATTCTGGAACTGCGGATCAAAGCCCAGCTCTATTACTTCCGTTTCAGCGGCCAAAGCATTCAGTTCCTCAATGGCTGAAGGAGTCAGGAGCATCCTGGCCGCGCCCGCCAGCGATGAATTACCCACAAAGCGCACCGGCCCCTGATAGGACGGCGGAATCAGGCTGATGCTTTTCAGGCTCTCCGCTTTCAGGTGAAAACCGAAAGCTCCGGCAATGATAATCTCATCAAGGTCGTTTTCATTCAGGCCCACCCTGGCCAGAAGCATTTCCACCGCTGCCGCGATGGCCCCTTTGGCCAATTGCACCTGCCGAACATCCTTCTGATCAAAGAACACATCATCAGCAAACTGGAAGCGGCCGTCCTTGAGGCCGTTCAGCCATTCAGCCCCGGCCGGGATATCCTGGGGCGGCTTCATGCGACCGGTTTTATCCACCAGGCCGTTGGTTACCAGGGCGGCGGTCAGATCAATCAGTCCGCTGCCGCAGATGCCGATGGCCGGAGCCTCGGCTATGGTGGTGAATTTGTACTGATAATCAGGGCTGATTTCAAAGCTGTCCACCGCGCCGGGGGTGGCCCGCTGGCCGCGGATTATGTTCATGCCTTCCAGGGCCGGCCCGGCCGCGCAGGAGGTGGAAACCAGGCGGCCCTGATGGCTAAGGACGATTTCCCCATTAGTTCCGATATCGATATACAGGACCGTGCCGGGCAGTTTCTTTAAACCCACCGCCAGCATGCCGGAGGTAATGTCGCCGCCGACGTAGGCCGAGATGCAGGGGGAGGTGAAAACTTTGGCGTTGGCCCCGATGTTCAGCTTGTCGGCCAAATGCGAGAGGTCCAGACTTTTGATGAAGACCGGCCGGTAGGGCGACTGGGCCAGGCCTTTGGGCTGGACCCCGGCCAGAAGATAAGTCATGGTGGTGTTGGCGCTGACGGACATGGCCATGATTCTGGGGGCCCTTTTGCCAGCCGTATCCCTCACCAGGGAGCTGATGCCGCCCAAAGCCAGCGATTGGAGGCGGGCCAGTTCATCAGGCCCCTCGGAAGCCACGGTAATGCGGCTGATAACGTCGCCGCCGCAGGTCGTCTGCGGGTTCAGGGAGGTGCCCTGGGCCACCACCTCCCCCTTCAGCATGTCGATAATGGCCACGGCCAAACCAGTGGTGCCCAGATCAACGGCGGCGGCCAGCAGATCGCCCTCACCTTCGTCAATGGGCGTGGCCTTTAACAACTCCTCGCCCCACATCACGGCCAGGGCCGCTTTGCGGTCCGCGTCAATGTCGGCCAGTTCGTTCAGGGCTGCGATGGTGGCTTTCTCTATGCCGCCCAAGGTCATCAGGTCGGTGGCGTCCTGACGGCCGGCTGGGGCCAGCCGCTTGAATTTCAAGGGTGAATCAACGGTATAAGGCTCGGATTCCCCCAGCCCCCGAACCGAACTGAACTGGGCCGCCTCGGCCAGTTCAATAACCACCGGGCCATTGATTCTGGCCTGACAGGCCAGCCGCTCACCATCGACCGGACCAAGAATATTCAGCTCTTTTTCCTCCGGCGGGCTTAGTTCACCCGAAGCCTTGACCCGGCATTTGCCGCATTTGCCGCGCCCCGCGCAGGGCGCGTCAATATGAATTCCATTGGAAGCCAGGAATGAGAGTATGGTCTGACCCTGATGGGCGCTGTATGTTTCATCGGACCGGGCGGGCCGCTTCAAGGTAACCTGCATTTAAACCTCTGATGTATATTTTTAGAAAAAGAGCTTTTACCGACGCACAGTCAACATGTCTGAACAGGCGGCCGCCCGTGCGCCGGAGTATTCCATAAACGATCCTAAAATGTTTTCTTCACAATGAAAATATGGTACAATCGACAACGTTCGAGACTTCATAAAGGCCGCCAGCGTTCCACCTAAAGCCGCTGGCGTTTTTTGCGGAAAGGTTTTCACAAAATACCCGCCGCAGGACTGTCGAACAGAATCTCTTACATATTATGGGTTTCGCTTTCAGTATTTTAAACCGAATTCAGCGGATATGCAAATTGAATCATGACACGCCCTCCAGATTCAAATCCTGACGGCTCCAAAGCCGCTCAGCCAAACCACGCGGAAGAGGCCAGCGCCCCCGCCGCCCCTGATTTCACAGCTTTCCTGACTCTGGTTAAAGAGACAGGAAGGCTGCTGAACAGTTTTGTCGCGCCCGATGATTTTGTGCCTGATGCTCCGCTGCCGCCCGCTCCGCTCGCCCCTGACATGGTTCGCCACCTGGGCGCGGCCTCGCTGGCGGATTTTTATTCTCTGGCCCTTGAGGAGGGCGGCCCGGCAGAGGGGCGCGGCCGCATGCCCGTCCTTTTTCCCGAAGGCCCGGAATCCATCCGCCCGGCCCAGACCTGCCTGGAGCGGGAAATCGCCCGCCTGAAAAGAAAAATAGAAGAAAATGGAAACGCCTCCGGCCGCGACAAAGAAATTCGTCTTCTGGATGTTTACCGGGAGAGCCGGGCCAACCTTATCAGGGCGGCCAGACTCTGGCCGGACGTCAAGGCCGAAGCCCTGAAGTGGCCGGAAGAGGCCAAGGCACTGTGGCAAAAGGCTGTGCGGCTGGAAGAGGGCGTCAATCAACTGTTAAAATCTTTCCAGGACTCATCGGAAAGTGATGATGATGACGAAGCCCCGCCCGCCGGGGGCCGCCGCCGCCAATCACTGACCCGCGCGGCCACCGGACTCAAGAAGGAAGTTGAGTCGGCTAAAACAGTTATCTCTGAAAAAGGCCGTTTGTCGAAGCTGATATCGGCCTTAATGGGGGACATGGAAGGGCTTCTGGCCGCGACGGTTGACGCCTCTGACGAAAACCGGGATTGGGCTGAGGTCCGGGCCGACGCGGAGCGCCGCTTTCAAACATTGGAGCGTGAGGAAACCCGCCTAAAAGACGCGGCGGTACAGACCGGCCGGTATCTTTCCGAAGCCTTGGAAACACTGGCTGAAACGGAAGAAAGGATTTCCGGCCGCCGGGACAGCGGAGCCAAAGACCGCCTGGAGGCCGCGCTTCGCGGTGTTCAGGCCCTTTTGAAATCCACCCTGGATCGCCGCCGCGACCTGGCCAGGATTTATTTTGCCCTGCCGACCCGCATCGGGCGTCCGCTCTATCTGGAAAAAACCCATCTGGTCACTGCCGCCGCCCTGGGCCGCACTCAATCGCTTTTGGAGGAAATGCGCCACCGCCTGACCCTGGCGGCCGGGCGCATTTCCAGCACCCATCAGCTGCGGCGCGAAGGTCTGGAGACGGCCGAAAGGCTGGCGGCCCTCCCCGATTATGAAGGTTCGCTAAATTTGGCCAGACGGCGCATGAACGCCCTGGGCCGGGCCGTGGAACAGCGGCTGACGCTCAAACGGGTTATCCGCCAGAATGCTGAATCGGAAATGGAGCTGTCCCACACCCGGCTGGAAAATGACCGGCTGGGCAAGCAGTTGAAAGCAGCTGTTCTGGAATCCGACCGGCTGGGAGAGCAGTTGGCCGCCGCCCGGCACAGCCTGGGCGAAATGGGCCGCTTCAAGGCCAAGCTTCTGAAAGTCTATGCCAAAAAATCCGCCCTGCTTCAGGAAGTGGAAACGTCACGGCAGGAAGTCATTCAGGAAAACGCGGAAATCAAGGCGGCCCGGGCGGAGCTGAAACGCAAACGGGCCCGTCTGGCCGCCATGTATAAGCTGGAACGCGGCGACCTCAAGCGTCTTTCAGCCGAGTTTGAGACCCAAAGGGATGAACTGGCCCTAAATCATGAGCTCCTGAACGCCCGCGAGGCTGAGCGCAAAGATCTGGAAAGCCGTCTGGAGGCCACCCGGCAGGAACGCGACCAGCTGGCCGCCGTCCAGCGTGAACTGGAAACCAAGGCCTCCGGCCTGGAGGACAGCCTGGCTGAAGCCGCGGCCAGGGCCGAAGGTCTGTCGGCCGAGCTGAACCGTCTGCGCGAGGAACTGGCCGAAGTCAGCCGGGGCCGCCGCGCCTTGGGCGACCGCATTTCCTCCCTGCGCCGCAAAGTCGATCTTCTGGGCCAGGCCCAGGCGGCTCTGCAAAAAAGCCTCCGCCGCAAAAACATGAGGCTGGACACGGCTGAAAAGGAGCTGGAGCGCCACCAGGTCAAGCTGACCCGGCAGAATAAAAACATTCTGCGCCTGGTCGCCGTCCGCCAGGAACTGCGGGCCGAACTGGGCAACACCCGTTTGCGCCTGTCTGATCTGGAAAAGGAACGTGATGACATTTTCGGCCAGTTGGCCGCTGTCCGCGTTCAAGCCGATGAAGCGGCCAGGGAGCGTGACCAGGCGGCTAAAGCCCGCGATGAGGCCCTGTCGGCCAACTCGGTTCTGGGTAGCCGCATCGGCGGCCTGGAGAGCGAAAACTCGCGTCTGTTGGGCCGCGTCACCGAACTCGGCGGCGAGGTGATGAACCTCACCGAAACCAAGCTCGACCTCACCGGCCGCCTGTCGGCTGTTGAGTTGCAGAAAGCTGAACTCAGCCGCCAGTTGGAAGGGCTTCGCGGACAGGTTGAAAGCGATCTGGCCCCGCTCATCAAAATTCTGGGGCAGGCCCTGTGGCAGAGTGAAGCCGCCCATCAGCGAACCCGTGACGATTCAGCCCGCACCCTTGACGGTTTTAAAGCTGAATCCGGCATGATGATGGATCGTCTGCGCATGGAAGCGGACGTGCGTGAAGCCAATATCAGGCTGCGGGCGGCCGCCAGGGAGCTGGAAGTTACCGACGCTTCACTGGCCGAGCGCCGGGGCCTGATGCAAAACCTGGAGAATAAGGAAGAGGAATTGGCCTCCGCCAACCAGCGGGCGGCCGAACTGGAATCACGGATCAGTGTTTTCCAGAGCAACAGCGATCAAGTTTACAGCCAAAATCAGGAACTCAGCGAGGCCGTCTCCCGTCTGACCGGCCGCAACCGCAAACTGCGCAAGGCCATGGACACGCTCAAGCATCGCTACGGCGGCCGCCTGGAAGAGGCCCGCTCCACGGAAATGGGCCTGCGCGACCTCATTGATTCACAGAACCGCGAGTTGAAGCGCCAGAAGCGCCGTCTGGGCGAACTGGAACCGCTGGTGGCCCATTTCCTGGAGCAGGCCGAGAGCGGCCTGACCCGCGATGGTTCAGCCGATCTGTCGCTGGTCCGCTATATGAAGGATGAGGCCGGGGAGATGCAGACGGAACTGGGCGGCGCGGAAAGCGGCGCGCCTCTGGCCCGCCTCAATTCGGCCCTCATGGCCCGGCTGGAGGAGCTTCAGCCCCTGGTGGCCTTCCTGGCCCGCTCCTTTGTGGCCAGCGTGGCCGATCTGGCCCAGGCCCGGCAGGAACGCTCAACACTGGCTGACCAGCTCAGAGAAGCTGATTCAACCCGCGGCGTTCTGGAAACCAGCCTTGATTCGCGGCAGAGCGAATTGGCGGAAATGCGAGATCAGGCCTTTGAGTTGACGCGTGAGCGTGATCAGCTGAAATCAGCTCTGGTGGAAAAGGATAACGAGATCCTGGTCCTGAAAACCGAACTGGCCGAAGCCGACCGTGACCTGGCTGAAAACGACGGACGCCTGGAAGCGGCCTGGGCCGGTTTGAATTATCTGGGCACCAAGGCCGGCGACAATCTGGCCCGGATGAAAGCCCGGCTGGAAAACCAGACCCGGCAGGTGGATCACCTCAGTGTCGAAATGAAAAACCGTGATGAGCGCATCCGCGAACTTGAGGATCGTCAGGACAAGCTGGCCCTGCTTTACTGGGCCCTGGTTTCCAGGGCCATGAACACCGGAGGGCTGTCAACGGACGGGCTTCCGGGCGCTCTGGCTCTCCCGGCTCATGATATCGATGAGATCGAGCCGGTGCTGGAAATTGAGGCCGAACCGCTGGAGGCTGAAGATTTCTCCGGAAGCGAAAGCGTCCTTGATGAAAATGAGGAGCGCGGCGGCAGCATGGGGCGCGAACTTCTGGACAGCGCCAGAAAAGCGGCCCGCCGCAGTCTTTTCACGCTGATGCTGGCGGGTGGCCTGGTCATGAGCAGTCCGGTGGGGGCCGCGTTACCGCCAGAGAAAACATCGGCCCTGAGTGCGGACAGCCTGCGTCTTTCAACCAGCGTCGAATCATCTTTCGTCGGCCGCACGGTCAGCCTGGATTTCGTTGAACCCGGGCTCCGGGTCAAGGGGCTGGCGGCTGTGGAAGGGCGCATGAAAGAGAAAGTGGCCGAGTTGGCTCAAGGACACAGCCTTTCGCCCCAGGAATTTTTGAAACTGGTGCGCCAGGCCAAGGCCCCGGAAGCCCTGGTTCACCTCAGCGATTTCGCTGGACCGGCCGGAGCCGCCGCCCTCCTGGAAAAGCATCTGCCCCAACTTTCGGCCAACCTCGGCGGACGGCCGGAACAGATTCGCGACCTCTTGCGGGCGGCCTCATCCTTCCGGCCCGGTGAAGGAGCCTTCTGGGAACGGATCTATTTTAATTTTTCGGAAACACAGGGGCTTGGGAAATCAGAATCGCTGGTGGCGCTTCTGGAGCTTCTGGCCCGGAAACAGAGCGGCACCGCCCTGGCCCAGCCGGAATTTGCCGGGCGCATGGCCCCTTTTCTGGAAATTGAAAATATGGGCGCCGCCAGCTTCATCGATTTCATGAGCGATCATATTAAGCAGAACTGGCCCGTCCCGGCCAGCCGGGGACGGCTCAGCCTCACCCGCCGCCTGTCGGGCGACCTGTATTTCTCGGCCCGTCTTCACCGGCTGCCTCTGACGCTTCTGTCATCTATCGCCCAGCAGGAACTGGAAGAAGGCCGGGCCGCCCACCTTCTGGACGGTCAGGCCGCCACTATCTTTCTGTACAGACAGGCCGAACAGCTGGCCTCACTGGTCGCGGCCTCCGGCGAAGTCTGGCAGAACGGCCGCGCCCCGCTGTGTGATCTCGATGAAATTCTGGCTGAAAAATACGGCCGTCTCGGCATGGAGAATATTTTTCGCAAGAAGATGAAAATAATAATGTCCTATAACAAGGTGATAAGCCAGGGCCACAACCTGTTGTCCGGCCTTTGCCGCAGCCGGCGCGACAACACCGTCGCCGCTCTGGGCTGAATCCCGGTCACCTTCAGAAAGGCTGAACCATGACTGAAATGAAACCCTTCTCCTCAACCGCCATTGGCTCCGTTCCCTTTGTCGACGCTGAAGAGGCCGTCTCCAGCATGAAGGAGCTGGATATACCGGCCTTTCCCCAGATGGTCAAGCTTAGCCCTTGGGAAGATATGTTTTTGGGTGCGGTCGAAGGTCTTCCGGCCATGATAGTCGACCGGGAGGCCCAGACGGTGCGGGCCAAGCGCTGGAACCGTGAAAACGACCTGGCTGATTTTTACGCCAAATTTCTGGCCGGTGAACGCGATTTTCTGGCCCTGCCGCCGGACGCCAGCCGGGGCTTTGACGCCTTTATCGCCCACGCCGCCCAGGATGCTTCATACGGCCCTGATTTTTTAAAGGCGCAGGTTATCGGCCCTCTGACCTTTGGGCAAATGGTGCTGATGGAAGATGAAGCCAACGCCCTGGTCGATGATCAGGAGCTTTTGGAAGCCACGGCTTTGGGCCTGGGCGGCAAAGCGGCCTGGCAGGCGGCCAAAATCCGCGCCCTGGGCCGTACTCCGGTCGTTTTCATTGATGAGCCTGGCCTGGCCAGCTTCGGTTCAGCCTTTTCCACCCTCACCAGCGAGACGGTCATCAAGACTATGGGCTCGGCCTGTGAAGTGGTGCGGGCCGACGGCCCGGTTCTCATCGGCTGCCATATCTGCGGCAATACCGATTGGGGCATGATGATGGAGACAGGTATCGATATCGTCAATTTCGACGCCTTTGAAATCATGGAACAGTTCAGCCTTTATCCCAAACAGATTCGGGCTTTCCTGGAAAAAGGCGGCTACGTCGCCTGGGGCATAGTGCCAGCCCAAGGCTTCAGTCTGGATTTGATGGCCGAATTTCTGGCCGCCAAACTCCAAGAGGGCTGGATTGCCCTGGATAAAAAAGGCGTGCCCTACGACCTTATCGCCTCCAGGGCCATCATCAGCCCGGCCTGCGGCCTGGGAACCCTGAAGCCGGAACTGGCTCGCGGCGCGTTGAACATGGTCAGCGAAGTTTCCCGGCTTATGCGCGGCAAGTGATTTTACGGAATGCGTTCAACTTGCCCTGAAGGGCCTGTGAGCATTGCGTGTCACTGTTCTGATAACGGAAGTCACGGCCGTCGGCCCAACCTCTTAATAAACTTGATGGCTTTATGTTAAGCGAATTGAATGTAAAAAACCTGGCCCTGATTGACGCTCTTTCCATATCCTTCGGGCCGGGAGCGAATATCATGACGGGCGAAACCGGCGCGGGCAAAAGTATCCTGGTGGGTGCGCTGGGTCTTTTAATGGGCCGCCGGGCTTCGGCCGACCTGGTGCGGGCCGGGGCTGACGAAGCCAGAATAACGGCCCTTTTCAATCTGGAATCACCGGCCTTATTCAGCTCTCTTCTGGAGCCTATGGGCGTGGATATTTCCGAGGAGATCGTCCTCAGCCGGGTGATATCGGCGGCCGGAAAAACGCGGGCCCATGTCAACGGCACTCCCGTCACCCAATCCCAGCTTGGGGCTTTGGGAGAAGCTCTTCTAAGCATTTCCGGCCAGCACGATCAGCAGACCCTGTTAAAACCGGCCAGTCAGTTGGAATACCTGGACCGCTTCGGCCAGCACCCCCAGCTTCTGGCCGATATGCGGGCGGCCTGGCAGGCGCTGGCTAAAACTGTGGAAGCCCTGCGCAAGTTGGAAGAGGGGTTAAAAGACACGGAGGAAAAACGCGACCTCTATGAATTTCAGCTTTCAGAAATCAATAAGGTGAAACCCAAAGCCAATGAGGATGACGAACTGCTGGAGGAAAAAGCGCGGGCCAAGAACAGCCTGAAACTTTCCGAATGCCTTGATTCGGCCATGACTCATCTGGGCAACGAACCCGGCAATGTGGTGGAAAAACTGGGGCTGGTCAAAAGGAGCCTGGAACGGGCGGCTGAAATCGATGCCCGCCTGGCGGAGGCCTTTGCCACAGCGGAAGATTGCTATCACCAACTGGCCGATTTGATGGTGGAGATGAGTCGCCTGAGCCGTGATGAAGGTGAAGATCCTGACCGGATAGACTGGGTGGATGACCGGCTGAATTCGCTGGCCAAGCTTAAGCGCAAATATGGACCGGCTTTAAGTGATGTAATCGAACGCGGTCAGCGGCTGACGGAAACTCTTGAGCAGCTGGACGGGGCGGGTCTGGACCTGGCCCGTCTGCGGCGTGAGCGGGATGCGGCCCTGACCACGGCCCTGAATGCGGCCGACAAGCTTTCCAAAGCCCGGCGCAAGGCCGGAGGCAAACTGGCCGCCAAGCTCACGGAGAGCTTGCGCCCCCTGGGATTCCCGAAAATTGAAATGAAGGTGGAAGTGGCTAGTCCATCGGACGAATCGCCGGACGACGATCAAGCTGAAATCAAACGTTTGACTGGGCGCGGTTTTGACCAGGTGAATTTTCTTTTCAGCCCCAATCCCGGTGAGGGAATGAAGCCGTTGGCCAAAATCGCCAGCGGCGGCGAGCTTTCGCGGGTGATGCTGGCGCTGAAGACGGTGCAGGACCGGCCCAGCGACCAGCTTCTGGTTTTTGATGAGATCGATACCGGTCTGGGCGGCGCCACGGCTGAGGCGGTGGCGGCCAAAATTGCCGCGTTGGCCGGGCGTCAGCAGGTTATCGTGATAACCCACCTGCCGCAGATGGCAGCGTTGGCCGGGCAGCATTTCGTGGTGGCCAAAGAGGCCGACGACAAGGCCGGACGCACCACTACCACCATCACCCCACTGTCAGAAAACGCGCGGGTGACGGAATTATCGCGCATGCTGGGCGGGGCCGCGCCCAGCCGGGAGGCCGTGGCTCTGGCTGAGCAGCTTTTAAGCGGCCGGGCGATTTAAATGCGCGGACGGCTTTTGACCGCCGCCTTGGAGAAATGTTTTTGCCCGGTTCCGTTCCGGAAGTCTTTAGTCACGGAACCGGGCAAAAACATTTCTCCAAGGCGGCTGCCTGATCGGCTTTCTTGGGGGCTAAAAAGTGTGCCTGGCCCCAGTGGGAGCCTGACAGAAATTCTATAATTCTAATTATGGGCCAACTCAGCCGTATATAACAGTGGTCGAGCCATGGATGGCGAGACGGAGCGCCAGCGACTGGTTTTAACGGCAAAACAGGTCTTCGCGAAGCAAAAACCACGCTTTTTGCGTAGCTGCCATTCACAAGTATAAGGTAAAAAGCCATAATTAAAATCGCTACAAAAATAATCCCCGGCTTCCGGCGGGTAAATGCAAAATGCAACGGTTCTGTTCTTTCGCCCTACCGGAGACTCAACTCACCGGTCAGATAGAGGGCGGCTTCTCCAGCGATGAAAATTCTGTCGCCGCCGTTCCGGCAATAAAGTGTTCCGCCGCGTTTGGAAAGCTGACGGGCCACCAGTTCTTTTTTATTCAGCCGTTCCGACCAGAAAGGCACCAGCGTGGTGTGGGTGGAGCCGGTGACGGGATCTTCATTGACGCCCACAACCGGGGCAAAGAATCGAGAGACGAAATCTGAATCCCTGCCTTTGGCCGTGACGATCAGCCCATGATAGGGCAATTCCTTCACAGCCGCGAAATCAGGCTCAATGGTTTTCACGTCCTCTTCACTTTCAAGTTCCAACATTAGATTATAATTTTCATAAGCCGCGACAACCGGGACGCTGCCTACGGCTTTTTTCATTTCGGCGTTGAACTCGGTCGGCTTCGGCGGCCGGGCTGGGAAATTCATTTCCATGAAGTCACCCTTTTTCTCCACCTTCAGAATTCCGCTTCTGGTCTGAAACTCCAGCGGCTCCGGCCCAGCCTCATAGAACGAGAACAAGACGAAAGAAGTGGCCAGAGTGGCGTGGCCGCACAAATCGACCTCCGCTGAAGGGGTGAACCATCTCAGGCCGTAACGCTCCCCCTCTTTCACGGCAAAAGCCGTTTCCGACAGGTTGTTTTCCATGGCGATGTCGCGCATCACCTCATCCGGCAGCCAGGCGGGCAGAACGCACACCCCGGCCGGATTGCCTTTGAAAATCTGATCAGTAAAAGCGTCGATTATGTAATAGCGCATAATATCCTTCAATGGTTTCAGATGATAAAAAAAAGCCGCCCGCTCAGCGGAACAATCATCAGAAGTCAAAATTCAAAGTGTTAATCCAGGAATAAGTGTTGGACGGCTTGCGCCAGACAGCCACATAATCCTTGTCATTGGTAGGGTCCGCCGCGTTTCCGACGCTCGCCGGGACGGCCTTGTAACTTTCCAGGGTTTTGAATGCGTCGCCGTTGAACATATAGCCGAAAGTGGTGGCGAAAGTCAGATTGTCCAACAGCCTTAACCTTAGGCCCAGATCAATTTCCCAGCCCAAATCTTTGGATTGGGTATGATGTTTGGTCCACTGCCCGCCCTTTATGTCGTGGGGAATTGATTGTTGCGAGCCATCGCTGGTGAAATGGGTGCCCACACTGTAGTTGGGATTGACCAGCCTCATATAGCCCACGGCATAGCTGAAAGCAATTTCCGAGGTTAAAGAATGGTTGCCGTGGATTGCAATCGCCCAGTGATTGGCTTTGTCGTTATTGTGGGCGGGGGTCTGAACGGAATTGGGCAAATGAAGAAGTGTATTAGTGTAGCTATTGTAGAATTTAGTCATTTGAGCCACCATCCCCGTATTGGCCCACCAGATGGCATTGCCGCCCATGTTGACATTGCCGCTGTAAACGCCGTCACGTCCGCCAAAGCGGTTTTCTGAGGCGAAAGCCACCACAAAGGGATAGAAATTGTCGTTCATATCCACCAGGGCGTGATTTTTTTGACTGTTGTAGCGAGTTGGATCTTCAACCCCGCGTTTGACTATATCATTGCCGTCCACCCACCAGCCGCTGATAATGACATTGCCTCGGCCATAGTTGTAATCACCATTCAGATAAAAAGCCAGGCCGGTGGCCCTATCCCCTTTGCCATCGGGCTTCCCGTAGAAACTATTTGAAACCTGAAGCCATTCCGGCCGGTATTGCTTGCCCCAGGCGAACTTCCCCTCAAAATTGAAGCTGAAATCGCCCCGAGTCAGGCGAAGGGCCGGGTTGAGGCTCCAGATTTTCCCGCTTTGGTTGGCCAGATAATTTCTGGCCGCATCGTCATAGGCATTGGTGTGTTTTTGCAGGTGATTCAGATCGTAGGCCAGCCCCAGGGCCACACCGCCGCCCTCCCATTGGTAACGGGGTTCGACGATGAACCGGTGATAAGTGCCATCGGAATCCCATTTGGCTGGAAAGGGCGAGTCCGGGGCGGCCTGCGGCTGGGACGACATCACAGTGTAATAGGCGGTCAGGCCGAAACCGTTTTCCCAATCTTTTTTATACCAGATGCTGTCGCGGTCGGTGGAGCTGTCAAAAGGCCCCAGGCGGGTCATGTTAAAATCCACCGATGAGGGCAGATAGCCCAGGGAGGCCAGGCCTAGCTGATCGGGAGCGTCGATGCGGCCGACGCGGATGGTCCCCCAATCCTGTTTAATCTGGCCATAAAAAAATTTGTTTTCGAATGCGGAACTTTCGCTGCCCCAGCGATGCATATTCGGAGCGCGAAAGCGCCAGTGAACGCTTATTTCATCGGTAGGGGTAAAAACCATGTTGAGGTTAAAACGAGTGACGAAATATGTATCAGATGCTTTCGAGCTGTCATAATTGCGAGGGTAATTATAATCAGTGATGAAAAAGTTGCGAATATAGCCGGAAAAATCGACCAGACTGGCGGCTCTGGCCGGCACCGCACTCCCTAATGTCAAAGCCGCGCCTACAGCTAACAGCAAGATTTTTTTCGTGTATGAACCATTCATGTTCTTTCATCACTCCAAAAAACAAGGTTAATGTATTTAGGCAATCTAACAAAGTATGCCGCCTTATGTCAATTAATTTAAGGCGCTTGTTTGAACCGCTGTGGTTTGTTATGATCAATAGCCTGATCATCGCTGAAAGGATTCTAAAATGACTGCGACCTCTGATACCCAATCCGAAATTTTAATATACAACGGCAGCATCCATACCCTGGAAGATGAGTCGCCCGCCGCCTCCGTTATGGCTGTTCGCGGCCGTGAACTTGTTTATGTCGGCCATGATCGTCAAAAGGCGGCCGGGCTTCTCGGCGGCCGGGCCGAAAAAATCGATCTGGAGGGCCAGACGGTCGTGCCCGGCCTCATTGAAGGGCATGCCCATTTTTTCTCCGAAGGGCAGAGGCTGAGAGAAATCGACCTTCATAACATGTCGAAGGAACAGGTGCTGGAAACCATCCGTCAGGAAGCCTTGAAACGCCCGGAGGGACAGTGGATTCGCGGTTACGGCTGGAATCAGGAACAGTGGCCCGGTCAGCGCTGGCCTGGCAAAAGCGAATTGGACGCGGTCGCCCCCAACCACATTGTGGCCCTGGACCGCACGGACAAACATTCCATCTGGGCCAATTCCCGCGTCTTTGAAGCGGCCGGAATCAGTGAGGACACCCCTGATCCGGTCGGCGGGGAATTTCTCCGCGACGAGCACGGCCGCCTTCAGGGCATGATCATCGGCTGGGCCATGGCTCCGGTCTGGGAGGCCTTTCCGCCCGTCAGCGATCATGATCACTATCTGAACGCCATGAAAGCTCAGGAAGAGTATTTCGGCTTTGGCATAACCTCTTTAATGGACGCCGGCACGATGATGCGCGACCTGGAGGTGATGAAGAAAGCGTTTCAGTCCGGTGACCTGAAGCTGCGCGTCCGGGCCATGATGCTGGCGGGCGAAAAGCAGGATGAAGCCTATTTTGATTCCGGCGGCGAACTGGTGCGGGATTTATATGACGAAAGACTCTCCATCGTCGGAACCAAAATCCATTCGGACGGCTCTCTCGGTTCCCGCAGCGCCTGGATGCTGGCTGATTATGCGGACCGTCCCGGTCATCGCGGCTCGCACAATTTTACCGATGAAGAATTGGCCGTGGTCATGGAAAGGGCCAGGGACCACAATTTTCAGGTGAGCATACACGCCATAGGGGACGCTGCCGTCTCTCAATCCGTGGCGGTGATGAAGAAAGTTTTGAACCGGCGGCCCATGGATCACCGCTGGCGCATCGAGCATTACCAGGTGGTGACCAAGGAGAGTATGGCCGAAGCCTTGAAGCTGGGGCTGATTTTCTCGATTCAAACCATCGGCATAATGACCGATCTGGACATGGCCGAGGACCGTCTGGGGCCGGAAAGAATAAAGCGGGCCTATACCTGGCGGGAAATCCTGGACGGCGGCGGCAAGATCGTCAACGGCTCGGACGGGCCGGTGGAGTCGGTCAATCCTTTCCAGGGCATGTATGCGGCCGTGACCCGCGCCACCCTTCTCGGCCGCCCCCAGGGCGGCTGGTATCCCGAGCATCGTCTGACCCGCCTGGAAGCCCTGAAAACTTATACTACCTGGTCAGCCTATTCGGAATTCAATGAAAACCGCAAGGGCAGTCTGGCCGCCGGGAAACTGGCTGATTTCGCGGTTCTGGATCGCGATCCCCTCACCTGCCCGATCGAAGAGCTACCGGAGGCCAGGGCGCTGATGACTTTTTCCGGCGGTGAAAAGGTTCATGACGCCAGATGAAAAACCGGAGCCGGAATCCATACGATTCCGGCTCCGGTTTTTTATGGGCTTAAAAACTCAGCCCTGTGCTTCATTCTCCGATTCCGGTTCAATCAGATAACTGACTCCCTCATGCTTGAAGATGACCGGCTCTTTCTGGGTCAGCCAGACCATGTCTTCCGGCTTCAGTTTCCGGGCCAGTTTGAAGTATTCCTCACTCAACTGCTTGATGGGTTTGGCCGTCTCGATATCTTTTTCACTCAAATCGCTGGACTGCCATTGGCCGTTTTTGAAGAAGAAAGTCTGCCCGGCCAACTGTTTCGGGAGATTGAATCCGCCCGCACCCTGTCTGGCCACTTCCTTATCCATGGCGGCCATCTCCATGGCCTCCATCTGGACGGCCTGGGCGGGCATCGAGGCTTTAGGCGCGGCCACGGCTTTCATCTCCGCCTTCTTTGAGCGCTGGGTGTTGGCGCTGGAACCGACCGTCTCCCGCACGATGGAAAGGTTGTCGGCCGCCACGGCGCTCAAGGCCGAGCGATCGGTAAGGGCCTGCTCCTCAAGGGCCAGGAAGCTGGTATAGGGGGTCAGGATACCATAAGTTTTAGACAGCTCCACCATTTCGTCCACCAATTCCTGGCTGGGTTTGCCGCCGGCCAGATCGATTTCATCGATCAGTTCGCCAATGCGCCGCTGGGCCCAGATCTGGCTGATGAAGGAGCCATCCGGCGTGGCGTTGTCCGCCAGGGTCACCTGATAGGCGAATTCCTCTTCCTTCTCGCCCCGGCGGCCCTTGAGGGTGAAAGTCGTCTCGCCGCCCTTGGGGTAGCGTCCGGCCACCACCAACTGCTGCCCCAGAAAAAGATCGGGCAATTCTTCCGGTATCACCCGGTTAATGGCCCGGCCGCTCTTCAGCGTCGGGCGGGTCAGGGCCGGAGTGGTCAGGCGGCTGAAGAAAGAAGATACCGCGCTCTCCAGGTTTTCATCGGGTTTCACAAAAACACTGGTGCCCCCGGCTTGGCCGGAAAGGCGATCCAGAAGGCGAGCGTTGACGTCAAAGCCGACCCCGAAGGAAAACAGGCGTACAGCATTTTTCGGATTGGCGCCCTCGGCTATTTTAGCCAGCTTCATTTCATTGGTCTCGCCCACCGTGGGTTGGCCGTCGGTCAGGAAGACCAGATAATTAGGGGCTGTGGGGTCGCCCATCATGGCGAAGGACGTTTTCAGGGCTTCCTCAATATTGGTGTTGCCCTGGCTTCTGAGATTATCCACATAGCGCATGGCCGACTGGCGGTTCTCCTGATTCATGCCCGCCATTTCCGGCTGCCAACTGGAAACATTGCCGTTGTAATCAACCAGGTTGAAGTTGTCGCGCTCGTCCAGGCGCTCCAGCACGAATTTCAGGGCGTCGCAAGCCTGCTTAAATTTCCGCCCGCTCATGGAGCCGGATTTATCCAGCACAAAAACCACATTCTTGGCCGCCTCCAACTGCTCGCCCGCGCTCAGGGAGGGGTCGGCCAGGAACAGGAAAAAGCCGTCTTCATTTTTATCAGGCTTGTGGCTCAGCACCATGCCGCCGACGGACGATGTTTCATCCTGATAATAAAGGCTGAAGCCTTTGATTACCGGCGCGTCTTTCATATCGAAAGTGATCACCGCATCGCCGCCCGCCGGGTGGTCGATCTTCACCCCGGCCAGCGGGGAATAGATGTTGCTCAGCCCTTCCTTTCCGCGAATGACCGCGTGAACTTCCTGCACCGGCGTGCGTCCGGCCGTCATGGGTCCGGCCATGGGGAAGTTGAAGCCGATCTGGCCGTCGCTTTTAGGAACGAGATAGTCGAAATTCAATTCCAGGGTCTGCCGTCCCTTTGCCGGAACCGGGAAAACCCTGGCTCGGTAAGTATCGCGCCCGGCGTATTCCAGAAGCGCCGGATCGCGCAGACTGGATACTATTTTCTGATAAACTTCCCAAGCCTCGGCTTTGCCGTAGACGTTTCCGGCCATTTCATTTTTGCCGTCGAAAAGGGTTACTCCGGTCAGGGTGCCGCCTTCGGGCAGGGGGGCGAGAAAATCGACTTCGATAGGCGACGAACCCGGATTATAGAGCACATACTTCAGTGTGCAACTGGCTTTCTGGCCGTCGATGACCACGTTCAAGCCGATTTTTTCCAGCTCAAAAATTACACGCGGCACCGGCCGCGGCGGCGGCGGAGCTGTAGCCAGAGCCGCCGGAGTGAAGATCAGTGAAAACACCAATCCACATAAAATTAAAAACGGGCGCATATTAATCTCCTTCCCGATTAACCCACATTTGTGCATTATAACCCAGCCGGACATGGGCGGCAAGGGCGGGACGAAGGGCGGTATTGGGGAGAAATAACTTTTATTAACAGCATATTTGCGCTATAATTTTACATTCAGGATATATGAAGACAGCGAAGGAGTACGGTCATAAAAAGATCGGAGACAATCTAATGAGCGAACGAGGACTAATTCTCATCAACACCGGCCCCGGCAAGGGCAAGACCACCGCCGCCCTGGGCACGGCCATTCGCGCCCTGGGGCAGGGCTACAAGGTGGCCTTTCTTCAGTTCATCAAGAATCAGGAGACCGGGGAAAGCCTGATGTTGAAGGAATACGGCGACAATCACCCCGGACGGCTTTATTATAACCGGCTAGGTTTGGGCCTGTTTCGCGGGGAACCATCAGAGGCCGATAAGGCCAAGGCGGCCGAAGCCTTGAAAGCGGCCCGGGGACTTTTGGCCGGGGATTATGATCTGGTGGTTCTGGATGAAATCTGTGTGGCGGTTTCGAATGGGCTTATATCCGTTGAAGACGCCATGGAGTTGATAAAAGCCAAGCCCCTGGCCATGAATTTGATTATGACCGGGCGCGGCTGCCCACAGGAAATTATTGATCTGGCCGATACGGTAACCGAAATGACGGTGATCAAGCATGCCTATCAGAAAGGCATCCCGGCCAGGCGCGGCATTGAATTCTGAAATCTGGCGAAGAAGGTGAGTTATGTGGTACAGCCCGGCTAATTTTTTCGATTATGAAGACGGCAGTCTGATGAGCGAATTTTTCAACGACCTGACCTATGTCTGGGAGGCCCTTGATCATCTGGAACCCTTCATCCGCCGCAAGATCAAGCCGAACGTCGCCGCCATCAGGGCCGACGGCGATCTGACCTCTGTCGCCTATGGCTTGAAGGGTGATAAGGTTTATCGCAAAGTCACTTATGAATTGGGTGATCCGTATAAAGGCGGCCTGAAGGTCTATCATGAGGGGCAGCTTATCGAAGGCGCGGCCCTGATTCTGCCGGGCGTTATGCTGACTGACGACTCCATTGAAATCGGCGACGGCGCGGTGGTGGAGACCGGAGCCATGATCAAAGGCCCCACCATCATCGGGGCCTGTTCGGAAGTGAGGCAGTGCGCTTATGTGCGCGGGGTGGTCATGTCCATGCCGGGCGCGGTTATCGGGCACACCACCGAAGCCAAGAACGCCCTTCTTATGACCGGGGCCAAGGCCGGGCATTTCGCCTATCTCGGCGACAGCATTTTAGGCCGGGAAGTCAATCTGGGCGCGGGCACCAAGCTGGCCAACCTGAAGATGAACGACACGCCCTATTCCCTGAAACATGAGGGGCAGCGCTTCATGGTGGAGCGCCGCAAGTTCGGAGCGATTATCGGCGATTACACCGAGACCGGCTGCAACACCGTTACCAACCCCGGCACTCTTCTGGGCAAATACATCAGAGCGCTGCCCAATTCATCCCTGGCCCCCGGCTACCGTCCGGGCAAAACTTTTTTGAGCAAGTAACTTGAGCTTCGTCTCGTCCATAGCCGCCCTGACCGCCGCCGCTCTTGTCAGCGGCGGTTTGCTGAGCCCCGACTTTTCTCCGCGGACGAGCGGAACCATGTCGTCCGCGCCGCTGATGTGGGAAACGCCGGTCACCTTCATTTCCCCCGTCTACAACACCAGCCTCCATATGACGCCGGAAATCAAGGCCCAGGTGGAGGCGATTCAAAAAACCACCGCTGAGAAAGGGCCGGGACCGGCGGCCGCCCAGTTGGAGAAATCGACCGAGCCGGTTTTGATTCTTCTGAGGGCCGGACTGAAACAGAGAGCCGGTAATCTGAATGGCGCTCTGGCCGATTATGAAAAAATACTCAAATCTGACAACCGCACCGCTCCGCGCGCCATGGCCCTTTTCGGCTACAAGACGGTTTTGCGAAAAAAGGTAGCTGATGGTGAGGTATCCGCCTATGGTCCGCTCATTCAATGTTTGAAGGATGAATGGCGCAATCAGGAGGCTTTGAATATTATTCCCGCGGCCCTGGCTGAAAAGAAGCTACCGAAGGACACCCGTGCTTTCATCCAGGCTCAGGAGCCCATTATGGCTATGCGAATGGGTTATTACGACCGGGCGGCCGAGCTTCTGGGCAGGCCGCAGGACAACTCCGGCCTCCGCTGGCTGGCCCAGACAGAGCTGAGGCGCGGCAACTTTAAGCGCGCCGCCGACATCCGGGTGGGGCTGGCGGAGAAACTTCCGGCCGGCAAGCAGAAGAGCCGCGATATTGATACGGCTTTTTCCATATTAGCCAAAGCCGGTTTGTATGATGAGGCCAAAGCCCTGACCCGGAAATTCACCAGGGTAAGCCAGACGTCGGATTACCAGTGGCTTATGGGGCTGGGTGCGGCTCTGGCCGGAAAGCGGAAGGAAGCCAGGGAGCATTTTCAGATCATATTGAATAATGCCGGAAACAAGGCTAATCATCCGGGAGCCAATTATCTCATGGGCCGGATGTGGGAGCTTGACGGACGTAATAAAGAGGCGCGGCAGTTTTTTCAGAAAGCGGCTTCGGGCCCCTTTGGGTATTATAAAATCCTGTCTCAGGGACGGTTGGAGCAAACGCCCGGCCAGTCTTACCTTTCGCGGCCGCTGGCGGGTTTGTTGGAAGCTGGTCCATCTGGCCGTGACCAGCACAGCCTGGGTTTTCTGATGTGGATAACTGAAAAGGGAATGAGCGCCGATGAAATGGAGGCGGCCGCTGCCAGTTTGGCCAGCGGCGGCAAGGTGTTCTCATCGGAAGGAAGTAAAAAAGCCGCCGAAAACCTGAATCTGGCCGCCGCTGCCGCCCTTAATGAACGCCAGTGGGATGGGGTGTCGGCTGTGGCTTTGAAAAATGACACGCTAAAACTTGGCCTGACCGCCGCCGCCCGTGAGGTCTGGCCGAAACTGGCCGCCAGCGCGGCCGCCCAGAGTGGAGATTACCGCACGGCGGTGCGTTCCTTGTCACGCATCAAGGGTGATGGAGCGGACACACTCAAACGCTGGAGCCACCCGCTGGTCTATGGCCGGGAAGTGTTGGACGCTCGTCGGCGGCATGGGTTGTCGCCTTCGCTCCTGTTGGCTCTTATCAGGACAGAAAGCGCCTTTCAGGCGGACATCATGTCGGCTTCCAATGCGCGGGGGTTGATGCAGCTGCTGCCGGCCACGGCCAACCGCATTGCCGGTATTCTGGGGGAGGCGGAGCCGGGGCCGTTGGATCTTTTCGATCCTGCGTTGAATATCCGTTATGGCTCCTGGTACCTGAAAGCGCTGATTGACGGCTTTGGCAGTGAACCGCTGGCTCTGGCCGGATATAACGGCGGCCCCTACAACATCAAAAGCTTTATGAGAGTTAAGGTGGGGCTGCCGCTGGATCTTTTCATAGAAACCCTGCCCTTTGACGAGACGGTGAAGTATGTTAAACGCATCACGGAGAGCCGTTACATTTATGAGACGATCTATCTTGGGCAATCTGTGAGGCGTGATTTTACCGCGCCTATAACTCCGCCCGCCGCCAGCCTGCCAGATTTTTGAGCGTGAAGTAACGGCTTCTGGCGGAGCCATTTAAGAACTGGACCTTTGCAAGAGCCACCAGAGGGTGGAACCCTTTGGTTGGCCCTTCAGGCCAAGTCCTTTAATCACGCGGCCCAGAGGCCGCATCCCTTTTAATTAAAGGTTTGAAATTGTCTTCAATTCAGGAAATCAAATCACGTCCCATTTACACCTATCTGACGGTTCTGACTTTTGCCCAGGCGGCCGCCTTTCTGGGCTGGAACGCCCTTTACACCAACTTCGCGGTGGAAGTGGCCGGCCTCAACGGCCAGCAGAACGGTATAGTCCAGTCCATCCGTGAAGTTCCAGGCCTCCTGTCAATAGGGGTCATCGCCCTGTTGCTGTTCATGCGCGAGACCACCCTCACGTCCTGGGCCATTATGGTCTGCGGGCTTGGCGTGATCTCTACCGGCTGGTTTCCGACCTTTGAGGGACAAATCGTCTGGACACTAATTCTGTCTTTCGGTTTCCATTATTTTGAAGCCACCAACCAGTCTCTCACTCTCCAGTATTTCAATACCCACGAAGCGCCTTTGGTCATCAGTCGGCTACGCTCCATGACCGCGGCCGGAAGTTTTCTCATGGGTCTTTTAATTCTGGCCCTGGCCGGACGGGCGGATTACCGCATTCTGTTCGCTATAGCCGGTTCAATGGCCGTCATCGCCTCAATCTGGTCTTTCTTCAACCGGCCCCCCTCCACCGGCCTGCCGCCACAAAAGCGCGGCATGGTGCTTAATGGCCGCTATTGGCTGTTCTACGTGCTGACCATGCTTTCAGGGGCCAGACGACAGATTTTCAATGTCTTCGCCATCTTCCTCCTGGTGGAGCGCTTCCATTTCACCCTTGGGGAAATGAGCCTCCTGTTGCTCCTGAATAACCTCATCAATTGGCTCCTCAACCCATATATCGGGCTGGCCATTAACGCGGTGGGAGAACGCAAGCTCCTGACTATAAAGTATATTGTAGTGGTGGCCGTCTGCCTGGCTTACGTTTTCTGTGATTACGCCTGGCTGGCCGCCATGCTCTATGTGGTGGACCAACTCCTGTTCTGCTTCACGGTTTCCATCAGAACATATTTTCAAAAAATCGCCGACAGCTGCGACATCGCCCCCAGCATGGCCATGGGCGTGACGGTCAACCACATCGCGGCCGTGGCTGTGCCTTTCGTGGGAGGCCTGATGTGGATGGTTGACTATCGCATTCCCTTCATCATGGGGGCTTGTTTTGCCTCAGCCTCCCTCTTGATGACCAGCTTCATTAAAATAAAGCGGCCGGGCGATGAAGCCGCGCCCGGCCGTTGATATCGGATAAATACAGCCTCACCAGCCGTATCCCTTTATATATTGTAATTATTCAGTGAATTTAGACATGTGCTGGTGATACCTGGCTCGCTTCATAAAAGCTTGATGGCTGTATTGAGGGCGGAAAAGTTCGCGCCAGGAAGCCGGAGACTCTTCCTCCAGGTTTTTTTTAGCCATGGTGGACAGGGCGGCATCAAGTGAGGTTTCATCCTTCATCACCATGGTGGCGGCGGCGGCCAATTGAGCGGACATGCCCCGGCTGGTGAGGCGGATGGTGAAATCAGAGATGATCAACCCCACCCAGGCCGCCGCCCAGACCAGGGTTATCAGGACAGGGTTGTTCATTAACGGATAGGCCCAGATGGAAGCCCCCACCGTGCTGATAAGTATCGCGGCCAGGGGAACGGCCACAGCCAGCGAACAGAAGCGCAGGAGCATGAATTTCAGCGGCCCCTTTATCAGAGCGTCCATAATGCCGGTCACCACCAGGATGGATAGTTCGCGGGGCGGAAACGAAGACAGGGCTTTCTCATTAACGATCAGTTTAGTGGTGGGGCCAACGCCCTCCAGGCGGGGAAAAGTCAATTCCGGGCTGAAGGTAGTGGAAACGAAAATATCATTGCTGGAAAGTCCGGTTTTGGGCGTCCAGCGTTCAATCTGATTCAACAGGGCCGGGGTCAGGTCGCCGTCCCGCAGGGGGCGCAGTTTTTCCGGGGTAACCAGGCGCGGCATAAATGAATTCAGCGCCACCAGCACCGCCCCCGTGGCCAGAGCCAGAATAGTCCAATACCAAAGGTCAAGGCGAATAAGCGCGCCATACAGGAGCATCGAAACCGCCCAGGCCACCAGCCCTCTGCGCATCCCCAGGCCAAACAATTCTTTCAGGCGGCAGGAACCTGAGCGCGGGTCGAGACCGAATGCGGCGTGAAGGCGGCCTATGGCCAATAAAAAAGGTAGACGGAGCAGGGCGAAAATAAGTATCATCAGGGCTATGGATACTCCAGCCGAAGCCCAGGGGCCCGCCTCCGGGGTAATCAGGCGGGTCGATTCTGTTCCGATAAACCAGCCCAGACCGGATATGAGCACGGCCAGGGCCATAAATTCGGCCAGACGCAGGCAGGCCGTGAGGTTAAATTTTAATATGTTGTAAATTTCGAGGCGCTCTTTTTGATCCTCGATCATAGCAAATTTTTCAAACATTTTACCTCCACCGGCCGGGCAGGCCCGGATCCCCCGGGCAGGGCCCGGACCCCATGTCTGGGTGACTTTTTCCAGTAATCACTGGTTTTGGCGGCCATCATCGTATTAAGAATGCTGCCCCCTTGGGCTATTATGGCGGCTTGTCGGCGATTGATTATATAACGAAACTTCCCGGCCGTAAATCTGGTCTGGTCGAAAACGTTTCATCGGAGTTGGGTCCAGGGCTCTGCCCTGGTGGGTCCAGGGCTCTGCCCTGGTGGGGCCAGGGTTCTGCCATGGTGGGTCAGGACTCTGCCCTGACGCTCCACCACTTTATAACATTTTTGAGGTGCTCGATGTCAAAAAAAAACCTTCAGAAGCAGGATAGTCTGGAAAAACTGCTCAAATATATTCTCGGAGTCAGACCCGATGAATTTGGTCTCTACCCCGATGAAGGTGGATTCGTTGCCATGAAATCCCTCCTGTCGGCTCTCCATGACGAAGACGGCTGTCGGGGGGTGCGGGAAGGGCAGATTATGATGTATGTCAATCAGCCGGGCGGTCAGTCAATGTTCGAAGCGGAAGAGGGCCGGATACGTCTCAAACCGGAACTGGCCTCCTTACCGCCGGAAGCCCCGGCGGTTCACGAAATTCCTAAAATTTTGTATTTCGCCCTCAAACCAGCTGCCTGGCCAGTGATCAGCGAAAAGGGCCTTCACCCCAAAACCGGGGAAACCGTGGCCCTTTTATGGGCCGATAAAGAGCAGGCCCTGAAAGTGGGCAAAAGAATATCACCCACTCCGGTGCTGGTCAGCATTCAGACCGGCCCGGCCCGGAAGGGCGCGGCCGAGTTTGAACCATATTCGGAACATCTTTGGCTGACCAGATTTGTGGAAGCCAAGTATCTTTCCGGCCCGCCCGTCCCGCCCAAGGAGGAAGAGCCGCCCACCCGCCGGCCTAAAGAGAAGGTTGAAAAACGGGCAGATTTGCCAGGCTCTTTCCATATTCACGCTCCAGAGCCGGAAGTACATAAGGGCAAGAAAAAAGGCAAACACGGCGACGCGCCTGATTGGAAGAATCAGACCAGACGCGACCGCCGCCGTTCCGGCAATGATGATATGTGATGTATTAATCAACCGGATAATCAATTGATTATCATTATATATTGATGTGTTGAATTCATTGCCGGTGACTAGAAATCGTCGCCTCATTGACCCACCCGGTAACAGGCGCTGACAATTACCGGGAAACCGCCATTGGACATAGTCCGGTCAAACCACACACAGAGGTAGAAATGAGTTTTTATCAGGAACTTAGCCGTTACTATGATGAAATCTTCGCTGTCGGACCTGGAGAAATGGATTTTTTACGGTCCCGCTTAACAGACTGCCGCAATATTCTGGATGTAGGCTGCGGGACGGGCAACAAGACCGAGCTTCTGGCTGAGCCTGGCCGAAGAATTCTGGGCCTTGATCTGGACCCGGACATGATCAGGCTGGCAGATACCTATCACCCGGCTGAGGGCATAACCTATCAGGTCGGCAACATGACCGAAATCAGCCGCTTGGCTGGAGCCCCTTTTGACGGGCTCATCTGCCTTGGCAACACCCTGGTGCACCTTGAGCCGCCTTTGGTAAACACTTTTTTCACGGACGCGGCCGCGATTTTGAAACCGGGGGCCGTGCTGGCCATACAGATTCTGAATTATGACTGCATTATAGATTCCGGTTTGAGTGAGCTGCCCTTGATTGATACAGAACACACAACCTTCAGCCGCCATTACGACTGGGAGGCGGGGGCTCTCCATTTCCGTACCCATCTGGAGATTAAGGGCGGTGACTCTTATGATAACGATATCATCCTCCACCCATTAAGGCGCGCCGCGCTTTTAGAGGCCATGAGTGTGGGGTTCGGGGCGGCCCAGTTTTTCGGCGGCTATGACGGACGGCCCCTGGCCGCTGATTCTCTCGTTCTTATAGCTATAGCCACCAGGTCATAGGCGAACTCCTTGGCCGTTTGGCCGTGGCTGATTTGGCCTTCAGGTCCAGTGCAAGCCTGGATATTTCCGCCCGCCTTGACGAAGCCGGTCAGCTAATTGGCCGAATTTCCGGGTCAGGTGTCTGCTGAAACCAATCTGGAGCGGGCAGTCGATGATTGCGTGCGGATTACGGGCCGAACGGATACGCGGGTTCAGCCCGTAATCCGCACGCGATTAAAGACTCACTCGATCTTTACGGCCACCTTATGAACGTCATTTTCTTCAAGGCTTGAAGCCAGATAACTTAAAAGGGCATAAAGGTAGGCCGGTCCGTTGATATCAAGCCCGCGCTTTCTGATTTCCGCCAGATAATGGGGCATGGCCGCCATTAAATTATCATAGCTTCCCTTGTGGATGAAGACAGCATACCTTCCGGCCGGTTTAATCAGGCTGTTTTCCCGCCAATGATCTATGGTGCTGAAAAAATGGCTTTCAGTAAAAATGCCGTTTTGGAGATGCCCCAGAGGAATAATCCCGCCCACAGGAAAAATAGTGGACACCCCGGCCTCTTCACAGTGGTTGAAGTGACGGCTCATATAAAGGGCTGTTTCGTCCCAGCTTATCTCCTGACCTTTGGTCAGCTCCAGTTCTTCGGCCAGAAGATATTCCATCTCATGCTCTTCAATGCTGATTTCACCATAATTATCGACCAGGGCTGATCTGGTGACTTTCGATATATGTTTGATTGTCTGGAGGCGCTTGGCCACCCTCCGCTGTTGATTTTCCAAATCCCTGGTTTTTTCATCCAGGATGGTCAAAAGGTGTTCAGCATCATAGCCGGACATGTAGCCCCTGATGTCTTCCAAAGAGCTCCCGGCGTCCTTTAAAACGCATATGAGGTCGAATTCGAAAAACTGCTCGGCCTGATAGCGGCGATAGCCGTTGGCCGAGACTAATTTGGGCTTCAGTATTCCTTCCCGGTCATAATGAAAAAGCGTATCCTTGGTAGTGCCGCACATCTTGGCGAACTGCCCGGTGGTCAGGTATTTCTTCTTTTCCACAAGTTACCTAAATCCTCTTCAAAATTTTACTTGACTATGGTGTAACACTATACTTTATATTATGCACATTGGCATGACAGGCCGCAAGTCCTGTGCAATTTTTAAAAAGGCGGTTTCCGTCTAAAATTGCAGCGAGTCTCGACCGCGTCAGCCCCGTACCAAACCAATAGTCGGATTTACAATTTCTGGAAACCGTCGTCCAGACCCAATCCAGTGCGGACTACGCACGAGAGGTTTTATTATGTTCAGGGAAAACAGGTGGTGCATACTGGCCATAGTTTCCTGCGCTCTGTTTCTGATTTCGGTCGACATGACCGTTCTCTACACCGCCCTGCCGCGCCTGACCCATGACCTTGGGGCCAGCGCCGCTCAGAAGCTGTGGATTATCAATGCCTATACCCTGGTGGTGGCCGGACTTCTGCCTGGTTTTGGAACCCTGGGGGACAGGCTGGGCCATAAAAAGATGCTGATGGCCGGTCTGATCGTTTTCGGCCTGGCCTCGTCCCTGGCCGCTTTTGCCCCCAATCCGCAGAGGCTGATCATGGCCAGGGTGGTTCTGGGCCTGGGAGCGGCCATGATGATGCCGGCCACGCTTTCTATCATCCGCCTGACATTTTCCGATATCAGGGAACGAACCCTGGCCTTGGGGATCTGGAGCGCTATGGCTTCAGGCGGCGGAGCGCTCGGCCCGGTCATCGGGGGATTTTTGCTGGAATATTTCTGGTGGGGTTCAGTGTTTCTCATTAATGTGCCCATTGTGCTGGCGGCTCTGATAAGCTGCGGCCTGATTCTGGCTCCCAGCCGCCCCAATGCCGAACAGTCCTGGTCCCTTTCCAGTTCGCTGTTGATCACCGTCGGGTTGGTGGGGTTGACCTATGCCATTAAGGAAATCAGTAAACCCGAGGCCTCATATGCGGCGGCCGCCGCCTCTCTGATTGTGGGGGCGGCGGCCCTGACCTGCTTTGTCCGGGTTCAGAGACGTACGCCAATCCCCCTGATAGATTTCTCACTGTTCAAAGACAGGATTTTTTTCAACGGTGTGATTGTGGCCCTTTTGGCCAGCGTGGCTATGGTCGGGGTGGAACTGGCCATCAGCCAGCGATTGCAGTTGGTTCTGGGGCTGTCGCCTTTACAGGCCGGACTGACCATTTTACCTATACCTCTGGCCGCCTTCATAGGCGGGCCGGTGGCGGGCTGGCTTTTGCCGCGTATTGGTCTCGGCAGGTTGCTGAACGGCACCTTGAGCCTGACTATTTTGGGATTGGTGGCTATTCTGATGTCCCGCCACAGCGGCGGTTTGGTTCAGGCCGCCGGAATGGCCGCTTTGGGGTTTGGTATCGGGGCCTGCATGGCTGCCGCCTCCAGTGCCATTATGAGCCGCGCCTCGGTCAACCGGGCCGGTATGGCCGCCTCCATAGAAGAGGTCTCTTATGAACTGGGCGGGGTTATGGGCATAACCGTTTTCGGCAGCATTCTTACCGCCGTCTATTCCGCCACCCTGGTTCTGCCACAGGAGCTGTCATCTCTCAGAGCGGTTTATGACAGCCTGGACGCAGCAGTTCTGGCTTCAGAACGCCTGGCCCCTGATGCGGCCGGCACCCTGATTTATCTGGCCAGGGAATCGTTTGACAAGGCTTTTATGGCTGTCCTGATTCTGGCCGCCGTTATGTTTGGCGGCATGCTGGCGGCTGTGCGGCCGAAAGCGAAGATGCCGGATTTATTAATAAGCTAGCCTTGGTATTTTAAAGGGAACTATTTAATTGTGTGAACCCATTGACCCGCCGGAAGCCGGAAGTTTTGACCCGCCTCCGTTCCGGGGGTCTTTAGTCATGGAGGCGGGTCAAAACTTCCGGCTCCCACAGAGGCTATGACGGCAGTTGTGGCCGACCAGGCAGCCGCCGGGAGAAATGTTTTTGCCCGGATTCGTGACTAAAGACCCCCGGAACGAATCCGGGCAAAAACATTTCTCCCGGCGGCGGTCACTCGCTTTTCACCCTGTTTCAGCATTGACCATATTTCGTAAATATTTATTTTTATTGAATAATACCATTACAGGTTGAATATGTAATTCCTATCCCTAAATGCAGAAAGGCCCCAGTGATGACAAATCCATCACCAGAGCCTCTGCGATAAAGAACGGCAGGTGTATTATTTTTCGCCCTTACGGCGGGCCAACTCGCGGTGGGCAATGTCGCGGCGGAAATGGCGGCCTTCAAAAAAAGTCGCCTCTACCCTGGCATAAACTTTATCCAGGGCCTTTTCCAGAGTCGTGGATTTGGCCGCAACCGTTATAACCCGGCCTCCGGCGGTTACAATTTCGCCTTTCTCATTGATGGCTGTTCCGCCGTGGAAAGCCATTGAAGCGCCTACAAAAGAGGGTACGTTTTCAGTAATGACCTTACCTTTGGCGTAATCGCCGGGATAGCCGCCCGAAGCCAGCACCACACAGGCCGCCGACTCGTCACGCCACTCCACTTCCTGTTCGGCCAGCCTTCCTTCCACACAACTGAGCATGATGGCCGTGAGATCCGATTTCAACAGAAGCACCAGCACTTCCGTTTCCGGGTCACCGAAACGGGCGTTGTACTCTATCACCTGCGGCCCCTTATAGGCTGAATTGGCCGAAGGCAGAATCAGGCCGAAATAAAGACAGCCGCAATAATCTATGCCATCGGCTTTGAGCCCCTCCAGGGTCGGTTTGATGATGGTTGTTTCCACCAGCGCGGCCACTTCGGGGGTATAAACGGCCACCGGGGAATAAGCTCCCATGCCGCCCGTGTTCGGGCCGGTGTCGCTTTCTTCAAGGGCCTTGTGATCCTGCACCGGCGGCATGGGCACGATGGTCTTACCGTCGGTAAAGGCCAAAACGGTCACTTCCTCACCATCAATAAAATCCTCAATCACCACTTCGAGCCCGGCTTCGCCAAAGCGCTTGTCTTCCATCATCTCTTTGACGGCCAGCAACGCCTCAGCCCGGTTTTTGGCCACGGTCACACCCTTGCCCTGGGCCAGACCGGCGGCTTTGACCACAATGGGGCCGTCGGGTTTTTCCTCCAGATACCGGGAGGCTTCAGCCGCTGAAGTAAAGGTCCTGTAAGCGGCGGTGGGGATGTTGTGGCGGCCCATAAATTCCTTGGCAAAGGATTTGGAGGTTTCCAGACGGGCGGCCGCGGCCTTGGGGCCGAACACCTTGACCCCCGCCTCAATCAGCCGGTCAGCCAGACCCAGCGCCAGGGGCGCCTCAGGCCCGATCACTACCAGGCCCATATTCTCCTCTTTTGAAAATTTCACCAGGCCGTCAATATCTTCAGCGTCAATGGGGGCCAGCCGGGTCATGATATCCATGCCGGGATTGCCGGGAGCGACATAAACCTTGTCCGCCAGGGGGCTCTGCGACAGTTTCCACGATAGCGCATGCTCACGCGCGCCGTTGCCAACCACCAGTACCTTGATTTTTTCCACTGTGAATACCACCTTTCAACAATTGCCTCGGGGTAAAGAACCCCGCACCTTTAACGCCAAGGCTTGAGCCGCCCTTTTAAAACATGGTTTTTGGCACACTTACTGGTACGCGGAATCGACCTTTGGGGTTGAAGAGGCGCCGTGCCGATAAAAAAACTATCTTCAGATATAAAGAAATCGCTGAAATTTAGACAAAATACATCTAATGAGTATGCTGGGGCATTTTGACCACTTCGCCTATCCAGCCGATCACCTGGGGCAGGAGGCGATGTTCCTCTTTCAGAATGCGGGCGCTGAGAGCATCCACATCATCATTGGGCAGAACCGGCACCACGGCTTGGGCGATAATGCGCCCGCCATCCATTTGCTCGTTGACGAAATGCACCGTGCAGCCCGCCACCTTCACCCCGTAATCAAGCGCCTGTCTCTGCGCGTTCAGACCGGGAAAAGCTGGCAGAAGGGAAGGGTGAATGTTGATTATGCGCCCGGAAAAAGCCTGAATGAAAGTGGGGCCCAGAAGCCGCATGTAACCGGCCAGAACCACCAGCTCTACCCGGTATTCGATCATGACCCCGATGAGCACCTTTTCAAATGATTCCTTGTCCCGGAAAGCCGAGCGTTCGGCCACCAGCGTGGGCACTTTGGTTTCAGCCAGAATATTCAACGCCCCGGCCGTGGGGTTGTCGCTGATGACCACCCCCACTTCGGCCGCCAGATTGCCGGAGTCTATTTCCTTCAATATGGCTTCCATGTTGCTTCCGCGACCGGAAACCATGATGCCGAGGCGAATTGGTTTCATTTCAATCCCTCCACTATTGCGGAGCGGGGACCATTTTCCAGGCGGCCAATGGGCTGACATTTTATCGTGCTGTCGGACAGTTCAGCCAGAATCGAATCGGCCTCATCGGGAGGCACGACCATCACCAGGCCCAGACCCATGTTGAAGGTGCGGAACATTTCCTGATCCGCCACATTTCCCCACTTTTGCAGCATTTTAAATATCGGCGGCACATCCCAGGCGGAGGGGTCTACCCTGGCCGTCAGGCCTTCCGGCAGCACCCGGGGCAGGTTTTCCTGAAACCCGCCGCCGGTGATGTGCACCATGCCTTTGACATTGTACTTCGTTAAGAGCGGAAGAACAAGCCCCGGATAAAGGCGGGTCGGTTCAAGCAGTTCCTCACCCAGAGGGCGCCCCAGTTCAGGGATGTCCTGGTCTATGGAAAAAACCATGTGCTCAAAGCAGATTTTGCGCACCAGAGAATAGCCGTTGGAATGGAGGCCGCTGGAGGCCAGCCCTATCAGCACGTCGCCCGCTTTCATCTCGGCAGAGGGCAGGATGCGCGATTTTTCCACCGCTCCCACACAGAAACCGGCTATATCATATTCACCGGTCTTGTAGAATCCAGCCATTTCCGCCGTCTCCCCGCCTATCAGAGCACAGCCTGATTCGCGGCAGGCCCCGGCCACGCCCTCAACAATCTGGGCGGCCTGATCGGGATCGAGTTTGCCGACGGCCAGATAGTCCAGAAAGAAGAGCGGCTCGGCCCCTTGGGTCAGAACGTCGTTGACGCACATGGCCACGACATCCTGTCCGATAGTGTTGTGGCGGTTCATCATGAAAGCGATCTGGAGCTTGGTGCCCACGCCGTCGGTGCCGGAGACCAGCACCGGATCTTTGTATTTACCGGCACCCAGCGCGAACAGACCCCCGAAGCCGCCCAAATCGCCCATGACTTCCGGGCGATAAGTGCTTCTGACGGCGGATTTGATCTTCTCCACCGCCAGATTTCCAGCTTCGATGTCAACGCCCGCATCACGGTATGAGAGGGATTTCTTAGCTTTTGTTGTCAATGCTTTTTCCTTTGAACTTAAGGCTCGGAGCCAGGCAAAAAGTGTGATTTTTGCCTGGCGAGCAGCCTGTTTAGCTTGAAAACCAGTCGCTGGCGCTCCGTCTCGCAGGTGCTCGACCTTGTTATTAAGAAGCCCTCAGCCTTTGGAAGAGTTTTCCACATCATCGATGGATGTTGGGTATTGGCCGGTGAAGCAGGCTGTGCACATGCATTGATTGGCCGCATCGTTGACCGCTTCCATCAGCCCTTCCTTGGATAGATACATAAGCCCGTCAGCCCCCAGGAAGCGGCGGATTTCCTCGACGCTCTGGACGGCGGCGATGAGTTCTTTTTTAACCGCCGTGTCAATGCCGTAGTAACAGGGGTGGGTTATGGGCGGGGACGATATGCACATGTGCACCTCTTTGGCCCCGGCGCTTTTAATTAGCGAAACCAGCCGGACGCTGGTGGTGCCGCGCACCAGTGAATCATCCACCAGCACCACGCGCTTGCCCTCCAGGTTGGCCCGGATGGGGTTGAGCTTCATGTCGACCGTGCTCTCGCGATTGGCTTGATCAGGCAGGATGAAAGTGCGGCCGACGTAACGGTTTTTGATCAAACCTTCCACATACGGCAAGCCGCTTTCAGCGCTGAAACCCAAGGCGGCGGTTATGCCGGTATCTGGCACCGGAGTCACTATGTCGGCTTCGCCCGTAAACTGCTTGGCCAACTGACGGCCCATCTGATAGCGGGCCTGCCAGACCGACAGGCCGTCGAAGACGCTGTCGGGCCGGGCGAAGTAAATGTATTCGAAAACGCACTTGGAGAGATTGGGGCGGGTATCAATAATTTTGGAGCGCACCCCGTCCTTATCGATCACCACCATTTCGCCCGGAGCCACATCGCGGACGAATTTAGCTTTCACCGCGTCCAGCCCGCAGGTTTCAGAGGCCAGGACAAAGCCGCCGGAAGCGGTCTGGCCCAGGCAGAGGGGCCGGAAGCCGTGGGGATCGCGCGCGCCGATGAGCTTGTCGCCGGTCATGATGGTCAGGCAGTAAGCGCCCTCCACCTGTTTGAGGCTGGCTTCAATCTTTTCCTCAATGGTCGGGGCACCCGAGCGGGCGATGAGGTTTAGAATGGCCTCGCTGTCAGTGGTGGTCTGGAAGATGCAGCCCTGTTTTTCCAACTGGCTTCTGATTAGGCGGGCGTTGGTCAGGCTGCCGTTGTGGGCCAGGCTGATGAAGCCGCCGGAGAAATAGGCGAAAATGGGCTGGACGTTATTAACCAGACTGGCTCCGCAGGTTGAATAGCGCACATGCCCGATGGCGCAGTGCCCGGCCAGGGTGGGCACCCTGGTTTTGAAAGCGTCGCGCATCAGGCCCATGCCTTTTTCAACATCAATATGCATGCCGTTGGTCACGGCTATGCCGGCGCTTTCCTGGCCGCGATGCTGAAGGGCGAAGAGGGCCAGATAGCAAAGGTTCACTACCGCTTCACCGGGAGCCCAAACGCCGACAACGCCGCATTCTTCATGCCACTGTGATTCAGCGGCGGAGCATTTTTTCAAACAATGGTCGTTCATAATATCTTTCCCAAAATTCCCTGGATTACAGCGTGACCTGCCTGGACAAGGTGTTCTGATACAGATCGGTCAGTTCAGCCAATGGGCATTCGATTTTTTCACCCTTATAGGCTATGGAGAATTTGTCGGCCGTCACTGTGCCCAGAACGGCCAGCGGCAGATCGAATTTGGCGGCCAGCCCGGTCAGTTCGTCCAGCTTTTCAGGCGCGGCCGACAGCACGGCCCTGGATTGGCTTTCACCAAAGAAAGCGGCGGCGGCCGATATGTCGCCCACAAGTTCCGCCTCCAGCCCCAGTCCGCCAAGAATCGCTGATTCGGCCAGCGTCACGGCCAGACCGCCGTCGGAGCAGTCATGGGCCGAGTTCAGGAGTTTTTTCGAAGCCGCTTCCACCAGGAAGGTATTCAGGCGGGCGGCCAGATCGAGATCGATTTCCGGCACCAAACCTTCGTCACGGCCGGTGACCAGGAAATTGGCCTCCGTGGCCCCCAGTTCCTCTTTGCTGGTTCCAATGAGGATGACTTTGTCACCCGCCCTTTTGAAACCGCTGGCCACGCGGCAGTCCAGATTTTCCAATAGGCCCACCATGCCGATGGTCGGGGTGGGGAGGATGGCTTTGCCGTTATATTCGTTATAGAAACTGACGTTGCCGCCGGTGACGGGGGTGTCAAGGCGGGCGGCCGCTTCGGCCAGGCCGTCGGTGGCTTTGACGAACTGCCAGTAAATCTCCGGGTCTTCGGGGTTTCCAAAATTGAGGCAGTTGGTGAGGGCCAGGGGTTTGGCGCCGCTCACGGCCACGTTCAGGGCCGATTCAGCCACGGCAATGGCCCCGCCGCGCCACGGATCAAGATAAACGTAGCGGCTGTTGCAGTCAGTGGAGAGGGCCAGCCCCTTGCCGGTATCCATCAGGCGCAGAACGGCCGCGTCCGAGCCGGGGCGCAGGATGGTGTTCAAGCCCACCATGTGGTCGTATTGCTCATAAATCCAGCGCTTGGAGCACAGGTTGGGGGAGGTGATGAGTTTTTTCAAAAGGCCGGACCAATCGCCGTAAGCCAGAAGCTGGTCGTGCTTAACGTTTTTCTGGGCCTGGAAATAAGCCGGCTCCGACCACTGTCTTTGATAGACGGGGGCGTTGTCGGTCAACAGACCGGCCGGAACCGTGGCCAGCACTTCCGAGCCTTTTCTGATGGTGAAATTGCCGTCTCCGGTCACTTCGCCAATGGCCGCCGCGCTGAGATCCCACTTGTCGAAAACTTTTTCAATTTCCGCCACCTTGGAGGGATCGACCACCAGGAGCATGCGTTCCTGCGATTCCGAGAGCATAATCTCCCAGGGGGCCAGGCCTTCTTCGCGCAGGGGCACCTTTTCGATATCGATATACAGGCCGTTCCCGGCCCGCCCGGCCATTTCCGAAGCGGAGGAGGTCAGGCCCGCCGCGCCCAGATCCTGAAGGCCGATCACCAGATCCTTGGCCAGGATTTCCAGGGTGGCCTCCAGAAGCAGCTTTTCCATGAAGGGGTCGCCCACCTGAACGTTGGGGCGCTTGTCGGCGTCCTGGTCGCTGAGTTCCTCAGAGGCGAAACTGGCCCCCTTGATGCCGTCGCGGCCGGTTCTGGCCCCGACCACCATCACGATGTTGCCCACGCCGGTGGCCGAGCCTTTGAAGATTTTATCCTCATCCACCAGACCCACGCACATGGCGTTGACCAGGGGGTTGCCCTGATAGGAGGGGTGAAAATAAACTTCACCGCCCACTGTGGGTATGCCCATGCAGTTGCCGTAACCGGCGATGCCGGCCACCACGCCGCTCAAAAGGTGTTTGGTGCGATTGTTGTCCAGAAGACCGAAGCGGAGGCTGTTGAGGGAGGCAATGGGCCGTGCGCCCATGGCGAAGATATCGCGGATGATGCCGCCCACACCGGTGGCCGCGCCCTGATAGGGTTCAATGGCCGAGGGATGGTTGTGGCTTTCCATCTTGAAGGCCACGCCCAGACCGTCGCCCACCGAGACCACGCCCGCGTTTTCGCCCGGACCCTGAATGACCTGGGGGCCCTTGGTGGGGAATTTTTTCAGTTGGGCGCGGGAGTTTTTATAGCTGCAATGCTCCGACCACATCACCCCGAACAGGGACAGTTCCTCATAGTTGGGTTCGCGCCTCATTAATTGGCAGATCATCTGATATTCAGATTCAGTCAGGCCATGTTCCTTCCAGGGCATGTTCTTGCCAGCGTCGCTCATCAGTTCAGACCTCCCTGGCCGGTGACGGCTTTGAAAATTGAATCGAAGACATAGCGGCCGTCTTCGCCGCCGAGCACCGGCTCACCCAGGCGCTCGGGGTGGGGCATCATGCCCAGAACGTTGCCTTGTTCATTGATAATGCCCGCGATGTTGTCCAGCGAGCCATTGGGGGCGGTGCTCTCATCTGAAGTGCCGTCCTCGCGGCAATAGCGGAAGACGATACGGTTTTCATCCTGAAGTTTCTTGAGCCCGGCCGGGGCAATGGTGAAACTGCCCTCACCGTGGCCTATGGGTATGCGGACAACGGCTTTCGGGCTGTAGAAACTGGTGAAATCGGTCTGATTATTTTCCACTTTCAGATAAATGTCTTTGCAGAGGTAGGCCAGGCCTTTATTGCGCAGAAGGGCGCCGGGCAGGAGGTGGGCTTCGGTGAGAATTTGGAATCCGTTGCAGATGCCGATGATCCGGGTTCCGCGTTTGGCCAGGCGGATCACTTCATTCATAACCGGGCTGTAACGGGCAATGGCCCCGCAGCGCAGGTAGTCGCCGAAGGAAAAGCCGCCGGGGAGGATTACGACATCATAATCGGCAATAGAAGATTCCTTGTGCCAGACCAGTTCCGCCGTGCCTCCGGTAATGGCTTTCCAGCTTCGGACGCAGTCCTGATCGCAATTGGAGCCGGGGAAGACTATGACCGCTGTTTTGCAACTCATTTCACAGGCTCCACATTGATCGTAAAGGTTTCCATGATGGGGTTGACCAGAAGCTTGTCGGCCCAGTCTTTGGCTTTAGCCCGGACTTCGGCTTCATCTTTTCCGTCCACCATGATTTCGATCATTTTGCCGATGCGCACCGACTGGATGTCGTTATTGCCATAAGATTTCAAAGCCCGCTCGACCGCCGCGCCCTGCGGATCAAGAACACTTTTTTTGAGCATGACTTCTACTGTCGCTTTGAACATTCCCACTTCTCCCCTGGATTTGTAGCGTAAAAATAGATGGTTTACTGTAGAGTGAAACGCACTTGCAATCGCCTGTTGACGGCAGGTTGACCGTGCGCCGGTAAAAGATCGGTTTGAACCGATATGGCCGAAAGGCAACATTGGCCATCCGGCCGCATGTATTAATGAAGTTTGGCAATAGCACCGTGTAAAGTTTCGGTAAATCCTACAACCCGCTGGCAGCCGGGGATTGTTTTTGGTCCGGCTCCGTTCCGGGGGTCTTTAGTCACGGAGCCGGACCAAAAACAATCCCCGGCTGCCAGCTCCCACTGGGGCTATGCATACTTTTCAGCCTTCAAGAAAGCCGACCAGGCAGCCGCCGGGAGAAACGTTTTTACCCGGCTCCGTGACTAGAAGTCATTTCATAAATATCTTTTTGCTCCCTGGCGTCGTTGCTCAGTCTTTTTAATGCTCAAAATATGTCATATATTCCTGCGCTTAAAAAGCCTTCGCGCCTAGCCAGGAAACAAAAATCTTATTTATGAAATGACTTCTAAAGACTTCCCGGAACGGAGCCGGGTAATAACGTTTCTCCCGGCGGCGGTCAACCGCTGTTCCGTATTTTCAGTCCCTCAGCCTCTAATACGATTATACATTTCCTGATAAGCTTCTTCAACATTGCCCAGGTCACGGCGAAAACGGTCCTTATCCAGTTTTTCACGGGTGTCGGCGTCCCAGAACCGGCAGGTGTCGGGCGATATCTCGTCGCCGAGTATGATCTGCCCGTTCCAGCGACCGAACTCAAGCTTGAAATCCACCAGTATGGTCTTGCGGGCGGCCAGGTAGTCCGACAGGATTTTATTGATTTTCAGGCCGAACTCCTCAAGCTTATCCAGTTCAGCCGGTTCGGCCGCCTTGAGCACCGCCGCATGGTAACGGTTAATGAGCGGATCGCCCAGGGCATCGTCCTTATAGTAAAACTCCACCACCGGACGGCCTAAGTCGCGGCCTTCTTCCCAGCCGAGACGCTTGGCCAGGCTCCCGGCCGCGATATTGCGCATGACCACCTCAATGGGAATGATCTCCAGCTTTTTTACCAGCATGGTGCGGTCATCCACTTTTCTGATGAAGTGGGTTGGTATGCCTTCCTTTTCCAGCAGTTCGAAAAACAGGGTGGCTATGGCGTTGTTCAGCAGCCCTTTGGAATTGATGGTGCCTTTTTTCTCGCCGTTGAAAGCGGTGGCGTCATCCTTGTAGTAAACCAGCACTTCATCGGGCTTTTCAGTTTCAAAAATCTGCTTGGCCTTGCCCTCATAGAGCATTTTACCCTTTTCCATGATCCGTACCTTTCATATTGTACACAGCCGTAAGCTGCATTAGTTGACGGTTCACCGACACGCGCTGTCGGCCTCTGGTTCAGGGCAGGTTGACCGTGCGCCGGTAAAAAATGCTTATTGCGCTATCTTAATCTGCAGAGCTTCATTCTTGGCTTTGACCGCTTCAGCCTGTTTAGCCCGGAAGTCTGCCAGCTTCGCGGCCAGGGCTTCATCGCCCACCGCCAGAATAGCGGCGGCGAAGAGGGCCGCGTTTTTAGCGCCGTCCACAGCCATAGTGGCCACGGGAATGCCCGGAGGCATCTGCACGATGCTCAATAGAGCCTCAACACCTTTGAAAGGTCCGCCGGAAATGGGCACGCCGATGACCGGCAGGGTGGTAAACGAGGCTACCACGCCCGGAAGGTGGGCGGCCGCCCCGGCCCCGGCGATTATGACTCCAATGCCGCCCGCGCGAGCGCCTTGCGCAAATTCACGGACTGTTTCCGGGTTGCGGTGGGCCGAGGCGACCAGCACTTCGGATTTCAGCCCCAATTCCATAAGCTGTTTGTGGGCCGCTTCCATAATAGGCCAATCGGAGTCGCTGCCCATGATTATGCCGACTCTACTCATATTTTCACCCCAAAATTTTAATTGATCAAGTCCTGGGGCTATTATTATGCCAGGCTTGATCAACTATGTGAGTTTATTCCAGAGTGCGTTGGAATGCAATAAAAAAAAGCAATTCAATTGTTTGCCAAATTTTTAATCTATTGATAATGTTTATATTCCCTTGAAGTGAAGCCTTAATTATATTTCATATCCAGATAACGATGTTTATAGTTTTATCTCCAGCTTTGCTTCAATTTATGGTATTGTCGATATTGTGAAGCGTTCCAGCCGCCGGAGCCTCCGGCCCGGCAGAAAAGGGAGACCAATATGGGACTGTGTGACAATGAAGAATTCACCGCTGATGACCGTGAGATTCTGGGGGATATGCTTTTCCAGATTTTTGAGTCGGCCACGGCTGAAAACCGCCCGGTGAACCGCGACATGATCCGGGCTGAAATAGGCAAGCTCTGGGATTGGCCGCAGATTTCTTCTGTTTTGGGTGACCTTGAGGAAAAGGAATACATCGATACTTTGAGTACGCGCGGCGGAGGAATTTTTCAGCCGGGCGAGCGCTGGCAGGTCTGGGTCGATGAAATGGCCCCCATAGATCACGATAAAAGAAAGGCCGAAGCCGCCAGACCGGCCGAAGAGGTGCGGCTGACCGATAAAGAAGCCAGCGCCCTGGTGGAGCTTATAAGCGGACTGGTTTCAGCCGAGGCCGGGGCGGAATTGCTGGAAAAGGTTCATTGCTGTGTGCTCGAAAAAGAAGACGCGGCCGCTGTTTTAAAAAAGCTGGCTTCAATCTGACAGGA
The DNA here is from genome assembly GCA_023525915.1 of Acetispira formosa (nom. nud.). Lineage (GTDB taxonomy): Bacteria > Desulfobacterota > Desulfarculia > Adiutricales > Adiutricaceae > Adiutrix. Next base: position 583,007 of record CP026657.1, on the reverse strand, counting down.
GACAAAAAGGGGCTTCGGCCCCTTTCCAGTTTGATGGCAAAGTCATTCCGTCGTAGCCATCAGCGGTTCAGCATCGTGAAAAGCGTGGTTTTCACGATGCGAGTATCGGCTGACCCCTTAATATCAGTCGCTATCGCTCCGTCGCCTACGGCGACCTTTCCCGGCCGGATCAAATGATTTCGCTTGGCCTGGGGGGTTGTCAGCAATCTGAAAAGGGGCTTCGGCCCCTTTCAATGTTGTTGTGGCTGGAAATGTCACACTTTGGCCGAATAGATTCTGGATTCCTCACCCCAGGGATGATAGCCCTGTCCTATGTATTCGAAACCATATTTCTCATAAAAGCCGATATGATCAGTGGACAGGTAGACATGGTCAAACCCCAGGGCGGCGCAGTCTTGTTTGCATCTATCCAAAAGCAGAGCCGAGTAGGCCCGGCCACGGTGTTCTTCGTCAATATAGACGGCGCATATCCAGGGATATAAATCAGATCTGCTGATAAAATCATTGGTTATCAGGCCGCAGCAGCCGATCGGCCGCTGGTTGTCCATTAAAAGATACCATTGCGGCAGAGGGGCTTTGGCCTGAAGGGAATGCCGGATACAGTCCTCATAAATTACGGGCAGCACTTCAGGCCAGCATTGCTGGATATATTTAATAGCCTCTCCGGCATATTCAGGCTCCTGCCTGACGGAAACGATTCGAACCGGCTTCATCAGTATCTGGCGGCCTCCCTCCAGCCGCGGAGTTTCCTGATAATGCGGCTGAATTTTTTCATAATAACATCAGCCCGCCGCGCATTCAATATAACTTGACCCCAAAAATCCCCTTCAGAGAGAACTTTGGGGTCTTAGAACTTGTTCGTAAATAAGGGATTTTGTTCCCTGGCTAGGCGCGAGTGTTTTTTAAGCGGAGTAATATACTAATATTTCGAGCATTAAAAAACCAGGAGCAACGACGCCAGGGGGCAAAATCACTATTTACGAACAAGTTCTTAGAATAATGCCGGATGTTGGTTCACTTGTCGGCGGTTTCCTCCGTCAACACCACTTCACAGGCCGTACCGCATTGATCGCAAATAATGATGGTTGTCGTTTCCGTTCCGCCGCGCGGTTTGGGGGGAGAGGTATGCACTGACTGACAGTCCGGGCAGGTGAAGGTTTTGTAGATATCCATTGTTTCGTTGCCGGTGTTCATATTTGCCTCCATGTTTTTATCGGGACAGACCATCCGCTTGTGCGGATGGTCCGTGGTCGTCTGGAACTATTTTCCGGCCTGAAGCTGGGTCATGACCACATCCTTGAAATATTTATCGACAATCAGCGGATCGTCGGTGTGGTTGAAAATGTCCAGCGCGGTGTGGGACAGTTCCTCCTCTTCGGCCTGCTCCAGAAGCAGCTCTCTCAGCCAGTGGGACGTGATGTAATCGCGTGTTTCTTCGGCCACCGCTTTGATATTGTTGATTGACCGAGTCGTTTCAATCTCACGCACCAAGGTTTCATCGTGGGGATCGCGGATTTTCAGGTCTTTTTTGTTTTTGAAGATGTCAATATAAGCCGCGTCCGTGCCGGGGATGGAGAAGAGGAAATCAGCCCGGGTCAGATAGTCGATAATCCACTGGGCATGAGTCTTTTCTTCAGTGGCTCGGTGATAAAAATAGGCCGCCTGACCAAAAAGGCTGTTGATGTCATACCAGATACCGAAATTCTGGTATAAATAATGATTATTCAGTTCCAGCCCGATCTGCTGAATCAGGAGGTCGGCGACGTCGGCGGCCAGGTAGCTGTCTTTGCGCGCCTCGCTAACCGCGCCGTGCGGATCGCGTTCCACCTTATAATTGTTGGTCTTTTCGGAGTTCTGGACACTGCTGACACGAACTTTTCCAGCCGCCGGCAGATTTTCAACACGACCTTTGGTGTAGGCGTCTTCTTTCCCCTTTTCTTTGTCGCTCATGATCATTACTCCTTAGTTATATCTTGTTGGGATTGATGGGAGTTCCATCATAAATACTGACAAAATTAAGTATACTTCAACTGAATAAACTTTTCTATAGTAAAAGTTATATTGATATTGTGACTTATTTATATTGAATGTTTGGGCTTCGGGTTTGTGGAAAAGGTAGGCGGAGTGAATCAGATCAGAACGCGGCTAACAATGGCAGAGGCAATAAGTTGCTGAAAATAAAAAGGCCGATATCGCCCTGATGGGAGATATCGGCCAATAAGGCTGCTTGAATAGTTGTGTATCAGAAGCCTAAATTGAGGCCGCTGAGGTCTTCAACCGCCAGGATGCGGTCGATATCCAGAAGGATTTTAACGGATTTGCCGACTTTGGCCATGCCCAGGATATATTCGGTGTTCAATTGCGAACCGAAAGTAGGGGCGGGTTCAATTTCATCGCCCTTGATACTGATGACTTCGGAAACGTAATCCACCACAATGCCGATATTGATGAAAGTGCCCTCGCCATTTTCAACATCGACCACAATGATGCTGGTACGTTCAGTGTAATCAATTTCTTCCATCCCGAATTTAAGGCGCAAATCCACCACCGGGATGACCCTGCCGCGAAGATTGATAACACCCTTAACAAAGCTTGGCGTCTGAGGCACGGTGCGGATAGGCATCATGCCTATAATTTCACGCACTTTCAGTATGCCTATGCCGTATTCTTCGTTAGCCAGGGAAAAGGTCAGGTATTTTCCTTCCTGAACCATAGCCCGGCTCTTGAGGATGGATTGATTGGCTGATTGGTTGTCACTGCTCATTTGCGCACCCCACAATATGAATTTAGATTTGAATCCAGTCATTAAATTCTAAAGGTAGTTAAAATTACCATATAAAGACAATGGGGGCAAGTCTAAAAGGGATAATCAAACCTTTGCGGCCTGATTTGCTGAGTGATTGATGTCTCCGGGGGGCGGGAACGGCAATCGCTGTTGCCGCCTTTATCCACAACAAAAAAAGCCGCACAGGAAATATATCCCATGATGTGGTATATGTAAAAAAGTAATCAGCCGGTCTTGATTCCGGCCATAAGGGAGCGGATTATGACTTCTTCCAGCGGTTTTTCCGGTAAAACCGGGGTTTATTCACAGTTCCGGCCCTCATACCCCCAAGCCGCACTTGATTATCTGGCCAATGAAGCCGGCCTGTCCGGTCAGGAGCTGGCGGAGCCTGGCTGCGGCACCGGCATTTTCACGCTTCTGGCCGCCCGATTCGCCCGCTTTGTCTACGGCGTTGACAATAATGCCGATATGCTGGCCGCCAGCCGTGAGGCGACTTCCGCCTGCCCCAACATAAAAATTTCCGAAGGCACGGCCGAACACACCGGCCTGCCTGGCCAAAGCGTGGACGCTGTAATCGCGGCCCAGGCCTTTCATTTCTTCGATAAAGAGGCTTTTCGAAATGAATGCCGCCGGATTATGCGGCCGGGCGGCAAAGTGGCCCTCATCTGGAACAGCCTTCTGGAGGGCACTCTGGTGGAGCGGCTGGGGCTTCTTTCCGGTGCGAAATTCAGAAGCGGCCTTTTGGCGGGGAATCCGGAAATGGTGGCTGGATTTTATCCGGGCGACCAATATGAGCGCCAGGTCATCCCAAATTTCCAGGCCCAGACGCGGGAGATGTTCATAGGCCGCTATTTGTCGTCATCATACGCGCCCCGCAAGGGAGAGCCGGGTTACGAGGCCCATTTAACCAAGCTTAATCAGATTTTCGATGATTTTCAAAAAGAGGGGATTTTCGATCATCCCTATTACACCATAATTTACGTTGGCGCCCTCTGATTCATAAAAAGACCGGGGCTATAATTTATGAACAACTCCAAGCCTCACGCCTCCGCCAGTGATATCCATCAACTATAAATGAAGCACAGTGAGCCGGTCGACCGGTGATTTTTGCGGTTCGGCGCTGTATTACTCCAGCCTGACTCCTGAAAGAAATAAAAAACTTCAGGCTGAATATGCTCTTGCTCTTCTGGATTATGTTATTTGAAGATGAAAAGTGCGGCGGGCATACGGTCTGTCTGTGTCAAAAACCGCAATGATAAAGTTGGCTTTGCCCGCCCCTTCAAAACCATGCTATTAACGTTCCGGCCGAGCTGATGGCCATGTCAGAATGGCATTGTTATCAAACTGGCTAATGTTTTATTCTCTTCCGTTTTATCCTAACCAATATAATTTGTATTAATTTCCTGTAAAATAAGTTTATTCTATTCTATCAGTGTCAGTCCATTGAAACATCAATGAAAAATTTAAAACCAGAAACCTAGTTAATAAGTTGCTTGGCAACTGATCCCGGTCGGCCATTTTCAGAAATTTATAATAATAAAGAATAGTTATGCACGTTAGAAAATACTCTTTGTTTACTTGTGGTCTTTACATGTAATTTGATATTTTAGGGAGATAATGCGTATTTTTAGAAATATTTATTGATATATTTTAATAAAATCATGAAGATATCGTTGCTATAATAGTTTTAGTCAAATTACTATGATTTTTTTAAAAAATAACTCATCAATATTGTTGGTAAATAAATAAATGGTTGACAATCACTTAATCTTTGGCTTAACTTGGTCCTTAGCTGAATCTAACATTTCACAACTATTCAAAGCTTTATTATTCCATATATTGGATTAAGGTCGCCTATGTATTCCAGAGCTTGTCTGACTTTATCAACTTTTCAAAATAAGTTTGTAATATCTGCCGTGTTTATACTTGTGTCCATTGCTATGATTCATTCCGGCAGTTTGATATGGATTGATAATTCCACGGCCTTTATGGCTAAAAAATCGTCCGGCGCTATGTGCGATTATGATCTGTTTGCTGACTTGCCCGGGGACTTGAGTGATCAGGAACTATATCAGGCCGGCCATACGCCCGAAGCCACTAAAGGTCTTATAATAATTCGGGGAAACGGCAATGCCGACGATAACCGTGAAGACGCTGATATTCATAATCTATTCATTACAATGACAAGTCCGCCCAAAACTATGAAATCCAGCGGCCAGTTCAAAAACCGCCGCACCGTTGTTTCCTATATTGACTTTGGCTGTCTGAAGGTTATGCCCGCTTTAAAGGAAACCTGTATTGTCCTGTGCGGACTCTATCAACAATTGAAGGTCATCCCGTAATTGGGGTGACCTTTAGTTTTTTTTGTTGAGTCCGCGAGTATTGTTAAATGTGTTTTGATGCAACAAAGGAGTTATCTATGAATCCAACAACAAGTTTTATCAACCTGGCCTTGGAGCAGATGGAAGAAGGCGCATCCGCTTCCTCAATAGGGTCATGGCAGCTTGATTCATCGCACGCCAGCCTCAGCCCCCTGGCCGAAGCTTACCAGCGCCTTGAAGACGCGGGGGCGCAATGGCGTGACTGGCAGACCGATCCCTCTACCGCCCTGGAGTGGCTGGATGAGGAATCGCGCGGAGTTTATGAAAATTATTACACCTGCAACTATGATCAACGGCCTGACAAAGCTTATTTGTCAGCCTTGAAAGAATTTCAGGCCGCACTGCTTGAGTATATGGGCGGGTGTTGTGATGAAAAAGCCGAAGGGAATAAATACTATGACATTTTAAAGCGGCTGGACGCGGAGATGACCACTGCTGAAACCATAGTAAAAAATAATTCTTTTTTGGTTCACTGCCTCAAATATCCCCAGATTATCGGCTGTGAGCTTTCGATTGCCAATTGTTTCTATGCGGGCCAGACTTATACTCCTCCGCCTCCTCCCCCGCCCGTGCCGCCCAGGCCGACCCCGCCCCGGAAGGACCCGCTGGCCCTGGATTTGGATGGCGACGGTTTGGAAACAGTCGGGATCAACGGAACCAGGCCGGTTATGTTTGATCACGATGGTGACGGGCTGCGTCAGGCCACCGGCTGGGTTTCCAGTGATGACGGCCTTTTGGTCATGGATCGCAATGGCGACGGAATCATCAATGACGGCCGTGAGCTTTTTGGAGAAAACACCCTCAAGAACGATGGTTCCGGCGACACCTGCGCCGACGCCTTTGCCGCGCTGGCCCAGGAAGACACCAATGGCGACGGCGTCGTGGATGCCAATGACGCCAACTGGTATGACCTGAGGGTCTGGCGGGATCTGAACCAGGACGGCATCAGCCAGGAGTGTGAACTCTTCACCATGGAGGAGTTGGGCATAAGCTCCATCAGCACCAATAAGCAGGTCGTCAACAAGGATGTGACCGGCGGGCTTCAGACCGGCCAGGGCGTTTTTACCAAAACCGACGGCACCACCGGCCAAACCGGTCAGTTTGAGTTTGACAACAATCCCTTTTACAGCGATTACATTGAATCATGGGATGTTCCTGACTACATGAAAGACCTGCCTGACTTCGGGGCTTCGGGCGCGGTCCGGGATCTTCTTCAGGCCTGCCTGCAAAGCGGACAGCTCCGGGATATTCTGGAACAATACAGCGCCGCCGGGACCAGAGCGGAGCAGACCGCGGTGCTTGATCGTCTGCTGCTGGCCTGGGCCGGCAACAGCGGCATGGCCTCCTCCATTGAAGTCAGGGCTTCCGGCAGCTACAATGTGGTCAATAGAACTTTTTCCGGCGCGGCGCTCGATGAATGGAACCGCAAGCTTCATATTCTCGAGGCTTTTAACGGACAATACTTTTTTACCCTGCCCAAAGATTTGAAGCCCGGCGAAAAACTGCACTACAGCCTGGTGGTCTCCGGCGGGGCAAACGGGCAGCTGCCGACCCTGACCGTCACCTACAATCAAACGCAAATCAATCTTCTGAATCAGGCTTATGAGGCGCTGCTTGACACCGTGCTGTTGGGCCTGGCCATGCAGACCCGCCTGAGTTCAGTCTTTGATCTGATTGACGTCACGGTCGCTCCCGACACTTTCGATATGGAGTTCGACTTCAGCCAGGTGACCGCCCATTTCGTCAACGGAATGTCCGTGAATATTTGGGAATCCTTTTCCGACCTGATGGATTTCAACCGGGGCATGAATTCGCTCATGCCCGGCAAAGGCTGGAACGGCTTTGACCTGGCTCATCAGTTGATCAAAGCCTGGGGGCCCAACACCACTCTGGACGCCTTGTACAAGGAGCTTCAGATAAGCGTTCACGGGCGGCCGGGCTACTCCGCCACCGGAACTTACCGCAGTGATATGATCATCGGCGGGGCCGGCAATGATACCCTGACCGGCCTGGGCGGCAATGACGCCCTGTACGGTGAAGGCGGCAACGACCGTCTCTTTGGCGGCGACGGCTATGATTACATTCGCGGCGGCGAAGGCGACGACTATATCGAAGGCGGCGAGTGCTGTGATCAGCTGTATGGCGATGAAGGCAACGACACCATCTACGGCGGCAACGGCAACGATAAAATTTTTGGCGGCACCGGCAACGACAAGCTCTACGGCGACGCCGGCAACGACACCATCCACGGTGATGAGGGCGATGACCTTATCTCCGGCGGCGACGGCAATGATAAGCTTTATGGTGACGACGGCAACGACACCCTGATGGGTGACGCCGGCAATGACTATCTGTATGGCGGCGCGGGCAGCGATTCCCTCCACGGCGGGGCCGGAGAGGATCGCCTTTATGGCGGTGAGGGCAATGACCGCCTCTATGGCGATGCCGGCAATGATTATCTCGATGGCGAGGCCGGTGACGATTGGCTCTTCGGCGGCGACGGCGATGATGTGCTCTACGGCGGCAAAGGCGGCGTTGATTACATGGAAGGCGGCAAAGGCAACGACGTCTTCATCTTCGGCCGGGGTGACGGATATGATACCGTTATGGCCTATGACACCACCGTCGGCAAATGCGACCGCGTCCACCTCCGGGGGCTGAAGTACAGCGACGTCGAATTCAGCATATCCCGGACCTTGAGAAGCGGCTCCGTATATGATCAGAACCTGGTTATCACCATCAAAGCCACAGGCGAGACGCTGGTGATTCAATATGGTTTTGAAAACAGCATGGGTTCGGCCTATCAGGTTCAATGCTTCGAGTTCGGCGACGGCACCCATATGACTCTGGAAGAGGTTGTTGAAAAAGGCGTCAATATCGGCTTCAACTCGGTAATGAACGGCCTTGATGACCTGAAGAACACCTTGATCGGAAACAAGAACAACAACACCATCAAGGGCGGAGCGCTGGACGACGTCATTTACGGTGAAGGCGGCCATGATTACCTCTATGGCTTTGGCGGCAACGATACCATCTACGGCGGCCTTGGCAACGACATAATGTATGGCGGTCAGGGCGATGACATTCTCCACGGTGAAGCCGGCAACGACACCATCTATGGCGAGGACGGCGACGACACCATCTATGGCGGGGCCGGAACCGACAAACTGTATGGCGGCAACGGCGATGATTACATGGACGGCGGGGCCGGCGGAGACACCATGGAAGGCGGAGCCGGCAACGACACCATGTATGGCGGCGACGGCGACGACAAAATGCACGGCCAGGATGGCAACGATTTCATGGATGGCGGTTCCGGCCGGGACATCATGGAAGGCGGCTCCGGCAATGATATTCTCTACGGCGGCATCGGCGACGACAAGCTGTATGGCGGTGATGGAAACGATTTCCTTGATGGCGGCGACGACAAGGATCTGCTTGAAGGCGGAGCCGGCAATGACCACCTCTATGGCGGCAACCATGATGACCAGCTGTATGGAGGCGACGGCGATGATCTTCTGGACGGCGGCTCCGGCAACGACTATCTGGAAGGCGGCTCCGGTAACGACATATTCGTATTCGGTAAAGGATACGGGCATGACACGGTTAATGCCTATGACGTTGATTCAGGTAAAAATGATACCGTCCGTCTGTCTGGATTGCTGCCGGGCGACGTTGAATTCCTGGCCGCCCATACTCCCCAGGGAAATGGATTCGATCAGAATCTGATAATCAGGATAAAATCCACCGGGGAAACTCTCACTATCATCAAGGGGCTGGAAAACACCGCCTCCACCATACTCAATCCGGTTTACCTGATTCAGTATTTTGAATTCGGCGACGGCACCAGGTGGAGCCTGGCCGACATGCTCAAAAACGGGGTTACCACTGACGGGGTAGTGATTTCCGGTTTTAACGGCGCGGAAAACACTCTCATCGGAAACAGTCACGACAACCACCTGGTTGGCGGCAATCTCGATGATGTCATGTATGGCCTGGACGGCAATGATGTTCTGCAGGGGCAGGACGGCAATGATTCCATCTATGGCGGCGCGGGCGATGACACGCTCTATGGTGAAAGCGGCGCGGATTGGCTCTATGGGGAATCGGGCAATGATATCCTCTACGGCGGCGTTGGTGACGATTGGCTCTTCGGCGGTGACGGCGATGATATTCTGGACGGCGGTTCAGGCAACGATTACCTGGAAGGCGGGGCCGGCAATGATACGTTCATTTTCGGCGCGGGTTCCGGTCATGATACGGTCATGGCTTACGATACTGACGCCGGCAAATGTGACGTTGTGCGCCTCAATGGCCTCTCTCCCGATGATGTGGAATTTCTGGCTTCCCACACTCTCCGTGACGGAGCTTTTGATCAGAATCTGGTCATCCGCATCAAGTCCACCGGCGAGACGATGACCATCATGAGGGGCCTGGACAATAACTCCTCCAGCCTGAGCAATCCGGCCTACCTGATTCAGTATTTTGAATTCGGCGACGGCACCAGATGGAGCATGGCTGACGTGGTGAGAAACGGCGTCACTACTGATGAAGTGGTCATCTCCGGCCTGTCCCAGGCTGAAAACACCCTCATCGGCAACGCCCATAATAACCATATTGTCGGCGCCGACCTTGATGACGTCATTTATGGACATAGAGGAAACGACATCCTTCAGGGGCAGGACGGCAACGACCGGCTGTTCGGCGGCGCCGGGGACGATATGCTGTACGGTGAAAATGGCAATGATGTCCTGGAAGGCGGTCTGGGCAATGACTTCCTGGCTGGCGGAGCCGGTGATGACACCTATATTTTCCGCTCCGGCGACGGCCAGGATACAATTGACAATTGGGGAGGCGGAGATGACCGGCTCCTGCTTGACGGCCTGAATCCGGCCGAGCTGTGGTTTGGGCAATCCGGCGATAATCTGATAATCAACCTGATTGGAACATCCGACACGGTCACTGTCAACAATTGGTTCGGCCATGCCGATTATCAGATTGATACCATTGAAGCCGGCGGTTTGGCCATTACTGAAAGCCAGGTGGCCCTGATGATTCAGGCCATGTCGGTAATCGGCGGCCCGGCGGGTGTGGACGGCGGCTGGACTGAGGACCAGAGAGACGCTCTCCAGCCTGTTTTGGCCACTTATTGGAAACAGGCCGTTTGATATGGCGGCATAAGTATTTATGATACGAGGCGGGGTCCGGCTTTGCCAATCAAAACCGGACCCCGCGTGCCGCTATTGTCAAAAACCATAACCGTTTACATCCATGAAGCAGACGCTGATACTGTGTTGTTTTTCAATGCGGGTGCTATCCGGTTTTATTTCAACGCGAACAGACTGAAGCTAAAAACATTTCATCAGTTTCTCGGCAGGTTTTTTAAAGGAGACCAATATGAATCCCCCGACGAATTTCATCAACCTCGTTTTGGAAAAAATGGAACAGGGCGCGGATGCTTCTTCCACCGGTATCTGGCAGTTGGATCCCGATCACAACAGCCTCAATCCCATAGCCGACGCCTATTACAAACTCGAGGAAGCGGGGAACAACTGGCGTGATTGGCAAGCCGATCCTGCCACGGCCGCTGAGTGGCTTGATGAGGAATCACGCGGGGCCTATGAGAATTATTTTACCTGCAATTATGATCAAAGGCCTGATCGCGCCTACCTGCTGACCTTGAAGGAGTTCAAGGCTCAGCTTCTGGACCTGATGAGCAACTGCTGTGATGAAAGGGCTGAAGGCAATGAATATCAAGATATTCTTCAACGTCTTAACTCTGAAATACCATCGGCGGAAACCATTGTAAAAAACAATTCTTTCCTGGTTCATTATCTCAAATACCCGCAGCTAATCGGCTGCGACCTTTCAATGTCAAATTGTTTTGACGCCGGGCAGGCCTATGTGCCTCCTCCGCCTCCCGCGCCCAAACCCCAGCCGAAACCGCCGGTCGTGGTCAGGCCGCGGCCGCGCCCCAAAGATCCTTTGGCTTTGGATCTTGATGGCGATGGGCTTGAGACAGTTGGAATCAGCAGTCAAAACCCGGTAATGTTTGACCATGACGCAACCGGTGTCCGGCAGGCAACCGGCTGGGTTGGCAAAGATGACGGCCTTCTGGTCATGGACCGCAACGGCGATGGAATCATCAATGACGGACGCGAGCTTTTTGGCGAAAACACCCTCAAGAACGATGGCTCCGGCGACACCTGCCTGGATGCCTTTGAGGCCCTGGCCCAGGAGGACACCAATGGCGATGGAGTGGTGGATTCCAATGACGCCAACTGGGGGGATTTGAGAGTCTGGCGGGATCTGAACCAGGACGGCATCAGCCAGGAATGTGAACTTTTCACTTTGGATGAACTGGGAATCACCTCCATAAGCACCGACAAACAGGTCGTCAATAAAAATGTAACCGGCGGCGTTCAGACCGGTGCGGGCACCTATACCAAATCAGACGGCACGACCGGGCAGACCGGCCAGTTTGAATTCGACAACAATCCTTTTTACAGTGATCACACTGATGACTATGACATACCCGGCTACATGGAAGACCTGCCGGACTTCGGGGCCTCCGGCTCCGTGCGCGACCTCTTGCAGGCCTGCCTTCAGAGCGGAACCCTTCGGGATATTGTAACCCGGTATAGTGAAGCGGCCACCAGGGTGGAGCAGGTCGCGGCTCTTGAGCAGCTTTTGCTGTCCTGGTCTGACAGCGGCGGCATGGCCTCCTCTCTTGAAGTGCGGTCCACAGGTTTTTACAATGTCGTCAACAAAACCTTCACCGGGGCCGCCCTTGATGAGTGGAACCGGAAACTTCATATCCTGGAAGCCTTCAACGGCAAATACTTTTTTACTTTGCCCAAAGATCTGAAGTCCGGTGAAAAGCTGCATTACAGTCTGGTTCTCAGCGGCGGAACCAACGGCCAGCTGCCGACTTTGACCGTCACTTATAATCAGACCCAGATCAACCTTTTGAATCAGGCCTATGACGCCCTGATTGACGCGGTTCTGATCGGCCTTTCGATGCAGACCCGCCTTCTGTCGGTCTATGACATGATCGAAGTGACGGTGAACCCTGATACTTTCGATATGGAACTGGATTTCAGCCATGTAACCAATTATTTCATTCAGGGCATGTACGACAATATCTGGGAATCCTTCTCAGACCTGATGGATTTCAATCGCGGCATGGCCACCCTTATGCCCGGCAAAGGCTGGGATGGCTACGACCTGGCCCACACTTTAATCCAGGGGTGGGGAAACCACCCGAACCTGGAAGCGCTTTACAAGGAGCTGCAGGTCAGTGTCAACGGTATGGCCGGCTATTACACCACCGGTTCGAACAGAAGCGACATGATTATCGGCGGGGCCGGCAATGATACTTTAACCGGCGGCGGAGGAAATGACGCGCTGTATGGCGGGGACGGCAATGACAAACTGCTTGGCGGCGACGGCTATGACTATATCAGGGGCGGAACTGGAAACGATCATATCGAAGGCGGCGAATGCTGCGATCAGCTTTTTGGCGATGAGGGTGATGACACCATTTACGGCGGCAATGGCAATGATAAAATTTTCGGCGGCACCGGCAGTGATAAGCTCTATGGTGACGCCGGCAACGATACGATTCACGGTGACGAGGGCAATGACTTCATTTCCGGCGGAGAGGGAAACGACACTCTCTATGGAGATGACGGAAACGACACCCTCAACGGTGATGCCGGAGAGGATCGTCTCTTTGGCGGAGAAGGCGATGACACCCTTAACGGCGGCGCCGGCAATGATTATCTGTATGGTGAATCCGGCAACGATATTTTAAACGGCGATGCCGGTGATGATTACCTTGACGGCGGCGAAGGTGACGACAAACTGTATGGCGGTGAAGGTAACGATATTCTTTACGGCGGTTCATCCGGCAGTGACTATATGGACGGCGGCAAGGGCAATGATGTTTTTCTGTTTGGCCGGGGTGATGGTCACGATATCGTTATGGCCTATGATACCACCGTCGGCAAATGCGATCGGGTTCGCCTGATAGGTCTGAGCTATGATGATGTGGAATTTTTCATACTCAAAACCTCCACCAGTCAGAGTTTGGCAATACGAATCAGAGATACCGGCGAAACTCTGACCATTCAGCATGGTTTTGATGGTAAATACGGTGCGGCCTATCAGATTCAATGTTTCGAATTCGGCGACGGCACCCACCTTACGCTTAAGGAGCTGGTGGATATAGGCATTCCCATAGGTGACAACTCTTCCATCACAGGCGTTGACAATCTGGAAAATACTTTAGTCGGGGATGAACGAGACAACAGCCTGATAGGCGGGGCTCTTTCAGATATTATATATGGCAATGACGGCAATGACACCATCCACGGAATGAATGGTGATGATATTCTCTATGGCAATAAAGGTGATGACATCATCTATGGAGACAATGGAAACGATATCCTGTATGGAAATGAAGGCGACGATACGCTCTACGGGGGAGCGGGTGACGATATTCTGGACGGCGGCGAAGGGAACGATACGCTTTACGGCGGAGAGAACAATGACGTGATCTACGGCCGTGAAGGAGACGATACTCTGTATGGTGACAACGGCGACGACGAACTGCACGGAGGGGAAGGCAACGACCTTCTGTACGGCGGCAACGGCAACGACGAACTGCACGGAGAGGAAGGGGACGACCTTCTGTACGGTGGCGGCGGAGCGGATGTGCTGCATGGGGGTGATGGTGACGACAAGCTGTATGGCGAGGCCGGTAACGACATACTGGACGGGGGAGCGGGTGACGACTATCTGAACGGAGGCGAGGGAGCGGATACGTATATCTACGGCAAGGGGTACGGGAACGATACAATAAGCGACGGAGCGACGTGGTACCGATCGAGCGGAGTCTACTATTTGAATGCGAAGAACGACTGCGTGAAGCTGAAGGACCTGAACCTGGAGGACGTGGAGTTTACGAATTCATACACAGTGAGCGGGACGACGACGTATCAGCACCTGGTGATCCGGATAAAGGAGACGGGAGAGACGCTGACGATCCAGCACACGCTGGACAACGGTGTTGCGAGCCTGGTGAACGCGACGAACCGGGGAGCGAAATACACGATGGAGTGGTTCGAGTTCGCGGACGGAACGCGTTGGAGCCTGGCGGAGCTTCTGGAGCACGGCTTGATAGTCAATGATGAGAACCAGAGCCTGGTGGGTCTGAACGGGTACAACGTGACACTGAAGGGCGACGATCGCGATAATACGATAAACGGAGGAACGGGAGCGGACCGCCTCTACGGCGGCGGGGGCGACGACATACTGTACGGGAACAACGGAGCGGACCGCCTGGAAGGCGGAGCGGGAAACGACACGCTGTATGGCGGTGAACACAACGATGAACTGTACGGGGATGAAGGAGACGACCTTCTGTACGGAGGCAACGGAGCGGATACGCTGTACGGCGGTGAAGGCAGCGACAAGCTGTACGGCGAGGCCGGCAACGATATACTGGACGGCGGGGCCGGCGACGATTATCTGTACGGGGGAGAAGGCGCGGATACGTATGTCTACGGAAAAGGGTGCGGGAACGATACGATAAGCGACAACGCGACGTGGTACCGTTCAAGCGGAGTCTACTATCTGTCGGCGAAGAACGACTGCGTGAAGCTGAAGGATCTTGGGCCGGAGGACGTGGAGTTCACGGTATGGCGTGAGACAAGCGGAACGACGATGTATCAGCACCTGGTGCTCCGGATAAAGGAGACGGGGGAGACACTGACGATCCAGTACGGTCTGGACAACAGGCTAAGAGGCCTGGTGAACGCGACGAACCGGGGAGCGCAATACGAGATGCAATGGTTCGAGTTCGGAGACGGAACTCGTTGGAGCCTGGGGGATCTTCTGAAGGCAGGGCTGATAGTGAGCGCGGACGACGCGGACCTGGACGGCTGGCTGTGGTCTGACAACACGCTGACGGGCGACAGCCGGGACAACGTGCTGACGGGCGGATCATATAATGATGTGCTGAGAGGCGAAGGGGGCAACGACAAGCTGAGCGGCGGAGCCGGGCACGATGAACTGTACGGCGGGGAAGGCGACGACAAGCTGTACGGGGGAGCGGGCAACGACCTCCTGGACGGCGGAAGCGGCGATGACTATCTGGAAGGCGGAGCGGGAACCGACACCTATATATTCGGAAAAGGCTATGGTCACGACCGGATCTATGACTACGAAGCGGTAGCGGTGAAGAACGACGCGGTGCGCCTGAAAGGGTTGAACCCGGAAGACGTGGAGTTCAGCGTTGGAAGAACCGGAGCCTATCAGGACCTGGTGATAACGATAAAGGAGACGGGAGAGACGCTGACGATTCAGTACGGCCTTGACACGGGTCTGTCATCGAACGCGAAGCCGTACTATATAATCCAGTGGTACGAGTTCGCGGACGGAACGCGGTGGAGCCTGGCGGACGTAGTGGCGAACGGGCTGAAAGCGGGAGCGTCGACGCCGGTGCTGACGGGCTGGGTGGAAAGCTCGAACACACTGATAGGTGATGATCAGGACAACACGATAACCGGCGGGAACTCGGCGGACGTGATAAGCGGAGGAGCGGGTGACGACCTGATCTATGGCAACAACGGGGAAGACCTTATAGACGGCGGTGAAGGAAACGACACGATCTACGGCGGAGAAAATAACGATGTGATCTACGGCCGCGAAGGAGACGATACTCTGTATGGCGACAACGGCAACGACGAACTGCACGGAGGGGAAGGGGACGACCTTCTGCACGGCGGGAACGGAGCGGATGTGCTGCATGGGGGTGAGGGTAACGATAAACTGTATGGTGACGCCGGTAACGACATACTGGACGGCGGAGCTGGCGACGACTATCTGAACGGAGGCGAGGGAGCGGATACGTATATCTACGGCAAAGGGTACGGGAACGATACAATAAGCGACGGAGCGACGTGGTACCGATCGAGCGGAGTCTACTATTTGTATGCGAAGAACGACTGTGTGAAGCTGAAGGACCTGAACCTGGAGGACGTGGAGTTTACGAATACATATACAGTGAGCGGGACGACGACGTATCAGCACCTGGTGATCCGGATAAAAGAGACGGGAGAGACGCTGACGATCCAGCACACGCTGGACAACGGGGTTGCGAGCCTGGTAAACGCGACGAACCGGGGAGCGAAATACACGATGGAGTGGTTCGAGTTCGCGGACGGAACGCGTTGGAGCCTGGCGGAGCTTCTGGAACACGGCTTGATAGTCAATGACGAAAACCAGAGCCTGGTGGGTCTGAACGGGTACAACGTGACACTGAAGGGCGACGATCGCGATAATACGATAAACGGAGGAACGGGAGCGGACCGCCTCTACGGCGGCGGGGGTGACGACATACTGTACGGGAACAACGGAGCGGACCGCCTGGAAGGCGGAGCGGGGAACGATACGCTGTATGGCGGTGAACACAACGATGAACTGTACGGGGAAGAAGGAGACGACCTTCTGTACGGGGGCAATGGAGCGGATACGCTGTACGGCGGTGAGGGCAGCGACAAACTGTACGGCGAGGCCGGCAACGATATACTGGACGGCGGGGCCGGCGACGATTATCTGTACGGGGGAGAAGGCGCGGATACGTATGTCTACGGAAAAGGGTACGGGAACGATACAATAAGCGACGGTGCGACATGGTACCGTTCAAGCGGAGTCTACTATCTGTCGGCGAAGAACGACTGCGTGAAGCTGAAGGACCTTGGGCCGGAGGACGTGGAGTTCACGGTATGGCGTGAGACGAACGGAACGACGATGTACCAGCACCTGGTGCTACGGATAAAGGAAACGGGGGAGACACTGACGATCCAGTACGGTCTGGACAACAGGCTAAGAGGCCTGGTGAACGCGACGAACCGGGGAGCGCAATACGAGATGCAATGGTTCGAGTTCGGAGACGGAACGCGTTGGAGCCTGGGGGACCTTCTGAAGGCAGGGCTGATAGTGAGCGCGGACGACGCGGACCTGGACGGCTGGCTGTGGTCTGACAACACGCTGACGGGCGACAGCCGGGACAACGTGCTGACGGGCGGATCATATAATGACGTGCTGAAAGGCGAAGGGGGCAACGACAAGCTGAGCGGCGGAGCCGGGCACGATGAACTGTACGGCGGGGAAGGGGACGACAAGCTGTACGGGGGAGCGGGCAACGACCTCCTGGACGGCGGAAGCGGCGATGACTATCTGGAAGGCGGAGCGGGAACCGACACCTATATATTCGGAAGAGGCTATGGTCACGACCGCATTTACGACTATGAGGCGGTAGCGGTAAAGAATGACGCGGTGCGACTGACGGGGTTGAACCCTGAAGACGTGGAGTTCAGCGTTGGAAGAACCGGAGCCTATCAGGACCTGGTGATAACGATAAAGGAGACGGGAGAGACGCTGACGATTCAGTACGGCCTTGACACGGGTCTGTCATCGAACGCGAAGCCGTACTATATAATCCAGTGGTACGAGTTCGCGGACGGAACGCGGTGGAGCCTGGCGGACGTAGTGGCGAACGGGCTGAAAGCGGGAGCGTCTACGCCGGTGCTGACGGGCTGGGTGGAAAGCTCGAACACACTGATAGGTGATGATCAGGACAACACGATAACCGGCGGGAACTCGGCGGACGTGATAAACGGGGGAGCGGGTGACGACCTGATTTACGGGGGAGCGGGTGATGACCTTATAGACGGCGGTGAAGGAAACGACACGATCTACGGCGGAGAAAATAACGACGTGATCTACGGCCGCGAAGGAGACGATACTCTTTATGGCGACAACGGCAACGACGAGCTATACGGAGAGGGAGGGGACGACCTTCTGTACGGGGGCGGCGGAGCGGACGCGCTGTATGGCGGTGAGGGTAACGATAAGCTGTATGGTGAAGCCGGCAACGACATACTGGACGGCGGAGCTGGCGACGACTATCTGAACGGAGGCGAGGGAGCGGATACGTATATCTACGGCAAAGGGTACGGGAACGATACAATAAGCGACGGAGCGACGTGGTACCGATCGAGCGGAGTCTACTATTTGAATGCGAAGAACGACTGCGTGAAGCTGAAGGACCTGAACCTGGAGGACGTGGAGTTTACGAATTCATACACAGTGAGCGGGACGACGACGTATCAGCACCTGGTGATCCGGATAAAGGAGACGGGAGAGACGCTGACGATCCAGCACACGCTGGACAACGGTGTTGCGAGCCTGGTAAACGCGACGAATCGCGGCTTGAAATACACGATGGAGTGGTTTGAGTTCGCGGACGGAACGCGTTGGAGCCTGGCGGAGCTTCTGGAACATGGCTTGATAGTCAATGACGAAAACCAGAGCCTGGTGGGGCTGAACGGGTACAACGTGACACTGAAGGGCGACGATCGCGACAACACGATAAACGGAGGAACGGGAGCGGACCGCATCTACGGCGGCGGGGGCGACGACCTACTGTACGGGAACAACGGAGCGGACCGCCTGGAAGGCGGAGCGGGGAACGACACGCTGTATGGCGGTGAACACAACGATGAACTGTACGGGGATGAAGGAGACGACCTTCTGTACGGGGGCAATGGAGCGGATACGCTGTACGGCGGTGAGGGCAGCGACAAACTGTACGGCGAGGCCGGCAACGATATACTGGACGGCGGGGCCGGCGACGATTATCTGTACGGGGGAGAAGGCGCGGATACGTATGTCTACGGAAAAGGGTACGGGAACGATACAATAAGCGACGGTGCGACATGGTACCGTTCAAGCGGAGTCTACTATCTGTCGGCGAAGAACGACTGCGTGAAGCTGAAGGACCTTGGGCCGGAGGACGTGGAGTTCACGGTATGGCGTGAGACGAACGGAACGACGATGTACCAGCACCTGGTGCTACGGATAAAGGAAACGGGGGAGACACTGACGATCCAGTACGGTCTGGACAACAGGCTAAGAGGCTTGGTGAACGCGACGAACCGGGGAGCGCAATACGAGATGCAATGGTTCGAGTTCGGAGACGGAACGCGTTGGAGCCTGGGGGACCTTCTGAAGGCAGGGCTGATAGTGAGCGCGGACGACGCGGACCTGGACGGCTGGCTGTGGTCTGACAACACGCTGACGGGCGACAGCCGGGACAACGTGCTGACGGGCGGATCATATAATGACGTGCTGAAAGGCGAAGGGGGCAACGACAAGCTGAGCGGCGGAGCCGGGCACGATGAACTGTACGGCGGGGAAGGGGACGACAAGCTGTACGGGGGAGCGGGCAACGACCTCCTGGACGGCGGAAGCGGCGATGACTATCTGGAAGGCGGAGCGGGAACCGACACCTATATATTCGGAAGAGGCTATGGTCACGACCGCATTTACGACTATGAGGCGGTAGCGGTAAAGAATGACGCGGTGCGACTGACGGGGTTGAACCCTGAAGACGTGGAGTTCAGCGTTGGAAGAACCGGAGCCTATCAGGACCTGGTGATAACGATAAAGGAGACGGGAGAGACGCTGACGATTCAGTACGGCCTTGACACGGGTCTGTCATCGAACGCGAAGCCGTACTATATAATCCAGTGGTACGAGTTCGCGGACGGAACGCGGTGGAGCCTGGCGGACGTAGTGGCGAACGGGCTGAAAGCGGGAGCGTCTACGCCGGTGCTGACGGGCTGGGTGGAAAGCTCGAACACACTGATAGGTGATGATCAGGACAACACGATAACCGGCGGGAACTCGGCGGACGTGATAAACGGGGGAGCGGGTGACGACCTGATTTACGGGGGAGCGGGTGATGACCTTATAGACGGCGGTGAAGGAAACGACACGATCTACGGCGGAGAAAATAACGACGTGATCTACGGCCGCGAAGGAGACGATACTCTTTATGGCGACAACGGCAACGACGAGCTATACGGAGAGGGAGGGGACGACCTTCTGTACGGGGGCGGCGGAGCGGACGCGCTGTATGGCGGTGAGGGTAACGATAAGCTGTATGGTGAAGCCGGCAACGACATACTGGACGGCGGAGCTGGCGACGACTATCTGAACGGAGGCGAGGGAGCGGATACGTATATCTACGGCAAAGGGTACGGGAACGATACAATAAGCGACGGAGCGACGTGGTACCGATCGAGCGGAGTCTACTATTTGAATGCGAAGAACGACTGCGTGAAGCTGAAGGACCTGAACCTGGAGGACGTGGAGTTTACGAATTCATACACAGTGAGCGGGACGACGACGTATCAGCACCTGGTGATCCGGATAAAGGAGACGGGAGAGACGCTGACGATCCAGCACACGCTGGACAACGGTGTTGCGAGCCTGGTAAACGCGACGAATCGCGGCTTGAAATACACGATGGAGTGGTTTGAGTTCGCGGACGGAACGCGTTGGAGCCTGGCGGAGCTTCTGGAACATGGCTTGATAGTCAATGACGAAAACCAGAGCCTGGTGGGGCTGAACGGGTACAACGTGACACTGAAGGGCGACGATCGCGACAACACGATAAACGGAGGAACGGGAGCGGACCGCATCTACGGCGGCGGGGGCGACGACCTACTGTACGGGAACAACGGAGCGGACCGCCTGGAAGGCGGAGCGGGGAACGACACGCTGTATGGCGGTGAACACAACGATGAACTGTACGGGGATGAAGGAGACGACCTTCTGTACGGGGGCAACGGAGCTGATATTCTGTACGGCGGTGATGGCAGCGACAAGCTGTACGGCGAGGCCGGCAACGATATCATGGACGGCGGAGCGGGCGACGATTATCTGTACGGGGGAGAAGGCGCGGATACATATGTCTACGGAAAAGGGTACGGGAACGATACGATAAGCGACGATGCGACATGGTACCGTTCAAGCGGAGTCTACTATCTGTCGGCGAAGAACGACTGCGTGAAGCTGAAGGATCTTGGGCCGGAGGACGTGGAGTTCACGGTATGGCGTGAGACAAGCGGAACGACGATGTACCAGCACCTGGTGCTCCGGATAAAGGAAACGGGGGAGACGCTGACGATCCAGTACGGTCTTGATAATAACCTAAGGAGCCTGGTGAACGCGACGAACCGGGGAGCGCAATACGAGATGCAATGGTTCGAGTTCGGAGACGGAACGCGTTGGAGCCTGGGGGACCTTCTGAAGGCAGGGCTGATAGTGAGCGCGGACGACGCGGACCTGGACGGCTGGCTGTGGTCTGACAACACGCTGACGGGCGACAGCCGGGACAACGTGCTGACGGGCGGATCATATAATGATGTGCTGAGAGGCGAAGGGGGCAACGACAAGCTGAGCGGCGGAGCCGGGCACGATGAACTGTACGGCGGGGAAGGCGACGACAAGCTGTACGGGGGAGCGGGCAACGACCTCCTGGACGGCGGTGAAGGGGATGACTACCTGGAAGGCGGAGGCGGCAGTGACACCTATATATTTGGCAAAGGATATGGCCATGACACCATCAGTAATAATGGTGATGGTGATGACCTGTTAAGGTTTAAGGACTTAAATCCCGCTGATTTATGGTTTGGCAAATCTGGCAGTCATTTAACCATTGGCCTGGTTGGAACTGAGGATATGGTGACAGTTAATAACTGGTTTGCCGGCAGTTCTTACATGATCGACCGCATTGAAGCTGGAGACAGCGTTCTGGCGGAAACTCAGGTGGCTCAATTGGTCCAGGCCATGGCTTCAATTGGAGATCCTGCCGGAATAGATGGTCAGTGGACTGAGGAGCAGAAAGATAATCTGGCTCCGATATTGACCAGCTACTGGAAGTCTGTGGTATAATCCACATGAATTACAACGACTGCAATAACTGACAATGATATGGCCTGAACATGCCTTAATAATGTTCAGGCCATGTCTTGATCCTGGATCTGCTTGGTGAATAGGCATATGAGTGAAGATAAAAAGACAGTTGAGATTAATAAAACACAGAACGAACAGTTTTCTCCCTCAAATGATAATGAGTTGCCACCCGAAGAGGAAAACTCTGGTGAAACTCCAGATAGTGGATTGTTGGGTCTGGTGCTTATAGCCAGATTTCACCAGATTCCAGTGACGCCTGAAGGTTTAAGGCATCAATTCGCTCCAGCGGTTAAAAAGCTGGGAGAGCCGTCTCTGTTTGGCGACCAGGAGCTGCTCCTTGCGGCTAAAAGCCTGGGGTTTAGAGCCAAACTGACTGATCTCTCCCAAAAAGACCTGGATAACGCTATCCTGCCGGCTTTGGCCAAAAGCTGTTCCGGCGAATATTTTATTCTGGTCCAGGGAATATCAGGCTCCGGTGAGCCCAGCGCCGTGGCTATAGAGGCCACGGCCGAGAAAGAGGTTAAGGATATTCAATATCTGATCCATAATTTGGGGGAAAATCCCGGGCCGCGAAAAGTCTCAGCGCAAGAGCTGCGGCAGCTTTGGAGTGGTGAAGCCATTCTTCTCAGCCCCAGAAGGTCTCCATTTTCCGGTCTGCATAGAGAATTTAATCTCAAGTGGTTCATTCCTTCACTTATAAAATACCGGCGCCTTTTCGGAGAGGTGCTGCTGGCCTCTTTTATTTTGCAGCTTTTCGGGCTGGTAACACCCCTCTTTTTTCAGGTGGTCATGGACAAGGTGCTGGTGCATAAAGCTCTGACCACTTTGGATGTCCTGGCTATCGGCTTTTTGGCCGCCTCATTTTTTGAAGTTATTCTAAATGCTTTGCGTAATTATCTTTTTAGCCACACCACTACCAGGGTTGATGTCGAACTGGGGGCCCGGCTGTTCAATCATCTGACCGCCCTGCCTCTGGCCTGGTTTCAGGCCCGGCAAGCCGGTCAATCAGTGGCCAGGGTGCGGGAGCTGGATTCGCTGCGCAACTTTATAACCTCCACCGCCCTGACTTTGGTCATAGACCTTGGCTTCACTTTCGTCTTTTTCGGGGTAATGTATTTTTACAGCCCGACCCTGACTCTGATTGTTTTGGCCTCCATTCCATTTTACGTTCTTTTATCCGTTTTTATTACTCCGATTCTAAAACACCGGCTGGACAAGAAATTTCAATACGGTGCGGCCAATCAGTCTTTCTTGGTGGAGGCCGTGACCGGGGTGGAAACTATCAAAAGTCTGGCCTTGGAACCCCAGATGCAGAAACGATGGGAGAACATGCTGGCCAGCTATGTTACGGCCGGTTTCCGGGCCCAGAATTTAGGGCAGATGGCCGGACAGGCCGCCAGCTTTATTCAAAAGCTCACCACCCTGTTAATCATCTGGTTCGGAGCCCATCAGGTTATGAGCGGTGACCTGACGGTCGGCCAACTGGTGGCTTTTAATATGATAGCCGGAAGGGTCAGTGGGCCTATATTGAAGCTGACCCAGTTATGGCAGGACTTTCAGCAAGCGGGCATATCTTTAAAAAGGCTGGGGGATATATTGAATACCCCCCGCGAACCCGGGCTCGATCCCGGAAGGGGCAGTCTGCCGGATCTCAAAGGCGAAGTGAAATTTGAACATGTCCGCTTCCGTTACAGACCTGACGCTCCAGCAGTTTTGGAAGATATGAATCTGGATATAAACCAGGGTGAGATCATCGGTCTGGTTGGGCCTTCCGGCAGCGGAAAAAGCACTTTGGCCAAACTTATCCAGCGCATGTATGTGCCGGAAAGCGGGCGCGTACTGGTCGATGGGGTCGATCTGGCCCTGGTGGATACGGCCTGGCTGCGCAAGAGCATTGGAGTGGTGCTGCAGGAAAATTTTCTGTTCAGCGGTACAGTGCGTGAAAATATCGCTTTGAGCGATCCGGGATTGCCGATGGAGCGCATAGTTCAGGCGGCGAAATTAGCCGGAGCCCACGATTTCATACTGGAACTGTCAGAAGGATATGATACCCAGGTTGGCGAACGCGGCGGCAGTTTGTCCGGCGGCCAAAGGCAGCGCCTGGCCATTGCCCGTGTCCTGACGGGCGATCCTCGCATTTTAATTTTTGATGAGGCGACATCCGCCCTGGACTATGAATCTGAAAGAATCATTCAGGACAACATGACGGCCATCTGCCGGGGCCGGACGGTCTTCATTATCGCCCACCGTTTGTCCGCGGTGAGGCTGGCCAATCGTATTTTTGTTCTGGACAAGGGCAGAATAGTTGAGGGCGGCCCGCCAAAATTGCTGATGGAGCAAAAGGGCTTTTTCTATAAAATGGTTATGAGCCAGAATCAAACCGTTGCTCCACGTCCGGCGTCGCCAATGGTCCCCAGAAAGGCTGCCGCGCAATGAATCTGGAAAAGCTGAAAAACACTCTGGCCAATGTCGGGCTTCTCTGGAAAGATCGGCATAAACTAGCTGAGAAGAGCCTGTCGACCGACCTGAAAAACTTTCTGCCGCCCTCTTTGGAGGTGATGGAAAAGCCGCCGCATCCCGCTCCGCGAATCATTCTATTTATTATAGCCTCCATCTGCTTTATCGGCCTGATCTGGTCGATTGTGGGCAAGGTGGACATTATAACAGTGGCGGAAGGTAAAATCATTCCCAGCGGCAAGATCAAGGAAATTCAACCCTATGACAAAGGAGTGGTCAGCCGTATTCTGGTCAGTGAGGGTCAGATGGTGGAAGCCGGGCAGCCCCTTATTGAACTTGACCGCACTCAAAACCAGGCTGATGAATTCAGGCTGGCCGCCGAAGGTTATTATGCCAACAACAAGCGGCTGCGCCGGGAAATTATGGCCGAGCTGCTGAGGCGCCCGGTCGGAGAAACCGTGCCCGATGATGAAATCACCTCAAACCCTAAATTTAACGGTGACCTGAAAGAAGGCCGCCAGCTTTTTGAGGAATACAAGAGTGTGGTGGCTCAATGGCAGACTCTGGAATCACAATTGGAAGAACGTCGGGCCGAGTGGCGCTCTTCACAGGAAATCATTAAACAGCTTACGGGCACACTGCCTCTGGTGGAGCGGAGACTGACGGCCTACAAAAGTCTGTTTGATCGCAATCTCGTGACGATGAATGAATATCTGGCTCTGGAAGAGGAGAAGCTGCGTCAATTCCATGGCCTGGAATCGGAAAAGGCCCGGTCGTCCCAGTTGACCGCTGCCATTACTTCCATGGAAAAACAGATTGAGGCCCAGAAGGCCCAGAGTCTGGCTGACGTATTGAATGAACTGGATGAACTGAACCGCCAGTGCGAAGCGTTGGAGCAGGAACTGGCCAAAGTAAGGGATCTGGGTTCAAAGCAGATTCTATATGCTCCGGTAACCGGCACCATCAAGGGGCTGGTGGCCAATACAGTCGGCGGGGTGGTGTCTCCGGCTCAGGTTCTGATGGAGCTTGTCCCCATGGACGAAGTCCTGGAAGTGGAGGCCTTTATCAGTAACCAGGATATAGGCTATGTCAGGGCCGGCCAGATGGCTGAGGTGAAAATACACACATTTCCCTTTACCAAATATGGGGTTATTGATGCGGAGGTGGCCAATGTGGCTGATGACGCCACAGTGGATGAAAAACAGGGGCTTATTTACCGGACTCGCCTGGTGCTGGCAAAAAATACCATCATGGTCGATAAGAGGGAAGTGCCGCTTATGCCGGGCATGGCTGTCTCCGCCGAAATCGCTACTGACCGGAGAAGACTGATTGAGTTCTTCCTCGCTCCTCTTCTTCGGATGAAGAATGAAAGCCTTAGGGAACGATAATTATATACTGTATGGGCTTAATTAAAATAGGTAAACCCCAGGCTTTGCCTGGCGACCATTAAAGTTTGACAATTCCGGGAAAAAAGGGAAGCCTCCTATTCGTGAACCGCTCAAAGTTCTAGAGATAGGAGGCCTCAATGTCGATCGACGATAACAGGTTAGCTCATTGCTTATGGGATTGCAAGTATCATGTGGTTTGGATTCCCAAGTGTAGACGCAAGCAGATATACGCGAGTTTGCGGCAATATTTGGGTGAAATATTTCACGATCTTGCCCGTCAAAGGGAGTGCAAGATATTAGAAGGGCATGTGTGCGTTGACCATGTTCACATGTTGATATCGGTACCACCGAAGTACTCCGTGTCCCAGGTTGTGGGGTTTATCAAAGGGAAAAGCGCGATATCGATAGCGCGCAATTTCATGGGCAAAAAGCAGAACTTCACCGGGCAGAGTTTTTGGGCACGGGGTTATTATGTGTCTACTGTTGGCCGCGATGAAGAAACGATCAGAAAGTACATCCAGCAACAGGAAAAGGCAGATCACCGGCTGGAACAACTGACGTTATTTAAGGAGTAGGACACATGCCCCCTTAGAGGGGGCCAACAAATTAACCGCTTTGAGCGGTTCACGCTATCTCAAGCCTCCGGCTCTGCCGGAGGTATCTGACTTTTTTGCACTGATCCGCCGGAAGCCGGTGATTGTTTTTGTCCCGTCTCCGTTCCGGGGGTCTTTAGTCACGGAGCCGGGACAAAAACAATCACCGGCTTCCGGCTCCCACTCGGCCAAGCACACTTTTTAGCCCTTTAGAAAGCCGACCAGGCAGCCGCCGGGAGAAATGTTTTTGCCCGGTTCCGTGACTAAAGACCACCGGAACGGAACCGGGCAAAAACATTTCTCCCGGCGGCGGTCACCGAATTTGGAATCTCCGCGGAGACGGCTGAGGGTTATCAGTCACAATCAGTTTTGCCTGATAGTCTGTTTCTTAATATGATCTGTATTCGCTCCATAATAATTAGTTATCGTTTGCTTTTCAGATCGAATATCCATCCGTCCGCTGCTCGATGTCAGCTTTTTGTGGCAATAGATTTTATCCTCTGGAATGACTTTATATTTATCATCATAAATCTCGATTTTTACCCGGCAGGTGCCTCCATGCCTTTCCATATCAAAGCTGTGTCCGCCGGAGCCGTTCGCGCCGGAGCGGGAGCCAATATCCCAATCCGCGGTAAAGTACACAGGGAGCGAAGTGGTCAATGAAGAAAGGTAGGCTGAGAATCTCCGTTTTTCACCGGGCTGAAGCTTCCAATAGTTCTTTATTTGAGCCACTTCCTCATCTGTGACTTCCTTATTTGTCCGAATGAATTGCATGGGACGAAAATAAACGACCTTATCAGTTTTGTTGTGTACGACAATATCCGGGGCTATGGGCGGGAAATCATGGAACACAGCCAAAAACAGAATTATGAGTACCGCAAATAAAACTATGAATCCTCGAAGGATAATTTTAAAGGTTAACTTTTTCATTCTTGCTCCCGGTCGCCTTAAACAGACCCGGAAAAAACCTTCCCGACTCCAGGCTGGGCTTGGCGCTGCAACCATTATTTAGATGCGGATTGAGGAAGGATATAAAAAAAGGGTTAGTTGAAATCAACTAACCCTTTAAAAATTCTGGTGGAGCTGAGGGGGATCGAACCCCTGACCCCTTGAATGCCATTCAAGTACTCTCCCAGCTGAGCTACAGCCCCACACTTTTATGTACGCTATCTATTTGGATTTTTAAGTTATCCCTTGACGCGACTTCGCCATATTATACGATTGCCATTTCAGTGTCAAGCCTTTTTTTGGAAAAAAAGCCTTAGCCTTCTCATAGTAGATAATTTGGTGTTTTCATTGACTTATCGGGGCAGAGAGCGCTTACCGGGGCCTAAATGAATGTGGTGTCGGCTTGCCGGCGGCTGTGGTGTGGCGAATTTATTGACTGACGGTGTGCGTTGAGTTATATTATATGGTTATGGACTTAAAGCGGCCGGGTTAATCCTGGCCTTAGTCATCAAGTTTTATAACCCGCTTTGAAATAGAGGCGGCCCTCTCGGAAAGCTTCCGGTAAGGGCGGCCTTTAAATAAGCGGTAAACCCTAATAAAAGAGAGTGTTATGGCCAAGTATGATCATCAGGCCGTTGAGGCCAAGTGGCGGAAGAATTGGGAAGAGAGGGGGACGGATCGTCTCGACCTGGATAAAGCTGAAAAGCCTTTTTATAATCTGATGATGTTCCCTTATCCTTCGGCCGAGGGGCTTCATGTCGGCAATGTCTTTGCTTTTGTCGGCTCGGACATTCAAGGCCGCTATCACCGTCTTATGGGCTATGACGTCTTCGAGCCCATGGGCTTTGACGCCTTTGGCATGCACTCCGAGAATTTCGCTATTCAGACCGGCCGTCACCCGGCTGAGATGGTTCCCAAAAATATCGAAAAATTCAGGGAGAATCAGCTGAAAAAGGTCGGTCTAATGCTCGACTGGAGCCGCCAGGTGGATACCACCAGCCCTGAGTATTACAAGTGGACCCAGTGGATGTTTGTCACCATGTTCAAAAACGGGTTCGCTTACAAGAAAATGGCCCCGGTCAACTGGTGTCCGGGCTGCAAGACTGTTCTGGCGGCCGAGCAGGTTATTGATGGCGAGTGCGAACGCTGCACGTCAGTGGTGACCAAGAAGGAAATGGAACAGTGGTATTTCAAAACTACCGCTTTCGCCCAGGAACTTCTGGACAAGCTCGACGACATCGACTGGTCCGAGCGCACCAAGACGGCCCAGCGCAACTGGATCGGCCGCAGCCAGGGCGCGGAAGTGACCTTCCGCATCGATGGCGGGCCGGAGTTCAAAATTTTCACCACCCGCCCTGATACCCTCTTTGGCGTAACTTATATGGTTTTCTCGCCTGAACATCCCATGCTGGACGAAATCACCACCCCGGAGAACAAGGCGGCCCTGGAAGAGTATCGCGAAAATGCCCGTCGCCTGTCCGAAGTGGACCGCCAGGCTGAAGGTCGTGACAAAACCGGCGTCTTTACCGGCGCTTATGCCATAAATCCGGTCAATCAGGAAAAAATACCGGTCTGGGCGGCTGATTACGTTCTTATGGGTTATGGCACCGGGGCCATCATGGCCGTCCCGGCTCATGATCAGCGCGACTTTGATTTCGCCACCAGATTCAATCTGCCCATTCGTCAGGTCGTCTCGCCCGACGGTAAACTGTTTGACAAGCTCGATGAAGCCTATAGCGGGGAAGGTTCACTGGTCAATTCAGTCGATTTCAATGACCTCCCGGCTAAAGAAGAGGGCTCTCAGGCCATTACTCAATGGCTGAAAGATAAAGGGCTGGCCGAGTTCACCACCAACTACCGCCTGCGCGATTGGTGTGTCAGCCGCCAACGCTATTGGGGGCCGCCCATTCCCATTATCTATTGCGAAAAGTGCGGGGCTGTGGCCGTGCCGGAAAAGGATTTGCCGGTTCTGCTGCCCTATATGGAAGATTACAAGCCCGACGGCAGCGGTTTCTCGCCCCTGAGGCGCAATGAGGAATTCTACCATACCACCTGCCCGGAGTGCGGCGGACCGGCCACCAGAGAAACCGATGTTTCCGACAACTTCCTCTGTTCGGCCTGGTATTTTTACCGCTACCCCTCCACCGAGTTCGATGACCGCCCCTTTGACAAGGCCCGCACGGAAAAATGGCTGCCGGTCGATCTCTATGTGGGCGGCAATGAACACGCGGTTCTGCATCTGCTGTACAGCCGCTGGCTCTGCAAAGCCCTTCATAGCTGCGGCTATCTGAATTTTGACGAGCCGTATAAAAAGTTCGTGGCCCACGGCATGATCGTGCGTGACGGCGCGAAAATGAGCAAATCCCGCGGCAATGTCATCAATCCCGATGAATATATCCGTGATTATGGGGCGGACGCTTTCCGCATGTATCTGATGTTTATGGGCGCTTACCTGGAAGGCGGCGATTTCCGCGACGGCGGCGTCCGGGCCATGAAATCATTCCTTGACCGCCTCTGGACAGCCGTTCTGCCGGAGGAGGGCGGCCAGATGGTAGATTCGCCCCCTGAAGACAAGGAAACCCTGTTCTGGCTCCACTCCACCATTAAGGCCGTCAGCCAGGACATGGCCCGTTTTTCCTATAACACGGCCATTGCCCGTCTGATGGAGCTGATAAACCATGTGACCAAGCACCGCATCAAAAACAGGGTCATCTCTGAAGCGGTGGTAAGAATGCTGGCCCCACTGGGGCCCCATGTGGCAGAGGAAATGTGGGAGCTTCTCGGCCACCGGGAGACAGTCTTCAAGGGCGGCTGGCCAGAGTATGACGAATCGGCCACCCTGCGCTCCACGGTTGAATATGTCATTCAGATTAACGGCAAGGTGCGCGGAAAGCTGGAACTGGAGGCCGGTCTGGATCAGGAGGCCGTCGAACCCCAGGTCATGGCCAGCCCGGTTGTGGCCAAGTGGCTGGAAGGGCAGACCATAGTCAAAAAAATCTATGTGCCGGACAAACTGCTCAATATAGTGGTCAAACCGGCCAAATAGACAGTGCCAGGCCCGCGGAAGCTCCGGGAGCCGCTGCGGGCCTTTTTAAAAGGGAACATGTCAGCGGCCGGAGCACGCGGGGTCTGTTTCAATATTCAATATAATTCTTCAGGTGCCGGGCCGGCGCGGCCCAGCTATTCTAATTATGGCTTTTTCCCTTGAACTTATGGCCCCTCCGCTACACAAAAAGCGTGGTTTTTGTTTCGCAAGCGGCTATTTTTCCGTCAAAACTAGTCGCGTGCGCTCCGTCTCGCTGCGCTCGACCCCGGCGTTATGCAGCGGCATCGGCCATAATTAGAATTGCCGGGTGCAGCCACACGGTTGACAATTATATTTATATTGATAAAATTGTACCGTTAAGCAAATATCCGGTTGAAAACAATTCCATTCAGTCCCAGATTGATTCAGGTTATCCAATGTATGGCGAAAGCTTCGGCCCACGCCTGTGAAGCTAACCAATGGACTGAAGCGTTATCCAGAGCGCCAAGGCGGCCACCAAGTGAAACAATACAACCTAAGCACCAAGTTTGCCCTCGGATTCGGACTGATTTTTATAATAATAGCCCTGCTTCTGGGATTTATAACCTTTCGGGTCCACACTCTGCGCACCCTTTCGGACAATTTGGGCCATGAACTGGTGCCAACCCTCATCGCCTCCCAGGAATTGACCAGCGGGGTCGGCTCCACCCTGGACGCCATTTCCAGCTACGCTCTTTCCAATGAAGACCGGCATCTGGAATTGTGGAATAAAAGCTATCAAAGCGCCACCGGCATCGGCCAGGCCCTGAAAACCAGCTTGGGCGGTGGTCATATTCTGAAAAGCCTGGAGCCCAAAGTCCAGAGCATCCTGACGGAACTGAATTCGCTGAAGGTGTCTATGGACAGCCTCTCGGCCCTGTCCGCCTCCCAGAAACACTTGCGTGAGGAATTCACCAGTGTGGGAAAATCCGGCCTGGATATTCTGGCTTCAGTATCGGACGATACCTCTCTGGGCGAGGAAGTCCGCCGTGAGGCACTGACCCGTCAGGTTTTGCTTCAGCGTTCGGTTTCACTTCTGTGGGAATCGGAATCCCGCAACGACAACAGTATCCTGTCGGCCTGGCCCAGCCGGGCGCCCGCTCCCCAGACTTTTGGCGCGGAACGGGTAAAAAATATTGAAACCGTCTGGGCCCGCCTGGATCAGCTTCGCCATCAGTGGGCTGATTCCGGCCGGAAAAAGCAGGAAATACACAGCGCCCTGGCCACCGGGGGAGAAAAAATAATCCGGGAGCTGGCCGAACTCAACCATGCCGCCAGGGATTTAACCGCCGTAGTCATGGAACAGAGCGAATCCGCCGGAAAACAGATAACCCGCTCGGTGGTCATCGGTCTGGTGGTGGCCCTGGTTCTGACGGTCACCCTGGTGATAATCCTCTTGCGCAGCACCGTTCGACCCTTGAGCGGCATTATCGAGCATTTCAGTCGGGGCGCTTCCGAGGTCACCATTACCGCCGGACACCTCTCACAGTCCAGCCAGCTTCTGGCCAAAGGCGTTTCCGAAAACACCACCGCCGTTCTGGAGGCCATGTCCAGCCTGGAAGAAATGCTGACCATGGCCAAGCGCAACGCCAGCCACTCGGCCCAGGCCAAGGATTTGATGATCAAGGCCAAAAGCCATGTCGAGGTGGCCAATGACGCTATGGGCGAAATCTCCCAGGCCATGGAGGAAATCCGGGCTTCCGGCCAGGCCAGCAGCAAGATTATCAAGACGGTTGAGGAAATCGCTTTCCAGACCAACATCCTGGCTCTGAACGCGGCCGTGGAGGCGGCCAGGGCCGGTGAAGCCGGGGTTGGTTTCGCGGTGGTGGCCGATGAGGTGCGCAACCTGGCCAACAGCTCGGCCGAGGCGGCCAAAAATACGGCTGTTATGATTGCGGGCAGTATGGAACGTATCAATCAGGGAGCCATGCTGGTGCAGAACGCCGAGGAAAGCTTCGCCTCAATGGTGGCCAACTCCGACCAGATGGGGGTTATCGTGGGTGAAATTGCCCAGGCCAGCCAGAGTCAGGCCCAGGATATTCAAAACATCCACCAGTCCATCGCCCTGATGGATAAGGTGACTCAGGAAAACGCGGCCGGAGCTGGTGAAACCCAGTCACTGTCCCAGAACCTGACCAGGCAGGCGGCCCTCCTCAGTGAGGCTTTAGATGAAATGGTGGCCATTTTGAAAGGCGCGGCCGAAGCGGCCCGGCTGAAAAGAGAGGCCGGGCGCAAAAGGATTGCTCCGCAAGCCGCCAGCAAAGGGGCAGCTCCGGCTTTCAATCTGGCCGAGCATATCGCGGAGGACAAAGTGGCCCCGCTCATGCCCGCCAGGCCTTTGGTGGTCGATCAGACCAAAAAGAGCCAGATGGATGCGGCCATTCCCATGGATGATGATTTTTAGCCGACTAACGCCGCCGCTGTCTTTATCGGCGGCTGATTCCAATATCACAAGGCCAATACATGACCAATGAAAATAAGAAAACATTAAGACGTCTGGCCTTGGGGCTGTCTCCGGCCCTGTTGTGGGTCTTCTGTTCGACCGGTTATCTCCAGGCCCAGGAAAACCAGGAGCCTGTGGTTCCGGCGGCGGAGGAAAAGGCTGAGACGGCCGATCACACCATCACCCTGACCAAGGTGGTGGAAGTTTATGAATTTGAAGATCTGAAGGTGTCGGTAGATCAATACCAGGTCAACCGGGGCGACAGTCTGGTAAAAATACTGAAGTCGCGGGGCATTGTGGCCTCCTCCGGCGACGAGGCCAGGATGATGCGGCTGGTGCGGAGCCTGAACCCGGAACTGACCGACCTGAACAAGATCCAGCCCGGCCAGGTGCTGAACCTGCCGGCGGAATTAAAAGACGAGACCATTGACGCGGAAGAAACAGCCGCCGCGTCTGAACCGGCCCCTGAACTGGTTGATCCGGCCACGGTGACGCGGATGGTCAAGGTGTATGAGCGTACCCAGCCGGAACAGCAGCCGGCTAAAGTGGTGGTCATGCGCCACACTCCGGGGGAGGGCACGGTGGAGACCGCGACTCCGGCCCCGACGCTTTCAATGGGCGAAGAGCAAACCGGAGGCTCCCCGCAGCCGGTCCAGGCTGGCGGCCCGGCCGGAAACGGCCTGAATTTCCCTTCAGGCAACCACGGCCCGCTGGCGGTTGAGCCTGACAGCGGAGTGGTTTACCGCACCGTCAAAATCCGGCGGGGCGATACCCTGGAGCGCCTGCTGCGGCGTGAAGGCATGGACAATGATCTCATCTACGCCCATTTGTTAAAAGTGACCTTGAAGCTGAACCCGGAAATCAAGAGCCAGGATATGATCTTTGCCGGGGCTGAACTGAGGATACCGGCGGCCGGCGACTATCTGGCCGGCCTGGCCGGGGTCAACCCGGAAGCGGTGAAAGCGGCGGCTCTGGCCCGTTCAGAGGGGCGCAGGCCGGAGGCGGCCGACGATGGCCGGGCCGGGGCGCTCAAGCTGCCCAGCGCCACGGTTGAAACGGGAAAAACCACCTTGGGCCTCATATTTACCCGTCTGGGGGCCGGGGTCGATACCAGAGGACGGCTGGTTCTGCCCGTCGGTTCTGACAGCATTGAATTCAATACCACTGAATTCCCGGTCATTGAGCTGCCTGACGATCGCCGGGTGGTGATTGACCTTGAATCACGTCTGCCGCGCCAGACGGTTAACCAACTGCGTGAAAAATTTCCCAATTATCAGGTGTTCCGTACCAAGCGCGGCGAACGGCTGGAAAAAGCCCTGGACAAACTGTGGCCTCTGTGCGGATATTTCCGGGTCTACAAAAAAGACCGGACTTACGAAGGCGGCACGGATATTAAACTGAAGATTGCGGCCGATTGGATGATCTGGCCGACGCGCCAGGCCTGGAACAGCGGCCAGCCCCTGGTGATAAATCTGGCCTCCGGGGCCGACCGGAAAACCGCCCCGGCCTGGAAAACTTTTTTATCCGGTCACGGCATTGGGGTGATGGATCTGTTTCAGGGGACGGTTATTCCTGACGAACCTCAAGCAGCTTCAGAAGAATTGAAAATCACCCGCCTTTCAGAGAACAACCCCAGTCTGGCGGCGGCCGAACTGGTCAGGCTTCTGGGCGGAGAGCCTAAAGTCGGAGTTCAGCTGGATCGGGTGCCCTCCGCCGGTGAAGGCCAGCCGGAGTTAACGGCTCCGGTCCTTTGGGAACATGGTTCACGGCAGGTGGTGGTGGAATTCGGCGAGCTTTCGGCTGAAGCCGTCAAGACGATGCGCGAGGCCGGTTACCGGGTGGTCTCAGCCCAGGCCGGTCAGGAAAACGTCATTAAAGCCGTGATCGAGGGCTTTGGCCTTGCCCCTAAAGAAGCTCTGGTTCTGAACGCTCCGGCCGGCGGCCCGGTTATGTCCCTGTCAATAAAGGGGCTCTTGGTTTCCGCCGATAATGAGAGAGACATCTTTTTTACAGGTCTGGATATGCCGTCCGGCATAGCAGGGCTGGTTCCGGCGGGGCTGGAGATCATTCGCTATTAGAAGTCATTTCATAAATAAGATTTTTGTTTCCTGGCTAGGCGCGAAGGCTTTTTAAGCGCAGGAATATACGACATATTTTGAGCATTAAGAAGACTGAGCAACGACGCCAGGGAGCAAAAAGATATTTATGAAATGACTTCTAGGCAATGTTCATTGAGCGCCCTTCGAAACCCACCGGCAACACTATGGGAGGCTGGTCTGGAAAATTTTTATAGAGAACCATTATTTTATGACATCTTTTTTGAATTCCCCCCGTTCAAGAGTGAAAATAATGGTGAAAGTTGCTTTTAGTAAAAATCTTTCAACCCGGCCTCCGGTCCATATCCAAATAGGGCCGTCTTTCTCGAAAACCCCTTATGACGGAAGCCCGGAGCGCCCCCATCTTCAAACCGCCACCTCATATTACCAGCTTTGTCGATAATTCAGCTTTGATTTTTTTAGACAACAAACAGACGTTTTGTTTGTTTGTGATTGATATTATTTATATTTTTCTCTTGCTTCCATTATTTCTTTATGATAGATTTATCGCATGATTTGTGTTTGGATTCATAACTGAATATTAAGCTCTCACATTATTCATGTTCCTGTAATTTAACCTCTGAAGCCGCATAAAACCCCCAGCTCATATGCACATAATTGTTATTACTGAATAGCACCTGCAAACGTTCGTTTACGGTATACCGGAACGTGTTGGCAATTGCCTGTTTGCGGCACGTTGATCGTGCACCGGTTTAGGTGTGGCGGCATGGCTTTCTCTGTGCTGAATCTTCAATAACCGGCGGCCGCGGATGTTTGGCGTTTCGCGGCGGCCAGGGCGGCGAAGCTTTGTCCGCCCCAGTGTGAAAGGAGTAATTTATGAAACTGGGAACAAAGATTGTTTTAGGCTTTGTGGTGACCAATCTGATTTTTATTTCACTGGTGGCTGTGGTTTTCATATTCATGCGCCCGGTTCAGTCCGGGGCCAATGATCTTGGTGAAAATGTGCTTCCCTTGCTGGATGAGGCGGCCACCGTGCAATACAACGCGGCGATGGAAGTGGCTGAGATGCGTTCTTATCTTATGGCCAGCAGCGAAGAAACCTGGAAGCGGGCCCATGGTCACAGTCTGGCCATCCTGGCGACTTTTGAAAAGATGGCCGGCAACCTTAACACGCCCAATGCCGCCAGCATCAGGATTCCTTCAATCATGGAGCCATATCAGGCGCTCTTGAAAGATTATGCCGAGTATCGCCGCTTGGCCGACATCGTGCCGGAAAGGCAGAAGGGGCTTTATGATCTGCGGATGAGCGTGCTTGGCGGGCATGAGGTTTTTTCTCTGGCTTTGGATGAATTTTTGAAGCTGGAAGTCCGCCTTCAAGGTGAGGAAGTCGACCGTCACGCTGATGAGGAGGTGGTGGCCAGGCGAATCAGGCGGATTGATACCATTCGGGAGCTTCAGGAGGCCGGTTTCAAGATCGTCATAAACTGTCTGCGCGGTATCCTGACCAACAACGACAGTTTTTTTGAAGATGGGCTGAAGCTCAGTGCCGAGGCCTATAAAATGGCAGAGTGGCTGAACGGCGATTCTAAAAATGATGAAGCCAGGCGGCATTCGGCCACCATGATGGAGCTTCTTACCGTTCTGGATGGAGTGGTCGGCCAGCTCAGGGCCGATATTGCGCGGTCATTACAGGGCGGTCTTGACCGGGCGGTGGTTTTGAACCGTATAATCAGCAATGCCGCTGAACTTAAAACCGTGGGCAATGACATGGCCATGCGTTCGGCGGACGCTTCGATGCGGGCGGCCAATCTGGTGGTGATGGTGATGGTGGGCGGAACGGCTGTGGCTTTCATTTTGAGCATGGTTCTGGCCGTGGTCATCACCAGGGGCATAACCGGGCCGGTTCAGCGCATTATTGATGTTCTTTCAAGCGGGGCTGAGGAAGTTGACAGCGCTTCCGGCCAGTTATCGGCGGCCTCAAACACCCTGGCGGAAGGGGCCACGGAAAACGCGGCTTCTCTGGAAGAAACTTCAGCCGCATTGGAAGAGCTGAGTTCCATGACCAGCCGCAACTCCGACAACGCCACCGAAGCCAACACGCTTATGGCCCAGGCCACTGAAGCCGTTCGCCAGGCTAATGACTCAATGGGCAGTGTTATCAAGGCCATGGATGAAATATCTGTCTCCGGCAATGAGATCGGCAAGATAATCAAGACCATTGATGAAATCGCTTTCCAGACCAACCTTCTGGCCCTGAACGCGGCCGTGGAGGCGGCGCGGGCGGGTGAAGCCGGTTCCGGCTTTGCCGTGGTGGCTGATGAGGTGAGGAACCTGGCCATCCGTTCAGCCGACGCGGCCAGGAATACGGCCGATCTTATTGCCGCCACCATCAGCAATATTGCATCCGGCTCTTCAATGGTCAATGCCACGGCCGATAATTTTCAGACCGTTGACGCGCACTCCACCAAGGTGGCCCAATTGCTGGGTGAGGTGGCCGAGGCCTCCAGGGAGCAGTCGCAGGGGATTGACCAGATTACCACCGCCATGGCCCAGATGGACAAAGTGACTCAGTCCAATGCCGCATCGGCTGAGGAGTCGGCCTCTTCGGCCAGCCAGCTGTCCAATCAGGCCGGCCATCTTTTGAGTGCCGTCAGTGAAATGACCGCATTGGTCAATGGGCGCAACGGCCAGCATCCTCCGGCCTCATCCAGGGGGCTGAATGGTGCACGGAAAAAGGCCGTAACTTCCGGCTCCAGTTCTGTTGCTTCGACAAAATCTCTGCCGCTGGATGACGGAAGCTTTGAAGATTTTTAGCGGCTGAACACGATGTCTCGGGATGGTTTGGTTTCCTGTAAAAAATCCCCCTGCGACATTATGAATTCCATTCACTTCCGCTGCCTGGCCCGCTAAAAGCCCGGCGGCGGAAGTTTGTTCTTTATTGGGCTGATTTATTTATGTTTCACCGCTGTCCTTGATGGCAATTTTGTTTACTAAGATAGATTGTCAAGGCTGTCAATTTGAATATTAAACCGCCAAATATATAATTTAATATTTATTATTGCTATGCGAGTGGTTGCCAAATAGATTGACATTACAAGGATATTCGGTTAAGATTAATGTAAAGTGTTTTTTTGATTGCCTTTAAATACCTAAAATAATACGCAAAGTTCTGTAGTGGATCCGTCAGGTTTCACTGTTCGCAAGATTTTTTTTAACTGTGATTTTAAACCCGCGGGTCTGCCCGGCTCTGAACACCGGCGGCCGCTAAAGCGGGTTGAAACCAAATCGTGAACCGGAGAAGTGAACCATGAAGCTTGGAAGCAAAATTATACTTGGTTTTGCCGCGACCTGTGTTATTTACATTGCCTTAACCGCTTTCATCATTTTAAGCCTGAATTCCGTCCGCACCGGCGCTTCCAATCTAAGCGAAGAAGTGCTTCCGACTTTTGCCGCATCCAGTAATATTCAATATTCAGTAGCCATTGAAAGCCTGTTTTCGCTGGATTTCGATTACATTTCCAACCCCAAAAGCTGGGAAACCGTTCAGGAATTTTCCCAAACTGTTTCCAGTGAGCTGGCCGAGCTTGAGAGCCTTATTTCCAGCGGCAGCCTCAGGCGCGTCCACCCGGAAATTATCGAGGCTAAAGATTCCCTGAAAGAGAATTACAACCGCCTGCATTCCATGGTATCCAGAATGCCGGAAATGCAGGCCACCGTAGGCAATGCCCAAAGGCTGGTTTCAATAGCCTACGCCGAGCTTATAGAGACCACCGAAGCTTTTCGCCAGGATCAGCGGACGCGGCAGCTCAAGGAGTTCCCGCCTTATGTCAGTCGGGAACAGTATGAGCGCCGCAGTCAGGTCATAGAAGAGCTGGCTGATATGGAGACCACGGGCGCCGCTCTTCTGGTGGCCATGCAGCGCGGTTCGCTGCGGCGCGAGATGCATTTTTTCGATACGGCCCTTAAAGAAGCGGTCAACGTTCAGGCCATGGCCGAAAAACTGACCGGGTATACTGACGCGGAAGCTCAGGAGTATGTAAACAAGCTGGTGGCCCTTGGCAACAGGTTTGTGGAGGCGGTGACCACGGTACACTCATCGACTGAACAGAGCATGAAGGAAATGACCCTGCGGGAAAATGTGCGTGACGCCGCTCTGACCAGCGCCAGCGAGCTTGGCGACCTGATGCACAAACTGGCCCTTAAGGTGGCCGATGACGCCACCAGTTCAGTGGTTCAGGTTATTTGGTCTCTGCTTATCGGATTAGCGGCGGCGGTGGCCATGAGCTGCGTTATGGGCTATTTCATTACCCGCAGCATCACCAGACCCATTAATCAGATTATCAGCGTTCTGGCCGAGGGGGCGGGGGAGGTCGATCACACTTCGGGCCTGATGACCGGCACTTCCAGTCATCTGGCTGAAGGGGCAACGGAAAACGCGGCCTCTCTGGAGGAAACTTCGGCGGCCCTGGAGCAGCTATCTTCCATGACCAATCGCAATGCCGACAGTTCCATAGAGGCCAACAATCTTATGCTCCAGGCCACTGAAGCCATCAAAAAAGCTGAAAAATCCATGAGCGGCGTTATCACGGCCATGGATGAAATATCAATATCAGGCGGAGAGATCAGCAGAATTATCAAGACGATCGATGAAATTGCCTTCCAGACCAACCTTCTGGCCCTGAACGCGGCCGTGGAGGCGGCCAGGGCTGGGGAAGCGGGAGCCGGTTTCGCGGTGGTGGCCGATGAAGTTCGCAATCTGGCTATTCGCTCGGCCGATGCGGCCAGAAACACTTCCGACCTCATTGCCTCAACCATCACCAATATTAACAACGGCTCTGAGATGGTCAGCGCCACAGCCCGGACATTTGAGACGGTTGAGGCTCATTCCTCAAAGGTGGCGGAGCTTCTGGGGGCGGTGGCTGAGGCTTCCAAAGAGCAGTCGCATGGAATTGACCAGATAACCAAAGCGGTCGCTGAGATAGACAAAGTGACCCAGGACACTGCCGCCTCAGCCCAGGCGGCTTCCGGCGCGGCCAGGGATCTATCCGGCCAGGCGGGCAATCTATTGGATGCGGTTGATGAATTGAGTGTCATATCCCATGGCCGCGGCGCGGCCGGAAAAGCCCGTAAGGTCTCCGAGTCTTCTTCCTCCGGCCGCATAGCGGGCGGACAGGCCAGGCCCAAAGCTCTGCCGATGGATGATGATCTGGATTTTTAATTTCAGCCTGGTTTATTTAAATCGCCTGGTCATGTTAAAATACGTCAGCCGACGATTTGGCCGGCGTATTTTTATTTTGTACCGGCGCGCAATCAACCCTGCCCCGAACGGGCGATTATCGGTGTCTGGCGGCATACAGTAAAGGGACAGGACGCGCCTGGTCGGGAGGTTTCTTATGAAGAGACTTTTGCTTGTTGTGGCCGCCGTGATTTTGCTTGGCGGGTGCGGGGGTATAAAAGCCACTGAGGCGGGCTATCAGGCGCGTATGGAGAGCCTTAAAGGGGTTAATATTGATGAGGTGGTTATGGCCTGGGGGCCGCCTGATGGGGAGTTCACCTTTGAGGATGGCCGCCGGATGTATTCATTCGTAAAAACGCGTGTGGTTACCGTGCAGCGTATGGCTCCGGCCTTTGTGGCCAGAAGACGTTTCGGCCCGCGTTATGATGATGGGGACTGGCCCTACATGGTCAATGAGATGCGCCGTTATTACTGCGAAACCAGGCTTATTACCGATAGCCAGAGACGGATTATGGAGTGGGATTTTAATGGCAATGCCTGCCGGGCTGTTCCGCCGGAGGCGGAGAAAGACCAGAAGGAACCGGTGGAGCGGCTTTAACTTATTTTCTCCCGGTGAAATCGACGGTTCTGTTAAAGAAATGCGGAAGTGCGGCCTTTGGCCGCGCGATTAAAGGACTTGGCCTGAAAGG
The DNA here is from genome assembly GCA_023525915.1 of Acetispira formosa (nom. nud.). Taxonomy (GTDB): domain Bacteria; phylum Desulfobacterota; class Desulfarculia; order Adiutricales; family Adiutricaceae; genus Adiutrix. The sequence continues at coordinate 542,133 of CP026657.1, read as the reverse complement.
CCAACCAAAGGGCTCCGCCCTCTGGACACCGGCTGGGGGAGGGCCCACGCGGGCCCTGCCCCAGACCCCACCCGCGCCAAGGGGCAAGCCCCTTGGAACCCCAAGAGGTCAGGTCGGCTTCAACTTACTTTTTCCCGCATCGCCGCAACTCGCTTCGGGTACGAAGCTCAGACAAGCGGCGACGCTTCATACTTTGTTCCCTTTAGGTGCTATAGGCTACTTCACGTCAAGCTGCTACAGCTTTCTATAGGCGGCTTCATTGGCTGAGCGGTAGTTCACGTATGTTCGGTTTAAATCAGCTTCCCCTTAAAGGCTCTTTCCAGTGCTGTTAGTCGGTCTCTCTGCCACCTATCGCTTTTCAATGAGTTGCTCATTAAAAAAAAGACAGCTAGGTCTCAACGTTACAGCACTGGAAAAGCTATTGGAGGGGAAGAAGTAATCAGCCGAACATACGTGAAGCCACAAACATCCAATGAAGCTGCCTATAGCAAAATGTAACAGCCCAACGTGAAGAAGCCGACAGCGGTTGAAACATATGCGGTATGAAGCGTCGCCGCTTGTCTGAGCTTCGTACTCGAAGCGAGTTGCGGCGATGCGGCAAAAAGAAAGTTGAATCTGACCCTGACCTCTTGGGGTTCCAAGGGGCTTGCCCCTTGGCGCGGGTGGGGTCTGGGGTAGGGCCCGCGTGGGCCCTCCCCCAGCCGGAGTCCAGAGGGCGGAACCCTTTGGTTGGCCGGTAAGGCCAAGTCCTTTAATCACGCGGCCCGGAGGGCCGCCTCCACACAACAAAGCCGTCCGGCTTGGCCAACCGGACGGCGTCTTTGGTAGGAAAGGAACAGGAGGTTCCTTATTGACGGGATTAGTGCAGAGCTCCCGCCGGGCCCACTGCCGGCGCCAGGGGCACCGGGCAGTATTTGGAGGCGCTGTCTATCAGTTGGCCAAGATGACCGATTCCTTCTGATTCAGGATAACATTCCGCCACCACGTTCAGGAAATTCACCGTCTCGGTCACCACCTCGTATATCAAATCCTTCTGTTCCGCCAGCTCCTTTTCCACATTGGCCATTACCGGCTCCATGTAGCGGATTATCTTCGCCGCCGCCCAGGCGTGCCCCTGCGTCTTCAGGCTCAGGGCCGGGCCCGCGTAATACTGACGGCCCGCGTCCGCCGCCACTATCTTGGCTAAATTCACAAACTCTTCTTCCAGGCCTTCCCGCTCTTCCTCACCCATTTCCACCGACGCCGCGTCCGCCAGTTCGATCATTCTCTTCAGCGCCGTCGACACGGTCAGGAATCTTTCAAACGACTCGTTGAGGTTGTCGATCACCCCCGGCAGACTTCTCATCTGTTCACGGGCTTCCGCCAGCGTCTGCGCCACTTCCAGCGGCACTCCCAGCACCGTCTGAGCTCCGCGGTCCAACCCTCCGGCCAGTATTCCAGTCACCTGATGCAGTTCGTATATATCATGAGCGTTCAACATAATGTTCACCTTTCCTTATTGTTGTGACTGTTTCGCTTAGCCGTTCAGGAGCGACAGTGCCATTTGCGGCAGTGAGTTGGCTTGTGACAGCATTGAGATGGCCGCCTGGGTCAGGACCTGGTTCTTCACGAAGGTCGTCATTTCCGTGGCCATGTCCACATCCGATATCCGGCTTTCCGACTGCTGCAGGTTTTCTGCCTGAATTTCCATGTTCGTTATCGTATTCTCAAGGCGGTTCTGGTATGCGCCCAGCTGCGCCCGGATTTTATCTTTTCTTTCTATGGCCGCCTGAATCGCGTCCAGGGAGTCCTGAGCGTGGCTCTGGGTGCGCACATGCGCTCCGGCCCAGTCGCCGTCCGCCGCGTTCTGGATTTCCACGAAACTGTGGCGGTCCAGACCCAGAAGGTTGTTTATCGCCAGCCCTCCGTCCGTCCGGCCAAACCCCAGGCCCGTCATCCCCTGGGCGTCCGTGCGGATGTCGAAGGCCGCCCCTGAACCTACGTTCAGTATCCACAGATCCCGCTGGTCGCCAACGTCACGGCCTTCCAGCTGCACGCCCCAGGTTCCGTAACCCGTCGGCACGCCCTTCAGGGTGCCCCAGTTCAGGCCGCCGTTGCAGAAATAGGTGCCCGCGCTCGTGCTTATTTCCTCTTCATCGTTGTACCACATTATTTTGCTGTACTGCGAAGTCGCCGGCCTGATGTTGCCCAGCTGTTCGTCGCAGGCGTAGATATCTTTGTTTTCCCCGCCCTCTTTCATGAAGATGTAGAGCGAATCGTAGCCCGGCCGGTAGACATTTTCCTCTACCTTCGCCCAGAATTCACTTTCCGGGTTATTGTTGATGGCCGTGGCCAGGGCGTGCACGGCCAGCGCGCTCATGCCCTGATACTGTCCGTCTATTAATATCGTTGGGTCGGTCAGGCTTATGGCATTAGCTGTTTTGCTCCGGCTGTATGACGAAGCTCCCAGCGTCGCGCTGCCTACATAGTAGATCTCGTTGCCGATACAGATTCGGTGTGCGCCCGCGCCGTTGACGTTGGCCGAGGCCACCTCGCCCACCGTAATCGCGTGATTCCAGGCCGACAGCTGGAAATCGGTCATCAAGGCATTGGTCAGCTTCACGTTGCTAACGGTGGCCGCTACACCGGAGGTCAGGTTTTTCACATTGTAGCCCGCGGCGCCCAAGTTGGTGATCAGCGCTGAAGTCATGTCCCCGGCCGCAATGTTCACCGTATATTTGTCGCCCACTTCGTACATGTTGTTGGCGGCTTTCATGGCGTTGACGTCGTCTATCGTGTATTCATGGAGAAGAAGCGCGCTCAGGGTCGTGTTCTGTTCAAAGTCGATGCGCACCCGGGCCTGGGTGCCCTTATTGACCGCGTCCAGCAGTTCCTGCAGCGTCGCCGACGAACCCACCTGATACGCGCCCGCCGTGTAGCGCCCGCTCTTCAGGGCCGTGTCGTCGTCTTCCTTCCAGTCCCAGTTGTATCCGTACGCGAACACCTCGCCCGATTTCCAATCCTCTACCGGCTGGTTCAGGCTCGGGATACCGCCGCCGCAGCAGCCGGTCGTGTTCGGGCCGCCGTGCGTACCCACTGTTCCCCAGATGTCGTTCTTCGCGTCGCCCGCTATCCGCAGACCGCTCTGGCTCGTCGCACGGATGTCGCCTATCTGCAGGAAGTAATAGTCTTCCGCTTCATTGTTGCCCGTTCCAAAGTGAATCTTCAGCCCTTTGCCCTGGTGGATGGCGCTTATTGAGCCGTCCAGCAGCTTCACTCCGTTGAACTCCGTCGAGTTGGCTATCCGGTCGATTTCCGCCGCCATGGCCTGATACTCGGAGTTGATTATTTCACGCTGCACCGTCGTGTAGGTTCCTGTTGACGCCTGTTCGGCCAGTTCCTTCATGCGGGTCAGTTTTTCGTCGATTACCGCCATCGCGCCTTCGGCCGTCTGAATCAGGCTGATGCCGTCCGCCGCGTTCCTTATGCCCTGGCGCATCGTCGCTATGTCCGAGCGCATCAGTTCCCTTATCGCCAGGCCCGCCGCGTCGTCCGCCGCGCTGTTGATTCGAAGACCGGATGAGAGTCTCTCGGTGCTCTTGGCCAGGCTGTTGTAGGTGTTGCCAAGAACCCGGGCCGTGTTGGCCGCCATCATATTGTTATTTATTACGAGACTCATGGTGCGTCTTCCTTTCCTACCCAAAGTGTTGATCGATGCTCCGGTTATTGGGAACGCCCGGGGAGCATCGGGCCAATTTTTGAGGGAAGTTTAACTTCCTTTAATTCACTTATCGGTTTCTTGCAAAATCACTTTAATCTTTTTTTAAAAATTTCTAACTTTTTTAATCCTTACTTTAGCTTTGTTAAATGTTACCGTATTTCAATGCCTTACAGTTGATACCCTGCCCCTTCCAAACCTCCCCACCTCCCCCCAGACCCTCTTCCTATCTTTTTTTAACCTCCTCTTTCGTTTTTTCACGCCTCTTTCAGCTTTACCTCATAGACATCTTCACCTTTCTTACACCTTAACCACCACCTACATATATATAGAAAAGGCCTGTGCCGTACTCCCGACTGAGAGTACGGCACAGGCCTTTTATTAATGAAGGGATTAGGTCAGTTTCTCTGGACTCAACCCACTTTAAACCGGAGACGGAGGACATCCGGCTCGTTGAACGAATGTGACATCAAGCGAAAGGGAACACACTCTCCAGTCGATTCCACGTGAGCCCCAATACACGGGCACACATCATAATCACCGATCTTGACCAGCCGGATGCGTCCATCAGGGTCTTCCACCGCCTCAGGCGGCAGCTTGGATGTGTTGACGACTTTCATGGCCTCGGCCAGTGTCACAAATTCTTCAACCACCGGCAGGTTCATGGCCAGGATGCGATTAACCTCGGCCTCCAGCTGTCCGGCCTCTGTATCGGTCAGGTCACGCTGAAAGTGGTAATCACATTTGGATTTACCGCGATTGAGATGGGCGCTGAAATTCCGCCCTGTTCCAAAAAGCCTGATCATCGTCTGATTAAGAACATGCTCGGCGGTGTGCATTTGCGGATCATAATCTTTGGCCATAAAATACTCCTGATCTGCCGGAAGGAAAATCCGGGGTTCCTAAATCCCCGGCCGACTGGCAATTATACATTTTTTCTATATAAACCGGTTTTTTCATCGAGAATAAAACCGTTGGCGAGCAATGATTTCACAGAGACGACATTGCCCGGATCGGGATCGGCGAATAAAGAAACGGCCCCGGTTTCCTGGCTGGCCAGCTCTGAAATCAACCCGACCAGGCGGCGGCCCAACCCAAGACCGATGAAATCAGCCTCCCCGATCATAAAGTCAAGGCCGAAAACTCCTTCGGGTTCATTGTCCCAGGGATAGCCGCCCCTGAAGCGAAAACAGTCATAATATTGGGCAAAACCAACTGGCCGGCATTCAACTTCGGCGATGAAATGACTGATGGCCTCAATGCGGCCGTCCGCGTTGCGGATTTCAGCCAGCCAGCCTTCAGGCTCACCGAACCACGGCCGCACATGCGCCGCCTTGAGCCAGCTTTCCATCAATGGCATATCAGAGGCCGTGAACGGACGCAAAGAAAGCTTCATGGCTGCTCCAGACCGATGGCGGTTTTAATGCGTCTTCCGCGCTGCAAGTCCAGAAAATAACTGGTCGGGTCAGATGGAAGGGTTATGGGTTTTGGCGAGAGTGATTCCAGCCGTAAACAGTTTAGCGGCTCACCGGCGGCGGCGGGCTGATAGCCGTCCCGCAAACCGGACAGAAACAACAGACTCCCCAGAATAGTCTCCGGCCGGACCCCGGCCTCTTTAAGAGCGGCCAGACTGAGCGCGTCGTGACGCTTGGCCAGACGCTCCCCCTCATGATCGACAATCAAAGGGAGGTGGGCGTATTCAGGCGGTGTTCCGCCAAGAACGGAATAGAGGTAGAGCTGCCTCGGAGTGCTGGCCAGGATGTCGCCGCCCCGGACCACGGAATCAATCCCGGCCTCCAGGTCATCAACGACCACGGCCAGTTGATAGGCATAAACGCCGTCGGAGCGTTGAAGCGCGAAATCACCGCCGGAGTCGGTCAGGGTGATGGTCTGGCGGCCCATGATTCGGTCCGTAAACTCCAGGGGAACATCGGTCGGGCAGAGCAGCCGTAAGGCGCTTTTGCGCCCCTTGGCTTCCAGGCCCGCCCTCTCTTCCGGCCGCAGGTTCCGGCAGGTGCCGGGGTATGGAGCACCGGCGTCGCCGACCTGCGGCGCGCCGGCCATCGTCCGCAATTCTTTACGGGTGCAGTAGCAGCGATAGACCAGGCCGCGCTTTTTCAAGCCGGTCAGAACTTGTTCATAAATCTCGTATCTGGTGCTCTGAGGAGGAGATTCCTCATCCCAATCCAGACCCAGCCAATCCAGGTCGCGTTTGATGGCGGCTGAATAAACATGCTTTGAGCGGTCAGGATCGATATCCTCCATCCGCAGAAAAAGGCGTCCGCCCCGGCTTCGGACATCCAGCCAGGCCATCCAGAAAGCCCAGGCGTTGCCCAGATGCAGAAAACCCGTCGGACTGGGCGCCAGCCTGCCCCTGACCATGTCAGGCACGCGGCCTTTCAGCCGTTTCAAAAGCAAGACATGGAAATATCATGAAAAAACCTCCCGCTGTTTTCAATTTCCAACGAAATTCGATATTATATCAGGGTTACATTTTCATGGCAAACTTCCGGGCTTCGGGAAGAAGTGAGACAGTTTGGCCAAAATCACTTATAATATTGTATAATTTCATTCCATGGAGTTTATATGCATATTTTCGACGCGCATTCAGACATTCTGGCCGACACGATGGACAAACACGCCGCGGGACTGCGTCGCAATATCACCCGCGACCATCTGCCGCGCCTGAAAAAGGCCGGTATTTCCGGCCTGGTTCTGGCATTGTGGCTGGCTCCGGGCAAAGATGGTCAGCCGGACGAGCAATTCAGGGCCATGCTCGATTACCTGCCTGGTGAACTTGCGGAAACAGGCGACGAGATTATAATGGCCCGCCAAATGGCTGATGTGGAGCGGGCGGTGAAAGACGGTCGCCTCTACGCTTTCCTGGGGGTGGAGGGGTTGTCCGGCCTGACCGGCGGAGCTTATGGAATACGCAAGCTTCATGAAATCGGCGTGCGCATGATTTCTCTGACCTGGAATGAAAAGAACGATTTCGCCACCGGCATCGGCAGCCGGGCCGTCTGCCGGGGCCTCAGCGATGAGGGGCGCAAGGCGGCTGGACTGATGGAGCAACTGGGCATAGTGATGGATGTCTCGCACCTGAGTGAGAAAAGCTTCTGGGATGTCATTGACTGCACCTCCGTCCCGCTGGTGGCCAGCCATTCCAATGCCAGGGCGGTGTGCGGAGCGGCCCGCAACCTGACTGATCAGCAGATTGAGGCTATTGCCCAGCGTGATGGAGTCATCGGGCTGAACAGTTGGGGAGATTTTATTGACGAAGAGGCTCCGACGGCGGAGAGAGCCCTGGAGCATCTGGACTATCTGGTGAGAAGGGCCGGGATTGATCATGTGGGGCTGGGCTTTGATTTCTGTGATTATTTTGGCACTGATCCGACCAGCGTTGATGATGACAAACCCTTGGCCCTGACGGAAGGTCTGGCCAGATGCGAAGACGTTCCCGCCTTTATCAACCGGTTGAGCCAAAAATATTCAGGTGATGAGCTGGATAAAATCCTTTATAAAAACTTCCACCGGGTTTTCAGGCAGGTCATAGGCTGAAAAAGACTGGAGAATCCGGGCGCGCACCGGGCCGCCCGGATTCTCCACTTCGCAGCCGCACCGATCAATTAAAACATATCGCCGGAAGCAGCAAGTTTCCTGGTCCGCAAGCCGCCGGAAGAGGGATGGTAAGCAATTGAAGAGGCCGGGCGCTGCCGCTGAAGGCCGCTGTCGGCGGCCTCAGCTCCGGCCACCAGACCGTGGAGGGAATTGACCGCGTCCAGAAGGTGGCCGGCCTGGCTGGCCAGGCCGGTGGCTGTGCTGGCTGATTCCTCCGCCGACGCGGCGATATTCTGGGTCACCTGATCCATCTGGGTCATGGCCCTGGTAATCTGTTCTATGCCCTGCGACTGTTCGCGTGAAGCGGCCGCCACTTCTGAAAGGAGCCCGGCCACATTACCGGAGTGGGCCTCAACCGTAATGAAGCTTTCGGCCGTGTCATTGACCATCTGTGAGCCGGAATTGATGTTGGATATGGTGGCGGCAATGAGGTCGGCCGTGCTTCTGGCCGCGTCGGCCGAGCGAATGGCCAGGTTTCTCACTTCATCGGCCACCACCGCGAAACCGGCCCCGGCCTCTCCGGCCCGGGCCGCCTCCACAGCGGCGTTCAGGGCCAGAAGGTTGGTCTGAAAGGCGATATCATCAATTGTTTTGATAATTTTGCTGATTTCATTTCCCGACACAGCAATCTCATCCATGGCCCGGATGACGTTGGACATGGAAAGGTTGGCCCTCTTCACCGCCTCACTGGCCTTGCCCATTATATTATTGGCCTCAGTGGAATTGTCGGCGTTCCTTTTGGTCATGGAAGACAGCTCTTCCAGGGCGGCCGAAGTTTCCTCCAGGCTGGCCGCGTTTTCGGTCGAACCCTCCGCCAGGCTGGAGGAAGCGTCGGAAAGCTGGGAGGAGGCGTGGTCAACTTCATTGGCCCCCTCATTGAGCAGGCTTATGATGTGATTGATGGGTTTGGTGATATTCCTGGTTATTATATAGCTCATGACCATGCATATGACCACGGCCACCGCCAGGCCGATAACCTGGGCCAGCAAAAGATTGATCATTGAGGCCACCGCCGCTTTCAGGGTCAGGGAGGACTGGGCGTCGGTCAGGGCGCTCAGTTCTATGGCGCTGTTCAGGGTCAGATCCCGCGCTTCGGATCTGGATTTGGCATTCCCCAGCTTATTGGCCGTCACGTCCTTGAGGCCGGCCAGCGCCCCGCTGTAATCGTTTATCAGTTCAGTAATCCGCCCGCAGAGTTCACGGTCATCCGGTGAGATGGAATCATTTTGCAGCCAGTCGGCCTTTTCCAACATCTGGGTGAGCCGCCCTTCAGCCAGTCCGAAATGCTTCATATCACTATAGAGCATGCCCCGGAGCACATCGGCCAGAATGGCGTCGCCGCCGTTGATGATTTCGTTGACGGACTCTATGCGTTCAATACTGTGGCGGACGGAATCTTCATCAGCCACTCGGGATTCAGCTATCTGATGCTCCTCCTGATTAAGCCGGACGCTGGTGGCAAATTCGTTAAGCTGATCATGGGCCGCGCGCATGGCCCGCTGATTGAGGGCCATCTGTTCCAGGGTTGAGGGGATGAGGTCCACATAGGATCTGAACGTGCTGTAATTTTTTGCCAGATTCTCAATCGCGGCAACGATCTCCGGGTGGGCCTGGACAGCGGCAGTTTTCATAAGGGGATGTAGCTGTTCAAAGTCCTCCATAATGACCTTATGCTCTTTTTCAACCATATTCCGGCTGGCTTCACTGCCGCTGAAATCATAATTAATGACGTGAAGGGCTTCGAGAGTGACGACGGCCTGGATGTTGCTGGCCAAAATGGAAACCGGCATAATTTCCATATCAAGAGTGGTGGTTGCTTTCTGCATCTGGCGGAGGGAAAAACTTACGAAAATTGACAGAATTAAAAAGATTATACAGATTGAAGAAAAACCAAGGATAATTTTAGAACTGAGTTTCATGGCGGCTCCTTTTAAATTAGAAAAATAGGGTGAAATTAAAAATATCAAATCGTTTTCATATCGAGCCTGGAACACAGCTGTCCCCAGCCACAAAAGTGTAGGTTTAAATTAATGTTAACATTCCGATGAATAGATTAAAAAAAGCCCGCACCCGTTACAGGGAGCCAGGCCTGTTATTCATTTCAAAAAATAAAACATTTTTAAACAATTCTCTGTCATCTCATTCACACATTATAGACCAATAACTAATCTAAACGTTATGAATAGATATTTACGTTGATATTAAACATAGTAATAAATAAAAAACTTCTTCAGCTTTTTAAATATATCTAATTTTTCTCCTTATATCATATTTCAACTGACAGCTCAAGATAAAATATGGCATGAGCAGATACAGATAAATTAGAATCAAAACAATTTACAATTCAATAATTCATCTTTAGTTCGCTAACAGTTAAAAATATAAAAATAGCAACCAGCCAAACTTTAGTTTAGCAAAGCAATGATCAATGTCAGCTAATCCTTGAACCAAGTTAAATGTATTGGCTAATACAAAAAGAGATTTTGAAATACAGCTAAACATTAATCTGAAAGGTCATGCCAGAGAGGTCCACCAAATTCGGAATGTCTCTAAAAACGATTTTAAAATGTGTGAGAATATATATTTAGAGCTTGTTCGTAAATAAGGGATTTTGTTCTCTGGCTAGGCGCGAGTGTTTTTTAAGTGGAGTAATATATTAATATTTCGAGCATAAAAAAACCAGGAGCAACAATGCCAGAGGCTTCACTATTTACGAATAAGCTCTTAATCCAACCGCCTCTCCAGGTGGAATCAGTTTGCCGCCAAATTCAAAGGGGCTGGAAGCCTGGGCGTCCCGCCCCTTTCACGACAACAAAGCTCTAAAAAAGCTCTTTTGCTTTTTCAGCCATGCGCTGACCGTAAATTTTAAACAGCTCTTCAAAGCTGGGCAGGTCGCTGCCAATGGCCACCGGGCCGAAATGAATAAAAGGCTGACCTTTGGCCACGCCGCTGGAATAAATCAGCATGCCGTGCACCATGAAATGGGCCAGAATGGCCTGAATGGCCACATCAGCCCCGCCATGAATAAAATTGGCTGTGGCAAAAGCCCCGGCCAGTTTTCCGCCGGCCTGAAGCCCCCCCAGTTCAGTTTCCATCCACATCTTGATTTTGCCGCTGAATGAGCCTCCGTAAACAGGTGTTCCGAGAATAAGGGCCTGGCTGGCTTTGGCAAAATCCTTGTCCACATTATCCAGGCTGAACGCTTTGGCCTCTATGCCTTCGACGGACAGGAGCCCCTGAACAATGCAATCAGCCATTTTGGCGGTGTTGCCGGTTTCCGAATGATAAACAACGCTGATCTTCATTTCTTCCTCCTTAATTAGGCGCTGATGCGCCTGTTGCAAAACAAGTAAGGCCTGTTTTCATATTTACTACGATAAAGTTATTTGGTAAGATAATATTACCATCGTTTGCAGTGGTGCGCAAGAACGCAGTTTATTATTACCAAGTAAGGATTTCATGACCATGAGTGATGCCCAGTGCAGTAAGCCCCACTGTCCCTGCCGTGAAAACACCTGTCCGCTCAGTTCGACCATGTCTATTATTGGCGGCAAGTGGAAAGTGCAGATCATCTGCGCGCTCTGCGGCGACCAGCCTGTCCGCTTTAATGAGCTGAAAAAGAGGTTGCCGGGCGTCTCCAATACAGTTCTGACCGCCGCCCTGAAGGACATGGAAGACGGCGGACTGATTTCTCGCCGGCAATTTTTGGAGGTTCCGCCAAGGGTTGAATATATGGTTACTGAAAGCTGCAACGAGCTTATACCGATCATAAAAATGCTGGCCCACTGGGGCTTGAAGCACCACAATGCCGAAACCGGCCGCCCTTAAAAAAAGGGAACTATATACTTTAATTGCAATGAACCCATTGATCCGCCGGAAGCCGGGGATTATTTTTGTCCCGGCTCCGTTCCGGTGGTCGTGAGTCACGGAGCCGGGACAAAAACAATCCCCGGCTTCCGGCTCCCACTGGGGCTAAGCACACTTTTCCGCAATTGTGACATTAACCGTACGCTGGCGTTAAGCGACTTAATTTATTATTGAATAATGTCATTGCAAGTTGAATATATAGTTCCCTGAAAAAAGCCCCCGACGAATTGATCGCCGGGGGCTTTTAAATTTTACAGGCAATACAATTGCTTCAATGCTTGCCGCCCTTCAGGCCCTTGGCACCGCTGCCGGTATAATTGGCCAGGATGTTGGTTTCAAATGAATAGCTGATATCCGCGTTTTCCCGTTCCCTTTTCAGGGCCAGCTCCACCAGCCTTTCCAGCAGTTTGGAATAGGAAAGGCCCAGGGGTTCCCAGAGGTAAAACGAAAGAGAGCCGGGGATGGTGTTTATTTCATTGACCCAGACTTGCTCGCTGACCGTATCCATCAAAAAATCAATTCGCGAGACGCCGTTACAGTCCAGGGCCTGAAAGGTGCGCACGGCCAGTTCCCGCACCTCTTCCCTAAGTTCCGGGCTGATGTCGGCCGGCAGTTTTCTTTTGGCGCCGCTCATGCCTTTGGAGCCTGATTTGTCGCCGGAAATATATTTGTCTTCATAGCTGAGGATCAGGTCGGTATTAATGGGTTCTTCACACTCAGAGGCCTCCGCGTTCTCAAGATCCCCCAGAACGGCGCAGTTGATTTCCTTGAGGTTGGATACAGCCTCCTCAACCAGAGCAATGTTGGTATATTGAAAGGCGTATTCGAACGCCTCCCGGAGACCGGCTGAATCAAAGGCTTTTTTTATGCCGATGCTGGAGCCGAGATTCAGGGGCTTGACGATCATGGGGTATTTATAGGCCGCTTCAATGCCGGAAATGATTTTATCGGTTTCCCTGAAATATGATTTCACGAAGACTCGCCTGCAATCCAGAACCGGGATGCCGTTATCCTTGAGAATAGTCTTCATGAAATATTTATCCATGCCGACGGCGGATGCCGCCACATCCGGCCCCACAAAGGGAATGGACAGAGTTTTGAAAAATCCCTGCAAGGCCCCGTCCTCCACATTGGTGCCGTGGACAATGGGAAAGGCCACATCTATTTCCTTATAAACGGGATTTCCCCAGAATTTTCCAGGATATTTTTGAAGAAGGAAACGCCCCCCGTTATTGACGCAGATAACCCTCTGGCTTTTGGCCAAGAGGGCCTTGACGTCGCGGTATTCTTCCACCCTGGCCATGTCCGGGCCTGAGTACATATCGCCCTCGCGGGTGATGTAAACGGGGGTTATATCGTAATCGCCGCTGAAGGAATTGATAGCCTGTATACCTGAAATGATGGAGACTTCGTGTTCCACGGTTTTGCCGCCAAAAAAAACTCCGATTCTAACGCCCATGAGGCATATCTCCTTTCATTTCAGCATATCAGCTATAGTTATCGGGGAGGTCGTTTTCCAGAAGGACCACTTTGGGGCGGCCGCCGCTGTCCAGGCTCTCGACCCGGCCGAAAAGCCGGGCCAGATTTTCAGCGATGAAAATTTTCTCCTCCGGGAAGCCGCCGCTTTTCAAACCGGCCAGAATGCTGCGGGTCTGTTTTTCACCGGCCAGAATAACATAGTCACAAACCTCAGCCGCCTTTACTCCGAAGCGGAAGTTACACTCGTCCTCGGCCGCGCCCAGTTCGATCATGCCGGGAGTGGCCAGGATTTTAAACCCGTCAAACATGGCCAGCGCGTCCAGGGCGGCGGCGGCCCCCTGTTCGTTGGAATTGTAGGCGTCGTCGATAATTATGGTCCCGCCGCGATTTATAAGCTGAAGTCGGTGAGGCACGCTCTCCAGGCGGCGGACTCCCAGGGCGATATCCTCGGCCCGAACCCCCAGCTTGTCAGCCACGGCTATGGCCCCAATGATGTTTTCCACATTGTGGCGGCCGATCAGCCGGGTTTCAAAGGTCCGCTCAACCCCGTCGGACAGCCGGGCCGTAAAGACCGACCCCTGGCTGGAAACCTGGACATTCCTGGCTGTGTAGTCGGCCGCGCCGTTTTCAACGCCGTAAGTTACTTTGGGCTTGGCCAGAGGATATTCCCTGATGAAGTTATTGTCATAATTCAGAAAAGCGGCCCCGTCATCAGGGAGGGATTCGGCCAGTTCGAATTTGGTGGTGATGATATTTTCCTGTGTTTTGAATGACTCCAGGTGCTGCGGGCCGATGGAGGTTATCACCCCATAGCGGGGGTGGACTATATCACAGATTTCCTTAATCTGTCCCAGCCCTTTGGCCCCCATTTCGCAGATGAAGACATTGTGCACCGGCCGGAAATTTTCCCTGATGGTGCGGACGACACCCAGAGTGGTGTTGTAGCTTTCCGGGGTCATCAGGACATTGTATTTGCCTGAAAGAATTTTTTGCAGATAATGTTTGGTGCTGGTTTTGCCATAACTCCCGGTCACGCCGATCACGGTCAGGGCCGGGTTTTCCGCCAGTATGCGGCGGGCGTCATTTATGTACCACTTGTTGATGGATTTTTCTATGGGCGCGTTAATATAGTTGGAGGCCAGGACCAGAATCGGGCCGTGCATAAAAATAATCAGGAGGCAGACCGCCTCTCCGCGTATGGAAAATGTGGCGGAAACAACGATGAAGATTGCGGTCAGAATGGCGTTGGCAATCAGCATCCGCTTGACTCGCGGAGTGTAGACCAGCGGTTTTTTGGCCTTTCGCGGACGATTTAGCCAGCCTTGAATGGAGAAAGCGATAACACCGGTGACCAGGGCGGCCCTGGGGCCGACGGCGGCGGCCGGAAGAATAATCAGGGCAATAGCGTGGCGCCAGAGGTAGCCGCTGAAAAAGTTGCGGCGCAGCCAGTTCATCTGAACTTCCGGCTTATAGGAATTGAGCTGGAACATGTGATAATCATAAAGTGAAGCCAGCGCATGGGAGGCGAAAAAGGCCATGATGAGAAGAAGCATATGGAAAATCCCGTGTCGGCTCAACAGCCGCGGATGGTCAGGTTCGTTTGATGTCCAGAAAAGAATCCAGCACACGGCCGAAAGTGTAGCCCTGATCCAGAAATGAATAATGCCCGGCATTTTTCAGCACGACCAGCCCGGCCTCCGGGATCATTTTCTCCATCACCCTGGCGTCTTCCACCGGGGTGGCAGTATCGTTTTCGCCCCAGATCAGGAGGGTGGGCGAGGAGATGAGGGGCAAATGGCGCCTCAGATCTTCGTTGACCGTTTTCACCAGGCACTGACGCATCAGGGGTGAAGCGTTCAGATAGTCGGCGGAAGCGTTTTTCCGGCGCCAGCTTTCCAGAAGTTCAGGCCAGCGTTTTTCAATGAAATCAATGGAAATGATATTGCGCACCAGCTTGTAAACCGACTGGCGGATTTTTTGCTTCGCGGTCTTTTCCGGCCGGATGCCGGCGCTGTCCACCAGGATGATTTTGGGAAAGTCCAGGGGCGGATCTTTCCTCCCGGCCATTTTAATGATGACCCGCCCGCCGAAGGAGTGCCCGATCAAGATAACCCGCTCCAGGCCCAATTGACGGATATAGCCCAGCACAAAATCAGCATAATCCCCCACCGACCAAGCCGTGGGCGGCTCCTGGCTTTTACCGAAGCCGGGCAGATCCAGGGCGCAGACCCGGTAATAGCCGGTCAGTGAATCCAGGAAGCTGATGAAGGAATCAAAATTGCTGCCCCAGCCGTGCAGGAACAGCACAGCCTCCCCTGTCCCACGGTCATAATGGTTGATGTTGATGCCGTTAACGTTCATAGTAACCACAAAAATATCGAATTAAATTCGCCCGATTCTATCAAAAAAAACCCTTCCCGTCCACCGCCGCCGGGCTGGGCCCGGACCCCATGTCTGGGTGGGACCTTCCCGTAATAGTTAATTACGTCGGCCATCATCGTATTAAGAGTGCTGCCCCCATGGCTATGGCTGCGAATGACCAAAACGTGACAGTATGTCTAGTTATATGAATCAGCCGTTTCCACCGCCCTGAACAGAGCCTCCAAATAATCCCCGCCGCTTTTAAAGGCGGTCCGCGCCTTAATGCAGTTTTTAGCCAGCATGACGACAATTCTCTCCGCCCGCAGCCTTTTATCCGGCGCTTCGATGGTGGTAATATCCTTGACGTTGGCCATGCCCACGGTGCGGCGCATCAATTCCAGGCCGCAGACTCCGGCAGTGTCAGCCAGGATTGAATCCAGGTACCAATCCAGAAAGCCCGGAGTTTGGGCCAGCGGGTCGGTTACTTTGGCCTGGAAGGCCGCACGGAACTTTTTGATGAACAGATCCGCAATATCTCTGATGGTTTCCTCAACCCATTTTTTATAGGCGGATTGGTCCGCCCCGCTCATGGTGGCGTCGGCGTTGATCCAGACGAAGACCATGTTGGCGATAATGTTGCCCACGTCATAGCCGATGGGGCCGTAAAAAGCGAATTCAGGATCGAAGACAATTATTTTATCCTGGTTAATGAAGATAGAGCCGGTATGGAGGTCGCCGTGAATGAGGGCCTGGGCGTTGTTCATGAATTCGAACTTCAGCTTGGCCGCCTCCAGCCTCAAATCCAGATCTTCATAAACTTCGCGCCTTATAAAATCAAGGTTGGGGGGAAAAACATTGTTGCGCCCGTTCAGGTCAGTGTATGGCTCCGTGTAAACCAAATCCTCGGAAACCTCACACAGGTCAGGATTGATGAAACTGGCCGCCCTCTTTTTCTTATCTTTGTGATTCATCACCACATCAGTCGTCGGCAAAAGGGTGTCGACCATAAAGGTACTGATCTGATCGGCGAATTTTGGAAATTTCTCATGCCTGATGACAGCTGTCCGCATCATGGAATAGCCTTCCATATACTCAATGGCCATCACGCACATTATCGGGTCATAAAGATAGAGCCGCGGCACCATGCCCGGACAGAGCTCTTCCTCAATCTGAAGGACCGAAGCCTCAATGCGTCCCCGGTCAGTGGACAGGCGCAGGGCTTCGGAAATGCGGGTGGCTTCACCGGCCTGTTTGACTATCAGGGATTTTCCATGATCGTCAAAGACCTGAAAAACATAGTTGATGTTGCCGTCGCCGATCTCGCGGCATTCCAGCGAAGCTCCCTCATCGAAAAAAGTGAGCTTTTCACGAACATAGCCAATAACATCATCGGGTGACATCAAAAAATAACTGTCATAAAGGGACACGCGGCACCTCCGTCTGGATGCCTGATATATTATACAAAAAACTTCGCAATTACCAGCATGGCCTGCTCCAAATTACAGGCCTGAGAAAAAACCCGCTATCCGCGCGGCTTGCCCGCCCCCTCAAGGCGGCGGACCCTCCAGGCCGACATCAGATAAACGGCCAGCGCCGCGCCGCAGATTACCAGTTCGGCCTTGAAGATCCGGTGACGCACCAGATTCATCAGCCACCAGCTTTCCGTGCGCGGCACCCGGACCCACCGGGTGGGAGTCCAGTCGAACGGAGCCAGCCAGTAGACCGGACCGGCGACAGTGTCTAAAACAAGATGGAGCATAATTCCGCTGAAAAAAACGATAAGATAAGTGATGGACTCCCGCTTTCTAAACCTGGCCGACAAAATAATCGAAGCAGCCAGGAGAGCCAGCCAGAACAAAGGCCAGTGAGTGAAATACTGGCGATGTATGCGGATTCCCCCTTCCAGATAATAGAAAACAAGGTCAATATCCGGCAGCACCGAAGCGATAAGCCCGGTCAGCCACAATTTCCGGCCTTCCCCCGCAGAAAATTTAAGGCTGAAGGCCTTGGTCAGGAGGTATCCGGCTGGCAGGTGGGCAATTAACATGGCTTCTCTCCCGACAGTTGGCAATGGATTAAGACTACCCTCATTATGTGGAAGAAATGTGGAAAATTGGCGGCGTTATGGTGGAAAACCAGCCATGGAACCGCACACTTGTGAAAAACCCGGTTATATTATATAATAAAATTTTCATGCTTATTCGGCAGGAGAATAATGATCCGAATTGCCATTGTTGATGATGATAAGGAATTCCTGCGGCAGACCATTGCCCATGTTGAAGCTTACCCGGATTGGGGCGGCGAGCAGCATGTTATTATACCTTTCGGCTCGGCCGAGGAATTCTGGCCCGCCTTTGAGTGTGGTTCATTTGACATTGTTTTGTTGGACATAGTCATGCCCGGTCTATCCGGGCTGGATGTGGCGAAGAAAATTTACGATCAGGACCCGGCAGTGATCATCGCCTTTGTGTCCTCATCCCCGGACCACGCACCCTTCGGCTATGGCGTGGACGCGGTGGGCTACCTTTTGAAGCCGGTTGAGGATCTGGCTGTTCATGCCCTGATTTACGAAGCCTTGAACCGTCGACGGCAGAGGAGCCAGCAGCATAACATACTGCTTAAATCCGGCCGGACCACCACCAAAATCAATCTGAACGATGTTATCTATCTCGAAAGTGACAACAAGAGGGTGTTTTTTCATTCCCAGAACGAAAACTCAGCCCACAGCGGAAAGCTGGCCGACTTCCTGACCCAGTTGCCGCCCAATTTCATTCAGGTCCACAAAAGCTATGTGGTGAACCTCAATCATGTCTCGGCCATGCGGCCCGGAGAGATGATCACCGTCAACGGCCGGGCCATTCCCATCAGCCGCAGTTTCCGGGCTTTGGCCAGTAAGCTCTATCTGGCCCATGTAGCCGACGAAGTTTGAGAAGCTTGAGACAATAATTACATGACGGCCCGGTTTTAGAGCCAGCCGCTGAATACAAAACTGAACGCAGAATAACAGCCATAATGATAAATATTAAATACAGCCGGATTTTAAAGGCTGGCTGGCTCCCGGGCGGTGTCAGTCAATGAGTTTTTATGGATTATATGAGCCCCTGGCCAGTGCGGGCGGCGTAGTTATCAACATCATACACATGCTGATTTACTACCGGCTGAAGGAAGGCCGCCGTCTTCTGCCCATAATCGGCTTCATTCTTCTGTTTCCGCCTGTTTTTCTGATGCCCAGCCCCTTCAATACGGCATTCAGCTCCCTTCTGCGGCCATTGATCGCTGTAGCTTTTGTTTTCTACGTGGTGGCTGTGTTTAGGTATTTTATTGTGGAAGGCTCATTTAACCGGATAATGTTCGGTGCGCTGTGCGTGGGGGCTTTCAATCATCTGGTGATTATCCTCATATACGCCATTATGTTTCAGGGCCTGCACCTTCCGGCCGATCCCTCTCACAACATCATGGCCCGGCTTATTTTCTTCATTGTCTGCCCGGTTCTGTTTTATCTATCGTTCGTTCATATCCGCGATCCCTTTATGCGAATTCTGGATGCGATTGAGCACGAACCCTGGTATATCATCAACATAACACCCCTGCTTCTCTATATTGTTGGCTATCTGGGTATGGTGCTGACTTATCGCTATCAGGAGCCGATCATCACCCTGACCTCTATCATGCTGGCTCTGGCCATGGTCTGTGTTTATGTGGCCCTCTATAATTCCCTGATAAACCGGGATATGAATATTTTCCTGCGTGACCAGTTGGAATCATCCAGAAATCTAGCCTCAATGCGGGAGCAATACGATGACGAACTGAGCAAGAAAGAGACGGCTATCAGATTGCTGCGCCATGATTTTCGCCACATTCTAGGGCGTCTGGATGCCCTGGCTCTGGTGGGCGATACTGGCGGTATCCGCGAATTCATCCACGATATAACTGACATTTCCAATGAATTTGAGATGGGCGCTTATAGTGAGAATGCGGTGGTCAACGCCATTATATCTTTTCATTTCTACGCCGCCACACGCCATGGGGTCAAGTGTACGGCCAAGGTTATGATGGATAACCGGCTGGATCTGAGTGAAGCGGAACTGACGGTGCTGATCGGCAATGCCCTGGAGAATTGCGTTAAGGCGGCTTCGCCTTTGGGTGAATGGGGCCGTATCAGCTTTGCGGCCCGCCCGGTAAAAGATAGGATCGTTTTCAAATTCGAAAACAACTACACGGAGGGCAATTACAAGAAAGGCTCCGGCTTGGGATTGCAGAGCATCAAAACCCTGGCCAAACAGCATGGCGGCACAATGGATAGCACCCAAACCAACGGCCGTTTCCAAATGACGGTGATTTTGCCGCTAAGCCAGCAAGAGAAAGGAATGGGGCCTTCGGCCGCAGGCGATTAAAGGACTTGGCCCGAAGGGCCAACCAAAGGGTTCCACCCTCTGGACTCCGGCTGGGGGAGGGCCCACGCGGGCCCTACCCCAGACCCCACCCGCGCCAAGGGGCAAGCCCCTTGGAACCCCAAGAGGTCAGGGTAGGCTTCAACTTTCCCTTTCCCGCATCGCCGCAACTCGCTTCGAGTACGAAGCTCAGACAAGCGGCGACGCTTCATACAACCTTCGCTTTAACCGCTGTCGGCCGCTTCACATTGGGCTGTTACATTTTGCTATAGGCAGCTTCATTGAATGATTGCTGCTTCACGTATGTTCGGCTGATTACTTTTTCCCCTCCAATAGTTTTTCCAGCGCTGTAACGGTGAGACTTGGCCGTCTTTTTTCTAATGAGCAACTCATTAAAAAGCGATAGGTGGCAGAGAGACGGACTAACAGCACTGGAAAGGGCCTTTAAGGGGAAGCTGATTTAAGCCGAACATACGTGAACTACCACTCAGCCGATGAAGCTGCCTATCGCGGAATGTTACAGCACAACGTAAAACTGCCTATAGCACCAGAAGCTGACACAGTAAGAAGCGTCGCCGCTTGTCTGAGCTTCGTACCCGAAGCGAGTTGCGGCGATGCGGGAAGGGGAAAGTTGAAACTGACCCTGACCTCTTGGGGGTCCAGGGGGCTCCGCCCCCCTGGCGCGGGTGGGGTCTGGGGTAGGGCCCGCGTGGGCCCTCCCCCAGCCGGAGTCCAGAGGGCGGAGCCCTTTGGTTGGCCTTTCAGGCCAAGTCCTTTAATCGCGCGGCCAAAGGCCGCACTTCCATATTCTTAGATTTTACGGCAGCCGCCCCGCCCTCATGAGTGTTTCGGTCAGTCTGGTGAGCGCGGCTCGGTGGAGGTCGGTCGCCTCGGCCACAAAAGCCTCCTGGTAATACTTCCTGGCTTCTTCCGGCTTTTTGTGGCGCTCGTAATAGAGCCCCAAATTATAAAGGGCCGGGGAAAATAGAGGGTTGAGCTCCAATGCTTCCATCCAGACCGCTTTGGCGCCTTCCCAGTCTCCGCGCATGGCCATGGTTCTAGCCCGACGGCTCCACTCGTCATCGGCCGTCTCTATTTCAGAAGGGGAGGGCTCACGCCCCAAGTCCAACGTCAGCGCCCTGGTCATCTCTTCAGCCAATAGGGTCCGGGCTTCTTTAGCCAGTTGATCAGGGTTTTGTGTTGACGGCGCGACTTTTTCACTGGCCATAAAGCCGCCGAAAGTGCGATTAAGATCCACAGCCGCGCGGCCGGTGTCTATGACTCCGATATTTGGGGCGGTCAGGCTCCAGTCAAAAACCATTTCACCTTTAATGCGCTGAAAATCAAATGACTGAAACTCGGTAATGGTGGGAATCTCATCAACTTTCCATAATCGGCTGGTGAAAGGATCGGGCTTGTAAACTGTACGGGCTTTTCCAGCCTTGACCGTTACCGGCACAGTTTCCCGCTCGCTGGTTACCTCTTCTCTGAAAGAAACTTGACCGCTTAGGACAGCGTCAGCCCCCCCGGAAGTTCGGCTCCTCAATGTTTTAGCCAGCTCTTCACCTCCGGGGCCGTTGATTTGACCGATTGATACCCCTTTGGGCAGGTTAAGCCGCGCATTGGAACTCGTGACCGCACAGCCGCCCGTCAGCACTATGGCCGTCACCGACAGGACGGCTAACACTCGCAACGCTGATTTTTTCAATCCTTCAGTCATTAATACTCCTCATCAAATCTGAAAACTGGCGTCTAGCCGTCTCCAGAAGCCAGGCCGAACGGGCGCTTTTATGAATCTCAGGCGGTGGAGGCGGAAACAGGCCGAAATTAATATTGGAGGGTGCGAAATACTTCCTGCCGCTGTTGTGCCGCAAATGCCCCAACATGGCCCCGAATGCTGTACCCGGCGGCGGAACAAGAAGAGGGTGGCCGAGTGCGCTCCGTGCCGCGTTCTCACCGGCCCACAGGCCCTGGGCCGCTGACTCCACATAGCCCTCCACCCCGGAAATTTGTCCGGCCACAAAAATTCGGGCATCACTGTTCAACCGCTGATATTCATCCAGCACTTGCGGGGCATCCAGATAGGTATTGCGATGAATGGCTCCGAAGCGGGCGAACTCGGCTTTTTCCAGGCCGGGGATAGCGCGGAAAACTTCCGTCTGGGCCGGTCGGGTCAGACGGGTCTGAAAGCCGACCAGGTTCCACAGCGTCCCGGCTTGATTCTCACGGCGCAACTGTACCACCGCATAGGGACGGCGCCCGGTGGCCGGATTGTCCAGCCCCACCGGTTTCATGGGTCCGAAAGTCAAGGTGCGGGGCCCGCGTCGGGCCATAACTTCAATGGGCAGACAGCCCTCAAAAAAACGCTGGTCCTCAAAATCGCGCCGCACCACTTCGTCCGCCTCCAACAGCTTTTGCAAAAAAAGCTGAAACTCTTCCTTGTTCATGGGGCAGTTGAGATAATCGCCTTCGCCGTCCTCATAGCGGTTGGCGGAGTATATTTTCGAAAAATCCAGTGAATCGCGGGTAACTATCGGGGCCAGTGCGTCATAGAAGTGGAGATTCGGTGAAGATATTTTTTGACCCAGAAGCGTGACCATGCTCTCTGTAGCCAAGGGGCCGGCGGCCACCACCACCGGGGCTTCGCCCTCCGGCCAGGCGGCCACTTCAGCCTGAATCAGGCTTATCAAAGGATTGGACTCAATCAGCCGGGTGACTTCCCGGCTGAAGAGTTCGCGGTCCACAGCCAGAGCGCCTCCGGCCGGTACGGCCGTCACCGCGGCGGCGGCCATAACAATGGAGTTCAGGCCCCGCATTTCCTCTTTCAATAAACCCACCGCGCTGTCCGGTTTATTGGAGCGCAGTGAGTTGGAGCAGACCAATTCAGCCAGGGTCGGCAGTTTGTGGGCCGGGCTGAACTGTTCCGGTTTCATTTCCCACAGCCGCACCTGAACTCCGTGAGACGCGGCCCGCCAGGCGGCCTCGCACCCGGCCAGGCCGCCGCCTATAACATCAATAGAAGCCACTTATTCCACGCCCTTCGCTTCCGGCAGCCAGGTGAGTTTGTAATCGCGGCTGCCCAGACCGATCTCTTCGGCGTATTGAAGCTGATAAGGCCACTGGCAGCCGGGGTGGAGGGCTTCCCATTTATCGGCACCCGGAGCCATGGCCGATTCCGGCAGGGCGCTGTGGGGTAAGCCTTGGGCGTTATTGACCAATTCAGCCGAAGCCAGATCCAGGGCCACCGGATCGCAGCTGGCCAGGATGCCCAGATCGGCCACAATGGGGGCGTCAGAGTGATTATTGCAATCGCACAGCGGACTGAGTCCGTTGATAAAATTGATGTAGAAGACTCTGTCTTCCTTGCCGGCCAGGGCCGCTTTGGAATATTCGATCATCTTTTTCATGAATTTGGGCGCATCGCCGTCCCACTGAATATCAATGGCCGCTTCCGGGCAGACGGGGATGCAGCTGGCACAGCCCACGCACTTGGCCGGGTCGATGCGGGCTTTCTTTTCTTCGGTGAACGAAATGGCCTGATGAGCGCATTGCCTGATACATCGGCCGCAGCTTATACATTTTTTGGCGCTAACCTTGGGTGATAGGTCAGAATGCTGATCCAGCTTCCCGCGCCTTGAAGCCGCCCCCATACCCACGTTTTTAAGAGCCCCGCCGAAGCCGGTCAGTTCGTGGCCTTTGACATGGCTCAGAATAACAGCCCCGTCGGCGGCCGCAAAGTCGGCGGCGATATAGGCGTGGGTCACGCCGCCGCGATTTACTTCCACCGCCACCTCATTGGACCCTCGCAGCCCGTCGGCTATAATGAGGGGAGCGCCGGTGACTTCATAACCGAAACCATGCATTACCGCTGTTTCCAAATGGTCGGCGGAGTTGATGCGTCCACCAACATAAAGAGTGTTGGTGTCGGTCAAAAATGGTTTGGCCTGGAATGACTTTAGGGCGTCAGTAAATGTGCGTACCAGGTGCGGCCTGATAAACGTATGGTTGCCACGCTCACCAAAATGTAATTTAACTGCCC
Organism: Acetispira formosa (nom. nud.); assembly: GCA_023525915.1. Lineage (GTDB taxonomy): Bacteria > Desulfobacterota > Desulfarculia > Adiutricales > Adiutricaceae > Adiutrix. The sequence continues at coordinate 518,681 of CP026657.1, read as the reverse complement.
AAATTGATTTGGGTTTTACCGCCTTTTCAGGATTCATGGCCATGAATAAGCGCAAAAGTTTTTGGGAAAGATTTTCCCGAAAATGCGTTCTTAACGTGATTCCAAATACTTCACTTGGCATCCCTATCTCCTCTCCCCTGATTAAGAAAATTTTTATGCAACTAATTAAAACTTTTTTCCTAACATTTTTGGCCGCTCCCACCGCTGCCAAAATTCTGGAAACCTAAAAATATCCTTGACAAAACAGGACTTTTAACGAATAATTCAGAAAAAGGCTCCACAATGGTGAATCAAGATTTTTAACCCAATTCACAAGTTAAAAATCCATATTAATGTTTTTGCTGAATACAGTAAAGCTTTAATCGCGTATTTTTTTAAGCCGATGAATGAGCTTTTACCGGCGCACAGTCAACCTGCCGTGCATTGGCGAACGACAGTGCGTTTCGGTGCATCTTCAACAGTATGTTTTTGAACCTAACTAAACTGATTTTTTTGATGAATATCTGACGTGATTCGGGTTATTTTTATTTTATCGGCTACAGTAACCTCAGCAGCCACATTGTGACAATTTAAAGTTACACTGAATGTTTTCGACTTTTTGCGTGAAAAACAGATGGCGGTCGTCGTCCAGCGTGAAAATCTTGAAACACAGCTAATGTTGCTTTGGAAGTTGGCGGCGGGTGAGGAACCCCGCGATGGAGAATGTAAATGGCAGTGACAAAAGAAAAAATTATTACGGATGTTTTTGAGAAAACCGAGCTTTCCAGGAAAGACGCCCGCCAGGCCATTGAAAAGCTGATGGAGATCCTTAAACGAACCCTGGCTGATGAGAGAGATGTTCTGATCAGCGGCTTTGGCAAGTTTGTGGTAAAACGGAAAAGAGCCCGCCGGGGACGAAATCCTCAGACCAAGGAATCTTTGGAATTGAGAGCCCGCCGGGTGGTTGTCTTTAAAAATTCCGGCATTCTGCGCAAGAAGATCAATGGCGAAGCCGTGGATGAGAACACCAGCGATGAGTTTTGATCTCCCGCGCCGCCTCGCTGCCTGAAAAGGCCGGTGATTGTAAGGGCGGCCGATGCGGGCTATTGGTTGACGGCTGAGATATGCCATATTTGAACGCCTGTTTTTAGCCAGCCGCTCGAATTGTTATGGCTAAAAGCATGTCCAGGCCAGTCGCGGGCGTCTACGATTCGAAGCGCGAGCCCCGAAGGCGTTTCCATCCATGCTTGGGTTATGCTTGAATAACTATTCAGCACCTTTTAGATCACAAGAATGCGTTGTAATAAAATTAGCTGTTTACCAATTTCTGCCCCGCCCGCGCGAAGAATTTTTTCGTCAGGCTAGGCGGAGGCCTTTCAGATCAAGGGGATAGACCTTCAGGTCATCCCCTTGATCTGAAAGGCCGTGGGCGACGCATGGCGGAAAAAGTCTGAGCACCCCGCCACCTACCGGCTGAATAGTTACATGCTTGAATAATGCCTGCCTTTCCTGTATAATTAGAAGAAGCTGTCCGTCTGGCAATTTTTCGGCAGCCTTTTAATTATGGAGTGAATATATGGCCTTGCAAAAACCTAGGATTTCAGAATGCATTGATGGCAAAGCCCACGTCTGGATGATTGTGGCGGAGGAAGCGGCCCAGAATGAGCCGTCATCCCGTCTGGAACATCGTTGGTGCAAAAAGTGCGGCTGTCTGACCCAGGTGGGGTATGGCCCTGATAATCAGCCGATGGTGGCTGTTGATGAAGATGGTTCTCCTCATCTGGCCACGCCCAAGATTCTCGACGCCCTGATCAAGTGATTCTTCCTGTTGCGTCCCGGTCGCTTGTGCCGGCCGAAAACAACGGTGGGTCGAAAGTGACTCAGCGGACCTGTCCAGTGCTAACCACGCACGATTTCTGATAGTTATATGGCGGCCGTCGCTGTCTGGGCGACGGCCGTTTTTTTGTGTGCCTCTTCATGCTTCCAGTTATTTCTTGACTTTCTTTCCATGAAGATGTAAAAAAATCACCTTGTTCGACAGTGTTTTACACTTGATTTGGAGCTCTGTCCCTTTCTGGCTTTTCCCGCCGGTTCAAATTCTCGGAGGTTATCTGATGGATCCCAAAAATATAAGGAATGTGGCCATTATCGCCCACGTCGATCACGGCAAGACCACTCTGGTGGACGCCATGCTGTGGCAGAGCGGACTGTTCCGTGATAACCAGGCCGTGCATGAACGCGTGATGGACAGCATGGATCTGGAGCGTGAAAAAGGCATCACCATCATGGCCAAGAATACGGCGGTCAGCTTTGGCGACATCAAGATCAACATTGTCGACACCCCTGGCCACGCGGATTTCGGCGGTGAAGTCGAGCGGACCCTGACTATGGTTGACGGGGTCATCCTGCTGGTTGATTCATCGGAGGGCCCGCTGCCCCAGACCCGTTTTGTGCTTCAGAAAGCCCTGGCCGGACAGTTGCCGATCATCGCGGTCATCAATAAAATAGACCGTCCCGACCGCCGCCCTGAAGAAGTGCTGGACGAATTGTACTCCCTCTTCATCGATCTGGACGCGGAAGAGGATCAGTTGGATTTCCCGGTGCTTTACACCAATGCCAAGGCCGGGCAGGCCTTTACGTCTCTGGAGGCGGCTCTGGCCGGGGAGGGTGGAGAATCGCTTGAACCCCTTTTCAAGGCCATTGTCGAGCATATCCCCGCTCCCACCGGTTCGCTGGACGAGTCGGCCCGTTTTCTGGTCACTAATCTGGACTGGTCTGATTATGTGGGGCGTCTGGTTATCGGCCCCTTGCGCCACGGCCGCCTCAGAAGCGGACAGGAAGTGGCGGTGATGAAAGACGGCGAAGTGTTTAAAAAAGGCCAGATCAAGGTTCTTTATACCTATCAGGGCTTGAGCCGCGTTGAGACCCAGGAGGTCTTCGCCGGCGATATCGTAGCCATGGCCGGTCTGGAGGACGCTTTCATCGGCGACACCATTGCCGACCCGGAAAACCCCGTTGCCCTGCCCACCGTGGTGGTCGACGAGCCGACCCTGTCGATGGAGTTTTCCGTCAATTCCTCCCCCCTGGCCGGCAAGGAGGGCAAGCTTCTGACTTCCCGCCAGATCAAGGACCGGCTGGACAAGGAAGCTCTCTACAACGTCTCCATCCGGGTCGAGCCGACCCCCGGCCAGTCCGACAGCTATCGCGTCAGCGCGCGCGGCGAATTGCAGCTGGCCGTGCTGGTGGAAACCATGCGCCGTGAAGGTTTTGAACTGACCCTCGGCCCGCCGCGCATTATTGTCAGTGAAATAGACGGCCAGAAGCATGAACCGCTGGAACTGGCCGTCATCGACGTGCCGGAGGAGTTTATCGGGGTGGTGACTGAAAAACTCTCCGCCCGGCGCGGGCAGGTGAACAAACTGGCCAATCACGGCTCCGGCCGTGTGCGTTTGGAAATCAAGATGCCCACGCGCGGCCTCATCGGCTATCGCAGCCAGTTCATGACCGACACCAGGGGCACCGGTCTCCTGAACACTCTGGTCATCGGGACCACTCCCTTTCTGGGGCCCATCAAGGGCCGCCCCAATGGCTCCCTGGTCTCTGACCGTTCCGGGGCGGCCGTCACCTACGCCCTCTATCACCTTGAGCCGCGCGGCATAATCTTCGCCAGCCCCGGTGACCCGGTCTATCCCGGCCTGATAGTCGGTGAAAACTCTCGCGGTGAGGACCTGTGGGTAAATCCCTGCAAGGAAAAGAAACTGACCAATGTCCGGGCCAGCGGCTCAGACGAAGCCCTGCGGCTCACTCCGCCCCGGCGCTTCTCGCTGGAGGAGGCCATTGAATATATCCGCGAAGATGAGATGCTGGAAGTGACCCCCAAATCCATCCGCCTCAGAAAGAAACCGGTGGAAAAAAATAAATAGCCTTGTGTTCGCCCGGCCACTAATGGTGTGGCAAACAAGCCACACCATGAAAGCCATTTTCCCAAAACTCCTTGAATTCATGAAAAAAAGAACTATTCTTTTACTAGGTTTGCTTTTTGCTATAGTATTGATGACTGCTTGCTTTCCCGTGCGGGCCACATACAGGTCACAGTCAAGGGGGCAACGCTCTTAATACGATGATGGCCGCCGTAATAAACTATTACGGGAAAACGTCACCTAGACATGGGGTCCGGGCCCAGCCCGGCGGGGGGAGGGCGAATATGAAAATTTCGATGTTGCGCAATGTTCTGCTTTTGATGGCCGCGATGGCCCTGAGCCTGGCGGCCGGTCTTCCGTCCGCACAGGCCAAACCCGCGCCGAAAAAGGTGGCCGATCTGAATCAGGCCGATATAGGTACCCTGACTCTGGTCATGGCCGCCCCGGCCGGAATGACCAGAGTCGACGGCAAGTATCCGGCGGCGGATGAATATATAAAAAGCCTGGAGCCTAAATTCAAGCTTAGGGTGCTGGCCATTTATGCGGACCCGGCGGAATGGAAAAGCTTCGTTGAGGCTGTGGCCGCCCATAAGCCCGCCTCGATTCCCCGTTACGCCATGATCTGCGTGCCAAAGAAAATGGCCAAAAAGAGTTTCACCGCGAAAACCGCTGAAAAGGAACTCAAGCGCTATGCCAGCTGGTTTTCCTTCGCGGCCAACAACGGCGTGGTGGCCAAAACCCTGACCAGCAAGGGCAACGCCAAGCTGACTGAAAAAATGGGCGTGGACATCGGCTTCAAGTTCCTGACCGACAAGTTCACCAAAAAATTCGATGATAACCGCAACTCCCTCTCACTGGGGGCCAGGGTTTCATTCAATGTTTTCGGTCAGCGTTCGGAAGTCTTCCTGACGGCGACATCGCTTCAAGTAGCGGACAAGCTGGTTTTTCTGGCCTACTTTGAAAATTCCGGCCCTGATGATAAAATGCAGTCCATCAAAGCCAACAGCCTGAATTGGCGCGATGCGGTAGCTGAAGCCAACGCCGTGACCATCGTTTCAAAGCAGTAAGATATAAAGAGAAGAGGGGGGCTTTGCCCCTCCACCCCACCAGGGGTAGAACCCCTGGACCCCACCGAAATTCCTAAGAAGGAATTTCGGTATGTTAGTTAGGGGCGCTATAACTTTCATTGTTGGAGTGCAACCCAATAAGGTTCCAGTTCAGAGGAGGACTACCGCTACCTCAGAACTGGGCATTAAGAATAAATGACCGGCTTCAGCGGCAGAGTCAACACCACCGCCAAGGGGCGCCGCTCTTAATACGATGATGGCCGCCTAAATTAACTATTACGGGAAAGCCTCACCCAGACGTGGGCTCCGGGCCCCGCCCGGTGTGAGATGTTTTATGAAAATTGAAAGCGATTCTTCGTCCTCAAATTCCCAGCCCTTCTCCGGCGATCCTGACCGCGCGGCCCACACCCGGTCGCTGCTCCTTGGCACCAGTTCTTTCCTGATCTGGGGGCTTCTGCCCATTTACTGGAAAACCCTGGGCGTTGTTCCCGCTTATGAGATTTTGGCTAATCGGGTTTTCTGGTCCTTTATCTTTATGATCGTGGTGCTGGTCGCGGCCGGTAAGGTTCTGGCTCTCAAGCTGGAGGTGAAGCAGCTTCTGGCCTGCCGCAAGAAAATTTTCTGCGTTATTATGGGAGCCATTCTCATCTCGGCCAACTGGTTCGTCTTCATCTGGGCAGTCAATGACGGCCGGATGGTTGAAACCAGCCTGGGTTATTATATCAATCCCTTGATCAACGTCCTCATCGGAGTGACGATTCTGCGTGAAAGGCTGTCTCTGTGGCAGTTCCTGGCCGTTCTTCTGGCTACGGCCGGAGTGGTGAAGCTGACGCTGAATTTCGGCTCACTGCCCTGGGTGGCCCTCTTTCTGGCTTGCAGCATGGGCACTTACAGTCTGTGTAAAAAAGTGACCGGACTTTCCGCCATCAGCGGGCTGAGCATTGAAACCGCGCTCACCGCCCCGCTGGCCGGGTTTTTCCTGATATACATCCATTCCCAGGGGCAGGGATATCCTTTTGGCGCTGATCTGACCACTGTCCTTCTGATCGGGGCCGGAGTGGTGACGGCTACGCCTCTGCTTCTCTTCGCTCACAGCCTCAATCACCTTTCCATGACGGTTATGGGTTTTTTGCAGTATATCAGCCCGACCCTGACCCTAATTCTGGGCATATTCGTTTATGGCGAGGATTTCACGCCCACTCACCGGATCGCTTTCAGTTTCATCTGGGCGGCCGTAATTCTGTTCACCGTCTCCAGAACCGCGCCGATGGTGGCCATAGAGCGGGGGATCTCAAGGTTTTTGGGAAGAAAAAGATCGTGAGCGGGTGACCGCCGCCCTGGGGAAATGTTTTTGCCTAGCGAGGTGAGGGAAGTCTTAGTCACGAAGACAGGCAAAAACAAATCCCGACTCCCGGCGGGTTAATGGAAGGGAACTATATACTTTAATTGCAATGAACCCATCGATCCGCTGGAAGCCGGGGATTATTTGTGTCCCGGCTCCGTTCCGGTGGTCTTTAGTCACGGAGCCGGGACAAAAACAATCCCCGGCTTCCAGCTCCCACTGGGGCTAAGCACACTTTTCAGCCCTCAAGAAAGACAACCAAGTAGCCGCCGGGAGAAATGTTTTTGCCCGGTGAGGTGACTAAAGACCCCCGGAACCTCACCGGGCAAAAACATTTCTCCCGGCGGCGGTCACTCGCTTTTCCGCAATTGTAACATCAATCATTTACTGACATTAAGTGCTTTAATTTATTATTGAATAATGTCCTTGCAAGTTGAATATATAGTTCCCTGATGGAAGATAGCCATTTCTAAAAAATAGCCCTGGGGCGGGTGCCGTCCTGTGGGCCGATGATGCCGTCGCGCTCCATGTCTTCGATGATACGGGCCGCCCGGTTGTAGCCTATGCGCAGGTGACGCTGCACATGCGAGATGGTCGCCCGCTGGGTCCGGCGCACCAGTTCCACCGCTTCCTCATATTTCTCATCCTTCTCACCATCCGCGCCATATTCGCCGTCAGCCTCCGGCAGTGAGAGATCCTCCAGGTAATCCGGCGGACCCCACTCCCTGATGAAATCGGTCACTTCCTTTATTTCATCATCCGATACATAGGCCCCGTGAAGCCGCCTCAGTTTCCCGACGCCCGGCGGCAGGAACAGCATGTCGCCCTGGCCCAGGAGCTTTTCCGCGCCCATTTGATCCAGAATAGTGCGGGAGTCAATGCGTGATGAGACCTGAAAGGATATGCGCGTCGGCATATTGGCCTTGATAATGCCGGTCAGAACGTCCACGGAAGGGCGCTGGGTGGCCAGAATCAAATGAATGCCCGCCGCCCTGGCTTTCTGGGCCAGACGGGTTATGTATACTTCAACTTCCTTGGCCGCCACCATCATCAGGTCGGCCAGTTCGTCTATGATGATGACCAGGAAGGGCAGCTCGCGGGGCGGTTGTTCGTCCACCACTTCGTTCAGTTCATTTTTGGTCTGGCGCGGCTTCCAGCTTTTTAGTTCTTCCCGGATTTTCTCATTAAATGTCTCAATGTTGCGGACGCCTTTTTCCGCCAGCAGACGGTAACGCATGTCCATTTCGGCCACGGCCCATTTCAGGCCCAGGGTGGCCTCGGCCGGGTCGGACAGAACCGGATATATCAGGTGGGGGATATCCTTGTAGAGGGCCAGTTCGACGCATTTGGGGTCGATCATCAGGAAACGCACCTTGTCGGGCCCGGCCTTGTAGAGGATGGACATGATCATGGAGCCCAGCCCCACGGATTTGCCGCTGCCGGTGGCCCCGGCGATCAGCAGATGGGGCATGCGGGCCAGATCAGCCACCACAGGCGCGCCCATGATGTCCACCCCCAGGACCAGGCTGAGAAGGGATTTGGATTCCTGAAAGGCCTTGCTGCAAATCACTTCCTTGAAAGTGACCAGACTGCGCTTGGGGTTGGGGATTTCAATGCCTATGGCGGCCTTGCCGGGCAGGGGGGCCACCACTCGGATGGAAATGGCTTTCATGGCCATAGTCAGGTCATCGGAGAGGCCGGCGACCTTGGATATTTTTATGCCAGGTGCGGGCTGATATTCATACATGGTGATGACCGGGCCGCCCGACACCTCCAGCACCCGGCCATCGACACCGAAGTCGCTCAGCTTTGATTCCAGGAGGTGGGCGTTTTCCATCAATTCATCACGGCTTAAACCGGAAGCGTGGCCGCCTTTCGCGGCGGGCGGATCATCCAGAAGCTCCGTTGAGGGCAGAACATAGGGGCCGTTGGGCTGCCGCCTGGGTTCAACTGGTTGTGAAGGTTTGGGCTGCGCCACGGCCGTTTCCGGGAAATTTTCAACAATAATGGGAGGAGGAGTGGGTTCAGGTGGTGTGGACGGTTCTTCGTCCAAGCCTAAACCAGGCTTGGGCGTTTTCTTTTCCCTGGCGTTGAGAAGCGGTTCAGCATCCTCCGGCTTATTGGAGGCCAGAGCGGACAACAAGCTCCCCAGAGCGGAAAAACAGCCGCGCCAGAAACCGGTGGCCATCATAAATAGGCCGGTCAGCCCAAGGGCCGGGAGAACCATCCAGGTTCCGACTTTGCCCATGAGGCCGGTGGCCCCGCCGGCCAGAAACAGGCCGAAACGGCCTCCGCCGGAAAAGCCCTTCCAGGCGAAATCCAGCCTGGGCCAGACCAGCGACATTATGGCCACCCCGGAGAACAGTAAGAGCACCGCCCCCACAATTTTTATGGTCAGGCTCTGGCTGATGGGTATTTTTCGCAAAGAAATCCAGGCAAAGCCCAACAGAGCCGGGACCGGCCAGGGGGCGGCCAGCCCGAACGCGTTGATAAGGGCCGATGAAGCCACGGCCCCGGCCAGCCCGAACCAGTTCTGGACGTTCCCGGCCGACGCGCCAAAGGACGAAGGATCGGCCGCGTGGAATGAGATAAGGGACAGAGTAATGAAGACGGCCAGCATGACAGCCGCCAGCCCCGGTATCCAGGGTGGCGGCGTGAAGGTGGTTTTTTGCTTCTTACGCTTGCGGGTTGATTTGGCCATTTTTTTTATCAGGGGGTTAACCTACGAATACTCCAATTGCTAATTCATTGGCTTCATGCAACAGATTTTTTGTGCCACCGAAAGCGATGGTCACTTCTCTGGCATTCTTTGCCGGAGGCTCACTTTATTATTGATGAAGTTCCAGTTTCTCCAAGGCCGGTTTATAAGCCGGGTCTTGTTTCAGGGCCGCCCGGAAATGCTCGGCCGCTTCTTCGGCTCGCCCCTGCTCTTCGGCCAGACAGCCGAGCTGATAATGGACCTCCGGGGCCCGGCTGCCGTATTCTTTGGCCATATTCAAATGGTGTTCAGCCCCGCTGAAGTCGCCCAGGCTGAACAAGAGGCGGCCGAAGCGCTGGCGGTAGAGGCTGTTGGTCGGGTCAATCTCCACGCTTTTTTGAAACAGGGAGCGGGCCACTTCCAGATCGTTGGCCAGTTCAACAAACAGAGCGCCCAGGGCCGACAGGGAATAGGCGTCATTGGGATCGGCCTTGACCGCTTTTTTGAAAGCGGCCAGAGCGGCCTGATTATCGTGGGCCAGCATCAGGGCCTCCCCCAGGAGACGGAAGACCACCGGTCGGGTGCCGCTCAAATCGCCGGCCCTTTTCAGGGCCGGGAGGGCCCGGTCCAGGTGGCCCAGTTCCAGGGCGGTCTTACCGAGGTGGAAGAGGGCTTCAAAGTTGTCGGAATCCAGTTCCGAAGACCGGAAGAGGGCTTCCTCCGCCTCTTCCATCCGGCCGGACAGGAGATAGGTGTAGCCCCGGTTGTAATGGGCCATCATATTGTCAGGTTCCTGCGCGACAATTTTTTCAAATGACTCCAGGGCGGCCTGAAAATTACCCAGACGGCCGTAACAGACGCCCAGGCTGTTCAGAAGGTTGATATGGTCAGGGGCCAGAGCCAGGCCGCGTTCATATTCTTTCAGCGCCCCGCTGAAGTCGCCGCCTTCGAACAGGCGGTCGCCGCTTATGTTCAGCGACAGCGGTCCGAAAACCGCCACTTGGCCGTGGCCGGAGAAAGAGGCTTCGTTCAGGGCTTTCCGGGCGTCCTCCACCAGAGAGGCCGGGTGGCCCTGGTGGGGATGATCGAATATCAGGCCCATGGAAACAGGCCCGGATTCAATCAGTTCCGAAACCAGCCGGTGGGCGCGCGGCTTTATCTCAGCCGGGGAACCGGAATCCCAGGCCAGGGCCATCATTTCGTTCTGCCAGCGGCCGAGTGCCGCCTCTGGAAAGGTTTTGGCCACCTTTTCAAAAAGAAAGCCGATCAGGCGGTCGCTCTCTTCACGGCCCAGCACGGCCAGGGTTTTATCAAAGCCGTCCAGGCGGGCCAGAGCCACGGAGACAGGTTTGTCGCCCGGCCACTGGTTCAGGTGGGCCAGAAAGGCCTCCCGATTGGGCAGAGATGACAGAAAACCACTGGAACCGGCCTGGGCCCGGCTTTCATTTTCGCGGTCTTCGCTGTTCCATTTCAGGCGGGAAAAGCTCAGGCGATCCCCGGCCACAATATGGGTGCCGTTGCCGCGATTGGTGATGGAGCCGATGGAATAGCCCTCGGCTGCCTCCAGGATGGTTATTTCGCCCTTATAGCGAACCTCTTCGCCTTCCCGGCGCGGCTGTTCCACCATATAGACCTGTCCGCTGGCCGCGCCCACCGATCGCCCGAGATTGACCACTACCCGCTCCAGAGGGAGCAGCTGCACCACCTGCCCGTGATGGGCGATGATGTCGCCAAAGGCCAGGGCCAGGGCCGGGCCGCGAAACTGGCGGGCGTAGAAGAGAGCGGTGGAGGCTTTATCCATGAGCGCGGCCGCCCGGCGGCGCAGACCGGCCCTGGTGGTTGATTCCGCGCCTTCATCGGGATTGAGGTCACGCGGGTATCTGGCCCAGGCCGCCACCGGCCGGGATGAAGGGAGGGCTTCCAGTTGATCGTCGAGCACGCTTTCGATTTGAAGACGCACCTCTTCCGGCCGACCTTCGGCCAGAAAACAGAGCCGCCTGGAGGACAGGCGGGCCGGAAACCGCATGGATATGCGGCCCGCGAAACGTTCGGCCAAAGCCGAGAGCGCGGCCGAGGGGTCGTCCTTGGAGTCGAGATGGCGCATCTCGGCCATGACCAGCATCATTTCCGGGGCCGATTCGTCGTTCATGCTCAGCAGCCTGGCCTCATCGCGCGAACTGTGGCGGCGCACGGACCGCATCAGACAGCCCTGAAAGTGCTCGCGGCTGTAAAGCCCGGTTTCGCCGTCAGTCATAAGGGCCTTGCGCAGCGACATATTATCGAGAATGACTTTGACCAGCGATGGCAGCAACGCTTCCGCTTCAGCGGATATACGGCCGGAAGGGAGCGTCAGCCAGACGCAGCCCAGCTCCCGCCCCTTGTGCACCAGAGGCACGACAAAGGCTTCACCATCGGTTTCATTGATGATGGGCGTGGTCCGGCAGCGGCAGCCGGGCAGTATTGATTCCAGCTCCGTGGCCAGACGGTGGCCGAAACGTTTGAGGTCTTTGAGGGTAAGCCTTTGGCCGCGCCGTTGTCTGAACATGGCGTTTTCCATCAAACACAACCTTCCGGCTTGGCCAGACCGGCCATTTTGCAGGCGCCCTTCCCAGGGCCGGAGGGGAACAGTTCATAAATATATTTGAGCTTGAATCCGGTGACGCCGGCCAGAATACGGACCATCGGGGCTATGCCGTTTTCTTTGTAATATTCCTGGAGCATATTGATGACGGCCCAGTGGTCTTCATTCAGTTCGTCAATATCTTCCTGTAGACGGATATGATCGACCCATTCCGGTCCCCACAGGTTCATGTCGGCCAGAAAGCCTTCTTCATCCACGGGAAATGTTTTGCCCAGATGTTCCACTTCAGGCATATATTTTCTCCTTACTACCTTATAAATATTATAACCTTATTATTATTATAAATGACCGGCCGGATGTCAAGCGTTGACAAACTCTGATGATCAGGCCAGGCCTATGGTGTTTTTGACATATTGTTTTATATATCAACTAGTTACCCATATCCTGCTTTTGTGGGATACAGTTTTTTTTGCAAACTGCTCATATTTGGGATTGTCAAATGCCGTTTTATAAGCTATGTTTCACCTCTATTTATTTTGCGCCGACGCCCTGACAGCGCGGAAAAGATATTCAGAAACCAACATCTAGTTACATATTCATAACATCCAATACCCACCAAGGGAACCATCATGAAACTTGGCCATAAAATTCTGCTAGGCTTTATATCCTCATGTGCTATCTTCATTGCCCTGTCCGTTTACATCATCATTTCGCTGCGTTCCGTGCAGACCGATTCCAATGTGCTGGCCAACGACGTCATGCCGGTTTTTTCAGCGGCCAGTGAGGTTCAGTACACGGTGGCGGTCGAAGCCCTTTTCATGGTTGACTTCAATTACAGTTCCAATGAACAAAGCCTGAACCGGGCCAGAGAATTCGGTGAACGTGTCGCGGCTTCGTTGAAAACGATCATGGCTGAAACCAGAGAAGGGACCATGAGCCGCAATCAGCGGGTCATCGGCCTGGCCAGGGAAGTCGAAGCTAACTACGGTGATTTTGAAACAATGAATGAGGCTCTGCCGGATATATTGGCACGCATGGCCCGATATCAAAAAGTGCTGGATGACAATTATGACCTGTTGCTGGAGGCCACCAGCAGTTTTATGGAATATCAGGAAGGCCTCCAACTGGAAGAATTTCAAACTTCCGACGACATGAAAGTGGCCCAGCGCCGGAGCGCGCGCATTGCGGCCGTTTCGAAAATGGAGGAACTGATAGGTACCCTGACCGTCAGTGCTCAGCGCGGCTGGATAAGGCAGGACCTGTCATATTATGACGCCGCCCTGGCTCTGACTGCTGAATTGCTTCAGATCATCAGCTGGTTCGAAGGGGATTCCAAGCGCGGCCCGTCGCTGGAGTTTCTGGCCAAAGTGCGTCCGCTGGCCGAATCCATTCGAGAGGCGCTGGAGGATTTGAAAGAGGTTATGGCGCTCAATCAGGAAAGCGCGGCCAGAAGGGCGGAGGTTCGCGACGCGGCTCTCAGAAGCGCCTGGCAACTGGGCGCGGATATGAATGAAGCCACCCTGAATGTGGCCAAAAATTCCGGCGGCGCGGTCACGCGGGTTATCTGGTCTTTGGCCACGGGCCTGACGGTTGCTCTGGCTGTCAGCCTGGTGATGGCGGTTCTGATAACCAGAAGCATAACCCGTCCTGTGGAACATCTGATAGAAGTTTTGCGTGAGGGGGCTCAGGAAGTTAATCACGCCTCAAGCCAACTGACGGTTTCATCCAACGATTTGGCTCAGGGCGCGACCCAGACGGCGGCCGGCATGGAAGAGACCAACAGCGCCCTGACGGAACTGCTTTCGCTCACGACCCACAACGCCGACAGCGCGGCTGCGGCCCACCTTTTGATGGAAAAGGCCCAGGAGGCGGTGGATAAGGCCAACGCCTCAATGGTCGGCGTCAGCCAGGCCATGAACGCCATTTCCGTTTCCGGCGAACAAATCAGCAATATTATTAAAACCATCGACGATATCTCGTTCCAGACGAATTTGCTGGCCCTGAACGCCTCGGTTGAAGCGGCGCGGGCTGGTGACGCCGGGGCCGGTTTCGCGGTGGTGGCTGATGAGGTCAGGAACCTGGCGACGCGTTCGGCCGAAGCGGCCAGAAGCACGGCCGAGCTGATAGCCGCGACGATAACTAATATAAAGTCCGGTGCGCTGATGGTGGCGGGTACGGAAGAGAATTTCAGGCTGGTGGAGGAAAACGCGGAGCAGGTCGACGGTTTGCTCAAAGAGGTCGTCGACGCCTCAAAATCGCAGAAAGACGATATTGAGCATATAAATCACGCTATGCAGACTATGGATAAAACGACTCAGATGACGGCCGGTTCATCAGAGGAAACCGCCAGCGCGGCCACGGAATTGTCGGCCCAGGCCAACAATCTTCTGGACGCGGTGCATTCCCTGAACGTTCTGATTCACGGCCCAGGTCAGGGTGTTTAGCTGGTGTAATATTTAAGTAAGCAGCCTGGTCAGCTTTCTTGAGGCCCGCAAAGTACGCCTAGCCAAGTGGAAGCCTGAAGCCGGGGATTGTTTTTGGCCCGTCTCCGTGACTAAAGACCCCCTTCACCTCGACGGGCCAAAAACAATCCCCGGCTTCAGGCGGCCAAATTGCTTTTCCGTGAAATTTAAAAGTTACACGTCATTGCTGGTCATTTCATGAATGAACACGCCCGACAGGAACCCCAGCGCCTCAAAGACCATGAAACTGTCGGCGGATTTATCGAACAGCAAGAGGTATTCGGCTTCAAATTCTTCATCCGCCGGGTGATGGATGAGTTTTATGGGCACCTTGGGAAAGGCGTGAAAAACCCAGGCCAGCCCGCCGGATGGCTCGTCAGTCTGGGGAACGCCGCCGAGGCGCACAGCCGTTTGCTCCAGAGCTGTGAGGTCGCTCCCGAATTTTCTGTCCAGCGGATTGGAGACGGTGGAGCGATCAAAGCCGCCGCTGTTGTCGATGGTGCCGCTGAGCCGCCAGAGAGGCACATATTCCCCGGCCGGTTCCCCGCGCCCGCGCGACATGGCGTAATGGCCGACCAGACTTAGATGATTGACCCCGGCCGGAAAGCCGTCGGCCGGGGTCACCCCCTGGTTGTCCACCAGATACTCGCGGCCGAAAAAACTGACGCTGACCTTCCCGTCCTCTCTGACGGTCAGACCCAGATGCGGGGCGCACTCGGCCAGATCGGCTTTGGCCAGGTGGCCGCAAACCCAATCGTAGATTCCTTCATAACCGTTTTTTTTCACCGGCTCACCTCACATATCCGGCCAGGCCTTCGGCCAGACCGTCGGCCACCTGATCGAGATAGGCGTCTGTTTTTATACGGGCGGCTTCAGCTTCGTTGGTGATGAAGCCTATCTCCGCTAAGACGGCCGGGACGTTGGCCCCCACCAGCACAAAGAAGGGGGCTTCCTTAATGCCAAGATCCCGCACCTTGTATTTTTTATTCAATGTTTTAACAGCCGATTTATGAAGCGCCTGAGCCAGGGCCCGCGATTCAATTATTTTGGTGTTTTTGGCTATGCTTTGCAGCACGTCGTCCAGCTCAGAAACGCTCTTGTCGCTGGAGGCGTTTTCACGGGCCGCCACGGCCATGGCCGATTTGTCGGTGGCAAAGTTGAGTATGTAGGTCTCAAAACCCTGTACAGAGGCGGAGTTGTTGGCATTGACATGAAGGGATATGAAAATGTCGGCTTTCTTATCCTTGGCTATCTTGGTTCTCCGCTCCAGGGTGATGAAGGTGTCGTCGTTTCTGGTCAGATGGACGGTCAGTCCCAGACGGTTCTCCAGCCTGGTTTTCAGCTTTTTAGCCAGTTTCAGGGTGATGTCTTTTTCCTTCAGGCCAAAAGCTCCGGCCCCGATATCCTTGCCGCCGTGGCCGGGGTCCAGAACTATGCATTTCACTTTCAGCCCCAGCTGGTCAATCATTGAACCCGTCGCACCTTTGGTGGCCAGGGAGGCGTTATTCTTGTTTGAAGCTGGCTCCGGCTTTTTATCCGGCGGGTCCGGCTGGGCTTCAGGGGCGTTGGCCGGAAGGTCCTTGGCTTCTTTGGCAATGTTGAAGACCAGCCGGGGAGGCTTGTCCACAAACACCGGCATATAGGGATGGGCGTCAGGCATGTCTATCACCAGCCGCACCACTTCAGCCTGAAACTGATTCATCTTGACCAGTTTGACCAGCGGGCTGTTGTCCTTCAACTGGATGGACGTGCCCGGAGCTATCACCGCGCCTTTGATGTCGGCATAGGCCCTGAAGCTGCCGCCGGCGCGGGCGGGCGGAATCAGGTTGTAAACATAGGGGGCGACTTTATCGACATAGGCCGTGACCCTGGTATATTTGCCAAAATCCTCAAGGGCGATGAAAAAAACCTGGGCCTTGCCGTCGCTTCTGGCTTTGGGTGTTTTCGGAACCTGTATTTTTTTGGGCGTTTTCAGGCCGCTGTCTTTAGGCTTGGATTGCTCGGCGGGCTTTTTATTCGCGTTGCCGCCTGTTTGGGTCTTGGCGGCCTTATCGGCCGCTTCGGCTGAAGTTTTGCCGCTTTCAGCCGGTTTGGCCTGGGGCTGCTTTTCCGGCTTGTCGGGCGTCGGCGGCTGGCCTCCGCGCAATTGGGTTAATAGTTGACGGGCCGTGGCCACATGGGGGCTGTCAGGATAGTTCAGCTCAACCCTCATCAACTGCCGGTCAGCCTCATCCAGCTCCTTGAGCTGAAACAGGGCCTGCCCGTGAATCAACTGGGCCTCGGCCGAATGGGCACAGCGCGGGCAATCCCGCACGGCCCGGCGGGCCAGGGTCCGGGCGTTTTGATAATCCTCGTCCTTTTTATATTTCTGGCCTGAGGCCAGGGACAGCTGGGCCGCGATAAAGCGGGCGCGAGAGGCGTGGCGCGGCTCTTCCTGGGCCAGAGCCGCGTCTTCAAATTCTTTGATCAAGGTTTGCCAGTTGTGGCGCAGTTCCCGCATTTCCGGTGTATTGAAAAATTCCTCGCGGCTTTTCAGGGCGCGCACCAATTCACCTTCAGCCATAACCGGCCGGGCGGCCAGCAGTATGACCATTGAAAGCGTCAGCAATATAATCAGGCGAAACGGCTTCATGACTGCAATTCTAAATATCATTTTTCCTTGAACCGGCCGCGTGGCGTTACGCAAAAAGCGTGGTTTTTGCTCCACTGGAAGCGCTTCAGGTTTTAATACCAGTCGCTGTCGCTCCGTCTCCCTGGCGGTCGACCCGCTATTTTCGAAGCTGTCCGCTCTATCAATTGCTGGCTTCATGGCGTCCTTAAATTACGGCCGGTCTTCCTCAATCAGGTTCCGGGCCTCCCTGTTAAGTTTGTATAACAAATCCAGAGCCTCACGCGGCGTCAGTTCATCGGGCCTGACTTCAGCCAGCGAGACCACCACTTCCGGCAGCTGCGGCTCTTCATCTTCCTCAATCGGTTCCGGCTGGTCAAACAGGCTCAGTTGGCGAATGGCCGGGCGGATGAGGTGTTCGTCTTTGTCGTTGAGGTCGGTCAGAACTTCTTTGGCCCGGTCCAGCACTTTTTTGGGGAGGCCGGCCAGACCGGCCACGGCAATGCCGTAACTGCGGCTGGCCCCGCCCGCTTTTAGTTCGCGCATAAAAATGATTTTGCGCCCGGCGCTCTTCACGGCCACATTGAAATTGCGCACCCTGGGTTTGGATTCGGCCAGCTTCACCAGCTCATGATAATGGGTGGCGAACAGGGTCGGCACGCCCCGCTCATCGAGGTCGTGCAGGTATTCCGCTATAGCCCAGGCCAGCGAAAGGCCGTCATAGGTGGAGGTGCCCCGGCCTATTTCATCCAGCACCACCAGGCTCCGGGGGGTGGCCATGGACAGGATGCGGGCCGTCTCACTCATTTCCACCATGAAGGTGGAGCGGCCCCTGGTCAGGTCATCGGCCGCGCCGACCCTGGTGAAAATGCGGTCCCGAAGCGAGAGTTTTGCGTATTCAGCCGGAACGAAAGACCCGGCCTGATTCAACAGCACTATCAGGGCCGTCTGCCTGAGAATGGTGGATTTGCCGGCCATGTTGGGGCCGGTGATGATCAATAGCCTTTCACGCGGGGTCAGGCAGATGTCGTTGGCCACAAAGGGGTCGCCGGGCGGGAGCGATTCCTCCACCACCGGGTGGCGGCCGCCTTTGATGTCGATGACGTCTTCGTCGGTCAGAATCGGCCTGATCCAGCGATAGCGCTCGGCGCATTCAGCAAAAGCGGCCAGAACATCTGTTTCAGCCAGGATGGAAGCCGCCGCTTTGATGAAAGCGGCCTGATCGGCCACCTTGGCTTTCAGGTCTTCCAGAATCCGCATTTCCAGGGCCAGACGCTTCTCTCCGGCCCCCAATATTTTGGCCTCCAGATCTTTCAGTTCCGGGGTCAGGTAACGCTCGCCGCCGGCAATGGTCTGTTTGCGAATCCAGTTGTCCGGCACCAGATGAAGGTTGGTTTTGGTGACTTCCAGATAATAGCCGTAAACCCGCGTGTAGCCAATCTTTAACGAATTGATGCCGCTTTGGGCCTTTTCCCGCGCCTCCAGCGCGGCCATGCTGCTTTTGCCGCCCAGTTCCAGATCCAGAAGCTCGTCCAGTTCCTCTGATACACCGCGGTTGATAAGCCCGCCTTCCTTGAAATTGAGCGGCACCACCTCCACCAGATGACTCTGAAGGGTGGCCACCAGATCACTGAAATCCGGCAGATCTTCTCCGAGAGAGCACAGCCGCCTGGAACTCATGGCCGTGAGCGCCGCGCGGAAAGCGGGCACCATAGACAGAGTGTCGCGGATAACAGCCAGATCGCGGGGGGTGCCGCGATTGAGCACCAGCCGCCCCAGGGCGCGTTCCAGATCGCGCGTCTTCTTTAAAAGGCGCACAATTTCGTCACGGCCCAGGCCGTCGCGTAAAAATTCCTCCACCGCGCCGTGGCGGGCGGTGATGGCCTCAGCCTCAAGAAGGGGGCGGGCCAGCCACTCACGCAAAAGGCGGCTGCCCATAGGTGTGGTGGTTTTATCCATCAGGCCCAGAAGGGAGCCTTGAAGCGCGCCGTGGCGAAGGGTTTTGAGAATTTCCAGATTGGCCAGGGCCGCCTCGTCCAAAACCATGTGGGATTCTTTCCACAGCATGCGGGGCGGGGCCAGGTGGCGCATCTTGCCCTGGCAGCAAAAGCTGGCATAGCTGATGACGGCCGCCGCCGCCGCCGCCGCCTCCGGGCGGGCCTCCAGATCCCAGGCGCCCACGGCATGAATGCTGAACAAGTCGCGGAACTGGTCATAGGCCAGATTGGGGTCCATCTCCTCGGCCGGGCGATAGGTGATGTAGGGGACCATCTCCGTGGCCAGGCTCACAATTTCTTCCGGCGCCCCTTTGGGGACCAGACATTCATGCGGGGCCAGCGAAGTGAATTCGGCCCGGAGGGATTCCAGATCGTCGAACTGGCCCAGAATCATGTCGCCGGTGGAGACCTCCAGCCCGGCCAGGCCGAACTTGCCGTCCGGGGAAGGGTAGAGGGCCGACATATAATGTGGTTCGGTCGGCGGCTGGCCTTCGTCATCGATGGTCATGCCGGGGGTGACGATGTGACTGACGGTCCGGTCGACAATGCCGCGTGTTTCAGCGGCGCTCCCGACCTGATCGCAGATGACCACGGATTCCCCCAGGGCGGCCAGCCGGTTGGCATAGCCTTTCCCGGCGCTGAGGGGCACGCCGCACATGGGAATACCATCGCCCTTTTTGGAGCGGCTGGTCAGAACGATATCCAGAAGACGCGAGGCTGTGGACGCGTCTTCATAAAACATTTCGTAAAAATCACCCATCTGGAAAAAAAGAATGGAATCAGGATGCTTGTCTTTAATTAACTTATACTGCCGCATGGCCGGGCTGAGCTTTTCAGTCATTTATGCTCTCTTACACTATCTTCAATAATAAATTCAGGAGCCTTTCAATCGTGCGGCCTGGACCGGCCGTTTGCCCTTTGACGCCCCTGTTTTTTAAAAATGTTCAACCAGCTTGTCGTAGGTGGCCTGGATATGCTCTGATATCACTCTGATTTCTCCAATGGCCGTCATATAATTGCAGTCGCCCAGATAACGCGGGGTGATGTGGAAATGCAGGTGATCCTCAACGCTCCCGCCGGCCACCTTACCCTGATTGATGCCCATGTTGAAGCCGCCGGGCCGCATGACTTCCGTGAGAATATCGGAGGCTCTGGCCGTCAGGTTCATAATGGCCAGACGCTCGGCCTCAGTGGTTTTGGACAAGGTGGAGACGTGGCGGCGGGGCGCGATAAGCAGGTGTCCGTTGCTGTAGGGATAGAGATTCATCACCACCAGAACGGTTTCATCGCTGTAAAGAACCAGCCGGTCGCGGTCTGGGCCGCGATGGTCCTGGGGGAGGCACAGAAAGCAGGGGTCATTGCCTTTGTCCGGGCGCAGAATATAATCCATACGCCAGGGGGCCCAAATGGATTCCATAATAACAACCTTTTACCGGCGCACAAACAATCTGCCGCTAACAGCAGGCAATCTGTGTGTGGCGGTGTAACTTAACCTTTTGATAAAAACCGGCGGGCGCGGCTTACGGGCCGCTTTCCACAAACTGCGAAGTGCATATTATATCACATGTTATTAATTAATGCATAATAATGTATAAAGGATGCAATACAATCTTTAATAAGACTCTTTACTTGAATTCATACCATAAAATTTCACTTTCAGCTTCTAAGCGGCAGTTCGATAACAAAGGCCGCCCCTTCACCTGGACGGCTCAAGGCCCGCACAAAGCCGCCATGATCACTGACGATGGTTCTGACTATGGCCAGCCCCAATCCTTGCCCATGCTCTTTGGTGGTGACGTGAGGATCGAATAAGCGGTCCTTCACCTGGGGGTCGAGACCGGGGCCGGTATCCTGAATGGTCAGTTTAAGGCCGGTCAGTTCGTCCACTTCCAGATTCAGGTGCACTTCACCCTCACCGTTCATGGCGGCCACGGCGTTGTCAAGAATATTGGTCAGAACCCGCCGCATCTGTTCGGGATCGAAAGAAAATTCCGGCGGCCGGTTTTTTATGGTCAGAATAAAATTAACCTTTTTATGGGCCTGACGGAACAGCACTAAACTGTCTTCCAGAAAGGCGGTAAAATCGCCGGGACGCGGCTTGATCTCCGGCAGACGGGCGAACTGGGAAAATTCATCCACCAGTTCTTTCATTTCCTCCACCTGGCGAATGATGACGTCGGTGCATTCCTCAAATATGGCCGCGTCGCTCTCCCCGGCCAGCCTCTCGCTGAAGCGGCGGCGCAGACGCTGGGCCGACAGTTGAATGGGCGTTAAAGGGTTTTTGACCTCATGGGCTATGCGGCGGGCCACTTCCCGCCAGGCGGCCAGGCGCTGGGCCCGCTCCAGCTCGGTCAGGTCGTCAAATGTCATGAGATAGCCGACCCGGTCGCCCTCCTCATTGCGCAAGGGGGCCAGGCCGGTTTTCAGGCTGATGAAAGCGTCATCAATGTTCAGGCGGATGTGGCGCTCCACCACCCGTCTGGCCGGGTGGCGGGAGGTGACCACTTCCTCCACCAAGGCGGCCAGCGGGGGCGGCAGTTCCGGCTGGGCCTCCACATAGAACTCCACGCCGTCGGCGGACGGGCTGGCTTCAGCCTCTGAATCATCATCCTGGCCCTTGCCGTCCAGAATGCGGCTGGCGGCCTGATTGGCGTGAATCACCGCGCCGTCGGTGGAGAGGATGACCACTCCGGTGGAGACGTTTTTAAGCACCGATTCCACAAAGCGGCGGCGGGCGTCCAGTTCGACATACAGTTCCTTGAGGTCGCCGGTCATGCGGTTGAAAGCTTTTACCAGATCCGCGAATTCGCTGGAGCCGCCTGGCGAATTCAGCACATAATCCCAATCCCCGGCCGCAACTTTCCGGGTGCCCTCCACCAGGTCGGTCACCGGCCGGGCCAGGGAACGGGCCAGGTGGGAGCCTATCCACATCGAGATGAAAACGGCCAGCATGGTCATAGCCGTCAAGGCCGTGAGCTGGGTGACCCTGAAAGGCCGCTGCACTTTCAGAGCGTCGCTGTAGCCGACCAGGGCGTGGCGAACATCTTCTATCTGCGAGCGGATGGGGGCCAGGGTCTGGCGGCCGATGACCAGATAGCCCAAAAATTCCACTTCGCGCCCGGATTCGGAAAAGCGGACCGGCCAGGCCAGCCGGGTCAGGTCGCCGGTGTCGGTTTCCACGGTATTTATCCACGGCAGCGGAGTGCCTTCCAGCCCGGCAAACCAGCTATGGTAAATGGGGGGCAGGTTCGCGTCGCCGCCTCTGGAAATCAATTGCCCCTCCGGCCCGTAGAACTCGACGCTGGTCAGGTGATAGCGCCGACGGCTCCATTCCAGGAAATCTCCAAGCGCGGCGGTCGCCAGGGCCGAACGGTTTGAGGAATTGTAGCGCCTGGCTTCCAGTTCGTCCAGAATGTCTATGCCGTAGGCGGTCAGGAGGCTGTTGTCCATAGTCAGAGCGGCTTCGGAGAGATTGATTGAGTCGCCCAGGGCCTCTTCAATCTGGGGGCTGAACCACAGGTCGTGCCCGCTGATGATGACCCGGTAGGAATAATAAAAAATCAAAAGAGTGGGCAAAAGGGACAGGCTGATAAAGGACATCACCATTTTGGTCTGGAGTGAGCCCCAGCCGTGTTTTTCAAAAAAAATCCTATAAAGGCTGCGGAGGATGAGAACCAGAAGGATGGTGGTCAGGAGGACGGAGACATTGATTGAGACCAGGGCCACCAGTCCCTGGCTGTCGGAAAATCCGGGGCCGAGGCTGATGACTTCGCGCTGAACGAGAGTCAGCACCAAAAGCGCGGCGGCTATCAGTACGATAGCCCAGCGTTCCAGTTTATTTTTCCGCTGGCGCTGGGCCGGGGATAGTCCATTATCTTCCAGCAAAGTCTTTCCTCCACTTTAAGGTGCCGATATTCTATCACAGGGCAAGCGCATTTGGAATTTTCTTCCGTTCGAACCCATGACAGTCATGTGCGATGGGCAAAGGTAAAACCCGGCCGGGCGGGCGAAAAAATTTCTGACATCGCTCGTAATTTTCTCTGATTCCCGGCCGGGTGGCTTCATTAGAAGTTTGTTTGTCCGTGCCCGTCCGGGGAGCAAAATTACGAGCGACTTACAGAAAATTTTTCGCCCGCCCGGCCTGGTCAGTGTCGGCGTTTGGTAAGGATGACGATTGCGATTTTTTTACATGAGCCAACTAAGGCCCGGAGGGCGGGGCGGTGAGATATCTCCAGAGGGGACCACGATTTTTGCTCCCCGGACGGGCACGCGGAAACAGAATGCCGGTGAAGCCAGCCGGCCGGGAATAAGAGAAAAATCGGGGGCCACTATGGAGATATCTCACCGCCCCGCCCTCCGGGTTTTACCTTTGCCGATCGCACGCGATTGCCCTGCCGTCAACCGCATCAGCGCTGGTTAAAATATTTGCATGGGACTATATGATGTGATAGACTAACAAAACATGGATGATTGTGTCGGCTTGGTCTCTGAGCTATTACCAACACCACGCCCATTACGCTTTTTCTCATGATATTTAGGGCTGACTTCAGAAACGGTTTACGATTTCTGGCCGCCGCTTTTTTCGCGGCGGTATTTTTTGTGTGTGCGTGGTCCGCACTGGACTATGTCTGGGTGAGGGTTTCCCGTAATAGGTAATTTGGGCGGCCATCATCGTATTAAGAGTGATGCCCCTCTGCTGCGGCCTGTTTTTTATAGCGTTATGTTGGAGACTTGATGTCTTTTATCCGCAACAATACCCGCTCAATAAAGCTCGGCTCCGTGACCATCGGCGGCGGCGCTCCGGTGTCGGTCCAGACCATGACCAACACCGACACCCGCGATGTGGCCGCTACCGTTGCCCAGATAGGCCGGACGGTTGCGGCCGGGGCTGAGATTGTCCGGCTGGCCGTTCTCGATGAACGGGCCGCTGATTGCCTGGCTGAAATCGTGCCCGAATCATCCGTCCCATTGGTGGCCGACATCCATTTTGACTGGCGGCTGGCCGTCAGGGCCCTGGAAGCCGGGGTGGACGGGATCAGAATCAATCCCGGAAATATCGGCGGGGCCGACAAAGTCAGAAGGGTCGCCGAGGCAGCCGGAGCCAGAGGCGCGGTTATCAGGGTCGGAGTCAACAGCGGCTCGATGGAAAAGGAAGTGCTGGCCCGCCACGGCGGCCACCCCACGGCCGAAGCTATGGTCGAGAGCGCCCTGGATAAAGTGCGCCTCCTGGAAGAGACGGGTTTTCGTAATATAAAGGTGGCCCTTAAAGGCTCTAATGTGATGAATACCGTGGCCGCTGTCCGGCTGTGGGCCGAAGCCAGCGACATCCCCCAGCACCTTGGCGTAACCGAGGCCGGTGACGCTTTCAGCGGCACGGTCAAGTCGTCGGTGGGGCTGGGCCTGATGCTGGCGGAAGGGTTCGGCGACACCGTCCGGGTCTCGCTCACCGCCCCGCCTGAGGAAGAAGCCCGCACGGCCTGGGAGATCCTCCGCGCGGTGGGTCTGCGTTCCAGGGGAGTGGAATTCATTTCCTGCCCCACCTGCGGACGCTGCGAAGGCCCGCTGTTTCAGCTGGCCGCCGAGGTCCGTCAGCGGCTTGGTGATGTGAAGGCCCCCCTGAAAGTGGCCGTCATGGGCTGTATAGTCAACGGGCCGGGCGAGGCCAAAGAGGCCGATGCCGGTATCGCTTTGGGCCGTGAGTCGGGCCTGGTTTTCGTGCGCGGGCGGCAAGTGGAAAAAGTGCCTTTTGACCGTCTGGTTGATGTTTTGGAACAGGAAGTTCGCAATCTTTAAAAATAAGACCGCGCTCTGTCGGTTTAAGAATTGATTCTTTTACCGGCGCACGGTCAACCTGCCGTTAACCGGCGGCGGCCAGTGCGTATAGGTGTTCAGTAAACCATGATATATTTAAGCAGAAAGGCGGGGCGATTTTAAAACGCCCCGGAGATAGGTCTGAATATGAAAGCGGAAATCAAACTGGATGCTCACGGCCAGCCCATAGGGCTGCGCCTGTCCAGAGGCTTCAGCCCCACCCTCAAGGAAGATCCGGCCGACGCGGAAGTCGTCAGTCACAAGCTTTTGGTGCGGGCCGGGTTCATCCGCAAACTGGCCGCCGGCGTTTACAGCCTTCTGCCTTTTGGTCTTCGAAGCACCAGAAAGATGGAACGCATGGTCCGCCGCGAAATGTCCAGGGCCGGGGCCATGGAAGTGCTCCTCCCCGCCGTTCAGCCGGGTGAACTATGGAAGGACAGCGGCCGCTGGGATTTTTACGGCAAAGAGCTTCTTCGCTTCAAGGACCGCCATGACCGCGATTACGTCATCGGCCCAACACATGAGGAAGTTATGACCGATATCGCCCGGCGCGAGATCCGCTCCTGGCGCGATCTGCCCATGAATCTGTTTCAGATTCAGACTAAATTCCGCGATGAAATCCGTCCCCGGTTCGGTCTGATGCGCGGCCGTGAGTTCATCATGAAAGACGCCTACAGCTTCGATCCCGATGAGGCCGGGGCCGAAGTCAGTTATCGGGCCATGTATGACGCTTATGTCCGTATCTTCCAGAACTGCGGCCTTAAATTCGCCACGGTCGAGGCTGACAGCGGGGCCATTGGCGGCAGCTATTCCCATGAATTCATGGTGCTGGCCGAGACCGGCGAGGATGGTCTGGTTTTCTGCGAGTGCGGCTATGCGGCCAATCAGGAAAAGGCGGAGCTGAAGACCTATGCCACCGAGGCCCCCGAAGATCCGGCCCCGGCCATGGAAAAAGTTCATACCCCCGATTGCCGCCATGTGCCCGATCTGGCCAAGTTCCTGAAAGTGCCTCTGGGACGCATCATCAAGGCCATGGCCTTTGAGACCGGCGAAGGCCCGGTGCTGGTGCTGATCCCCGGTGACCGCGAGATCAATCCGGTGAAGCTGAAGAACGCCTTTGGCGGAACCGAGCCGCGCCTTCTGACCCCGGAAGAGGCTGAAAAACTGACCGGCGTGGTCATGGGCTATGTCGGCCCGGTCAATGCCCCCATGCCCATTGTGGCCGACCTGGGCGTCCAGCGGCTGGAAACCGGCGTCATCGGCGCGGGCGAAGAAGATCAGCATTACATTCACGCCAAGCTTGGCCGCGATTTCCAGGCCTCCCGCTTCCTTGATCTGGCCCTGGCCGGGGACGGAGATCCCTGTCCGCGCTGCGGCCAGGCCATGTCCGTCAAAAGGGGCATTGAGGTTGGTCACGTTTTCAAACTGGGCACCAAATACTCCACAGCCATGAACGCCACCTTCGCCAAGGCCGACGGCCAGGAGGCCCCGCTGGTTATGGGCAGCTACGGCATCGGCATCGGCCGCACCGTGGCCGCCGCCATTGAGCAGAACCATGACCGCGACGGCATCATCTGGCCCATGCCGCTGGCCCCCTATGAAGCGGCGCTTCTGCCGCTTCAGGTGCAGAGCGAAAAGGTAATGGAGGCGGCGGAGAAGCTGTTCGGCGAATTGATGGAGCTGGGCGTGGAAACCGTACTGGACGACCGCGATGAGCGGCCCGGGATGAAGTTTAAAGACGCCGACCTTATCGGCTATCCCCTGAGGGTGACTATTTCCGAGAAATCGCTGGCTGGCGGTCAGGTGGAGCTGAAGCGGCGCGACACCCGCGAGGTCACTATGATTGATGTGAGTGAAGCCGCCGCCATTATTCGCCGTCTGCGCGATGAAGGGCTGGCGGTTCAGCCGTAATCTGAAGGGCGGACCGGAATACCGCCGTTTCCGATCCGCCTCTCACCAAATTTTCGCCGGCGCACTATCAACCCGCCGTGAACAGTTTATCGCCTGTGTGTGTCAGTATACCGTTCAATTTCATCTAAAACTCAAACCGCGGGTGGCGCTTCCGGTTTCCGCCCGTGCCCCAGGGTGCGAGATAATGGCCACTGAATATATTCCTCTGGAAGACGCGCCGGTTTACGGCGGTCAACTGGTGCGAATCGAAGATATTATGGAGTCCCTGACCCGGAACCATCCCGGAGTGGATGTTTCCTTGGTGCAGAGGGCCTATATTTACGCGGCCAGCGCCCATCAGGGCATGATGCGGCGCAGCGGCGAACCTTACCTCAATCATCCCCTGGCCGTGGCCGCCATTTTATGCGACATGAAGCTGGATGTGGCCACCGTGGCCGCCGGGCTTCTTCATGACACCATTGAAGATACCGACGCCACGTTTGATGAGATTGCCCAGAAATTCGGCCGCGAAGTGGCCACCATTGTTGACGGCGTCACTAAAATCAGCAAGATGAATTTCAGTTCGGCCACCGAACGCAAGGCCGGGAACATGCGCAAGATGATTCTGGCCATGCTGACCGACCTTCGCGTCATTCTGGTCAAGCTGGCCGATCGCCTCAATAATATGCGCACCTTAGGTTTCATGCCCGATTACAAGCAGGAGCAGATAGCCTCTGAAACTCTGGAGATTTTCGCCCCCCTGGCCTCCCGTCTGGGCATTCATAAAATCCAGACCGAGCTGGAGGATCTGTGTCTTTTCTATCTGGAGCCGGCCGCCTATGACGAAATCAGAATGAACCTTTCGGCCGGCCGCAGCGACCGCCTCAGCTATGTCGATGAAGTCATCGATTACCTGACCAAACGTGTTCAGGAATTTAAGATCAAGGCCCAGATTGAGGGCCGTCCCAAGCATATTTACAGCATCTGGAAAAAGATGCGCGACCAGAACCTGACCTTCAACCAGCTCTACGACCTCACCGCCTTCCGCATCATCGTTGGTGAAGTGCATGAATGCTACAGCGCCCTGGGCGTGATTCATTCCATCTTCAAGGCCATTCCCGGCCGTTTCAAGGATTATATCAACCTTCCGAAAGCCAATGGCTATCAGTCGCTCCACACGGCCGTGATCGGCCTGCGAAATATGCGTATGGAAGTGCAGATCCGCACCAAGGAGATGCACAACTATGCGGAAAACGGCATTGCCGCCCACTGGCGTTATAAAGACGGCGACGGCGGCCCTGTAAGTCAGGAAGAGAACAAGCGTATCGGGGCTCTGCGTTCCATCTTGAGCTGGCTGGAGAATCTCGACAATCCCGACGCCTTTCTCAATTCGGTGCGTGAAACGCTGGCCGATCACGACAGCATTTATGTTTTCACTCCGGCCGGTGACGTCAAGGAGCTTCCGGCCGGGGCCTGCCCGGTGGATTTCGCCTACGCCATTCACACCATGGTCGGCCACAACTGTGTGGGGGCCAAGGTCAACGGGGCCATTGTGCCCTTGAGGTATAAACTTCAGAACGGCGACACCGTTGAAGTCATGACCAACCGCAACGGCACGCCCTCCCGCGACTGGCTCAACTACGCGGTCAGCGCCAGGGCCAAAGCCAGAATCCGCCAGTGGTTCGCGGCTGAGGAAAAGGTCAAGGCTGTAGATTTTGGCCATGATTTATTGGAAAAGGAAATGCGGCGGGCCGGTATTCCCAAGGCCCGGCTGGCCAATCCGGCTCTGTTGAAGGAACTGGGGTTCGCCAATCTTGATGAGCTCAACGCGGCGGTGGCCTTTGGCAAGCTGCCTTTTAAAAAGATCATGCAGATCATCGCCCCGGAAAAGTTCAAAATCGTTGAACCAGAGGTCAAAAAAACCCAGACCCATAAAGACCCGGCGGGCGAAATCGATTTTTCCAAAAGCGTTTTGGTCTCCGGCAACAGTGACATATTCGTCCATCAGGCCAAATGCTGTTCGCCCCTGCCGGGCGAACCCATCATCGGCTATATTACCCAGGGGCACGGCGTCTCCATTCACTCGGCCACCTGTTCATCACTGGCCGGGCTCGATCCCGATCGCCTCATCAACGTCGGCTGGAGCGACCATGAAGACGTCAATTACGAAGTCCACATCCGGGTGCGGGTCGACAACATGCCGGGCGTACTGATGAAGGTGATTAACGCCATGAGTCCCAACGTGGAAAACATCATCGAAGCCCACGCGGCCGACGACAACAAGGGCGGAGTTATGACTTTCCGCCTGGCGGTGAAGAATCAGGATCAGTTTCTGGCCATGATGCATGCGGTCAAGAGCATTCCGGCGGTCAAGAGGGTTGACCGTTTTTTCCCGGAAAAGAATTGAGCCGTATTGTGACTGTTGCTGAACGCCCGAACCTTCTTGATCTGAATCCGGCCGAACTGAGCGCCTTTTGCCAGTCGCTGGGGGAGAAGTCTTATCGCGGCCGCCAGATTGCGGTCTGGCTTTTTCGCCGCGGGGTTCTTGACTATGAGGAAATGACCGACATTTCCAAAACCTCCCGCCGGAAACTGTCCGAAGCATCGCGGCTCTATCGCCCTCAGGCCCTTGAGGTTACTGAAGATGAAGAGGCCTGCAAGATATTGTGGGCGCTTGAGGACGGACGCCACGTGGAAAGCGTGCTGATCCGGGAGCGCGGGCATCTGACCTTATGTCTGTCGTCACAGGTCGGCTGTGCGCTTGGCTGCCGCTTCTGCCGCACCGGCACCATGGGTTTCATCCGCAACCTGACAGTGGCGGAAATTGTCGGGCAGGTTATCGGGGCCAAAGATTTCGTCAGGGAAGGGGAGAGTTTGACCAACCTCGTTTTCATGGGCATGGGGGAGCCGCTTCTTAACCGTGAGAACGTCATGAAAAGCCTGGACATCATCACCGATTCCGATCTTCTGGCCGTGGCGCGGAAACGGATTTCCCTGTCCACGGTCGGCATTGTGCCGGAGATGCCGCGTCTGGCCCAAGGGCCGGACATCGGCCTGACCATATCGCTTTCCGCGCCCTCCGACGCACTGCGTGATGAGATAATGCCGGTTAATAAGAAATATCCGCTGGCCGAGCTTAAAAAAGCTCTGGCCGTTTGGCCTTTGCCGCGCGGACGCAGAATAACCATTGCCTATGTATTGCTGAAGGGCGTTAATGATTCTCCTAAAGAGGCCGCCGCACTAAGCCGTTTTGTGGCTGGTCTGAAAATAAAAATTAATCTGATTCCCTTCAATCCCTGGCCCGACGCGCCTTTTGAAGCGCCTCTTCGCGACACTGTGGAGCGATTCAGGGAGGCTTTGGTCGCCAGACACCACACCGTAATCGTGCGATGGTCCAAAGGCGGCAAGGTTTCAGCGGCCTGTGGGCAGCTGGCGGCCACAAGGAAAAAGGAACACGGCCTTGCGGCCGCAGGCGATTAAAGGACTTGGCCTGAAAGGCCAACCAAAGGGTTCCACCCTCTGGACTCCGGCTGGGGGAGGGCCCACGCGGGCCCTACCCCAGACCCCACCCGCGCCAAGGGGGCAAGGCAGATTGTCAAATCAAGTGCAACAGGGTGTAAGCCGTCAGGCAACCCTGGAAAATTTTCCAAATAACCTTGGAAAAAAACGTGGTCCTATTTTTGAGTTGGCACAATCAATGCAGTGAGGCGAAAAGAATAGAATGCGCCGTGAGCTTATTATAGGCTTTCGGCGCATTTCATTTCAACTGCTTTTACCTGTGAAAATTCCAAATATTACAGCCTGAATTTCAATAATTACTGATTAAGACCTCTTTCCCAACCATCCTCTTTTGATCACGAGTCAACCTGTTGGCCGTATAGCTCAACTCTACCTGCTCGAACCTGAAGTCGGCGAATATGGCTCTGATTTCAGGGCTGTCGGTGTGGGTCAACAGAAATCTGCCCTTGATGTTGCTTAAGGCTGAAGCCAGTGCCGCGAAATCATTTCGTTTCAGATTGTGGCGGTATTCGTTGTGACAGATGTAGGGCGGGTCGACGAAAAAGAAAGTGTCGGTGGAATCATAAAGCTTCAATAACCTCTCCCAAGGCAGATTTTCCAATACGACGCCCTGTAGCCGTTCGGCCAATTGCGGCAGTATTCTGCGGGCGGTGGCGGGCTTGAAACCGGGGGAACGGCTGGGGCCGGTGACATAACTAGACATATGAGGCCGTGCCGCAAAAGCTTTCAGCCCTGACAGCGGCGGCCTGAGCCTTTGCGGCCAGATCTTCAGCCCCAGCCGCGCGCTCCAGGGCTTGCCGCGCCGCGTCCAGGGTTTGATCTTCCAGGCTGATAGGATTGCCGTCACTGTCGCTTAAAATATTGAGCCGCCCGACATAATCAAGCGAATTCCAGCCGGTGCGGCCGTCACCGATTTTAAATTGAGCAAAAGCTTGTCCGCTGACCGGGTCGCGTTCATAAATTAACCCCCCCCGCCCCCTGATCAAACCACTAAAAGCCGCCCTTATACTGAGAGCGTAATTTTGGGGGGGGCTTTTTATTGCCGAGAGCGCATCAACTTTCAGCACCTAGCGGGCACTCCACAACCAACTGCTTGACGACCTAGCTTCCGGCTCGTTCCGCACCATGCGCGGCTACACCCTAGCCACCTCCGGCGGCGGAAGCCGCATGGTGCAGTATCAGGATCTACGCGAGTAGATCGACTGGAAACCAAAGAGGAAGCCGAAAAAGAGGAAGGCACCGCCTACGCCGGCCGGACCCATGGCGCCAATGGGGATCGGGGCTGATAGACTTGCGGTTGGCCATAAAGGGCTGGTGATCCGGTAGACAAGTGCTGGCTCGATATGTTCAGGCGGCTCTCACTCTGGCCGTAAAACATCGTAACTATAGGCGAGCGGATGCCATAGTGCCCGGAGTGGGCCAGTTGGCGCTCGATCCAGTCATGGTTATAACTCTGTTCGTTGAGGAGAGTCGAAGCCATGGGCCTGATATCCTCTTTATCGTAGCCGAAATAGCTCAGGGCCGCGTTGACGGTAGTTTCACTCAAGGGGCGGTCGCCTATCTGTAGGCCGGGGAATACCCATATATTGTCTCCAGTATATTCCCGTAGTTAGGTAACAGGACCACTACCTGGGCGGCAGAGGGACGATATGGTTTATTTTCATTTTTTCAGTTGGAATTCGCCAGGTGGCTTCACCAAGGTTGATTTCCGACCACTCGGCATGGCGGAACTCTTCTGGTCGAACGAACAGCAGAGGCGACATCTTGAGTGCGTATCTGGCGACTACATGCCCATTATAAGCGTTAAGGTCATGGAGAGGCTTAGGTTCGGGTACAGTGGCATTTTGGGATCTAACAATAGAGGATATAAAGGATTTTATTAACAGAAAGAATGTAAAGTCATTTAAATCCCCACCGGCAGGCTGAAAGGATATTCAGGTGTTTCCTTCCGCCGTTCGAAGTTCTGTTTCAGGTCGCGGAGTTTGTCCAGGATCAGGATTTGCAGTTTGGTTTGGGGAGCATGGTGGGTGGTTCACTACAGTCCCATGGGATGGCAGGATGAACGCCCACCCTTGCATTGAGTGCATCATACCACTTTTGATTTCCGGAAGAGGAAAAGTATTCCCGAAATACCTTGAAATCTAACAGACTGTCTGAGTTTGTCTCAGACCTAATGCCGCCGCTGGCTTGTATTAGCAGAGTGATTGTACCACGCTTGAAGTCGTGGTAAGCTCGCCTCAATTTACCGCCAATTGCTCTTCTCAGTCTGATTTGAGGCCATTCCACGGTCATAAGGTATATCAGAGTACTGATTATCAAACCAGTGGTCAGCGCAATAAATATTACCTGAAAATCAGCTAAAAAGGCCAGGGACACCAAACTAAACAATGACAGCAATATAAGTATATAGACCATGGTTACGTACCTGCTCCTTTTATTTATTGGCTAAAATCAAAGTTATCAGCTGGGTCATAGCCTGCGTTTCGAATTCTTCAGGAAATACCCTTGAGTCTATCATATACATCATTGACCAAGTGTTCGGACACAATTTTGCGGAACTTCTTATCGCCCATCACGCGATCAAAAATACCCTCGTTGCCCTCCATCCTTTCGATAAAAAGGCGCTCCAACATTTCTTCAAAAATTAGAGAAAAGCCCTCAAGGGTGTTTACCTTTGAAGCTTGTTTTAAAGTGTCTTCCTCAGCGGCCGCTTCTGCGACTTGATCAAAGAAAAGCTGATCAGCTGGGGTAAAGTTGGTGCCGAAGCGCAAGTTCAGGTTATCCACTAGGGTAGATAATGCAACTTCAGGTTCTTCACCAGAAGCAGTGCCTGTTTCCAACGGGCCTCTCAATGGTGGTGCGTCTCCTTCATTAAGGTTAATTTTTCCTTCTTCCAGTTTTTCCAACCGATAAAAGCGCAAGGCGATTTCATCGTCAAGGGCAAAACCGGGCGTTTGATCGCCAACAGGAAGTTTAGTCAGCAAAAATCGGCAATAAGCATAAAACTTTTCTAATTCCGAGTCACCATAGGGAATGATCTGAGAAAGAAAAGCATATAGTCGTCGAAAAGCTTCCAATTTACCGCGAAAAAGATCCCGATCCTTCTCATCAAGCTCTTTGAAACGCTCAACCGCCTGGTCAAGAATAGCATTCAGCTTCTGATGATTGCCGGCGGCATCGCCTCGTTTACTGAACCAGACAGCACAAAAGGCCAGTACCTCTTCTTCGTGGATTACATTTTTGTCCAATAATTCATGCTGCAAAACATATAGCCGCTGCGGGTCAGGCATATCGTCCATCTCCACAGTTTCATAATACGGCTTAAAACCCTTATAGATGTCCTCGCGCTGATCGCGGAAGTCCAGAACAAAGGTATCTGATTTGCCCTGCGCCCTCCGGTTTAGACGAGAGAGAGTTTGTACGGCCTGAACTCCGCCGAGCTTTTTATCCACATACATGGTGTGTAAAAGAGGTTGATCAAATCCTGTCTGATATTTATCAGCGACCAGCAATACGTTATATTCCTCTGTATCAAACCGCTCCGGCAGTTCCTTTTCCCTAATGCCCTTGTTCATAGCGGGCTCAGTGTATTTATGACCTGTGTCCGGATCGATCACTTCACCAGAGAAGGCGACCAGAGTGCGTACGTCCCGGTAGCCTTTTTCTTTTAAATATTCATCAATAGTCAGCTTATACCGTACAGCGTGCAATCGCGATTCCGTCACCACCATGGCCTTGGCCCTGCCGCCGATCTTATGCATGGTGGAAGTGCGGAAATGCTCAATAATCACTTCCACATGTTGACGTATATTGTATGGGTGGAGACCGACAAACCGGGCCAGGGCGCGAGCCGCCTTGCGCTTGGGCACTGCCGGGTCGTTTTCAACCTGCTTGACAAGTTTAAAATAGGTCTTGTAAGGCACATAATGTGCCAGAACGTCATGGATAAATTTTTCCTCGATAGCCTGACGCATGGAGTACAGATGAAATGGGGATTTCCCGTCCTGACCTGGCTCGTTGAACACTGCTTTGGTCTTGAATTTGGGAGTAGCGGTAAAAGCGAAATAGCTCAGGTTAGGCTGCCTGGTGCGGGCCAGTACTTCTTTATATAGCTTTTCCCTGGCTTCCGCACTCAGCGTTTCATCATCGTCGGTATCAAGAAGTTGTTCAGCGACCACCGCTTCAATGCCATCCTTGTTCAACACCCGACGTAGCTCTATAGCGGTTTCTCCGCTTTGGGAAGAATGGGCTTCGTCAATAATCACCGCAAAACGTTTGCCTGCGGTGGATAGAGCGATATTCGACCCTTCCTTGGCCAATTTTTCCACCGCGGTGGCGATGAAGGGAAACTTTTGGATAGTGCTGATGATAATAGGTACGCCGGAAGCCAGAGACTCCACCAATTGGCGGGTATTCTGGTCAATTTTTTCCACAACACCACGTTTGTGTTCAAACTGGTAGATAGTGTCCTGAAGCTGGCGATCAATAACAACCCTGTCTGTCACCACGATGACTGAGTGGAAGATCTTTTCGTCAGCCCCATTGTGCAAGCCGGCCAGATGATGGGCCAGCCAGCCTATGGAATTTGATTTGCCCGAACCGGCCGAATGCTGGATAAGATAATTATACCCGGAACCGTATTCCCGTGCGTGAGAGGTGAGCTTGCGCACCGCCGCGAGTTGGTGAAAGCGAGGGAATATGATGGTTTCTGTGGTAACATTCTTTATCACCTTGCCAATAGCCACTTTTTTGGTTTTCGTTTCAAGATGGATGAAGCGAGCCAGCAGATCAAGAAGGCTTTCACGACTCAAGGTATCTTGCCAAAGATAGGCAGTGCGGTATTGCCCGCCAGTCGAGGGCGGGTTTCCCGCTCCGAAGCCGTTGCCCTGGTTAAAAGGTAGCCAGAAAGTATCTTTTTTATTCAGCTTAGTGCACATGTAGGCCAGGTCGGTATCAACCGCAAAATGTGCCAATGCGCGTTCTTTGAAGCGAAACAATGGGGCACCAGGATCGCGGTCATTCTCATACTGTCGTTGAGCATCCGTGACCCGTTGCCCGGTCATCTGGTTTTTTAGCTCCATGGTAATAACCGGGATGCCGTTGAGCGCAAGCACGGTATCTATGCTGTCCTTGGAGCCAGGCCGGCAAGAAATCTGCCGAGCCACAACGCAGATATTAGCTTTGTATCCGGCCAATGTCTCCGGATTGAGGCCTGTAGCCGGGGCAAAAGCTGCCATGCGTATAGTTTTGCCATAACATTTGAAGCCGTGGCGCAGCACATGCAGGCTGCCCTTCGCCGCCAGTTCTTTGACCAGGGATTCTAAAAGAGTGGCGGCAAGTTTTTTTTCCGTGTCGAATACCTTAGTGAGAGCCTGCCAGACCTTAGGCTGGGAGGCTTGAATCCAGGCGAAAATATCAGCGGGGAAAAGGGCTCGTTCGGCATCGAAATCCTTGTTGGTACGCTTTATATAGCCGTTGGCCAGGAATGTGTTTTCAGCAATGGCTTCTTCGAAGCATCGCTCTGTATGCATAGCGGTCATATGGCTTCCTGATAAGAATGCGCGGGCTGAAAATCACGCACATCAATCTTGCCGGTGACGGCATGAGTAATGAGAGAAGCGCGGTACTCTTGCAAAAGTCCGATTGATCGCTCCTGGGCCTGTCGCTTGGCATCAATAGCGGCGGTGGCGGCATTGAGATAGGCAACGATGGCTTGTTGTTCGTCCCATTTGGGGAAAGGAACTTCAAAGCTGTTCAAGTTTTGAATGGTCAGTTGGTTAATTGTACTGGTTAAATAACTACCCGACTTATATTCAAAGAGGTTGGAATTTAGTACCCAATATAGATATTGATAGAAAGGGCTACGTATGATAGACATGAATACTCCAAAAGTAGCATCCCCAGTTTCAGCAGTAATTATCGCATTTTTACCGATCAAAGCGCGACTACCATTTCTTGTACAAACCAGTATGTCACCTTGCCTTGTCTTAAGCTTTTTCGGAATCTTCTTATCTACAAATACAAGATCGGTGAAAGACAGCTTACCCTGCTGAATATTTGAAGACCTGAGGACTAATGTACCATATCCGTTATGACTTACTTCTTCAGGGCTATATGTAAGTCCCAATGTAATTAATCCAATGTATTTTAACCGTTTAATTTCCCATTCCTGTGGAATCTGCCCCATCCACTCAACTCCAGAGTCCTTCATTGGCGCATTTCGGTCAAGCCCATGCGTTACTGTCTGGGTGATGACGGCGCGGCGTTTTTCTTCCAATAATGCAAGCAGCCGGCGTTTTTTTTCTATGAGTTCGTCAATGCGGGCACATTCATGATCGAGAAAAGCGGCTATGATGTATTGTTCAGAAATTGGAGGTGTTGGTAGAAAGAAGTCTTTTACATAATTATCGGGAATTCTTTTTTGTCCTCCCGCACCATACATAAAAGATTCGCCGCGCTTACGAAATAGATGGCTGATGGTTACATAAAAAAGAAAGCGTGGGGATAAGCAATCAATTGATCTAATAACATGGAATTCTGTCGAACCAAAACCAACGCAATTTGTCAGGTTCATTGCATGTGCTCCCTTGCCGTTTTCAAAGCAAGGGGTTATTTTGGCAACTAAAATATCATTATTTGCAAAATATGTATAGCCACTGCCAATTTCGTCTAAAGTTTTCTCTTGGCCAACCATCCCACCGTATTCACCGACAGCTTCCATAGGAGCAAAGGTAACCATAGTGTTTGATGATAGAGAAACTTCAGACCTAACGGGGTTTGTACGCGTTAAAAAACGAAGGCGCTTAACCTCCCATTCTTCCGGCACTTGTTTTGGCCATTCCACACCTGAATCCTTGTAGGCCGGGTAAGGCTTCCAGCCATGCGGCACCGAACTCATGATTGGCCCCCTTGAATAAAACCGGTAATGGAAGCCTGCTGCTCGGCGATCTCCGCTTCCAATGCGGCTATATCCGCTTCGATGTCTTCCAGGGAGCGAGGAGGCTCATAAACGTAAAAGTGTCTGGTAATGGGAATTTCGTAGCCTAATCTGGTTTTATCGTAATCTATCCAGGCCTCCGGCCAGTGGGGTTTGACTTCGCGTTCAAAGTATTCGTCGCAGTAGTCCTTGAGCAGGGCCACCAGTTTGCTGTTGTCCGCCTTGCTGCCCTTGCTCTCATAGTCCAAAGGCAGGGGCAGGGAGATATCTTCCGGCAAAAGCATATTTTCCGTATCCCGCAGTTCCGGGTCGGGTTCGGGATTGCCTTTGGCGTCCAGCACAATGGCGGCCTCGGGATCGCGTTCGCTCAAAGCCGTAAGAATGGCCTTTTTCATGGCGGCCTCCAGCTTGCATTTTGTCTTTTTACAGGCTTTTTTGAGATCGACCTCAAAAACAGCTCGGTCGAGGTAAAGCTTGTCCTGGTCAAATATAGCCAGCATTTCCATAAGGCTTTTTTGCATGGCTAGCCCGGCGGCGATATCCTTTTGGGCCCCTTCCCGATCTTTTCTTTTTTTACTTTCAACCAGTGAGGTAAATGCTCCGCAAGAGGTGAAGCGTTCCAGTCGGTCCGGGTTTACCTGCACGTTGACTCTTAAAGGACGCTCCACGGTCAGTTTCAGGTAACCGAAAGCCTGGTTGGAAAACACTTTGGAGCAGATGCGTTCTTTGGGATTACCGGTGCCATTGACCATACTGGTGCCGTTATGACTGAACTCCCCATATAAACGGGCAATTTCTGTTATATGTTCCTCTGAGAGTTCATTGCGCTTATTACCCAAACTTTTTTTCATCTTACGAAAGTGGCGGGTGGCGTCAATAAGCTGAACCTTCCCCTGGCGGGATGGATGTTTCCGGTTAGTAACAAGCCATATATAGGTATAGATGCCTGTGTTGTAAAAAAGCTGGTCCGGCAGAGCCACAACGGCATCAAGCCAATCATTTTCAATTATCCAGCGACGAATGTTGCTTTCACCGCCGCCGGCATCCCCGGTAAAGAGAGGCGAACCGTTAAATACAATGGCGATCCTAGAGCCGTCCCCCGCTTCGCCGCCTTCGTTTTCTGTGGGGCGGCGTTTGGACAGCATGTGCAGCAGAAACAGCAGTGAGCCATCGTTGATCCTGGGCAGCCCAGGGCCGAAACGACCCTTTAGGCCAAATTGTTCATGTTCTTTTTCAACATTGTTTTTCTGATCTTTCCAATCCACGCCGAATGGCGGATTGGCCAGCATATAGTGGAATTTTTTGTCTGGATGCAGGTCGAAGCTTTTGCCGTCGCCAAGTGTATCACCCAAGGCGATATTAGCTACAGTCTCACCCTTGATTAGCATATCAGAACAACAGATAGCCCAGGATTCATCATTATAGTCCTGTCCGTAAAGCATAAGGTGGGCGTCTGGATTTTGTTCCCGGATATATTCTTCGGAAACTGAAAGCATGCCGCCGGTGCCGCACGCCGGGTCATATATGGTACGGACAATATGTTCCTTGTAGACATCTTCATCCTTAGTGTACAAAAGATGGGCCATAAGAGTGATGACCTCGCGTGGGGTAAAGTGATCCCCCGCTTCCTCGTTGGCCTGCTCATTGAAGCGGCGGATGAGGTGTTCAAAGATATAGCCCATCTGAAGATTGTTGACGCGATCCGGGTGAAGGTCTATTTGAGGCCTGGCAAACTCTTTGATGATATTGAATAGGCGGTTTTTTTCATCCAATACGGCTATCTCAGCTTCAAATTTGAATTTTTCAAATATATCCCGGACATTGGGGGAAAACCCATTGATGTAGGCAACAAGGTTAGCCGCCAGGCCTTCAGAATCATGCAGCAGCGTTTTAAAAGTGTAGGGGCTTATGTTGAAAAAACTGATGCCATGCTTCTTTTGGACAAACTGAGCCAGGGTTTTCACTATTGTCTCATCAGATATTTTTTGGGCTTTGAGGCGTTCACATTCCGCCAATACATCACTCTTGCTGTCCTCCAGAACCATGTCGAGTCGGCGCAAGACGATAAGGGGCAGCATTACCTTGCGGTATTGAGGCGGGCGGTAAGGACCGCGCAGGCGTTCTGCGATGCTCCATATAAACTCGACAATTTTGTTATGTTGTTCCGTAATCATGATTTATCCTTCTTTGACAGAGGGGTATGGATTTGACTGTTGCTTACTCGCAGCTTGGCTCCCATTACTGTTTCATGTGATTTTTCGAATATATTACAGTGTGTTAGGAGATACTTCTTTAAAGGCAACAGACGCCATAAACTCAAGATTCAACTCCATCAGCTTCATTAAAAGAGTGTTCTTGCGGTTGATGGAAAACCCCAGCGATATAAGCTCATTTTGCCGTTCAATAGAAGGTATGACAATGGGCATACGTTTGAGGTCTGCAATGCGGATGGTACGTATTGTGGAACCGAATTCCATGGATTCTATGTACTGTTTAACTGGTGCCTGATTCATTTGCCACGCAAGAAATTCAGGTAAAATAATGGAGGGATCGGTAACTCGAATCTGGAAGAACTGGGTGGAAGCCACCGCTCGTTCCTCAACCTTGTTCAGATATATGGCCCGATAGCCAGGGCCTCGTAGCATAAAAAGGATATCTCCATGCGAAACAAGGTATTTTTCTGCGCTGGGAAAATCCTCGGTAAGGACAGTTTCGTCCCACAATATTTCATTAGCGGCAGTAATATTTTGCACTTGCAAAACATACAGGGTTCCATCGGGGCTATCTTCAACCCTAGACCTAAATGGATAGCTCGCACTCACCTCGGCAATGTTGTCCAAAAGTTGCGTTGTTTTTTGCGTCATTAATACCAACCGCTTGGTTATGAAATTTTTACCTGCTACTTCGCACATTAGGGCGTCTAACGTGTAATTTAATATATGTGATCACATTTTATTTGTCAACACATTAGGGCAAAAAATGTTCGTGAAATCTCTTTTCTTTTTTTAACGCCACTTTCCGCCAGCATGACTAAGATAAAAAATTGTAATTACATCATTTATCATCAATAGTTATATTTAACCAAATTCATCGGAAAATTAGTAGCGGTGAAGCCTGCCGGAGACCAACATAAAGTCTTTTGAGAAAAACTACCTCTTTCCAAGATGATAAGATTTCAGGCCAGATCCGTAATTCTTGCAATTGGACGGAAAGGCCAAAGAGGCTGATCCAGGCTAATAATCTCAATATAGCGGAGTGGCAGTGCCCTCCAACTGAGATTTGAGGTCCATCCAGTTTAAAGCCAAGTCAAGGAAGGCTTCTCACGCTTAATACTTATTTGCGTCTCTTAAACAGCTTTATCGCTTCGGCTATAAAATTGAGCAATAGTATACGCTCTTCTGCTTTAAGGGGTTTCAACATCCCAGCCATGTTTTGGCTTAGATCGATTCATCGTCGGCTCCTTACTCGTCCCATCTTAAGTTTGACCCACCGGTTTGACCCCAATTGGGTGCCGATGTAGTGAAAGCGATGTTTGGAGCTGAAGTCGACAAAATAAAAAAATAAGGACTTCAGCTATTTACTGAAGTCCTCATCAAAAAGTGGTGCCGAGGGACGGAAAGGGCGCACATGATGCGTTATTATCAGCTAACTATGGAAAAATATTAGCATAAAACTTTTAAGAAATCAACCTGGTGGCACACTTAGGTGGCACACTCGTGACCCAATTAGAAAGTGGTAAGATTCCGCAGCACTGAATCGAACCAAAACCTGATTTCAGGCCTGATTGTACTTTTCCAGGAACTCATTTGGACTTACTGCGGGTACTGGGGAGCTGGTAAAATCCTTTAAGTTGCGGGTAATGATCAGTTCCGCACCCCATTTTCGGGCGCATTCGGCTAAAAGAGCGTCCTCATAGTCGTTAATTGGAAGCCCCAATGCCTTGACACAGCGTTCTTTAGAAACCTCAATTACCTCAAATAGTTCCATTAGGTTGGCCAATGAATTTCTGACGATCTGAAGGTCATGACAATGCTTGCGAAGCAAGTAGGCTATATCTGTAATAGTGTTGGCCGTTATCGCCGCTTGGAGCCGATTGTTGGCTATCATATTGAATACGTTCTCAGAGTGCGTAACAAATGGTTCTCTATCGGTGAGTACATCAATAACAATATTGGTATCAACGACAACCTTCATTTCATGCCCAACCGTTCTTCTTTAGCGGCTTCCAACGATGCGTCAATCGGTAAAACTCCTTTAAGAGCTTTAACCAGGTCAGACTTATCGGTGGCATCGACCAGTTTGGCTACTCGTTTACCGTTACGAGTAATGATTATTTCTTCGCGATCAACAAGGTCAAGATACTTGCCGATATTGGTTTTAAATTCAGTAGAAGTAATGATCATAATTTTCCTCCATTGACGATCATCCTAATTATAATAATATTGGTCATATTTGTCTACAGGCTATCGATCTAAAAATCCATTTGCTAACGAAGTTGTTGGTTATCTTTACTGCAATAGGTGTTTGCAAGGCATATTGGCCTTTAGGTCATTAACCTCAGTGACCCCGCTGATGAGGCACATTATCACATGTACCGCTTTGATCGAACACGAAGTTGATAATTGGAGATTGATAAAGAAATATAGACAACAAA
Source organism: Acetispira formosa (nom. nud.) (assembly GCA_023525915.1). Classification (GTDB taxonomy): domain Bacteria; phylum Desulfobacterota; class Desulfarculia; order Adiutricales; family Adiutricaceae; genus Adiutrix. Next base: position 477,216 of record CP026657.1, on the reverse strand, counting down.
CATCTCAGCATATATACTGCGTGTATTCAAAAAGAACCGCATCATGGTTTCATAAACGGGGAATAGACATGTCAAATAACACTTTGGCGATGATCAAATATTGGCGTAAGTCTCTTATAGATGGGGCGGCGCAGACCGGCCAATTGAAGGAAAAAGACTTTTTGACTCGCTACAAGAGAGCCGAACTACCAGAAAACGGTTTACTCAATGGCGATATTCTCGAATTATGGCAAAAATACTTAAAGCCGCGAGATTATGGAGACCTTTTCATTGTTCCGCTGGTTTATAAAAAGGGCAGCGATCATACCCAGCGATACGGCTATAGTCAGATTGAGTATATACTGCCATTATATATCCCATGCACCGCTACGGCGGACGGACAGTTGAGCGTTGCGAAAGAAGCTGTGCCTGCCATACCACGCAACGTATTGGAACCGATTGATAACACCAATTTGGTGACTATAAGTTCTGTTGACGCTTTTACAGAGGCCCTCAATGCAAATCAGGAACGTTTTTTAGAAAATATGTCTCTCGATAAGTTCCTGAGAGTATCTATGGATGTGCTCCATGAAGCCGCACCGGATTTTGAGCAAATTCTGGCCGATAATTGCTTTATACCAGACCCGAAAGCCGCAGTGCTCTTTGAAGATAATAATAATTTTATCACATACAACATCAGGAATCTTTATGACTGTGCCATACGCGACTTAAAAAAACCGAACCCAGTTTCACTCCCGTTGTTGGATACGATTTGCAATGGGACGGAATCCAAAGTGCCACCCTCCCTGTCCGACAGCTTTACCCGCAGACTCGGCTATGCCAATAATCAATTCTCCCTGGCCGATAATCAAAGACTGTCGGCCGCCTGTCTGCTTGAGCTGAAAGCCGGTGAACTTTTGGCGGTCAATGGACCTCCTGGCACAGGAAAGACCTCCATGCTTTTATCACTGGTGGCAACTGAATTCATTCTGTCCGCTTTGAACAAAGCGCCCTATCCGCCGATCATTTTTGCCTCATCAACCAACAATCAAGCCGTGACCAACATTCTGGCCGATTTTGCCAAAATACCATCTGAAGACGGCATCTATAAGCGCTGGCTCCCTAAAATCAACAGCTTTGGCTCCTATTACCCCAGCGACACTAAAAAACCTCAGGCTATAAAGGATGGACTGATCACTGTTGATTTTTTCCAAGAGATAGCCGGCGCTGATTTTGTGAAAAGTGCAAAAGAAACCTTTATGTCCTGCGTTTGCGAGGAGTCGGGCCGTGAGGACCTGGGCTTTGATGAGCAGCTGGATTGGATACATCGCTCTATTACAGATCAATATCATACTCTGCTGGCCTGTTATAATCATTATAATGTTTATGACGCTGTGAAGAAGAAACTGGCGGCTGAAGATGAGGCTGTTTTTAAAATCGACCCTGCTCTTGTTGCCGACAACTTGAACCATTTCAAAGAGAAATGGGAGCAAATGTGGCAAAATCGCTCTTTTGTTGAAAAGTATCTTTCCTGGCTTCCAATATTCGGACGAAAGGTGGCCGCAAAAAAAACTAATATTTTCGAAGAGTTTTATCCTGAATACATGGGAAGAAAGTTATTTGACCCCATACTCGCAGATATGCCTGAGTTTGCTGAAAGGTACCGCATCGAGCTTGGCAGGCTTATCAAAACCGGCAATACCTTCAGAAAAATCGTTACAGATCAAACCGGAATCGAGATGCCTCCCGTGCCTGATTTTTCTCTGCTGGAAGCGGATGGGTATTTAGATGCCTCTTTGCGGCGACGCTTATTTTGGCTCAGTGTGCATTACTGGGAAGGGCAGTGGATCAAAGCGGCGGAGCAACGCTCAAAGCAAAATTTAAGCGCATTTGACGAATTAGCCCAGAACTGGCGGATGCGCATGATGCTCACCCCATGTGCGGTATCTACCTTTCACCGGCTTCCCGCCTTGATGCAAGTTAAGGACGGCACCGAAAAGCAGCCGGCATATGGCCTGATCGATTTATTGATATCGGAAGAATCGGGCCAGGTCGCACCGGAAGTGGCTGGAGTTTCCTTTTGCCTTACCAAGCGTGCGGTGGTCGTTGGAGACACTCTGCAAATAGAGCCGATTTGGAGCGTATCAGAAGTGGTTGACCGGGCTAATGCGAAAATGGAAACTCTCGATCCGCATCAGTTGAAAAAAACCGGACATATGGCCTCTTCCGGCAGTGTTATGAAAATGGCGCAATCCGCCACTGCCTTCAGCAGCAGTCCCGCGTCAGGCCTAAACCCTGGCCTGTATTTGGTGGAACACCGGCGCTGCCTGAAAGAAATAATCAGCTATTGTAACTATTTGTGTTACGCTGGCGTTCTGATTCCCAAAAAAAATGGTGAACCCAAAACGTCCTTGCCTCCCATGTATGGCCTGCACGTTTCCGGCCAGACGGCAAACATAAATGGTAGCCGGGCAAATGACAAAGAAGCTGAATTCATTGCCAATTGGCTGGCGTCAAACTGCGAAATGTTGCGTAAGGCCTATGCTAAAGACCTTTCTGAAATAATTGGTATAGTCACTCCATTTAAAGCTCAAGCCAATTTGATTGATGCGAAATTGAAAAGCGTGGGGTTGAAAAACAGTAATATAACTGTTGGAACCGTTCATAGCCTGCAAGGAGCGGAAAGGGAAGTCATCATCTTCTCTCCGGTTTATACTAATGCTGAAGCTGGAAGTCGGCTGTTCTTTAATAGCAGCGCCAATATGTTAAATGTCGCCGTATCAAGGGCTAAAGAAAATTTCATTGTAATTGGCGACATGCGCCTGATAGCCTCCGTTGCCCCGGATACGCCATATGGCAGGCTGTTTGGCCGCTTGAAAGTGCAAGGGTACCACACACAAGAGTTTCTACTTGATAAAATGCCGGAGCATGTTCGTCCAAACTGCTGGCTGGCTGGCGCGGAGCAGCATGATAATTTTTTAAGCAGTGTTTTGGCTGCCGCTGAAAAGAGGGTGGTGATATCCAGTCCCTGGATTGTGGCTGGGGTGGTGGAACAATTTAAGGACAATATTCAAGCGTGCCTGAAGCGTGGTGTTGAATTACATGTGGTAACAGATTCGGAAAATAATTCAGAACAAAAGGGGCAAAATGGAATTAAAATGCTTGAACTATTGGGTGTTCACGTTCATCATGTTCCCAAATTTCATGCCAAGCAATTATTTTGTGATAGCCTATTATGCGTGGACGGTTCATTTAATTGGCTGTCGGCTTCCAGAACTGAAAAATATAGGAAAATTGAAAGAAGCTTTGCACAAGCTACAAATGAAACAAATGATACTTTGCGCTCTCTTTGCATGCAATGTGGACTCAAGATTATTTGAGTGGTATTGAAAAATACAAACCGTGACATTATGTGGTCGCCAGTTTGAATTAATTCTTACAGTCGGCCTGCCCCTCAAAACGGACTCACAGTCTGATCAAGTCTAGGTTCAGGACTCATTAATTGACAAAAACGAGAAAAAGCGAGTAGTGATATCTAAAGAGGAACAAGATATGAGTAATCTTTTTTACCTTACCACTGACCAGAATCGCCATGCGTTATGATCGCTGTGCCCACACTTTCTTTTCCGCTATTTGCATTGCTGCTTCCTTTATCTTTTATTTGAATTAATGAGTCCTGACCCTAGCAAGTAACAAAAAGGGGATTTAGACTGGCCCGGGCTGAAACCGGACCTGAAAGTGCCCACGCCTCCCTTCTTTCCGAAAGGGGGGCGTGGACTTTTTTATCAGGCGGCCAAAACTTTCTTCATAAAGTCGGCGGCATTGGCCACATCTTTTTCGTCGGGATGCTTGGCCGCTTCATCCAGGCGGGCTTTGCGCTCTTCAGTCATCTGGGCGTGGGGATGATCGGCGGGAAGCTTTTTCATGCTCTCCAAAAGTTTCGGATCGACCTTGCCCTGGCAGCGGAAATGCCCCAGAACTTCATTGCCGTTTTCCTTCAGCCTCTTTTCCGTATCCGCCGCCACTTCACCCGCGTGTTCCGAATCGGGATAAGCGCCTAGGGTGAAGAAGAACGCGATCTTCTTGTTCTTGATCTTTTCCATAAAGGCCAGCATGGCGTCGTCGGCGTGGCCTCTGTCGACCCAGAAACCTGGCACTATCAGATCATATCCGTCAGGTGCGGGGGCGTCTTTCACATCGAAGCATTCGGCCTGGCCGTCAAAGGCGCTGAATACACCTTCGGCGATTTTTTTGGTGTTGCCTGTTAAAGTGGAATAAACAACCAGTGCTTTCATTTCAAATAACCTTTCGCAAATTAATTGATTGTCAAATGCCGGTCAGCGCAGAGGCGGGCCAGTTCCAGGTCATGGGTGATGACCAGAACCGCCGGGCCTCTGGCGGCGGCCTTTTTTATCTGGGCGGCCATCAGTTTGAGGTTGCGCCCGTCCAAGCCACTGGTGGGTTCATCCAGGGCCATAAGGTTAGTGGGGGCAGCCATGCCCACGGCCACCACCAATCTTTGCTTTTCACCGCCGGAAAGCGATTGGGGGTGTCTTTTTTGAAGATGATCCAAGCCAAATTGCGTGAGAACATTCGCGGAGGAATCATCCTTTTTCTTAATGCGGCGGCCTCCGCCAAGGGCCAGGTCGAGTTCCTGGCCAACTGTGGACATATAAAGCTGATGGTCGGCATTTTGCAGCACCACCTGCCCCCAGCGACGACTGTCACACCCATTGGAAGCGCCATCGAGGCGGATGCGTCCGGCCGAAGGTTTTTCCAGGCCGCAGATTAATCTGGCCAAGGTGGTCTTTCCCCGCCCGCTGGGCCCGGTCAAAGCCGTTACCCGGCCGCCTTCCAAAGATGCATTAAGTCCGCCGAAGAGCTCAGGCCCATCAGGATAGGCGAAGCAGACCTCTTCCACCAACACCTTCAGGCCGGTGCCGGAGCCTTCCGAACTTTCCGCCTGCCCCGCCGCCTCAAACCGGGCCGGGGTGATATCCCTAAGATGCAGCCGTTCGCGGAGCGCATCATCTTTTAATAAATCCCAATCCCCCTGGCAGGCGGGCCGGCCGTTTTCCAGAATCAGCACCTGATCGCACAAGCCATCCAGCCAGCTTAAGCGATGATCGGCAATGACCAGGCTGAGCCCCTCTTCCTTCAATCCGGCCAGGACGTTTTTCAGATCTAAGGCCGAATCCGGGTCCAGGTTGGCGCTGGGTTCGTCCAAGAGCAGAAGGCGTGGCTTCAGGGCGGTCAGGGCGGCCAGCACGACTTTCTGTTTCTGGCCCTCTGAAAGGTTGAAGACGGAATGATTCCTGAGGCCGCCCAGGCCGAATAGCTCCATCCGCTCGGCCGCGCGGCGGGCGGCTTCGCCAGAGGAAAGGCCCCGGCAGCGCAGGGTCATCAACAGTTCTTCCTCAACCGTGGCCGCCAGAAACTGGGTCTCGGGGTTCTGCATCATCATGGCTGCCATCGAACCCCACTCGGCCAGGCTCATCCGGCCCGGCTCCCGCCCGTCCAGGCTGACCCGGCCGTTTAGTTCCCCCTTGTAATAGTGCGGCATCAGACCGGCCAGCACTGACAGGAGGGTGCTTTTGCCGCTGCCGCTGTGGCCGCCAACCAGAAGGGTCCGGCCCTGGGGCAGTTCCAGGTTCAGGCCGTCCAGGGCGCGGATGGGGGAATGAAGGTGCCGGTAGCTCAGGCCCTCACATCGTAACATACAGCACCTCCTGCCCGGCCGCCAGGATGATTATCGCGCAGCCCAGCCCGATAATGATTCTGTCCGTCCGGCTGAAAGTGAGTGGCGCGCTGCCGAAATCGGTTTCAGCCGACAGACCCTTCAGTTCAGCGGCCACAGCCAGTTCATCAGCCGAGCGGATGAGCCGCACCACCAGGGGCAGGAAAAACACCCGCCACCACAGAAACGGGCGGCGGCCCCAGAAAAGCGGGCCGCTCCGCCCCCGGAAGCGGATACGAACCGCCTCCCGCAGTTGTTTGAGGTCATTGATGAAAGTGGGGATGAAGCGGATTGTCACCAGAAGCGGCAGCTTGATCAGCCCCGGCAGACGAAGCCGGTTCATGGTGGTGATGAGGCCGGACAGTTCCGCGTAAAGGGCCAAGGGGGCAATCATGTTTATGCTGATGGCCAGGCGGAAGAAGGGCACTATCACCGATTCAATCGGCGCGTCCCTGAGTGTGGGGAAAACAAAGGCCAGGCCCCACAGGCAGGCCAGGGCGGTGGCCATCATCAGGCTGAAAAACAGATAGACCATAGCCGCCGCCTTCAGTTTAACCTGGGCCAGAAGATACAAAGCCGAAGCGGCCAGAATCAGGCCGACTGAGATCAGGTTCGACATGGCCAGGGCGGCCACCGAGGCAATTACGGTCAGTCCCAGCCGCGTTTCCGGGGCCAGCGTCAGCCAGGCGCGGCGGCCGGATTTGAGGAAACCCGCTTTAACCCGCCCCGTTTCGGCCGGGCGGAGGCCGCCTAAACGGGCAGCTCCGCCGGGTTGGCTTTTATATGATTCAGCTCTGGATAAGTCCGGCATGTCTCAATTCCTTAACCATCTTCACCCCGGCCGCCAGGCCCCCCAATATGCCCAGGTAACTGAAGGAGGAAATAACCGCCACCATGATCATCAGGGCGGGCTGTTCGCGGGCGGCCAGCCAGGTGAAGAAAATATTTATCAGGCGCATGGCCAGTTCACTCAATCCCACGGCCAGGGCGGCCATATAGGGGCCTTTTTCCAGCCCGCCGGCCAGGCGGACCAATATTTCAACCACGACTGTGGCCGCCAGAAGGGCGGGCAGGGAAATGACGGCCTGCCCCAGAAGGAAAAAGCCCAGAAGCCCGGCCACGGTGTTGGCCAGGGTCAAGGTTCCGGTTTTGGGCACCTTGGTCAGCATCACCACCCAGAGGGCGGCGAAGACGATGCTTTTCAAAACCATGGTGAAGGGGTTCATGCCGCCGCCCATCAGGGCCAGAATCAGGGTACAGGCTTTGGCCGCCCCGGCGAAAAGGCCGATGGTCACCAGGTCGCGGGTTTCGAAAAACCCGCGACCGGCCAGGAGGGCCCGAAGCCGGGAGCCGGACGGAACCGCCCCCCTGTGTGCCTCAGTATTCAAAGCCCACCCCCGCGACCACATGGAAACCAGGATCCACAATGGCGCTGTCGGCCTGGGTGTATTTCTTGTCGGTGATGTTCATCAGGGCAATCGAAGCGTTCCATTTGTGATCGTCGCCCCATTCGGTTCCCAGGGCCAGATTCAAGGTCGCCCAGCCGCCCTTTTCTTCGGTGATGAAACCGAAATTGAAATCACCGTTGTAATCGTGGCCGTAGCTGTTGTCATATGAATACTCTTTGGAGCGGCTGGCCCACTTGACATACAAATCGCTGTAGACCGTGTGGCCGGTCGGGGCATCGCCCTGCCACTTCAGGCCCACCCGGCCCTGGAAGGGTGAATATCCCGCGTCGTCAGTCTTGTAGGACAGGCGTGAAGCGACCTTGGTATTAGTGCCGTTCACATCCACCACCCGGCCCGCCTCAATGGTGTTTTCAATGCGGCGGTTAATCCAGGCGGCCGACACATACGGAGTCAGTCCGTATTCTTCAAAGGTGTAATCCAGGCCCAGTTCCACACCATAAGTGCGGGCTTTATCCATGTTGACGAACTGGCTGTCCTTGGTGCCGCCGATGGTCTGGGTGGTGATGTAGTTCTTGGAATCGGAATAGAAAACGGCCATATCCAGATTCCAATCGCCGCCGTTGTAACGGAGGCCAATTTCAAAGTTATCGGATTCTTCCGGCTTCAGATCGGGGTTGGGGAGAGTCCGCCCCTCCTGCCCGTGAACAGTGCCCAGATACATCTGGTTCAGCGATGGGAAGCGATAGCCCTGCGACCAGTGGGCCCGGATGGCCATATCTTCAAAACCGGAATAGATCACGCCGACATTGCCGACCAGGTTGGAATCGCTGATGTCTTTGTTGTTCGGCAGGGCCGGGTTGTTGTTTCGTTTGAGGCTGGAATCGATCCAGGTTTCCCGGAGGCCTAAAATGGCCGTCCAGTCGTTGGTGATGTCCCATTCATCCTGAATGAATAGGCCAATGGTGCTCTGTTCGACTTCGTATTGATAGTAAGCCGAGGCTGAAGGCGTGACCACCGGCCGGAAATGATTGGGGCCTTCAAAGAAAGGCGGGAAGGGAGGAAAACCGGTGTTGGGGGTCAGGTCGGGAGTCGACGTGGTCACGGAGCCGTTCACCCGTTTATCATCGGCTTTAAGGTTATCCTTGTTGTAATCGAGGCCCGCGATCACTGAATGGCTGCCGAACTCCCATTCGGTCTGGGCGCTGCCGCCGTAGCTGTCTTGATCATTGTAGGTGTGAATGTTCTGATCCACGATCACCTGCAACAAGCCGCTGCTGATATTGCCGGGCATGTTGCTGAGATCCACGAACAGATCGTTATAGACATTGACGTTGTTGCGAAAATCTTTTTTCATGTTCTGAAAATATCCGTCGACCTTCACCCGCTTGAGATTATCGGTCAGGTCACGGAATTCGAAACCGCCGGTCAAGGATTCACGATCCCATTGGGGCAGATAGAGCGAGACGGTGGTATTGTTGTTCATCCAGCCGCTCATGGTGGCTGTTTCGGCCCAGGCCTTGCCGGAAGCCACGTTGCTGGGAATGTGAATTTCGCTTTCATAGCGGTCGGCCCGCAGATAGACCGAACCCTTATCCCAATCATAGCCCACCTGCCCGGAATAATATCTGTTCTTATATTCCGAATCCTCCAGCGAGCCGCCGGGAGTCTGGCGTTTTCCGGCATTGACGCCGCTGCCGGAAAAGCGATAATTGAAGCCATTGTAGGAGCCGAAAATCGCGGTGTGGATATTGGCGCTGCCGGTGGAGCTGTCCAGCGTGAAATTCTGGCTGAAGCTGATGGGCTTTTCGCCGCCCTTTTTGGTGATGATGTTGACCACACCGCCAATGGCTTCCGAGCCATAAAGCACCGAAGCCGGGCCTTTGATGACCTCAATGCGCTCAATCTCGCTGGTGTCGATGAGAATGGCCGAGCCGCTCATGCTCTTCTGTTCGGAAACTTTCACCCCGTCGATGAGGATCAGGGAGCGCATGGGGCTTTCGCCGCGAATCATCACCCTTTTGCCGCCGGGCATGCCGCCGTCAGCCACGGTGACGCCGGGAATGCTGGAAAGGGCGTCGGCCACGCTGGCGGAAGGTTCCCGTTTCAAATCCTCGGCCGTCACCACCCCCACGCTCATGGGCACTTCCATCAGCTCCTTTTCAGTTCTGGTGGCCGTGACCATAACTTCCCTTGTTTCAAGATCCTGGGCCTGAGCCCGGGGCGCCATAACCGCCGCCAGGGCCAGAGCCCCGGCGGCCAATGTCATTTTTTTTAACGAACTCAACTTCAATTCTCCTTGATATTATTAACGGCCGTATCGATGACAGCCTGGGTGAGGTTCACGCCCCAAAAACGGCCGTTCAAAGTCATGGTCAGCCATTCCTCGTCAAAGCCGACCAGATCGTTTTCATGCCAGTTCTTCAAAAGCGCTTTCAGCGGTTCGGGGTTGACATTGAATTGGTCCACCAGCCGCCGGTAATTGAGAAAGCCCTGCTCCATCTGCTCAACAATGAAGGCGCTTATTTCATTGCTCCACAGGGGGCCGCTGAGGGCGTCGGGGCTGAAATAGCCCCTGGTCGCGTTTTCCAGGTATTTTTCCAGCTTGGGCGCGCGGTAGAACGACCAGCCGGAATAAAAGCCGCCCGCCCCGGCCCCCAGAGCCAGGCAGTTGGCCTTGCGTTTGGCCCAGGGGTTGTAGATGTTGCGCTCGCGATGGGTGCGAGCAAAGTGGCTGAGGCTGAGCTGACGCCACTTGCGGCCCAAAAGATATTCGCTGGCTCGGCGGTAATACCGGCCCTGGCCGCTCAGGGGAGCCAAGGCCGGCATCCGGCCTTCCTCCACGGCCCGGCTGAGGCGGCTGCCCGGAAAGACGTTTAACTGATAGGTGTCCAGCCCGTCCACGCCCACGCTTTCGGCGGTGCGGAGGTCCTCAACGAAATCATCGACCGACTGTCCGGGCAGGCCATAAATAAGATCGATGATGACATCGGCCATTTGGGTGGCGACCAAGTTCTCCAAGAGTTTTATGACCACGGCCCGGTCGCTGAGACGGCCCAGGCGCTGGCGGATTTCGGTGTTGAAGCTCTGAACGCCGATGGAAAAGCGATTGAATCCGGCCGCCAGGAATCCTTGGGCCCTTTCGGGGGTGAAATCATGAAGGCGGCCTTCAAGGGTTATTTCGCAATCATTGGCCAGGTTGAAATGGCGGTGAAGCGAATCCATCAGACGCATAAGATCCTTCGGTGACAGGACCGTGGGCGTTCCGCCGCCGAGATAGATGGTCCGCACTGGATTCTTGGCGGCCGAGTGCGAGCCCAGCCAGGCCGCTTCAGCCGAAAGGGCTAGGGCATAACTGGAACAGAGATCCTCCTGGGGCGGCCTGCCGCAGAAACCGCAGTAAAGGCAATGGTTGTGGCAGAAGGGAATGTGGATATAGAGAGCCATCGGGCCGCCGGGGCCGTTTAAAAGGCCGCGGTAGGCTTCATCAACAGCCTCCGGAGCAATGGATTCAGCCATAACTCCGGCGTGAATGGTGAACTTGCGGTCAAAGGCCTGGCCCAGCGGGTCGCCTGATTCTTTGGCCATATAAGAATTTACAGAGCCATTTCCTGAGGCGGGCGGATGCGCCCGCATACTGCCGTGGCTGGGTCTTAACGGTTGAGCTGTTGTCATGGGACACCAATCATTTTCAAATTTTGGGCAAAGATCATCCGTCTGGCCGGAGGGGCCGCACCAAATTGACGCGCCGCTTCCGGCCGGATTTTCCCAAACCCTGTTTGTTCCGAACTTTTCCCTAAATTAAGGTAAAACAATTCCTTGCGACCAAAGCCATTGGCCGCCTTTTTAAAAATGCATGTTTCAGCAAGTTAATCGGCGGCGTTTAACGCAGCCTGAATCCTATGGGCACCGTCAGCGACGATGGACCGCCATTCTTAGGCGCCCAGCGTTTTTTTACTTTCTCTATGGTCGCCATAGCAGCTTCACCCAATTCGGCCGGGTAACTTCCCGGCAGCAGCGAAGCGCTCCTGATGAAGCCCTGGCCGTCGAACGTCACCTTTACCTTAACCGTGCCGGTCAATCCGGCCTTTCTGGCTTCTTTGGGGTAGAATTTGTTTTTTTCCACAGCTTTGACAAAGTCTGACGCAAACTTGTCCTGCGCCTCGCGGCTGGGCGCGGCCGGAGCCGGGGCGGGAGCGGATTTGGCCGGGGCCTCTTTCCGCTCCGGGGCCTGGGTGGGCTTGGGCCTCGTCTCCTTTTTAGGCTTCGGCTTGGGCTGAGGGGCTGGAACCGGGATTGGGTCCGGCTCCGGCGCTGGTTCAGTTGCCGGCGGCGGCTCAGGTTCTGGAAGCTCTTCCGGGATGGGCGCGGCCTTTGATTCCGGCTCGGCAAAGCTGACCATCTCGATTAAAATCGGCTCCGGCTCGGTCGGCCCCACATGGGCCGCGAATATCTTGGGGTTGCAGCACAGATACAGGCCCAGCCCCAGATAAAAGGCGAAACTCAAAGCCGCCCCCCAGCGCGAAGCGTCACGCCGGCGATCCCTGGCGGGGGCAAAATTATCGGCCCTGGCAGCGAAACTGTTCATCGTATTCAGCCCGGCTGCTCGCTTTTAGGCTGCCCGCTAATCAGGAATTTATGCTTGTCCTGGCTTCTGGCTTCATCCAGAACCGTCATGAAGGACTCAAAGGGCGCGCCTTGGTCGACATTGAAAACAATCGGCACATCCGGACCGTGCCCGCCTAAAACCGCTTTCAGTTCCTCCGGGGTGATCTGATTCTTTTCATGATATATCAGGCCCTCCGCGTCGATGCTGAAGATTAGGCTGACCTCCTCGTTGCGGGTGGCCGCCAGATTGTCGGCCTTAGCCAGTTCAACTTCCATGGATGGGGCCACGAAGGTGGCCGCCAGGATGAAGAAGGTCAGGAGCAGAAACAACACGTCAATCAGGGGCGTCATGTCCAGACTATCTTCATCTAGATCGTTTAATTGCAGATCAAGCTTCATGCCGCCACCATGGCCTTGTCCGCGCTCATGTCTTCGCTTCGGGCCGCTTGGGACGACTGGTGATCGCGACAAGGCCTGGGACGGCACTCCAGGAAGCGGTAGCCGTATTCTATGGAAACCAGATGGAAAGACCGCAGCTTCAGGCTCAAGATGTAATAGGCGATCAGGGTGGGGATGGCCAGGGTCAGGCCCATGATTGTGGTGATGATAGCTTCCCAGATGCCAGCGGCCAGCACCGTGCTGGTGGAAACGGCCGTGGTGTGCGACAGGGCCTGGAAAACGCCCAGAAGGCCCAGGAGGGTCCCCAGGAGGCCTAAGAGCGGCGAGATGACGGCGATGACACGCAGAAAAGTTATGTCGCGCTGGGCCCGGGCGAAATAGCGGTGGAACAGATAGGCCACCTCGGCTTTGAGGTCATCGGAGTGGCGGCCGTGGGTTTTGATGACGCCGTCAATAATGGCGATGATGGGATTTTTGGCAAAACGCATCAGAATGCCGTCCCGGTTTTCCGGGGTGGCGGCCAGAGACCGGGCGGCCTGGCGAAAATCGCGGCCGACCAGCGCCAGGAATATAAAATTCTTCAAAGCCAGAAACATGGCCACCACAGCCAGCACAATCAGGACCACTCCGGCCGGGCCGATCATCATATAAAGGCGGGAGGCCCCGTTCATATCCAGCATTTCCATATCCTTCCAATTTAAGCAGCCTGGCGCAAACCGGCCGCCAGGGTTTGTATCGGATAATTATATTATTGATATAGTGTCTCAATAGCAATTAAAAAATACTACTTCCAATAAAATCCCGCAAGTATACACCTGTATATCTGAGGCCGGATTTCAGCGGGCGATGGAATTTTTCATGGGCGAGATGATCCAGCGAATTATAAAGAGTTGATATAATGAAGAAAGGCGCTAATGGCCTGCGCCCGGTTACTGACCCCGAATTTCCGGTAAACACCGCTCAGGGCCTTGGCCACAGTTATTCTCTGAACCGAAAGCTGTTCGGCAATCTGCCGGTTGTTCTTGCCAGCCACCACCTGCTCCATCATTTTCTTTTCCCGCAGGGTCAGAGAGGGACACGTTTCTTGCATAAGGGCCTCGGGAATATTGGGCCCAGGGCCGCCAGCCGCCTCCGGGGCCGGAAGCCGGACGGAAACAGGAGAGCTGTAGGAACGCTCATATAATTTAAGCTGGCAGTAATCGCGGCAGACAGGGTGCATTCGATACATCCCGGTGTTTTTATTGAATTGAATAAATGAATAATCAGCCATTGAATACAATAGCAGAGGGTTTAAATCCAGCGACAGGCAAAGATTCAGGGCCTGCCGCTCGGTAAACTTATCCAGGCTGGAAATTTCCAGAAGAAAGGTTCTCTCCTCAGCGGTGTGGAAGGGAAACACGGATTCTTCAAACAGGTGGAACAGATCGGTATCTGAACAGAGGTGCCCGCTTCGGCCATATTCCTCCGCATCCAAAAGAAGGGCGGCGGGCCAGCCTTCGTTTCTGGCCCAGCTGCGGCGGATGAATTCCTGATCATCGATATTTCTGGCTTTGAAAAACTCAGTGGCCGCCTCAAAACCCAGGGTCAGGCTGTCCGGGCCGAAGACGCGGCATTGGTTTTTGATGCGCATTTCCTCCAGCGGCAGGGCCGGGCGGCTTCTTGATATGAGCAGAAATGAGAGGCCGGAAATACCGGCCTTTATAATTCGGCTGAAAAAAGAGGATAAACGCGCGCTTTCCAAGCAGTGGAAGTCATCAATGATGATGACCATCGGGTGGGAATCGGCCAGCCGCTTCAGGTAATCCAAGGCCATGGAACGGTATTGGAGGCTGAAAGGGTCGGGATACTTTTCCAGGATCGCGCTGAGTGGAGACTTGACCGCTTCCGGCACTGAAAGGTGCCTGGCCCACAGATAATCCAGCCCGCTTTCACCGTGGCTGGCCGACATGTAATAAGCGCGGGCTTTTTCAGGGGTTGAATCGGAAGAGGCCGTCCCGGGCGGGCGGTGGTTGATTCTGGCCGCGATCCGCCTGGCGACGAAAGTTTTGCCAAAGCCAACCGGGGCCGTCAGGATAACCAGAGGATAGTTCAGTACCGCATCATATATTCGTTGACTAGTCTCAGCCGTTTTCATCTGCCACACATCACTCAAAATTGAGGTTTAAAATTATTGAGTCTCAATTTCAATTGATACATTTTTTTACGAATTCGTCAAGTAAAACCTTTATCGCCAACTGGCGGAATGATATCCGGCAAGTTCGGGCCAGAGCCGTCCGCCTCCGGCCAAACGCGAAATGAGGTTCTCCGCCCACTTGCAGGGCTTACGCATCTAAATGTGGCTTGGGAGGGCGGACGCTTTTTCCGCCATACTTCGCGTAAATCCGCTTCCAGCACGGGGATGACCTGAAGGTCTATCCCCGCGCTGAAATCGAATTTGCCCTGCGAAAGCCGAAAAAATTGCCTCGCCCGTGCGCATGGTAGGTCTTTTATTTTGTCGGCTTTGCCGCATCAAGAATAATATGCTTGATTCTATTTATTATTAACCCGGCAATTAAATAGTCTGAACAATATTGTTTTCCTCTGGTATAATGCGGACATGGAAAAGAGAGATTCTCGTAAAGTATCATCGGATGTTCTGGAAGAGAAACGGCGGCAAGCCATAGCCTTAAATAAGCGACGGCTGACCCGGTCTGCCATAGGAGAGACAGTCGGCGCTCATGCCGATACAGTAGGGCGCTGGCTGAAGTGCTACGCGGAGAAGGGAGTTGCGTTTTACAAGCCCCTTCGCCGTGGCCGTCGTTTAGGCGAGTGTCGGCAACTCAGCGCGGATCAGGAAGCTCAAATCCGTAAACTATTGATTGACAAAGTCCCAGAACAATTGAAGCTGGACTTCGCGCTTTGGACCAGACAAGCTGTGGCGGAGCTGATAGAGTTGCGATGCGGCTTCAAAATGCCTATTCGCAGTGTCGGAGAGTATTTGAAGCGCTGGGGCTTTACGCCTCAAAAGCCATTGAAGCGCGCTTATGAGCAAAGGCCCGAAGCTGTTCAGCAGTGGTTGGCGACAGCATATCCTATCATCCGAGATCAGGCCAAAAGTGAAGGTGGGGAAATTTATTGGGGAGACGAAACCGGCTTGCGGACCGATTGCCAGCATGGTCGCGGTTATGCCCCAAAAGGGCAAACCCCGGTGATCAGCCTCAATGCCCGGCGGGAATCCATCAATATGATCTCAGCGGTGACTAATCAGGGGCTGGTTCGTTTTCGCTTGTTTGAGGGAACTTTCAACGCCGCTCTCTTGATTGATTTCATGAAAAGACTGATCAAAAGGGCTGGCGGGCGTAAAGTGTTTCTGATTCTTGACAACCTGAAGGTGCACCACGCCAAAGTGGTCAAAACCTGGCTGTCGAAACCGGAGCGGAACAAGGAAATAGAGGTGTTCCACCTGCCCTCGTATTCTCCAGAACTGAATCCGGATGAATATCTCAACTGTAACCTGAAGTGCGGCGTTCACAGTGGGACACCGGCCCGGAACAAAGAGCAACTCTCAAAGAAGACCATCAGCCATATGCGGATGCTTCAGAAAAAGCCAAATCGGTCCGCAAGTACTTCAAACATCCAAAGATCAGTTATACAGCATAACTGATATATTCAATTGCCGGGTTAATATCAACGATACCATTTATTTTCTGGCTAACCACTCCTCTTTAGCATTTTTCAACGATGCGTCAACTGGTAAAATACCTTTTAAAGCTTTAACCGGATCAAATTTATCACTGGTATCAACCAGATTGGTCACCCGTTTACCATTGCGGGGAATGATGATTTCTTCTCTATCAACAAGGTCAAGGTATTTACTGATATGTGTTTTTAATTTAGTGAATGTAATGATCATGATTTAACCTCTGTGCGGCTACTTTTATAATAAGCCCAATTGGTGGGCTTACTCGCGTATAGTTTTATTCCATAAATTATACATTGGGTATGAAGTAAACGTCTCTTTCATATCTGGAGACATTGTATTCAAGTATTTGCGTACTTCATAATTATTTTCAAGCAATATGTGTATAGCACACAATAGGTCCGGGGCTTGAGTGGATTCTATCAAATGAGATAACTCATCTGCTCCGCAGCTATTCAGGTTTCTTTTACGCTTTATTACTTGCATTCGATTCAGTTTATTAATTGTTGATCCTTCAATACACATCAATTTTAATGACAATGCGTCTGCAATTATGTAAAAATCTTCGTTAGGATTTTCATCGTAAATGGCTAATATATTCAATAAAAAATTAATCAAAGTCCCTGATAGCTCTAGCTGAGGATGGGATTTTTCGATTGCTTTTATGACCGCGTCCCTACTAAAATTATTTGGTTCAGAAGCAATGCGCTTTAAGTCTTTGTATTCGAATTTAGAGTAAGCCAAAAATGGCGCTTCTAACCGATCTTCTGAGCCGTCCAGTCGTTCTTTTAATGCTATCGAAAACTTACATATATCTGTGAAATCATAAGAAAAATAATCATATATCATATAGCCGTTTTGTGCGCTACCCATTTCAATGAAGTAACAAAGAAATCCACATATATCAACGCAATATGAACCAGCAACGACAGTGCCATCATCAGTTTTTTTTAGAATTGTTTGTTCAGATGTTTTTCGTTCTAAAATTGGATTTGACAATGCCAACAGGAAATTTTTCTGGGCATAGATTTTTTCTAAATCAATATCTATAGGAAGCCGTAATGTGACAAACAACTTCATGATGGTTTTAAGTTCTCTGGAAAGATTCATCAGCCCATCTTTTTGACCCGTGAAGTTGTTTAATGAAATGCACGCATCATTGATGCTAAATTGCTTTTCATCAAGAATATCAATAAAAAAATCTATAGTTGTTATAACTTCATTAAGCGGGCCTTCGAGGCGCATATGGGCAGTAAGGTTCTGCTGTTGCCTCTGTTCTTCATTACCAAAGTCTAATTCGATCTTAGAGCCAAAAAATATTTTACGCCCATTTTTGCTCTCTTCAACTTTCATTTTTGAAAAGTATGGCTTTGAGACACTCACATCACACTCATAGTCACCAGCGACAGAAGTGACCTGACCCTTTTCAATTAGTAATGGTGGAAAGTCTGCTGGCCCAAAATATATAAAAGTTTCATTATGTAAAAGATAATGTAAATCCGTAGTTGGAAGAAAAAGGCTTCCACCTTTAATTGTTTCGATTTCTGTTGGATTTATATTAGATTGATAACTGCACTGCCGGTTGCGATGAATTAAAAAATCATTACAAATCAGTTTTAAGTTTTTGTGTTTTGTGTCGATTAATTCATCGAATTGTGTTTTGATACTTTTTGATGATTTGCTCTTTTGCAATATGTCTTTTATGTCAACAGGAAGCAATGTTTTGTAGAAAATTTTACTTACTTCAGTATCATTAACTTCAACGACGAAAAATATGACTCCACCATCGTTGCAATATGTTTTCAGATGGTTTATAGATAGCGAGTAGAATGTGGTTTCTTGGCTGAATTGTTGATTCTTGACTTTTCGCCCCTTTACTTGCACAGGAATTCTTCCTTTTATTGAATCGTTTTTGTGAAGATGTGAGCTATAGACAAAAATATCACCATCCCAAATTGGATATCTGTCATTTTTTGATATTTGGGCAGATAATTCGGAGTGCGAGTCAACAATAGATTCAAGTGCTCTGACGGCAGCACGTTCAATTTTAGCAGAATTGGCATTTTGTATAACGTTTAATTCCATTTGTTCCTGTTACGATATTAAACTTAATGGATACACATGAATGCAGCTAGAAGAAAAAAATCAAAACGGTTAAGTGGCTAAAAAAATATCATCAATTTCAACTTTTATCAATATAATATTGAACAATATTTTCTTGCAGAGAATGCTTTATCGCATCCAAACGATCAGTGGGATTTTGTATCCATTTTATCATATTTTCAAACATAAACGCTGGTGAAGAGACAAGTCTGCAACCATTGATGCGCAAAAAAACATCACAGGCGGCAAACGCTACTCTTTTATTGCCATCGATAAATGGGTGATTGATTAAAAGACTTTCCAACAGGGCGGCGGCCTCTTCAATTATGCCATCGTAATATCCACATTGTGGTCTGAAGACGGCTGATTCCAACGCACCAAGATCACGCAGGCCACCTGAACCACCATATTGTTCCAAAAGAACATGATGTATCCCCAAAATGTCAGCCGTACTTAAATAGTCTGTCATTCAGCCAACTTCCGGTATAGTTCATCGTATTGAAGTAAACTTTCATCCAGAGCTTTCAGGACATGTTTACGGGGTTTGTCCGTTTGACGCTTTTCCAGGTATTCCCGCAGGGCTTCGTCAATAAGTGACTGCAACTGTCGTCCTTCAGCATTGGCGATATTGCGCAAGGCTTCGAGCAATATCGGATCAGCTTGGGTGGCAAATTTTACCTTATTGGTATGAATAGACATAACTGCCTCCTATTTAATTTTTATAATACAATACAGTATCATGAAACATCAAGATGAATCGTTAAAAAATTGGCCTCGGAGTATTTTGCTCCGAGGCTAAAGGTTGAATATACGATTTAAAATTGTATTTCCGAACCGCAGCGATTGCAACGAAAACAGCGAAGGATGTGATCGTCAAATTCGGAACCTATGCGGCAACCAGCTTCAGCGCCGAGCATGAAACCGGCCAGGGCACCTGCGAAGCCACCAGCAGTTGCGCCGATGGCGGTGCCGACGATAGGCACGAAACTTCCGATGGCCGCTCCGGCGCCTGAGCCCAAGGCTGCGCCGCGTCCGATGGAGAGGGCCAGGCCGACTACGCCTCCGACTGTGGTTCCGATTTTTTCCCCGTAGTTTAAGGGGACCATATAGGCGTTGGTCCCGCATTTGGGGCATCTGGGTAAAGTCATAATGAGCTCCTTGGTATGAAAAATGCGGCTTGGAGCCGCTGGTGGGAAGTGTTGCATGTCAGGTTTTTTGCCGTCAGTTTGATCTGACAATGGCTTGTCCCATAAGATGGAACAGGCATTGTGGCAGTTGTGACAAGTTGTGGATAACGGTGCTGCGGCCTGGCAGCAGTTCTTTGATAGACTCGCAGCCCATGCCGAGGCCATACAATTCAAAGCCGATGCGATGGGCTTCAGCTATGGCGGCTTTGGTGTTGGGGATGAAGTCTGGTTCCCCGTCAGTCAAAATGAAAATGATTTTTCTGGATTGACGCAAAGGTGCCATCTGCTGCATGGCCCACCAGATGGCTTCGCCCATGGGAGTGCCGCCTGCGGCTTCCAGTTGGAAACGCTGATGCAGGGTTTCTCCGTGTCGAAGAACTGGGGAGATGGTATCCCATGATTTTGGATTTCCATTGCGGCCGGGAATGAAGTTTCCTGGAAAGATGCTGGCTCCGATGTTGATTCCTCGTGCCTCGCTCAGTGACCGGCACAATGAATAGGCGGCCATGCTGACCAGGTCAATCTGGCAGCGCATGGAACCGGAAGCGTCAATCAGCAGGTGGATGGCTGTGTCCAGGCCAACTCTCACGCCTGAGCGGCGGAAAATTTTTCTGTCTCCTACATAGAGTTTGTGAAGAGCGCCTGCATCCAGTCGGCCACTTCGGCCGGGATTGACCTTTTTAATGACAAGAGACTGTATCAAACTTTGCAGTCTGCGCCGCATGGCCAATGTGGCGGCACGAGACTCTTCCAGAGCGGACGGCGGTAGCAGGCCTGTTTCCCGTGTGGCCACTTGCGCCACTTTCAAGGCCTCACACGGATTTTCAGGTTTGGATTCTGTTAAGATTGTTCCGATGACAGAACCGAAATCCTGTGGCAACTCAGGTTTGGACAGCGACAGCAGGGACTCGATTGCTGAGATGGCGTTGGCATGCTTCTGGTTGGCATCATCAGCATCGCAGTCACCTGGCCGCGCTTCCGTGCTTCCATCAGGAGCGGTTGTGGTAATAGCAGAGCCTGACTTCATCTGGTCACATAAATTTTTCAGGGCCTCTACGATTTCACGGGCATATTTTATTGCGGCTTTGGTGCTGGGGCAGCTAGCCTTTATGCGCTCCATAATAGGACGAATGACATCAAGAAGCCCAGGCTCTTCCTGATCAAGGTGTGCGGCGATGAAATCGACTCTTCGGGCCAATTCAGGAACAGACCAACGTCTGGCTTCCAGTAAAATCCAATTGAGGATGGCCTGTTCCAGGGATGTTGGAGTTTCTGGTTCAACAAGGAAAATGCGTTTGATCAGCCATACGAAATTCTTGCGGCAGCCGGGGAATAGGTCGCCAAGAATTTTTTCCACTCTCTGATCTTCTATAATGTTCCAGATGTGATGTTCAAGCGGAGACAACTTCGCTGCCTTGACTTGCTTCATATTGGTTTCTCTGATGTGGGAAGCCTCATGATCCAGATATCCACGAGCCAGGGCGACAAGTTCAGGCGGAGAATCAAGCGGCAGTGCGGGCAAATAAATGGTTTGTCCATCGGTAGCCGCCTGATCTCCTCCGATGATGACTTCGATTCCGTACTTACGTCCCAGAGCCGAGGCCACCAACGGCAATGAGCGAATGAAATGCTTCATAAAACCTCCTACCACAATCCCAGGCTGTCCACGAAGGGATGACCTGATGTGGGCTGATCATTTTTTGTTTCTGTGCCTTCATTGTTTTCGATAGGCAGATGATGCAAATGGGGAGAGAAAATTAAACTTTTCGGACTGGCTCCGTCGATGACTTTCTGACCGTGATGCACCAGCAGGGTGGGATTACTCAGCATCGTCACCAGTCCTTGCAGCATGACCAAATGCGCACCGGAAATCAGTCCGCGCCTGGGAACACTGAGCATAGCGGCTTCAATGAGATCAGCTACCGGAGCGGCTCGCGGTTCCACGAAACTCAATCCGCTGAGTTTGCCATGAAGAATCTTGAGCGGCGACAGCGCTTTGTGACTGACTTCGGTTTTGCCTTCATAGACCCGTTTCCAGATGGACTGCGCTTCTTTGGCAATTTCACCAAACAAAGTATTGCCAAGGGTTTCGACTTCATGTGTCAGGCTTTCTGATGAGGCGACGCTTGCATCGGGAGCCGCGACTTTGTAAAACTGCCAGGTGAAACTCAGCCTTGAACGGACATAATCAGCGCTGACTGTTGAAGCGGCAATGAGCTGTTCCCAGCCGGGATGTTTATCCACCCAGGAGGCGACAGCCTGATCATAGGAATTCAGAAAAGATTCCTTGGCATTCAGGAACTCGGTTTTTATCTGGCGGAGGAATTGGTTGATGGCCTCGGCTCGATCCTCAGGTATGGCCCAGCCGCCAAGAAATCTGATTCCGATTTTATCCAGTTGAGACACAGCCCGTGACTTCAAAGTGCTGAAGATGCGCAGCCGTTCCGGGTCGCAAACTTTCTTGCTGCCCCATGAGGCCAGTTCCTCCGGCGGAAGCTCGGCTCCGCCAAAATCAGCAGCGGTCAATTTCTTCCTGGCAGTCCATATGGCCACAGACAAGTTGACCGCGACCAGGCGGTCAAGAATTTTCATTTCGCAGGGAACAGTGTTCATGATTCCTCCTTGATGGTGTTGGGAAAAATGCGTTGCGCCAGCTCATACAGGAAGGTGCGGCTTTCCGCGTTTGCCCTGAAAGCCAGGGCGCGATCCAGAGCATGGTTAATGGGCGACAGTCCCTGCTTGGCCAACGGCTGAAATCTGACGGTGAGGTTGGCCCATCGGATGAGGGTTCTGGTAGAAAAGGTGATGTCGAGAACCTGACCAGAGGGGTTTTCGGATTGGCCCAAAAAAAGGCGCCTTACTTCGTTGGCATACTCCACCATTTTTGCCCGCAAATCTGACGGAAGTTCGGGTGAGACTTTGCTCAGCAATTCCAACTCCAGTTCCGGCTTGGGGTAGCCGACTTCACAGAGAATGAAACGGTCCAGAAAGGCCAAATTTTGGCGAAGCGTGCCCTGGTACAAACCTGTTTCATCAGAAGCTCCGTTGGTGTTGGCTGTGGCTACGAAACGAAACATCGCGTGAGGCGTGATGATCTCACCGCCATTTTCAGGGATGCAGAGCGGTGATCCATCCAGGACGCTGTTGAGTCCTGCGGCTGTAGACGGATCAAGTAAATCAATTTCATTCAACAGCATGATACCGCCAAATTTCATGGCCAAAGCCAGAGGTCCGTACTGGAATTGCATCTGCGAGTCTTTGACCGTCAGATGACCGGCCAGATCAGGAAACTCCAAACGGCTATGGCCGGTCACTTCAAACACCGGGTAGTTGAGACGCGAGGCCAACTGTTTTACCACGCTGGTTTTTCCCGCGCCTGTCGGCCCAAAGATGTATAGAGGATCGGATTTCTCCAGAAACCAGACGATAACGTCGCGGCTGGATTCATGGAACAGATAATCAACATCCGGCTTCGGAGTGTAAATGGAAGGCGCTGCATAGCCTTTGATAAAAGTGCCGGACGGCAGTCCGCTGAAAACCTGACCGGCATCCATATCTATCATCTGAAGATTTTCGAGTTCGGTGTGCATGGCGTCTCCTGTTTAATTGATGGATGAAAGTTGAAGCCGCTCGAACTGCCGCCCAATTTTTTGGGCCGACGCCATGGCGGCCAACAACTGTTCCCGGTCAATGCGCTTCAGTTGATCGATGTTGGCGTTTAAGACGGCCTGGTCAATGGTGACTCGTCCCTGCATCTGATAAATTTTAAAGCGATGCCTGAGGCCATTTATCCACCGACCATTCAATTTCATAATGGCGGCAATGGCCTTCAGTTGCTCTTCGCGTTCCTTGATTTCATCATCCAGCCGGGAACGCTGTTCCTTCAGGCTGACCAAATCTGACAACTCCGGCTCCAGCTCAGGATGTTCCGGGCCTTGAAAATTTGGGCAGTTGCGATTGTCGGTACAATATTCACATAACGGATCAAAGCCATGTTGATGCGAAATATCATGCAGGGTTGCCTGGTCGGATCGAATTTCTTCGATCCGTTGCCACAAATTGACGCCGGTAGACAGTATTACCTCCAGAAATTTATCGTTCGGTTCGTACGGACCAAAGGCACAAGCCTCATCTGGCGATACTGTCAATACAAATCCACGAATGGAAACTGATTTAACATCAACCGGAACTTTGATCCCGAACTGACGTTGCGTCAGTTCAGGAAACGAACAGAATCCTGCACTGACATGTTCAGATGCACCCTTGCCAAACTGTTCACTTTTGAATACAGACTGACTCCAGAATCGCTGTAACAATCCCAACTGCCCATAAAGCTGCGCTTCATGCGTGCCATACACCTGGTCACGCCGGCGAGCAGAACTCTTCAACTCCAGTACGGTAATTGACCGGCCATCATCAGCAATCAAAACTAAATCCAGATGAGCCTTGATAGACACAACTTGAATCTCAACACTGATTTCCAACTGTGAGATAAATTTTTGGCCAACAGCCGCAAGTGCTTCCTCAATACCATGCTCCAGCCAATGACCACGACTGAGCCGGATCAACTGGTTCAAACCCATCCCATCATTTTTATCCAACACCTTCCTGGCCACCACGGCCCTGGGGCAGCGCAGCCCCAGAGCCAGGTCTGACATGCCCAAATAAGTGCCACGATCTCCAAGTGACTGGAGCGTGTGCTGATGCCTAGCCGCCTCCAGTCCATTGGCTAGAAGCGACAAAATTTTTTGCTGATTTTTCATTGTTCCTCCCAATAAAAAAGCCCGACAAGGGCATCATCAAAAATCATAAAAATGTAACGCCTGAATCAAGCTGCCTGAGCATACTTCCACCAGATTTTACGCTCAGGGTTCCAGCGAAAACCGTTATTCCTCAACAATTCTTTTTTACCAGACGTCTGGCCAGTCGCCACGACACATAGCTTACCATCCGCAGCATTCACAAGCTGATAGTTGACCCCATCGAATTTCGGCAACTTTTTCAATACGTCACTTTCCGACGATGAAGGTGCAGCTATTTCAGAATCACAATCGCTGGATGAATTTAAATCTGCCGCCTCAGTATGTTTATTCTGGGAATTTTTCCTCAGATTTTTTCTGGAACGGCCACAGGCAGCTTCCCCGTCATCATCCTCTACAACCAAACCGACCAAGGTGGCCAACGAATACCTCCTGGCATAAGTCAACGCCGAACCGAACCCCTGCGGATCTGCTTTCGGCAGCGGCATCACCATAAAAGATGCTTGCCACTGCCCACTGGCCGCATGAACCAGCTTCGTTACCAATCCCACATGCCCAGCTTCAACCGGTACCGCATATTGCACAAGCCACACTCCATGCTTGAGCAACACCTCACGCGATGCCTCCATCACTGAGTTCAATGTGGCATATTTGGCTTTGGCAAAAGGATTTTCTCTGTCTTTTATAGCCGGATTGATTTCCGCCTGTACTTTCAGCATGGCACCGGCCAGGTCGTTCACTACTTCCGAACAAAATAGGTCCATATATCACCTCCTGAAAATTAATCGCCATTTACACAACGGAAAATGGCGGTTGTTTGAGCAAAAAGTTATTATTTCAAAGGAGTAATATATATCTGAAAATATATGGGATGCATCTTGGACAGGTCTTTGATTTATTCTCTTAATTCAGTATAATAAATAGGATGCAGTGAATATCTGTCAAATATTTTTTTGAGCGGTGAGGGTACCAATTATGGAAAAACAGCAAGCGTGGGATTATGCGTTGGGTATCATAAAAGTGGATGGCCTGGAACCGAGCCCGGACTTCCTGGCTATGGCGGAAAAAGAAAAACGTGGTGAACTGACCCTGGAGGATATAAAGCGGGCCCTGGACGCGAAATATAAATTGAAAAAGGATGCTGCTGCCAGTGAATGACGATCCTTATGTTTATCCTCACACGGAAATATTGATAAACGCTTTCAATGAGCGGAATGAAGACAGGCTCAGGCAAATTGAGGCGGACTATACCGGATTTCGTATTAGAGAGCTTATGGATTCACCCATTGAAGGTGATTATGACCTTGCCCACCTATGCCGCCTCCACCAGTACATTTTTCAGGATATCTTTGACTGGGCTGGGCAAATTCGGGTAATCAACATAGAGAAAGCGGAAAGTGTTTTGGGCGGCCTTTCTGTTGAGTATTCAGATATCGCGGATATTGAAAAGCATCTGAATGCGGCCTTGGCTCATCTCAATGAAATTGGTTGGGCGAACTTGAATATTGATGAAAAAGCCAAAGAATTTGCACAAAGTCTGGCTGAGATATGGAAGGCGCATCCTTTCCGTGAGGGAAATACCCGAACGATTGTCACGTTCTGTTGTGATTTTGCTGACCGTCACGGTGTTCCATTGGATAGAGAACTATTCAGTGATAACAGTGCATACGTCCGCACCGCGCTGGTTGCGGCCTCGGCGACTTTCCATGATTTAGGCGACCGGTCAAACCAGGAATACCTCGTTCGTATAGTCAAAGATGCCATTGAGCACGGTACGCGTTGAGAAATGTAGCGTTTAGAAGAAAACGTCATTAAATAAAATTTCGAACTGTAATATTTTCTTGCGATTATCAGTATGCTTAAAAAAGAAATATTTCGCTCATCAAGCTATCACGTAGTATCTTTCTCAGATATATCTTTGAAGTAGCCGTACTTCCCGGTGTAGGGGTGAAGGGTGACATAAGCCCCAAGTGATGACATTTTTGAATCAGCGGTGTTGGAAAATTTTGTCGCATAGCCGTCACCATCTGCATCTGAACCGACGCCTGCCGCCACATGGTGCGTTCTGAACGTTTCGTTTGCGATGTCCAGATAGAGCAACCTGGCCTTGCTTGCATGAAGGCTGAAATCGATGATCACAAATTTATTGGGGTTTGACAGCTTATTATAGTGCGTGGTGTGATAGTCGACAGCCTTCTTATAAACTTCCGGCGACACGACAAAAGACTTTTTATAGGCCGGCATTTTATACTCTTGAGATTTATCACTACCCGGCTGAGTGGCTATGGCCCCGTTCGCACAGCTTAGAAGACAGACGGCGAGTAGGAATTTGAACATATATTTCATTTTACCACCAACCATGAAGTATTGGTCTGGATATAATAGGAGTAGCTTGGCTACTATCCCTAAAGTGTGAATAATTATAACCCAGCCCTGAATCCTTTCCAATCCGATGTAACCTGAAAATTAAGATCATTCTCCAGAGCGCGAAAATGTTCCTGGCCGCACTTGATTTTTAGCTGTTCTTTCAAGCGCAGTTCTGTGTCGCTGGTGCTGCCTTTGGTTTCGATGACGAAATAAAGTTTCTTCGTGCCGTTGCGGTCCAGATATACGGCCCAATCAGGGTTGTAAGTGCCAAGGGGGGTATTGATTTTGAATTTGTCTGGCAGTTTGAAGAACATTTTTACGTCTGGATCGTTGTCCAGCGCTTGGGCGAAGGGTTTTTCCACAGTTTCGCTGTCGTAGAGGACGTGGTCGTAGAGGCTGTGGTTGACCGGCAGGGCGTTGTTATCCAGGCTGGCCAGGAGTTCTTCGCTGTCGAAGATTTCCTGGATGAAATATTCCTGTCCGGCCAGTTTCATGTATCTGATGCCGTCTATTTCCAGGGTGCGGATGGCTTCGTTGATTAGTGGGATCGTTCTTTCGATGAACAGTTGCGGGTTGTGGACGAAATCGGTCAGGCGGCCGCTGTTCAGGAGGAGGTCGCGGCAGACCGGGAAGGTCAGGCCGCATTCTTCCTGCCAGATGAGCATGATGTCCGGCAGTGGATTTAACGATTCCAGCTCGGCGGTGCGCAGTCCGCGTTCGGTATGAGCCACGCCTGATTTTTTGATGTCTAGGTCGGCCGTTTGGGTCACCAGTCGGGCTTTGGGGATGGTATCCATGGCCTTCAAAGCTTTCAGGCATCTTTCCATCAACGTGGCTTGATCAACATTGACCCGATAGGCGGTTTTGTGTTTTATGCGTTCCCATATTTCCATGAATTCAGCGGAAACAAGCGCCCGCTTGTTCAGCTTCACGGTCACTTCTTTGGAGGCGTCGCGTATCTTGGGCTTGTTGTCGGCCCGGCGGATGACCGTCTCCAGCTTTTCGCGGGCGGCTTCATATTTTTGCGGCAAATCAAGCGTCCCCGCCTTCAGAGCCTCTTTCATGGTTTGAGCGATTTGGCCGTTTTTATTAATGTAGCTTTTTTTCTCAAAATGCTCTATTAACTCTTTGGCTTGTTCATAGTCGATGGTTTTTTCTTCGATGATCGTGGCCGTATAGGCCAGGCCGGTAACTGATTCAGGTTTCAAAGGCGTGTCCGGCGTGGCTGCTTTTTCCGCTATGACGGCCAGGGGAACCAATTCCGGCGGCAAGTCCAATTTGCCTCCGCTTAACGCGTCTGTGAACTTTGGGGTTATTTGCCCACCGTCGTCCAGGTAGCCCTGATAGGAAAGTTCTTCCACCAGTTGCTCTGCCTGGGCCGGGGCTACGATTTTTTCCACTTCCACCGGCTGGTCGTAAGTCAGGCCGGAAAACAGGGCAATTTCCAGAACGCCAAATTTAAGACCGGTTTCAGCCTCGATTTCTTTTTGCAGGTTGTCCGCGAACTCGGCGAAGCTTTCCGTGGCCATGACGTGCAGCACATTGATGGAGCGGTCTTCGATGCGTTCACCATCCTGATTGACGCACAACCTTAGGCCCCGGCCGACTTTCTGGCGGCAGGTGAAAGTTGATTTCTGCTCCAGGAGGGTGCAGACCTGGAAGACATTGGGGTTGTCCCAGCCTTCCTTGAGGGCGGAATGGGAGAAGATGAAGCGCAACGGGCAATCGAAACTCAAGAGCCATTCCTTATCGCGCATGATGGTGTTGTAAGTATCGTAATCGTCTTGCGAATCGCCTTTGGTGTTTTTATACCGGCCTTTTTTATCCTGGGAGAAATAGCCGTCGTGAACTTTATCCACGGGCAGGGGAAAGCGGTTTTTAAGGGGTTCGAATTTGGGCAGGGCCATGAGTTCCTCATAGCACTTTGCAAACATTTGGGCGTAGGGGCCGGGCGAGCCGTCCTCAGTGCGGTATTTTTTCACTTCATCAATGAAGAACAGCGACAGAACCTTAAGGCCGTGGTCGCGATAGCGTATCTCTTTTTCCAGGTGAGTTTCGATGGTGCGCCTGATCTGGGCTTTGCGCAAAATGCTCTGGTCGATGTCGCCCAAGGGCTGATTGGGGCGGAGGATCTCGGTGTTATCGAATTCCACGCATTCCGATTCCGGGGTGCAGTCTATGCCTGAAACGACGTAGCCCTGATAGAGTTCGCGGCCGCCGGAGAGAACGAAGAGGTCGTCGCCGGGCTTCACGGTCACGGCTTTGCGGTTGACCAGGCTGTTTTTCCCTTGAATGTCGATTTCCAATTTAGCCCGGAACCCCTTGTCCTGCTTGACGGAAATCAGGCGGACATACGGTTTGTTATGGGCGAAGGCAACCTGGCTGGAGGAAACGCTGATCTGTTTGACCAGCCCCATCTGATAGGCGTCCACCGGAGTCAGCCGGTAGAGCAGGTTGATTTTTTCCCGGTGGGTGGCTGAATAACGCAGTACGCACAAGGGATTGAGACTGGCAATGGCCTCTTTGGCCTTGGGGGTGTTGTCCACGCTCTGCGGTTCATCGATGATGACGATGGGGTGGGTATCCTGGATGAAGCGCATGGCTGTTTCGCCATTGAGCTTATCCAGGGCCTGGTTGATGATGTTTTCGCTTTTGCGAAAGGCATCGATGTTGATGATCATTATTTCGATTTCGCTGGAAATGGCGAACTGACGCACATCATTGGGGCGGGCGCTGTTGTAGATAAAATAGCGGTGGGGCACGCTGTCGTACATCAGGGCGAAATGCTCTTCGGTTATGGAGAGCGATTTTCGCACGCCCTCACGAATGGCCACCGAGGGCACCACGATGATGAATTTGGTGAAGCCGTAGCGCTTATTGAGTTCAAAAATGGTCTGGGTGTAAACGTAGGTTTTACCCGTGCCTGTTTCCATTTCCACGCAGAAACGCTTGTCGGCCACGCTGTCGCTCAAGGGCAGGCTGTGGCGTTTCTGAACGGCGCGAAGGTTGGCCAGCATTGTGTCGTCATTGACCAACAGGGCGTTGCCATAGCCATATTCGCCTTGGAACAGGGAGGCCGCGCCGTTTAAGGAAAATTCCCGATACTGTTTTTCCTGGCCATTGAAAAGGTCGGCGACTGCGTTGACGGCCTGGGTTTGGAAATCCTGATTTTTGAACTTAAGTTTCATGGTGACCGCTCTACACAAATTTGAACTGAATGCCCGCATCCCTGAGCGACAGCTTGGCGTTGGAGAGGGCGGAGACATCGGGGAAACAATCCTGGCCGAAGATGATGCGGGCCGGAGCCAGGGCGGCCATTTTTTCAACTGTCTCGGTGGTGATGTTTTTATCAAGGCAGATCAGAATCAGGGAATCCTCACGCACGGAATAGATTTTTTTGCCGTCCATATCAAGGGCGGTGACGCTTTCCGTCAAGGGAATGCCCAGCTTCAGCATGATTTCATAGACCATGTCCAGGTCGGTGCGGTCGCGCTTGACCCGCTCAACCATGCTGTTCAGGCGCTCTTCCAGAAGCGGCACTTGATCGCTGGTGATGGGGCTGGTGTCCCAGACTTGATTGTTGGAGCTGTCCAGCTTGAACACTTTAAAGCCCACATCCAAATCCGGCTTTGTTTCTCCTTCAAAGTCAAGTTTGGGTTCACCCTTTGACTGTTCACTTAGAATTTTTCGTCCGGCCCGGCGAATGCGCTCCTTGCCTATTTCAGCGATTGTATTGTATTGCTTTTTAAAATTTATACTTTTTTCTTGATTTAATTCAGGTAGCTGCACCATGATAAATCGTCTGTTTTTATTATCTTCCGCGTTCAGTTGAAGAACAGCTTCAGCGGTAGTTGAGGAACCTGAAAAGAAATCCAGAATTAAATCACCAGATTCCTTGGAAGCCATTTCTAAAAGCCTTTTTATCAATCGAATGGGCTTAGGATTGCTAAATTCCGCCTCTGAACTCGGGATCAAAGCTTTAAAAGATTGAGTTCCTTCTTGATTGTGGCCACACTCAGAATGAGTCCAGAATGTCATAGCCACCATCTCATTACCTATATCAGCCAGGTATTTTTTGCGCCTTGGTTTACTGTTGTTATCTTGGCCAAACCAGATTTGACCAGATCGGATCAATTCCTCCATTTCTTTTTGAGGATGACGCCAACTGGTTCCCGGGAGAGGAAGCCATTCTTTACCGGAGGGAGAAATAATGGGATATACGCTGTTATCACGATGTTCTTGTCGTGTCAAATCAGTTGAAGCCCATGGGCCGCTAGGATCATCATCAGGATTACTGAAACGCTGATTGACCTGCTCGCTTCTTGTTAGTTTAAGGTTAACGACTTGGTCCTTGCTTCTTGCATACATCAAAATATAGTCGTGTGCGTCCGACAAATACTTATCATCATTTTGCGGTGCAAATTTCTTTTGCCATACAATACACGCAACAAAATTCTCCTCTCCAAAAACTTCATCGCAAAGTTTGCGGAGGTTGTGAACCTCATGGTCGTCGATGGAAATGAAGATCACGCCGTCATCGCGCAAGAGGTTGGCGGCCAGACGCAGGCGGGGATACATCATGTTCAGCCAGTTGGTATGGAAACGGCCCATGCTTTCGGGATTGGACTTGGTGGTCTGGCTGGTCACTTCCTTGTAGCGGGCCAGGGTATCCTTAAAATCGTCCTCATAGATGAAATCATTGCCGGTGTTGTAAGGCGGATCAATGTAGATCATCTTCACTTTGCGGTAATAAGCGGCCTGAAGGAGTTTCAGAACTTCCAGGTTGTCGCCTTCTATGTAAAGATTTTTGGTGCTTTCAAAATCGACGCTTTCCTCCGGGCAGGGTCGCAAGGTGGCCGCGCTGCGCCGCTGGGCCAGCTTCAGACTCTCGGCCTTGCCCTTCCATTTGAATTCGTATTTTTCAAAATCATCGTCTATATACTGGCCGCACAGGTTCAGAAGCTTGTCGATATCCAGCCGTCCCTCCACGAAACACTGGGGAAAAACCGATTTCAGCTTTTCCATTTCATCCGCTTCCAAATCCCGCGACAAACCGTCCATAATCTCAGTCATTGCTTGAACCCCAGTTTTACAGATAATTCGTAATATACCATAAAATCCGCCTCTCGACCCGCCCTCATTGGCCCTTAAAATCAACGGCGAAATGACGGATGATTTCAGCCGACAACTTGGCCGCCGCCCGCAAACCCTCAATCTGATCTTCCAATTGCTGATCGAGCTTTATTTTATCCAGGAACAGGTTTTGCTCGGCCAGCTTCAAATCGCGGCACAGGGCATTGAAACTTTTCTGCGCTTCCAGTCTGTCCAGCATGGCCGCCGACGCGTTCAGCCCGCTCTCCGCCTGCCTGACCTGTTGCTTGAGGCGATCCAGGTTTCTTTCCAGGCTGATTTTGGCTTCACGGTTATAGGCCTTTAGGCGCTCCATCTCCTGCTTTTCCGCCAGATCGGCGGCCTGAAGCGTTTCCTGAATAAACGGTTCCGCCTCGATCAACTGATCGAGCGCCTCGGCCGGCTTGGGCTTGCTGTCGCCGTCGCGCCGCCCATAGGCCGGACCATGGCTGGCGAATGAGGCGACCGGCCGGGCCATGATTTCACGGCACTCCTCTTCATCCAGTATCCGCCCGGAGGCGGTTTGCCCCGCCAACCGGTAATAGCGCCAGCGGTTGAAAAAATCATTGGCCGATTTGATTCTGATTTCATAAAAGCCGATGCGGCATTTCTCCAGGGGCCCCTCAATTTCAATCTGCCCCTGATCGGGTATGCCGCGCCAAAAGATTTCGCCCAGAATATTTTGGGCTAGAGGGCTAGTGATGGTGTACCAGCCGCTTTTGGGCAGATCACGGCGAAACATGCTGTATTCGCGGCGGCCTGGGCGGCTGCCGGTAAAAATTTTCTCGGGCTGAAAACCGATGGTGATGGTGCGGGATTCATCATCCAGTTCGTAGCCTGATTTGCCATCGAAAAACCAGCGGGTCACCGACCAAAGCTGATCGTTCAAGGCCGCGACCTTATCCTTAATATACTGCGGCGAGACCACCGTCTCGCGGCTGATCTGCCGGTCGAACAGCATTTCCAAGGCTTTCTCGGCCTCAGCCACTTTGCTCAGATTGCTTTGTTTATGTTCAGACAAGGTCTCATCAAAAGCCTGGTCGATTGCCGTTCTATGGCGGCCTTGGCCCAGCGCGTCGCGGATGGTTGCGGAATCGTGGAACTCGCCCAGCCAATCCTCAGCCAGTCCGAAGATGCCATCGAACTGCAAGAGCCGCTTGTTGACCAGCTCCAAAAGGCGAACGTCGGCGAAATTCTCCCGATTGATAAAGTTGATGACCAAAACATCGTTCAACTGCCCCTGGCGGTGACAGCGGTTGACCCGCTGCTCCACCTTCAGGGCGTTATAGGGCAGATCGTAATTAATCACCAGCGAACAGAATTCCAGGCAAAAACCTTCAGCCGCCACGTCAGAGGCGATGAGGATGCGGGCCTCATCCCTGAATTTGGCCATTATCTCATAATCGCGGCTGTTGCGGCCGTTGAACATCAGCACTTTGCCCTTATACTGGCCGCGATTGAGCAGATTGTAGAGAAATTTCTGGGTGGAAGCGTTTTCAGTAAATATCAGAGCCTTGGGTGCGGCGCCCGCTTCTTTCAGCCGGGCTGAACTCTGCTTCAGAATCGTAAGCAGCATTTCGCTTTTGGCTCCGCCTTTAATCCTCTCCGCAATTTCCAGCATTTGATTGACCGCCGCCAACTCTTCCGCCGCCTCCGGTTCATCTTTGCTCAGGCGTTCCAGGCGCGCAGCCACACCGGAGATGGTCCTGGCAAAGGCTGCGTACGAAGATGAAAAGGTGCGCCACAACAGCAAGCTCAGATCGTAACTGTCCATTTGCGGGAAGGCATACTTATGCGGCCGGTTTAAATATGCACCTAAAAGGTCGGCCAACTTTTTCTCATCGCCGCTAAGGGGAATTTCACAGGTGAGCGGCAGCCGCCTGGGTATCTTTACATATTGCTCCACCTGATCGCGGCGGGTGCGGAAACAGTAGGAGGCCAGGCGTTCCGCCAATTCGCCATAATTTTCCGGCTTGCGGAAGTATTGGCGGTAAAAGGAGGTTTCATCAAAAAATACCTGCTCATCAATAAAGTTGATCAGGCCGTAAATATCAAGAATGGAAGTCTGAACCGGCGTGGCCGTCAACAACAGCTTGAAAGCCTTACCCACCGCCGCCCGGACGGACGACAGCTTTTTACTTTCACCCGTATAAACTTTACGCAGATGATGGGCCTCTTCAAAAACGGCGGTGTCCCATTCTATCTGGCTGATGAAGGACTCTTTTTCAGCGGCGAAATCATAAGTGGTAAGCACAGCGCCCGGCTGGCGGAACGGATTGGCCTGGCCTTCATCGATATATTTCTGGAACGACTCCGGGCCATCGACCACATAGAGGGGCAGGCTGAAGCGGCTGTCGATAAGCTCCACCCACTGCCCCACCAAGGGAGTGGGCACGATGATAATTGTTTTCTGATAACCGTAGCACCATTTTTGAGTCAGAATCAAAAGGGCTTCATAGGTTTTGCCCAAACTGCCGTCGTCACAAAGCACCGCCCCCCTCAGCAAAGGCGAGCGAAGGGCGAACAATGAAGCCGCCACCTGATAGGGAAACACATCCACATTTGAAGAAGCATAGGCCGCCGTTAGTTCCCGGACATGAAGGTCGGACAGAGTTCTGGCCTGATAATAAGCATGAAACGGCGACAGCGGCATTTTAATACTTCAAGTTCAGTATGATATCAACATAGACAAAATTTTTCCATATGCCATATTACCATATTGTCGCCATTATTATGTCGATTTCTACATTATACAATTCGCGCCACCAATTTCCACGTCGACAGCAGCGGCATCGCTTAAATTATGAAACTATAAGTTTCGCCATAAGCAATCTAAGAAACGGACAAAAACTTAGCGATGCGTGGAAGTCCGATATTGAAAAGGACTATCTGGGTAGGGGCGAGGCGTAAAGTGAAAATGCGGCTGTTTCAGTGGATGATCATTTCCGGTTTTTAAAAAGTTTTACCGCCTCAGCCATAAAGCTGAGCAGCAGTTTACGCTCGTCCTCTTTTAAAGACGCCAGCATACCAGACAGATTCTTAGCCATAATTTTTTCAGCATCTTCCACATCTTGCTGAAAAAATGACTCCACTGAACAGCCGTAAAGATCACTAAACTGGCTCAATCGCTCCAGTGTGGGAGAGATGGTACCGGTTTCCAGGCGAGATACGGTTTCTGTTTCTATGCCCAGTTCGCGGGCCACCTGAGCCTGTGTCATTCTGGATTCTTTTCGCTGTCGTGCGATAGCTCTTCCGACTTTCTTAATTAAATCTCTGCTTTCCATATGATCTCCCAAATCAAGATTATGAAGATCATTTTCAGGCATTTTGCGTCAATTTATAATGGCTGTAAATATCATTTTTATTTGATCTTAAAAATCAAAAATGATATGCTTGAAATGTCAGGACACTAAAATCTTTTTTGACCCTGGTGATAGATATTTCAATTTTAAAGTAACGCCAAGCCTCGGTACGGACATCTTATAGATAAGTTAGAAAATTTTTCTTGTAAAAAGTATGAGATGTCAAACTGATTTTAGCTGAACTTCTATAGATAAGTGTCCTTAATCCAGTTACATCAGAAAACAGGGAGCAAAAATGCATGAGATTCGCATATTTTAAGCTTGAAAAGTATGAGATCGTTGAATTGAATTTCCTTTAAAATCAGTGTATTGAATAAGAATGAGTAATCAGGATGTCAGTTTATTTTTCATTACAGCGCTCCAGGCGGAACAGCAGAGGTATGGGCGGGGTTTCCAGGTCTTTTTGGCTCAAAAGGCTGGAATCCATAAAGCGACTATCAACGGCATTTTGAATGGTCACAGTCGCGGCAGTGACCACATTCGCCGCGCTATAGCTGAGGCCCTTGGCTATTCTGATTATGAGGATTTTTTAGATATCGGTCGCCGGGTCACAGGAGTTGCGCCAGTGCGCGGAAAAGCAGAAAACAATAAGCCACCGCAACCAACTGTACCCGATATGCTGGAAATATTGCTGGAGAACAGAGAGCTTCATAGACGGCTGGATCGTCAGCAACAAGAATATATTGATTTGCAGCACCAGCGTATAAATTTACTGCATAAACGGGAGGTCAGTGAAGAAAACCCCTGCGACCCTTCTGTCCGGGAAATGCGGAGTGCCCCAAATGCGGGCGTAAAAAAACAGTAATGCATTAAGGAGAGTATGATTATGAGTTTCAAGAAAATGAGCTTGGCCTTAGCTTTAACGGTAATTATTGGCAATACCGGTGCCGCCATAGCGCAGGATTATATCGTTACTAACGACATAATCTGGAACGGCAATATCCCTGTGTACGACAACATTTATATTTATAATGATGGGCTTCTTACTGTAGCTAATGCAAATATAACAGCTAACGGGAAGATTCATGTAGGTAGCGATATCAACGGTGGAACAAATGCGGTTGGAACCCTGGTTGTCGAAGGGGACGTTACTACGACTGGCATTTATGGTCTCTACACTGGCTGGGGTCAGAACGCGACCGGCGTTAGCACAGTTGGCGGAAATATAACAGCCGATGAAGTTTATGTCGGTTTTACTGAATCGGACTCTGTTAATAATGGTTTGACTTCCGGCACTCTTACTGTAACCGGCTCTATTACTGGCTCCGTGCTGGTGGGTTATAATCTTAGTGATCAGGGAGTCGCTTCCGCCACCGAAGGATGCCTGACCGTCAATGGTGATGTCATAAGCGATGGCATTGATGTGGGTGCCGCCTATGGCTATGATGAGGCCGCAAGTTCTTCGACCGCTAGTGGCAAACTGAATATAGCAGGCGATCTGATTATAAATAATACTTATCCACTTGGTGAGATGAAAATCGGCGGCAGCAAGGGGCAAGACGGCGCCAGCGCAAAAGCGAGCGGAACTCTTTGCGTTGACGGTGACATGTCCGTAACCAATCAGGAGATTCACATCGGCTTCATCACAGAGGCGACCGGTTACAACACCGGCACGGTCGAGGCCAAAGGGCAGGTTGAAGTCGGCGGAGATTTCACGTCCTCAACCGGTGATGTATTCATTGGCTATGTTCATGAAAATTATCAGGGCAGTTCTATAGAGGCGGACGGTTCTCTCAGCATCGGCGGCGATTTGATATCAACCGGTTCCGATATCAATGTCGGTTCTCTTCGCGCGACTTCCGCCAAACTGTTCGTTGATGGTGATCTAAAGCTTGATGGCAACGCGCTGACGGCTGTCGGTCCGGCTAATGTCTCCGTTGGAAATGTCGGCGGAATCATCGACGGCATAATCCGGGCTGGGCAAAACAGCCGCATGACCATAGGTAACAATGATAGCGGAGCCTGGATTCAGGAATCATTGACTGATATCGGTTCAGGCTGGGGAACGGCCTATACCGCCGCCTTGGGTGTTTACAAGCCGCAAAAGCTGTCAGGCACGAGCGGCCTGATCGTTGACGGCTCCATGACTGACTCCAGCCAAACCGTCAATTCTGGGGACCTTGTCTTTGGCGATAAATCTCTATTCGTCGCCAACATCGGACATGACAGCGCCGAGTCCAAAGCCCTTGTATCATCCGATGGCAACATTAATCTGACCATCGGAACTTCTTCCGCCGGGAACGCCTCAATTTATCTGGCCAACGCCAAAGCTGGAAACTTCAGCATCATCAGCGATATTGATACGCTCAAGATCGGAACAGCTAGTGGTGTCACCGATATCAGTGCGCTCTACTCCAGCGGCAACTGGGTGGATGGCAATATGAAATTCAGCAACGATTTGCTAAAGGGAACCTGGTCGTATGAGGACGGCAGTCTGAATTTGAAGGTCGAGCGCAATGAAACCTCCGTCCAAAGCTCATACCCTAAATTAAGCAACGGCATGGCAGGCCTGGTTGATGCTGTTTTGTCAGATACGACCAGCACCGATAATTCCGGTGTGAAATTTGTAACCAGCCTGGTTGATAATGATCTTATGCCGGATCATACCGAAGCGGCCAAGGTCATGGAAGGCGCGGCGCAAGTGGCGGTGGCCGCCGGTGTCCCCAGCCTGACTACTTCTGTGGCCTCAAGTTTTGCCGGACAAGTGGTGGATCACAATAGTCTGGCCAACATTCAACCGGCCTTTGGCAATGAACCGCACGCTGTCGGCCTGTGGTTCAGTCCATTCTATCAGTACAGCGATGTGGACGGCATGAGTTCAGGAAAATTCGACAACGGCTATGAAATGAAATATGGCGGAGCCGTCATTGGCCTGGATTACAACTTCAACGAAAGTTTTCGCCTGGGCCTGGCTTTCCATGCCGGTGGCGGTGATTCTGAATCGCAGGGCGATTTCTACAGAACAGAAAACGATTTTAACTTCTGGGGCCTGAGCCTGTACGGCAACTACACCTACGGAGCCTTCGGCCTGACGGCTGATATTGGGTACACCGGTCTTTCCAGCGACCTCGATCAAAGGATTCCCACGGCTCTTGGTTTTGGTTCAAAACTGAAGGCCAACGGTGTGGACAGCGATGTCCTGACCCTGGGCCTGACAGGTGAATATCGTTTTCAGCCCAGAGATATTTTTTACATCACCCCGCACCTTGGAATCCGCTACACCCGCAACAGCACCGATGACGCGACTCTAAAGGCTGAGAACCAGCGCCTCTTTAAAGTGAAAACTGACGATCAGAACCTGGTGAGCTTTCCCATCGGCATAAAATTCAGCGGAGACATCGCCACTGATGGCGGTTGGACCATCACCCCCTCAGCCGATATCGGCGCCCTGTTCACCACCGGTGATACGGATCTTGATTCCCGCTTGGGCATCGTAGGCACCGGTTACAGTGGAGTAACCAATGCCGATGTCGTTGACAAGGCTGCGTTCCAGGGCGCACTGGGTCTGGAAGCCAAAGCCAATAACGGCCTGACCATGTCGCTGAACTACGGTATCCTGGCTTCCGAACACCAGATCGATCACAAGGCCAGCGCTCTGGTTCGCTACGAATTCTAAATGTATCATTGTCCGTAGGCTCCGTAATGTGGAGAGTCATTAAAATCATAGAAGGAGAAAATGAAATGTCTGATTTAAAAGAAACTATTGGTGGAGTTGGTGGAACGGTGGCTGGAGCAGGTGCGGGTGTAGGAACATCCTTAGCTGCGATCAGTGCTGCGGGTGCATCTACTGGCCTTTCGGCTGCGGGCATAACTTCGGGTTTAGCGGCTTTGGGTTCGGTGATTGGAGGCGGCATGGCTGCTGGAGTAGCTGTAGCTGCTGCTCCAGTGGCGCTTTTGAGCGTTGGAGGGCTGCTATTGGGTAAAAAACTTTTCGGTTCCAAATAGCTATAACATCACACAATAGGAGACAAAAACGACATGGTCATTTCTATCGGCCATGTCGTTTTTATATATTCACCTGAATTTATTAATTGTTTTTTCTTGCAGTTGTGTCGACGCATCGACATTATATGTTTTCTTCAAGCTTATTTAGAATTGACTGTGCGGCATCTATCGCATTTTTTATGGTTTTAATGAACTGCGCCTTCGCTTCCTTATCAATATCCTTTTTAATATCTATCTCCAAAACTTTGTTTGTAATATATTCCATCTTTTTTGTCGCAGATATAATGGAGCGCGTCGGCATAGGGACTTTTTCGGTTGTGCCCTCTTTTTGTTTCTTATGGGTTGCATCGGATTGAGATTGCTTTAACTTATATTCTTTATGCAACTCTTCATAAGTTAAAATTTTTGCCGAGGCATCATCTTTCTTTGCGGCCAGAGCCTTTAGTCTGCGAAAAGGAACACAACTATCATGTTTGGCTTTACTTTTGATTTCATCTGGCAATTTTAAAAGTGAAAGTTTCTCAGTCACAAGGGATCTAGATTTTCCTATCCTTTTTGCAAGGTCTGCGTCCGTTGCTTTCTTGCCCAACAATTTTTTGAGTTGCTCTAATGCTTCAGCTTCTTCCATTGGGTTGTAAGTTGTTCTCAGCAAATTGTCTATAATGCCAAGTTCCTTCTGCGGTTTTTCAATATATATAGCACGAATAGTGGTTTCTTCTGGCGATTGGTCACACTCTTTAGCTATTCTTCCAATTGCTCTGTAGCGGCATTCTCCATCAATAATTTTGTATTTTCCATTATTTCCATCAGTTACATGGATGGGTTGCTGTTGCCCTTCTTTTTCAATAGATTCTGCCAATGCTGCAATTACTTCATCCCTAAACTCTTTACGGATTTGATATTTGTCAGGAGAAATCTGAGATAACGGTAAGTCACGGATTTCATTTTTTCCAAATTCCAGGGTATTTGAAGCACCAGCAAGCATGTTTGTCTCCTCATTTAGATAAATTTCGCGTAGCATTTTAGGTCAACAGTATAATGATACTTGATGCTCTTTGGATTCTCAACACTAAAATTAACTACCATGTAGATAACTAAGTTACTTGATTATAGAATTGAATTCAGTACGTTTTGTAATTTATCTTTCGCTTCCTTGGAGCCTTGGATTTGAAGGCTCTTGGTTTTTGGCCACCAGTTAATAATTGCACCATTAAAAAAACAATAACGAACCTTGCTGGAAGTGATCTCTTCCCAGTCACCAAGCATACCAGTTTTATCTATAATGGTTTTAAGTTCATACCTGTTACCATGAAATTTCATTGTCATGTTCAATCCTCTTAATTTATCGACTTATTCAATTGAATTTTTTCTTCGAGAGTTTTAAGTTCAAGGCCGGTTTCCAACTGCGCCAAAGATTTATATTTGAAGAGGGTCTGTTGGGTGATTTTCAGGTTTTTGCTTATTTCAGCGGCTGTGTATGTACCATCAAGCGACTCAATAAGCTGACCTTTGATAGAAGGATATTTGTAGTAGTTTGGCTTTTTAAATCGCTTCGGCATGTTGCGAACGATATGTTCTTCCGCTGCGGTATCCGTTATTGGTGTTATTGAGCTGTGTTCGGCCGTAGATTTCTGAACACTTAACTCAATTTTGTTTTTTTTATCCTTCGACATAATTATCCTTCCAATAAAATAAGAGGCAAAGTGGGGGAGCTTTGCCTCTGCTGTAATTATCAAAAATACCAATTTTCAGACTATCTGCGGTTAAACCTCCATTCAAAATTTATGAGTCCCTATGGCCTCATATAATAATCTATTTCTGTTAAAATTTACTTACTGACCTTTAAAGAAGGAATTCTTGACGAGCCATATTCTTTTGTCCACTGAGGTCCGTATCCTTTCGTGTTTTCTTTGGCCAAATAACTCGCCCAATGGAAGCATGTCTGAAAGGCGGGAACGAAATCCAAAGTATTTCTGCGAAGCATCAGCCCATTTGATTGTGGTAATCCGTTCCTTGAGTAAAGACAAAAATCCACCAACCCGCTGGCATCACAACCCAAAGCCAATCCCCAGTAATACTCAGCAAGCTGAAGGATATGATAAAAGTTCTGCACCAAGGAACCGTTGAGAAGGAGTACAAGGTGATAATGCTGATGCTTCTCTCTGGATTGCTCTCTGACCCACAAATAAGACGGAGATAAGCCCATCCTGGTCAATTTGGTTTTAAAGCTATCGAGGAATTTGCTGAGAATGGTGTTATCTTCAGGAACGGTAAAGTGTTCTGGAAACCTTAAATCAAAACGGATGAACAAAGTCTTGTTGTGCTTCTGAGTGTAGAAGGTCATCAGCCTGCAAAGCCGATCGAGTATGTCTGTTCTGCATCCTAATCCATGGGCTTCATCCGTCATGATAGGTAGCTCTTGGTAAATTGGATTAAAAGTGATTTGCATATTTATCTCCTTTTTGTTTTTTTTTAATTTTGGTAATAAATGAAATAATAACGAGAGGTGCTGGAAAG
The DNA here is from genome assembly GCA_023525915.1 of Acetispira formosa (nom. nud.). GTDB lineage: Bacteria > Desulfobacterota > Desulfarculia > Adiutricales > Adiutricaceae > Adiutrix. The sequence goes on along the minus strand of CP026657.1, from coordinate 436,037 downwards.
TGTAAATGAATAGAAATAGACTATTATCTTATGAGCAATGTCTTTATTTTTTTACTGTTAAATAAAACGAGAGTTGATATTAATTATCAATAAATAAGATATTACTAATTAACCCAGATAAGCACATTAGTTTTTTAATTCTCTAAATCGATATTGGTCGAATCGAGAAACATCTTTTTGCATATAATAATCTGTCCGAAAAGATTTTATAGGACCAGCCGCGACCGCCAAAACTGATCCTAATATGATTCACCTTAAAAGTAGCTCGGAAGACATGGCTGGTACATTGATTGCGCTGCCGATTTTGAATATTTCCGGCTGCCGCTCATTTAGCGCCACAGTTCGGGCCTCTAAGCAGAAATTCACCTCTTATGGTTGGGAACCGCCAGGAACTTCTATAATCAGGTGTAGGTTCTGTCCGGGACACAAATCTGATTCGGCCTATGGATTTTGAATCCTCTAAACAAATAGGGATACTGATGGCTCAAGGTGACAGGCGGCTCAAGTTGGGTTTGAGATAGAGTCCCTTCAGGCCATTTTGGCGCATCAGCCACATCACCCGCTTGATGCTGGCGAATTTATGCTCTCGGCTATGACATATATGTCACTTCCCATAATAGGGTTGTGGTAGAAAACTCATGGCCTGACTTTTTTTAACGATCAATCACGCTGGAGTGGACTCCCTATTCACTGGACAGTTCATGCTACGGTTTCCTGAGGTGGCTGCCAGGCCTCTTGGTTCTTTTCTTGTCACTAGAGTAGAGCTTAGCACCCTGTGCAGCTTTTGGAGATCGTTATAATATTGCCGGTTTATTACGAGGATAAACTTTTAGGCCGCCGAAAAAATGTGACTAACTTAAAGCCTTTAGTTCAAAGGGCAATATAATTTCTGTGGACGCAAAAAACGTCCATTTGAGTCAGTTGACGGACTCAAATGGACGAAAAGCGAGGATGAAACTAGTATCTATATCAAGCAAAAAGAACGCTCATTATTCGTTCCGGGCTACCTGATCCGCCAAGCGATACTTGGTTGCGCGGCTTTCGCCTTCTTTTTTCAAGAGGCCTCTTTCAACCAGTATCTTGAGTATGCTAGCCGTTTTCGACTTCTCTAGCTTAAGATAGCTTTCCATATCGAGTCGAGTGAAGCTGTCTTTTTGCTGTGCATAAGACATAACTTTCCTCTCATAACTACTCAAGTCTGGATATTTAGAATAAACATCCTCAATGAGATTTCTGGCTGTGCTTGCGAGATTGGGTAGCGCTTCTATCCATTGCCAGGATGGCCCGTGAGTGCGGCTGCGTTCTGTTAATTCCAGAAAGGCACCGAAAGGCTTTTGAACTTCCAACTCAGAAAACATCTTACATTTTTTAAAGGTAACGCGAAATAAAGCGCCTTCTTTTGGGATGAATGCTCCAAATTGCGAGGCGGTTTCGCCATTGGGTTTCTTTTGTATCTCAGCCTCCAAAATGTCTCGCCCCTCAATCTTTATAACATTTTGACATTGGGCTTCCAGGTCGAGTGTGCCGGCAGCTTCATTGTCGGCATTACTGTGATGAACAAGAATAATGGCTATATTCTTTTTGTTTTCCAAATCTATTAACCAGGGTCTGAGTTGCTTCCACATCGAGCCACCACTTTGGCGGAAGCCCGGCAGAAGTGATATCAGATTATCAAAGATCAAAACCTTCGACTTCGTCTGCTCTATTTTGGATTCTATAAATTTCCGAAATAGATCATCGTTCAAGTCCACTGTAAGGGAGGTTTGCTGACTTCTTAAGGTTATTTTATTGAACAGATCACCCTTTATATTATCAGAGCTGTATCCACAAGCTGCCATTACCCGTAATAGTTTTTCGTCAAATGTTGATGGTTCTGTTTCAGCATCAACATATAAGGTGCTTGAAGGGTTTGTTTTGGCAATACGAAAAAAGCTTTGTCCGGTAATTAGTGCCATGCTCAAACCCAGAGCTGCAAGTGTTTTCCCAGAGTTCGTGGTGCTGTAAATCAAAGTCATGTTGTGCGGTTGACAAAAACACTTAAGGCTGGCTTCTTCACGATGTAACGATGAGGGGGCTTTTTCCAGGAGTTCCGTCAAGGATTGGACTTGAGGTGCATCTGAGGTTATTACAGTTGTTGCATGTTCATTGAACAACCCGACCTCGGCTCCCCAGGCTTTATATGTTTCTAAAGGTAGTGCATTTTTAGACATCGCCTGGAGTATGTCATAGGGCCAATCCTGAATGTAGTCGGAGTTGTTTACTATATAATCTTCCCACCTGTTCTCAAGTTTCGCGCCTTGAGCGGGGTGAATTATCTTGTGGATAAGTATTTGTTGCCTCAATATTTTCAATGATCGAAACATTTCGGTCTTAGCCAATATATCTGGCATTTTGCGATAGCTGTCTCTCTTTAATGCTGGAATGAAAATCGCATGGGTGCCATAGAGTGAATTAAAATCCACGTGTGCAGCCAAATTGCCGCCGCCATACCAACTGGTTATGTAATGACCGGAGGATTTGAATGACTGCCATTGGCTAAGGTGATACTGGAGTTTAAGGGCAATTCTTATATCCTCAAATATGAACACTGTTTTATTTTGTGAGAAATCTTTACTGAAAAGATTTTCATTTAATAGCGGTAGCAAGCCAGATCCTAACCCTGGCACTACGATTGGGCAAGAATGTCGAATTTGGGTATTTTGCCCCAACTCATCTAGGTGAAATGGGACATATACTTCCTTTTCGTCACTGTTTTTGTATCGTATTATACCACCGATAATGTGCTGTTTCGCAGAAGTAAAAATAATGTCATCAAAGAGGTCATATTTGGATGAACTGATAGTTATAAAACTGGGTAAAATATTTAGGTACTTAGGTACATATGCACATCTCGTTTTTTCATCACGCGCTTGTTTGAATATTTTACTGTCAGGGGTGCCAAACAGCCGATCCTCTGTGAGATGTAAAAGCGTAGCCAATTCAGCAACAGCCTGACGGGGAGAACATTTTTTTAAATAACAATACCACCCTATTGTGGTATAAGGCATTTGCCGTGCGCCCTCATAAAGGGACGGCACTGGCTGAAAACGAGGTATCATGCTTTGTTGATCGCAGTTTAAAAGTGCGTTCAGGCCTCCTCTCAGTAATATTTGAAACATCTGAGGACCTTTATGCAGATTTAATGATTGTCCATATTGTTCAACGATAGCCGTTTGTACATCGAAGCGGTCAAAACCGCTGAGTTCATCAGGAAAAGAGAGGTTGGCTTTCCCCAGTAATTCGCGAAACTGTTCTGATGCTTTTTGATTTTTACTCCAGCTCATATAACTACTCCTTTTCACAGCGACATTATTTTAGGACAATATTGGGGTTAGGTTTGACAGATCAAGATTATAATCCAGTTTAGAAATAATTTCCTTATAAAGCAAGTCTGGTGGAAATTTTGACCCATATTGCTTGCTGGCCAATTCCGGTATGTCGTGGGCATAAAGCTGGCGGAATATGTCAGTCTGCCAGCCGCGTTGCTTATAAAAATCGGCGAAGGTATGGCGCAGGGAGTGAAAGGATTTTTTGTCGGCATCCTTTAAAACGTCTACTACCACCGCTTTAAACTGCTTCCCTGGCTGTTTACCGTATTTTCCGGCTTGATTGGTTTTTGTCAGTTCTGGGAAGAGTCTTATGTGGCCTCTTGCCTGAATTTGTTCGTGATACTTCAGTAAGCCCAGCTTGACAAGTTCATCGTGGATAGGAATAAGACGACGCGCATTGCCTGTTTTCAGAGATTTATTGAAACCGTGTTCATCTTTGCCTTTGTCGTTGACATCAATAATCCATAAATCGTTAATTTGAATTATGTCTGAGCATTGCAGTTGGGAAATCTCCTCCAGGCGCATACCTGTGAACAGACCGATGAGGGGTATCCAAAAATAGGCCGGGAATTTGAATTTGCCTTGCGTGAATTTTTTGTGGGAGAAGATTAAGCGCAGATCATCCATAGTGAAGGCGTCCCGCAGTTCAATGGCCTGGCGGTCATCCTTGATTTGCAATCCCGTCGCCGGATTGGCGGACAGAATTCCTTCCCGGATGCACCATTCAAAGAAGCTGGCCAGTTCACTTGTGATCACGTTGACCGTTTTCACGTTCAAGGTTTCTTCCTGGGGAATATTCATTGCCAGAAGTTCAGCGATGGTTTTGTCTCGATATTTGGCCGAGCGACCACGGTTGGGTGGAAGCTTCCTGATCGTATCCCTGAATTTACGCATGTCGTCACGGGTAATTTCATCAATGGGCTTGTCTGGGATGATTTCCAGCAACGTAGACAAACGATTCTTATGATCGGCTATAGTCTGTGTTTTCCAATGGCCGTCACTGATTTTGGTGTTTATATATTTTTCCATGACGACAGAAACAATGGGTGCAGGTTCTTTATCTACTTTTTCAGCCGCAGAATTTGTCTGCTGATAGGTCACAACAGTCGTTGGTTGTGGCGGGGCAGGGTAAGCAAAGGCCGGTAGTTCGGCCATGAAATCACCTTTCTCACGTCGTTCTAAAATCTGGAGATAGCTGATGTAGGTTTTGGCAAACTCCTTGGTGATCGATAAGCGATTATCATCGGTCACTTCATCGTCTTTCAAGAATCCTTCTTCAATGAGAAGCGGGATAATTTTTTCAGCTACTGCATCAAGTTTGGCAGGATCGTTGACACCATAAAGCATCTGACCGGCATGATATAGGCCTATTTCTCCATGAGTCAGGTTAAGAGGACTAGACCCACAGGTACGCTGGCTGTGTAGGTCTTGGTGATCATCTGCGAGCAGCTTTTGCAAATACTGGTTCATTCTGCGTTTTATTTCCGGGTAATCAATCATCGGGTCATCTTTCATTATCGCCCACAAGTGAGCATAAAGTGCCTGAGACAGCTTCCTGGCCTCTTGCTTGTAGCCGGTATGGAGAGACAGGCGAATCTCTCTTCTGATACTGGCTGCATCGTTGGCAAGATTGGGCAGGACAACCCTAAAATAATAGAAATTGCCGCGAGTGTAAAGACGGGCAGGGGAGGATAAGGCGGTGGCTTTTGAGGGTGTGGGTCGGGTCGGTTCCGGCATGGCTTTTCCTCTGTCAACGTCCCTCAAGTGGCACACCTAGGTGGCACACTCGCCGTTATTGGAGGTTTTGGGCAGTTTTGCCGTAACCATATGAATCTAAAAACAAAAAGGTTACAGCTAGTTAGCTGTAACCTTTTAGCAAAGTGGTGCCGAGGGACGGAATCGAACCGCCCACACCCAGATTTTCAGTCTAGTGCTCTACCGACTGAGCTACCTCGGCCTGATTTTTGGTAACTTAGCAGAATCCTAGTGATTCGTCAAGCCTTTTTATTCTTTTTCGCCTTTTTATTCTTTATAACAGCTTTTGACGATCAATATCGTGAAGAGCCGCTACATTCTTCTGTCTTCCAGTGAATGACGCAACTCCATTATACTGTCAGTAATGCCAGCCAGTTTCGAATTCTGTACATGATCGTAATCGCCGGATTCTGAACAGGCATTGCCCAAAACCAGATCGGTCAGAGCCACCATCCAGTCCGTATAATACTGGTCGGAGAAGGTATCGTAATCCAACGGATCTTCCGAAAGGACAGGGTAGGGACCTGGGTCCGGGCGGCTCTCGAAAACTGTTATGTCCAAATCCGTGCCGTCGGGCAGTTCAATAATGACGCTGCGTTCTTTTTTATTGTGGCTGCGGTGTTTGTCCAGACGGTTAATGTAACCGCTCAAGAGGGCTGAGGCCTGGCAGGCCAGCATCCAGATGCGTGTATCAATGTTGGTGTCGCTGTAACTGGTGGTCTCACGCAGAAGCTCTTCAATCTGGTCCATCACTTTGAGGCGTTTGGCGCCCTGTTTCAGCTCATGCATCAGTTCTTTGAATCTTGGCCGGTTAAGACTGAAATAACGCATCCATCTTTCATCATCGCCCAATGCTTCCAGATGTTCATCCCAGGCTTTTTCCAGCCTGTCACGATATCCGAAAGCTAAATCGCGAGGGCGCGCTGTGCGGCTAGGTTCCGCGGATTTTTTTATCTTCGAATAGAGCTTGTCCAGAGCTTTGGTCGAGGCCGTTTTGCTTTCCGGCTGATCAGTCCGAAGACCTGGTTCATCCTTAATCGTCAGGAAAAGTTCATGGCAATCAGTGTCGCTCAATTGCAGAAGACGCAGAAACTCGCCGAAATTGGCCCGGCGGCTGCTTTCGGTACTGAGATGCTCCAGGCTTTCGTTTAAACCGGCCGCCAGCATTTTTGCCGCCTCTTTCTTTTCAGCCGTCAGCCCGCCATCTATTTCATCGTGATAGAACTGATGGAGAGAAGAATAGATTGAATCAGCTTCAATTCTGATCAATTCCTCCAGTTGCTCATCTTTCAACTCGGGTTTGGCCACCTGGGCTATTTTGCATTTCAGATAGCCAATGCCGCCGTCGTCTGATTCCATCACCGCGTTCCAGGCCTGTTCAGGCTCCGCTACATGTTTGATAGTTCCTTCGGCCCTGAGATAGGCTTCTTTTAAGTCCCGCACCATGGCCTGGTGTTCAGGCGTGCTGTTTTTTGCCTGAAGCTCACGATGCTTCTCCGGCTTGGTCAGCCAGAAGAGGTTATTGAACGGGGCGGCCCAGCGGCCCTGATCCCTGGCCGACCAGTCATCCAGCCAATTATAGTGAGAGTCATCACTGTATTTAAAGTCCAGGAGAGACCCTTCATAGCGTTTGTTCCAGCGCCAGACGAGATCGGTGGAACCCGCGTCTTCCTCTATTAGAAGGTCAAACTTGGTCATCACCCAGAAGAGGCAGATTGGCTTGCCAAAGCGTTCCTGCGGGGTCTGGCCGTGGCTGAGGCCGACCCATTCGTTGATCAGGCTGGGCAGATCGGATTTTTCCTGAACAGAATCACCCACGCACACTACCAGTCCGTTTATTTCCTGGAGGTCGCGGTAACGTTCGAACAGGAACGCCACTTTGCCGCGCAGGAAGCAATTTTTCAGCTGCTCCGCGTTCAGGGTGGCCTCATGAAAATTTTCCAGCTTGTCACGGCTGCGGGCTCCAGGGAAATCCAATAAATCGGCCTTGTCCATAAAGTGGCCTGGGCTTCTTTCAACCTCTATACACAACTCGGCCGTCAGGGCGCTCAACAGCGCGCGGGAGAGTTTTACTTCGCGGTTGGCCCGGTTGCGTATGGGCACTTCCGGTTCACCGCCGTCTTCCAGGAGCCCCTTGAGGCGGTCAACATGAATGATGGAATACTCCCGGCCCTTTTCAGGATCGCCGCTGTTTAAAGCCGATATGGGGCAGAACGCGGTATCGGCGAAGTCGAGACTTTTGAGGGCCTGATAAAGCCGTTCATATACATCAGTACAGCGTTCAGCCCCGCCCCACAGGATTGAGAAAAGGGCCGAACGGCCACCCTGATCCAGCCTGGCCCCCAGCTCAAGAGCCTGGGGCCAGTAATATCGCTCTAAAATTTTCAGGAACGGATCATTTCTGCCCAGGCCGTTGACATAATCCCGCAGGTCTTCCATATCGCCATAGCCGGGACCGGACTCGGAGCCTTTACGGGAAGGGAGGTCGGAAAGCATATCCAGGCGGGAAGTGATGGCGGAGGTGAACCGCTCCAATTCTTCCAGGCCGATGGATTCATGGGAGTCATAGTAGACAGAATGGTTGGAATCATGGAAATAGGAATTGGCCAGACACTTGACCACATCCATTTCCGAAAACAGCCGCAGGCAGACTGGAAAATCAGTTTCCGGCGGCTGGGGCAGGGGATCGAACGAGAACCGCGTGACCAGGCCCGTAGTCTCGCCGCGCCCTTCGGGGTTGATCTGGCTGATGAAATCCATGGTCTGGCTGCCAAAGCGGGCCGAGAGGCGCTGGTCGCGGCTCCCGGCCAGACCGGAGATCAGGACTGATTTACCGGCCTGACTCGGTCCATAGACGGCCAGGGCCGCTTTTTTATCCGCCGCCTCCGCATAGGCTGACAGGCGGCGGCCGCTGCGGCGCAGACCTTCGCGTATTCTGGAAACACCGTGCGCGGCCGGGTTGTTGTCGTTCAGCCACTTATCACCGGCCAGAGTGGCCTCACGCAGCTTTTCACAAATCTGGCGCATCAGTTTTCTCCTATATATCGCTCAAAATACCGGTGTCCACCCAATAGCCGCCGGAATAGCGCAGGGTGTGCAGTTGCACCAGAAGATCATTTTTATATTCCGGCCGGAGCTCCCGCCCGGCATTGTCACGGACGGAGTTAATGACAATCCAGGGTTCTTCCGGCCGGTTCCGGGCGTAAAACTCATAGACCGATTCCTCATCAGCCTTGGCCTCTTGGGGCTCCGCCTCGTCAAAGGCCAGATTGATGAGGTAGGGGAGTTTGCCGCGCGCGCGGGTGACGGCGTCTTCGGATGAGAAACCCAGGCGATAGAGGCGGGCTGTGGGCCAGCGGTCGTCCGAAAGCTGGCGGGCCCCGATATTGACCGGGGCGGAGAAGCCCAGATCGATCTCCTCTGAATGCCAGCTGGTCGAGCTTTCCGGCCGTTCGGCCCAGTCGGCCCGGCCGGGCGACCACCAGACGCTGCCGTTCTTCAATTGCCCGTCGCCTTCCAGCATGCCGATGTAACGCAGTGTCGGGGATGGAATGAGGTTGGAGGTATCGATGTTTATGCCCACCAGGCGGCCATCGGCCATGGCCGCGATGACCGCGCCGATGACCACCGTCACCTTGGGGTCCAGGACAAAGCCGTTTTCATCCAGGAAGGGATACTTTTCACCGGCCTTGTAATGGTGGATGTGAACAACACGATCCGGCTCGACGAACATTCCGGCGTAGGGCATGCGCATCAAGGCCGGCCAAACGGAAGGGCGGCCGGTGAGGATGAGCACGTCGCAGTCATAAAGCTTGATGACTTCGCCCATGTCCAGAATGATTTTTTCCATGACCGTGCGCACGCAGTTGTCCACCGCGCTGAATTCAAGCTGGATTTCATGATCGAAAAATGCGAATTCGGAGCGGCCGTTCTCCCGGATGATATTTTCCAGATAGGCGGCCGTGTGCTCAAGTTCAGGCGTTTTTTTCAAAACTTCCCCGATTTTCAAAGTCAGGGGAGGTAAGTTGTCTTCATTGTAATTCTTGCTCAGCCAGGGATTGGCCTGGATTTCCTCAGCCGTCGGTTCTTTGCGGTCGCGGTCGATAATCGGCAGGCCCACGCTCTCATAAAGGTTGAGGATACGCATGGCCAGGGGAATGGCCAGTTTCTTGATGAACTGAATGCGCCAGGCGCGGACTTCGGCCTGGTCGCTCTCGTGGTGTTCAAACAGGCGCGAGAGTTTGCCGCGCAGAACATCCGCCCCGGCCTCATCAAGGGCTCCCCTTTCAGCTAAACTTTCCAGGAGGAAGGATTTGATGATGGAACGCACCACGTCATCCCCGGCCACTTTAAAGCCGTCACGAAAAGTTTTATAGGGCTTGACGTGGGTACCGGCCTGGGCTCTTTCATTTATGGCATAGGTGATGATGCTGAAATCGCTGGTGGCGCCGCCCACATCGATGGAGGCAATACGCAAAGTGGGGCAAGTGACGGAATCGCCCTTATCCGGCCCGGTCTGGATGGTGCGGATGCGCCCCATGATTTTGAAAAAATCGGCGGCCTTGCCGTGGAACTTGTTGCAAAGCTCATTAAAGATCCAGAACATCTGGGTGCAGGTGGCTTCGTCCCAGTCGGCCCGCACCACGGGATTGAGACGGAAATCAATCACCGAAGGATCGGTGACATTGTAATAATCCGTCCAGCCCAGCACTTCCCACACGGTTTGAACGGCCAGCCGGGCCCAGGTTCTGTAAATATTCTGTTCCGTGACGCTCATGGCCGTGGGCACTGTCAGAAGAATGCTCTTCAGCCGACGCGGCACCTTGGGATGGACTCCGCGCTTTTCGCGCACCACCGGGCTGTTGATGGTGCTGAGGGCGTGGCTGATGACTTCGCTCAAGAGGAACATCATGGTCGAACTGAGGGAATAGCAGGCCCGGAAACCGCCGGTGCCGGATTTATCGTGAACGTGTTCCTTCATGGCTCGCGGCAGGTTTTCGTCCTCCAGGGCCGAGACGGGGAAACCGGCTTCGTTGACCCTGGTCAAAAAGGGCGTATAGCCACTGGCCGCCAGATCGCCGCCGCCGGGGGAATCCGGGCGCGAGTCGTTGAAATACCACTGCATCTCGTCCCTGAGGCGCGTGTCATACAGATAGCGCTTGGGGCTCGACAGACCCGTCGGGCCGTTTTCCTCCCGTGATGAGGCGGCCAGACGGTTAGCCTCCGGCCCGACCCGCACCGGTGAGGGCCAGATAAAACTCTCCCCGGCTCCGCGAGCCATGCGGCTCCAGTTCAGGGGGCCGATGGAGGGAATGGTGAATTCAATGCGGGAATCCATCGGCTCATCATAAACATGGCCGGGACTGGACAGATCCCTGATCTGAAGCGGGTAACAGTCGGTGAGGCGAATGCCCTCGCCAATCTGGCTGGGCGGCTTATCCTCCACCAGAAGGCCGGTCAGGCGATTGCTGCCCAGATCCAGCACCAGATGCACGTCAATGGGGCTATCGGCTGAATTGAGGGTCACGGCCTGAACCAAGCCCACCTGGCCGGTAATCTCCAGACCCTCCATCAAGGTTCTAAACAGAGCTTCCCAGGCCAAACGCGGATCAGCGCAGTCCAGGCCGGAGGGGGTCACCACTTCCACCATTCGCTGATCCGGGTGATGGTTTTTGAACGCTTCACAACTTGAATCGAGAAACTTGCCGACCCAGGGCAGCCCTAAAAACCAATCCAGTTCATCACGATGGGTGGCCAGGGCGAACATCATCCGGTGATCGACGTTTTGGGGCTGGAGAGCGGGGTAGGGCGCGCTGCTTTTGGCCGGGGCAGAGTCTTCATCTTCGTCCGGGACATCATTTCGCGCGTCATCAGATCCATCATTTTTAACGCTCGAATCAAAGGCCAGGGTCAGGCGGAATTTGCCGCCCTCCAACGGGGTGATAAAACCCCGGCACCAGTCGGTTGGGCCGAGCCCCAGCCCCAGAGTTCCGTCTTCATATTGGCAGTTCATGGCCAGAAAGGGCATGGGCAGCCACTGGTTGGCCAGAATCTGAAAGGCTTTCAGGTAACTGACTTTGAAAACGCATTCAAAGGATGAGGAGGACAGGGATTTGGGCGGAGTGTCGCCCTGATCGGGGTGGAGGGTAATCAGTTCCAGTTGTTTATCCGGCCTCTGGTGCTGCTGAAAGGGTTTGGCCAGTTCGGCCAGGGGACGGCTCACGCCGGTGGTGCGCCAGTCTTCGACCGGGAGCGACAGATCGAGCTCATAATCTATAAATTGTACGGTAGCGTTGGCTATGACCGTATATTCAGGCTCAGCCGGATCTTTATATATTCGTTTAAAAGTTTCACTAAATCCCAGTTTGGAGGTCATTGATTTATTCCTTCTCCGGCCTCGATCCGCCCGTCACGCCCCGTTTCCGGCGCGGAGCGGAAATCCTTCAGCTTGGAAAAACCCACGGCGGCCGCCATGCCAAGAATAACGACGATTATAAGAATGAAGGGCAGGCGGCCTCTTCCGGTGCGCTCCGGTCTTGAAGCCGGCCCGCCTGAGGAGGGCAAGATTTTTTCCTCTGATTTTTCGGTAAAGAACCGTGAGGTCTTGACTTGGGCCGGCGCGCCTTTATGGGGGATGGAAGGGGGGCACGGTTTGAGGCCCCAATTGGCTAAAACGGTTCGCGCCCCGACCATATATATCGAGCTGTCATTATCGGGCCAGGTGAAGATGCGCTTGAGAATCTCACCCTGCACCACCTTGTTGGGATCGCCGGTGGCGATGAGCTTTTCCGCCAGAGACTCAACCTCACCGCGGGCCGACCGGACTGTTTTCAGCGCCTCTTCCCTCTCGGCCGAAGACAGTGACCGGTAAGGCCTGATCTCGCCTTTGGCGGAGGTGTGCCAGAAAATGTCATGATCATGGGCGGCCCCGAAAGACGGCTCGGCCAGAACGTCTATTATCGCCTCCGCTTGGCCGCCGTATTCATGGCGAATGAGCTCCATTGATTCGTTATATTTATGGACAATATAAAACTCACGGTACATGACCATGAGATGGTGCTGATCATTTGTGCTGCTGATTTCTCTGTTCATAACCACCATAAAGGGACCGATTTAGTCCCGGCCTTGATCAATGCGTGGCCAGCCAGAAGGACAGCGGCAGGGCTGCCTGGCATTGGGCTGTCCAGGTCAGGCTCATGGTGTCCGGCAGGCTCGCGTCGCGCACATGGGTATTCCAGGCGTTATGCACCTTGGCCAGTTCATTGCTTAACGGCGGGCCGGCGTTGTGGCCCAGCAGGAAAGTCAGGGCGGTCAAGCCATGAACATTGTTGGCATATAATAGCGACAGCTTGGCCCGGTAGTGTATATCCGGCCGGGCGCTTACAGCATTGGCCTTGGAAAGCGTTTCTTTGACGATAAGTTGAATGGGCTGCTCCATGGCGCCGCCGCCGACTGATTTCACGGCCACGGCCATAATGCCAGTCAACGACCCGGACAGCACCACCCTCTTTTCCAGGGCGGCATCGGGCTTGCCTTTAAGCCCGGCCAGCTGTTCAGCCGTTTTGGCGGCAATGGAATCCAGCTCGACCAGAAGAGGGGCCTGGCTTTTGTTCTGGGCCGCCTTTCTGGTCATGGCGAAGAGGGCCTCATAATAATATTCCAGGGCGGCCATTTCACGGGAATCCCAATTTTTGGAGGCCATGGCTTTATCTATGGCTGTCTTTTTATTCCGCAGTTCCGCATCATTGGAACCGATGAAAGAGGCGGCCAGGGCCCATGACTGGGCGGTGGTCTCCAGAGCCAGCGTGGTCAGGGTTTTTTGTTCTTTGGTTTTTTGGGCGTCCTGTTCGAATTTCTTCTTCAGCTTCAGGAACTCTTGCTGCAGGGCTTCTGTTTCGGCCTGGGTTCTGACGGCCGGCAAGGTTGCCGTCCCGGCGGCTTCATTTGGCGCGGCGGCCTGAACCGAGGGGCAGGGCAGGAATAGGAACATGGAAATAAAGGCCAGGAACCGACTGAAGTGCGGCTTTTTGGCGGGCCGTATCATGCTGGCTCCTTGTGATTGAATTCAGGCGCGATTATCCGTTTGGGGGCAAACACCGGTATGACAGAACAATCCTGCCTTTAAACGTATTCATATTACACCAAAAAGCCGCTGGAGACAAGAAGGCGGCAACATTGGCCAATTGACGTGTATTTTAGATGCGGGCTGTTTTCTTTATAGCTTTAATATGATATAATTAAATGAATTTACGAATATCAATTTTGGTCGGCTTCCCCGCCCCTTTATGCTTAACCTCTGAAGTGATGTATGAATAGAAATAAGTTTATAAACCTGTTAATGACCGAGGCCGGTCTGAGCTTTGAGGCCGCTGAATCCCTGCTGAATAAGGCGGCGGATGAAGAAAGCGTGTCCCTGAGCCATATGGCCGCCACCTTGGACATTTTTTTTGAAATCAGTCCCTATATGATGGTCTACAGGGATCTGGCGGGAGTTTATCGCGGTTGCAATCAGTCTTTTGCCAACCACCTTGGGGTGACCCGCGACGACGTCATCGGCCGCCGGGCCGGAGATTTCTATCAGGCCGATACCATCAAGGCTCTCGATGAAGCGAGTGCTGAAGTTGTAAAAACCCGGTCAACCAACCGCAACATAGTTACCATCAAGCTGGCCGACGGTCGGGAGCGCGTTCACGACATCGTGCGCGGCCCTATCTTTGATGACTGCGGCCGGGTGATCGGCACGGCCACCATCACCAACGACCTCACCGCCAGAACGTCCGACGAAACAGAACTGGAGCGGGAGCGGGCGCTTCTCCAGGGGCTCCTGGATTCCTATCTGGACATGGTCGTCTACAAAGGTATGGACGGACGTTTTCTGGGAGCGAACCGGGCTTTTCTGGATTTCGTCAACCTTACCCCCCTGGAACTGACCGGCAAAACCACTGAAGACCTGTTTCCCCATGAACATGCTTCGCAGATTGAGGCGCTGGATGAATACGCCCTGTCATCGTTCCAGCCCATTACCAATGAAGACACCCTGATTTCGGCCGACGGACGCAGCCTTGAGGTTCAGATCACCCGGAAAATTTTCCTGGGGCCCAATCAGGAACCCATGGGTCTCTTGATCATTATTCATGACATCACCGCCGCCAACAACATGGAGAGCGGCCTGCGCCGGAGCAAGGATTTTCTGGCCGGCATACTCAACCTTCTGCCTGACGCTTTCATCTTCCGTTCCTATGACGGCCAATACAGTCAGTGCAACCGGGCTTTCGGGGAACTGACCGGCATTACCCCGGACAATCTTCACACGGAGGAAGCGGCCAGCTTTCTGGAAAAATTCTACTCTCAGGTCATTGAATCCAAAATGGCGGCCGGTGAAAAAGCGGAAAAGTTTACTGTGGAAATTCCGCTGGACAATCCCCTGTCCACCACTCCGCGTTTTTTCCGGGTCACCTGCTCGCCTTTTATCCGGAATGAAAATGACATCGGCGGGGACATGCTGCTGGTGGAAGACATCACCGAAGCGCGGGAGGCCCGCGAACGCATGAGCCGCGCCAACAGGCTCTTCCTCAGCCTTCTTCGCTCCATGCCCGATCGCGCCTCATATAAGGACCCAGAACTGCGTTACCTGGGCTGTAACCGAGGTTTTGAAAAATTCGTGGGCCTGAGCGAAGAAGACATCGTCGGCAAACGCTCGGCCGATATTTTTCCCGTGGAGCTGGCCCGTGAATATGAAGAGTATGACCGGCAGGTCATGCAAACCCGGCAGGAAGTGACCTATAACAAAATATTCTCCATTGATGAGCGGGCCGTACATTATGAATTTCGCAAAACGCCCATTTTTGACGGCGACGGCAATGTGGCCGGGGTATTTTGCCTGGTGCGCGACGTCTCGGCCTCCCGGGAATCGGAGGAAGCGCTGAAAAGCAGCCACGCCCTTCTGACCAGCATCATCAATTCATTTCCCGATCATATCTATTATCAGGACATGAACGGCGAGCTTCTGGGCGGCAATTCCGCTTTCAGCCGCTGGGCCGGTTTTGACAACGCGGGTCAACTAGTTGGTCAGACACTGGGCGATATTTACAACGAGGAACTCAGCACCGATCTGGCCCGGCTCGACAGCGATGTTATTTTTCTGAAAATGCCCATAACTACCGAGTCGGTGATGGCCAACGCGGCCGACGGCACGGAAAAAGTCTGGGAAATGCGCAAGGCCCCCCTCTTGAACGCTGAAGGGGACATATCGGGCATAGTCGGAATTAACCGGGACATCACCGCCCGCAAGGACGCCGAGGCCCGGCTGAAGGAGACCACGGCCCTGTTGGAAAGCGCCATTGACGCTAATCCGGATCTGATTGTCTTCAAAAACAATGATGATGAGATAATCACCAGCAACAAGGCCTATGCCAAGGTGATGGAGAGGGAAAAGGCCGCCCTGATCGGCCGTCGGGCCAGCAACCTGATTCTGGACGAACCGGGTGATATGGATCTTAATGTGCTTGATTCGCCCAGCCGGACCGCCATAGCCCCGGCCAATAAAAATATACGCGAGATAAAGCTGGTCAAAGACAGTGCCGAGCGTTTTTTTGAGGTTTTGAGCGCTGAAGTTCTATCGCCGTCCAAAGAGCTTTTGGGCCATCTGGATGTGGCCCGCGACATCACCGACCGCAAGCGCACTGAAATAGCTTTGCGCGAAGCGCAGGACGTGGTGGTCAAATCCCATTCCAAATTGAGCACGGCCCTTTCACAGGTCAAGGCTTACGCCCGCCAGGCGGAAGCGGCCAGCCAGGCCAAAAGCGAATTCCTGACCAACATGAGCCATGAAATCAGAACTCCCCTAAATGGAGTTCTGGGCATGACCAACCTGTTATTGGGCACCCAGTTGGACAGCATCCAGCGGCGCTATGCGGAAATGGCCAAAAACAGCGGCGAGTCCCTTCTGGGGCTGATCAACGACATTCTGGACTTTTCCAAAATTGAAGCCGGGCACATGGAACTGGAGACAATTCCGTTTTCGCTCCAGGAGGTTCTGGAGGATGTGGCCGAAATAATCTCCTACCGGGTGCAGGAAAAGGGGCTGGAGCTGATTTATTACCTGGCGCCTGGCACGCCTGAATATGTATCTGGGGATCTCAGCCGGGTGCGGCAGATTCTGGTCAATCTGGCTGGCAACGCGGTCAAGTTCACTGACCAGGGCAGCATCACCATATCGGTGGAATTGGCTGAAAGCCGGGCTGACGACAGCTACACGCTATATTTCAAGGTTATTGATACTGGCATTGGCATACCCAAAGAGAAAACTTCCGCCCTTTTCACTCCATTTACCCAGGTTGACGCGTCCACCACCAGAAAGTTCGGCGGGACCGGCCTTGGCCTGTCCATCTGTAATCGCCTGACGGCCATGATGGATGGAAAAATAGGCGTGGAAAGTGAAGCCGGACAGGGTTCCACGTTCTGGTTCACTGCCAGACTGATGAAGACCAGGGGGGGGGAGTATGTTTCTCAGCCGCAGTTGACCGGCCGGGCCCTGGTAGTGGGGCCTGATATTGCGCGGGTCATGCCCTGCCGCACGCTGGAGAGCTTGGGAATGAGTGTGTATGAGGCGGAGGACGCGCCGGAAGCCCTCAAGCGACTGACGGAGATTGGCCCCGTCAGGGCTTTGGTGGTTGATCAGGCTATAACATTGACGGACGCGGTTCATCTGGCGGCGCGGGTAAATTGTTCGGGAAAAAAACCAGATCCGGCCATGATCATTGTTCTGCCGCCATCGTCTCTGGGTATGGATACCAGCGGTCTGCGTGAGGCGGGTTATCAGGCTATTCTGACCAAGCCGCTGAAGAAGCGTGATTTGCGGGCGGCTGTTGAGGGTATTGAGGTGGCTGTCGCGCGGCCTGAAGCTGAAGAGGGGGATATTTCGAACACGGCCTACAAAGTTCTTCTGGTGGAAGACAGCCCGGTCAACCAGATGGTGGCCCAGGGCTTTCTGAGCCGCCTGGGTTATACCAACGACGTGGCCGCTAACGGACTGGAAGCCATTGAAGCGCTGTCACGAAATCATTATGACCTTGTTTTTATGGATTGCCAAATGCCGGAGATGGATGGTTATGAAGCGACAGCTGTTATCAGAAGCGGTTCCAGTCCTGTTTTGAACAAGGCTGTGCCCATTGTCGCCATGACCGCGCACGCCATGAGTGGTGACCGTGAAAAATGTCTGAAAGCCGGAATGGATGATTACCTCAGCAAGCCCATTAATCCGAAACACCTGAAAGACATGCTAAATAAATGGTTGCCCGTAACAGGTGTTGGCGCTGCTGTGTCGGCTTAGAAGGTGCGGCCCGGAGGGCCGCGTGATTAAAGGACTTGGCCTGAAAGGCCAACCAAAGGGCTCCGCCCTCTGGACACCGGCTGGGGGAGGGCCCACGCGGGCCCTACCCCAGACCCCACCCGCGCCAAGGGGCAAGCCCCTTGGAACCCCAAGAGGTCAGGGTCAGATTCAACTTTGTTTTTCCCGCATCGCCGCAACTCGCTTCGCAAGCTCAGCTCAGACAAGCGGCGACGCTTCATATACCTTCCGCTTTAACCGCTCTCGGCCACATCACATTGGGCTGTTACATTTTGCTATAGGCAACTTCATTGAATGATTGCTGCTTTACGTATGTTCGGCTGATTACCTTTTCCCCTCCAATAGTTTTTCCAGTGCTGTAACGGTGAGACTTGACCGTCTTTTTTCTAATGAGCAACTCATTGAAAAGCGATAGGTGGCAGAGAGACAAACGAACAGCACTGGAAAGGGCCTTTAAGGGGAAGCTGATTTAAACCGAACATACGTGAACTACCACTCAGCCTATGAAGCTGCCTATCGCGGAATGTCACAGCCCAATGTAAAACTGCCTATAGCACCAGAAGCCGGGCAGTATGAAGCGTCGCCGCTTGTCTGAGCTTCGTACCCGAAGCGAGTTGCGGCGATGCGGGAAGAAGAAAGTTGAATCTGACCCAGACCTCTTGGGGGTCCAGGGGGCTCCGCCCCCCTGGCGCGGGTGGGGTCTGGGGTAGGGCCCGCGTGGGCCCTCCCCCAGCCGGAGTCCAGAGGGTGGAACCCTTTGGTTGGCCTTTCAGGCCAAGTCCTTTTATCGCGCGGCCCTCCGGGCCGCACTCCTTTAAATAATGAACCCCGGTTCAACCCATTCTCAGTTTTAAACCGGCTAGGATGGTGTCTGGTTTGAAGCTGAAAACACTGTGCATCTCTCCGGCCATGCAGAAGCCGCAGCGGTCGCAGACACCAGCACTTTTGCCCTGGCATTCCGGGAAGCGGCTGCCGTCTGGCATGATAAAATTCGTCACCCAACAGCGTTTAACATAATCTTCGCCCTTCATCAGATTCAAACCGGAAACTGAATTCATAATGGGGAGGCCGCTTTTTTTTAACTCAATGATTTCATCTATCACCCGGCGGCGGGTCTCCCAATCCAGAAACAATTCCTCTGTGCCGGGAAAGGGAGTGTGGAAATTTAAGGAAATGGATTTTATCCGGGGATTGGCCGCCGCGAATTCAATGGTCCCCCGCACTTCTCCGTAGTTCAGACGGTTAATAACCATGTTGACACTCAAACGCGGGTGCCCGCATTCGGCTATGTTTTTGACCAGACGCTCAAATGCTCCTTCGCCCCGAATCAGATCATGGCCTCCGGCCGCGCCGTCTAGACTGACCCATATGGAATCGGCTTCACAGCCCTGAAAAGGCAATTGGGCGTTGGTGGTGACGGTGGCCGAATAAAAGCCAACCGACTTGGCCAGTCGAATCAGGCTGTTCAAGTCGTGGGTTCCATCACGCCACAACATTGGCTCACCGCCTTCAAAATCGACGAAACGGGAACCAAGCGAATGGGCATAAGCCAGTTCCTCCCGGATGGTTTCATAGCTTTTGGTGAGGTGGGAATCACGCCGATAGATGTTGCAATGGCGGCAAGCCAGGTTGCATTGATTATTAATGAACAGCACGGTCTGCAAGGGGGCCTGCCGGCCCAGAAACTTGGCCCCCAGAAACCATGAGGCCAGATGAACCAGTTTTCGCATAAATACCCCGGGCTCAGCCTATGATGCTGGCGGCCATAATAGCCAGACAAAAAAACAACAGAAGGTTACGGGCCAGATACCAGCGCACCATAAACCACTCAATGCCATTGGCTGTGATCACTTCCCAGCGGTTCATGGGCCCCATCCAGAAGCGCCGCTCCACCGGACGCGCGGGATCGCGCACATATTGCAGCATCAGCTTGAACAGGGCCGCCGCCAGCGGAAGAGTCAGCCACACCAAAAGGTTGGCTGGATTCATGCGCCCGCTGGCCACCCCGAGGCCGACTAGAACATAGGGCAGCCCCAACACCAGGGCCAGCATCACCAGGCGGGCCGGACGGCTGCCCAGGAGTCCGGCCAGGGTCATTTTGCCGATCCGCTGGTCAGGCTCCAGATCCATTATGGCGTGGGCATAGACGATATTCATCACCAGCAGACCAACTGGGACCGCAATCAACAACAGGGCCGGATCGAACTGGCCGCAGGCCGAATAAAAAACTCCGCTCATCAGAAGCGGCCCAAAGACCAGGCCGATTTCAATCTCACCCAAACCGCGATAGCTCAGCCGCAGAGGCCAGCCTGAATAAGCCAACCCCAGAAGGGCCATAACTGCGGCCAGCCATATAATGGGGTGGCCGCGATCCAGAAAAATAGCCAGCCCGGCCAGGAGGGCCAGGCCGCAGAACACCAGACAAGCCGTCAACAATTGATTGAGATTGGCCGCACCCGATGTCAGATAAGGACACTTGGCGATGCGGGCCCGCATGCCCGCCCTGGCCATCAGGTCACGATAGCCGCTGTTCTGACGGCGAAAGTCAAAATAGTCATCAAAGAGGTTCAGGCCCAGGTGCCCCAGTTCCACGCCGATCACAGCCAGAAAAGCCAAGCCTGGCGAAAAGGTCTCTTCTCGGGCGGCCAGACAAACGGCCAGGAGAGCCGGTAAAAGGCTCTGCACCAGGGCATGGTAGCGGGCATTGATTATCCAAAATTTTACTACTCTGAACAGTTTCATTGTGCTGGTTTCCGGCTTATTGTTAACTTCGAAAATCCTGATTGGAAAATGTCGCTAGTTTATCACAAAGAAACCACGATTATACAAAAATTCATCACGCCAACAAGCCACTTTATTTGATGTGAAAAAACGAACGGAAGCTGACTGTTTTCCAAAGAAAAATCAGCTTCCGTCCCATTGACGACATCAGGCCGCTATTTGCGCAGCATCCTCATGCCGTTGAAAACCACCATCAGACTGACGCCGATGTCCGCGAAAACAGCCATCCACATGGTCGTCTCTCCCATGAAAGTCAGGATGAAGAAAGCCAGCTTGATACCCAGGGCCAGGCTGATGTTCTGCCACAGAATGCTGTGCGTGGCGCGCGACAGTTTGACAAACGTCGTCAATTTGCCCAAGTCGTCGTCCATCAGGGCCACATCGGCCGTCTCTATGGCCGTGTCGGTCCCGGCGGCCCCCATAGCGAAGCCGATATCAGCCTTGGCCAGGGCCGGAGCGTCGTTAATGCCGTCCCCGACCATGCCGACCTTAGAGCCCGCTGAAGTCAGTTTGCTGACCTCCGCCAGCTTGCCTTCCGGCAGCAGGTCGCCCTTAACCTCATCCACGCCGGTCTCGGCCCCCACCGCGTCGGCGGTGGCCTGATTGTCGCCGGTCAGCATGATGGTTTTCAGGCCCAGCATCTTCAGGTCGGCAATGGCTTTGCGGCTGGTTTCCTTAACGGTGTCGGCCACCGCGAAAATCGCGGCCACCCCTTCCGGGCCGAATAGGCCGACTACGCTCTTGCCCTGTTTTTCCAGGCCAAAGATCAATTGTTCCAAATCGTCTGAGCAATAGCCGGAATCATGAATCATCTTGTGATTGCCGAGCATCCAGACTTGGCCGTTAATTACGCCGCGAGTGCCCCGGCCAGCGACAGCGCTGAAATCTTCAACTTCCAGGCCGGTGCTGAAGCCGTCTTTGACGGCCGCCTCGGCAATGGCTTTGGAAACCGGATGGTCAGAGCGGGCGGCCAGGCTGGCGGAGATATTCCGCGCTTTGGCCAGATCACCCTTCCAGGCGGAAACGTCTGTCTGCCGCGGGCGGCCGCTGGTGATGGTGCCGGTTTTGTCGAAAGCCAGATATTCCAGCTTGCGGCCCTCTTCCAGGAACGCTCCGCCCTTGATCAGAAGACCGTGGCGGGTGGCCGCCGCCAGACCGCTGACAATGGTGACCGGCGTGGAGATGACCAGGGCGCAGGGGCAGGCGATAACCAGAAGCACCAGACCTTTATAAGCCCAGCCCAGCCAGTTGCCGTCCATCAACAGCGGCGGCAAAACGCCCACCAGCACGGCCGACAGGAAGACTATGGGGGTATAGACCCTGGCGAATTTGTCCACAAAGCGCTGAATAGGCGCCCTGGTGGATTGAGCCTCTTCCACCGCCCGAATGATGCGCGAGAGGGTGGAGTTGTTGAATGCGGCCGTCACCTTAAACTCAAAGGAGCCTGATTCATTGATGGTCCCGGCAAAAACAGGGTCGCCCTGGCTTTTTTCCACCGGCAGGCTTTCGCCGGTAATCGGGGCCTGATTAATGGCTGACGAACCGGAGACTATTTCTCCGTCCAGGGCCACCCGTTCTCCGGGCCGGACCCGGACGATTTCGCCGACGCTGATGTGATTGGCTTCAATCTCACGCCAGGAGCCGTCCGCCTGCTTGACGGTGGCTTTGTCCGGGGTCAGGTTTAAGAGACCGCCAATGGCCTCACGCGCCTTGGCCAGGCTTTTGGCTTCAATGGCTTCGGCCACGTTGAACAGAACCATAACCATGGCCGCTTCCGGCCACTGGCCGATGATCATCGCCCCGGTGACGGCGAAAGACATCAGCCCGTTCATGTTCAGGTTGAAATTCTTGAGGGCGATCCAGCCCTTTTTATATGTTCCGAGCCCGCCGATAACAATGGCCGCCAGAGCCAGGCAGAAAGCCAGCCAATGTTCCTCCCCCAGGGTGAAGTGGGATATTTCCGCCCCCAGAGCCAGGGCACCGGCCAGTATAAGACGTTTCCAGCCCGCGCCGGAAGGTTGGGGCGCTTCAATATTTTGACCGGCAATCAATGGCGCCGGCTTCATATCAATGGAGTTGAGGGCCTTTTCCACCCCCTCCAGGGATTCCAGTTCGTGGTGAACGGTCAGAACCCTCTTCATCAGGTTGAATTCCAGGCTGGTGACTCCCGGCATGCTTTCGAGTTTTCCCCTTATCAGGGCCTCCTCCATGGGGCAATCCATATTGTCTATGCGATAGACAGCCCGCCCTTTTTCAGTGAGGGCCAGGCCGGAAAGGTCGTTATCAGCCGGGCCGTGGTCATGGCCGCAGCAGCCGCTTTCATGATCATGTGAATGATCTTGATCATGTCCGCAACAGGTCTTCCGATGTGTATGGGAATGGCTGTGCCCGGCGGTATTACCGTCTTCGTAGCTATGGCAGCCACAGACTGATTCCGATGATTGTGGTCCGTCGTCGTCTTCCCCTGAGTCAGGTTCGGGCGGGGATTGACCGGTTTCGTGTTCCTGGTGGCCGCAACCGCGGGCGGCAAGCCCGGCGGCTTGCTGAGAGTGGTTAATTTCATGATGATGGTCGTGACGACCTCCGCAAATGGGACAGCTTTCGTTCATGGTAGGCTCCTTTCTTCTGCCTTATATTGACAAAGATACAGCCTATAGCTACTATAGAGTCAAGCCCTTTTGCGGAGGTTTCTGTCATGAACTTGAAAATAGGCGAACTGGCCGAGCGGGCCGAGTGTCAGGTGGTTACTGTCAGGTATTATGAAAAAGAAGGTTTATTGAAAAAACCGCCCCGCAGTGAGGGCGGTTACCGTCTTTATGGTGAAGATGATGTCGAGAGGCTGAAATTCATCCGCCATTGCCGTCACCACGGTATGGCCCTTGATGAGGTTAAAGAACTTTTGCAATACCGCGACGCCCCCGATAGTGATTGCGCCGGAGTCAGTGAACTGGTTGACCGGCACATAGATGATGTTGAAGCCAAGATTAAATCTCTGAATTTGTTGAAAAAACAATTAATACGTCTCCGGGGCAAGTGTCCGCGCAACGGTGCGGTCGCCGCCTGTGGGATCATGCAGGGGCTGGACAATCCGGCCCTGTGCGGCTGTGCCCCTGAAGCTGAATAGCTTTTAGCGGCGCATAATCAACCGGGCTTAAACAGGCGACAGACATCGCCGGCCGGTATAAAGTAAACCTGCATTTTTTCGCTCCGCTTGATTTTATGCGGACAGGCAGTTATAATAATTGAATCCTTATGGAAAATGTCCATGAATTCCAGATCTTGTTTTTTTGGAGTAGACTATGACTGAATCCGTTCAGACCTCTGTGGAAACCAGAGGCCCTCAGATTGAGCCGTTTCAGGCGGAAAATGAAGGAAAATATCTCACCTTTCAACTGGCCGAGGAAGGTTACGGCATCGGCATATTGAAAGTGCGGGAAATCATCGGGATGCTGCCGGTTACCCCGGTGCCCCAGACTCCCATGTTCCTCAAGGGCGTCATCAACCTGCGCGGCCAGGTTATCCCGGTTGTCGATCTGCGGCTGAAATTCGGCCTGATGGAAGAGGAATACACTGAACGCACCAGCATTATCGTGGTGGAAGTCAAAGGTCTGGCCAACAATATCCCCATAGGCATTGTTGTCGATACCGTTTCCGAGGTCATTAACATTCAGGCCCACGAAATCGAACAGGCCCCCACTTTCGGGTCTTCCATTGACACCAATTTCATTCTGGGCATGGCCAAAACCGAAGGCGGCGTTAAAATACTCTTAAATATTGATCAGGTGCTGTCGGCTGAGGAGTTGGGCGCACTGTAATATCCCGGGGCGGCCTGACCAGGGCCGTGCTCGCCTGTCCGGCGGCTCCGCAGCGGACGGGGAAGGTTTGCCCTTTTCCGCCCTGATGAGCCGCTTTTATGTTGCTCCAGTTTATCCGGCGGCCGGTTGCCGCCGGATAAAATTTGCTTTGCTAGAGGTGACGTCATGAGAAAAATGCGGCTGATCTGCCTTTTGATTATTGCCCTTATGGTGGCGGGCTGCGCCAAGGATTATACCTATAAACCCATCCCCGTTAAAGACGCTTCCGCCTATCCCAATGTCTCCAGCGTTCTGGGGGCCAGGATCGGGGCCGAGGCTTTCTATGATGAAGCCCGCCTGAAAGAAATCTTTGGCTTCAATCTCAAAACCGCCGGAGTGGTGCCGGTTCAGGTGGTGGTCGACAATACCGGCAAAAACGCCATCGGCCTGGTCTCCAGCGCCAGAGTCATGGACGCGGACGGCAACTGGTGGGAAATGCTGCCGCAAAATGTCGTCAACGACCGGGTCGGCAAATATGTCGGCGGTATTGACGGCGGGGCTGTGGCCAAGAAGTCCCTAGTCTACGGTGTGGCCGGGGCCGTGGTCGGCGCGGCCGTGGGCGTGGTTACGGGCACCAATGTGGGCGAAGCGGCCGGAAAAGGCGCGGCTGTGGGCGCGGCGGCCGGTGCGGCTTCTGAAGTGGTTTTTGGCGATGAAGATAAAGCTTCCGGCAGTGTGGCCCGCGATTTCTCCAGCCGGGAATTGAAAAATCAGATTGTTCCGGCCGGAACGACCACTCACGGCTTCCTTTATTTCCCTTCGGAAATGAAAGAACCCCGTAAACTTCGTCTGTTCATGCGCCAGGGAACTGAAGTTCGTGAGAAGGATGACTATGGCTATGACAAGGTGCCTGAAGTTAAATGGATTGGCGAAACAGTCACTCTGGAGATGAATCTTTAATTGAAGCCGAACGCCGGTGAGAGGGGGCAACCAGGTCTCACTTCACGGGAATGGTAAATTAGCCAAAGGGGTGCGGACGATTGGATAAGGAGCGCACAGAAGCTCTTCAAAATAAATCCACGTCCGGCGGCCGCGTCTCAAAGCGCGGCCGTTCCGGTCAGGCTTCTTTTATTCAGGCCCACCATGGCAGCGGCGCTTTTTTGGGCTGGTTCGGCCGCCTGCTTATCTCCACCGGCCAGCGTCTGGCTGATCAGGCCGGTTTTGCCGGGCGGATTCTTCTTCTGACCTGGACGGGCCGTTCCGGCCGCCGCCGGCTCCTGGCCAGGCTGGTGCTGGCGGAAATTTATCGGCTGGCCCAGGGCTGTTTCAGCCTGATAGTGCTGGTCGGCTTCATGCTTGGTTTTCTCTGGTCTTTTCTCTGGTTCGGGACTTTGTCCAACATCGGCGGGGTGGAGAGCATCTCCACCTTTCTGGTCAGTATCCACGCCATTCAAATCGCGCCCATTATGACCACCGTTATCGTCATCCTGCGCTATGGCGCGCCCATTACCTGGGAACTGGCGGTCATGAAGTCGGGCCACCAATTTGAAACGCTTCTGCAAATGGGGATTCCGCCGGAGCATTATCTGGCCGCTCCCCGGATTATCGGAACTTTTCTGGCCACGCCCATTCTTCTGACCCTGTTTTTGGCCGCCTCATTCGCGGGTTCTTACTATATGGCCTGGCGGCAGGACGGCCAGGCCATCCTGGAATTTGTCTTCACCCTCAGCCACCAGACCAAGGCCGGGCACTTTGCGGTTATGGCCTTTAAAAGTGTGGCCATTTCACTGACAGTTTCGTTTTTCTGCGTTTATAACGGATTCAGCATCAGGCTTGGGGCTATGAACCAGGGCGCGGTGATCATGCGGCGGGCTATGGGCGAGGCTTTCTTCTACAGCATCCTGACCAGTGTTCTCGTCTCGGTTTTCTACAGCGGCTGAGGGGGCGGTGTTTATGGAAAGATTGGTTTTTCAGGCTGACAGCCTCTACCTGTCCATAAAAAACAGCCTGACCTACGGTCCGCTGAATCTGGCTCTGGGGCCGGGTGAGGGGGCCATTGTCACCTGCCAGGATTTGGATATACTGAGACGTCTGATGCATTGCTGCCTGGGAGAGGATGCGCCCGACAGCGGAAAAATATCCTGGTGGACCGAACACAACCCAGGGGACGGCGGCTGGCCCGTCTGTGATTTTTACTGCAATATCGGTTACGTTGACCGCCAGAGCCAGCTTTTGAGCAACATGAGCCTGATGGACAATATCATGCTGCTCTTCAGCTACGCGCTGATAGAGAGGAAAGAGGCCGAAAAACAGGCCCGCGAGATTCTGGAGGCGCTGGGGCTGGAAAGTTATGAACGGGGCCGCAGTGATTATCTGCCGGAACCACAGAGGCGGCTGGCCCTCTATGCCCTGGCCCTGTGCCGCCGTCCGCGCCTGATGCTGATGGAACGACCCTTGCAATTTCTGGACAGCGCCTTTCATCAGGTTTGGGATTTGATTCTGCGCTCGGCCGCTTCCGGCATGGCCTACATTGTTTTTGACCGGACCAGGACAATTTATGATAAAAATGATTTCAAATATTTCCTGCAATTCGCTCCCGGTAGTTTTTAGCCGGAAGCAGTCATGCGAGGTTGAATAATAATATGAGCTCCCCTTACACCCGACGCGAAAAACTGGCCGGACTCTTCCTGATCCTGGGCCTATTGATGATTTTCGCCTGGGCCGTCCTGGTGGGCGGAGGGCAGGACTGGTTCCGCTCATATAATTATTACTACGCCCTTTATAATGAGGGCTATGGCCTCTCGCCCGGCGTCAAGGTCAAGTTCCTGCGCACGGATGTGGGGCTGGTCACCCGCCTGGAACTGACCGAGAACAATAAGGTCAAGGTTCATATGTCGATTCTGGCTGAATACGCCGACCGCGTCAAAAGTGACAGCCAGGCGGCCATTGCCAGCCCTACCTTCATCGGCAGCGAATATATTGATATCATTCCCGGCAGCGCCCGCACCGAACCAGTGCCGCGCGGCGGCCAGATTCCGGCCAAGGAACGCAAGAGTTTAGAAGATTACGTCCGTGACCTGCGTCTGGATACCATGCTGGCCAGGGTCGAGGCCATTATGATTAATGTCGACAGCCTGACCCACCAGCTTCAAGATCCTTCCGGCCCTCTTCTGGGCACCATGAGCAACGTCCGCAAGCTCACCTCCACCGTGGCCGCCGGTGAGGGCACGCTCGGCCGCCTGACTATGGACGAAACCACGGCTATGGAAATTAACAGGATTCTCACCGACATCCAGGCCACCACCGACAATATTGCGATGCTCTCGGCCAAGCTTAACGATTCGGTGCCGGATATCATTAACCGGCTGGAGGCCATTACCGTCCAGGTGGAACTGGCGACCCGGTCGGCCCCGGAGATAGGCCGGGGGGCGCGGGAAAGCCTCAGAAGCGTCAATCAGGTGCTGGATTCAGCTAAGCGGAATTTCCTGATCAGGCCCAATCTGACCCAGGACCCGGAGCCTGAATCGCTGACTTATCCGGTGCGGCAAAAGTAGGGGATATTTATGAAACGTTGCATAATTCTGATAGCCGCCGCCTTACTGACGACAGCTTGCGGGGGACCGTTGCCGCCGGTCGATCCGCCCAATTTGTCCGGAGCCAAGGACGCACTCAGCCGGGGGAATTATTGGTATGAGCGCGGCTGTTTTCTGGAGGCTGAAAAGTTTTTTCAGGAAGGGCTTGGAGCGGCCCGTTTAAGCGATGATGTGCTTCTGATGGTCAGAGCCCAGAACAGCATGGGCACGGCCGCTCTGGCCAGGGGGGACCTGGGTCTGGCCGCCGGCCTCCTGGAGCAGGCCCTTGATATGTCCACCGCCACATCGGACGAACCGGAGCTTGATAAGATCATGGGCAATCTCGGCTCTCTGGCTTTCAAGGCCGGTCAGGCCGCCGATGCGGAAGAGTTCTGGCTCAACGCCGTTCAGCTCGCGGAAGGGAAGGGTGCGTCCCCGGCCATTCATCTGTGCAATCTGGCCCGGCTCTACCTCAATCAAGGACGGCCGGAGTTTCCAGCCCTGTCCGCCAGGGCTCTGGCCGCGGCTCAGGCCGGGGCCGACCTGACGGCCAAGGCCGACGCTTACAATCTGGCCGGTCACGCGGCCTTGAACGCGGGTGACGAAGCCCAGGCCGACACCTATTTTCAACAGGCTCTGGAGATGGATCGTAAGACTGAAAACACCATTGGCCTGGCCCAGGATACTGAATCTTTAGGGCGGCTGCGCCAGCGGCAGAATCAGCTTCAGGAGGCGGCCGGTTTTCTGGATCGCTCTTTCTTCCTCTGGGCCGCCGCCGGTGACCACGTCAGCCGCGACCGCGTTTACGCTCTGTTAAAGGAGCTGTCACGCTCAGCGGGGTTCCCGAAAAAAATGACGCCTTACGATCAGGCCCGCAAACATCCGTCCGATTTCAGTCTCAGTTCTCAGTGCCCTTGATTATGATAAGAGTGATGCTCCCTAACCCGCCGGAAGCCGGAAGTTTTGTCCCGGCTCCGTTCCGGAAGTCTTAGTCACGGAGCCGGGACAAAATTTCCGGCTTCCGGCTCCCACTCGGCCAGGCATACTTTCCTGCCTTTAAGAAAGCCGATTAGGCAGCCTCCGGGAGAAATGTTTTTGCCCGGTGAGGTGACTAAAGACCCCCGGAACCTCACCGGGCAAAAACATTTCTCCCGGCGGCGGTCACCGGCTGTTCCGCAATTTGTAAAGCACCCGGCCATAAAATGCGGCAACAGGCCAGGGGGCAACGCTCTTAATACGATGATGGCCGCCAATACCAACGCCCGGGGAAACCCTCCCCCAGACATAGCCCCGTGCGGGCCACGCACATAGCGCTTGCCAGATTTTTAAGATCCATTATAATAGGAGATCGGGAGACAATCAGATAAATCATCAGTTCGTAGTCAGTAGCTGGTTTATCTATTTCTATATTCCATAAATTAGGCATTCAGCAGAACAGGAAAGAGTTATGGACAATCGTTACAATCAGGGCCCTAAGGATCAGGCGGCGGACGCTCCCATGGAGCAGGTTCGCGAATTGTTGTTCGGCGCTCAGTTGAAAGACATGGAAGTGCGCTTTAAACGACAGGAGGAAAGGCTTTTAAGGGAGATCCATGATGTTAAGGATTCCCTGAAAAAACGATTAGATTCCTTGGAAAATTTCATGAAGAGCGAAGTGTCGTCGCTCCTGTCCCGCCTCCGCCAGGAACAGGAAGAACGCGACGCCGCCCAGAAAGCCGAGCAGAGGGAGCGCATAGAGGCTCTGAAAGCCGAGTCCCGCGAAAGGACCGAGGCTATCCGCAATGAGATTAACGAGCGCACCGAAGCCCAGCGCAAAGAAGAGCATGAGCGCGTCGAAGGCCTGAAAAGTGAAGAGCGTCAGAGGCTCGAAGCCGTCAATCAGATCAACACTGATATCGGCAACATGACCGAGACTTTCGAACGCAAGCTGACCAAGCTGGCCAACACCATCGACACGGCCGAGCGCGACCTCCGGGCCCTTCTGTTGACCGAAAGCGGCAGCCTGACCGACAAGATCGAGACCAAATACAGCGACGCTCTGACCGTACTGGCCAAAACGGCCGCCCAGATTCGCTCCGATATGGTCTACCGTTCCTCCCTCACTTCCATGTTCGCGGAAATGGTTGGCGGTCTGTCCAAACCCTGGAATGAGGAAAATATGGGCGTTCACGAAAGCCCCCGCCAGGATGATTCCCCGGCCCATTTCAGCGATGATCATGACGAATATGAGAGTGAACTCCGCCAGGATGAACAGCAGGCCGAAAATCATGACGGCGAGCACCACGAATATCATGAAAACCATGAACATCATGAGCACCAGGAGGAAATGCCTCCGGTGATGCACATCGGCAGCGCCGATAATTATTGATATGGCGTGAAAGGCGCGGCGCGGTTATATGGGTGATACAAAAAGCCATGACGGCGGCCAGACCGCGCCGCAGGATTCCGAAAACGCCCTTCGGAACGCCGCGCCCGACAGCTATGAAGCCAGTGAGGATGTGGAAAATCCAACTGGCGGCGAGGTCGTTTCCCCGCCGGGTTATACATCGGAAGACGAACTCCTGGCCATGGTTGACCGCCTGGTCAACCAGACGGCCGAAGACAGCGTCAAGGCGCTTGAGGACGGAGATGAACCGGCCGTCATAATTGAGGGCGATGATGAGGCTGAGGCCGCCGATTTTTCCCGAACCGGCCAGCCGGGCCGGACGGCCGCGCCCGGACGGCTGGATGAGCTTCTGCCCGACAACTTCAGTGATGAAGATTTCAGGCGGCTGCGTGAGCTGATTCTCGGGCGCGAAATCGCCGCCCTGGAAAACCTCCACCATTACATTTCCGATCCCGAAAGCCGGGCCCGCTCCGTCAGCCAGGTCATCACCGAAGCCATACTCCTGCGCAATAAAAAGGACAATCGGCTCGATACCGTGCTCAAACCCACGGTCGACCATATTGTGCGCAATTCAGTCCGCCAAAATCCTTCCGAACTGGCTAATAGCCTTTTCCCGGTAATCGGCCCGGCCATCCGCCGGTCCATTGCCGAGAGCATCAAGGGCATGTTCCAGGATTTCAGCCGGGCCCTGGAAATGGGTTTTTCCCTCAAAGGTTTGAAATGGCGGCTGGAAGCCCTGCGCACCGGCCGCTCCTTCAGTGAGGTTGTTCTCCTCAATACCCTGGAATATCAGGTCGAACAGCTCTTTCTGGTGAAAACCGACACCGGCGAGCTTCTCGATCATCTGGTGGCCGAAGGCGCCCTGGCCAAGGATGGCGAACAGGTGGCGGCCATGTTCACCGCCGTTCAGCAGTTCGTCAACGACAGCTTCGCCCAGGGCGGCCTCAACACCCTTGAATTCGGCGACGTCAATGTTTTCGTCGTCAATTCATCCCTGGCCTATATCGCCTGCGTGGTTCGCGGGCAGGTTCCCTCCCATCTCCGGGTCGATATTCAGAAATCCCTGGAACTGGTGGTGATGGAATATGCTGATGAAATAGAAAATTTCAAGGGCGACAGCAGTGTCTTCCTCTCGTCGAGGCGGCATGTTGAAGGCCTGATGACGACCAAATACAAATCCGATTCCCATACCCCCCTTTGGGCCAAAATAGTGCCCTACCTGCTCTTGGCCGTCGTTTTAGGAGGTGTGGGCGTATTTTTATACAAAGACAGTGAAATGAAACGGCTGGAGCGCCTCATCTACACGGATGCCGCCGGTTCCGGTTTCGTTCCGGTGCGGGTGGAGACCAGTCTGTTCAATAACTGGGAGGTCGTCTATCTGAGGGATGACCTGGCCGACTCTCCTGAAGCATCCCTGGAGGAGCTGGGCATTGATATGAACCGGCTGCGGCTGGTGATTTTGCCCTATGTCTCCCAGGACCCTGAGATTGTTGAAAGGCGGGTTGAAAAATTTCTGGACGGCCGGCCCGAGGGGCTGAACATTGATTACCATGACGACAGCAATACTCTGACGCTGTCAGGCCAGGCTTCGCTGGTCTGGCTCCTTTCCGCCTATGAGCGGCTCATCGCCCTGCCCGGCATAGACACTCTGGTGGTGACCGGCATAAAAGACCCTGTCCAGGACGTTACGGCCGCCATTGATAAAAGCGGCACACTGCACCTTGAAGGCGAGGCGTCCGGCGAATGGATCAGCCTCATCAGGGAAAAATCACTGGCCACCAGCGGTATAATTGATGTGGATACCAGCCGCCTGCGCGATCCCGAGGCCGAGCTTCTGGCCGCCAAACGGGCGGCGGCCGAGGCCGAGGTCAATGCCCTGATTGATCGCATCAACACCACTGTTATCCTGTATCCCGTCAATAAGGATGTGCCGGTGGCCGAAGACCTGGCCAAACTTGACGCGGCCGTTGATGATTTGGTGGCCTTGGAGAAATTGGCCTCTGAATTGAAAATGTCCATAGGCCTCACCATTTACGGGCATGCCGACGCCACCGGTTCGGCCAGGCGGAATTATGAACTGAGCCAGGAGCGCACCAAAACCTTGGCGGCCATGCTGTATGCGCGCGGTTCGCGCATACCCATAACCAACTATGGCATGGGGTCTGATTTCGCGTCAAAGGCGGATGGGGAGGAACCGGCGGCTGGCGGCGACCAATCCAGCCGGAAAATTGAGCTCCAGGTTCACTTAACACCTCTGACTGCCATTGAAAAATAGATCAGTTAATGCTATAAATAGAAATGGATCTTAGTCAGATAGGCTGAAATCCAAGCTCCTCATGTACATCTGTAGTATTTAAGCGGCTTTCTCAGGCGCGGCTGCTTTAGATTTTCATTTGATTTTCAGGATGGTTCCGGTAAAAGTTGGATCTTTTACCGGCGCACGATCAACCTGCCGTGAACAGGCGGCAATAAGTGTGTGTCCGAGTACAGTGAACGGATTTTTATCGGCGCACGGTCATCTTGCCGTGAACAGGCGACGACCGGTGCGTGTCCGAGTACGGTGAACGGATTTCTACCGGCGCACGATCTACCTGCCGCCGACAGGCGACAGACTATGTGAGCTGGTGAACGGTGAAAGTATATAAACTATGCTGAGTAAGAAAATATGCATGCTCGGCGCACTGGCTGTCGGTAAAACCGCATTAATCCAGCAATATGTGCGCTCTATCTTTTCCGACAGTTATCTCTCTTCGGTGGGAGTGAAGGTCAGTAAAAAGACCCTGACTGTTCAGGAGACCCCGATGAATCTGCTTTTGTGGGATCTTGAAGGCCAGGATGACTATAATGCCGTCAACACCTCTTACATCAAAGGTGCGGCCGGGCTTCTGTTTGTGGTTGACGGAACGCGCGGCGAGACTCTTTCGGTGGCCCTGATGCTGAGAAACACCGCTCTGGATATCCTTGGCCACAATACGCCTCATGTTTTGCTTATAAATAAGGAAGATTTAAACGATTCCTGGGAAATAACCGATAAAGTTCTGACATCCTTAAAAAACAGCGGCATAACGGTTCTAAAGACCAGCGCCAAGACCGGGCTGAACGTTGAAAGCGCCTTTTCCGCACTGGCGGAAATGATGGTTGACGCTGACGCCCCGGCCACTATGGACACATGATATGAATAGTTCAGATCAATTCAACCCGATGCAAAACCTGGGGTTCGACATTTTGATGACCATGGAGGTGGCTATCCTGAAGCGCCACTCATCCAGGGGTTATCAGGTCTGCGGTATGGCTCCGTATTTCTATACCCAGCTTTTCCCCCAGTTGGACGACGGCTCTCATTGTGATTCCCCCTGGCAGTATTCGCCGATGCTGGAATTTTTTCTGGATGAGGCCGAAGATTTTTTTGAGGCCGCGCCTGAAATAGGCTCATATATCTCGTCCGGCATATGGGTGGAGGAATTGGACAGCGGTGAAGAGCTGCCCCTTTCGGCCACGGCCCGAGTGCTGGCCGACGCCCAGCTTCTTCTGGTTCAGGCCGTTCGTGAAGAATATGCCGAGCGTGTGCGTATTCTGCGCAAGGCCAGGGTTGAGCTTCTGGAGCGCCGCAAAATCACCAGCGCCCTCAATTCTTTCAAAAAGAAAGCCCTCTATGATTCGCTGACCAAGCTCTACAATCGCGGGGCTTTTCTGGACATTCTCCAAAATCAAATTGCCAACCTCCGCACCTATGCGCCCAATCTGGCCCTTCTGATGCTGGACATTGACGATTTCAAAAAAATCAATGATGATCTGGGCCACCTGACAGGCGATTCCATCCTGACTCAGATAGGCGAACTTCTGCGGCGTTCCTTACGCAAGAATGACGCCCCGGTGCGTTACGGCGGTGAAGAATTCGCGGTAATCGCGCCCAACACGAGCCTCCCGCAATCGCTTCTGGTGGGTGAAAAGCTGCGCCGGATAGTGGCGGAGCATGACTTTGGCATAGACCGGCAGGTAACGATCAGCGTAGGCTGCACGATATACCGTCCGGGCGAAGATTCGCGTGAATTCATCTCTCGCGCGGACGCGGCCCTCTATGAAGCCAAGCACAACGGCAAAAACGTAGTCTGCCAGCGCGACCCTTGGACCGTCCACGTAAGCAGCACCCCCGGCACCAGGGCGTAGCCCTGGACCCACGGATGCTTGCGCATCCTTCGTCTAGGTGAGGGTTTCCCCGGCCGCTGGTTTTGGCGGCCATCATCGTATTAAGAGCGGTGCCCTCTTGGCGGTGGCGTTTCAACCCGCCACTAAAGTCAGTTATTTTTCTTAATGTACCAGTTCTGAGGTAGCGGTAGTCCTCCTCTGAACTGGCACCAAATTTGTTGGCACGCGAAGGATGCGGCCATAGCCATACCAAACTAACGTACCGAAATTCCTTCTTAGGAATTTCGGTGGGGTCAAGGGGTTCACCCCTTGCGGGGTGGAGGGGCAGAGCCCCCCTCTTCAATGGCCTCCCGACTTAAATCTCTTCTTGTTTTTCTTCTGATTTCCTGCATTTACGCCTTTCGGAAAAATTTTTTAAAAAAAAATCGCTCGAGCGCTTGACAAGTTCTGACAGATGGTTATATTTATCACCGTTAGCAGACAAGGCACGAGAGTGCTAGTATTTTTATCCCGACAGGCTTAGCCGGGGAATTTTTTAAAGAAAGCTGAAAGGAGCTCGCAACATGAACGTTCGTCCTTTGTCGGACCGTGTGCTGGTTCAACGCCTTGAAGAAGAAGAAACCACCAAGGGCGGTATCATCATTCCTGATACCGCTAAAGAAAAACCCCAGCAGGGCAAAGTCGTCGCCATTGGCGAAGGCAAACTTCTGGATAACGGCAACAGGGTCACCCCCGGCGTCAAAGTTGGTGAGACGGTTCTGTTCGGTAAATATGCCGGCACCGAAATCAAAGTCGACGGTCAGGAATATCTGATCCTTCGCGAAGACGACATTTTCGGCGTCTTCAGCAACTAAGCCCTGAACGCGGCATGAGGGGTCCGGGAGTTTTCCCGGCCGGATTTGCCAGCGCCCCGACTTTGCTGCGGCGGCGTATCACCCCGACCGGGGTTAAAATTTTGGAGGAATAATTCTAATGGCTGCTAAAGAAATTAAATATAATGTCAAGGCTCGCGAAGCCATCATGCGCGGCGTGGACACCCTGGCTGACGCCGTCAAAGTCACCATGGGTCCCAAGGGCCGCAATGTCATTCTGGAGAAAACCTTCGGTGCTCCCAACATCACCAAAGACGGCGTGACCGTGGCCAAAGAAGTTGAACTCGACGACAAGTTCGAAAACATGGGCGCCCAGATGGTCAAGGAAGTCGCTTCCAAGACCTCTGACGTGGCCGGCGACGGCACCACCACCGCCACCGTTCTGGCTCAGGCCATTTATCGCGAAGGCCAGAAGCTGGTTGCGGCGGGCCTGAACCCCATGGCTCTCAAACGCGGCATCGATGCGGCGGTTGAAGCGGTTACGGGCGAATTGAAGAAGATGAGCAAGGCCACCAAAAACCAGAAGGAAATCGCCCAGGTCGGCACCATTTCCGCCAACAACGACTCCACCATCGGCAACATCATCGCCGAGGCCATGGATAAAGTGGGCAAAGAGGGCGTTATCACCGTGGAAGAAGCCAAGAGCATGGAAACCACCCTGGATGTGGTTGAGGGCATGCAGTTTGACCGGGGCTATCTCTCCCCCTATTTTGTCAGCGATCCTGAGAAAATGGTTGCCCATCTCGACGACGCTTTCCTCCTCTTGGTGGAAAAGAAGATCAGCAACATGAAGGACATGCTGCCCATTCTGGAGCAGATTGCCAAGCAGGGCCGTCCCCTTCTGATCATCGCTGAAGACGTCGATGGTGAAGCTCTGGCCACCCTGGTGGTCAACAAGCTGCGCGGCACCCTGAACACCTGCGCCGTCAAGGCCCCCGGCTTTGGCGACCGCCGCAAGGCCATGCTGGAAGACATCGCCATCCTCACCGGCGGCAAGGTCATCAGCGAAGATCTGGGCATCAAGCTGGAAACCATCACCCTGAAGGATCTCGGCCAGGCCAAGAAGATCACCGTCGACAAAGACAACACCACCATCGTTGACGGCGCCGGCGCCAAGGCCGCTCTGGAAGGCCGCGTGAAACAGATTCGCGCTCAGATTGAAGAGACCACCAGCGATTACGACCGCGAAAAGCTCCAGGAACGCCTGGCCAAGCTCATCGGCGGCGTGGCCGTTATCAATGTCGGCGCGGCTACCGAAATCGAGATGAAGGAAAAGAAAGCCCGCGTGGAAGACGCCCTGAACGCGACCCGTGCGGCCGTTGAAGAGGGCATCGTCCCCGGCGGCGGCGTGGCCCTGGTGCGTGCTCTGCCCGCTCTGGAAAAACTCAACATGGAAGGCGAAGCCAAACAGGGCGTGAACATCATCCGCCGCGCCGTGGAAGAACCTTTGCGCCAGATTGCCGCCAACGCCGGTTTTGAAGGCAGCGTGGTGGTTGAAAAGGTTAAGGGCCTGAAGGGCGATGAAGGTTTCAACGCTGAAACCGGCGAATACGAAGATCTGATGGCCTCCGGCGTTATCGACCCGGCCAAGGTGACCCGCTTCGCTCTCCAGAACGCCGCTTCCGTCTCCTCTCTGCTTCTCACCACCGAGTGCATGATCGCCGAGAAGAAAGACGACAAGGCGGCTCCGGCCATGCCCGGCGGCGGCATGGGTGGTATGGGCGGCATGGGCGGTATGTATTAATCGCCTGGGGTGCTACCCTGATCCAGTAAATAAGGGAGCCGTTCACGGCTCCCGGTTTGCAATGGGAAAACCCCGCTCGGCTTTGGGCCGGGCGGGGTTTTTAAAACCGGGCCTCAAAAGTCTTTGAGCATAAACGGCCGACAGGTCCGTTAAAATGCGCAAAAACTTATATTGCTTAGAACAGCCTCACCTATAAGGCACTTTCTGGCTCTCATCCTTCAATTTTATGGAATAATAAAGCGGCACTCTCTCTCGGTGGTCACCGAGGATGGTCACCACGATTCTGATGCCGTGGATACGCGTGACTGTAACGTTCTGATCGGGATGATCCCTGATTATGCGGGCATGTTCCTCCACAATATCGGCCACTCTTTTTTTGTGGGAAATAACGGACAATCCTTCAGTGATAATGAGCACGCATTCCTTATTGGGGCTGATGATGGTGGTGATGTTGTCCTTTCTGGTATATTTCCAGTTTTGAGGGACATTGGCGATATATATGCCGAAATCGACCAGCCGGGCTGAGGCCGGAGCCGCCAGAATGGTGAAAAGTATTGCGGACAACAATAGAATGGAAAAATTTTTCTTCATATTATCACCGTTTTTAACCATAGTTTAGAAATAATGAAAAATTGAATAAAGCTTTTGAATATTGGCTTTTTTATTATATCATATCCCATGGGTATTCTAAAAGGGTCCTCTTTTTTAAGGCTGTTTTAATGAAAAAATTGTGGCGGCGGCCCGGAGCCGGTATTGATATACTGGAAAAATGACTCAGTTTCTGTTATAGTAGTTATAACGTGCCGTGTTAAAGGCGGCGGTTTTGTAATCATCCTGGCACCTGAAAACAGTGTCGCATATTTGTAAAACAACAAGGAGGTCAGCGCCTTGGACGAAGGCAGTTCACCCCATCGAAGTTTTTTTTCCCGCCTCGTAAAGCTGTTCAAAAAAGGCTCTTTGTCGCAATCCAGTTTCGAGGATGAAATCAGCGATTTGTTGGATCATGGGGCTGAAAGCGGAATCATTCCGCAGAGCGCCAGCGAGATGATCCAGAGTATTGTTGAATTCAATGATACTGTGGCCCGGCAGATCATGACCCCGCGCATTGACATGGTTGGGGTGGAGCAGGGCTGTTCCATTGGTGAGGTAATCAACGTCTTGCTCGAAGATGGATATTCCCGCCTGCCCGTCTATGACGGCGACATGGATCATATCAGCGGCTTCATTGTCGGCAAGGATCTGCTCCAGTTCTGGGGGCGGGATTTGGCGACGCCGCTTCCTTCCAGCATCATCCGGCCGATCATTCTGGTGCCGGGCAATAAGAAAATCGGCGACGTTCTAAGTGAATTGCGTCATCAGAAAAGCCATTTGGCCATAGTTCTGGATGAATATGGCGGCACGGCCGGTCTGGTGACGATGGAGGACATTATCGAAGAGATAGTGGGCGATATTCACGATGAATATGACGAAGAGGAGGCCGCTCCATTTACGGAGCTATCGCCGGGGGTGACCTTGGCCACCGGTCAGGCGGCCATATCTGATTTGAGTGAGCATCTTGGAGTTGATCTGCCTGAGGGAGATTATGATACTCTGGGTGGCTTTCTGACTAATCAGGTGGGGCGGGTTCCGCAGGTCAAAGAGGAAATCCTGTGGGAGGATTTATTATTCAGCATTATCGCGGCTGATGACCGCAAGGTTGAGCAGGTTGAGATCCGCCAGTTGAGTCTGGAGGAGCAGCCGCCGGAGGCTGAAGAGGCTTTGGCTGAAAACGGCTGATTTTATATTCAGTCATTTCCCCTTTTTGTCGAAATTGATGTGAACAGCGCCCCTGACGTGATGTCGGGGGCGCTTTTTTTATCAGCAATCTGGGTCGGATTCAAAGGATTGAGGATGAAAATCGACAAACATGTCGCACAGACGGCTGAGCATAGCGATTGGGTGGGCCAGATGGTCACCGATTTGATACATAATTTCGCCGGCTACATCTTCGCATTCGTTGAAGTTACGCAGCAGATAAGAGATGATAAAGAATTCATTGTGGGCTTTTTGCAGAATATCCAGAAGGTTGTCGGCCTTATATTCAATGAGTGACTCTCGTTCTTCACGAACCACCCGCCCCGGTACGCGATAGCAACGAATCTGATCAGGTTCTTTTTTCTTGCGGGATGGTTCCTCCGTAGTGGAGGATGGTTGGCTTAGGGCCAGAACGGCTTCGGTTAATTCTTGCAGTTTTTCTGTGAAATCAATGATTGTTTCGGGTGAAATGTTGGTGTTTGGTGGTGATGACGGCTTAACATTTTGCGACTTTTTAGACATTGTAAACCTCTGCGAAAATTTACGATAATGACTCTCAAAAAAAGAGCCGGGGGCTCGTAGCCGTCGCAGAACGGCGGAGGGTATTTAGGGCAAGCCCCTGGACATTTCCCTCTCACTCCCGGCCCAAGGATACACTTTGGGCACAAGAAAACCACAAAACTCACGGGTGTGGTTTACCGTCTGCGAATTAAGGCGCTACGAGCACCTTAGATAAATTTAACCACAATCATGTTAATTCGTCAAGGGTTGTTTGCGGAGCAATCGCTTGAGAGGGCAAAGGTAAAACTCGGCCGTGCGGGCGAAAAAATTTCTGACATCGCTCGTAATTTTCTCGTATTCCCGGCCGGGTGGCTTCTGCGGCATTTTGCCTGTCCGTGCTCGTCCGGGGAGCAAAATTACGAGCGACTTACAGAAAATTTTTCGCCCGCACGGCCTGGTCAGTGTCGGCGTTTGGGTTGGGTGACGGTTGTGGCTTTTCTATCATGAGCCAACCAGGACTAGGAGGGCGGGGCGGTGAGATTTCTCCAGAGGGGACCACGATTTTTGCTCCCCGGACGGGCAAGGAAAAACAGAATGCCGCTGAAGCCACCCGGCCGGGAATAAGAGAAAAATCGGGGGCCACTCTGGAGATATCTCACCGCCCCGCCCTCCGGGTTTTACCTTAGCCACTCCCAAGCGATTGCCCAATGCCCTTTAATCGCCCGCCCGAAAACCGCTAACGCTCTCCTGCTCCTGGTAAAAAATCCCTAAAACCCCACGCCCGTTCAGAATATGCTCCAAAGGCGGGATATGGGCAACGGTTCCGATATAAATAAAGGCGTTTATGGCCAGCGCCGCCAAAAGCGCCACTGGGATCTTAAATGAAGCGCGGCTCTTGTTTCTGATGTAATTGACCAACACCCGCCAGTTTATAACGGTGTGCCAAATCCCGGCCACAATAAATAAAAAGCCGCCGGTAATATGCAGGCTGGTCCACTGCCCCTTGTGAAGGCTTAAAAAAGTCCAGCCAACTTGCCGGGCCATCTGGTTATGGGGCGCAATATACAATAAAATTGATGTCAGAACCAAAACGGCAAAAGAGATAAAAACAGTTAACGAGATTATTTTACGGGTCATTGACAGCCTCCATAATGATCGGGATGAATTTTTCAACCAGCAATCATAGGAGCATTTGCCATGCCAGACCTTTATTGGACTAATATATTGTAATTACATATATTTTAATTTAACCTTCATCCCATAATTCCTCATGCGGGTAAATACTATCCAACAAAAATGCCCGGCCGTATAAAAAATTCGCGGTTTCAGGTTTTCGATAAATCTTCTTTCAAACGGAGACAGGCCTCACAAGGCTGATGCGGCAGCACATAATGCACCGATGGCGGGCTGACCTCCGAACGGGTATGTATAACCAGCAGCCCCGGACAGTTCGGGCAGTCGAAAAGCTCCTCCCGCTGGTGCTCATGAATAGCTCCGCCATAACCTCCCTCGCTTTCCAGGGTGTGGGTATCATAATAAATGGACCGCTCCCGCACCCACCAGCGCCCCTCCAGCCTGGAGCCGGAACGCTCCGGCACGGCTTTCCGCCGGAGCTTGTGAATCTCGCCGCACAAATGCCTGATATACTCCATATTCCTGTCGCTGGTGGCCAACTGGGCGGGGGAGGGCAGCGGCTCCTCAACCCTGGTCCAGTCCAGACCGGCCATGGACATGGCAATGGCCAGATTCAAATAAGGCAGAGCGCCCTTAATGGCGTAACCACCTTCCAGAACGGCAATGTCCGGGTTAATCAGGTCAG
Organism: Acetispira formosa (nom. nud.); assembly: GCA_023525915.1. GTDB lineage: Bacteria > Desulfobacterota > Desulfarculia > Adiutricales > Adiutricaceae > Adiutrix. The sequence goes on along the minus strand of CP026657.1, from coordinate 395,156 downwards.
ACAGCGCCCCATAGCCACGGGCCGTGATGCGCATGTTGGTTATGGGATCGGTGAAATGATTGTCCTGCCCGGCGGAGTTGACCACCAGCTCCGGCTTCCACTCATCCAGAATCGGCCGCACCACCATATTGGCCGCCAAAAGAAAACCGTCATCGCCCGTTTCCGGCGGCAGGGGAATATTGATGGTTGAACCCAAAGCTTTCGGCCCGCCCAGCTCACCGGCGAAACCGCTGCCCGGATAGAGGGTGCGTCCATCCTGATGGAGGCTGATGAAGAGGGTGTCCGGGTCATGCCAGTAAATATCCTGGGTGCCGTCTCCGTGGTGGCAGTCGGTATCGACAATGGCCACCCGCCGCACTCCGTATTCCCGCCGCAGACGCTCAATCATAATGGCTTCATTATTAATGTTGCAAAAACCCCGCCCGCCGTGGACCACCCGCATGGCGTGGTGTCCCGGCGGGCGGACCAGGGCAAAGCTTTTCAAACATTCGCCGCTCATAACCAGCCGCCCGCAGGTAATGGCTCCCCCGGCGCTGATAAGGTGCGGAAGCCCGGCCAGCCGCTCCACTCCCGGCGGCTGAATATGCGCGGCCAGCACATCCTCATCCGTGGCCACCTGGGGCCGGGATTCAACTATGCCGGGGAAATCAAACAAGCCCTCCTCACGGAGCTGATCCTGGGTGTAGAGCAGCCGTTCCTCCCGCTCGGGGTGATCCGGGCCGATGGACCAGTCATAGGCCGGGAAAAAAACGATTCCTAATTTTTGCGGCATGACATCACCCCCGGTGCAATCTGGGCCTGAACGCGGATTATTTTGTCGGATCGGCCATAGCCCGACAGTTGGTGAAAACTCTGGGCATGAGTGATGACCGGCTTTTCCGCCTCCGGGCCGGAAAACAGGGCTTCCAGATGTCCCAATAATTCAGTTTCAGCCATTTTTACATTATATGAGCGGTCGATGGTCCGGTAAATCCCCAGAGACGGTATGCTCAGGCGGCCGGAAGAGGTATCGGCGTAAAGTTCGGCCGTCACCGACGGCCGTGAACAGGCCGCGCCCACGGCATTGGCCACCTCAGACTGCGGCGGCACCATAACCGGCAAATTCAGTTTTTCCGTCAGCGGGACGGCCAGGGCCTCGGCCGGTCCGCCCAGAAGGGCCGCCCGCTGTGGGCGGACTTCCCTGGCCAGGCGCACTTCATTAATAGTGTAGACCGGGCGATTGTTGATACGAAAAATCAGCTCCCGCACCGCTTCTTCCACCAGCCGCATGGCGCAGTCCAAAGCGGCCCCGGCTATGGCCTCCGGCCCGGCCCCGCCCAGAGCTTCAAAGGATCTGAAAGATATGGCCGCATCGCCCACCTCCGCCAGCCGCAGAACGTTCAGAGCGTCAGTCAGGGTCGGCCGCCGTCCGGGCGCTTCGTCCGGGCAAAGCGAAAGCGCCGGGCCTTCGCGCTCTGGCCCCACCCGCACCTGGCCGTCTCTAAAAGTAATAGCTGAATCCCCGCCCAGAGCGATGGATGAGGTTAGAAAAGCCCTGGCCAGAGTCGGCTTGCCTTTGATATCCAGCCCTTCAGCGGTCATCAGCGGCCGTCCGTCGGCCATTACGGCCAAATCGGTGGAGGTGCCGCCAATATCAATCATCAGCGCGTCGCCCTCAAGGTCGGCCATTGACCACAGCCCCAGTATCCCGGCGGCCGGTCCGGCGGCCAGAATCATAACCGGCGACTTCCTGGCCTCCTCAATGCTCATGGCTCCGCCCTCCGACGAAAGCAGACTGACAGGGCAACTGAGGCCCATCTTGAGAGCGGACGCTTCAAGGCCGTTCAGAAATTTTTCATAAAGCCGAATAACCGCGCTGTTGAACACGGCTGTGTTCAGGCGGCGGGGAAAATTGAGCCGCCCGGCCAGTGCGCTGGCCTGGGTTATGGGCAGCCCCGGAGCCAGCCCGGCGGCCACCCTGGCCATTTCCATCTCAAATTGCGGATTTTTCGGGCCGAACTTGCTGATCACAGCCAAGGCCCTCGCTCCGTTATCGATCAGACTTTTCGCTTCCCCCGCGGCTTCCTCCTCTGAAAACGGCGCGATAACTTCACCCCGGTGATCCAATCCGGCCTCCAGAAGCGCAAAGAGCGGGCCATCATCCAGCCAGGCCGGTGAAAGCCCCGGGCCGCCGGTGCACATAACGCCCACCCTGTCAGCCCGCCCGGTGAGGACGGCATTTAACCCCAAAGTGCTGGAGACCACCAGCCGCCTGGCCTCAGCCGGGTCGGCCCCGTCCAGGATTGCCTCTAAAACCTCATTCAGGCTGGCCATGACATCATCGGCCCTGGTGCGCACCTTGGCAGACCGGGCGATATCAAAATCTTGGTTCAGAAGGACTCCGTCGGTATGAGTGCCGCCCACATCTATGCCCAGATACATTATCGCCCCCCGCGCATCGTTGAAAGTTTCTTACAATATACTACAAGGCGGCGGGGCAGGGCAATTTTATGGACAGTCAAAAAAAGCTTGACATTTTTTAGGCCGTGACTAATATTAACGGGATAGGTTTCGATACAATATATCGTATAATTAAAACTGCCAGAGGTGAATATCATGAACGGCACAGCCATGAACAACGTCAACGTCGACCACCGCCCCATCGTGGAAAAATGCAGTGGCTGCGACAGAGTCGCCAGCGAGGGCGATACCCAGACCTGCACCGCTTTTGCTTTCCCCGATTCCAAATGGCGTCTGGGCAATTGCAGCATGGCCACCCACATCAAAGTGGAAGGCGGCAAAGAAAAAGTCCGCGTAGGCCAGCAGAAACAGAAAAAACGCTAGCCGGGCAGGGCCCGGACCCCACGTCTGGGTGAGGTTTTCCCTGGGCGTTGGGTTTGGCGGCCATCATCGTATTAAGAGCGTTGCCCCCTTGGCTTTGGGCTGTCTTTTTATTGCCGGTCTCTCGGATTTTTTCCGGGATCAAGTTTAGGGTGCTCTCAGTCGGTCCTCTTCGGAGGATCGACTTTTTTATGTCTGTGCGAGAGCTTCAGGTTTTTATAAAAAAACGTTAAAGTTTATCCTTGTCCTATCCGATAAATAAATATGATACCCCGATTTCACTTTTTCTTAAGGATTAGGAAAGAGCCGGGGAACGCCTTTGACATTTCGTTGATAGGCGGCAATTTTTCTAAGGAGGGACAATTATGAACATCGGAACAGTCAGTATGACCGGCATGGCCTCTCAGGCGGCCAGAGTTGCGTCCAACGCGCAGGAAGAGGCGACCGACGCCCAGGTGGCCGCTCAGCAGCAGGCCCAGCAGCAGCTTCAGTCGGCCGAACAGTCCGCCCAGGGGCAGATGCAGCAGGCCCAGCAGATGGTGGCGGCCGCCAGCGGAATTGGCGGACAAGTCAATACATACGCTTAAAAAATACCATCCAAACAACAGCAAAGGGGACCGGATTCCGGTCCCCTTTGCTGTTTTAAAATAGTCCGATACCTTCTCGCCATCCCTGGCTCGCCCCCGCCATATGCGGTGGAGTTAGCTTAAAATTGCCTACCGTCAAACTCTAACTAAAGCCGACCAGGCAGCCGCCGGGAGAAATGTTTTTGCCAGGGTCCCGTGACTAAAGACCCCCGGAACGGGACCCTGGCAAAAACATTTCTCCCGGCGGCGGTCACCCGCGATAACGCGACTATAAGTGACAAGCGCTATAAGATTTCAGCCTCAGGGCACGTTGATGGTCACTCCGGCCGGAACCGTTCCGCTTATCAGGTGCGGGTTGATATCCCGGAAACTTTTGTAATCCTTGCCGTATTTAGCCGCCAAAGCCCGCGCGGTGGTAGCCTGTTCCACCGTGGCCTGCTTGCCGGAGAAAGCCGGCCACAAGCGGCTGGAATCAACGTGGTAGCCAAAGGCGGCGGGGTTGGAGAAGACGATTTTCCCGGCTAAAACCATTGAGGGCAAATTGTCCTGCCCGTCCGGCAGGTAGATTTTGTAATAATCGCGCTCGCCGCCCGCCTCACTGACGGCCTTTTGCATGGCTTCATCACCGATCATATAGGCGGCCATGGCCGTAGTCCACGAACCATAAGAGTTTTTAAGGCCCGACAGCCGCTTGACCGCCGCCGCCGTAGAGGCCACCGGGTCCAACCGCTGATCCACATCTTTGTCGACGCGCAGGCCCAGGGCGCGGGCGTCGGTTTCCCTCAGCCGCCAGATGCCCCGCCCGCCGCTATTATATTCCGGGGCGAAGCTGGTGATGCTGTAAGGAATATATTTCAGGTCGTTCGGCAGGCCCGCCCGCCGCAGTTCATTTTCCACAACCGGCAGAAAGCGGCCCGCCCTTTTCAGGGAAAGCCAGACCCGGCTTTGGGCTTCCGATAGCAGCACCAGATTCTGATCCACAGCCTGATAGACGTCGTTGCGGTCCAACTGAACCGGCTCGCCGCAGAAATTCAGGCTTTTAGTCAGGTGGCGGGAAGGATCGGCCCCGGCGGTCGCGCTCAGGGCCAGGGATAAGAGAAGGGCTGTCAACAGCCACGAAATTTTACGCATGGTTACCTCGTTATGATGGATATCTTAAAAATCCGGTCCTCTATTTTCAGCCGGAAGACCTGATGGTGTCAACCATAAAAAACAGCCTCCAGCGGATTGAGCCGAAAAGGGCTGGCTTGAGTTTTTGAAAATCGTGCTTATTATAGTTAATTATGCCTGAAACGTCATTTCATTATAATCTTTTACTTCCGCCTTTTCCAGCCTTAAAGGGCCTGAAAAAGTCGGTGGAAGTGTTCTAGATGTGCAAAATAAGGCTTGACAATTATGGGCTTTTCGTAGAATATTACACTATCCAAATATGATTGGCTGAGACTGAATCCAAGTATTCTAAATCTACTCAACCCGCGCTGTTCTCTGGCAGAGAAGGGGGAACCTTTATGGCGACCAATAAAGTAGTTGGCGCAGTTCTGGTGGCTGGCGGTGGTGTGGCCGGCATGCAGGCCGCGCTCGATCTGGCTAACGCCGGTTATTATGTCTATATGGTGGAAAAATCGCTGGCCATCGGCGGCCGCATGTCCCAATTGGACAAAACCTTTCCCACCAATGATTGCTCCATGTGCATCATTTCGCCCAAGCTGGTGGAAGTGGGCCGCCACATCAATGTGGAGCTGCTCACTCTCACCGATATCCTGTCCATAGACGGGACCGAGGGCAATTTCCAGGTCAAGGTGCGCAAAAATCCGCGCTTCATTGATATGTCCAAATGTATCGCCTGCGGCGAGTGCACCAAAAAGTGCCCGGTCAAGGTCGATAATGATTACAATGAAAACCTGGATAAACGCAAAGCCATCTACGTTCAGTACGCCCAGGCCGTCCCTTTGAAATATGGCATTGACGCGGAAAAATGCATGTTCTTGACCAAGGGCAAATGCGGCTCCTGTAAAAAGGTCTGCCCGGCCGACGCGGTTGATTACGATCAGAAAGCCGAAGAGGCCGTCCTGAACGTCGGCGCGGTCATCCTGGCCCCCGGTTTCACCCCCTACAACCCCAGGGAGATGGAAACCTATCGCTATGCCGATGACCCCAGCGTCATGACCGCCCTGGAATTCGAACGCCTCCTGGGCGCCACCGGCCCCACCATGGGCCATGTGGCCCGCATGAGCGACCACAAAGAACCGAAATCCATCGCTTTCCTCCAGTGCGTAGGCTCCCGCGATATTAATAGATCCGATAATGGCTATTGCAGCTCGGTCTGCTGTATGTACGCCATCAAGGAAGCCATCATCGCCAAAGAGCACTCCAAGGAGCCGCTGGACGTCACCATTTTCTATATGGATATCCGCAGCTTTGGTAAGGACTTTGAAAAATACTACGAAAAGGCCAAAAAAGCCGGAATCCGTTTCGTCCGCAGCCGTATCCACACTGTCGAACCCTTGAAGGACGGCGGCGTGCGGATGCACTATGTGACCGATCACGGCCAGTCTCAATCGGAAGAGTTCGACATGGCCGTCCTGTCCCACGGTTTGGTCATCACCGGCGAAACCAAGGACATGTCACACAAATTCGGCCTGAAAACCGATAAATACAATTTCGCCCAGACCTCCAGCTTCGCGCCGGTGGCCATGTCCCGCCCCGGCATTTATGCCTGCGGCGTCTTCACCGGCCCCAAAGACATCCCCAGCTCGGTCATGGAAGCTTCGGCCGCCGCGGCCGCCGCGTCTTCCAAGCTGGCCCCGGCCCGCGGCACTCTGACCAAAACCGTCGAAGTGCCCGCGCCTATGGACGTTAACGGCGAGCCGCCCCGCATCGGTGTTTTCATCTGCCATTGCGGCATCAACATCGCCGGGACCATCGACGTGCCCAAAGTGGTGGAGTTCGCCAAATCGCTCCCCTTTGTGGAATACGCCACTAATACCATTTTCGCCTGTTCCCAGGACAGCCAGGAAAAAATCGTCAGTCTCATCAAGGAATACCGCCTCAACCGCATCGTGGTTTCGGCCTGTTCCCCCAGAACTCACGAACCCCTGTTCCAGGAAACCCTGGCGGCGGCCGGTCTGAACAAATACCTGTTTGAAATGGCCAACATCCGCAACCACGATTCCTGGGTCCATTCCAACAATCCGGCCGAAGCCACCCGCAAGGCCATGGATATGACCGAAATGGCCGTGGCCAAGGCCGCGCTCCTGAATCCTCTGACCGAGAACGTCATCGACGTCGACCCGACCGCCCTGGTTATCGGCGGCGGCGTGGCTGGCCTGAATACCGCTCTGACCCTCTCAACCCAGGGCTTCAAGAGCGTGGTCGTGGAAAAGAGCGACAAGACGGGCGGCCTGGCCAACCGTTTGCTGTCCACGGCCAAGGACGAGAGCATTCCCGAATACCTGGCCGCCCTTCAGAAGAAGGTGGCCGAAGACCCCAATATTACCGTGGTCCTCAATTCCCAGGTCGACAAGGTCGACGGCTATGTCGGTAACTTCGAAACCACTCTCACCACAGGGGAGAGCGTCAAGCACGGCGTGACCATCATCGCCACCGGCGCTCAGGAATATAAGCCGACCGAATATCTCTATGGCCAGAATCCCAAGGTCGTCACTCATCTGGAACTGGATGAGAAGATGAAAGCCAAGGATGAGGCGGTGGATGAGGCCGGAACTTTCGTTTTCGTTCAGTGCGTGGGGTCACGCGAGCCGGAACGGATGTATTGCAGCAAAGTCTGCTGTACCCACACCGTGCATTCGGCCGTCACTTTGAAAAAGAAAAACCCGAACGCCAAGATTTTCGTGCTCTATCGCGACATGCGCACCTATGCCCAAAAAGAGGACATCTATAAAGAAGCCCGCGACCTTGGCGTAATCTTCATTCGCTATGAACTCGATTCCAAGCCGAAGGTCACCGAAAGCGGCGATGTGCTGAACGTGGAAGTCCACGATCCGGTCTCCGGCCGCAATCTCCTGATCAATCCCGATTTCCTGGTGCTGGCGGCGGCCATCGTCTCCGGGCGGGAGAATGAGCTGGGCATGAAATACAAGGTGCCCCTGGATGACGACGGCTGGTTCTTCGAAGCTCACCAAAAGCTTCGCCCGGTCGATTTTGCCACCGACGGCATGTTCATGGCCGGTCTGGCCCACTATCCGAAGCCGATGGACGAAGTGGTGGCCCAGGCCCAGGCGGCGGCCGCCCGCGCGGTAACCATCCTGACCCAGCCGAGAATGACCGTGGGCGGCATTGTGGCCGAGATCAATCAGGCCAAGTGCAGCGGCTGCGGCGTCTGCGTGGCGGTCTGCCCCTATTCGGCCATTGAGTTCGATGAAAAGGGCAAGGCCAAGGTCAATGAGGCCATGTGCAAGGGCTGCGGCACCTGTGCGGCTTCCTGCCGCTCCGACGCGCCCATCCTGCGCGGCTTCACCAATGCCGGGCTCTTCGCCCAGATTGCGGCCGCCCTCTAAGTCGCGCGGACGGCGTCCAAGTCACTTCCCGGCCGGAACCTTTGGCCGGTCGAAAGCGTAACCTCGGACCAGTCCAGTGCGGACCACGCACACAAAAGCCCGGCTTTCAGCCAAGATCCGCATCAGCGGTGGAAGCCGGGTTTCAGGAATAAAGCGCCGGGAAAATTCCCGGCTGCAAGGGGAGTTTGACATGAGCGATTTCGAGCCCAAAATCGTGGCTTTCTTCTGCAACTGGTGCACCTACGGCGCGGCCGACCTGGCCGGCGTCAGCCGTCTGGATTATCCGCCGAACTTCCGGGTGGTGCGTCTGCCGTGCACCGGCCGCCTCAATCCCAAATATATTCTGGAAGCTTTCAAACGCGGGGCGGACGGGGTCTGGGTCAGCGGCTGCCATCCGGGCGACTGCCACTATATCGCCGGCAACTATCATGCCCGCCGTAAATTCGTGCTTCTCCACCACATGCTGGAAACTCTGGGCGTTGAGCCTGGAAGGCTCCACTTCTCCTGGATTTCTTCGGCCGAGGCCATTAAATTTCAGGAAGTGGCCCGCGATGTGGTGGAAAAGGTCCGGGCCTGCGGTCCCAACGAAAGTTTCCGTAAAGCGGAGCTAGGCCTGGCGGAGGTGGCCTGATATGATGTCATTAGAAGATCTCATCAAAAAAATCCAGGAAGCGGCCAAGCGCGCCCTCAAAGAGGGCAAGGCTGAAGTCGTTCTTGGCTATCAGGCGGGCACCACCCCCATGGCGGTGGCCCCCCTCTTCGCCAGGACGGAAGGTGACTGCGACAAGCTGGTCTGGAGCAACTTTGCCAAGACTAATCTCTCCACCTACCTCCCGGAGCTGAAGGATAAGAAAGTGGCCATCATCGCCAAGGGCTGCGACGCCAGAAGCGCGGTCGGCCAGGTGGTGGAGCACCAGATTCCCCGCGAAAACGTCTATGTTATCGGCGTCCCCTGCACGGGCATGGTTGACCTGGAAGCCCTGAAAAGCAAGGAAGCCCGCCCGGTGGCCGCCTCTGATGAGGATATGGCCACCATCAAGCTGCGCGGCGACGGCTGGGAAACCAATATCGCCAAGGAAGAAATCCTGCGCCGCAATTGCAAAACCTGCATCTGCCGCACCCCCAAAATGGCTGACGAAGTCATCGGTGATGAAGTGCCCTCCATGACCCCGGACGACTATGCCGACCTCAAAGAGCTGGCCGCCAAGAGTCCTGAGGAAAAAATGGCCTATTTCAAGGGCATGGTCAAGGATTGCCTGCGCTGCTACGCCTGCCGCAACGCCTGCCCCCTCTGCTACTGCCCGGTCTGCTTTGTGGACGAAACCCGCCCCCAATGGCTGGGTAAGTCTCAGGACGAAATGGACACCTTTGTTTTCCACCTTCTGCGCGGTTTCCACTGCGCGGGCCGCTGCACCGGCTGCGGAGCCTGTGAGGCCGCCTGCCCTGTGGGTATCAAGGTGCGCGAATTTAATCGCATCATGGAAGAGGAAGTCCAGAAAGACTGGAATTACATCCCCGGCCTTGATTGGGAGCAGAAACCACCCCTAACCACCTACCGGCCCGATGACGAAGCCGATTTCATCAGATAGAAAGGGCGCGGCAACAATGGCTGAATATATCGTCAAGGAAAGTGCGCTCAAGGATTTTTTCAAATCCCTGACCGAAGGACGTAAACTCCTGGCCCCGGTGGAAGTGGACGGCAAACTTCAGATGGCCGAAGCCGACCCGGAGAATATCTCCATAAATTACACCAACACCCACATGTCGCCCAAAAGCGCTTTCTTCCCGCAGACCGAGCGGCTGATGGCCTTTCACAACGACGCGGAAAAAAGCGACCCCTTTGTCTACAAGCCCCTGGGGCTGGACAATGTGGACCAGACCGTGCTTTTCGGTATCCGTCCCTGTGACGCGCGCGGCCTGGTGGTGGACAATCTGGTTTTCCAGAACAATCGCTTCACCGATCCCTATTGGAAGACCAAGTATGAGTCTTCCATAAAGATCGGCTTGGCCTGCCACAACCCCTGCCCCCAGTGCTTTTGCACCTCCGTGGGGGGCTCGCCCTTTGGCGAGGAAGGACTGGACGTGCTGGCCGTGGTCAAAGACGGCGGTCTGGCTCTGAAATCGGTTACGGCTGAGGGTGAGGAATTCCTCAAGGGCCTCAAAGGGACCGAGAGCGGCGATACTTCCGCAACCATGGACGAACTGAAAAAGGCAGCCGAGGCCAAAATGCCCGCGGCCATTGATCAGACCCAGGTGGAAGCCCGCGAGATCATGGATATCTATAATCAGCCCCACTGGCAGGAGACGGCCGACCGCTGCCTCAACTGCGGCGTCTGCACTTTTGTCTGCCCTACCTGCCACTGTTTCGACATTCAGGACGAAACCAGCGCCAAGGGCGGGGTGCGTATGCGCAATTGGGATACCTGCATGAGCTGGCTCTACAGCATGCACGGCACCGGGCACAACCCCCGGCCCACCAAAACCGAACGGGTGCGCCAGCGTTTCATGCACAAACTGAAATATATCCCCATGAAACAGAATGGTAACTGCGGCTGCATCGGCTGCGGCCGCTGCGTGACCATGTGTCCGGTTAATATTGACATCCGGGAAGTCGCCCGGCAAATGAATCAGTAGAGGAGGGCGGACACATGCACAATCCCTATTTGCCATATCCCGTGCGTCTGGCCGAGCTTCGGGTTGAAACCGAAGACAAAAACCTGCGCACCTTTAAATTCGAATTCCTCAATCCCGGCGATGAGGAAAAATTCGCCTATATGCCCGGCCAGTTTGCGGAGCTTTCCGTGCCTGGCCAGGGTGAAATCCCCATCGGCATTGCCTCCTCACCCACGGAAAAGGGCCATGTGCTCTTCACCGTCAACAGGGTCGGCCAGGTTTCCTCCTACATGCACAACATGAAGGAAGGGGACATCATGGGCATTCGTGGCCCTCTGGGGCACCCCTATCCGCTGGATAAACTGGAAGGCAAGAACCTTATTATCATCGCCGGCGGTTTTGCCGTCACCACCCTCCGTTCCACCATCGTCTGGTTGCTTCAGCCGGAGAACCGGCCCAAATACGGCAAAATAACCTTTGTCTACGGCGCGCGTAACCCTGGTCTATTGTTGTATGAAGACCAGTGGCGCGAATGGCAGAAACGCGATGATATCGACGTTTATGTGACCATCGACCGTGAGGCTCCGGGCTGGGATGGCAAGGTCGGCTTCGTTCCGGCTGTAACCAAGGAAGTCTGCCCGCCGCCGGAGAATACCGCCGCCATTATCTGCGGCCCGCCGATCATGATTAAATTCACCCAGCCCGTGCTGGAAGAAGCCGGTTTTGAGCCGGAAAACATCATCATGAGTCTGGAAAACCGCATGAAGTGCGGCCTGGGTATCTGCGGCCGCTGTAACGTCGGCCCGGAATACGTCTGTAAAGACGGCCCGGTTTTCACTCTGGCCCAGTTGAACAAGCTGCCACGGGAATATTGATCTCAGTTGTCCTGACTGGTGCCAGCGATTCTAATTATGGCTTTTTCCCTTGAATTTACGGCTCGTAGCTACACAAAAAGCGTGGTTTTTGTTTCGCGAGCAACTATTTTTCCGTCAAAACCAGTCGCTGGCGCTCCGTCTCGCTGCGCTCGACCCCGGCTTTATGCGGCAGTGTCGGCCATAATTAGAATTGCTGGACTGGTGTAACTTTATTAGAAAAATTTGATTTATTAGTGTATACTTGGGCTCGTTGAACAAACAATGTTCGACGAGCCTCATTTTTAGGATGGTCATGATTGAAACGCCGCTAAAAACCGCCGGTCTCAAATGCGCTATGATAGACGGCTACCGTGTCCAATGGAAAGATGACGGCACGGATTATCCGGCCATTTGGTGTGATTTTAAGGACGGCAAGCTCGATTCCATTGTCCAACTGCATACCAACTGCCCGGATCGAAGCGTCTTCCGCATGGAAACGGAAAAAGGCCCCCTGGTCTTAAAGCACGATTGGGAGCGCGATAGCCGACTTGAGAAAAGGATATTGCGGTTTCTGACCGGCCCCTGGTATTCCCGCCTGATTCGGCTGACCAACCGGGCCGTCAATCGCGGCTGTGATATTGTTCAGGATGTTTATCTGGTGGCGGAAAAGATGGAGGGGCGCTTCTGTGTGGATTCCTGGCTGATAGCGGAATTTGTCGAAGGTACGGTGGCCCCGGCTTCGCCCAAATATTCCAGCCTTTCCCATGAACTGGCCGCAGTGGTGGGCAGGCTCCATGATTGCGGCTTGGCCTCCAATGATGCCCATGGCGGCAATTTCGTTATTACGGACAATGGTGAGGTCAAAATTATCGACCTGTCCCTCACCAGTCCGCTGATAATCTGTCAGGCCAATGATATTTTGAAGATCAAGCGGGCCTATAATATTGATGTGCCGGTCCACGGTTTCTGGCGCAGACTGGCAGCCGCTTTGGTCACCCTTAAATATAGGATTCAGAAAATACGCAGGCAAAGGAGGACGAATTCATAATCAGCTTTATTTTAAAATCAGCTCAGATTTATTTTGCAAGGCAATACCTTGTTGATTGAGTATAAAATACTGATCTTCGTGTAAATATGGAGGATGAATGATATGAGGTTTATCGGAATTTTGGCGATGTTGGCTTTGACGATAACCATGTTCATGTTTTTTTCGATTCCAGGGAGTTTTTCATCTAATGAGAATAAATCCCCAGTGGCTGTTGAAGAAAGTGCCTCAAGACTTAGAGCCACCGCTTTCTTTTAATAAATAGTGCATATATGTGAAAAACCCCGCGTCAGGTAGCCTTGGCGCGGGGTTTTTCAATTTGTTGTTGATCTGGGCTATCGCTCAAAGTTGCGCAAGAGGCGGGGGACCGCCGACGGGAGAAATGTTTTAGCCCAGCTCCGTTCCGGGGGTCTTTAGTCACGGAGCTGGGCTAAAACATTTCTCCCGTCGGCTGCCTGGTCGGATTTCTTGGGGGCTGAAAAGTGTGCCGACCGAGTGGGAGCCTGAAGCCGGGGATTGTTTTTGACCTGGCTCCGTGACTAAAGACCCCCGGAACGGAGCCAGGTCAAAAACAATCCCCGGCTTCAGGCGGATTAGCGCTTTTCCGAAATTTTAATATTTTTACTACTCCATATAGGATCGGAAATCGTCCCAGCCTAGGCGGGTGATGGTGCGTCCGAACCTCTCTCCCTTGCGGCCATTGGTTTCAAAATAGCTGAGGGCCTTTTGTATTATGGCCACAATTGCGTTGTCATCAGTAACTGTTGGGCCGAGAATCCGGCCCGCTTGAATGGTGTTGCCAAAAAGGCCGCCAAAATAGAGGTGTATGCCTTCCTGGCCGGTCCAGCAGTTTTCCGGGCACTTATTACGGCAGCGCCCGCAGTGGATGCACTTGTCGGACTCGTAGGTCAGATCGGTTTTACTCACTTTGATGGCCTGAGCCGGGCAGACTTTCTGGCACAGACCGCAATGGGTGCAGTCTTCCGCATTATAGCTAGGTATCAGAGCGCCTTTCAGGCCGATATCATGTTCCTCCGCCTTCAGGCAGTTATTGGGGCAGCCGGTTATGCCTATCTTGAATTTATGGGGAATGGGGATCTGACGCTCCGGTTCGTCAACCAGACGTTTTTGCAGCATCTGGGCCTTGTCCTGTGAATTTATCAGGCCGCATTGACAAACTTCAGAGCCCTGGCAGGCCGCGATAGTTCTGATTCCAGGCCGGAGGTCGGCCGGGGCCAGCCCGTTTTCACTCAGCCTCTGGCGAACCGCCTCAATGTTTTTCCGCTTTATGAAGGGAATTTCCACGCTCTGACGGGAGGTGAGGTGGAGTTTTCCGGCTCCGTATTTTTCAGCGATATCAGCCAGAATCAGCATTTTATCCACCGGGACCAAGCCCCCGGTGACTTTGACCCGCAGGCAGAAAAGGCCCTCCTGCCGCTGGGGGATAAAACCGCTCTGTTTCAGTGCTTTCAGGTCTGTCATTGATCTTCTCCAGTTTTTTTCAACCAGGCGCTGTCCAAACCGATTACACCGGCAGCCGCCGGGCCGTCGTCGTTGAATACCGCCACAACGCCGGTAACCTGTCCCTCATGGATTATGGGAGACATGTGGGCCCGGATAAATTTATCGGGCGCTCCCGGTATTCTGTAAACTTTATCCGAAACGGGCTGACCTTTGGCCGCCATTTCAAGAGCCCGAATCATTTCAGGCTGGCGGATGAATTCCCCCGGCAGGCCCGTCGGCGTGTTTTCCAGCTCGAAAAGGGCTGCGGCCGCCTGGTTTGAATTGACTATGCTGCCGGAAGAGTCCGTCACCAGCACGCCTTCTTCCATGTTTTCCAGAATACTGCCCAGGCGCGCCTCTTCCGCCTGATAACGTTTTTCATCCCGTGAATAGCGGCTGGCCAGACGGTTAAGGGTCAGTCCTAGGTCGCCAAGGTCATTTTTGGGGTGCCGCACCAGCCGCTTTTGGAGGCGGCCGTCTGCCAGATCGGCCGCCATTTCATTGAGCCGTTTAAGATCGTCCTTCAACTCCCTGGTTGAAACATAGGAAAAAACAAAGGCAAAAATGATGGAGATAAAGGCGGCAAAGGCAAATTTTCTATAAATATCACCCTTGAGGCCACTCATCAGGCTATAGGGCGCACCCAGCCGCAGAACCATTGGGGGATATTCGCCATTTTTAAAATCAATACGCCGGGCCACATAAATATAGTTGTGGCCGGTGGTGGCGCTGTATCGAAGGCTAAGGCCGCTGCCCTGGCTGAAGGCCGCCAGCACTTCCGGCCGGTTGCCGTGGTTATCGGCGTCCGGCCGGACCGTGCTGGCCGATAGTCGTGAATCATCCAAAAGTTCGCCATCGGAACTGATCAGGCTGAGACGATAGTCACCCAGTGAAGCCACGGTGCGGCCCCAGGCCTCAAACTCGGAGCGAAGTGACTTCGGATCATACTTCCGTTCAGCGGATTGAGCCAGAAGGGTGGTCACCCTGGTCAGTTCAGCGGTCTGTTCGCTGATGATCCTGTCTGAGACCGGGCGGTAAAAAAGAAGGGCCACCACTACGAATACGGCGGCCACGGTTATGGTAACCAGAAAAACTATGAAGGCCCGAACAGTATGACGCATGAGTCCCTCCCGAGTTATTCCCTGATGGTGAACGAAATGCGCTTCATGCCCGCCAGCCGCAAGACTGGCGGGGCCTGGGGGGCGTTACTGCTGGAAGGTTACTGGGATCTCGCTGCCTTTGGGGAGGCATTTTTTGACCATGCTGCCCAGATAGGCCTTGGGCCAGGCTTCCACAAAAGAGGTGGCTCCAGCCTCCAGGAGGCTCTCCACTGTCTTGGTCCACAAAACCGGGGAAGTAATCTGAGTCAGAAGCTGTTTTTTTATTTCAGCCGGGTCGGAGGTCAGTATTCCCGTGCCGTTGGGGACCACCGGGCAGACCGGGTTCTGGAATTCGACCTTTTCCAGCTCAGCGGCAAAACCTTCGGCCGCTTCGGCCATCAACTGGCTGTGGAAGCCGCCGGAAACGGGCAGAGCAATGGCCCGCCCGTTCTTCATCTTGATGTATTTGCCGGCCGCCGTTACCGCTCTGGCTTCACCGGAGATCACAATCTGTTCAGGAGTGTTAAAATTGGCCATGATTACCACGCCCTCATTGCGGGCCAATTCGCAGATGGGCTCCAGCTCTTCAGCCGGCATGCCTATGACCGCCATCATGGCTCCCGGAATCTTGGCCGCGTTGGCGTCCATCAGCGCGGCCCTTTTGGTGACCAGGGCCATGGCCGTGTTTTCATCAATAACCTCGGCCGCGCAGAGCGCACCGAATTCACCCAGGGAGTGCCCAGCCGTGAAAGAAGGTTTTCCCGAAGCGGCTTTCATCAGCCGCAGGGCGGCCAGGCTCACCGCCAGTACGGCCGGCTGAAGATTGATGGTTTTGGACAAATCTTCAGCCGGTCCTTCAAAACAGAGCTTGGAAATGGGGCGGCCTGAGATATCATCAGCCATTTTAAATACTTCCATGAGGCTGGGGTCTTTTTGCACCCAAGCCTGACCCTGACCGACAAACTGGCCGCCCTGGCCGGGAAAAATAAAGGCTACGCTCATCTCTGGCTCCTGTTCTATTGTATTCGGTAATATTTGGTGGGGATATTCAGGCGTGTGAAGCCCTGATAGCCGTGCCCAAGCCAATAGGTATCCTGAAGAACCAGGACGGCCTGCGGCATGACGGTGTTGGTTTTATAGTTCATTATAGTGCTGACCAGCCATTTGGCGCCGGGGGAGTATTTCTCCAAAGCTGTAGAAACACCCTTGAGGTCATAAATGTCGGCCCGGTCTTCCAGGGCGGCTATGGCGATGTCAACCATTGAGAGCACCACTGTATGCGGATATGGATAGGTCCAGAGGGTGAATCCGCCCCTGGGGTCCAATTCCATATACTTTTCATCCTCCAGCGTCAAAAGGTCATGCCAGCGGCCAAAGAGGGCTTTGGCCTCCGGGGTTAGCCCCAGAGCTTCCGGGAAACCCAACAGGGGTGAGGACTGGATGGCTTCCAGGACATTCCCGCCTTTTTGCATGACAATGGGGATTAGAATGTCGCTGTGAACTGTGCTGGTGGAGATAAAGGCGACTTCCTGGCCGTATCTCTCCATGTAAACATCGACGGCCTTTTCAAAATATTTCTTAATGGACTCACGATCAGTGTTCAGGGCCGGATCGGGGGCGGTCAGATCGGAAACCATGATCATGCCCATGTCGCGGCTGACGGCGGACAGAATGCGCTTTTGTCTGGCGATGAAGGGGATTTCCTGGTGGCGCGGCAGGGAAAAGTATATCAGGGTCCGCGCGCCCATGCGATTGGCCATGGTGGGGAAGATATAGCCTCTGGCCGCGTTGTTTAGCGTCACAGTCAGGGTGGCCACCCTGGTGGTGGTTTCCAGGTCTTCGTGCGGATCGATGACAATGACGAAAATGTCCGGCCGTTTGGCCCTGAGGCTGGTTATGCCGGTCAGGGTGCCGGGCAGACCTTCGCCGATCACCAGGGCCCGGATCAGGGGATCGGCGGCCAGAGCTTCTATCTCATCACTTATCTGGTCATGGAAACCCACGAAATCCTGACGGAAATGGCGAAGCTCTATTACATTTCCATTCCAGTATTTTTCCAGATCTTTCTTGAACAGTTGATTGTATTCGGACGCATCCTCATTATGGTTATAATGGGGCGAATAGACGACCACTTTATAGGCGGGAGACTCATCAGCCCCGGCCCGGCCCGATATTAGAACGGCCGCGATCAGAATCAGGATGACCGCCGCCGCTTTCACCATGTCCGCCCTGGCCGCCAAATCGCGGGGCCGGGAATGAGTGGTCGTTTGAATGCTTTGATCATTGAGATATGGCGTCAATTCAGCCCTCTGGTCTTCATAAAGTTTAGGAAAGCCCGTCTGCAATGAATCAGGCGGGGATTATTTCCCGGCCGTTCCGGCGGCTTGGGCTAAAAGCCCACCGGCTTTTAAAAGTTCAGCCTGACGCTCGGACATTTCCAATTTTACCTCAAAACCGGCTCCGGTGGTCAAGTTTTTTACAGTCAGTGTCTGGCCGGCTTTTAGCCCGGACAGATTTTCAAGGGCCAAACGGTGACATTTTTCAATTCGGCCCCTGTCTTCGGGATTGACGAACTCCAAAGGCAGAATACCGAAATTGCAGAGGTTGGCTTTGTGGATTCTGGCAAAGCTTTCCGCAATAACCGCTTTCAGGCCCAGATAGCGCGGGGCCAGGGCGGCGTGCTCACGGCTGGAACCCTGTCCGTAATTCCGGCCGCCGATGACGAAGCCATATCCGGCTTCCCGTTGGCGCAGATGGTAATCAGGGTCAATATTGGAAAATATGTATTTTGAAATGGCCGGGATATTGGCTCTCAGGGCCAGAATATGGGCTCCGGCCGGAAGAATGTCGTCGGTGGTGACGTTATCACCCAAGGTCAGCATTACTTCGCCCTCGAAAGCGTTCTCCAGCGCGGTGAAGCGGGGCAGGGGAGCGATGTTGGGGCCGCGCACGATCTCCACCGAGTCGGCCTCGGCCTCCGGCGCGGGCGGGACGATGAGGGAATCGTCGATTATGAATTGCTTCGGCGGGGTGATAGTAATGGCCTGGCCGAAAGTGCGGGGATCGGTGATCACGCCGCTGATGGCCGAGACGGCCGCCGTTTCCGGGCTGACCAGATAGAGATTGGCATTGGCTGTGCCGCTGCGGCCGGGAAAGTTGCGATTAGAGGTGCGCAGTGAGACCCCATCGTTTTTGGGAGCCTGCCCCACACCGTTACAGAAGCCGCAAGCTACTTCCATAATACGCGCCCCGGCGGCGATGAGATCGGCCAGCGCCCCCCGGTTGGCCAGTTCCTGAAAGACCTGACGTGAGCCCGGCGCGATGACCAGACTGACATGGGCCGGAATCTTCCTGCCCTTCAGAATGGCGGCCACGGTCATCAAATCCTCATAGGAGGAATTGGTGCAGGAGCCGATGGCGATTTGATCGACCTTGCGCCCGGCCGCCTCGGCCACGGTCTGGACGTTGTCGGGCGAGTGCGGGGCGGCGGCCAGGGGCTCGATGGCGGATAGGTCTATGGTGATGGACTCGTCATAAACCGCGTCCGGGTCGGCGGCGAGCGGAGTGAAGTCATCTTCCCGGCCCTGGCGTTTAAGGAAGGCCCTGGTATGCTCATCAGAGGGGAAAACAGCGGTGATGGCCCCGGTTTCGATGCTCATGTTGGTGATGGTGGCCCGTTCCGTGACGGACAGCGTTCCCACCCCTTCGCCGCAAAACTCCAGGATTTTGCCGCGCCCGCCGGACACGGTTAAGCGGCGCAGAATTTCCAGGGCCACATCCTTGGCCCTGCTCCAGGGCTTCAGACGGCCGGTCAGATCTATTTTCATAACGGCGGGCATAGGCAGGTAAAATGGCCAGCCGCCCATAGCCACGGCCACATCCAGCCCCCCGGCCCCGATGGCCAGTTGGCCCACGGCTCCGCCGGTGGTGGTGTGGCTGTCGGCTCCCAACAGTGTCTGGCCGGGTACGGAAAAGCGCTCCAGATTGACCTGGTGGCAAATGCCGCTGCCTATTTTTGAATAATGAATCCCGAACTTTTTGGCTGTTGAGGCCAGGAAAGCGTGGTCGTCGGCATTCTCATAACCGATCTGGAGGATGTTGTGATCGGTGTAAATCAAAGAACGCTTGGTCTTCACCCGGGGAAAGCCCAATGCCTCGAACTGGAGCATGGCCATTTGGCCGGTGGCGTCGTGAACCAGAGTTTGATCTATGGTCAGGCCGATTTCCCGGCCGGTGACCATTTCACCGACTTTCAGGTGATTTTTGATAATCTTTTGAACCAGATTCATTGTCTTTCCCGTCTTTACCAAAATAAGTATCAAAGCCGTTCGACGACTGCCGCCCCGAAAGCGGAGGTGGCCACCGGGGCCACTCCATCCATCTGGCGGGCCAGATCATAAGTGACGATTTTAGAGGCAATGGTTTTGGCCACGGCCTGATAGACAAGCTTGGCCGCATCGTTCCAGCCCATGAATTCCAGCATGAACGCGCCGGAAAGTATCAGGGAGCAGGGGTTGACCATGTCGCATCCCGCATATTTGGGCGCAGTGCCGTGGGTAGCTTCGAAAACGGCCAGGCCGTCGCCCACGTTGGCTCCGGGAGCCATGCCCAAGCCGCCGATCTGGGCGGCCAGAGCGTCGGACAGGTAATCGCCGTTGAGGTTGGGCATGGCCAGAACTGAATATTCATCCGGCCGCAGAAGAGTCTGCATGAACATGTTGTCGGCAATGCGGTCTTTGATTATCAGGCGTTTGTCGCCCGCGTCCGCCTCAGATTCCGGCACGGTTTGGGGGCCGAATTCATCGGCAGCCAGTTCATAACCCCAGGCCCGGAAAAAGCCCTCGGTAAACTTCATGATGTTGCCCTTGTGAACCAGGGTCAGATTGGGCAACTTTTTATCGAGTGCCCATTTCATGGCCATGCGGATCAGGCGTTTGGAACCGAACTCGCTCATGGGTTTGAGGCCCACGGAGGAGCCGGGGCGTATACAGGCCCCGAATTTTTGGGAAACGAAGCTGATTAGCTCATCGGCCTCAGGGCTTCCGGCCGGCCACTCCAGACCGGCATAGACATCCTCGGTGTTTTCCCGAAAAATGACCATGTTAATTTTTTCCGGCTGACGCACCGGGCTGGGCGTTCCGGGAATATATTTCACCGGCCGGATACAGGCATACAAATCCAGTTCCTTACGAATAGCCACATTCAGGCTGCGGATACCGCCGCCCACCGGAGTGCCCAAGGGGCCTTTCAGGCTGACACGATATTTACGGAGGGCGTCCAGGGTGGTTTGGGGCAAATACTCGCCGGTCTCATCCATAGCTTTCTGTCCGGCGGCCACTTCCAGCCACTCAATGGGGCCATGGCCGCTCTTGGCGGCGGCCCCGTCCAGAATTGGGCGGGTGGCCCGCCAGATATCGGGGCCGATACCGTCCCCGACAATAATAGGGATAATGGGGCTTTCAGGCACGATGAATTGACCTTCGGGGCCAACTGTGATGATGCCGCTCATGGCGCTCTCCTTAGCTGATAAGTATATAGAAAAGAATGATTGTAAAGATTTCGCACAATTCAATGCTGGCGCCGAGGAGGTCGCCGGTAACGCCGCCCAGGGACTTTTTCCAGACCCAGGTGAGGAAAAAGCCGAAGAAAATGGCGGCCAGAGCGGTCAAAATAGCGGCTCCGCCTCCGAAGAGGCTCAGGACCAGACCGAAAAGCGCGGCCTGAAAAAGTTCCTTGGGGCCGGAATTTTCCACCATCCAGCGCCCCAGCCCGCCTTCCGAGCGTACATAGGTGGAGCGGACGGCCACGCTGGAAGCGGCCAGCCGTCCCCAGACCGGCCAGAGGATGAGCATCCAGGGGGCTAAAGGCAAAACGATTTCAATGAACCTGATTTTCAGGAGCACATCCAGAACAATGGCCAAAACTCCAAAGGTGCCTTGGCGGCTGTCTTTCATGATGATGAGCTTCTGTTCCTGAGATTTATGGGAAAAGAGGGCATCGGCCGCATCGGCCAAGCCGTCAATATGAAACCCGCGATTGAGGATGATCAAAAGAGTGCATAACAGAACGGCCAAGCCGCTTGGCGGCAGCACACCAGAAAAAATAAAATACAGCAGATATAAAAGAAGTCCGAAAACCAGCCCGACAGCCGGATAAAAGGCGGGAAAGCGCCCGAATTCCTCCGGTTCCAGCATAGTTTTCCGGCCGGTTGGAATAATGCTGAGGAATCCAAGCGCGGCTTTAAATAATCCAAACATATTTTTATCCCTCAAAAGTTGACAAAGGTTCTTTATAGCATAATCAGCATCATATTGACAACTGATCGGAATTTGTATGAGCAGGATTTAGCGGTGGGCCGGAGCCGGGGGGCTGAAAATTTTCTTTCGTTCACCATTGTTTCTGCGCCACAACTCGCTTCGAAGACTCAGCTCAGACAAGTGGCGCAGAAACAATGGTTCTCTACAGAAATTTTTCAGCCCCCGGCTCCTACTTTGTTGGCTGGGCGTTTCGAAGAATTCAAAATACGGTTGCCCCGACTACGTAGTCGGGGCAACCGCGCGAAAACATTGAAATAAAAGGAATTATTCAAGGAATAGAAATCGCCTCAAGCGATAATACAGAGGCCAGAGTTGAGGGGGCACCGCTCTTAATACGATGATGGCCGCCGTAATTAACTATTACGGGAAGGAGTCACCTAGACGAAGGATGCGCAAGCATCCGTGGGTCCAGGGCTCCGCCCTGGCTAGAATTCGTAGCGCATCATTAGGTTTATGTTGTGGTTTTTGGAGTTGGAACCTAGTAGGGCATCGTAATTCAGGCCCAGGGTCATGCCTCTCATCTGCGGCGGTACATATTTTACGCCCAAACCAATGTTGAACATGTTTTTGTCATATTCCGCACCCGTGACGGAGAAGGGCATGGAACTGTCAGTGACCATTGAGGCCCTGGTCTTGGGTCGGGTGTCGCCCAGATTAGCCACGTAGAAGAGCCGGCCGGTGACCGTGGTCAGATTGTCGCTCCAGCCGCCTTCCGCACCCAGACGAACCAGGTGCAGAGTGAAATCGGTATCTTCAACCTCTTGGGAGAGATCATTGCTCTTGATGGCCACATTGGATTTTTCCGTGTAGCCGTCCATACTGGTGGAAACGTAGCTGTAGCCGACGGCCGGCCGGATGAAAGTGTTCTGATCAATCGGATACAGACGGGAAACTTCCACGGCCGCACTGATGGTGCTGCTGTCAAAGGAGGCCTTGATGGCCTGGTTGTAGCCGTCCAGAATGGTGGTGTGGACGTTGCGGGTCGCCTCGTGGCTTTGCCGGCTGTAACCCAGGCCAACATTCACATTGATGCCGTAATTGAGCATGGCCTGACCGTAAATACCGGCCTGGAGGTTGTCGGTTTCGATTTTTTCGTGATCACCTTCGGTCTCCGGGCGGCTGAAAGCCGCGAAAACACCGGCGCGAATGCGGTCGTTAACCCAGCGGTCATAACCAACGGTTACGTTGGGGGATTTGACGTCCACATCACTGTAGCCCTTTTTGGAATCACCGGTGATCTTGGTCATAGTGTAGCCGGGGGTGACCCAAACGCCGTTGAGCTGCCCGGAGGGGCCGGCAAAGCCGGGCATGGTCGTTGAGAGATTGGAATTCAGATGATTCATGACCTGATCAAGGTTGCCGGATATGGCCGCCGAAATGGCCGCGTTCTGGACGTTGCCCATCATGCTGCTCAGGTCTTTACTGACGTCGGCGCTTTTGGCCACGCCCTTGATGGCTATGGCCAGGGTCGGGTGGGTTTCGTTCAGGGCCTGAACATAAGGCACGCCAAAGCCGGGAACTCCGCTCATGGCGTCCTGGCCGCCGTAATTGGCGATGACCACATAGCCAGTGTTGGGATCGTAATTCATCTCCCCGCCGCCCAGCTCGCTGATATTGGACTGATCAAGAGACAGGGTCTCGGCCATTTCCCGAATGGTCCGCAGAAGTTCAGATGAAGCACCATCCACCGTATCAAATGGTTTGAAAGCAGTGACGGAAGTTTCACTTTGCAGCAACTGGTCTGATAATTTAAATTGCGTGTCAGCGTCAAGCTTACTCAAGGCCGCGTTATTGGTCAGGAAAACAGTGGCGGCTCGGTCGAATTCAAAAGCGGTCGAGCCTCCGCCGGTGAGTTTGCCGTCAATAGTGAGATTGCCGTCAACCGTGATGGTTCCTGCTAGGTTGAGGCCGGAAGTGGCCGAAGCGGCGGCAACCACGCCGGAGGGATTGGCGCCGCCAATCTGGACGGAGCCTGTAATCGTTGTCCCGTGCGGGCCGGCATAAAGACTTGCGGCATCAACCACGGTATTGTCGCCAAAGGAAAGCCGGGTGGCGTAATTTTCACCGAGACGCAGGTCTGATATGGCGCTCAGGCCGCCGTCTGTGCCCCCATAGGCTATTTTGATGTTTTTATCAATATTGACAATGGTACTGCCGCCGAGAGTTAATGTCCCGTTATTAATGGTGAACGCATCAGGTGAGGCGGCATCGTCCGATCCGACAAGGAAGAGCTGTTCGACATTAAGATTATTGTTGGTGCTTGGCGTGCCGCCGGCGCCGCCCAGTTCAAAGGTTACCGGCCCGTCGAATTCTATCAGCCCGGTGCCGCCGGTGACATCCACGCCATCTTGGAAAGTGACGCCGTTGGCGGTGTTGAAAACAAGGCGTTTGACGCTGCTGAGCGTTAAATTACCGCCACTAGCGTCGCTCATGGTTGTGGTATAGATAATTTCGTCTCCCTCAATTACCGTATCTTTATCGCCGCCGACCGTAGTATCGGGAAACGGCTTAGTGACATTATCGGCCATAGCGGATGATGAACCGGCCAAAAACGCGGCGGTTGACACCAGACCCAGACACAGAAGACGAAAAGAGTGAGAACGGCGCATAGCGGAAACTCCTTTGGCGACAATATTCCACAATTATGTATCGGCATTGTCAAGGGGAATGTTTAGCTGATTTTAAATTATGGCGAGAGGACTGTCAACCGTGTTAGCGGCACACAGGAAACTGCGGCTATGATTGGGCCTGAAAAAACTGACGGCCGGGAGGCCGGCCGTCAGTCAGATTTAATGACAAAGTCATTCCGTCATAGCCATTTAATGATTCAGCAACGTGAAAATCGTGGTTTTCACGTTGCGAGTAGCGGTTAAACCATTAATATCAGTCGCTGCCGCTCCGTCGCCTACGACGACCTTTCCCCGCCAGATCAAATGATTTCACTTGGCTGGGGCAGCAAATGAACTGACGGCCGGGAGGCCGGCCGTCAGTTCATTTGCCTTTATTCAGATAACTTTCATCCCCGACTATTTCCAGCCGGTATTTGCCGTTCTTGTATTTGACAATGGATACGGAGCCATCACTGATGTTTTCGCCATGAAACTGATCAGGGGCCAGCATGGTCAGAATTGTGGGCAGCTCATTGCCGGATGAGACCACCAGAGTGTTTCCGCCGCCCTTGGCCAGGGTGTCGACTATAACTTTGTCCATGGCTTCTTTGCTTCTGGCGATGATGCGGTCATAGTTTTCAGCCACCCCCAGGGGATCGGCGGCGGCTATGGCGTCGGCTATGCCTTTATAGCCTATGGCGCCGATTAGTTTGTCATAGGTCGTGCGGGTACTGTCGTATTCGAGATTATGCTTTTTATAGATAGGCGTCAGCATCTGGATTAAGAGCGAGCCCTCAAATCCTCCGTAATTCCAATCACGCAGGCCGCGAAATTCCACCAGTTCCGGCTTTGGGTTGGCGTTTTCAGCCAGGATGTATCTGGCCGTTCGGCGGTGACGGCCGAGGTCGCTGGAAAAAGCTGTGGTAAAGGCAATATCTTTCATGCCCTTGCCAAGCGTTTTAGCCTGGGTGACCGCCTCTTCAGTCAGAGGGGAATTGGAAACGCCCTGCACCCGTCCGTGGACCTGGAAAAAAGTCCGTCCGCTGCGCACGAAATAAATAAGTACCTGGCCGTCACCCGGAGCCTGAACCGCTGTGCCCGCGGCTTCTTGCGCCCAGCCAGTTGTGCCCGCGGCGGAGAAACAGGTCATCATTAGGGCCATGACGGCCCAAATAAAATATCTCATTTTCGTCTCCAGCTTGTATACTGCTTCTTTGACTTGTCCGCAAACCCGATATTTTACCTGGATATTTCAATTGTTCACTGGTGCTGGGATTTAAGAACGCGGTGGGAACGGGGATTGATGCGGACCTTTCATAATAGTCTATAATGGGAATAGGCCAATTGTCAAGCGCAGCTTGAATTACGGCATATTGAGTATGGCTGTTTTGGGGGTGAAAAGTGGAAATGAGAACCATCGGCGGGCTAATACAAAAAATTGATATTATAATTTGTTAAATAAATGTATAATAAAATAATTAGTCTGAAGTTTGGCAAGACCATTGCGAAACATGCCGCCAAACTGATTAATAATCCTGGCAATTTGAACAACATTTAACATTACAGCGTCTCCGGCGTTGACGGCTTTGGCGTATCCTTAAAGATATGGATCCGGCCGGTCAAACCTGATTATATGGCGCGTTTCACTGGGGCCACCCTCTCAGCCATGAGAGGTGGTGTTGTTATACTGTTTTACATAATTGAAGGAGAGAAAAGGTTATGGCCGCTGTAGGAACTTATGTCGTTTATTTGATTATGGCCTGTCTGATTATTGGGGCGTTCGCCGCGTTAAGGAATGATCAGGATGGAATTGGCAAAGAATTCATGGAGGGCCTCCACAGCATCGGCCCTATTTTTGTGCCCGTTGCCGGCATAATGGCTTCGGTGCCCTATCTTTCCAAGGCCATAACCGCTGTGGTGGGGCCGCTTTTCGCCTCAATCGGCGCGGACCCGGCCATTGCCGGAACAACGATCATCGCCATGGATATGGGCGGTTATCAGTTAGCCGAAGCCCTTTCGCAAAGCAGAGAGGGCTGGCTGATGGCTCTGGTGGTCGGCTCCATGGCCGGCCCGACGATTGTTTTTTCAATTCCGGTGGGCCTCTCTATGCTGGCCAAAAAAGACCATAAATATATGGCCCTTGGGGTCATGTCCGGCCTCCTGAGCATTCCTCTCGGTGTTCTGGCCGGTTCTGTCTTCCTGATGCTGACCGACCCGGCCGTACGGGACGTTATCGCCGCCGCCGGCGATCCGACTCTGCACCTGAACCTTAACCTGGGCATGATCTTAATCAACCTGGCTCCGCTGACGGTCTTCTGCCTGGCTCTGGTGGTGGGCTTGAAAATGGTGCCGGACTTTATGATTAAAGGCTTTCTGCTTCTGGCCAGGCTGATGCATATCTGTATCGTTCTGGTTCTGGCCTTTTCAATCGTCGAGTATTTCACCGGCTGGTTTTCAACGCTGTTCGGTTCCTGGGGCTTTGATCCGATCATCGCCGATGAAGAGGATCAGTTCCGGGCCCTTGAAGTTGCCGGTTACATCGGAATCATGCTGGCCGGGGCTTTCCCGATGGTTTATCTGATCAAAAAGTATCTGGCCAAACCCATGGAAAAGTTCGGCCAGATTTTTGGCATGGATTCCACCGGGGCGGCCGGTCTTCTGGCCGGGGCGGCCAATATTCTGGCCATGTATCGCCTGATTGGCGACATGCCGGCCAAAGACAAGGTTCTGTGTATCTCCTTTGCCGTGTGCGGAGCTTTCATGTTCGGCGACCATCTGGCTTTTATCGCCAATTTCCAGCCATCCATGATTCCGACCATCCTGTGCGGCAAAATGGTCGGCTGCGCCTTTGGCTTCATGTTCGCTATGTGGCTGTCAGTCCCCAAAGCCCAGCAGTTGGAAAGGGAAACCGCTGGCGAGAATTGATCGTCGGCTGATTTTTTCGTTCAAATTCAAAAGGCCCCGGCATATTGCCGGGGCCTTTTGAATTGTCAGGAGGTTTTCTTCCTGCGGCTGTAGGGCGTGTCTTCCATTGGCAGTTTCGTCCTGAATATGCCGTCTCTTTTATAATAGGCTCCCTGAATGGCCGGTGAGGTGGGAATGGCCGCAATTTCGCCCACGCCCTTGGCTCCGCCAGCCAAATCACAGGCCTCCCGGCCCAGGTACCGCGGTTCAATAGGCGGGACGGCGGCGGCCTTGAACAGTCCCAGGGTACCAAACCGGGCCTGGGGTATGCCGTCCTTCAAAGGGAAGTCTTCCGTCAGGCCATAACCCAGACTGGTCACCACACCGCCTTCAATCTGACCCTCCAGGGCCTGGGGATTGACCACCCGGCCGACATCGTGAACGGCGATGATTTTTTCAATTAATCCGCTGTCCGGGTCCATCAGCACCAGATGGGTGGCGTAGCCATAGGCCACATGACTGACCGGATTGGCCTTGGGTGAACCCATGGGATCGGTTTCCCCCAGATATTCGGCATTGAACTGATGACCGTCAAGTTCGGTAAGGCTCTTGTTTTTCATGGCCTCTTTCAGCTTGAGCGCCGCTCTCCTGGTCGCTTCGCCAGTGAAGACCGTCTGCCGGGAAGCCGTGGTGGTGCCGGAATCCGGGCTGTTGGCCGTATCCGGGGGCTCGGCCACAATGAAACCGTGATCAATGCCGGCGAAAGTGGCCACCATCTGGGTGTTGACCGTGGCCATGCCCTGCCCGATGCAGGCCGCGCTGGTGTAGATATGCACCTTGCCGCCGGAAACCACCAGACGGCAGCGCCCCGTATCCGGGAGGCCCACACCGACGCCGGAATTTTTCAGGGCGCAGCCGATACCGGCCAGCGGTGCTTTTTCGTATTCTTCCTTGACCGACATTAAAGTTTCGAGCAGCGCGGTGCTTTCATCGGCAATCTGGCCGTTGGGCATGACGTCGCCCGGTTTGAGGGCGTTGCGGAAGCGGATCTCCCAATCGGATATGCCCGCCATTTTGGCCAGTTGATTGAGATTGCATTCCGTGGCGTGCACGGTCTGGGTGACGCCAAAACCCCTGAAAGCTCCGGCCGGGGGATTGTTGGTATAGACGGCCGTGCCGATGATGTCGACATTTTGGTAATTATAAGGACCGGCCGCGTGGGTGCAGGCCCTTTGAAGAACCGGGCCGCCCAAGGAAGCATAGGCCCCGGTATCGGAAAGTATACGGCAGCGCATAGCTGTCAGCAGACCGTTCTCATCACAGGCCGTGGTCATTTCCACCTTCATGGCATGGCGCTTGGGGTGGACGTTAATGCTCTCCTGGCGGCTGAGGCGCACCTTCACCGGGGCCTGGGTTTTCCAGGCCAGCAGGGCGGCGTGGTGCTGAACGCTCATATCCTCTTTGCCGCCGAAGCCGCCGCCCACCAGCATACTGCGGACCCGCACCTTCTCCGGGGGGAGGCCCAGAACCAGCGCGCATTCCCTCTGTTCGTCATAAATGCTCTGGCCGCCGGTAAAGAGCATCACCCCGTCGCCGTCGGGCATGCCTATTGCGCATTCCGGCTCCAGAAAGGCGTGTTCGGTGAAGGGCAGGTCATAAGTGTTGGTGACCACATATTTGGATTTGGCAATAGACTCTTCAGGTGTGCCGCGATACAGCTTTTCCACCTGAAGTATGTTGCCTTTGGGGTGAATTTTGGGCGCACCTTCGGCCATGGCCATTTCCGGGGAAGTCATGGGCGGCAGTTCATCATAATCGACCACTATTTTCTTCAGCGCTTCGTCGACCGCCTCCCAACTGACGGCGGCCACCAGGGCCAGGGCGTCGCCGATATAGCGGGTCTCCTCACCAGCGGCTATCAGGGCCGGCCAGTCATGGGTGTGAGGCAAATGCCCCAAAAAGCGTGAGCCGGGAATATCCTCCGCCAGCATGATGGTCATAACTCCCGGCACCTTCAGGGCTTCACTGACGTCAATGGATTTGACCAGTATCCTGGCCGCCGCCGGGCGCAGCGCCCGTCCGTAAAGAAGCCCTTCCGGCTTCAGATCGTCGGTATACAGGCCCAGCCCCAGAGTCTTGGCGGCGGCGTCGACCCGGTGAATGGGATCGCCCAGAACTCCGGCCAGATGGTGGTCGTCCGGCAGTTCCTTCTCCGGTTCGCGCCAGAACTCGGCGGCCAGGGCAATGGCCTTTTCTATTTTGACATAGCCGGTGCAGCGGCAGATGTTGAATTTCAGGGCGTCCTTAATTTCAGCCGCGCTGGGGCTGGAATTTTTATCCAACAGGGCCTTGGCGCTCATAACCATGCCGGGAATGCAGAACCCGCACTGAACGGCCCCGACGGACCCAAAGGCATGGGCGAAAATTTTCTTTTCTCGTTCCGGCAGGCCCTCAACGGTAATGACGTTTTTGCCCTCAAGCTTGTCCGTTTTCAGGAGGCAGGCCCGGGTGGCCTTGCCGTCCACCACCACCATACAGGCTCCGCAGGCCCCTTCGGCACAGCCGTTTTTAACTGAGGTCAGGCGAGCTTCCTCCCGCAGGTATTCCAGTAAATTCAGACCGCCGGGCGTGACGACCTCTTGTCCGTTAAGAGTAAAAACCGGCATGCAAGCCTCCTTGCGCGTGTGCGTGTGCGTGGTCCGCACGGGACTATGTCTGGGTGGCTTTTTCCCTGGGGGCGGGTTTGGGCGGCTGTCATCGTATTAAGAGCGTTGCCCCCTGGCCTATATGGGAATTATACACCTCATTTATGCATAAAGCCTGCCCGGACTTTTCGGGCTTGAAATTCTAATTATGGCCGATGCCCCACATTAACCGGGGTCGAGCGCAGTGAGACGGAGCGCCAGCGACTGGTTTTGACGGTAAAATAGCCGCTCGCGAAACAAAAACCACGCTTTTTGTGCAGCTGCCAGCCGCAAGTTTGGGAAAAAGCCATAATTATAATCGTCCGGGCAGGTGACGGCGGATTATTTGCAGCCGTCAGCGTATTTACCGAACCAGACGATGTCGCGGTAAATTTCAGGGGCGGTGTCGCCTTCGGTGCTGATGATGAGAACCTTGGAATTGGCGTCCAGCTTCAGGGCCTTTTTCAGCTCATCGGCATTGGGGTTCCGCATGATGTGCTGGAGGGCGCCCATGGTGGCCGCGCCCGATTCACCCGAGACGATGGGCGCGTCGCCCTTGAGAGGGGCGGCCAGAACGCGCATGCCGTTGGCCGCGTAGAAATCAGACATGGAAATATAGGCCGCCGCATAGTCCCGCAGCATGCCCCAACTGATGATGCTGGGCTCGCCGCAGGCCAGGCCGGCCATGATGGTGTCCATATCGCCGGTCACCGGATGGGCTTTGCCGTCTTTGGCCGTGGCGGATTTATAGATGCAGGCCGCCTTGTCCGGCTCGACGATGGTGGTTATCGGCATGTCTTTACCCAGGGCGGCGGCCATGAAACCCAGGGCCGCACCGGCGAAAGAGCCGACCCCGGCCTGAAGGAACAGGTGGGTGGGGCGGTTCTCACCCAAAGCCTTGATCTGCTCCAGGGCTTCCACGGCCAGGGTCATGTAGCCCTGCATAATCCAGGTGGGGATTTCCGTATAACCTTCCCAGGCCGTATCCTGAACTATGACCCAGCCGTTTTCCTTGGCTTTCATGTCGGTCATGCGCACGGTGTCGTCATAGTTCATGTCGGTGACATAGCATTCCGCGCCGGTGGCCAGGATGTTGTCCACCCTGATCTGGGCCGAGCCCTTGGGCATATAGATGACAGCCTTCTGGCCCAACTGCTGGGCGGTCCAGGCCACGCCGCGGCCGTGATTGCCGTCGGTGGTGGAGGCGAAGGTTATCTGGCCGATTTTGGCTTTGATCTCAGGGGAGGCCAGTTTTTCGCGGCTTAATTCGCTGATGTCGCAGCCCAGCTTCTGGGCCAGATACTGTCCAATGGCGTAAGCCCCGCCCAGCACCTTGAAAGCATTGAGGCCGAAACGATAAGATTCATCCTTCACCCAAACGCGGCCCAGGCCGAAATCGGCGGCCAGAGCTTTCAGTTCCGTCAGCGGGGTTACACTGTATTCTTTGAAACTCCGGTGAAAATCGCCGACTTTTTTGGCCACTTCATTATTGAGGACGGAAACATCCGCACCCTCACCGGGAACTTTGGGGGCGGGATTGATGTAATACTGAAAATCGCTCATGGTCTGGCTCCTTATTTCGGCAACGCCGTTTTTTGTAAACCGCCTTGTATATTATATTTCAGACGGCTGTTTCAAAATCCTGTTTCTCTTTATAGCAAGTCCTGGGCTAAATCCGCCAGTTTGCTTTATTTTTTTATTTGTTGTCTTTTCAATAAGTTACTCCCCTAAAGCCCCCCGGTGGCGCTTCAAAAAATATCTTGAAATGATAAACCTATCATTTTGAGATAAAAAAGGGGTCGAAATCGCGAAAAACGCAACGAACCCAGCCAAGGGGGCCACACTCTTAATACGATGACAGCCGCCGAACCCTTCGCCCGGGGCCCCCCCCAGACATAGCCCCGTGCGGGCAGCGATTCTAATTATGGCTTTTTCCCTTAAGCTCGCGGCTCGTAGCTACACAAAAAGCGTGGTTTTTGTTTCGCGAGTTGCTATTTTGCCGTCAAAACCAGTCGCTGGCGCTCCGTCTCGAAGACTCGACACCAGCTATTGTGAGGCGGCATGGGTCATAATTAGAATTGCTGCCGTGCGGGCCACGCACTTGACTTAAAGTTTTTTTTTGCGTAGCATATCGACTGTATGAAAGATAAATTACCAGATGATGTGTCGCTCGACGCCATACATACAAACCTTGTGGCGCAAGAGGCCAACAATGAAGCCAGAATCCGTGAGCTCAGACGCTACGCCATGGAGGGCTTTGCTTTTGTCTTTGACCAGGCCCCCCTCCTTCTGAACGTCAACAGCCCGGAGCAGCCCGGCTATATTAATGATCCGGCCACCCCCTACGGGGTGCGGTTCATCGAACGCCAGTCGTGGCTTTCAGAGGAGCACCGGCACGACAGCCCCCTAACCCGGCCGGTGGATAACCCGGCTGTGGAAAGCCTTCTGCTGATTGGCTCCTCCGGCTCGGTGGGGCATACAGCTTCATCTGACCTTGATTACTGGGTCTGCTATGAACCTGAGCGCCTTAACGGACGCCCCCTGGAATTGTTCCAGCAAAAGCTGGCCGCAATATCCGATTGGGCCAGGCGTGAGCACGGCACGGAAGCCAACTTCTACATTATTAACCTAAAGGAACTGGCCGCGGGACGAATAACCCGGCTTGATGAGGCGGAAACTGAAGGCGAAGTGGCCCCGCTTCTGTTGCTGGAAGAGCTCTATCGCACCATTCTCCATGTGGCCGGGCGTCCGGCCGTATGGCAGCTCCTGCCTACCGGCATAAGCCGGGAGAAATATCAGGCCCTGAGCGATCTTCTGACCTCCGGCGAGTCGGCCCAGTTCGTTGATCTGGGCTTTCCGGCCCTGCCCGCGCCGCAGGAATTCCTGGCCGCCGCCCTCTGGCTGGCCAGAAAATCCGAGGCCGACCCTTTCAAAGGCATTATGAAAATTATTTCCATTCTGGAATATGTGGAATCAGATTTTCAGATGCCGCTGCTCTGTAATGACATCAAGTCCGCCATATTAAAGGCTATCCCGGCCGAGCTGCCGGTCGATCCCTATGTGCTGGCCATTGATAGAATCACAGAATACGGGGCCAGGAGCCTGACCCCGGAGCAGCTTGATCTTTTGCGAACAGCGGCGGCCCTGAAGGTTCTGGGCAGCACCGGCAGCGGCCAGGTTTTCGTCATTCCCAAGAATTCCCCCAAAAGGCTGATCCTGGAAGAACGGGCCACGCGCTGGGGCTGGGACGAAGACCGCATCATGAGATTGACCAATTACAGCCGCTGGCCGGAAAGAGAACGCCTCTATCTTGGCGGTGAGCTGTTGAATATGCTTTCCAGCGTCTATGTGCGCATTTCCCACTATCTCATCAGCAATTACCCAGGGCAGGTCAACCCCCAGGACGAGGAACTGGCCCCCCTGGCCGCCCGGCTCCTGGCCCGGCGCGGCGGCCTTGATTCCACTATTGAGACCCTCCCTTCGCAGATGCACCGCCTGAGCATTGCCTCCCGGCTGGTCATTATATATGATCCCGACAGCGCTCTCTGGAACCTCCACGCCCTTGATGATTCAGCCATGACCCCCAGTGACGACAATCTGGTCTATGCCGCCGGGCGGGCTATCAGGCTGGGGGCCTGGCTGGTGCACAACCAGGTGCTCCGGCCGGAAACGATCGTGACCGTAGGCC
This sequence comes from Acetispira formosa (nom. nud.), assembly GCA_023525915.1. Lineage (GTDB taxonomy): Bacteria > Desulfobacterota > Desulfarculia > Adiutricales > Adiutricaceae > Adiutrix. The sequence goes on along the minus strand of CP026657.1, from coordinate 361,915 downwards.
TCTCCAACGCCCCGGACGGGCTGACTGATGAGCATTTCCTAAAAATTATGGATTGCTTCAAGCGCGACTTTCCGCCCCTGGAGCTCGTCCATGAAGACACAAATGATCTATGGTCGGCGGGCGGCCAAAGCAAGGTGCTGGTGGTGCTGAACTTTGAGGCCCCCCATGAAGAAGCAAAGCTCCTTTCCGCCGACTATATTCTGAGGACCGGCTGGGGCGAAATGCGCCACTTTTATGTGGACGTAACCGGCTTGCCTTCCAGTGCCGACCAGTATCTGAAAATTGCCCAGTCACTCTTACGGGAGGGCAACGCACGGCCGGAAAACCTGGTTTTCCAGTGTCCGGATACCCCTCTGATGCACAAATCCATAACGAACATTCGTGCGGCCCTGGTAGCCAAAAAGCGCCACCGCCCCGACGAAAAGAAGAGCCGCATAGACATTTGAGTCGTCAGTTCAGAGGTGAACCGCCGCCGCTTCAGAACCGGGCATTAAAAAGCAACTGACTTTACTGCCCGGTGCAACGCAATAACCATGGGGGCCACACTCTTAATACGATGATAGCCGCCATTATTAACTATTACGGGAAAGGGATTCCCAGACATGGGGTCCGGGCCCTGCCCGGCACCGGTGTATAGTCATCGGTCATCAAACTCTATAAGGATATATACAATGAGCATAGCATGCTTCGGTTCACTGGCTTTTGACCGCCTGATGTCCTATCCCGGCCGTTTCTCTGACCACCTCATCGCTGATAAACTCGATCAAGTCAGCCTGTCGCTTCTGGTGGATAAGGTTAAGCGCGTCTATGGCGGCACAGCCGGAAATATCGGTTATAACCTCCAGCTTCTTGGCGAAAAACCCTATATTATCGGCAGTCTCGGCGATGATCCAGATGGTCAGGACTATGCCGACCGCATCAAGGGCTGGGGCTTGCCGCTGGATGGAGTTAAGCTGCATTCAGGTCAGATGACCGCCGGCTGCGTCATCGCCTCTGATGAGAACAACAGCCAGTTCACCTTTTTTCACCCCGGAGCTATGAACCTCCCCAGCGGTTTCGATCTGGGGACCCTGGCCCCCGGTCAAGATCATCTGGTCATTATCTCGCCCGCCGGGGCCGATGAAATGCGGAGCCTGGCCGCCGATTGCCGCCGTCTCGGCCTGAAATTCATTTTTGATCCAGGCCAGCAGATTCCCGCCCTGGGGAAAGAGGGGCTTCTGGAGGCCCTGGAAGAAGCTCACATGCTTATCTGCAATGAATATGAACTGAACATGTTCCAACAATCCACCGAGTTGTCGCTGGATGAAATATTCAGCCGCACTGAAGTCATAGTTATGACCAAGGGTGCGGCCGGCAGTGACCTGCTGGTTCACGGGCGCGGCTCACAGCACATCATGGCCGTGCCCGTCCGCGTGCTCGGCAGTGATCCGACCGGGGCCGGTGACGCTTTCCGGGCCGGTCTGCTGAAGGGTCTGGCTATGGGCGAACACCTGATAACGGCCTGCCGCCTGGGGGCCACGGTGGCCGCTTTCCGGGTCGAGGGTGAAAGCACCCAAAGCCATACCTTTACCTTGATGGAAGTTATGGGCCGTCACGCTTCAGCGTTCAATGAGCAGGTTAATCTCATTAAATGACGCCGGAGGACTTCATCAGCGAAATCGCGGGAGCGTCCCGGCGTCCGTTTTATCTGATCAGCGGCGGCGAGCCTTCGGCTCAAAGCCGCTGTCTGGCGGCCGCTGAAGCGGCGGTTGATCCGGGTTTCCGCGATTTTAACTATCAGGTGCTTGATTTGGATAGCGGCCAGGCTTCCCGGTTGGTTGGCGAAGCTTCCACTATGCCCTTTTTCGTCTCACCCAGAATGCTGGTTCTGAAGAATCCGCCTTTTTCCGCGGATGACTGGAACGCTTTGCTGGATTATCTGGATAATCCAAATAACGAATCAACCATTGTTCTGATAGTAGACAAACCGGACAGCCGGTTGAAGTTTTTCAAGAAAATCAAAGCCGGCGGGGCCGAGGTCGACTGCCGCCCGCCCAAGGGCGCGGCTTTGGTAAAATGGCTGACCACCGAGTTTTCCCGGCGGGGTGTTACTGTCAGCGGCCTGGCCGCGAGCATGATTATTGAACGGGCGGGCAATGATCTGCCCACCCTCCTGGGTGAGGCCGAAAAGCTCAGTCTGTATCTGGGGGAGGGCGGCCGCCTGACCCCCGATCTGGTCAAGGAGATGGTGAGTCTGTCACCCAACGCCAATGTTTTTGAATTGGGGGAGGCCCTGGGGCGGCAGGATCTGAAAAGCGGCCTGGCCACCTTGCTGGAGCTTCTGGCCACTGAGCATCATTTGCCGGTGCTGGCCATGATGGTGCGGCATTTCAGGCTGATTCTTCAGGTCAAGACTCTTCAGACGCTCCACGGGACCAGCCGCCTGTCGGCCGATCAGGCCCAAGGGCTGGGGCTTCATCCCTTTGTGCTGGAAAAAACTCAGGGGCAGGCGGAAAGGTGGCCGTGGAAAGCTGTGGCTGAAGCCCTGGAAGCAGTGGAAGAAGCTCATCGCACTTTGGTCACCAGCGCCACGCCGCCCCAGTTTTTAATGGAGAATCTGGCCTTGAAGCTGGGCACCCTGCTGTCGGTGAAACGCCGGTGACTCTTTTTACCGCACAAGATGAGGCTTTCATGCGAGAGGCCCTGGCTGAGGCGGAAGCCGCCCGCGATATAGAAGAAGTTCCGGCCGGGGCCGTACTGGCGGCAAAGGACGGCCGGATTATCGGCCGGGGGCATAACCGGGTCATAACTTTCAATGACCCGACGGCCCATGCGGAAATGTCGGCCCTTAGGGCCGCCGCCGAAGCGGCGGGCAACTACCGCCTCACCGGTTCAGTGCTCTACAGCACCCTGGAGCCATGCCCCATGTGTCTGATGGCGGCTATACACGCCAGAGTGGCCCGGGTGGTCTTCGGGGCGGCTGAACCGAAGTGGGGGGCGGCCGGATCGCTGATGGATCTGCCCTCTGTTTCGGGCCTCAATCACAATATTATAGTAACAGGCGGTTTGCTGGCTGAAGAATGTGCCCGGCTAATTAGCTCATTTTTCAAAGAAAAAAGAGAAAAAGTAAAAGCCGCTAAAAATAGGGACAAAACCGGGTTGTCAGAGTGAGTGTTTTTGTCCCAAATTCTTTGTAATCAGCCGCATTTTATGATATATTTATGAAAGTATATTCCACGGGGAGTTTCAGCCGCAAATTATACAATGGTTTGATCTGACTCAATTGCGGGAGTCCGGCGGCATAGGGAAGGTTCCCGGCCGCGCTTTCTATATGCGGCCACGGCGGTGCATTGTCCTGGCGGACACTGCTTTAGTTTCAGCATGAGGTTGAATTCAGTATGACAGCTAATATCGAATCGATAATAGACCCGCAAGTCTCCTCCCGCATCAAGGAGATCGGGCGGCTGTCCACTCTGCCGCAGGTGACCTGGGAACTCATGCGTCTTCTGGGCGATGAGAACACCACTCCCGATGATCTGCAGAAAGTGGTGGAGCAGGATCCTGCTCTTTCCGCCAAGGTCATCAGTCTTGGCAACTCGGCCTACTACGGCCTCCGCACTCCGGCCACCACTATTTCCAGAGCTATCGTCATTATCGGCTTCAAGGAGCTGGAGTTTCTGGCTCTTGGTCTGGGCCTGGCCGACACCTTCGATCTCCGCAAGGTGCCCCACGGCTTTGACGGCGAAGGATTGTGGCTGCACAGCCTTTCCGTTTCCTGGACGGCGCGTGAAGTGGCCGCGGCCACCCGTCTGGTCGATCCGGGCGAAGCCATGCTGGCGGGTCTTTTGCACAATCTCGGCCAGATCATGCTGGTGACCCACTTCACCGTTCAGCTTCAGCGGCTGATGAATTATGTTAATGAAAAACGCAGTTTTCTGGAGGCGGAAGCCGATCTGGGCCTCTGGCATGAGGCCATTGGCTATCTCCTGGCCAAAAACTGGGGCATGCCCAAATATCTTCAGGATGTTATTCTTTATCATCATCGCCCTGATATTGCCACCGGCAGCAAATCCACCGTGGAAGTCGTCAATCTGGCTATACAGCTCGTTTCCATGACTGATTTCGGTCTGGAACATGAAACCCAGCCGGCCGATTCTCCCACTTATCTGGATATCATGCCGAAGATGAATAAGGACGACAAGGAAAAAATCCTGGAAAAAATCAAGATAACCCTGCCCTTAATGGCCCCGACCTGGCTTCAGATGATGGGGCCGATCAGCGGCACTAAAAAACCGCGCCGCCGCACGGGTTGAGCTTTTACAGAGGGCTGAACTTTGCATACCCCAATCGGCCTGTGGGCTGTTATTTGCGAAGATTGTTAAAGCCGGACTGAAAAATTGAATGCTGGAACGCGCCCGCTTACAAGCGCGTCAGATTGCTGACAAATCCTTGGCTGGGAAAAACAAACGCTGAGGTTTGAAATGGTCGCCGTAGGCGACGGAGTGACAGCGACTGATTTTAAGAGGTTAGCCGCTACTCGCATCGTGAAAACCACGCTTTTCACGATGCTGCACCATCGAATGCCACGACGGAATGATTTTGTCATCAAACTGACGCGCCTCATTACGGGCGCGTTTCAATGTTATATGGGTCTTGTGCCCCAAATGTTATTTGGCCTCATCACCCCACATACCAAAGGACTTACAATGAACGACGATTTCTGGTTGCTCCACGCCGACGGCGCTTCTCTGGGCAATCCCGGCCACGGCGGTGCGGGGGCGATTATTTATGATCCCTCCGGCGATGTTCAGGCTGAGGTTTCTCTTTACCTGGGGGACCGGGTCACCAATAATGAGGCCGAATATCAGGGCCTTCTGGAGGGGTTGAAGAAAGCCCTGGAGCTGGGTGCGGAGAAATTGCGCATCAGGATGGATTCCGAGCTGATTGTGCGGCAGATTTTGGGTATTTACAAGGTCAAGAATGCCCGGCTGGCCGTATTGTTTCAGGAGGCCAAAGATCTTCTGGCCAAATTCAGCGAGTATGACATCGCCCATGTGCGTCGGGAGTTCAACAGCGAGGCGGACGCCCTGGCCTCCAGAGCGGCCAAACATGCCAATCTGAACAAAAAATACCAGTAATCCTCAAAGTAGATGGCGATTTTAAAATAGCAGGTCGACCAGTAAGGGAGATGGAGCGTCAGCGACTGGTTTTGACGGTAAAATAGTCTCTCGCGAAGCAAAAACCACGTTTTTTGCGTAGTTGCTGAGCCCTGGTTCAAGGGAAAAAGTTTACTTTGAGAATTGCTGAAAAAATACGACTGATTTAAACAGCTATAGGCGGCAGGCCGGATGACCGCCGGGCGTTTACGACGCCGGGAGGAAAGTCCGGGCTCCATAGGGCATGGCGCTGGGTAACGCCCAGCGGAGGTAACTCCGGGCAAGCGCAACAGAGAGAAGACCGCCACCGGCCTGATGCGGGTGGTAAGGGTGAAAGGGTGAGGTAAGAGCTCACCGGCCGGACGGGTGACCGTCCGGGCCAGGCAAGCCCCGCCAGGAGCAAAACCAAATAGGGCGGCGATAAGACGGCCCGTCTTGCCGCCGGGTAGGTTGCTTGAGCTGTGGAGTAATTCACAGCCTAGATGAATGGTCATCGCCCCGCCAGGGGAACAGAACCCGGCTTACAGGCCCGCCGCCTATAGCTGTTTAAAGCATTTTTTCAGGGTCTTAAACCTTCGAATGACCCATGCGTAAGGCAAAGTCTTAAGTAGCTTATTTCGCGTGCAAACGAAAGCCTTGGATACGGCGCTGGCATTCTTTTAACACCCTCCATTTTTTACTGAAACCGGTTAGCGTATGCTTCAATCCTCTTCAATATCGGCTATTGTCGTGGCCGGCGGCAGCGGAACCCGCTTCGGGTCTGAAAAACCGAAGCAGTTGGCCATTCTCAAAGGCCGCCCGATTCTCAGCCGCACTATCGCGGTATTTGAAAATCTTGAAATTGTGGATGAGATCATTCTGGTTCTGCCGACGGACTGGATGGACGTTATTGTCGCTGAAGCTGTGCTTCCTTTCGGCTTCACCAAGGTGCGGTGTACCGCCGGGGGGGCCAGCCGCACGGAATCGACGCGGCGTGGTTTCACCGCGTCCGCCGGGGATGTCGTTCTGATTCATGATGGCGTCCGCCCTCTGGTTGACCCGGAAGTGGTCAGGCGGGTGGCTGAAGCGGCCATTGCCACCGGAGCCGCCCTGGCGGCGGCCGAAGTGCGTGATACATTGAAACTGGCCTCAAACGGTTTGGTCTGCCGCACGGTGGACAGGCAAAACATGTGGCAGGCCCAGACCCCGCAGGGGTTCCGACGTGAAGTGCTGGCCGCCGCCCTGGCCGATGAGGGAGCCGAAGCCACTGATGACGTGGGGCTGGCCGAGAGTTTAGGGCTGCCTATAGCTCTGGTCGCCTCCACACACCGCAACCTCAAGATAACCACCCCGGAGGATCTGGCCATGGCTGAAGCGATTCTGTCGGCGGACGAAATTCAGGGCGCTGATGAAGCCCAGGCGATGATACGTATGGGGCAGGGCTATGATGTTCACCGGCTGGTTGAGGGACGGCCTCTTTTCCTTGGCTGTGTGGAAATCCCCCATGATAAGGGCCTCTTGGGCCACTCCGACGCCGATGTCATGGCCCACGCGCTGGTGGACGCCCTTTTGGGGGCCGCCGCTCTGGGCGACATCGGCTTTCATTTTCCTGAAGACCCTCAGTGGTCAGGGGCTTCCGGGGCTTCCCTGCTGGCCGGGGCTATGGCGAAAGTCCGTTCGGCCGGGTTCGAGCTGGTCAACGCGGATGTCACGTTAATTGGCGAGCGGCCTAAAATCGGGCCTTTCAGGGATAAGATGAAAGCGGCTGTAGCCGCCGCCTTGAATGTCCCCCCGGCCGCAATCAATATAAAGGCCACCACCACAGAGGGCCTTGGCTTCACTGGAACTGGCGAAGGCCTGGCCGCCATGGCCGTCGCCTCGGTCAGGGCAGCCTGAAACATCCGCCAGGAACGGCTTCTAAAATATTACTATCTTGTTTTACCGAGATAGCGATTAACATGAGCCCTGTATTGCTGGTATTGTTCTCCAAAAGCGCTTTCCAGGAATAGCTCCTCTTCCAAAATCTGCCTATGAAAGGCCGAAATAGCAAAAATTGTGGCCAACAGGTTGATAATATTTGGATAAACCAGCGAGCAGCCGATATATAATAAATTGAAGCCGACAAAGGCCGGATTGCGGCTTATTTTATAGGGACCGCTGGCCACCAGGCTGGTCTTCTGATGCAGATCGTAGCCGGAGCGCCAATTGGTTTTCATGGCGGTCATGGCCGCGATAAAAAAGGCGGTTCCAGCCGCCGCCAGAAACAGGCCCAGCCACTGTAACGGCCCGGATGTCGGAAGCCCCCAGATTTTCCCCGGCAGAAGGGCACTGACAAACTGTATGGCTGCCCCGGTATAAGTGACGAATTTCAGAATCCGTTCAACGCACATGGCTTGGGCGGTTTTTTCACCTTTGCCCAACAGATTGCTGTCTATTCCCCGCCGCTTCAATAAAATTATCTTGATAAAGAAAGATGAATAAAAAACCATCAGAATTGCCAGTGTCGTAACCTCAGTCTTATTCATCTTTTTTCACCTTTATGACCAGCCTGAAGGTCATCCGGTTTTCATACAAACTCAGATTATTTTTGCAATCATCAGACATCATTTGATAGGCATCCACAGTAAACAGCAGATCAAAACAGCCATTGGTGAAAGGCGACCCTTTAGTTGCGTCAGTGAAAATTGGGATAACCTCATCATCAATTTCCAGAGATTTGAATCGCTCATAATTTTACGTTGACAAAATCTAAACGTCGGCGGCAAAAACGGATACACCATATTTTTAACCAGTAAATATTGTGAATGTATTCATGATTTTGCTCGCTTCAATAATGCTGTTATGGAGTTTAAAAGACTACCGGCAGTTTTCTGGCCAGAGATATGCCGTCAAGCCGCAAGTCGGCCTGCCAGGCCCAAATTTCCACACCTCTGGCCTTGGCCGCCCTCAGCCGCCGCCCCCATTCCGGGTCGATGTGGTCGGCCGGACTGAAGCAGGCCGCGTCCGTCCGCTGCACCAGAATAAAGACCACGGCCCGCCGCCCTTCACCAGCCAACTCGGCCAGTTCGTCGAGATGTTTGGAACCCCTGGCCGTGACCGCGTCCGGGAAAAAGGCGATGTTGTCTTCGGCCAGGGTGCAGTTTTTGATTTCCACCATGATGACCTGCCCGTTTTTATCCGTCAATCTGAGGTCAAGGCGGCTTTGGCCTGTTTTAACCTCACGCTCCACTTTGGTAAGCGGAGCGTCAAGGTCGGTAATGACCCCGGCCTGGGCGGCGGCGGCCACCAGCCGATTGGGCACCATAGTGTTCACGCCTACCATTGAGGTCGGCATTTCGATCATTTCCAGCGTATAGGGATATTTGCGTCCGGCCCCCTCATGGGGTGAGAGCCACACCCGGCGGCCTGGCTCCGAACAGCCGGTCATGCGGCCGGTATTGGCCGTGTGGGCGGTTATGATCTCTCCAGTGGCCAATTCCACGTCAGCCAGGAAACGTTTATAGCGCCGCAAGAGGCGGCCTTCGGTGAGCGGACCCCACCACAGGCCCCCGTCCGGCGCCGGGGCCAGGTAAGACGAATGATCCATAATTATCCCATCGGCTGCATCTTGGCCAGAAGCAGCCCTTTCAACTCATTTTCAAAGAAGAACCTGTGTTCACCAAAAGCCGGCCTGAGCCCGTTGAGCCAGGTGGCGTTTTTATCATACCGGGCAAAGAAGGGACGCCCCACCCAGTCGGCGTTGCGGCCCTGGATGAATTGCAGGGCGAAGACCTTTTCGTCCGCCACTTCCGTCACGCCCAGAATCTGCACTTTGCCCGGAGTCGCGCTCATGACCGGGCCGCGCACGGTGCGGCAGATGCCGCTGACTTTCTGATAGGCGTGGCGGAAAATCTGCCAGCAGCGCTCCAGCGGCACGGCGAAAAAGTGCTTGGCCCCGGTGTCGCGCTCCACAAACATATAATATGGTATACAGTTAAAATCGACCTGTTTGCGCCACATTCGGGACCACAATTCCGGCTTGTCATTGATGTGCCGTAAAAGAGGCGACTGGGTGCGTATCTGCGCTCCGGTGGCCTGAATCCGGGCAATGGCCTTTCGCACCGCTTCGGTTGACAGTTCCACCGGGTGGTTGAAATGGGCCATAATGGCCAGAGTGCGTCCGCTGGCCGCAACTTTTTCAAAAAGACGCAGAATATCGTCCGAGTCGCTGTCGGTCAGGTAGCGGTAGGGCCAGTAGGCCAGGGTCTTGGTTCCAATGCGTATGGTTTTGAGGTGGGGCAGCTCGTCAGTCAGAAATGGCTCCAGATATTCGGCCAGGGTCCGGGCTTTCATAATCATCGGATCGCCGCCGGTGATGAGAAGGTCGGTGACTTTTGGGTGAAGTTTCAGGTATTCAGCCAGGGCGCCGCTCTCCCGGCCGCTGAAGCGCGAATGGGAGAGGCCGCTGAACTGCGGCCAGCGGAAGCAGAAGGTGCAGTAAGCGTGGCAGGTCTGCCCGGCCTGGGGAAAAAACAGCACCGTCTCACGATACTTGTGCTGGGCCCCGCTGACCCGGTGGCCGTTTAAGAGCGGCACATTGGCGCTCTGGCCGGAGGCGTCTGGATTCAGTTCCAGCTGAATGGAGCGGGCCACCGCTTTGAGGTGATGCTCGGGAGAGCCGTTTTCCACCGCCTTGGCCATCTTCCGGTAATGGGGGGCCTTGAGAAGCTCATGACGGGGAAAGTTGAGAGTGTACATGGGATCGACCGGGACGTCGTTCCAGTCAATGAGTTCATCGATAACGTAATTGTTGGTTTTGAAGGGCAGAACCCGGCTGACGGTTTCGATTTCCTTGAGGGCGGATTCGGGCCAGTCGGCCAGTTGGGGGATTTCTCGAAAGTTGCGGGCAGTGTAAGCCCTGTATTGCGGAGAAGCCATGTTTCCTCCTTCATTTCACTTGTTTTAACTCATACATCACTATTCTTATCTATAACTAATGTAACAAGTGAAGCCTGTTCATGTCAAGTAGCGATAAGTGAGAGACGGGACTGACACACCTCAAGAAACTGCTGAAAAAGTTTTGCAATAGCGGGCGACCGCCGGGAGAAATATTTCGCCCGGTTCCGTGACTAAGACCCTTGGAACAGGGCCGGGACAAAAATCAATCCCCGGATTCCGGCGGATTTAATCTTTGCCGTCTCCAAGCGTCTGCCCTGCCGGCGATTCTAATTATGGCTTTCGCCGCCGCCGATAACGACTGTCGAGTCTTCGAGACGGAGCGTCAGCGACTGGTTTTGACGGTAAAATAGCCGCTCGCGAAACAAAAACCACGCTTTTTGTGTAGCTACGAGCTGCCAGATCAAGGGAAAATGCCATAATTAGAATCGCTGCTGCCCTGCCGGCAGACTTGACGGCGGCCTGGATTGTTATTATAATATTTAAGAATTTGACAAACTGGAGAAGGTACAGGCATGTAATTTATTTTCCCAAATATTATGGAACACCATGGCTTAGGGCGGTTATGCCACGGCTGTGCATTTCGTATTTGTGGAAAATTCTAAAGTGTCTGTATGTCATAAATTGACAAAGCTGTTGGAATATTCCAACAGCTTTTTTGCTTTTCCGGGGGTTTTATGGCTCAAATCAATATATCCAACCTCACTTTTGCCCACTATGGCGCGGCTGAAAACCTTTTCGACAAGGTCAGCCTTTCGCTGGATACAGACTGGAAGCTGGGCTTTATCGGCCGCAACGGCCGCGGCAAAACCACTTTCCTGCGCCTTTTAATGAACGATTTTGAATACAGCGGAACCATTTCCACTCCGGTGGATTTTGACTATTTCCCCTCCGCCGCCCACCATCCAGACGGAATCACTGCTGAAGTTTTGCGGAAAATAGTCGATTATGAAGACTGGCGGTTGGGCCGGGAGCTTTCCCTTCTGGCCGTAGCGGAGGATGTACTGGAGCGTCCTTTCCAGACGCTCAGCGGCGGGGAAAAGACCAAAGTTCTTCTGGCCGCTCTGTTCCTGAAGGACAATAATTTCCTCCTCATTGATGAGCCCACCAATCACCTTGATCTTGAGGGTCGGATGATTGTCGGGCAATATTTGCGGAAAAAGAAAGGTTTTATACTGATATCCCATGATAGGGCCTTTCTGGATCAATGCATTGATCACGTTTTATCCATAAACCGTGATGGGCTGGAAGTTCAAAAAGGCAACTTCAGCACCTGGCAGCTCAATCGGGATTATCGTGAGAATTTTGAGCAAGCCCAAAGCGATAAATTGATAAAAGACATCAAAATGCTGGGCGAATCAGCCCGCCGGGCGGCGGGCTGGTCTGAACGGGCTGAAAAGGGCAAATTCGGCTCAGGCCCGTGTGACCGAGGGTTTATCGGCCACAAGGCGGCCAAGATGATGAAAAGATCCAAGGCCGTGGAGCGGCGGCGGGAAGCGGCTGTTGAAGAAAAAAAACAGCTCCTGAGAAGCCTGGAGACAAACGATCCCCTGGCTATTCCCCAGTTGCGGCACCATACGAAACTTCTGGTCAATATGAAAGAGCTGTCGGTCAGATATGGCGAAAGGGTGGTCGTCAAAAATGTCGATCTGACTATTGAGCAGGGTGAAAGGCTGGCTATAACCGGCCCCAACGGCTGCGGCAAATCCAGCCTTTTAAAGCTGGCCGCCGGTGAGGCCATTGCCTGCGGCGGCTTATTCCAGTTGGCCTCCAACTTGACCGTATCTTATGTGCCCCAGGATACCTCATTTCTCAGCGGCGGCTTGAGGGCTTTTATCAGGTCAGCCAACCTTGATGAGAGCCTCTTTAAGGCGGTTTTACATAAGCTGGGGTTCGAAAAACGGCAGTTTGAAGGTGATTTGAGCACCTTCAGCGGAGGAGAGAAGAAAAAAGTGCTTATAGCCGCCAGCCTGTGCACTCCGGCTCATCTCTACATATGGGATGAACCTCTAAATTTCATAGACGTAATTTCCCGAATGCAGATTGAAAAACTTATTCTTGATTACAAGCCAACTATGCTGATTGTTGAGCATGATCAGGAATTTTTGAAAAATATCGCCGCAAAGGAATTTATGATTAAACTTTGATATTATTCTGATTTAAATCTAAGTCTAAAAATTTGACTAAAATTTAGGCAATGTTAACTTGGTTATAATTAGTTAGCATATGGTATTTTTATCTTAATTTTTAAAAACTCCTCAAATCATACCTGAACCGTCTCAATCCCTTTATGGCAGGCTGATTTTGTACAAGCTAAATGTGTTCGGAACGTTCGTGGTTCAAAGTAAGCAACGGCAATACATTTATAGCTATAACACTTTAATATGTCCGTGCTTTTTATCGAGACCGGAGAAAAATGCCCAGATGGGGAGACGCCTAACTGCCGGTTTTTCTTAAATCTTATATTTTGTTTAATTTAATTATGCATAAAGCGGCCGATTTTTATGAAAATAAGAGCTTTTCAGAGAATACAGGAGTATTAAGGATAGTATAATTGTTGGATATAAAAATCACAATTGTTTATAATTTTGAAAATCAGGCCGTTTCAGCAAGCTTCCGCATAACCTCACAGGGCTTAAAGAAACAATAATTAAGGGTCTCTTTCAATGAAAATAGTAAATAAAATAAGCCTATTAGCAAAAGATGAGCTTTTTGTGAAGTTTGCGGAGATTCACTTTCTTCAGCTTTGGAAAAATTGATCGTTGACCTTTGAAGGCTGATTCGATAAAGTCACAACTACCCGGACATCGCGTATTCCTAATTCACGCCTCCGTATATTAATGCTATTAATTCCAGCCGATGAAGGATTTCCAGATTCGGTATTTTTACGGATACGTCTGGAGCGGTAATTTTAGCTGATAGCGTTATTGGAGCAGCTGGCCAAGCGGCCGGCCAGACAGAACGCCAGCGACTGATCTTGAAGCTGAACGGGTTGCCCGCCGGGCAAAAAGAGTATTTTTTGTCTGGCTTTGCGCCCCCAGGTTATGGAAAAAGTTAGAATCACCGCTTCTGGAGCGCGGCCCTTTTGAAGCCCTTGTGCTCTGCCCCCGGAAGGGTGATCCGAAGGATTCTTTTTCTTACTTAAATGAAGGGTATATTTTCAGGCTCTACCAAGAGTCCTGGCTAATTTTGTGCCAAAATTATGGAAAATGAATTTATGCAGAATGAACTGACCACAACTGAAACCTCTGTCGGCGCGGGAGAGCTGGAAAACGTCTGGGCTACGGCCCGCCAGTCCCTGGCCAACAGGCTTTCACCAGGCAATTTCAAAACCTGGATAGAGCCACTGAAAGCCCGCGGCGACGAAGACGGGCGGCTCGTATTGGCCGGTCCCAACAATTTTTTTGTGAATTGGGTTAAAAGTCATTTTTGCGCTGAAATATCCACAGCTTTGGCCTCTACCGGCTTCCAGGCTGAATCACGTCTGGCCTTTGCCGCCGATCATGAGCTGTCTGATTCTTCCAGGTCTTCCGTTGATGACGGCCTCTGTTTTGAAAAGGCTCCTTCATCCCCTGAACCGTCCAGACGGGTTTCCGAATCATTGTCCACGCTGGGGCATCTGCGCTCGGCCCAGCCTTTGCGGAACAACGGCCGTTTCACCTTTGAAAATTTCGTGGTCGGCGATTCCAACTTATACGCCTTTTCAGCGGCCAAAGCTCTGGCCGCCGGGGCGGCTCTGGGCGCGGATTCTCTCTTCATCACTTCCGATCACGGTTTGGGGAAAAGCCACCTCTCAATGGCTCTTGGGCAGGCTTTTTTACAGAACAAACCCCGCAACAATGTCTATTATCTAACGGCTGAAGATTTCACCAATGAGATGACCCACGCCATCCGCCACAGCTCTATGGAAGATTTTAAGGCCAAATACCGCCAGCTTTGCGATGTTCTGGTGCTGGAAGAAATCCAATTCCTGGGCGGGAAGGAAAAAATTCAGTCGGAACTGTGTTTTACCCTCGATTGCCTTATGGAGCGCGGGAAAAAAGTCGTCTTTACTTCCCCGCAGGAGCCCAGAAACATTCCCCGCCTGGGCCGTTCGCTCAGGTCGCGCCTCTCGACCGCCCTGGTCTCGCCCATAGGTCCGCCGGAATATGACACCCGCTTGAACATTCTTCTTAAAAAGGCTAAAACCCTGGATTTGAAGGTGTCGCGCGGCATTCTGGAATTTGTGGCCGAGCGGGTGACCAGCGACGTGCGGCAGCTGGAAAGCTGCCTGGTCAGCCTTAAAGCCAAGAGTCAGCTTCTGGGCCGTCAGGTGGATATGGATATGGCCCGCGAAGCCCTGGCCTACATTTTTGACGACGGGGAAGGGGAGGGACTGACCCCACTGACGGTCCGCTCCATGGTCTGCCGCCACTATCACCTGGAAGTGGGGGAAATAACTTCCAAGGACCGTTCCAGCAAGGTCAATCAGGCCCGGTCTCTGGGCATGTATCTTTCGCGCCAGCTGACCGGCCGGACTCTCGACGAGATAGGCAAAGTATTCGGACGCACCCATTCCAGCGCCCTTTATGCCATCAACAAGCTGGAACAGCAATTAAAAAAAGACCCGAAACTTCAGGGCACAGTCGAATTTTTCAGCCAGCGGCTCTTTACTGATAAATAAGAGCGGCAATCCGGCATTATTGCTTTCCCATAACAACCTCATTTCGGGAAGTCTTAGACCCGCAGATGTGTCAAAACTTCCGGCGCCCATTCGCTGGCACACTTTCCAGCTCTCAAAAAGGCCGATCAGGCAGCCGCCGGGCAAAATGTTTTTGCCCGGCGAGGTGACTAAAGACCCCCGGAACCTCGCCGGGCAAAAACATTTCTCCCGGCGGCGGTCCCCCGCTTTTTCTTTCTTTTTTCCTGCTTTTTTGTTAAATTAAAATTTTAATGGAAGCGCGGACTTATTCTCGCTCTGGCAGTTACCAGAATGTGTTGAAACATCACAGCGGACCGGTTCTGTGTGGACCACGCACTCCATCGGTGAGGGCGCGGCTATTCATACCATGATCGCCGCATAATTAACTATTATGGGAAACCGGCACTTTAATATAGGTACCGGGCCTTGTCCGGTGAAAA
Source organism: Acetispira formosa (nom. nud.) (assembly GCA_023525915.1). Taxonomy (GTDB): domain Bacteria; phylum Desulfobacterota; class Desulfarculia; order Adiutricales; family Adiutricaceae; genus Adiutrix. The sequence goes on along the minus strand of CP026657.1, from coordinate 346,745 downwards.
AGCATGTCCAAGATTATCCCTGAGGCTATTGAAAATCTCTCCCCTTATGTGCCCGGCCGCCTCCTGGAAGATGTCCAGGCCGAATTGGGTTTACCGGACATAATCAAGCTGGCCTCCAATGAGAACAGCCTGGGTGCGTCCCCAAGGGCACTTGAGGCTATGGCCGATGCTCTGAAAAATATCCATCGCTATGGCGACGCTGACGCGCGGGCATTGAAAAAAGCCCTGTCGGAAAAATACGGTTACGACCCGGCTTCGATAGTCACCGGCAACGGCTCCTCCGAATTTATTCTGGTGCTGGCTCACGCCCTGACCGGGCCGGGTCTTTCAGCGGTCATGTCCAAACCGAGTTTTACCTTGTATTCAAAGAACGTTCAGGCCGCCGGCGGCCTGGTGCGGGAAGCTCCATTGACAGCCGATTATGGCCATGACCTGGAGGCCCTCCTGAAGCTGGTGGACGACAGCACCCGGCTGGTTTTTCTGGACAATCCCCTCAACCCGACCGGGGCGTATCTGGAACCGGAGGCTCTTTTGAGCTTTTATGAGAAACTGCCGGAAACCGCTCTTTTGGTAGTGGATGAGGCTTATATCGAGTTTGCCCGCAAACCCAAAGTTGACTGGCCGGCCTTGAAATCGCCGGAGCGGGTAGTGGTTATGCGCACTTTCTCCAAAGTTTTCGGACTGGCCGGCCTACGGGTGGCCTATGCCCTGATGGACCCTGGACTGGCTGCGGCGATTAACAAGGTCCGCCAGCCATTTAATATGAATACCCTGGCTCAGGTGGGAGCCGCCGCCGCTCTCACTGATGACGATTTCATTGAGCGAACCCTGAAAATGACCTGGGAGAGCCTTGATTATCTGACCGCCGAGTTTAAAGCCCTGGGGCTGAACCCGTATCCGACGGAGGCCAATTTCATGATGGTCGGCCTGGACGGGCGTTCGGCGGATGATGTTTTTCAGGCGGTCCTGCATAAAGGGGTCATAACGCGTTCACTGACCTCCTTCGGCCTGAGCAAACATCTTCGGGTCAATGCCGGTCAGCCTAATGAAAGTGAAGCCCTGGTGCGGGCGGTAAAAGCTGTTCTATGATCTGGCGCTTTCGCGAAATAAATCGCGGCCGGGCGGAAACGCTGGCCGGGGAGTTGGGACAGCCCCTTAAACTGGGCGAGTTTCTGGCCGCGCGCGCGTTCAAGGAAGCTGATGAGGTCCGCACATTCATTAAGGCCGAAATGAAGGGCCTGCCCGCGCCAATGACCTTGAGCGACATGGATAAGGCTGCGGCCAGGCTTCTGGAAGCCCGCCGCCGTGATGAGAAAGTGGCCGTTTGCGGCGATTACGACGCGGACGGCCTCACCGCCTCCGCTCTTCTGACGCGCGGCCTCAGGGAACTGGGGCATCAGGTGGTTACCAGGGTGCCAAACCGCCTGACCGACGGTTACGGACTGAAGCCGGAGGCGGCTTTGGCTCTGGCGGAAGAGGGTGTCCGCCTCATTGTAACGGTGGACAACGGCGTTTCGGACTACGAGGCGGTTGAGGCCGCCGCCGGGGCCGGGCTGGACGTCATCATTACCGATCACCATCACCTGCCGCCGTCACCCCCTAAAGCTCTGGCTATCGTCAACCCGCATCGGGATCCGGTCTGGCGGGAATCGCCGCCGGCCGGAGTCGGGGTGGCCTTTATGCTTCTGGCCGGGGTCAAGCGCCATTATCAGGAAGCCGGAATCCTGGGACCCAATGACGGCCCGGCCCTGATGGATTATCTTTCCCTGGTGGCCATAGGCACCATTGCCGACCTGGTGCCTCTTATTGGTCCCAATCGCATCATGGTGCGCCACGGCCTCAACTTTCTGGCCAGTTCCAGAAATCCCGGCCTCACCGCCCTTAAAAAAATATCCAGGGTCAGCGGCAGCAAGGTCAGTCCGCGTGATGTGGGTTTCCGTCTGGCTCCGCGTCTGAATGCGGCCGGCCGGCTGGGCAGCGCCGAGCCGGCTCTGGAGCTGCTCTTGGCCGAGGCTGAAGCCCCGGCCAACCATCTGGCCGCCCAGTTGGAAAAACTGAATCAGGAGCGTCATCACGGCCAGTCCCGTCTATGTAATGAGGCTCTTGACCGTCTGGAGTCTGAAATATCGCCGGACAGCCGCACTGTGGTTATGGCCGGTGAAAACTGGCCCAGAGGCCTTTTGGGGCTGGCGGCCTCCAGGGTGGCGGAAAATACCCGCAAGCCCACCGTTCTTTTGAGCATTGAAGACGGAATCGCGGTCGGCAGCGGCCGTTCGGCCGGCAATTTCAACCTTTATAACGCGCTCAACAGCCTCCGCCACCTGTTTCTGACTTTTGGCGGACACTCCCAGGCCGCCGGTCTGTCCCTGGAGCGGGAGAAACTGGATGATTTTAAAGCCGCCTTTGAAAATGAGGCCCTTCAGGTCGATGGTTTTCAGGCCGAGCCGGACCTGTGGGTCGATATGGAGGCTCCGCTGAACGAGCTCAGCCTCCTGGCCCGTCCGCTCTCGGCGCTGGAGCCCTTCGGCCAGGGCAATCCCGCCCCGGTGGTGATGGTGCGGCGGGTCAACGTACTGGACGCCCGCCCCACTGACAGCGGGGGGGAGCTCCACCTGAAAATGGTCCTGAGTGACGGTTTGACCCGCCAGCAGGTGGTGGGTTTCAATCTGGCCCCCCGTTTGTGCGAGGTTTGCCGGGAAATGGACGTGGCCTTGACTCTGGATCTATCGGAATACCGGGGTCAGATGTCGGCCAATTGGAGGCTTGTTGACTTCAGAAATCCCGAATAGCGGGCAGGGCCCGCCGCCAACGCCGAGGCGGCGGCCCGTCTGAATGTAGAGTAACGGCCGGGAAGCGGCGTTCAAAGAATTTGTTACTTGTGAGGCTATTCAGCAGTCCTCAATGTAGATGGCAGTTTTTTAAATAGCAGGTCGACCTGTAAGGGAGACGGAGCGTCAGCGACTGGTTTTGACGGCAAAACAGCAACTCGCGAAGCAAAAACCACGCTTTTTGCTTAGCTGCACGCCACAAGTTCGGGGGAAAAAGTTTACTTTTCAAATTGCTGGGGCTATTCGCAAAAGTTGTGTTTAGGGATCAAATCCGTTATTATAGAAAATGGTCTTTATGGCTCTGACTGTTTCAAACAAGGTTCAGAGGTAAGATATTTTTTTCAGTTTTTCAACATTTCGGGAGCGGCCGGATATGATTATTTTAAAGAGCAGGGAAGAAATTGAGAAAATTCGGGAGAGCGGACGCCTGGCCGCCCGCGCTCTCGATCTGGCGGCCGAGCATCTGAAGCCGGGCCTCACTACCGGCCAGATGGACAAGCTGATTCATGATTTTATAATGGATCACGGGGCCATACCGGCTACCTTGGGCTATAAAGGCTATCCGGCCAGTTCCTGCATATCCATTAATGAAGTGGTGGTTCACGGCATACCTGGCCCAAGAGTCATTAATGACGGCGATCTGGTCAAAATAGACGTCACCACCATCCTGGACGGCTTTTATGGCGACACGGCCCGCACCTATTGCGTGGGCAATGTTTCCCCTGAAGCCAGAAAGCTGGCCGAAGCCACTGAAAAGTCCATGTATCTGGGCATAGGCGAAATCAAAAGCGGGGCCCGGCTGGGCGATATTGGGGCGGCCATTCAGGAATTCATCGAACCGCAGGGTTTTTCCATTGTCCGCGATTTCGTGGGCCACGGTGTGGGGCGGGAGTTCCATGAAGAGCCCAGCGTGGCCCACTTCGGGCGGCGCGGTTCCGGTCTGCGCCTGAAAACAGGCATGGTTATCACTGTGGAACCAATGATCAACCAAGGCGTCTATAACATCAAGGTTCTGAAGGACGGCTGGACGGCGGTGACCACAGACGGCAAACTGTCGTCCCAGTTCGAGCATACCGTGGCCGTGACGCCGGACGGTTATGATATCCTGACCCTATCCAATTAGGGCGGGTTTCTATTGTAGGAGATGACCTGATGCCGGAGCACCCGAAACTGGGGCTGATTGTTCGTGATACCTGCCAGTTGAGCGATTCTTTAAAAAATGGCCGGACTGAAACGGTGGAAACGAAATACGGGGCCGTTACTCTCAAGACCGATGATAAATGGGCGGCCGTCTGCCGCAGCGGTTTTGATGAAAATGTCTACCTCATGCCCCACGAGTACAATACTCTGGCCAACCTCAAGGCCTTGCAGACTTTGGGCGTCAGTGAGGTGGTGGGCGTTCATTCCAGCGGCAGCCTCCGGCCGTCGCTGGCTCCGGGCATGTTGATGATTCCTGATGATTGGATCTGTTTCGAGCCTCAGGTGACGACCATCAGGGGGCGACGGAAACATCTCACCCCCGGTTTTTCCAACAGGGTTCGGCAGAATCTGGCTTCAGCCGCCTGGAAGGTTCAGGTTCATTTTGAAAACGGCGGAACTTATTGGCAGACTGAAGGGCCACGGCTGGAGACGAAAGCGGAAATAAAGCTGATGAGCAGTTTTGCTGATCTGGTGGGTATGGCCATGGTTTCGGAAGCGACTCTGGCCCAGGAAATGGAAATTGAATACGGGGCCATCTGCTCGGTGGATAATTACGCCAACGGGCTAGGCAGACCCAGACTGACCGATGAAATGATTGTTGAACAGTGCCTGAAAAATGCGGCGGCGATTGTCAGGGTGCTCGATTCTTATTTAGTATGATAAATATGGCTGGAAAGGCCACAGTCTCTCCAGTTTTTTCTAAATCTCGAAAACTTCTATCTGATATGTTAACAAAACGTTAATCAATTTATTCCCATAGTATATAGGGAAATACTGAAAGAGGAGCACCGGCCGGCAATTCTAAGCCTCCCCGTCATAATGGGGGCGGCAATTTATCGCTCATTTTGTGCGGCTCATAGCCGTGCATTTATAGGCAAAAATTAAGAATCGCCGTACTGGCTTTAGAGGTTTTCTCAATGCCTGAAATTACCAATGAAACCCCGGAAATGCTGTTTGAAATGGGCAAGCGTTTCTACCTGCCAAGTTCCGGGGTGGCCGATCCCTTGCTGGCTCTGTTTTATTTCAACAAGTCAGCCGAGGCCGGTTACGTCCCGGCCCAGCGGGTTCTGGGCACCTGCTATCTGGAAGGTCGTCTGATTGCTCCGGATTTTGAAAAGGCCCGGCAATGGCTGACCGAAGCGGCCCGGCACAAGGATGCCCAGGCCGCTTACAATCTGGCCCTGATGTATGTGCGCGGGCAGGGGGTGGCCAAAGACTGGGATGTGGCTTTTCAGCTTCTGGATATGGAAAGCACCCGCCATCTGGCCGACGCCCGCCAGTTAAAGGAACAGCTCAAAGACGAACTGATGCGCAATTTCCCGGATATCCGCGAGCAGTTGGCTGAATTGGAAAAATCCAGGCGCAACGGCTATGACAGCCACCGCAACAGGTTCATTCAGCCATGGAGCACCCCCGGACGTCAGCAACTGGAAAAAGATGAGTTCAGCGTCTGGCTGGGGCTGAACGTCGGCTCCATTTCCAAGGAAGAGGCTTTGGCCGAACTGACCTCCTTGATGGGGCAGTATTACGACCATGAGGAATCACTCCATCCCCTGGCCAAATAGACGGCCAGCCGCGATTATATCTCATCATATAAAAAGAGTGGATTCCCGATTTGGGAATCCACTCTTTTTATATGCCGGTGAACAAGTAGTCGCGGCACGGGGCTGCTCCGCACAGCCCAGCACTCGACTTACATTTTTCAGGTGTTGGAAGAAAGATCGCCGCCGTTTTCCTCAATCATTCCAGCCGGAGTCTCCGGCGGGGCGGGAATGGGCGTAATGCCTCTTTTCAGTTTTTCCACGTCATCGGTCAACTGCCCGATCTGGTTTTCCAGCGACTCTATTTTAGTTTCAGCCGCTTTCAGGGCGCTTTCCAGCTCCGTTATTTTCTGGTCAGCAGTAGCCGGTACATCAACGGCAGGGGCAGTCTCAACCGGGGCCTGGACCGGAGCTTCCTCCGCCGGAGAGGCCGCTTCTTCAGCCGGAGGCTCTTCCATCAAAGGCGCCGGCTCCTCTTGGACAACGGCCGGAGGTTCTTCCTCCATAAGAGGAGCCGGAGCCGTTATCGGCGCTTCAGCCAGAGGGTCGGCCACTTCCACAGGAACCGGAGGTTCCACGGCCGGAGCGGGAACGATTTCAACCTCTGATGAAGCCGCGGGGTGGAGCGAACGAATGGACTGGGCCGCTTCAGGCATTTCAGAGACGGCCTTGTCATAAGACAGGAACCCGTAAGGAATCAGCAGAAGAAAGGCCAGGGCCAGGAAGAAATCGCCGCCGTGGCGCGCGCCGCGTCTTTTCAGGACCGAACCCTGATCCCAGAAAGAGAAGAGGGCGCAGAGCGGCAGAATCACGGCCAGCACCACAGTCATGGGCCACAGAACCCAGGGGAGGCTGTTGGTTATGAAAGCCGGGCTGGCGTTTAAGGTATGGAATTTGAGGAAGAGGGCATTGCCGGTCGAAATATTATCCACCAGGGACAGCAACGGGCTCAGAGCCGCATAAACCAGAATGACGCCTAAAACGATGTCGACGACTTTGTAGCGCCCGACCTTTCTCCAAATGGCCACCGCCATCCACAGCATCACCAGGGTCAAAAGGCCGGCCCAGGGAAGGGCGGCCGGAACCTTGCCGTTGAAAAGGCTTTCCGCCGGGCCGTAGAGGGCGGAAATCACATAAGTGCCTGACCATAAGAGCGCGGCCAGACCACTGCGGGTCGGGATACGCAGGAACTTCATGGTGGGGATGGTCAGAATCAGGGTGACGGCCAGATAGCCCCAGGCAATGAGGTTGAAGGGCCGGTCGGATATCTGGGCTTCAATCGCCCAGGTGATGACGGAGGCCAGGGAGAGAATGAAAAGCAGAATCCAGCGGAAGCGGGCCACAGTGGCCAGATTCTGGGTGGCCGTCTTGGATTCCGGCTCCACCCGGATGTTCTTTTTATTCTCTGTTTCCACCGCGATGGCCACAGAGGCTTTGCTGGCTTCTTCCGGGGTCAGGCCGGCTTCTTTAATATCCAGGACGGCTTGCGATTTAGGAGTATCATCGTCGTCCATCCGGCGGTCGGGCGGCGTTTCCACCAGAGAAGGGGCCTCAGCCGCGGTCACGTCCACAGGCGCTTCGCTTTTTTCACCGGAGGCCCATTCAGCTGATTTTTCTTTAAAATCGCTCTTTGATTTTTCCTGGTCGGAAGAGGTGAGTTTTTTCTCATCCATAATTTTCATCTCCATGGGTGGGGAAATTAAGCAGTAGCAAACAAGTATCGAACTATGCTACCATAAGCTGGCATTTGCTTCAACTGTTTATGGTTGGGGTTTTTAACCGTGAGCCGCAATAACCCCCTTTATTCAAATCATTAGCGTCAAAATACCACAAGCTTACAAGGATAGACCAATGAATCTTGTCGACCCGCAAGGCAAAGGCCCCATCGCCGGACTGACCCGCATAGGGCGGCTCTATCGTCATATGGGGCGGGTGACGGAGGTGGGGGCGGTTTTTGTGAAATTCGGCTTTGATGACCTCCTGATACGCCTGGGGCTCACTGATCTTCTAGATCATGTCCGTGGGCTGGTGGGGCTGGAATATCACGAAAAAACTCTGGACCGGCCCCAAAGGGTGCGGCTGGCCATGGAAGAGCTGGGCGTGGTTTTCATCAAGTGGGGCCAGTATCTTTCCACCCGTGACGACCTGGTCCCGGAAGCTTACTTGAAGGAGTTCGCCAAACTTCAGAACTCGGTTCAAGCCGTGGCCCCGGAGGAGATTGACCGCATTTTGTCCGGCATAATCGCCTCCGGCGACCTGACGGAGCTGGACCCGACGCCCCTGGCGGCCGCCTCCATCGGGCAGGTCCATGTGGCCAGGCTGTGCAGCGGGCAGGAGGTGGTGGTCAAGGTGCGGCGTCCGGGCCTTCAGAAGCAGGTGACCACTGACCTGGAAATATTGATGGAGCTGGCCGAACTGGTGGAAAAACACCTGCCGGCCCTGGCCTCGGCCCGGCCCAGGGCTATGGTTGAAGAGTTCAGCCGGGGGCTTCTGGCCGAGTTGGATTTTACCCTGGAGGCCCTCAACCTGGAACGCTTCGGCCGTTTTTACGCCAAAAACCCCAAAGTGAAGGTTCCGCGCATCTACCGTTCACTGTGCAGTGAAAGCGTTCTGGTCATGGAGAGGGTGGAGGGGCTCAAATTCAATGATACTGAAGCGTTAGAGGCGGCCGGCTATGACCTGAAGGAACTGGCCCGTTTCGGGGCCAATGTCGTCTTCGAACAGATTATGACCTTTGGCTACTTCCACGGTGACCCTCACCCCGGTAACCTTCTGGTGCAGCCCGGCCCCAAAGTGGCTTTATTGGATTTCGGTCTGGTGGGGCGGCTAAACGCTTCCACCAGGGACATTTTACTGGATCTGACCCTGGGGGCCGTGCGCCGCCGCCCGCGAGCGGTGACGGCGGCCCTGTTGAAACTGGTGCATCTTGACCATGATGAGCCGCCCCCGGATCGGGAGCGGCTGGAAGTGGAAGTGGAGCTTTTTCTGGACGCCAATCTGGGCCGGCCGCTGAAAGAGATGAATTTAGGCCGGATGCTCAATGACGTATTGAACATTGCCGCCCAGTATCAATTGTCGTTTCCTTCGGATTTGGTGCTTCTGGTCAAGGCCTTGACCCAGGTGGAGGGGCTGGGCTACCGGCTCGATCCAGATTTTGATCTGGTGGCTGTGGCCAAACCATTTATTACGGAACAATATCACCACCGCTTTGACCCGCGTTATCTGGCCGGACGGTTCGGTGAGCGTTTGATGGATTTTAAAAATTTCCTGGAAATGCTGCCGAACGACATGAAGCCCTTGTATAATATGCTGCGCAGCGGCCGTTTTAAAAGCGAATTCCATCTCGACGGGCTCGATGAATTCCGGCAGACCGTGGATCGGGCCAGTCACCGCCTGGCTTTTGCCGTGGTGCTGGCCTCCCTGGTTATCGGTTCATCAGTGGTGATTCACGCCAACATACCGCCCAAATGGAACGGGCTGCCGGTTCTGGGCTTGATCGGCTTTCTGGGGGCGGCCATAGTCGGCTTTTGGCTTCTTTATGATTTGCTGAAAAATCGAAGATTCTGATCAGCAGGGCATATCATTAATAACAGATGACCCCGGCTTATTCATGGCCGTCAAGAGCCGCCCCTCTTCCTGAAAAGTCAGAACCAGATCAAGCCGCTTGTCCGGCCAGAAGTCTTCGGGCATTTTTTCCGGCCACTCCACCAGGCTCAGGCCGGGTCGGCTGAGGTACTCGCCCAGGCCCGCGTCGTAAAATTGATCGGGGGTGAGGCGGTAAATATCCAGATGATATATCTCAATCAGGCCCCGGTATTCATTGGCCAGGGTGAAAGTGGGGCTGACCACTTCCAGAGGGTCCACCCCCAGGGCTTCACATATGCCCTGACACAGGCTGGTTTTCCCGGCGCCCAGGTCGCCGGTGAGGGTGATGAGAAAGGGCAGGGTGAGGGCTCCTTTTACCAGAGACTCAGCCAGCTGCTTGCCCAGGCGGCCGCCGACCTGCCTGGTTTCTTCCGGGCTCGGCAGATATATTTCAGATGATATGCACATACTTCACTCTCTTCAAATCCATACCGCGATTGACAGTGTTGTCACACAAAACAAGACTTTTAATTTCCTGCGAAGTGTAATTAAAAATATTAACACATTGTCTGATTAAGTACAATGTCCGTCTAGCTTTATTGCAGAGCGCCTTCGTATGGCCGGAGCCTGGGCTGAAAATCCAGCTAAAATTTTACCGTTTTTTTGTTATTGCAAAATAATGAGACGGGATTGTTTTAAAAACTAATGTCCGTGAGGGCCTCCTTTTTAAAATAAGAAATAAAATAATTAACCATTACCATAAGTTGCACAATTGAAAAGTTTCATATATAATACGCGAATTGTGCTGGGATGTCGCAAAAAAACCATAACATATGAAACACCTTCTAGTCATTAATTACTTGACTTTGTCAGGCGTGTATGATATATACTAAAAATGCTCAACAAAGTAAGATTTAGTCACGCTGATTGATGGCTTGATAGGAAGCGTCAATAATTGTGGATACCTGTACGGAAAATTCAGGTCAAGTCCGCAACATCACCACAGGCAAAGGCTTGTGTTTAAGTGCATACGGAGGCACCATTATGGGTTTGAATTGGGAAGATTTCACTAAAAAAGGCGCCAAAGACTATGAAATCGCGGAAGCCGCGGAAAAGCATCTGATTAAGATCAAGACGCTGGCTGAAGGCATTGGTCTGTTGGACGAAGAAATCCTGCCTTACGGTCACTATGTGGCCAAAATCGATTATGCCAAGGCCCTCAATCGTTTGAAAGACAAACCCGACGGCAAATATATTGACGTCACCGCCATCACCCCCACCCCCTTAGGCGAAGGCAAATCCACCACTACCATGGGCCTGGTTCAGGGCATGGGCAAACTCGGCCTGAACGTCAGCGCGGCCATTCGTCAGCCTTCCGGCGGCCCCACCATGAACATCAAAGGTTCGGCGGCCGGCGGCGGCATGAGCCAGTGCGTGCCCCTGACCCCCTTCTCCCTGGGCCTGACCGGCGACATCAACGCCATCATGAACTCCCACAACCTGGGTATGGTGGCCTTGAACTCCCGTATGCAGCATGAACGTAACTATGACGACGCCACCTTGGCCAAACGCGGCCTGAAGCGTCTTGATATCGATCCCACCCGCGTTGAATACGGCTGGATCATTGACTTCGCCGCCCAGTGCCTGCGCAACATCATCATCGGCATCGGCGGCAAGCAGGACGGCTATATGATGCAGTCCCGCTTCGGCATCGCGGTCAGTTCCGAAATCATGGCCATCCTGGCCGTGGCCAAAGACCTGAAGGATATGCGCGAACGCATCGGCAAGATGATCGTCGCCTATGACAAAAAGGGCAACCCCGTCACCACCAGCGACCTCGACGTGGCCGGCGCCATGACCGCCTGGATGGTCGACGCCCTCAATCCCAACCTGATGCAGACCCTGGAAGGACAGCCCTGCTTCGTCCACGCCGGTCCCTTCGCCAATATCGCCATCGGCCAGAGCTCCATCATCTCCGACCGTCTGGCCCTCAAGCTGTGTGACTATCATGTCACCGAGTCCGGTTTCGCGGCCGACATCGGCTTTGAAAAGTTCTGGAACCTTAAGTGCCGTTTCTCCGGCCTCACCCCCAACGCGGCCGTGGTCGTGGCCACCATCCGCGCCCTGAAGTGCCATGGCGGCGCGCCCATCCCGGTGCCCGGCAAGCCCCTGCCCGAAGAATACAAGGTCGAGAACGTCGGCCAGGTGGAACAGGGCTGCGCCAACCTCTTGCACCATGTTGAAACCGTCAAGAAAGCCGGTATCAGCCCCGTTGTCTGCATCAACTCCTTTGTTACCGACACCAAGGCTGAAATTGAAGCCGTCCGCCGCATCTGCGAAGCCGCCGGTGCCCGTGTGGCCGTTTCTGATCACTGGCTCAAGGGCGGCGAAGGCGCTATCGAACTGGCCGAAGCCGTTAAGGACGCCTGCGAAGAAAAACCGGAATTCAAGTTCCTGTATGATCTCAATCAGCCCCTCCGTGAGCGCATTGACATCATCGCCCGCGAAGTCTACGGCGCCGACGGCGTTGAGTATTCCCCGGAAGCCACCAAAAAGCTGGAAGGCTTTGAAAAAGACCCCGAGATCGGCAAACTGGGCCTCTGCATGGTGAAAACCCACCTGTCACTGTCCGACAACCCGACCCTCAAGGGCGTGCCCAAAAACTGGAAACTCTTTGTCCGCGATTGCCTGGTTTATGCCGGCGCCGGCTTTGTGGTTCCCGTGGCTGGCGCTATCACCCTTATGCCCGGCACCGCCTCCGACCCGGCTTATCGCCGCGTTGACGTCGATACCGAAACCGGCAAGGTCAAAGGCCTGTTCTAATCAACCCTTCGACCTCACCCTTCCGGGTGAGGTCGAATTGTCTCATGAAAAAGCCCGCTTCCCCAACAGAAGCGGGCTTTTTCATTTGCGTAACCAGCGTTTCCTTTGTTCTTTGTATTATCATGGCAATATTATTAAATAACCTAAACCGTCATAATAAAGTTACGCTGCAGCGAATGACCGCCGCCGGGAGAAATGTTTTTGCCCGGCTCCGGTTCCGGGGGTCTTTAGTCACCGGAGCCGGGCAAAAACATTTCTCCCGGCGGCTACTTGATCGTCTTTCCCCAGGGCTGAAAAGTGTGAACAGCCCCTGTGGGAGCAGGAGTTGGAAAGTGTGCATAGCAGAGTGGGAGCCGGGGGCCGGGGATTGTTTTTGTCCCGGCTCCGTGACTAAAGACCCCCGGAACGGAGCCGGGACAAAAACAATCCCCGGCCCCCGGCGGTTATAGCGCTTTCCCACAAATTTCAGAACCTGACATTATCAGGTCACCTTGATTAGCAACCTTTTACTTCACTTATGACCATTGCCTGTTACCGGAGCATGTGTTATAAACATATAAAATAGGAGATATGGGGAAACGCTGATGGACAATAAAATTCCCACTCAGCTTCTGGCCGTTTTCTTGGGAGGAGGAACCGGGGCAGCGCTTCGCTGGTTTTTGAGCCTGAAATTTAACTCCAACTGGCCTTCTGTTCAAATCGGCACCTTGATCGCCAATCTCTCCGGCGCTTTTATTATCGGGCTGGCCCTGGCTTTTTTCAGCCACCGGCTGGCTTTGCCGCCGGAAGTGCGTCTGTTTTGTGTTACCGGAATTTTAGGTGGCTTGACCACTTTTTCCACTTTTTCATCGGAAGTCGTTCAGTTGATAGAGAGAGGCTGTATCGAGGCGGGATTAATAACCATTGCGGCCAATCTTGTCGGCTCTTTATTGCTGACGGGCGCGGGCCTCTTGATCGGCGGATATCTATTTAAGTAAAGCAAGGTTTATGGCAATAAAAGACAGGAAAAGAATTGACGATCATTACAGCCAGAAGGCCAGGAAAGAAGGCTTTCCCGCCCGTTCCGTCTATAAGCTGGAAGAGGTTGATCAGAAACATAAACTCTTAAAGCCCGGCCAGCAAGTCCTCGACCTTGGTTGTGCTCCCGGAAGCTGGAGTCTTTATGCAGCCGGCAAGGTCGGTTTGAAGGGTAGGGTGGTCGGGATAGATATCACCCCGGTGCCGGCGACCTTTCCTCCCCAGGTGACGATTCTGGAAGCGGATTTATTGGACGCGGACAAGGCCTTGGTGACGGACTTGGCCCCATTTGACCTGGTTCTATCTGATATGGCCCCGAAAACAATGGGAAGGCGAGAGGTCGATCAGGCTCGCAGTCTGGAACTGTGTCAAATGGCCTGGGATTGGGCTCAGTCGCTTCTGAAAGTTGGCGGGCATTTTTTATTCAAAATTTTTCAAAGCCAGGAAGGTGACGACTTTATTCGCGGTCTGGCTTCTCATTTCGATAAAATAATACGAATCAAACCCAAGGCGACACGAAGCGGCAGCCTGGAGATTTTTGTGCTGGCCTATAAAAAGAGCCATAATTAAGAAAATTCTGAAGATGGGACTTTTCATCCTGGCTCCCTCCATATTCAGCCAGGATGAAAAAGGGCCATCTCTTTTCCCCACCAAGGCGGGGAAAACTTTTTATCTGTCATCCACGGGAATATCCGTTCAAGAGATTGACCACCCTGGCCGCCGCACAGGCCGCGCCGTACCCGTTATCAATATTAAAGACGCCAATCCCAGGCGCACAGCTTACCAGCATGCTGTTCATGGCAGTTGCTCCGCTCATGGCCTGACCGTAGCCCACTGAGGTGGGAACCGCAAAAATCGGCTTTGGCGTCAACCCGCCCAGAACCGAGGCCAAGGCCGCGTCCAGACCCGCCACCACTATCACCACCTGATGAGCATTCACTTCCTCAATACGGCTGGCCAAGCGCCACAGACCGGCCACGCCGCTGTCTTCATAAACGGTGTGTTCAATCCCCATATATTCAAGAGTCCGGGCGGCTTCCCAGGTTACAAAGGCATCCGCTGAACCTGCTGAAATAATGGCTACTTTTGCTCCAGGCCGCATAGACATTTTTAAACCGAAAGCCGTGCGTGAAACAGGGTGGAAATCTACGCCACTTTGTACATCATCAGGCATTTTTTCAAATATTTCAGGCTCTAAGCGGGTAAACAGGACCGGGTGTTCCTGGCTGGAGTTAAACTGTCTTAGAAGTTTTTCCAGAACTGAGGCATGTTTACCCTGGCAAAAGACCGCTTCGGGTAAGCCGATACGGCTGGAACGGGCATGATCAAAAAGAACTCCGATCTGATTGTTCGGCATTGATAAATTCTCCATAGAGTCGTAAAAATACGCTCAAGTGTAACATAGGGAAAAAGCAAAGACAAATCCACGAATCCTGGTATTGCGGCGACATCTTGATTTTATAATTATTTACATTAAAGATTATAAATATATCGTTGATTTTAATCATAATATGAATAATCATGATTTACAGTCCCCATATAAAATTGACCGATAAGTAATATTATGTAAACTTGGATTCATTTAAAAATGTTTCCCCGCTTTTCCCCGTCGCCCTTTCGGGCCGGAGCTGATTGTGTTTTTTTCAAAACTACTGTAAGCTCTATCAAGCACAAGAACACAGATATGCAGGTGCCATATCAATTTTAAAATTGGAGGTGTTCAGGATGACTGTCGAAAAATATCTCGGTGAGCAGGCTCAATACCTGCTCGAGCACAAGTGTCAAGCTATCAGCGCCGAGGCTCTCTGCCTTCCGGGTCCTGATTATGTCAGCCGCGTTTGGGAAGCGTCCGACCGCCCTATTCCTGTTTTGCGTTCTTTGCAAAACCTCTTCTCTCATGGACGCCTGGCCAATACCGGCTATCTCTCAATTCTGCCTGTCGACCAGGGCGTTGAGCACTCGGCCGCCGCTTCCTTCGCGCCCAATCCTATTTACTTCGATCCGGCCAATATTGTTGAGCTGGCCCTCGAAGCCGGATGCAGCGGCGTAGCCAGCACCCTGGGAGTGCTGGGCATGGTCGCCCGCAAATACGCCCACCGGATTCCCTTCATTTTGAAGCTCAATCACAACGAACTGCTCACCTATCCCAACAAGGCCGATCAAATAATGTTCGCCTCGGTTGAGCAGGCCTGGAATATGGGGGCTGTGGCGGTGGGGGCTACTATTTATTTCGGCAGCGATGAATCAACCCGCCAAATCCAGGAAGTGGCGCAGGCTTTCGAGCGAGCCCATGAACTGGGTATGGCGACCATACTCTGGTGTTATCTGCGCAATTCCGCGTTCAAAACCAAGGAAAAAGATTTCCATCTGTCCGCCGACCTGACCGGCCAGGCCAACCATCTGGGCGTGACCATTCAGGCTGATATCATTAAGCAAAAAATGGCCGAAAATAACGGCGGCTATACGGCCCTGAATTTTGGCAAAACCTCTCCCCTGGTCTATGAGCAGCTCACCACTGACCATCCCATAGACCTTACTCGTTATCAGGTGCTTAATTGTTATGCCGGGCGGGCCGGACTGATAAATTCCGGCGGGGCTTCTCAAGGACAGGCCGACATGGCCGAAGCTGTCAGAACGGCAGTCATCAATAAACGCGCTGGCGGCATGGGGTTGATAATGGGTCGAAAGGCTTTTCAGCGCCCCCTGAAGGAAGGGGCGGCTCTAATTAATAGTGTTCAGGACGTATATCTTGACAAGAAGGTAACTATCGCCTGATTAGCCAAACTTCCTATGCAAAAAGCCGTCGGGCCCGGTGTATGTATTTACACCGGGCCCGACGGCTTTCGGATTTATATTTATGATTATTTACAAAGTGATTTCTTCGTAATCCATATCATTAACATAATATAATGCATAAGAACTAAATTTCAATTTAAAAAGCTGATTATAGGTGAAATATAATTATACAAGACTGTCGATATACTCTTTGAGCACCAAGGCCTGATTGTGCTCTTTATCCTTGGCGCCAAAAAGAAAGACTATTTGCTTTTTCCCATGAATATCCTTGAGAAAATTTTGCACGACTTCAGGACTCCCATTGAGTTCCTTAATATACTTGTTCCTGAAATCAGCCCATTTGCCGACCTCATGGTTGAACCACTTGCGTAGCTCATCGGAGGGAGCAATTTCTTTAGCCCACAGATCCAGGCCGGCTTTTTCCCTGCTCAGCCCACGTGGCCACAAACGGTCAACCAGCACCCTAAAACCTTCGTTTTGCTGCCATTCGTCATAAACCCTCTTAATTGAGATATTAAATTTAACCATTTTACCTCACTCTAAATATATTAATAGCTTAAAATAGTAAATAAGTCAACCATTATTATTTGTTTTTATGAAAATCTTGATTTGAGCTCACCCTGAACTTATTATTAAATTCATATGAAGTTGGACACACACTTCTTTAATGGTTGCCAGATGGTGGCGACTGTGCCAAAATAAGTAATTCCCAATGGAGCGCTGCGGCTTTCCCAAATCTGTTTTCGGGTGAAAAAATGTTTGATTTTGACATACGCGGTATTTTTTTGATGATCATCCCCGTGCTGCTGGCTCTGACAGTGCACGAATATGCCCATGCCCTGGCCGCCTACCGCCTGGGCGACAACACCGCTAAAAACGAAGGACGGCTGACTCTCAATCCTTTGGCCCACCTTGATCCCATCGGCACCCTGATGCTCTTTCTCTCCAAAATGATCGGCTGGGCCAAACCGGTGCCCTTCGACCCCCGGAATTTTAAGAATCCAGTCCGCGACATAACCCTGGTGGCCTTGGCCGGGCCGGTTTCAAACTTTATCCTGGCCGGGCTTATGTCCATTGCCTTGAAGGTTTTTTACCTGCTGAACATTTTTAGCTACATCCCCGGTGTGGGCATGGAAGCTGAATACATTTTTCATCTGGCAATTCTGGTTAATGTTTCGCTGGGGATATTCAACCTTCTGCCGGTGCCTCCTTTGGATGGATTTAAAGTCCTGTCCTATTTCCTACCTTTTAAATGGGTGCATTTCGCTTACAAAAACCAGATGGTTTTTACAATCGTTTTTGTGGCGCTGGTCCTGACCGGGGTCCTGCCTTCCCTGATCCGGCCCATGGTCTGGACTGTTTTCAGCCTGTTGAGCTGACCGATGAGCGATCTTTTGGTAAAACTTCAGATTTATGAGGGGCCGCTTGACCTCCTCTTGCATCTGATCAAGAAAAATGAAGTCGATCTGGATGACATCCCGGTGGCGCTGATTACCGCCCAATATCTGGCCTATCTGGACCTGATGGAATCAATGAATGTGGAAGTGGCGGCCGACTTTCTGGTCATGGCCGCTACCCTCACCCAGATCAAGTCGCGCCTCTTGCTGCCTCATGAAAAAGATGAAGACGACGACATAGATCCCACCGATGAGATCAAGGCTTCAATCATCGATCCCCTGCTTGAACACATGCGTCGCGGCGGAGTCAAAGATTTCAAGGATGCGGCCGAGGCCCTCCGCAGCCGCCAGCTTCTGAACAGCGATGTCTTTGTGCGCGGCGGAAACCTGCTGGATGATGAGGAATTTAACGATACCGGTGAAGGGCTGGCTGACGCGACCCTTTTTGACTTGGTGGATGCTTTCCGGCGTCTGGCCGAAAAAAAGCCGGAGACGAGAACCCTGAAATTCGTGGTTGAAACTAAAACCATCGGAGAGCGAATCGGGGAGATCCGTCAGTTCCTGAAAGATCGCAAGAGTGGGACATTTGAGGAAATATGCGGCTCTGACCGTAGCCAGGGCGAGTTGGTGCTGAGTTTTCTGGCTGTCCTGGAACTGGCCCGCACCGGTTTTTTAAGGCTTTATCAGAACGTGGCCAAATCCTGTGAGATGAATATTTTTCTGGCCAACCCCGATGCTGACATCGGTGATCTCGACCAGCTTGATTATTGAGGCCTAAAAAAACCGGCCGCACCCTGAAGTTGAGGGGCGCGGCCGTTCATATTCCTTGTGTTCATATAAAATGAATTCCGGCGGAGAGTCAATCCTTATCTTCCGATACAGCCTGCGGTTCATGCACCATCCGCCCTTCCCTTTCCAGATCGGCCTTGGTGGCCGGCGGGGTCTTGCGCGTTTTTCTGCTTTTCAGCTTGACCTTGGTGTAAGTCAGCGGAAAGGATTCATGCAGGAGGCCGCCGGTGGCCAGAGGCGGTGATTTGTATGTCTCCCTGACCTCCCCTTCATACAGGCTGATAAGGCCCTTATCCCGGAAGCTGAAATATTCTCCACCCTTGCCGATAATCAGGTGATCCAGCACCAGCATTTCCGACATGTAAGCCACATGCACCAGTTTTCTGGTCAGACTTTGATCATCCAACGAAGGCTCGACCTTGCCGCTGGGATGGTTGTGGACCATCACCATATAGGTGCTGTTGTATTTGACGGATTTTTCCAGAAAGGTGCGAGTGTGGACGTAGGCGCCGGTGATTGTGCCTTCGCTCAGTTCATCCACGCTGATGACGACATTGCTGTTATCCAGAAAAATAACCTTGAATACTTCCTTGGGCAGATTTTCCATTGACTGCCGCAGATAAGACATAATCTGCTCCGAGCCGAACAGGAATTGTCTTTCCAGTAGCCGCCGCTCCAGGAACACCCCGGCGATGTCATTGATGATTTTCACGGCCAGAATGTTATTCGGCCCCGCGCCGTCGACTTCAGCCAGAAGTTTTGGGTCCGCCTCAAAAACATCTCGCAGGGTACCGAATTTGTCCAGCATGGCCCTGGCGGTGAGTTTGCAGTCCGACCTCGGAGTGCCAAAGGTCAGCAAAAGTTCCAGAATCTCCGCATCGGTCAGTTTGCTGATTCCGTGGTCGATGTATTTCTGTCGGAGCCGTTTACGATGCCCTTCCCTCGGGTCTTTTTGTGTTTTCACAATATATCATCCTTGTCGCAAGGGTCTAATAGGGTGAGACGGAGCGCCAGCGACTGGTTTTGATACAGCCATTCGTCGGGCAAATATCAAACTTTTAGCCCGACTTACGGGCTGAAAGTTCAGAAGACAAAATTTGTAACTATTCAGCCGGTAGGTGGCGGGTGCTCAGACTTTTTCCGCCATGCGTCGCCCACGGCCTTTCAGATCAAGGGGATGACCTGAAAGTCTATTCCCTAGATCTGAAAGGCCTCCGCCTAGCGCGCACGAAAAAATTCTTCGCGCGGGCGGGGCAGGAATAGGTAAGTAGCTGATTTTATTATGTTGCATTTTTCATTTTAAAATGGGCTGAATAGTTATCAAAATTTTAGAATCGTCCGGCCCTTATTCCATTATGGCTCCCCTGGCACCGGAAGAAACGGCGCGGGCATAACGGGCCGCATAGCCGTGCTTGATCTTGGGCTCAAACGGGGCCAGCGCGGCCCGCCTTTTTTCCAACTCCGCTGGTTCGACCTTCAAATTCAGGGTTCGTTTCGGGATATCGATTTCGATTATGTCGCCGTCCGCCACCAGGGCAATGGGGCCGCCATCGGCCGCTTCCGGTGAAACGTGGCCGATAACCGCGCCTCTGGAGCCGCCGGAAAAACGGCCGTCAGTGACCATAGCCACCTCCCCGCCCAGACCCAGGCCCATAATGGCCGAAGTGGGAGTCAGCATTTCACGCATGCCGGGGCCGCCCTTGGGGCCTTCATAGCGAACCACCACCACGTCACCTGGCTTGATCTGGCGGGCCATGATGGCCTCGGTGGCCTCCTCTTCGCTGTTGAAGACGCGGGCCGGGCCGGTGTGGGTCATCATGGTGTCGGCCACGGCCGACTGCTTGACCACTGAGCCCTCCGGGGCCAGATCACCATAGAGCACAGCCAGGCCGCCCTCCTTATGATAGGGCATAGCTACTTCCCGCAGCACCTGGCCGTCGGCGTCCGGCGCGGTTTTCAGGATTTCACCCAAAGTTTTGCCGGTGGCGGTCATGACCAGGGTGTCCAGAAGGGAGGCTCTGGCCAGTTCCTTCATCACGGCCATGACTCCCCCCACCTCGTTCAGTTCCACCAGGTGGTGAGCGCCGCCGGGGGACAGGCTGACCAGGTGAGGCACTTTGCGGCTGATATCGTTGATGGAGCTCAATTCAAAAGCGACGCCGGCCTCATGGGCCAGAGCTGGCACGTGCAGGGTGGTGTTGGTTGAACAGCCCAGGGCCATGTCCACGGCCAAAGCGTTCTGGAAAGCGGAAGCGGTGGCCAGATCACGCGGCTTGATGTCTTTTTCCACCAGATTCATCACTGCTTCGCCGCTCATTTTGGCCAAACGGAGGCGGTCGGCGGAGACGGCCGGGATAGTGCCGTTGCCGGGCAGGGCCAGCCCCAGGGCCTCAGACAGGCAGTTCATGCTGTTGGCTGTGAACATGCCGGCGCAGGAGCCGGGGCCGGGGCAGGAATGGGCGGCCAGGTTTTCCAGCTCTTCCTCAGTGATTTTACCAGCCGCATGTGCGCCCACGCCTTCAAATATTGAGATGAGGTCGGTGGCTTTGCCTTTATGGCGGCCGGGCAGCATGGGGCCGCCGGAGACCACTATGGCCGGTATATTGAGCCTGAGTGCGCCCATCAGCATACCGGGGGTGACTTTATCGCAGTTGGGGATGAGAATCAGACCGTCGAAGGGATGGGCAGTGGCCATTATTTCCAGGGAGTCGGCGATAATTTCCCGGCTCATCAAAGAATATTTCATGCCTTCATGATTCATAGCCAAACCGTCGCAGACGCCAATGGCCCCGAAACGAATGGGCACGCCCCCGGCCATGCGCACACCCGCGCAGGCCGCTTCAGCCACTTTATCCAGATGCATATGGCCGGGAATTATCTCATTCCAGGCGCTGGCCACTCCGATCAGAGGGCGTTTCATTTCACTGTCGGTCAGTCCCAGGGCCTTCAGCAACCCCCGGTGAGGGGCACGGGCCGGTCCTTTGGTCATCTTCTCGCTTCTCATATCTGAACCTTTCCTAAAACTCATTGAACATCTACTTTATCTGTCTGATAGATCTTTATGACGCTAATTCATTATTATAACCAAAAGCAACTAACACTGTCCAGCACCTATAAGTGCCGCCTGGCCACCTGTTTTCATAGGTCTGCTAAGTTATTTTCAGGTTACCGCCCAGACTTTCCGCCCACCTGACTTTGTTCCACGTTGTTTTTCTGCTTTCATTCTTTACATGAATGACCGCCTGTCATATAATGTGACAGGTTTTCTGACATGGTTTTCTTAACTTCTACGGGGAGGTCTTTATGAAAGTTTTAGTTGTTAACGGCAGTCCGCGCCGATCGATGAACACGGCGCAATTGCTGGAAAAAGTGGCCGAGGGGGCGGCTACTGGCGGCTCTGAGGTTGAGTTGGTGCACCTTCGCGACCATCAATTTTCTGGTTGTATCAGTTGTTTTCATTGTAAGGATCCTCAAGGAAAGTCATACGGCCGCTGTATTTTAAAGGATGATCTTCGTGGCGTACTGGAGCTGGCCCACGAGGCGGACGTTTTGGTTTTGGGTACTCCCTTCTATTTTGGGACGGAGACTGCTCTTATGCGGGCTTTCCTGGAGAGGCTTTGGTTTCAGTATTTCCTCTACACTCTTAAAAAGCCGCCGTTATCTCCGCGCAAGAAAGCCACGGCCCTTATTTACACGATGAATGTAAAGGAAGAGGACATGGCGGCTTACGGCAAGACGGCGATAGTGGAGGCGGCCAAAAAATACATGGAAATGCTGTTTGCCCCCTGTGAGGTTTTCCTTTGCACCGATACTAAGCAGGTGAAGGATTATTCCAGATATGAGATGGATATGTGGGATGTTGAGGCTAAAGACAAGCGTCATAAAGAAGTTTTCCCTGAAGACCTGAACAAAGCCTTCGAACTCGGCCGCAAACTGGTGGCTTGAATAGGGCTTTCGCTTGAAAGAGGGATATGGAAGTGCGGCCCGGAGGGCCGCGTGATTAAAGGACTTGGCCCGAAGGGCCAACCAAAGGGTTCCACCCTCTGGACTCCGGCTGGGGGAGGGCCCACGCGGGCCCTACCCCAGACCCCACCCGCGCCAGGGGGGCGGAGCCCCCTGGACCCCCAAGAGGTCAGGGTCGGATTCAACTTTCTTTTCCCGCATCGCCGCAACTCGCTTCGAGTACGAAGCTCAGACAAGCGGCGACGCTTCATACCGCTTCCGCTTTAACCGCTGTCAGCCGCTTCACATTGGGTTGTTACATTTTGCTATAGGCAGCGTCACTGAATGATTGCTGCTTCACGTATGTTCGGCTGATTACTATTTCCCCTCCACTAGCTTTTCCAGCGCTGTAACGGTGAGACTTGGCCGTCTTTTTTTTAATGAGCAACTCATTGAAAAGCGATAGGTGGCAGAGAGACGGACTAACAGCACTGGAAAGGGCCTTTAAGGGGAAGCTGATTTAAGCCGAACATACGAGAACTATCACCCAGCCGATGAAGCTGCCTATCGCGGAATGTTACAGCACAACGTAAAACTGCCTATAGCACCAGAAGCCGACGCGGCATGAAGCGTCGCCGCTTGTTTGAGCTGAGCTTGCGAAGCGAGTTGCGGCGATGCGGGAAGGGGAAAGTTGAAGCTGACCCTGATTTCTTGGGGTTCCAAGGGGCTTGCCCCTTGGCGCGGGTGGGGTCTGGGGTAGGGCCCGCGTGGGCCCTCCCCCAGCCGGAGTCCAGAGGGTGGAACCCTTTGGTTGGCCCTTCGGGCCAAGTCCTTTAGTCGCGCGGCCGTAGGCCGCATTCCTTCTCCTCTCCCTCTTAAAAAACGTCAGTCTTCAACATCCTCTCGGTCTTCGCGGTTGCCGTCTACCAAAGCTTGCGCGGCGGCGGGCTCTTCCACCGCCTGGGTGATGGAATGGGTATGGCGCACGTTGCGGCCGCTGTATATGTAGATCACATCCTCAGCCACGTTGGTCGTGTGGTCACCCATGCGTTCAAGGTGGGCAGCCACGTTTATTACCTCAAAGCCCCAGTAAATCAATGAACCATCCTGGGATATTTTTCCTAAAATATCCTGTCTCACTTTGCGGTTCAGTTTATCAACCTCCTTATCGCAATCCAAAATGTGCTGGGCCTTTTCAAGATTGCGATTGGCAAAAGAAGCCAGAGTTCCACTGATCATCCCCTTAACCTTGTCAGCCATGACTGGAATCTCCGGCGGCAGCTCAGCTTTGTAATCCAGACGGGCCAGCCCTCGGGCCCGTCGGGCCAGATTGGCGGATATGTCGCCTATCCTTTCCAAATCATTGGCGACTCTGAGCCCTCCGGCCAAAAACCGCAGGTCACTGGCCACCGGTTGGTTAGTGGCGATTAACAATATGGTCTTATTATTGATTTTGTTCTCAAAATCATTTATCTCCCGATCTGCCTCAATGGTCTTTTCCGCCAGAACAACATCCAGGTCATACAAAGCCGAAAGAGCCATATCCAGCATCTCTTCAACCGCCCCGCCCATCTGCACCAGGGACTCCCTCAGGCGGCATAATTGCTTGTCAAAATAAGCCGTCGGCATAATAACTCCTTGCGAAAACCTTTCCCGTCGACGGCTTAGCCGAAACGTCCGGTTATGTAGTTTTCAGTCTGTTTTTTGCGCGGGCTGGTGAACAGATCATCGGTGGGGCCGTATTCAATCAGTTCGCCCAGGAAAAAAAAGGCTGTAAAGTCTGAAACCCGCGCCGCCTGCTGCATGTTGTGAGTAACCATAATAATCGTCAGGTTGCCGGCCGCCTCCTGTATCCAATCCTCAACCTTGGACGTGGCAATGGGGTCAAGGGCACTGGTAGGCTCGTCCATCAAAATAACTTCAGGCTCCAGAGCCAGGGCCCTGGCTATGCAAACCCGCTGCTGCTGTCCGCCGGATAGGGCCATAGCCGATTTATCCAGGGAATCCTTCACCTCATCCCACAGGGCGGCCGCTCTCAGGGCCTTTTCCACTATTATATCCAGATCGGCCGCTTTGCGTATGCCAATCAAGCGCGGGCCATAGCAAATATTGTCATAAATGGATTTCGGAAAAGGGTTGGGCTTTTGAAAAACCATGCCCACCCGGCGGCGGATAGCCACCGGATCAGCCTCCGGGGCATACATATCCGTCCCGTCCAAAAGTATGCGCCCAGCCAGACGGGCTCCGGGTACCATATCCTGCATCCGGTTCAACAGTTTCAAAAATGTCGATTTGCCGCAGCCGGAAGGCCCAATGAAAGCAGTGGTTTTGCGGGCTTGCATATCCAGGCTGATATTCTTCAGGGCCTGGAAGTCGCCATAGTAAAAATCCACGTTCTGGGCGGAAATGGCTGTTTGGGTGGCTGTCACCATTGGCGGCCTCTCCTCAGTCTGGCCCGGATGATAATGGCAATCAGCGACAGGCCCAGTACCAGGGCCATCAGCACCATAACCGAACCGTATTGCAGGTGTCTTGCTTCTTCTATGTGAGTGCCGCTGGTGGCCATATTATAAATATGGGTGGACAGGGCCATAACTTCGCTGAAGACGGAATCCGGCAGAGCCAGAGTGTAGGCGGCGGCCGCGGTGAACATGATCGGAGCCGTTTCCCCGGCGGCCCGGCCCAGGGCCAGTATGGCCCCGGTGAGCATGTTGGGAAGGGCGGCCGGCAGCACCACCTGCCTGATAGCCTGCCAGCGGTTGGCGCCCAACCCAATGGCCGCTTCCCGGAAAGACTGCGGCGTCTGGCGCAGGGATTCTTCAGCCGACGAAATCACTGTCGGCAGCACCAGAAGAGCCAGAGTGAGGGAGCCGGAAAGCAGAGAGCGGCCGAAACCTAGAACACCGACGAACACGGCCAGGCCAAAGAGCCCGAAAACAACAGAGGGTACCCCGGCCAGATTGCTTATCCCCAGGCGAATGGCCGTCAGAAGCGCCCCCGGACGGGCGTATTCAGCCAGATAAATAGCCGCCCCGAAGCCCAGCGGCAGGGCGATTACCAGAGAGCCGACCGCCAGAAGCAGCGTACCCAGCAGAGCCGGAAAAATCCCACCGGCCCTCATGCCGTCACGGGGAAATTGAGTGAGGAAATCCCAGGTTATGGCTGAAAATCCATTGTAGAAAATGAAGGCCAGTATGCCGCCCAGGATAGCCAGCACCAGCACAGCCGAGGCCCTGATCAAAAACAGGGCCAGCGCTTCACGGCGGCGGCGGGTCTGATAATCGTATCCGAACAGAGCCATCAACGAGCTCCCATGCTCCGCCAGCGGCGGCTGATAAAAAAGGCCAGGAGATTAAAGCACAAGGTCATCAGAAAGAGGATGACCCCAATGGCGAACAGCGCGTAATAATGGTGGCTGCCGATAGGCGTTTCAGCCATTTCCGCCGCCAGAGTCGAGGTCAGGGGGCGGATGGAGTCAAATACCGAGGTGGGGATCTGGGCGGAGCCGCCCGCGACCATCAAAACCACCATCGTTTCCCCCAGCGCCCGGCCCAGCCCCAGAATAATGGCCGTGGTCAGCCCACTGACCGCCGCCGGCATGGTCACTTTCCAGATGGTTTCCCACCTTGTGGCCCCCAGGGCGTAAGAGGCGTCCCGCAGTTCCTTCGGTACGGCCGAGAGGGCGTCTTCACCCATTGAGGCCACGGTGGGTGTGGCCATGAGGGCCAACAGGAGGCCGGCGTTCAGAAGGTTTAGGCCGGTAGGCACATCCAGGACGCTCTGCATGAACGGCGCAATCAGCACCATGCCCACAAAGCCCAGAACCACCGAAGGAATGGCGGCCAGAAGCTCCACAGCCGGTTTGACGATTTCCCTGACCCGCTCCCCGGCCACTTGGGAAAGATAGACGGCCAGTCCCAGCCCCAGGGGGGCGGCAATGATTGACGAGAGCGCCGTGACAGCCAGAGAGGCCACAATGAGCGCGCCGATACCAAAATCCGGGGGATCATAAGTTGGATACCAGGCCGTGTTGAAGAAAAAATCGGTGAGACTGACGCCCGGCCCTTCATAGTTGGCCAGAAAAAGTCCCATCCCGGCCTTGAACAGAAAGACCATGATCAAAGCCATAAAGCCCAGAGCCAGGGCGGCGCAGATCATGAAGATGAATTTGGCGCTCTGTTCACTGGGCGCCAGGCGAGGCTGAAGAAGACGCGGCTCCGCTTTGGCGTCCATATTGTCAGTGGTCTTGGCTGGCCCGCTCATCGGGTGGCCTCCACAGAAACAAAACCTTCTTTTTCCACCAGCCGGCGGCCGGCGGGCGTGGTCAGGAAGTCAATGAATTTCAGGGCCACTTCCGGGGCATCAGGCCGGGTGAACATATAAAGCTCTCTGGCCAGGGGATACTGACCATTGCGGATGGTGGACAGACTCGGCCTGACTCCATTTATAGTCACCACCTTCACTTTAGGCGTAACATAGCCCAGCCCGATATAGCCTATGGCGTACTTGTTGCCTGAAACCGCATAAGCCACCCCGCCGGATGAAGTCTGCATCTGGGCGTCGCGCCGGTAGCGTTCGCCCTGAAGCACCATTTCCAGCCAGGTTTCAAAAGTGCCGGAACTGACGTCGCGGTTAATGGCCACCACTTGCTTGTCAAATCCACCGATATCGCTCCAGTTTTGAAACTGGCCGTCATACAGCCCCTTAAGCTGCTTCAGGGTCAGGTCACTGACCGGATTATCCGGGTGCACCACCACCACAACGCAGTCAATGGCTACGATATGGCGTTCCAGATGAATTCCGGCCCCTTCCATGCGCTCTATTTCTTTAGGTTTCAAATCTCGTGATGAAGTGGCGATATCGGTGGCGTTCTCCACCAGGGCCTTGATTCCCTCCCCGCTTCCAGTGCCTGAAACCGAGAGCTGAAGATTGGGGTGAAGCCCCATGAAATATTCAGCCGCCCTCTGGGCGATGGGCAGAACTGTGCTGGAACCGGATATGCGGAGGACATTCTCATTGGCCCCGGCCAGTGCGGACGGGTGAATCAGGGCAAGGGTTAGAAGAAGCAGCAGCAATGTCTTCATCAGGTCAGCTCCCGTTCAGATCAGGCTGTTCTCCCATTAGAGGGTTTTTTATTTTAACACATAATCCCTATCTGGCGCAATCAGAGGGATCGCCTTTGATTTTGTCCAGGCCGTGTTTCAGGGCCGGGAGCACCACTTCCAGATTTTCCAGAGCGCCCTTGGGGGAGCCCGGCAGGTTGATAATCAGACTCTGACGCCGCTGAACCACCACTGCCCGCGAAAGATCGGCATGGGGTGTAATGGCTCGTCCGGCCGCCCTCATGGCTTCGGCCAGGCCGCGTATCTCCCGTTCAGCCACATCCAGGGTGGCTTCAGGGGTCACGTCAGAGGGTGACAGCCCCGTTCCGCCGCTGGTGAGCACCAAATCATAGCCCTCGCGGTCAATCAGCTTCACCAGCAGGCTGGAGACGGCCTCACGGCTGTCGGTGACTATAATGGCTGGCGAACATTGATAGCCGCTTCCGGCCAGCCGCTCAGCCAGGGCCGGTCCGACGCGGTCTTCCCTCTCGCCGGCGGCGCCCTTGGTGGAGACTATGACTATTGCGGTTTTATACTCCATAGCCACAAGAGACATCCTTTCTGATTGACGGCCAGGACACGACAGCGCACTCGGCGCATACCCGCGCCATAGCCACGGGGCAACGCTCTGAATACGATGATGGCCGCCAGAACCAACGATTACGAGCAAAACCCCACCCAGACAAAGCCCCGTGCGGGCCACGCACAAAAGGCCGTAAACATGAATATGTTTACGGCCTTATAAAGAAATCAGACATTGTCAGTCATCAGACGGGGAGTTGTCGTCGTCGATGATCTCAATGGGTTCGTCCTGCTCCATAAAAACAGGCTCATGGTTTTTCAGATTATCCTGAGTAATCTGACCGCCGGCGATTTCCCTGAGAGCCAGCACCACTTCCTTATTTTTGCGCTCGTTGAGAGGAATGGCGCCTTTTTTCAACTGACGGGCCCTTTCAGCGGACAGGTGCACCAGCACAAAACGATTTTCAACCTGGGTCAGGCAGTCTTCAACAGTAACGCGGGCCATTTCCGGCTCCTTTCAAAAACAAATGGAATGAGGCCTGAATTCCTAAAGCCTCCGTCAGGCGGAATAACCACCGGACCGGCTTCAGAAAACAAGCCGCAATCATTATGATAACATTTTTTTGAGAAATGTCAAACAGCCGACCCGGTCAAACAGCAATTCTAATTATGGCCGACACCGCCGCATAAAGCGGGGTCGAGCGTAGCGAGACGGAGCGCCAGCGACTGGTTTTGACGAAAAAATAGTTGCTCGCGAAACAAAAACCACGCTTTTTGTGTAGCTACGAGCCGTAAGTTTAGGGAAAAGCCATAATTAGAATCGCTGCCAGTCAAAGACTGGTGCTGACCGGCACACATCAATAAGCCGCGAACAGGCGACAACAGTGTGTGACAGTGTCAATCCGAACTGACAGTTTAGTTGACAGCGTCTTTGAGAGCTTTGGCGCTTTTGAATTTGACGGCGTTGGAAGCCGGAATGTCCATGGGAGCCATAGTCTTGGGATTGTGGCCTTTGCGGGCCTCGCGGCGAACAACGGAGAAGCTGCCCAGCCCGGACAGGGTCATGTTGCCGCTGGTTTTGATCTCTTCGGTAACCGCTTCCACCAGAGTGGTCAACACTTTGTCGGCCTGGCTTTTGGTAATGCCGGTTTCCTCAGCTATCTTGGCTATAAGTTCTGCTTTAGTCATGGTCTATCCTTCCTTTATAATGACACATATACTTTCTGGAGGCAGGATTTCACCCACCCCAAGGCCACAGTCCACAGATTACCTAGGGCAGAGGCTATATTGCCTATTTTTGGGTCTCTGGTCAAGCATAATCTTGAGGCTGAATACAATTTTCCGAAAAATTTTTTTCCTGACTATTTTCCAGTCTTTTTTTCCGAAACCACGGACAGGGCCCGGACCACATGTCCGGGCGGCGGTTTCCCCGGGCTTTTTTTTATTCATCATCCATTGAAACAGCGTATGGCCCCTGATAGCGCGGATCGAGTTCGTCTTTCAGCTTGCGGGTCAGAAGGTCCACCATGCCCTGTCTAGGCTCCTTGTTTTCATATAATACCCGGTAGACTTCACGGGCCATGGGCATATCGACATTATACCGCAGGGCCATGTTGCGGACAGACCGGGCGTTGCGGATGCCTTCGGCCACTTCCCTGCTTCCGGCCAGAATGTCATCCAGCTTCTCGCCTCCGCCCAGGCGCAGACCGACCCGGCGGTTTCGCGAAAGTTCGCCGGTGGCCGTCAGAATCAGGTCACCCATGCCTGACAGGCCGGTTAGGGTCATGGGGTTGGCCCCCATGGCCACAGCCATGCGGGTCATTTCCCCCAGCGCCCTGGTCAGCATGGCCGCGCGGGCGTTGAAACCCAGCCGGAAGCCGTCGCAGATGCCGGTGGCAATAGCGTAGACGTTTTTCAGCGCTCCGCCTAGTTCCACCCCTATGAGATCGGGTGAGGTATATATCCTGAATGTCGGCGACGACAGCATAACCTGTAGTGATTGGGCCAAAGGATGAGACCTCAGGGCCAGGGTTACGGCGGTCGGGAGACCTTCAGCTACTTCCCTGGCAAAGCTGGGGCCGGAAATGGCGCCGATGGAAATGCCCAGGCTGGACGGCAGCTCATCTTCCAGAATCTGCACCATGCTGGCTGAGGTCTCATCCTCAATGCCCTTGGAGGCGCTGATTACGGCCGCGCCGCTGACCAGGTGGGGAGCCATTTTCCCGGCCATCTCCCGCATCACATGGCTGGGCACCACCACCAGAACCACAGCCTGCCCCTCCAGGGCCGTCTTCAGGTCACTGACCGCATGTATGGCTCCGGGCAGCTTCAGATCGGGAAGGAAGGCCCTGTTTTCATGTTCATTATTTATTTGCTCGGCAACTTCGGGCTTGCGGGCCCAAATAGTTACAGACAACCCCTGCCGGGCACAGTGGGCGGCCAGAGCCGTGCCCCACGAGCCTGCGCCGACGATGGCCACCCGGGGCGGTATTTTTGGCGCCTCCATAGGTTGATGATTACCTTTCATTATAAATGTTCCAGGGCAGCAGTCGGATATGGCCGGGATTGCCCGTCGCGGCCGCGCCGGAAGGGGCGGACGCGTGATCGTGGATAATGTTCAGCATTATAATAATATTGTCGACAGAATTGAAAGACATATTTTTAATTTCATTTTTTCACTCAAGTTTTTTTTTAAAAAATTATTTTGCCCGTCAAAAGGTAATTCAGATTAATTCCGGCCATTTTCCGAGATTGCCAAATCTCCGTAACTCAAGTCATCCAAAGGACTTTTTTCTGTCAGAGCCGCCGCGGGAAGGGTCTCAACAAATTCGATAAACAATCTGTATAAACACAATTGTTGGTGTCCGGTATAAGTAAAATAAAATTATATGCTTGACCATTTAGGTAAGTCGAGCTACAATGTCCCAATCTAGTGCTGGGAAATCACTTGGTTATTAATGCAATATCTCGCATGGCGCTGTTTCTTTATTCATGCGGGAGATAACTATGTCTCAAGCTTTTCCAGGCCAGAAAAAGCGGATCGCTGCATCGGTGTTTGATATTATGGGGCGATCCATAAACCTGACCGGTTCAACGGCAATGCCGGATCGGTTTAAAACAAAACGCGGATACAGGGCCGGAACGTCTTTATATTGATTAATGACAGGCGACCGTTCCCGGTAAACAGCTCAACCAAGGTGGCATAAATGGTCAGCATTAGTTTTGACGCATCTCTGGTCATCCAGCTTATCAACTTCCTCCTCCTTCTGGCGGCCCTCAATTTCCTCCTCTACAAGCCGATCCGCAAAATTCTGGCCGAACGCAAAGAACTGTTCGACCGGCTGAAGGATAAAGCGGCCAAGGCCAAAACCGAAATTGAAGGCGGCGAGAGCGAAAAAGCCCGCCTCAACGCTGAATCTCTTCGCCAGGGGCTTCATTTAAAAAATGATCTGGTCTCAAAGGGCCTGGAAGAGGAAAAATCTATCCTGGCCAAAGCCCAGGATGAGGCCGCCCGTCAGACCAGCGAAGCCAAAAACCGCCTTAGAGAATCCACTGCCGCCGCCCGCGAGGCCCTGGCCCGGGAAACCGAAGCCATTGCCCGTGACATGGCTGAAAAAATACTGGGGAGAAAGATATGAGGAAAGCTCTGGTAATCCTGACTGTGGCCGCTATGGTCATGGTCGCCGGCACAGCTTTGGCCGCCGGTGAGTATTCCGCCGCGCAGAAGAAAGACCTTATCTATCGCCTGATGAACTTTGCGGTTTTCTTCGGCATCCTGTTCTGGCTCCTGAAAAAGCCAGTGGCCAAGTTCTTCCGTGACCGCCGCGAAGGCATTGCCCGCAGCCTTGAATACCTGGAAACCCAGGCCCGCAACCTGGAAGAACAGACTGAAATAATGCAGAAGGAAATTGCCGGCATTGCTTCGGAAAGAGATTCCATCCTGTCCCAATACGATCGGATGGGCCAGAAGGAAGCCGATCGCATCATCGCTGAAGCCAAGGCAGCGGCGGAAAATATAGTTCAAAAGGCGCAGGCGGCCATGGATCTGGAAATGAAAGCCGCCCGTCAGGCCCTGATGGTGGAAATCGTGAATATTTCAACCAAGGCAGCCAATGAACTGGTAAAGAGCAATATTAATGACGACGACCAGAAGCGCCTGACCAATGAATTTATGGAGCAGGTGCAGAAGCTCAAATCAATGAACTGATCAAGGCTGGACGAAACATGAAGAACCATACGGTAGTCAAACGTTACGCCCGGGCCCTTCTATGGCTGGGCCTGGAAGACGGCAAGTTTGCCGATTACGGTCGAGATCTGGAGCAGTTGTCTCAGGCCATCGGCGGTGCCGGGGAGGAATCCAAGGCTTTGCTATCCCCCTTCTTTCCCCATCAGGTGCGACGGAAGATGCTGGACGGCATTCTGGAAAAAGCGGGGCTGAATACCCTGACCTCCAATTTCGTCAAACTGCTGATGGATAACGAAAGGTTGCCGGATCTGCCGGATATAGCCGAAGTTTATAAAAAAATGGTGGATGAGCACAATGGCGTTATCAGGGCTACCCTGACTTCGGCCACCGACTTGGAAGACAGCCAGATTGAAGCCATCAAGGGGGCGCTCAGCGGTTTTGCCGGGCGTAAGGTGGAGTTGAACGTCACCCGCGATCCCTCAATTATCGGCGGGCTGATTGCCCAGATGGGCGACCTGACCATTGACGGCAGCGTTCGGACTCAGATGAACAAGCTGGCTCAGCTTTTGGATAATCAATAATTTTCAGTATATAGCAAGTACCAGGAACTCCGTTCCTTACATTACCAAGACGCGCGGCCCTTTTGGTTTCTTGAAAGAAGCGGGCGGGCGGACAAAGCGCAAGGAGAGTGAGGCGACATGGCCATACGAGCGGATGAAATCAGCGAAATTATCAAGTCGCAAATCAATGACTACGGACGCCAGGTTGAACTGGCTGAAACCGGCACTGTCCTTTCAGTCGGTGACGGCGTGGCCAAGGTCTACGGCGTGGAAAAAGCCATGGCCATGGAACTTCTGGAGTTCCCTCATGGCATTTTGGGCATGGTTCTGAACCTTGAGGAAGACAGCGTCGGCGTGGCTGTTCTTGGTGATGTTGAACACATCAAGGAAGGCGACACCGTCAAACGCACCGGGCGCATCGCCCAGGTTCCGGTCGGCGACGCCCTTCTCGGCCGCGTGGTCGACGGCGTGGGCCAGCCCATTGACGGCAAAGGCCCCATTGAGGCCTCCGAGTTTTCCCGTATCGAGGTGGTTGCCCCCGGCATCATCGCCCGCAAGGGCGTGCATGAACCCATGTACACCGGCATTAAGGCCATTGACGCCATGACTCCCGTTGGCCGCGGCCAGCGCGAACTGATCATCGGCGACCGTCAGATCGGGAAAACCGCCATCTGCGTTGACGCCATCATCAACCAGAAGGGCCAGGACGTCATCTGCGTCTATGTGGCCGTCGGGCAGAAGAAATCGACGGTGGCCCAGGTGGTCAGCAATCTGGAGAAGCACGGGGCCATGGACTACACTATCGTCGTCTGCGCCGCCGCCTCCGACCCGGCCACTCTTCAGTATATCGCCCCCTTTGCCGGTACGGCCATGGGCGAATATTATCGCGACCGCGGCAAACACGCCCTCATAATTTATGATGATCTCTCCAAGCAGGCCGTGGCTTATCGCCAGGTGTCGCTCCTGCTCCGCCGTCCTCCGGGCCGCGAAGCCTATCCCGGCGACATTTTCTACAACCACTCCCGTCTTCTGGAAAGATCGGCCAAGCTCAGCGACGAGCTGGGCGCGGGTTCACTGACGGCCCTGCCGGTCATTGAAACCCAGGCGGGCGACGTGTCGGCCTTTATTCCGACCAACGTTATCTCCATTACCGACGGCCAGGTCTTCCTGGAGCCGAACCTGTTCTTCTCCGGCGTGCGTCCGGCCATTAACGTTGGTATTTCGGTCAGCCGCGTCGGCGGCGCGGCCCAGACCAAGGCCATGAAAAAAGTGGCCGGCACCCTGCGTCTGGACTTGGCCCAGTTCCGCGAAATGGAATCATTCGCCCAGTTCGGCTCCGACCTGGACAAAGCCACCAAGGCCCAGATTGATCGTGGGCAACGCATGGTCGAACTTCTGAAGCAGCCCCAGTATCAGCCCATGCCGGCTGAAAAAGAGGTTATGACCCTTTATTCCGGCACGCGTGGCTTCCTCGATAAATACCCTGTTTCAGCCGTTCTGGATTATGAGAAACAGATGTTTGAGTTCGTGGAGTCAAAATATCCTGAAATCCTGTCTGAGTTAAAAGACAAGAAAGATATATCTCCTGAGCTTGATACCAAGATGAAAGAAGCCTTGACTGAGTTCAGCACGGTCTATACTCCCCCCGCTGACGCGGAATAGTCAGTTGGAGCAAAGGACTGAAGGGATTTCCGCCGCTTCCTGGCCGAAACCCCTGGCAGGTCGCAAAAGTCACCTCGGACCTGTCCAGTGCGGACCACGCACATTTGAAAGGATAATCTATGGCTTCGCTTAAGGATATTAAACGCCAGATCACGGCCGTCAAGCAGACCCAGAAGCTGACCAAGGCCATGAATATGGTGGCGGCAGCCAAACTCCGCGCCACCCAGGGCCGGACTGAAAGCTTTCGGGCCTATGCGGAGGAGCATCACCGTCTGGTGGCTGAAATCGGCCGCCGGGCCGGTGAGGTCAACCATCCGCTTCTCACCGGCAAAAAAGAATCCGGCAACAAGATTGAAATTCTGGCCTTCTCCTCTGACCGCGGCCTTTGCGGCAGCTTCAACACCAATCTCTTTCATGTGCTGGATAAGAAGATCATGAATTTGAGAGAGGCCGGCAATGAAGTATCGCTGTTTCTGGTCGGCCGCAAGCTGAAGGAATATTATCAGCGCCGCAAGGTGGAAGTCAGCCATGCCATGACCGGCGTTATGGGCAATTTTGACTACTTGCTGGCTCAGGAAATTGCTGAACAACTGGTTGGTGATTTCATGCATGGCGGCCTGAAGGAAGTCTGGCTTCTGACCACCAGGTTTCACAGTGTGGCCCGCCAGACGCCTGAACTGGTGCCTTTTCTGCCCTTAAATCATGAAATCCCGGAAGCGTCTGACGATGCTGAGTTCACCGGGGCCAATGACTTTCTGGTGGAGCCTGACGCGACGACGCTTTTTGAGCGCCTCATTCCCAGGAGCCTGACCATTATGGTTTATCAGGCCATGCTGGAATCGGCCACCAGTGAAAATGCGGCCCGGATGCAGGCCATGGACAACGCCAGCAAAAACTGCAAGGAAATCACCGAAAACCTCACCCTTATCTACAACAAGATCAGGCAGGCTTCGGTTACCAATGAACTTCTCGATATAGTCAACGGCTCGGAGGCTCTGGCCGCCGCGTAGCGGATTGGGTTTCGGGGTTGCCATATCGGGCGATTTTAGAAAAAAAGACGGGAATATGCCCGCTTTAGAAAAATAAAAAATGAGAGTTTCCCCTTGGTGTGTAAGATATGGTGGATTTCACCGTACACTGGACATATCAAGGTTGAAGCCCCGCAAAAAATCCTTCGCGCCGAAGGAGGAGGTTTAGAATGAACGAGGGTAAAATCATCCAGGTCATCGGACCGGTTATTGACGTGGCATTCTCAGAGGGGCAGCTGCCGAATATTCTGAACGCCCTTCTGGTCACCAATCCCGCCATCAACGATCAGCCCGACAACCTGGTGCTGGAAGTGGCCCAGCATCTCGGCGACAACGTGGTCCGCACCATCGCCATGGACACCACTGACGGTCTGGTTCGGGACATGGTGGCCAAAGATACCGGCCAGCCTATCCTTATGCCGGTCGGCAAGGAATCGCTGGGACGCGTGTTGAACGTCGTGGGGCAGCCTGTGGACGGCAAGGGGCCCATTCAGGCCGCCAAGCATTACCCCATTCACCGCCCGGCCCCCAAGTTTACCGAAATGGATACTTCGGTGCGCGTTCTGGAAACCGGTGTTAAGGTTATCGACCTTCTGGTCCCCTTCCCGCGCGGCGGCAAAATGGGCCTCTTCGGCGGCGCGGGCGTGGGCAAAACCGTTATCATGATGGAGATGATTCACAACATCGCCATGCATCACGGCGGCATCTCCGTCTTCACCGGCGTTGGCGAGCGTACCCGTGAGGGCACCGACCTTTACAACGAAATGCGCGAGAGCGGCGTTCTGGATAAGGCCGCACTTGTTTACGGCCAGATGACCGAACCGCCGGGAGCCCGCGCCCGTGTGGCCCTGTCCGGCCTCACCGCCGCCGAATATTTCCGCGACGAGGAAGGCCAGGACGTGCTCCTGTTCGTTGATAATATCTATCGCTTCACCCAGGCCGGCAGTGAGGTTTCGGCCCTTCTTGGCCGCATGCCTTCGGCCGTGGGTTATCAGCCCACCCTGGCCACCGACTTGGGCGAGCTTCAGGAGCGCATCACCTCCACCACTCGCGGTTCAATTACCTCCGTCCAGTGTGTGTATGTGCCCGCCGATGACTTGACCGACCCGGCCCCGGCCACCACTTTCGCCCACTTGAACGGTTCGGTGGTTCTCTCCCGCCAGATTGCCGAGCTTGGCATTTATCCGGCCGTCGATCCGCTGGACTCAACCAGCACCATTCTCGACGCCAACTTCATTGGTGATGATCATTACAACACCGCTCGCCGGGTGCAGCAGACTTTGCAGAAATACAAAGATTTGCAGGACATCATTGCCATTTTGGGTATGGAAGAGCTCTCGGAGGACGATAAAGTCACCGTGTCCAGGGCGCGTAAGGTTCAGCGTTTCCTGGGCCAGCCCTTCTTCTCAGCCGAAGTTTTCACCGGCTCCCCCGGTAAATTCGTGAAAGTTGAAGATACGGTTCGCGGTTTCCGGGAAATTCTGGACGGCAAGCATGACGATGTGCCGGAGCAGGCTTTCCAGATGGTCGGCGGCATTGAGGAAGTGCTGGAAAAAGCCGAACGCATAGCCAAAGAAAACGCCTAGCCGGGCTGGGGCCGGCCCCCATGTCTGGGGGCCTTTTCCCGGAATAGTTAGTTACGGCAGCCATCATCGTATTAAGAGCGGCGCCCCCTTGGCTTTGTGCTTACTGCCTGCCGGGCTGGTTTAAAATCATGGCGTTTCAGATCAGCCTTTGGGTATAATAATTTGGCACGGGTTTCGGATTTCACCGGCCCACTTGAGGTGATTAAATGAGTGACAGAAGAATACAACTACGCATCGTCACCCCGGATAAAACGGTTGTGGACATGCCGGTGGAAGCGGTGGGCGCCATGGGTTCGGAAGGGGCTTTTACCGCCCTCCCCGGCCACCTGCCCTTCCTGACCGATCTCCAGCCCGGTCTTCTTTGGTACCGGACGGAGGGGCACAACCGCGACTTAGCTGTTTCCGGCGGTTTTATTGAAATTCTGCCGGATAAGGCCGTTGTTCTGGCCGACAGTGCGGACTATTTGGATGAAATTGACGTAGAAAGGGCCGAACGTGCCCTCAAGCGGGCCCAGGAACGTCTGGCCGCGGCCAAAGCCGAGGCTGATGATGCTGAAGCAGGCCTCAAGACAGATATTTCCAGAGCAACCGCCAGTATAAACCGGGCGACTA
Organism: Acetispira formosa (nom. nud.); assembly: GCA_023525915.1. GTDB lineage: Bacteria > Desulfobacterota > Desulfarculia > Adiutricales > Adiutricaceae > Adiutrix. The sequence continues at coordinate 309,569 of CP026657.1, read as the reverse complement.
CCCGTATTAAACTGGCCACTCGTCGTATCGGTCGCTAAGCCATTCAGGTGTCTCGGAAAAGACTTTTTTCCGAGACACATTTTTTTAACCGGGTTACCGGTTTTTTTTATGCCCGATTTCAGTCAAGCCACTGAAGTAATATAAATGGGAACTATATACTTTAATTGCAATGAACCCATTGATCCCCGGCTTCCGGCTCCCACTGGGGCTAAGCACACTTTTCAGCCCTCAAGAAAGTCAACCAAGTAGCCGCCGGGAGAAATGTTTTTGCCCGGTGAGGTGACTAAAGACCCCCGGAACCTCACCGGGCAAAAACATTTCTCCCGGCGGCGGTCACTCGCTTTTCCGCAATTGTAACATCAACCATTTACTGGCGATAAGTGCTTTAATTTGCTATTGAATAATGTCATTGCAAGTTGAATATATAGTTCCCATATAAATGTGATGATTTTTTGCTGAACTTGCTTTATTCTTAAATGTGATTATCTGGCTGGTCAGCCGGATAATCGGGATAAATTGAAGGGTTTGTGCCCGGAACGGATGGTCGGTATGAAAAGATCTCGTCTGATTCTGGCCGGGGCCAGCAGCGGCGTCGGCAAAACTTCGGTGTCAGCGGGGATTATGGCCGCCCTGGCCAGGCGCGGCTTGACGGTTCAGCCCTATAAAGTCGGCCCCGACTATATTGATCCGGCCTTTCATACTTTTGTCACCGGCCGCAAGTCCCGCAATTTGGACTCATGGATGCTGGATGGACCCACCATTTGCTCTTTATTTCTGGTCAATGCGCCTGAACCGGCCCAAGGCATATCCGTTATAGAGGGTGTAATGGGCATGTTTGACGGGCACAGCCAAGAAGACAGGGGCAGCACGGCCCATGTGGCTGAAATTTTATCCGCTCCCGTGGTGCTGATTATCAACGGCGCCTCCATTGCCCGCAGCGCGGCCGCCCTGGTGCATGGCTTCAACACCTTTAAGCCCGGCCTCAGGCTGGCCGGTGTTATTGTCAATATGGTCGCCGGGGAGCATCATTATGAACTGCTGAAGAGTTTCATTGAAAAAGAAGCCGGAGTGCCCTGTTTTGGGTTTCTGACCAAAAACCCTGAATTCAGCCTGGAAAGCCGTCACCTGGGGCTGGTGCCAAGCGTTGAGGTTCAGGATCTGAGCGACCGTTTGAGCGCCCTGGCCGACAGTGTGGACAAAACAATTGACCTTGATGGGCTTTTGGCTCTGGCCGCTTCCGCGCCGGAGCTGGAATGTTCATCACCTGTGCGCCGGGATGCCGGCCTCCGGCCGGTACGTATTGGTCTGGCCCTGGATAACGCTTTCAATTTCTATTATCAGGACGGGCTTGATCTTTTAGGAGAGCTCGGGGCTGAATTGGTGCCCTTCAGTCCGGTTACTGATGAAAATTTGCCTCCCGATCTGGCCGGGCTATATTTCGGCGGCGGCTTCCCGGAAGTTTTTGCGGCTGAACTGGCCGCCAACACCAGCCTCCGCCGGGAAATACTGACGGCCCTGAATAATGGTCTGCCCGCCTACGCTGAGTGCGGCGGTCTGATGTATTTGGGAAAAAGGCTTACTGATTATGACGGGGCCGAGCATGAGATGGTCGGCTTTTTCCCCCATAGGACGGCCATGACCAAACGGCTGCAGAATTTCGGTTATGTGGAAGTGACCTTTGACGAATCGACAGTTCTGGGTCCGGCTGGAACAAAAGTGAAAGCCCATGAGTTTCACCATTCGAAAATTATAGGTGAAGAGCCTGATTACGTTTTGAATATAAAAAAAAGCACGACCAGGGGGTGGCGCGGCGGAGTTTGTGCAAAAAACGTCCTGGCTGCCTATCCCCACATTCATTTTCACGCCAACCCGGCCTTGGCTGAGAATTTTGTCCGCCAATGCCGTCAATATGGGGAGAGTTTATGAGCGAAAAAAATATGCCGCCCCTTACGGCTGAAGAAGAATACGTCATAAAACATAAGGGGACAGAACCGCCCTTCACCGGGCGATATTGGAAGCACGACGAGTGCGGCCGCTATTTGTGCCGTCAATGCGGAGCCGTGCTGTTTGATTCCAATCAAAAATTCGCTTCCGAATGTGGCTGGCCCAGCTTTGACGAGGCCAGGCCCGGCGCGGTCAGAGAAGTTCCTGACACTGACGGGCGACGCACGGAGATACTTTGCGCGGCTTGCGGCGGCCATTTGGGACATGTTTTTCACGGCGAAGGTTTTACAGATAAAAATACCCGTTTTTGCGTTAATTCCCTGTCCATGTCTTTTGAGCCTCAGGCCTGTGAAAAAATGGCCGTTGAAAAGGCGGTTTTTGCCGGAGGCTGCTTCTGGGGAGTTGAAGCCGCTTTCCTGGCCGTGCCCGGTGTTTTGAATGTGGTGTCCGGGTATACCGGCGGCAGTCATGCTGCCCCCTGCTATGAGGATGTCTGCACCGGCCGCACCGGTCATGCCGAGGCCGTGGAAATAGATTACGATCCGGCACGGGTCTCTTATGAACAACTGGCCAAATTGTTTTTTGAAATCCATGACCCGACCCAGTTGAATCGTCAGGGGCCGGATCGCGGCACCCAGTATCGGTCGGCGGTCTATTATTTGAATGAGGAACAGAAGAACATTGCTGAAAAACTGATCAATGAGTTAAAGGCCAAAGGCTGGCCGGTAGTCACTGAACTAACGCCTTTCGACCGTTTTTATCCGGCTGAGGAATACCATCAGCGTTACTTTGAGAAACACGGGCGCGGAGCCTGTCATGCCCGAGTGCCGCGCTTTGATCTCTCGCCCGGGGAATGACTGATGTATCTGGCCACCAGCGAAGAAATGAGACAGTTGGACTGTATCGCCATAAATGATTTTGGTCTGCCGGGCATAGTGCTTATGGAAAATGCGGCCCGGTCCATTGCCATGGCCGCCCTGGAGTTCTGGACGGAATGGCCGGAATCGCCGACAGTGGCTATTCTGGCCGGTCCGGGCCAGAACGGTGGTGATGGCTGGGCTTTGGCCCGCATTTTTTCAGCCGCCGGTTTCCAGGTGAAATCATATCTGGTAATGCCGGAAGGACGGGAAGTGAAAGGCGATGCGGCCATAAACCTTCAGGTGGCCCGCAATATGGGGTTGTCTGTCGAGATGATTCATGAAAGCAGCCCGCTCCCGCCTTGGGAAGAATTTGATCTGGTGGTGGATGCTCTCTTCGGGACGGGCCTGGCGCGGCCATTGGACGGCCCGGCAGCCGAGGTTTTGTTGAGCGCCGGTTCAGCCAGGGCCAGGCTTGGCCGGAGGCTGCGTGTTCTGGCGGTGGACCTGCCGTCTGGTCTTTCCGGTGATACCGGCCGGATGCTGGGGCCTCCCTTGCCCGCCGATCTGACTGTGACTCTCGGTGCGCCCAAGATCGGGCTGTATCTTCAGCAAGGCCCGGAAATGTGCGGCCATATCATTGTTGGTGATATCGGGTTGACGCCGCAGATGCTTGCCAAGGCTCCGCCGCGCGGACGGCTCTCCGGGATGGACGAATTTCGTCAATACCTGCCTGTCCGTCCGGCTGACGGACACAAGGGCACCTTTGGGCATGTTCTTCTGGCTGGCGGTTCGAAGGGCAAAACCGGGGCGCTGGTGCTGGCCGCCATGGGGGCGGCCGGTTCGGGGGCGGCCCTGATAAGCGCCGCTCACCCGGCCTCTCTGTCTGATATTTTTGAAACCAAACTTACTGAAGCCATGACCCTGGAACTGCCGGAAGATGGTGAGGGCCAGCTCGACGCGGCCAGCGGCAGTCTGCTTCTGGAATATGCCCGTGGGAAACAGGCTCTGGCCTTAGGGCCAGGTCTGGGTATGGGCGAAGGCGCGGCCCTGACGGTCCGCACGGTTGTTGCCTCATCTGAACGGCCGCCGCTGGTTCTGGACGCGGATGGCCTGACTCATCTGGCCGGGCGTGTGGAAAGCCTCAAGGGGCGGGGTGATGTTATACTCACTCCGCATCCTGGTGAGGCGGCCCGCCTTTTGGGAGTGGATTCGGGCGCTATTCAAAGCGACCGCCTTGGCGCGGCCAGAGAGATTGCCGACAAGAGCGGAGGCGTGGTTATCCTCAAAGGCCACAACAGTATCATTGCCGAGCCGGGCGGCGGCTTCTATCTGAACACTACCGGCGGCAACCATATGGCGGTAGGCGGATCAGGTGATTTGTTGGCCGGATTGGCCGCCGGGCTTCTGGCTCAGGGTGTTGCGCCCTTCCCGGCCGCCGCGCTGGCCGCCTGGGTGCATGGCCGGGCCGCTGACATAGCTTTAGCGGAGAAAGGGCCCTTTGGCCTCACACCTTCCATGTTTGCTGACAGATTTCCTGAAGTCTGGCGGCAACTCGTAAATAATCAGGGTTTAATCTAAGCCCTAAGTCCGCTGTATTTGCCTGAGGAGGTTTTGGCGAGAAATGAAAAAGAGCTTTCTGTTTCTGTTACTGATGGTTTTTGGTTTTTGCGCGCCGGCCGGCGCTGCGGGACAACTGGTCATTTTCATGTGGCCTGACTATCTGGACCCGGAAGTGGTCAGCGAGTTTGAAAGGGACAACGACGTTAAGGTTAAGTTCAATTATTATGAATCCAATGAGGAAATGGCGGCCAAGCTCCAAAGCGGAGGCGTGGGGCAGTATGATTTGGTTATGCCTTCCACTTACCTTCTGCCCAGCCTGAAGAATTTGGGATTGATCCAGCCGCTGGATCAAGCGCTTCTGCCCAATCTCGAAAATATAAGCCAGGATTTCAGGGAAATGGATGTGGACCCCGGCAACGCCTACAGTGTGCCTTATATGTGGGGGATTTCCGGGATGGCTGTAGGGTCGTTGCCTGAAGGTGAAAGTGTTGACGCCACTTGGGGGTTGATTTATGACCCGGCCAAGCGCATTGGCAACTTCGCCATTCTGGATAATGCCCGTGATGCCCTGGGCGGAGCCTTGAAATCGTTGGGTTATTCGCTCAACTCCACTGATCCGGCCCAGATTGAAGAGGCGGCGCGCCTTTTGATTGAAGCCAAGCAAAGCCCGAATTTCCTTGGGTTTTATGGTGGAGTTGGCTCGCTGGAAAAGATTTTGGATGGCAGTGCAAAAGTGGTTCAGGCCTATAACAGTGATTCCGGCCGCATGGCTATGGAATCGCCGGGCAAGATCAATTTTATCCTGCCGCAGGAAGGCGGAGAGATTTGGGCTGATCTTCTGGCCATTCCGGCCAAGGCTCCGAATGCGGAAATGGCTCATAAATTCATTAATTATACCTTGGAAGCTGAAGTGGCGGCCCGGATAGCCGCCTATAACCAGAGCGCCACGCCCATTGAAGCAGCCAAAGCTTTTATCCCGGCGGAAGACTTGAACAACACCATGATGTATCCCTCCGGGGGGGTGATGAAGAAGGTGGAATATATTAAGGATTTGGGGCCGGTTAACCGGATTTATGATGAAGCTTGGAGTATGATTAAAGCTAGGTAAGAATTGAAGGAGTGCGGCCTATGGCCGCGCGATTAAAGGACTTGGCCCGAAGGGCCAACCAAAGGGTTCCACCCTCTGGACTCCGGCTGGGGGAGGGCCCACGCGGGCCCTACCCCAGACCCCACCCGCGCCAAGGGGCAAGCCCCTTGGAACCCCAAGAGGTCAGTGTCAGCTTCAACTTTCCCCTTCCCGCATCGCCGCAACTCGCTTCGAGTACGAAGCTCAGACAAGCGGCGACGCTTCATACTGCCTCGGCTTCTGGTGCTATAGGCAGTTTTACGTTGTGCTGTAACATTCCGCGATAGGCAGCTTCATCGGCTGGGTGATAGTTCTCGTATGTTCGGTTTAAATCAGCTTCCCCTTAAAGGCTCTTTCCAGTGCTGTTAGTCCGTCTCTCTGCCACCTATCGCTTTTTAATGAGTTGCTCATTAGAAAAAAGACGGCCAAGTCTCACCGTTACAGCGCTGGAAAAACTATTGGAGGGGAAAAAGTAATCAGCCGAACATACGTGAAGCAGCAATCATTCAGTGAAGCTGCCTATAGCAAAATGTAACAGCCAACGTGAAGAAGCCGACAGCGGTTGAAACATATGCGGTATGAAGCGTCGCCGCTTGTCTGAGCTTCGTACTCGAAGCGAGTTGCGGCGATGCGGGAAGAAGAAAGTTGAATCCGACCCTGACCTCTTGGGGTTCCAAGGGGCTTGCCCCTTGGCGCGGGTGGGGTCTGGGGTAGGGCCCGCGTGGGCCCTCCCCCAGCCGGAGTCCAGAGGGTGGAACCCTTTGGTTGGCCTTTCAGGCCAAGTCCTTTAAATAGCGCGGCCGTTTGGGCCGCACTTCCAAATTCTTCCCCTACCTAACGCAACAAACAACTCTTGACGAATTAACATGATTGTGGTTAAATCTAAAAAGGTGCTGAAAACACCTTTTGCAACACCGGAAACCACGCCCGTAAGATTCGTGGATTTTTCGTGCCCAGAGTCTATCTTTGGGCCGGATGTTGGGGGAAATGTCCAGGGGCTTGCCCTAAATACCCTCGGCCGTGTGTTGCGGTTTTCAGCGTCCGGCCCTATTTTTTATGGGGTCAACTGAAAAAAACAACACGAGGTCCAAACATGTCCCAGAAGTCTAAAAAGGCCCATCCGCCGACACAGCCAGACACAAACATTTCACCCGAAACAATCAATGATTTCACTGAAAAACTGCAAGAGCTAACCGAGGCAGTTCTGGCCCTAAGCCAACCATCCTCCACTACGGAGGAACCACCCCACAAGAAAAAAGAACCTGATCAGATTCGTTGCTATCGCGTACCGGGGCGGGTCGTTCGTGAAGAACAAGAGTCACTCATTGAATATAAGGCCGACAACCTTCTGGATATTCTGCAAAAAGCCCATAATGAATTCTTTATCATCTCTTATCTCCTGCGTAACTTCAACGAATGCGAAGATGTAGCCGGAGAAATAATGTATCAAATCGGTGAACATATGGCCCACCCAATCGATATGCTCAGCCGCCTGTGCGGTATGTTTGTCGATTATCACCCTCAATCTTTCGAATCCAATTCGGATTGTTAATCAAAAAAGCGCCCCCGACATTACGTCAGAGGGCGCTTTTACATCAAACATTGCGTCCGGGGCTTGCCCGGCGTTTTATTTGCGGCCGCCGTAGTTTATTTTGTATTTATCCATGCGGCTTCTCAGGGTGTTTGGATTAATTTTCAGAATTTCAGCCGCCCCGCCAGGACCGTTTACCTTGCCGCCAGTGGTCTTGAGCACTCTTTGAATATGCTTCTTCATCACCTCATCGAGGCTGGCCAACTCCCCCGTTTCCCGTGCGCTCGAGCTTTCCTGAATAATTCTGACAGGCGCTTGAGTCGGCTGGGGGGCCGGGACTACCGATTCAAAAGTCATCTCACTATAAGGGCCTCTGATCAGTTCCCGCTCAATTACATTCTCCAACTCACGCACATTGCCCGGCCAGGAATACGACATCAGTCGATTAATGCCCTTAGGGGAGACGGTCGGCGGAGATATGCCCAGTTCACGGCTTTTCATGTTCAGAAAATAATTCAGAAGGGCCGGGATATCGTCTTTACGTTCCCTCAACGGCGGAACAACCAGGGGAAACACATTCAGACGAAACCACAAATCCTCCCGAAAGCGGCCTTCGGCCACCATTTTGGCCAGGTTGCGGTGGGTGGCGGTAATGACCCTTATGTCAACCGGAATAACCTTGTTGCCGCCGACCCGCTCAATTTCATGATTGGCCAGCACCCGCAGCAATCGCACCTGGGCGTTCTGGGACAGCTCCCCCACTTCATCGAGAAAAATGGTGCCGCCGTTGGCGCGTTCGAAGCGGCCGCGCTTCTGGGAAGTGGCCCCCGTGAAAGCCCCCTTTTCATAGCCGAACAACTCGCTGTCGATGAGGTTGTCACTTATGGCCCCGCAGTTGACTTTGATGAAAGGCCCGTTGCGGCGGTGCGAACGCTGGTGAATGGCGTTGGCGATCACTTCCTTCCCCACCCCGGTTTCCCCCAGAATAAGGACGGTATTGTTCAGCGGGGCCACTTGATTAACCTGATCCATCACTGTCTTCAGCCCGCTCTGCTCACCAATCACCCGGTCGGACAAAATAAGTTCTTTCTGCAAAAAATCTTTGTCGTCAATCAGGGTGTCCCGGTAGCGAATCAATTCCTGATAGGCTATGGCGTTTGACAGGGCAATGGCGAAGGGCTCCACCACTGAAGCCATAAGATCCAGATGTTCTTTGGTATAGGCCACATCACCCGGAGCAAACAAAATCAAAACCCCGATTTTAACGTTTTCCAGATTCAGCGGTATGACCATTTCCGAAGCTTCATGCTGATGCGGGAACATTTCCTTGAAATGGGGCGGAATAGTGCGCCGGACCTCTTCGGTCACAATGATCGGCCCGGATGGCGCCTGTTCCTTGAACCATTGCCAGAAATCATCCGGCAGGGTCACCAGTTCAGAGGCGGGCCGGCTGTCATCCAGGGCCGCCCTGGAAACTATGCGGATGGCCCCCAGGCGGCTGTCCAGAATATTCATTGATATTTCATCCACCGGGAAGACTTCCCGGAGGTAATCCAGGCTGCGCCGCATGGCTACATTCAGATCCAGGCTGCTGCATATATTAAGAGTCATCTTTTTAAAAAAGGTATTGGAATCTATTATCATGAGGCCCCGTTTACGAAATACCATAAAAAATACAATTACGAAATATCAAAATTACATTTACTGTATTTCGTAATATTATACCAAAAGTTCTTTAAAATCAAGCTACTTGTAAAAAAATTATCCCCGGTGGAACAGTTATTTTTACGAAATATCGTATGTCAATTTAAAGAATGAAATGTCGTTTTGATTAACTTTGACTGTTATTTCAATTATTTATCAAGTGGCACAGCAATTGCAAATTAGCTAATCGAAACAACGCCGGAACGCGTGATTACATTGTAAGCGAGGAATATATGAAAAGCAAACTTCTTTCCGCCATTGTCCTTTCCGCCGCCCTTTCCCTGGTGGGCTGTAACGACGCCAGCCAGACCGGTCAGGCCGGACCGGCCACCGAAGTTGGCGTCTATACGGTTAAAAGCGAACCGGTGCCCCTCTCCACTGAACTCCCCGGCCGCACCACGGCCTACCGGGTGGCCGAAGTCCGTCCGCAGGTCAACGGCATCGTCCTGGAGAGAATCTTTGAAGAGGGCTCCATGGTCACTGAAGGCGATAAGCTCTACCAGATCGATCCCGATGTCTATAAGGCCAATTACGACAAAGCCGTGGCCAATCTGGAAAACCTGGAACGAGTGGCCAAGCGCAAAGAGAGCCTGAAAGATCAGCGCTCCATCAGCGCCCAGGACTATGAAGACGCCCTGTATGCCTGGGAACAGGCCAAGGCTGAAGTGGAACTGGCCCGCCTGAATCTGGCCTATTGCGAAGTCAAGGCCCCGCTGTCGGGCAAGATCGGCCGCTCCAGCATCACTGAAGGCGCGCTGGTCACCAACGGTCAGGCTCAGGCCATGGCCGTAATCAATCAGGTTGACCCCATGTTCGTCGACTTGACTCCGGCCATGACCCAGCTTCTGAAAGCCGAAAACACCTTCCGTTCCGGGGCGGCTGAACCGGCTTTCTTTCAGGATACCGAAGTCTGGCTGACTCTTGAAGACGGCAGCACCTACGCCCTGCCCGGCAAAATGAAATTTTTGGATAACAAGGTCGATGAGGGCACCGGCACGGTCACCCTGCGGGCCGAGTTCCCCAACCCTGAAGGCCGTCTGCTGCCGGGTATGTATGTTCGGGCCAGGGTGCAGGAAGGCGTGATTCCCGACGGTACCGTCATCCCCCAGCAGGCTCTGGTCCGGGATATGAAAGGCAGCCCCCAGGCCTGGGTGGTGACGGCTGAAAACACCGTCGAACTTCGCCCCATCGAAACCAATCGCACCTTGGGCAACACCTGGCTGGTGACCAGCGGGTTAAAGGAAGGCGATATGGTAGTGACGGAGGGGCTCCAGCGGCTGGCCAATGGCATGGCCGTCTCCCCGCGCGAAGCCGGCAACCTCGATATAAAGCTGGCTTTCAACAACTCTTCCGATACCAAGAAACAGTAACCCCTGGCCGGGCCGCCGGCTTCCCCCGGCGGCCACATCTCCAAACTACTTTAATAACTGTATCCGACCGGCCGCACCTATGAACAGCGGCCACCGGGATACCTTTGGCCAAAACGGCCTGACCGGCCGTAAACCTGAACCTCTCAGCGGCTTGAAACTCCGCCCCGAAAGGCTCTCTACGGCTCGACTGTCTAATCCATGCGAGGCTTGGACACCATCTAAGGGAGAACGCATCGTGTCGAAATTCTTCATCAACCGGCCCATTTTCGCCTGGGTCATCGCCATAGTCATCATGCTGGGCGGTATTTTATCCATAAAAGCCCTGCCGATAACCCAATATCCCAACGTGGCCGCCCCGGCCATCTATATCAACGGCCGCTATCCCGGCGCTTCAGCCCAGACGGTTCAGGATACGGTAGTCCAGGTTATCGAGCAGCAGATCAACGGCCTGGACGGCTTCCGCTATCTTTCGTCCGAAAGCTCGTCCGACGGCAGTTTCAGCATCATCAGCACCTTCAATCAGGGCGTGGACCCCGATATAGCCCAGGTGCAGGTGCAGAACAAGCTGTCGCTGGCCCAGCCCATGCTGCCGCAGGAGGTTCAATCCCAGGGCATCAGCGTGGGCAAGTATCAGATCAACTTTATGATCATTGCCTCACTTTACTGCGACAACGGCCGCTATGACGCCAACGACCTTGGCAACTATCTGGTTTCCAACCTCAAAGACCCCCTCTCCAGAACCCAGGGCGTGGGCGAAATCATGGACATGGCCGGGCAGTATGCCATGCGCATCTGGCTGAACCCGGAAAAACTCTACAGCTATCAGTTGATACCTGAAGACGTGGTCGCGGCCATTTCCAGCCAGAACGTTCAGATATCATCCGGCCAGCTGGGAGGCCTGCCGACCGTCGAAGGCGTTCAGCTCAACGCCACGGTTATAGCCAAAAGCAAAATGACCACGGTAGAGGATTTTGAGGATATTTTACTGAAAGTCACGCCCGACGGCTCCCGCATTCGCCTGCGCGACGTGGCCCGGATGGAGCTGGCCAGTGAAAACTTCAGCATCACCAGCAAATTCAATAACTACCCCTCAGCCGCCCTGGCCATCAGGATGGCTTCCGGGGGCAACGTCCTGGAAGCGACCCAGGCCGTGAAAAACACCATCGCCGAGTTGGAGCCTTTCTTTCCTGAAGGCATCAAAGTGGTCTATCCCTATGAAACCGCTCCATCGGTGGAAGCCTCCATCAGCGCCGTGGTTCATACCCTGATTGAAGCCATTGTCCTGGTCTTTCTGGTCATGTATCTGTTCCTTCAGAATTTCCGGGCCACCATTATTCCCACTCTGGCCGTGCCGGTCGTTCTTCTGGGCACCTTTGCCGTGCTTTTCTCCTTCGGCTACACCATCAATATTATTACCATGATGGCCATGGTTCTGGCCATTGGCCTCCTGGTCGACGACGCCATTGTGGTGGTTGAGAACGTCGAGCGCCTGATGGTTGACGAGGGTCTGCCGCCCAAGGAAGCCACCGAGAAATCCATGGGCCAGATTCAGGGCGCCCTGGTGGGTATCGGCCTGGTCATCAGCGCGGTCTTCTTCCCCATGGCCTTCTTCGCCGGCTCCACCGGCGTCATTTACCGCCAGTTCTCCATAACCATTATCGCGGCCATGACCCTGTCGGTCATCATCGCCATTGTCTTTACCCCCGCGCTTTGCGCCACTATTCTCAAGCCTGTGGATCATCACGTCGAGAAGAAGGGCTTTTTCGGCTGGTTCAATCGCACTTTCCATCTGACGACCGAGAAGTATTCCAAGGGCGTCACCACCATGCTTAGGAAAAAAAGGCTGTTTTCAGCCATTACCCTGGCAATCTTTCTCCTGGTGGCCTTCCTTTTCCCAAAGCTGCCCACCGCGTTCATGCCGGACGAGGATAATGGCAACATGATGGTTTCCATTCAGTTGCCCCCCAACTCCACTACTGAAAGAACGGCCAAGGTAGTCGATGAAATCATTGATTACTACCTGACGGAAGAAAAGGACACCGTTAAATCAGTCATGACCGTCCGGGGCTTCAGCTTCGCCGGGCGCGGGCAGAACGTGGCCATGGCCTTTGTCCAGGGGCACCCCTTCGCCGATAGAACTGACTCCGAACGCAGTATGTTCGCTTTGGCCGGACGCTCCTGGCAGCGTTTCAGCCGCATAACCGACGCCAGCATCATTCCCATTGTGCCGCCGCCGATCGCTGAGTTGGGCAACGCCACTGGTTTTGACTTCTACCTGATGGATCGCGCCGGTCTCGGTCACGACGGCCTGATGGCAGCCCGCAACCAGTTCCTGGGGCTGGCCGCCCAGGATAAAACTCTGACCTTAGTCCGTCCCAACGGTCTCGATGATCAGCCGCAGTACAAGGTGGTTATAGATGATGAAAAGGCCCGGACCCTCTCCACCAGCCTTTCGGATATCAACAGCACCATGAGCGTGGCCTGGGGTTCGGCCTATGTCAACGACTTCATCGACCAGGGCCGCGTCAAGAAAGTGTATGTGCAGGGTGAGGAGGCTTCCCGCATCTCACCGGAGGACTTCAATCGCTGGCACGTGCGCAACACCAATGGCCAGATGGTGCCCTTCGCCGCTTTTTCCGAAGGTGAATGGATGATGGGTTCACCCAAGCTGGAGCGCTACAACGGAGTGGCGGCCATGGAAATCCTTGGCCAGGGCGCGGCCGGGATCTCCAGCGGCGACGCCATGATAACGGTTGAAAAGCTGGCCAAAGAGCTCCCTCCGGGCATTGACATCAGCTTCACCGGGCTTTCCTTTGAAGAACGCCTGGCCGGGGACCAGACCACCCAGCTCTATGCCCTGTCGCTCTTGATCGTCTTCTTGTGTTTGGCCGCGCTTTATGAAAGCTGGTCCATCCCGGCCTCGGTCATGCTGATTGTGCCCATGGGCGTTCTGGGCGCGGTAACCGCGAACCTTATGCGCGGCCTCAGCAACGACGTATTCTTTCAGGTCGGCATTCTGACGGTTATAGGCCTTTCAGCCAAAAACGCCATCCTAATCGTCGAGTTTGCCAAGGATCTGCATGAAAAGGAAGGCAAAAGTCTGATTGAAGCAGCCATTGAAGCGGCCAAGCTGCGCTTCCGGCCCATTTTGATGACCTCTCTGGCCTTCATCTTCGGTGTTCTCCCCATGGCCATGGCGACAGGAGCCTCCAGCGCCAGCCAGCACGCCCTGGGCACCACCGTGGTGGGCGGCACCTTCGCGGCCACTTGTCTGGCAGTCTTCTTTGTGCCCCTGTTCTATGTACTGATAGCCGGTTTGAACAAAAAAGAAAAAAACGCCGCACCGGCCGCGCAATTGAAAGAAGAAACCGGAACGGTCTAACACCTGCCGTCCGGTGAAACCCGCCGGTCGCTGTCCAAGGCCCCCTCGCACCCTTGGATAGCTTCCGGCGGCCAACAGAGGGCCGCTCCCTTGCCCAGGGGCGGCCCTCTGTGCGTGTGTGCGTGGCCCGCACGGGGCTTTGTCCGGGGGGCCTTCCCCTAATTGCGGGTTTTGGCGGCCATCATTGTATTAAGAGCGTTGCCCCCTCACCCGAAACTATTGGCCAATGCCGATATGCTTGGATATACAGTTAAATACCGCGTGAGCAGCGGGTGACCGCCGTCGGGAGAAATGTTTTCGCCCGGTTCTGGTGACTAAAGACCCCCGGAACCAGAGCCGGGCGAAAACATTTCTCCCGACGGCTGCCTGGTCAAGTGGCATATCCGAAGGTGATTCACCACAAAAATTAAGTATTACCCGGACCGTCAGGGCAATCGCTTGAAAACGGCAAAGATAAAACCCGGAGGGCGGTGCGGTGAGATATCTCCATAGTGGCCCCCGATTTTTCTCTGATCCCGGCCGGGTGGCTTCTTCGGCATTCTGTCCCCAAGTGCCCGTCCGGGGAGCAAAAATCGTGGTCCCCTCTGGAGAAATCTCACCGCCCCGCCCTCCTAATCCTGGTCAGCTTATGCAAAAAAGACTCAACCGTCACCCTGCCCAAACACCGACACTGACCAGGCCGGGCGGGCGAAAAATTTTCTGTAAGTCGCTCGTAATTTTACTCCCCGGACGGGCACGGACAAACAAACCTCTGCTGAAGCCACCCGACCGGGAATAAGAGAAAATTACGAGCGACGTCAGAAATTTTTTCGCCCGCCCGGCCGGGTTTTACCCTTGCCGTTTCAAGCGATTGCCCTGCCCGGACCGCGCATACAGCTTGCTTTTATGTCCGGCATAATTTAAGCTGAAAATGTTAGACACAATTCCTGAAGGAGTGACAGATATGACCGAGTTTCTTGAAACATACCCCTGGACCCTGCCGTTTATCATATTTTTCGGCCGCATTTGCGACGTTTCTCTAGGCACCCTGCGTATCGTCTTTGTTTCCAGGGGGGCCAGGAACATTGCTCCGGTGATCGGCTTTGTGGAAGTGTTTATCTGGATTGTCATAATTGCCCAGGTCTTTAACCATGCCGATGGTTTTATTTCATATTTCTGCTATGCCTTAGGCTATGCGGCCGGAACCTATATCGGGCTGACAGTTGAAAATATGATCGGTTTCGGCTATGTAAAAGTGAGTCTTTTTACCAAAAGCGGCGGCCCGGCCCTGGTGGGCACCCTCAATCAGCACGGTTACGGGGCCACCCTCAGCCGCGGAGAAGGGGCTTTTCATAAAGTGGACATAGTCCAGACCGTGGTGCGGCGTGTGAATATCCGGGAGGTTGAGGGGCTGATGAGGCAACATGACCCGGACGCGTTTCATATTATTGAAGATGTCAGAACCCGACACAAAGGCATTTTTGCCAAATATTTGTAATATTTTACACATCAGCGGCGATGCGGGCGCTTTTAGCCAGGCCCCTCACCGCCGCTGTTTGCTTTCGCCATTATTTCAAAAAATTATCTCATTAAATCTCTCTGTTTTTTACCCATTGGAACGATTGATTGAATCAATAAAATCAATTCAAAAAATGCGTTCGATTATTATGAATTTTTTTTTAAAATATGTTACATTGAATTATAATGTTCTCGAAGTCCGAACCGGAACGGTGGTTTGTGCAGACGGCTAAAATCTTTATCAACCGTTATTTTTATTCACTCTGCTAAATCATGCGTTATAATATCCCGTAATTATCAATAATTAACCGCCCGTCAATCGGCGGCCCATTATCTTTAACAATCTTTATGATAATAATGCGGGTTTTTTGCGTCGACAAACAGACGCCTGAATAGAAGAGCGCCGTTGGCTGGCGGACACGGTCGAACATCAATGATTGAGTATTTGAGGTAGATGAGTAAATGAGCTTACGGATCCCGGTGGCGGTAATCTCCACTGAATATCTGAAAGAATATATCAGCCGGTGCCTTGACAGGATGAGCCTGGATATTGATTTCTCTTTCTATGTTTTTCACGATATTGATGAACTGGCCGACATTTTTCGCTCCATCCCTGAAGAGGTGAAGGGCGTGATAACCGGCGGCGCGGTCCCGGCCTCTATCCTCCGGCGGATGTTCCCGGATACCGGCAGAGTCATCAAGGCTTTCAATAATGATGACGCCGGTATTTTCAAGCTCTTTTTAAAGATTTTCAAAGACAACCCCGGCATGGGAACCGACCGGATTTATGCCGACTTCCTGGAAGTGGCCGGTATAGGCACCAATGAATATCTTTTTGGGGATAATGAGATCGGTTTTGATGAAACTTCCACCCAGATGATTACCCAGCGGCCGGTGGAAGAAATTCTGGCCATGGAAGATTATTTTTATTACAAGCATCTGAGCCTGTGGCAAGCCGGAAAAATCGATTATTCACTCTCCCGCTTCAGCAATATCGTTCCCAGGCTGGAAGCGGCCGGGGTTAATGTGCATTTTGCCTATCCCGGCCAGAGCTATATGCGCTCCATCTGCCTTGAGACAGTCCAGAATGTCCGCATACTGGAATTGAGGGATCATCAGGCTGCCGCCATGGTGGTGACCATCAGGGTGCCGGAGGAGGAAAGCCCGGTGGAAGGACAGGCCGGTTTCCGGCCGGATCGTGAATTCCGCCTGCG
Organism: Acetispira formosa (nom. nud.); assembly: GCA_023525915.1. Classification (GTDB taxonomy): domain Bacteria; phylum Desulfobacterota; class Desulfarculia; order Adiutricales; family Adiutricaceae; genus Adiutrix. Next base: position 293,381 of record CP026657.1, on the reverse strand, counting down.
TCTGGAATGCCTCAATCAGGCCCTGAGGCGTTTCAGCACGGTTTACCAGCTCGATCTTATTCTTCGCCCCCAGCAGAGGGGCTTTGAAGTGCTAACGGCCCGCAAGGTTCTGGCCGTGATCACGGATAATTTTCAAACCTGCCGTTTGCAGGATTTTTTGCTGGACCGCCTGGATTTCGATATTTATGTCGGCTACGGAATCGGTGTGGACATGTATCAGGCCCGCATCAACGCGGTGGACGCGGTGCGGGAGGCCGGGCGGCTGCCTTTCGGGGCCAGTTGTCTGGTCAATGAACGCGACGAATTAATCGGGCCTTTGAGAAGCGGCAATAAACTGGTGGTATCCAGGGAAGTTTCAGAGCCGATCAGAAGCGCGGCCAAAAGTTCGGGGCTGTCGTACCTGACGGTGCAAAAGGTTATGGCGGCGGTCAGAAGCACCCGGGATCACTGCATCACTTCCAAGGAGCTGGCCCACAAGCTGGCCATTACCAAACGCAGCGCCAACCGTTTTTTGAGCGCTTTAAGTGAGGCCGGCCTGGCCGAGGCCATTGAGGTCCGCCGCTCCACCACCAAAGGCCGGCCCGAGCGCATTTACCAGGTTGACGTTGTTGTCATGGAGGAAGAGGCCCAGGGGGGGTGAGGAGTTTTAGAGCTTGTTCGTAAATAAGGGATATTGTTCTCTGGCTAGGCGCGAGTGTTTTTTTAAGCGGAGTAATATATTAATATTTCGAGCATTAAAAAACCAGGAGCAACAACGCCAGAGGCTTCACTATTTACTAACAAGCTCTTAGCTTAAGCCTGTTTGCGGGCCGCTATTAACAGCATCATCGGCCGCCGCAGTTCGTCAGTCATTTCCGGCAGCTTCAACATCCGCTCATTGGGCTGCGGCTCGACCAGATCGTCTATCTCAAATCCGGCCTTTCGCAAATCTCTGATGATAGTGGTCAGGGTGCGGTGATACTTGAGCACCTTTTCCCCCAGAAAAACCGCTTCACGCGGCCCTTCCTCAAAATAGCGGTCCACCGGCCAGTGGAGTTTGTCGCCAGCCCCGTCATAATGCCAGTCCTGCGGGCCTGAAGCTGTGAAAATCGGATGTTCCATTGAGAAAATAAACTGTCCGCCGTCAGAGAGGCAATGATGGACCATTTCAACTATGGCCCCGAATGAAGCCACGTAATGAAGGGCCAGGGAACTGAGGACCACATCAAACGAATCAGCCGGATAATCAACTTCTTCCAGCGGCTTTTTAATGTAGTCAATATTTAAACCGCCGCTCTTGCGGGCCGCCTCATCCAGCATTTTCCGCGAAATGTCAACGCCGACAACCTTGGCCGCGCCGTGTTCAGCCGCATATACGCAATGCCAGCCAAAGCCGCAACCCAGATCCAGCACTCTTTTGCCCTGAAAATCAGGCAGCATATCTTTTAGCGCCGCCCATTCCCCCGCCCCGGTTAGGCCTTTGAGTGAGCGCTCCATTTGGCTGTATTTATTAAAAAAAACATCGTCATCATATTTGTTCCGCATGATTGGCCTCTTCAATCTCTTCCGGTTTCCAATCCGCCAGCACTTTGCGCAGTTCAGCCATTCCCTCATCCGTGAGATGGATGACGGACAGAATGTCAGAATCAGAGGCCTGGGCCAATTTTTCCAATGAACCAAAATTATCCAGAAGCTTCTGACGCTTAACCTGTCCCAGCCCCGGCACTTTCAACAGAGGGCTGTCCAGGAATGTATTGGCTTGCAGGCGATGGTGATAGCTGCCGACATAACGGTGGGCTTCGTCCCGCAGACGGGCCAGGAGCAGAAGCCCGGCTGATCCGGCTTTCAGATCCACCGGATTTTTGCGTCCCGGCAGAAAAATTCGGTCGATGTCGCCCTCCTGCCGGATTTTGGCAATGGCCGCGACTTTGGGCGGTTTTATGCCCAAATCATCAAATGCGGCCAGGGTGGAGGCCAACTGCCCCTTGCCGCCGTCGATTAAGAGCAGATCCGGCCAGGGCCATTCTTCATGGCTGAAGCGGCGGGCCACTACCTCACGCATGCCGCCGTAATCGTCGCCGCCTTTGGCCGTTTTGATTTTAAAGCGGCGATAATGGGCTTTTTTCCATTCGCCGTCTTCCATTACCACCAGACCGGCCGCCGCGTTCTGCCCCTGAAGGTGGGCCAGGTCGAAACATTCCAGGCGGTGGGGAATTTTGTCCAGCCCCAGTTTGGCTTTCAGTTCCACCATGACGCCCCTGGTTGAGCCGATGCGGCCCAAACGGTCCTCCAGGGCGGCCTTGGCGTTGCTGGCGGCCATCTCCAATAGTTTGGTTTTGTCGCCGCGTTGGGGCGACTGGATGCGCACAGTGCGGCCTTTGAGGGAGGACAGCCATTCTTCCAGCGTTTCGCGATCGTCTTCAGGAATGTCTTCCGGCACCAGAACCGCATCCGGCACAAAATGGCCGGTGTAAAACTGGCCCAGAAGACTGACCATAACCTCAGCCGCTCCGGCCTCCCCTCCTCCAGACGATTCCAGCGGCATACATCCACTGACCGTGCCGGACCGCACCATTAAGAGCGAGCCCTGCAGGAGGCCGTCTTTTTGATAAAAGCCCAGCACATCCACATCACGGTAGTCGGCCTGATCGACCACCTGCCGCTCCAGAGTGGTTTTGACATTATTAAGCCGGTCACGCAGGCGGGCCGCCGCCTCATAGTCATAGCGTTCGGCGGCCGCCCGCATGTCGGACGTTATTTTATCCAAAAGCTCCTTGTGTTTGCCGCGAAAAAACATGCGGACCTGATCCGTCAGCTGGCGGTATTCCTGGGGCGTCATTTCCGGGCGGCAGGGGCCGACGCAACGGCCGATTTCATAATTCAGACAGGGCCTGTCGATATTTTTAACGTCCGGGCGGCGGCACTGGCGGAGGGGAAAGAGGCGCATGGCCATGCGGACCGTATCACGCAGGGCCCCCACCGACGGGAAAGGCCCGAAGATGATGGAGCCGTCGCGGGCCGGACGGCGCACCACCTCCAGGCGCGGGTATTCTTCATTAGTGCTCAATCGCAGGGAGGGATAGGTTTTGTCGTCCCTCAAGACCACATTGTATTTGGGGCGGTGTTTCTTAATCAGGCTGTTTTCCAGGATGAGTGATTCCTTTTCCGTGGCCGTGACCACGAAATCAAAATCAGACACCCTGGAGACCATCAGGCTGATGCGGGCGCTGGGCGGCTCTTTTTGAAAATAGCTGGAAACGCGGCGGGGCAGAATTTTGGCCTTGCCCACATAGAGAACCTCACCGTTCTCGTCTTTCATCAGATAGACCCCCGGCGAATTAGGGAGGGACAGGGCTTTTTGTCTCAATTGTTCCAGGCGGGCGTCGCGTTCCATTTAGCAGCTCATTTATTTTAAATAAGATTCAACCACTTCATCCCAGCGGCCCTGGCCCTTGAGAATGAATTCGACCATCTGGCGCACCGCTCCGTGGCCGCCGGTGGCCTGGGACACAAAGTGGGCTATGGCCAGGACTTCCGGCCGGGCGTTGGCCGGGGCCATGGCCAAGCCCACCCGGCTCATGATCGGGAGGTCAATCAGGTCGTCACCGGCAAAGGCGGCCTCCTGAAGAGAGAAGCCGCGCTGGGCCAAAATGGATTCAAAGACCGGCCACTTCTCGCCCACCTTTTGATGGAGTTCAGTGATCCCCAGGTCTTTGGCCCTGATTTCCACAATCATGCTGGTCCGGCCGGTGATGATCACCGCTTCAATGCCCATGCGCTTGAGAATGGCCAACCCCAGGCCGTCCTGGCTGTGAAAATGTTTGGATTCGCCGCCGTCGTTGTGAACGATTATCCGGCCGTCGGTCAGCACTCCGTCCACATCCAGCCCTAAAATCTTGATGGCCGACAGATCCGGCAACTTCATTTCCCCCACCTTTCAGGCCTGACTGTTTTATCTATATTGATAAGCATTTTCAGCAAATCTTCAAGCTCATCCAGCGGCCACTGATTGGGGCCGTCGCACAGTGCTTCCGCCGGGCGGGGGTGGGTTTCCATAAAGAGGCAGTCGATTCCGGCCGCCACGGCCGCCCGGGCCAGAGGGGCGATGAACTGCCGGTCTCCGCCGGAACAGCCGTCACCGGCTGAAGGCAGCTGCACCGAATGGGTGGCGTCAAAAACCACCGGCCAGCCGAAACCGGCCATGATCGGCAGCGAACGCATGTCCACCACCAGATTATGATAACCGAAGCTGGCTCCGCGCTCGCACAGCATCAGTCCATTAAAACCGTTCTGGGCGGCCATTTTTCCAGCCACCTGCCCCATGTCGTCCGGGGCCATGAACTGGCCTTTTTTAACGTTCACCGGCAGGCCGCTCTTGGCCGCCGCTATCAGAAGATCGGTCTGGCGGGCCAGAAAGGCGGGAATCTGAAGAGCATCCAGGACTCTGGAGCAGGGTTCGACCTGCCAGCTCTCATGGATGTCGCTGATGACCGGCAGACCGTACTTCTTCTTAATCTCGGCCATCATCAGCAATCCCTCTTCAAAACCCGGCCCCCGGAATGATTTCAGGCTGGAGCGATTGGCCTTGTCGAAACTGGATTTGAAAATCAGGCCGATATTCAGCCGTTCGGATATCTCTTTCAGCCGGGCCGCCGTTTCGTCCAGAAGCTCCTTTGACTCAATGACGCAGGGACCGGCGATTACCGCCAGCGGAGCCCCGCCGCCTATTGTTACCGACCCGATTTTAACCTGTTTATGCATATCTATCTCCTTAGTCGATAAAAATCCAAACCCTAACCTGCCGGGGCCAGGCGCACTTTCCAGCCCTGGGGGAAGCCGACCATGTAGCCGCCGGGAGAAATGTTTTTGCCCGGCGAGGTGACTAAAGCCCCCCGGAACCTCGCCGGGCAAAAACATTTCTCCCGGCGGCGGTCAACAGCCATTGGGGTAGTTTTAAACGATACACAGCACTAGATTTTGAAAAAAGCTTTCAGCTGATGCAATATTTCGTCAAACTGGTCAGGGTGAAACCACAGGGCTTCTGGCATCTGCCCCCGGAACCAGGTTCGCTGGCGCTTGGCCAGCCGCCGGGTGGCGATGAAGGTTCTGGTTATGGCTTCTTCAAGGCTGTATTCACCATTCAGGTAACCGACAGTTTCCTTATAGCCAATTGATTTAAAGGGTTTCAACTCCGGTGACCAGCCTTGGCGCAATAAATCTTCAACCTCTTTCGCCAACCCGGACGTGAACATTTTTCGGGTCCGCTCCTCCAGCCGGGTTTCCATTTCGTCAGCGCGGCGGTCAATGACTATGGCCAGGGTTTTCTCAAACGGCTTTTCCGCCAGACCATGTTCATTCTGCCACTGGGAGATGGTGCGTCCGCTGAGATAATAGACTTCCAGCGCCCTTTCAATCCGCACCCGGTCGGCCGGAGCCAGCCGGGCGGCCGTCTCCGGGTCCACCTCAACCAGACGGGCATGGAGGTTGACACCGGAAGAGGCCTCTTCAGCCAGACGCGCCCGAAAAGCCTCATCGCGGCCCGGCCCCTCAAAGAGGCCCGACGTGAGGCTGCGGAGGTAAAACCCGGTCCCGCCCACGGCCAGCGGCGGGCGGCCGGAGGCCCACAGCGTCTCAGCAATCGGCCGGGCCGCCCGGAGGAAAGCCGCCGCGTCATAAGATTGCTCCGGCTCAAGCACATCTATCAGATGGTGAGGCACCCGCTCAAGATCAGCCGGGCCCGGTTTGGCCGTGCCGATGTTGAAGCCGCGATAGAGGGCCAGGCTGTCGGCATTGATGATCTCGCCGCCCAGAATCGCGGCGGCCTGGACAGCCAGATCGCTTTTGCCAGCCCCGGTAGGGCCGGTTATGATAGCCAGCCTGGCCTGAGACATGTCACTTATCCTGGAGCGGGCGGACGGCCATGCTGATCAAGGCCAGAACCAGCCCGACAAAAAAAGATAACAGCCCCCCCAGGAACCCCAGCGGGTGGCCCCAATGATTGCGGATAATCAGGACGCAGACGATTATTGTGGCCCCGAAAGTCAGGTAGAAACGCATCAGGGTCGGCCCCAGGCTGGGGCCGCGCCACTCGGCGGCCCGCCTGATGAGACGGGTCAGGAGGCCAAGGTTTATTTCAACCACCAGGCCGCCCAGAACAGCGCCCAGGGCCCATGACGGTCCGCCCATGACCAGACCGGCCGCGATTACCGCCAAGGCGGCCAACCGGGCGCACCAACGCACCCGTCCGGCAGCGGCCAGGAGGTTTTCACTCTGCCGCCGCGCCTCTGATGTGGTTAACTCCGCCTGCCCGGCGGTATTTTCATCGGTCACTGGCTAATCCTTATCTTTTCCGGGCATCCAGGCTAGCTATTCTAATTATGGCTTTTTCCTAAACTTACGACTCGTAGCTACACAAAAAGCGTGGTTTTTGTTTCGCAAGCGGCTATTTTTCCGTCAAAACTAGTCGCCTCTCGCTCCGTCTCGCTACGCTCGACCCCGGCTTTATGCGGCGGCGTCGGTCATAATTAGAATTGCTGCCTCCAGGCATCGTTTTGGCGTTTTTTCTCTTCCGCCGCTTTCTGGCTGGCTTTTTCAAGTCTGGCTGAAACTGTGAACAGATTTTTAAAGCCCGCCGCAATGCCCAGCATCAGGCATAATAGCAAAAGCCAGGGGGCGGTGCCCAATTTTTTATCCAGCCACCAGCCAAGGGCCAGCCCCAAAACAATTGACACCGCGAAAGATATGCCCACAGCCGAAGCCTGGGCCATCATCTGAGCTTCACCTTCGCCAAAAGCTTTTTTCAGCCAATGGAACTTGGGAGCCTCCGGCAGCGGAGGCGGCTCTTCATCTTTCGGAGGACGCTTTTCAATATCGCTCATATTCCCTCCTGTACTAATCCGGCCGACTCGCACGGTAAATCTTCGCAATAGGCGAGGGGGTACCGCTCTTAATACGATGACAGCCGTCGTATTTACTATTACGGGAAAAGCCAACCTAGACATAGCCCGGTGCGGGCCACGCACTAGTCTACTGGCAGACGATGGTTTTTATATAAATCAAGAACAAGGTCAAGGCCGGGCATCCGGCCGCCTTTTAGAAGCCGGAATGTTTCCTTGTGCACAACTTCCTCCTCCATCCGGCGGGCTTCCCGGCCCGAGTCAAAAATCTCCATGAATCTGGCGAAGCGGGCCACATGGATGAACTCATGAGTCAGGATGTAGGTCAGAAGAGGCTCCAAGGCCAGCCCCGGCTCATTTTCCAGGGCTTTCAGGATAGCCGGGTCATAGAGGCATATTCTATAATAGTCCGGCAGCCCGCCCACCACCACCGGGCCGGGGCGGAGATAGCGAAAAAGCTGGGCGAAAACACCCTCAGTCATTTCTTCCGGCCGCAGTTCAGGGTATCGCCTTATGTCCACAGGCCATGAATGGATATCGTCAAAATCGAGCCTGAAATCATCAGCCACCAGCGAACTGGCCAGAACCCAGGCTCTGTCCAGAATGATTACTTGCTCAGCATCAAATATTTTCTGCCCGGCAGTGCCCATGATGTTACTCCGCACAAATCAGGCTAAGTTTAGCAAAAGCGGCAGGAATGTCAAATGCGTCAAAAACCACATTATGGTCTATTTGGCTATCATATAGCCAAATATGTCCCAGGCAAATAATAGACCTAGGCCCCTGTCGTCATCAGCATTATATAAATATCATATAATCAACTAATTATCCAGAAATACCTATTTTAAGCAATTTGGCCCGTCCTTTGCAAAGTATATCCACGACACAAACTTGAAGCCATCAACCCCAACCATTGAATAGAAAGGAAGAGATATGCCCTCCATATTTTCAAGATTCGCCGACATCATCAGCTCCAACATCAATTCCATGCTGGACAAAGCTGAAAACCCGGTCAAGATGCTGAAACTCATCATTGCCGAGATGGAAGACACCCAGGTTGAAATCAAGGCCGCCTGTGCCCAGGCCATGGCCGATCAGACCAAAAATGCCCGCCGCCTGGCTGAGGCTGAGGACAAGAGAGACATGTGGCTCAAGCGGGCGGAAATGGCCGCCGCCAAGGGCCGGGACGATCTGGCCCGCGAAGCTTTGCTGGAAAAAAGAACCATTGAGGAAGTTCTGGCCGAGATGAAATCTCAGGATGAGGAGTTGACTTCAGTGGTGGAGCGCTACCGCAGTGAAATCGAGCAGCTTGAGGCCAAGCTGAGTCAGGCCAGGGAAAAAGAGCAGCTCATTTCCCACCGGGCCAACCGTGCCCAGAAGAGCCTTCAGGTCAGTGGCCAGATGAAACGCTATGACCTGACCGACGCCCAGCTTAAACTGGAACGCCTTGATTCCCGCCTGGACCGCCTGGAGGCGGAAGCCGAACTGGAACTGAGCGGCCGTCGGCTGGCTACGGATGAAACCCAGGCCAGGGAAAAAGCTTTCCGCGAGATAGACGACTCCCTGGATATGGAACTCAAAGCCATTAAGGATCGACTGTCCAACCGGTAGCCGATCGGGATGCGCCGGGCTGGGGTCCGGCGCGTCTTTTCCGAATATTTCAAAAAACTCCGGCCCATAGAACCTGTTCGTAAATAAGGAGTTTTATTTCCTGGCCAGGGGCGAGTGTTTTTAAGCGCAGCGATATTCAACATATTTCGAGCATAAAAAAACGCGAGCAACAACGCCAGGGGGCAAAATCACTATTTACGAGCAGGTTCTTAATCGCCGCCAAATGCAAGGAGTGCATATATATGGGACCTGCCACCGCCATTATAATAATAGTCGGCCTGCCCCTGATTCTGATAGGGGGCGGTTTTTTTCTCCTGACGCTGAAAGCTTTCCGCAGCGGGGACGCCCGAACTGAAAGGGCCCAGACCCTGGAACTGGCCCGCAAACTGGAACGGACCCTGAACAGCATGGAATCCAGGCTCATCGCTCTGGAAGACATAATTCTCTCTTCCGATGACCATTCCGGCCGGGCTGGAAACAGGGAGGGCAACGATGACCGCATATGACGACAACAGAGGCGCCAGAGGCTTTATCGCCCAGTTGAAAGCTTACGGACCGTTCCGGGCCGGGGATGGAGTAATCTTCGGCGTGGCCAAGGGGCTGGCTGATTACTTCGGCTGGTCGGTGGGCCTGGTCCGCCTGATTTTAATAATCTCCACCATTTTTCTGTTTTTCTGGCCCACCATCATTTTATATCTGGTGGCGGCCCTGATAATGAGCCCGACTCCGCAGGAAAAGCTCAACACGCCGGAAGAGCGTGATATCTGGCTCCAAGCCCAGCTGGACCCGGAAGCGGCTATGGACGGACTGAGCCGCCGTGCTGAAAGGATGGAAAAAAGGATGCGCCGCCTGGAGGACTTTGTTACATCCAAAGAATATGCCTGGAGCCGTCGAATGAACACCCCGCGACCATAAATCAATCAAACGTTTTAACAACTGAAATCGCCGCCGGACTTAACCATAGTCACGGCGGTTTTTTTTGTGAATATGAAGTTTCGGTAGACGCTTTTTTGATAGCCTTTGCCGGAATTTTCTGCTATAGTGAAAAACATAAGGTAATTGTGAAAACATACCTCTTTATGATTGAAGAAATGGCCTGAAAACGGTCAATTGAATTGTCTATCCTGAAACTATTAATTTAGTTAAATTTTTAATATTATAATACTTAACCGGCCGCTAAAATATCATATACCTAAGCCTTCAAATTCTTCGAGACCGGCACCAAAACATTCTTATCAAAAAATTAACCCTAGTATTAACCAGGGGATGGCTATTATTGTCGTCTTCCTAATCCAGGGATCTTTTTCCCTGATTATAAAAATATACAGCGAGGTATGAGAATGCGGCTGGGAGCGAAAATTCTATTGGGATTTATGATTACAAATCTAATCATAATTGCCCTGGCGTTATGTGTATTCATATTTGGCAGCAAAGCCGATCAATCGGCCATTGTTTTGAGTGACGATATTCTGCCGCTGGTGTCCCATACCTCTGATGTTCAGTTCACTGTGGCCATGGAAGCATTCATGACCAGGGATTATACCTATTCGGCCGATCCTCAGAGCTGGAAGAAAGCCCAGCAATATTCCAAAAACATCATGGAATATATGAAGCAGATAGACTCGGAAATGGCCGATTCCCCGGCCCTGCGCACTCCGGCCATCACTAAAGGGGTGACTGATCTTAAAAATTCTTATAGAGATTTCAGAGCAATGGCGGATAAACTGCCGGAGTCAATTGTCATTACTAAAACGGCTTCCGATGAAGTGAATCGATTTCATGGTCTTTTTGCCGGCATGGTTTCTCAGCTCTATGAACGCCAGACCGGATTTTATCTGGACCGGGAGATAAAAAAAGGCGCGGAAATGCCCGTCTTCACCCGCCGTTTCGGCCGTATTGATCAAGTGGTTAAAATCTGGATCCTGGCTGACAACCTTTTAAAAGAAATTCATCTAGGCAAGATGGACCTGAATGTAGAGCATATTAACAACGCTGTCAATATGTGTGACGATCTGGTGAAAGCCATGGAATTCCTTAGAAGCGGCAGCACGGTGCAGGTGGACATGGATATGATGACCGAAGCCGCCGGATATGCCGTTGAACTTCAAAAAGCCGTGCGCACGTTGGGCGAAGAAATTTTGGCTGATATTGAGAGCGCCGGGAGGCGAACCGCTCTTACCAACAACACCGTTGATCTGGCTTCCAGCCTTTTGGTTGAGGCTAACAAGCTCAGTCTCGATATGGCCGGAAATTCTAAAACCGCCCTTAATCAGATGAAAATGGCTCTTCTGATCGGCGTGGTGCTGGCCCTGGCTATAAGTTCAATTCTGGCCTGGTTCATCAGCCGCAACATAACCAGACAGGCCAATCACCTAATTGATATCCTCAAGGAAGGTGCGCACGAGGTTGATGGCGCGTCCACTGCCCTGAGCACGGCCTCAATGCATATGGCCGAGGGCGCCACTGAAAATGCGGCCAGCCTGGAAGAAACCACGGCCATTCTGGAGGAGATAACGGCCAGCACCATGGAGGCGGCCCAAGATTCGGCTGAGGCCACCAAGGTTATGGAAGAGGCGGGGCGGGCTGTGCACAGCGCCAGCATCTCCATCGGGAATCTGACCATTGCCATGGATAAAATACTGGTGGCTGGCGGCGAGATCAGCAAGATCATCAAGGATATTGATGAAATAGCGTTCCAAACCAACCTTTTGGCCCTGAACGCGGCCGTAGAGGCGGCGCGGGCGGGTGAGGCTGGGGCTGGTTTCGCGGTGGTGGCGGAAGAGGTGCGCAATCTGGCCACCCGCTCGGCCGAAGCCGCCAAAAATACAGCGGGATTGATCGGGGAAACCATTAATAGCATTAACAGCGGCTCCGAGTTGGTCAAAAGTGCGGCCGACGAGTTCAAAAGCATTGAAGAGCAGTCCTCACAGGTTTCTGAATTGCTCCATCACATGGTCGGGTCCACCAAAGAACAGGCTCAGGGGCTGTCGCAGATTACCAATGCCATGACTCACATTGACAAAGTGACCCAGGAAACCGCCGCCTCCTCTGAAGAGGTTTCCAGCATGTCCAGCATGTTGTCCAACGAGTCCACCGCCCTGATTGACGCGGTTAACGGGCTGGTGCATATGGTTTATGGCAACCATGCCCATTCTCTGGAGGAACCCACGCCGGTGCATCGGAAAACCCCTTCGATCAAAGGTGGGCATGTGGCTATGCTTGAATAGGATTTTGGAGTGCGGCCCGGAGGGCCGCGCGATTAAAGGACTTGGCCTGAAAGGCCAACCAAAGGGCTCCGCCCTCTGGACTCCGGCTGGGGGAGGGCCCACGCGGGCCCTACCCCAGACCCCACCCGCGCCAAGGGGCAAGCCCCTTGGAACCCCAAGAGGTCAGGGTCAGCTTCAACTCTCTTCTTCCCGCATCGCCGCAACTCGCTTCGGGTACGAAGCTCAGACAAGCGGCGACGCTTCATACGCCTTCCGCTTTAACCGCTCTGGGCCACATCACATTGGGCTGTTACATTTTGCTATAGGCAACTTCATTGAATGATTGCTGCTTCACGTATGTTCGGCTGATTACTTTTTCCCCTCCACTAGCTTTTCCAGCGCTGTAACGGTGAGACTTGGCCGTCTTTTTTCCAAGGAGCAACTCATTGAAAAGCGATAGGTGGCGGAGAGACGCACTACCAGCACTGGAAAGGGCCTTTAAGGGGAAGCTGATTTAAGCCGAACATACGTGAACTACCACTCAGCCGATGAAGCTGCCTATCGCGGAATGTTACAGCACAACGTAAAACTGCCTATAGCACCTGAAGCCCGGAAGTATGAAGCGTCGCCGCTTGTCTGAGCTTCGTACTCGAAGCGAGTTGCGGCGATGCGGGAAGAAGAAAGTTGAATCTGACCCTGACCTCTTGGGGGTCCAGGGGGCTCCGCCCCCCTGGCGCGGGTGGGGTCTGAGGTAGGGCCCGCGTGGGCCCTCCCCCAGCCGGAGTCCAGAGGGTGGAACCCTTTGGTTGGCCCTTCGGGCCAAGTCCTTTAATCGCGCGGCCATAGGCCGCCGCCACACTCCACATATTTAACGCCAAGAATTTGTGGTTCGGGCGTTTTTTGTTATTGATCTTCGCGTATTTTAAACATAACCGCATACATACATGGCAAAACCAGCAGAGTCAGAATGGTGGCGGCCAGAAGTCCGCTGGCAATGGCCACAGCCATAGGACACCAGAAAGTATTGCGCATCAAGGGAATCATGGCCAGAATGGCCGCCGCCGCTGTCAGCATAATCGGCCGAAAACGGAAAACAGCCGATTCAATTACCGCCCGCCAAGGCGTTTCCCCCTCAGCCTCATGCTGCTTAATCTGGTCGATTAGAATGACCGAGTTGCGAATGATCATGCCGCTTAAAGCCAATACCCCCAATTGGGCCACAAAACCGAGAGGCTGATTGGACAAAAGCATCCCAGCCGTCACTCCAATCAACCCCAAAGGGGCGGTAAGGAGGGCCAGGAGCGTCAGCGAAATACGCTGAAGCTGGAGCATCAGAATGGTGACAATAGCCGCCACCATCCAGGGCACCGGCGTCATCATATAACCCAGGGATTCATTGCTGTATTCCAAAGCGCCATCAACTTCAATGGAGTAGCCGAAAGGCAGGGATTCCCGCAATTCAGCGGCCTGCTCATAGACCTTTTGGGTCACGTCGTTGGCCGTGCCTTCGGTGACCGAAGCGCGGACAGTGATAGTCGGCTTCAGATCCCGCCGCCATATGGCCCCGGTTTCCGTGTCCACCATAATGGATGAGGCCACCTGCTCCAACGGCACATAGCGGCCGCCCGGCAAAAAAATCGGCAAGCTCGTCAGGCGGCCAAGATAGTCGCGGTCCTCCGAAGCCATGCGCAGGACAATATCAATGGTCCGGTCATCCACATAAAATTCGGCCATGCTCAACCCGCTGATCTGGGTCTGGAGGTAGGTGGCCAAAGTCTCCTTATCCAGTCCCAACGCCCTGACCTTATCGTTATCGAGGGCGACACGCATGGTTTTGCTTTTCTCATTCCAGTCAAAATTGACGTTGTAAATGACCGGTTCCTGACGCATGATGTCCGCCAGCTTATGGGCCAAATCGCGCACCTTGTCCGTGCTGTAGCCTGAAACCCGCAGCATAACCGGATATGGCGAGGGCGGTCCGGTCTGGATGAGTTTCAGATTGCCCTGAACCTCCGGGAAGTGGTCGTTCAGTTCCGTTTCAAGGGCCGCTTGAAGTTCCAGGCGGCTGTCGATATCAGTGGCCACTACCACAAATTGGACATAATTGGAGGCCGGCAGAACCGGATCGATGGTCAGAACGAATCGGGGCGAACCTTCCCCTATGTAGTAGGTATAATTGCTGATTCCCTTCTGATTATCCAGAAAGGCGGCCAGGCGGCCAGCCACGTCGGCTGAGGCTTTCATGGATGAGCCTTCCGGCAGGGTCATTTCCACAATGATTTCCGGCCGCACAGACGGAGGAAAAAACTCCTGCTTGATAAAGCGCATCATGAAGATGGAAACTCCGAATGCCAGCACAGTAATGAGCAGCACCAGGGTGCGATGACGCAGAAAAGTGGTCAGTATGCTTCGGAAGAGATTGTAAAAGCGATTGGTATAAGGGGCCTGGCTCTCTTCGGCTTTGGGCTTGATTTTCATGATGTGATAGCCCACCAGCGGGGTTACCGTCACTGAAACAATCCACGACAGGATGAGGGCAATGGATATCACCGGAAAGAGGGCGCTGGTAAATTCAGCGGCCATGCCCTTGGAAAACCCAATGGGAATGAAGCCGGAGCAGGTGACCAGCGTCCCTGTGAGCATGGGAATGGCCGTAACCAGATAGGCGGCGGCCGCGGCCTTGCTTCTTTCCAGGCCGCTTTCCAGTTTAACGGCCATCATCTCCACGGCTATGATCTCATCGTCCACCAAAAGGCCCAGCGATATGATCAACGCGCCCAGCGAAACCTTGTGAAGGTCAATGCCCAAAACGTACATGGCCAGGAAAACCCCGGTCAGGACCAGTGGAATGCAAAAGGCCACCACCAGGCCGGTACGCAGCCCAAGGCTGAGAAAGCTGATAATCAGCACGATGATGACTGCCTCCCGGAGAGATGAGACAAAATCCTCAATGGAATCGGCCACCACCTGAGGCTGGTTGGAGACGCGTTCTATTTCCAGGCCGGCCGGGAGATCCCGGGTGATGTTTTCCATCACCGTGTCCATGTCCCGGCCCAGTTTGATGATATTGCCGCCGTCTTCCATGGAGACGGCTATGGCAATGGATTTTTGACCGTGATAGGAAACAGTGGTTGTGGCCGGCTCCACGTAGCCCCGCCGCACTTTGGCAATATCACCCAGCCGCAAGGACCGTCCCTGGACGGCCAGCGGCAGATTACGGATGGAATCAAGGCTGTCGAACATGCCGGAGAGGCGCAGGTAAATATCGTCGGAGGCCGTCTCCACCATGCCGGAGGGCATCATGGCGTTCTGGGTCTTGACCGCATTAATAACCGCCGATGGTGCGATACCCAGTTCAGACAGGCGGGAATTTTCCACTTCCACATATATTTTTTCGGCCTGAACCCCAATCAGGTCCACCCGCTTGACGCTGTCGACGTCCAAGAGGCGGCGGCGGATTTTTTCGCCGGTTTCCCGCATTTCCTCATAGGAAAAGCCATCGGAGGTCAGAGCGTAGATGGAACCGAAGACATCGTCAAAGCGGTCGTTGAAAAAAGGCCCGACCACTCCCTGAGGCAGGTCCGACTGAATATCGGCCACCAGATTGCGCACCTCCAGCCAGGTGGGGCGGACCTCATTGGCGGGCCGATCCTGTTTCAGCACCACATAGATGATGGAATAACCTGGGCGGGAGATGCTCTTGAGATAATCGAGATGGGGCGTCTCCTGGAGTTTTTTCTCTATTTTGTCAGTGACCTGCTCCTCAATCTGCCCGGCCGTGGCCCCCGGCCAGGCCACGGTGACCAGCATCTGGCGGATGACAAAAGCCGGGTCCTCCATGCGGCCCAGCTTCGTATAGCTGTAGACTCCGGCCAGGAAGACCAGAATGATGAAATAATACATCAGAGATTTGTGGTTCAGCGCGACCTCGGTCAAGTTGAATCTTTTCATGGCCGCCCCCTACTCTTCCGGCCCGGCCACGCGCACTTCCTGACCCTCATGCAGCTTGTGCACCCCGGCCGTCACCAGGACGTCCCCCCCGGCCAGCCCTTCCGTCACCACCGCCCGGTTCTCGTCAAAATCGCCCAACGTCACCGGATGGAGGCTGACCCGGCCCTCCTTCACCAGCCAGACGCCCGCTTTCTCGCCGCTCTGAAAAATGGCCGTCGTGGGGACCACCGCCACCATGGCCCCACCCTGGCCGGAGGATTTGACCGAAGCGGTCATGCCCAATTGAACCTTGTCCGGCGGGTCGGAGAGGCTCACCCGGACGGCGTATGTCCTGGTGGCCATGTCGGCCACCGGGGATATTTCCCGAACAAAACCTTTCAGCGTCAAATCAGGCAGGGCCCAGAAACTGACTTCCACCTCCTGGTGGAGGGAGAGTGCGGAAATCCTGTTTTCCGGCACAGTTATCTCGACTTCCAGCTCCCCGGACCAGACCAGAGTAACCACTGGATGACCGGCGGCCACCACCTGCCCCACTTCGGCCGCCAAGGATGAGACAACCCCATCGGCATCGGCGGACAGTTTGGCGTAGCCAAGGGCGTTAAGGCTCTGGTTGTGCTGGGCTTCGGCTTGATGAAGACTTTCCGTGGCCGCGTCAAAAGCGGTTTTATATTGGTCGTATTGTGATTTACTGACCGCACCGTCTTTATACAGACGGTCATAGCGGCTGAAATCGGCGCTGGCCAGATTCAGCTTCGATTTGGCGGAGTCGACCTGGGCGGCGGCAATGCGGACATTTTCCTCCAGATCTTTGGGGTCTATTTCCAGAAGCAGGGCGCCGTTTTTGACGAAATTGCCCAAATCGACATGGCGGGCGCTGATACGGCCACCCACCTGAAAGCCGAGGCTGCTTTCATAGCGGCCCCGAACCGCGCCGGAATAGACGCTGACGCCGTCCGGATTACTTAGCTCAACGGTGAGCGTCCTGACCACCACCGGCGGCGGGGGCGGCGGAGTATCGCTGCCGCAGGCGGATAGAATAACCAAGAGGAGTAAAAGGCCAGAAATTTTTTGCAGCATCTTTCCCTCTCTATAGCGTCGGCGCTTTTATAACCAAAAATAATCTTAGTCTTGGACAATACTATATCATTATTCAGCAGTATTTAGATTAAAAAAAGCATGGTGTCCCATGCTTTCCTGAATTTGCCGATGTTCTTTGGTTTTATTTCGGATAGTAAATGACCATGCTCATCAGGCACAATTCGTCGCCATTGTTGGTATAGCTGTGTGGCTGATCGGCCATAAACCTTACCCCTACCCCGGCCGCGACTATAGTTTCCTTATCGCCCGCCTTCAAAGTCAACCGGCCGGAAAAAACAGTTATAAGTTCCTGTGTCTCCGGCTGGTGAGGCTCTGATTCCAGCACGGCTCCGGGGTCCAGCTCAATATAATAGATTTCAAAGCGGCGATTGCCATCAAGGCCGAACAGCGGATAATTGCGGAACCGTTCGTCATTGGCGATTAAAGGGCTGGTGGCGTGGGCCTCCACCATTTCGAAATCCTGGGCCGGGGTCGTAGTCAGATCGGTGAACGGCACTTTCAGTCCATTGGCGATCTTCCAGACCGTAGTGATAGTGGGGCTGACCACGCCCCTTTCAATCTGGCTCAAAAGGCTTTTTGACACTCCGGCCAGCCTGGCCGCCTCAGCCAGGCTGATTTTGCGCTCCTCCCTCAGGCGGCGCAGATTCCCGGCCATTATTTCGCTTATATCAATCATAATACCTCTTGACACGATAATAAACATATCGTACAGTATATCGAACGATCGATATATCGATCACTTTGTTCACTATAGCACATGATCTTCAACTTTTAAAGCCGAAACAACCCCAGGAGGCCACCATGACCATCGGAGCTTTTGCCCTTTACATCTTCCTCACAGCCTTCACTCCCGGCCCCAACAACATTATGGCCATGAGCAACGCCGGGCAATACGGTTTCCGGGGCGCCCTGCCCTTTTGCCTGGGGGTGTTCCTGGGCTTTCTGATTGTCATGAGCACCTGCGCGGTGCTCGGCTCCCTTCTGTTCGCCTATCTGCCGGAGGTGGAGCCGATATTGCGGGTGGTCGGCACAGCCTATATCATCTGGCTGGCCTGGACTATCTGGCGTTCCTCAACCGACAGCCGCCCCCTTTCAAAATCTCCGGGGCTGACGGCCGGGCTGATTCTGCAGCTGGTCAACGTCAAGGTGATACTTTACGGGATAACCGCCCTATCCGTTTTCGTGCTGCCGTTTTACAGCGGCGGACTGCAACTGGCCGCCTTTGTCCTTATTCTATCGCTGGTCGGAACGGCGGGCACCATGTCCTGGGCCGGATTCGGAGCCATGCTCCAGAACCTGTTTCAAAAGCACCGCCGTCTGGTTAACGGATTTCTGGCTATGTCGCTGGTGATAACGGCGCTGATAGGGTTCGCTGACTAGAGATCACCGGACATATGCTGAAAACGGCGGCCACACTCCTCATGGCCGCCGTTTTCTTTTTCAAAGATCAGAAAAAGGTTTGAACTTCTTTGCGCTCGCCAGTGATGGATTTGAGCCAGGCTTTGACCTCCGGCACTTTGGGATGGGTCAGCACCCTGGCCGATTCCGGGCAAACCTTCAGACAGGCCATGCAGCCGATGCAATCCTCACTGGTGGCGTGCCGTCTGTCGCCAGATATGGCCGCCGTCGGGCAGACCGGGACACACAGGCCGCAGTCGCTGCACTTATCCTGATCGGTGGAGGGGCGGAAAACGTCTGACGGCGCGGCCGGGCGGTCGGGAACGAAGCCTGGGGCTTCAAAGTTGAAGGAATCCAGATCGGGCTGAGAGGTCAGTCGGTCATATATTTTGCGGCCGAAATCGGCCAGAGCCTGTTGATCGGAAGCATCCGGGCGACCGGCGGCCACCTCCGGCTCGATGGAGTGCTCGGCAATGGCCGCCACGGCGGCCACCGGTTTGAATCCGCGCTGAACAGAGAGCTTTTCCAGCTCGATCAAGGCCCCTTCATATTCACGGTTGCCATAGACAGCGGCCAGAACGGCGGGAGTGCCGCGACCGTTGAGCTGGTCAAAAATTTCGGCCGAGCCTGTGGGGACGCGCCCGCCATAGACCGGGAAAGCAAAAAAGACCAGATCATCTTTATCGAAGGATAATTTGCCTTTCCGTTCCGAGGGTCTGGTCAGATCGTGGGTGATGCTTTTCAGATTCCGCGTTATGGCTCCAGCCATATTGAGGGTGCCTCCGCAGGGGCTGAAGACGACCGAGTGTATTTTGGAAATTTTCATAATTTCTCCGTAAGGCAGGTAGACAGCAACCCTACCAGGGCGGCCAGAATACCCAGGCTGACGTGTTCGGAGGCAGTGCTGTCAAAAGCGTAATAAACTTCGGCCGGAAATTCGTCGTCTTTTTCACACAGGGTTACCTGAAGAAAAATTCGCGGCATCAGGAAAATGGTAAAACTGAAAGCCCCGATTTCCGACGGCACCCTTTGCCCGCCCAGCGCTTCAGCCGCCGCCAGCATAGCCTGGCCATTCTCGCCAAAAGCCTTGATCAGCGGCTGGCGGGTCAGGGCGTGGCCACCGGAGAAAAAGCGGTCGCCGCCCGGCAGAACCGTCTCCGGCACCATCCGGCCGGACAGTTCGGTTTTTTTAGCGCCATTGAGATAATTCAACAGACACAGGCCCGCCCGTTTATCCGGTGCCGGCCTGGTGACCGGGCCGGTGACTTTTCTTTCAGAGGCCTCAAACAGATAGGTTTCGCCCAGCATTTTCAGCAAAAAATCATGGCCGCCCAGCCATTCGGCCAAGGCCGCTTCAGCCGCGGCGGCCGGATCTTTAGCTAAAAGTTCAGACCAGACATGGTCATGACCCGGCTCATTCAGCAAAAAACTTTGCCCCATTATCAGGGATGGAGGAACAGAGGCCATGATATATCAACCTTTCTGGAGTGGATTTCAGTTATTATAACAGATTTTCCACAACTACGCAGTGCATATTAAAAATATAGCGGGCGGGCGCCGCCGGGAGAAATGTTTTTGCCCGGCTCCGGTTCCGGGGGTCTTTAGTCACCGGAGCCGGGCAAAAACATTTCTCCCGGCGGCTACTTGATCGTCTTTCCCCAGGGCTGAAAAGTGTGAATAGCGGGCAGGGCCCGCCGCCAACGCCGAGGCTGCGGCCCGTCTGAATGCAAAGTAACGGCCGGGAAGCGGCGTTCAAAGAATTTGTTACTTGTGAGCCCCTGTGGGAGCCGGAAGCCGGTGATTGCGGATTAAAAACTATAAAATATCTGCTAATCCAAAGTAGTTTTATATGTGCGGTCGGCCAGAAACATGACCAGCACGGTAAAGAGAAGGATTGGCCAGACACTGGGCCAGAGGTCGGAAAAATCCCCGGCCTTGAGGAATATGCTTCTAATCAGACGGTTGAAATGCGTCAGAGGCAGCATTTCGCTCAGAATTCTGGCCCATTTGGGTTCTCCCAGAACAGAATACAGGAAACCCGACAGCAAGAGGTTGGGCATAAAAAACATGATGGTCATCTGAATGGCCTGAAGCTGATTGCGGGCCAGGGAAGATATGGTTATGCCCACGGCCAGATTGGTGGTGACATACAGCATGGTGGCCAGATAGACGGCCGCCAGCCCGCCGGCCACGGGCACCTGAAAAAATAAGCGGGCGGCAATGAGGATTATGGTAGCCTGAATAAAACCAATAAAAATATAGGGCACCATTTTGCCGCTCAGCACCTCCAGAGGCTTCAACGGCATGGAGAGCATATTCTCCATCGTGCCGCGCTCCCTTTCCCGGGTCAGGGCCAGGGAGGTCATCATGACCATGGTGATCGTCAGGATCACGCCCATCAGGCTGGGGATCATGTTATAGCGGGTCAATCCTTCCGGGTTGTAGAGGCGATGAATTTGTACGCCGAAGGGCGGGGAATCCGGGGCCAGGGGTAACAGGGGGCCGCTCAGTTCCCGTTTGAGCGCGATAAAAGGCATCTGGCTGATAGCCATCAGCGATTGCCCGCTGACTCCGGGATCGCTGGCGTCCACCTCCACCAGTAAGTCGGGCTTATGGCCGCGCACCAACTCTTTGGTAAAATCGGCCGGGATGTTTATCACGAAAAGCTCCCGCCCCCTCAGTAGGGTGCGTTTGGCGTCCTCCTCGCTTTCCAGGAGGCGGGTAACCTTGAAATAGCCGGTGCTGTTCAAGGCGGAAGCCAGACTTCGGCTGAACTCGGATGGATTGGGGTCGACAATGGCCACCGGCAGGTTTTTGGGATCGGCGTTAATGGCAAAGCCGAAGAGCAGCAACTGGGCAATCGGGAGGCCGATTATCAGCGCGAAAGTTACGCGGTCACGCCGGAGCTGCAAAAATTCCTTCAAGACAACTCCCCACCAGCGGGTCGGGGAAAAAGAATCGCTGGCCATATCACACCTCTTTACACTCAGGAGAGGGTTGTAAAATTATCCTGCGACAGGCTCATCAGGTAAATAAAGACGTCTTCAAGTTCAGTATCCTGCACTGCGACTTGATATTCCGGCGGCAGGACGGCCAGAACATCTCTCATAGCTGCGGGATCACACCCGCTGACATGAAGATCCTGGCCGAACACCACGGTTTGGGCCACGGCCGGCATTTTTCGCAGTTCGCCAGAAAGTTTCAGCAAATCCGGGCCGGTGATTTTCCAGGTAAAAAGGTTCTGGCCCGCGATGACCTCGGCCGCCGTGCCCTGAGCCAGAAGGCGGCCATAGGCCAGATAGGCCAGTTTATGGCAACGTTCGGCCTCATCCATATAGTGGGTGCTGACCAGAATGGAAATGCCGGTGGCCGCCAGCCGGTGCAGTTCCTCCCAGAAATCACGCCGGGCCTGCGGGTCGACCCCGGCGGTGGGTTCATCCAGCAGAAGCAGTTTGGGGCTGTGAAGCATGGTGGCGGCCAGGGCCAGCCTCTGCTTCCAGCCGCCGGAGAGCGACCCCACCAGCTGACCGGAGCGGGCCGAAAGGCCCAGCCGCTCCAGGGTCTCATCCACCAGCTTTTTGCGGTCGGGCAAGTTGTAGACTCTGGCCACAAAATCAAGGTTTTCCCTGATGGTCAGGTCATCCCAGTAGGAGAATTTCTGGGTCATATAGCCAATGGAGCGGCGAATCTTCTCCCCCTCCCGGAGGTCGTAGCCCAGGCAGGTGCCGCCCCCGGAATCGGGGGTCAACAGACCGCACATCAGGCGGATGGAGGTGGTCTTGCCGCTGCCGTTGGGGCCGAGGAACCCGAAAATTTCGCCCGGCCAGATCTGGAGATTCAAATCGTTGACCACATGTTTTTCGCCAAAAAATTTATTCAAGCCATGCACATCTATAACCGGAGCCAGAGCGGCGGCGTTTAACCCGGTCATGAGCGGCCTCCCATATCAGGCTCAAAAGGGCGGACAGTGACCGGCTGCCCCGGCTTGAGGCCGGAGGCCGCCTCCACCGGACGGGCTTCGACCATAAACAGAAGCTTCTCGCGGCGTTCGTTGCTGTAGATAACCGGCGGAGAATATTCGGCCTCCGGGGCCAGATAGCTGATTACAGCGGCCACCGGCTCAGAGCGGCCATCCATGCTCAAGGCCACTTTCTGCCCATGAGAGAGGCCAGAAAAAGCCGCCTCCGGCACGAAGAACCTCACCTTGACATTTTCCGGCGGCAGGAAGCGGACTACGGGATTTCCCGCCCCTACCCATTCGCCGGGCCGGAAAAAAATGTCGAAAACCAGCCCTGCCGCCGGAGCGGCCACCACCTTCTCATCCAGACGCCATTGGGCCTGCTCCACGGCGGCCTCCAGGGCGGCGACTTTCGCGGCCTGGGCGGCAATCTGCTCATCGCGGCCGGTGGGTGACAGTGCCGTAGCCAGTTGGCTCTCCAACTGCTCAACTTTGGCCGCATCGGCTTCGGCCTCAGCCCTGGCCGCGTCCAGCTGCGATTTAGGGGTGGTCCGGGAAGCATACAGGGCCTGAATCCGTTTATAATTAGAGGCTGAATTCTCCAGAGCCGCCCTGGCCTGGGCAATCTGGGCCTCTATGGCCGCGATTTCAGTTTCCCTCAGGCCGCGCCTGAGGTCGGCCAGGCTGTCGCGGGCGGCGGCCAGTTCGGCTTCGGCCTGTTTGACTAATGTGGTTTCATATTCGCCATCAAGAGTGAACAGGGGCTGGCCCTTTTCCGCCAGAAAGCCGGAGGAGGCGGCTAAGCCATTAAGGCGGCCTGATTGGGAGGAAGCCAGATACAGGAATTCACCCTCCACATAGCCTTGATAGGTTTCCGGCCCGCTGGAACAGGAGGAGGTCAGGAGCAGTGCGGCAATTAATGATACTGTCAGGTTCCTGATATTTCTTTTGCCTGTCATAAAACTCTCCTTTGGCCTTGAGGGCGAATAGTTTTCATCAATCTTTCGTCCGGCCGAAAAAACCGTGGCGGACGACCGCGGAAGCGTGTTCCGCTAATTGTTCCGGCTCCACACACTCAATACCGGGCAATTGTTTTATCATGTCGCCAATGGCCAGGGGCAGCATGAAGCTGGAAATGGTGGTCAGAAACAGCAGGGCCGGCTCAATGTCTTCAGGGTATTGGCCATCTGCCTGCCTTTGCCGGTAAAGGGCTGATACCTCCCTGAAAAGATCCAGAGGCAGATGCTTCAGAAGGTGGCTTCTCAAGCCGCCCCCTTCGGTGATGATTTCCCTCAGCCACAGTTGGGGAATCCAGGGGTGAGTGACGCAGGCCCGGCTCAGCCGATGTAGGAGAGCGTCAAAAAAAACTTCCAGATCAGTGTTTCCATCGGGCTTTTCATCACTGAGCACCAGCCTTAGGAAACAGGCCAGCCTCTCTTCAGCCACAGCTTCGATCAACTGTTCCTTGTTTTTGAAATAATAATGGATCATGGCCGAAGTCAGGCCCGCCTCAGCGGCGACTTTGGCCAGGGAAGTGGCGGCCATGCCGTTTTTGGAAAAAAGATAGGCGGCCGCGTTTAACAGTTCTTCCCTTGGGGCCGCTGTTTGCGGTGTCGCTTTGGGGCGTCCTGGTTTTTTGCTGTTTATGTTTTGCGTCTTTTTCATTATTGAATATTAATTAATTGATTAATTAATGTCAAGATCAAAATATAACCACCTGATCATCAGGTGATTATATTTCAGATAACTGATTGATTTTAACGGTTTACAGGCACCTACTTGACGGCGGCCATGGTCATCATCTGCCCCTCAAAGGGGGCGCCCACCGGCCATTGTTCTGTGGAAAGGAAGACCGGCGGCTGGAACCCGGACCCGGTAAAGAGGTGGGAATAACCCTCTTCGGTATAGGCGGTCATTGAGGAGCAGAACAAGCGTGTTTCAGCTGTTTCCCCATCAATTATATAATAACGGGTGGTAGCCGTACGGCCAGCCTCATCCCAGAAATTCTCCTGGAGGCACAGGTGGGGTTCACTGGCCATAAGCCCCTCCCCTTCCGCCGCGTGCCACCACATAGTGGGAGACATGCCGGTTTCCTCAACGGCGTTAAAGGTATGACCTTCCAGAATGAAAAGCCCGCCCGGCCTGAGGGCCTGGCTGGCCATCTGGAAAATATGGCGGGCGTCGCTTTCGGTGAAGACATTGATTTCACCAAAAATCATCATAACGCAGTCAAATAGCCCATCCGGCTGATATTGGCGGATATCACCTAAAATGTAGGTCAGCCTGTCTTCAGGTGTGCCGCTTTCAGCGGCCTTTTGCCGGGCGTATTCAATGGAGGCCGGAGAAAAATCAACGCCGACGCAGCTATGGCCCAGCCCGATGAGCCACTGGGTGTAGAAGCCGGGTCCACAGCCCAGATCCAGGATGCGGCTGCCCGGTTTGAGCCGGCTGTTGATCCAATCCAGCTGCCGGTCGATAATGTCAAAGCGGCGGCTGGCCCAGTCGGTGTCCTGAGAGAGGTGACTGGCCAGGATTCGCTGGCTCAACCCCGGATCATTCCAGGGAATTTTTTCGCCGTCCACCCAGGGGGCAACGTCCATGCTCCGATTGATAATGTCTTTTATTTTCATTTTTCCCCCTTGAAAAAGCTACCTCAGCCGTCTATTATGAAAGATTGTATATTAGTGAGCCTGGCTTCTTGTAAAGACGCTGGGCATCATAATCATGGCGCCATGGGAATGTATACGGCCAATTACTCTTTTATAACAGTGTTTTACCAATATTTATAGCATTTTTTGAATCGGCCGCAGCGAAATGATAAAATTAACGTCCATCTAATTATGGACAACATATGGGCGCATTAAACCAATACTTAAATTCATGCCGCAAAAATGAGAGAAAAATATGCTTCGCGAAATTTTGTATCCGCTTTTAAATATCGATGTGAAAACATTGATATCGGTTCTGTTCTGGGGCAACATCACCTCTGTTCTCCTGGTCTATTCCTATCGATTTTCCACCAGCCATAAACAGGATCGGGCTCTGTCGCTTTATTATGTGCTGGCCAAAAGCTTTCAGTCTCTGGCTTATTTTTTTCTGTTTTTTCGCGGTCAACTGCCGGAATTCTTTTCCGTCAACTGCGGCAACACCTTTCTGTTTATCGGCTTTTACTGGGAAGCCAGGGCCATGCTGGCCATTATCGGCAAAAGGGACCCCAAAATCCTCAAAGCCTGTCTGGCTATCTTGATTATAGCCATTATCGGCTTCAACACCATTGATTTCTTTCTGCCGGATTCCTCCCTCCGGGTTATGCTGGCTTCAATCTGTGTGTTCTGTATTCTGGTGATTCCAAACCTCAAGCTTCTCCTGACCCGCGACGTGAGCCATTTTAAACGGCTGGTAGGCGTGTTTTATCTTTTCTTCCTCTGCCTTCTGCTGCCCCGGGCCGTTTACGCACTGTTCTATTCCATTGATATTCTAACCAACTTCTTCATTCAGACCCTGACATTTCTCTCGCTGGTTCTGCTGATGATATTTACCCTTTCGGCTTATCTTCTTTTGATGAAGGAGCACACCGACAAACTCATCACCGAAATGGCCACCACCGACGCCCTGACGGGTCTATCGAACCGGCGCAGTTTCATGGAGGCGGCGGTCAAGGTTTTTGAGCGCCACCGCCAGGATAAAAAATCACTGGCCCTGCTTTTTTTTGATATTGATTCCTTTAAGCTCGCCAATGACACCTATGGTCACGGCTTTGGCGACCTGGTGCTGGTGCGTCTGGCCGACGTGATCAGGAACAGCCTCCGCAATGAAGATCTCTCCTGCCGTTATGGCGGAGAGGAATTTGTGGTTATGCTGCCATCTTCCACAACCCGAATCGCCTGGAAAGTCGGCCAGCGCATCATGGAAGGGATTGCCTCATCTTTCTTCATTCAGCAGCCGGACTTCAAGTTTACCGTCAGCATAGGCATAACCGACGGCGTGCCCGAAGACGGAGAAAATCTGGATCTTTATCTGAAACATGCGGATGAGGCTTTGTATGCGGCCAAAAATAACGGCAAAAACATGATAGTTGAATACCGAAAACCTGAGGCTGGAGCCAAATCATCCGACCTGGAGATATGGCCTTATGCCCATTGATAGGCCCCGGAACGCAGGAGGCCGCTGAATTGATCAGCGGCCTTCAGGGGGGAGGGAAACCTGGCTGGAAAGCTGGACTCACACGTCCGGAAAGGTTTGTCGGAGGGACAAAGTGTTTGGTAGGAAAATGGTTCATTGTAGACTCCTTGCCAATAGTAAAAGCATATTTCATGCCATTTTCAGGTGACAAAATTTGCCCACTATCAAGTGAAATCAGGGAAATAGCGCCCGAAACACGCCACTGATAGGCACGGGGGCACCATTCTTAATACGATGATGGCCGCCAAAATTAACTATTCGGGAAGAAGATACCCAGACATTGGGTCCGGGCCCAGCTATTTTAATTATGGCTTTTTCCTAAACTTACGACTCGTAGCTACACAAAAAGCGTGGTTTTTGTTTCGCGAGCGGCTATTTTTCCCTCAAAACTAGTCGCTGGCGCTCCGTCTCGCTACGCTCGACCCCAGCTTTATGCGGCGGAGTCGGCTATAATTAGAATTGCTGGTCCGGGCCCAGCCCGGTTGATTTGAGGGGCGGAATGTCATAAAATGATTTATTACGGCACGGCGGAATTTCAGCGACTGTACAACCGCTATAGGAGTTAATAGCTTATGACCACTGAAAAAAATCTTGAACTGGGGGAGAATGATCTGGCCATAGACAGCCTGGGCCAGGCCAAAATCCCCTCCCCCCTGTTGGGCTTTAATTCCAGCGGACCGGAATCAGCCTCACACTGGGATTCATTCACTGAAGACGACAGCCGTATTCTGGTTAACGTCAGCACGAAATCTCTGGGGGAAAATTACACCTGCGGCCGAGATCCGGCCAGCTTTGAGGAGGCTGGGGCCAGACGGGCCATCTATTTTGATTCGTCCAAGGTCCGGGCGGCCATTCTCACCGCCGGGGGGCTTTGCCCCGGTTTGAACGACGTCATCCGTGCCTTGGTGATGACCCTTCACTATCGGTATGGGGTTCATAATATTCTTGGCGTTAAATACGGCTATCAGGGGCTGCTCCCTGAATACGGCCACGAACTGATTCCGCTGGAGGCCAAAAAAGTCTCCCACATCCACGAATTCGGCGGGACTATTCTGGGTTCCTCACGCGGGGGTATGTTGAGTGAAGACATGGTCGACTCCCTGGAGCGGCTCAACATCAACCTTCTCTTCTGCATTGGCGGCGACGGGACCCTCAAAGGTGCTCACAGCATTGCCCAGGAAGTCAAGAAACGCGGCCTGAAGCTTTCCGTGGTCGGCATACCTAAAACTATTGATAACGATATAGGCATGGTGGCCCGCTCTTTTGGTTTTGAGACGGCTGTGGCCATTGCCTCCGACGTTATCCGCAGCGCCCACACCGAGGCTATCGGCGCACCTCATGGAGTCGGCCTGGTCAAGCTCATGGGGCGGGATTCCGGTTTCATCGCCGCCACCGCCGCCTTGGCCCAGAGCGACGCAAATTATGTCCTTATTCCTGAAATAGACTTTGACCTTGACGGCCCCGGCGGGCTTCTGGCTCATCTGGAAAAACGTCTGGAAAATCGCGGGCATGCCGTTATTGTTGTGGCTGAAGGCGCCGGCCAGAAATATTTCGAGACTCAGGGCGAACAGAAGGACGCATCCGGCAACATTCTTCATAAAGATATAGGGATGTTTCTGGCCGACCAGATCAAGGCACACTTCAAGACTCTGAAAAAAGAGATAAATCTGAAATACATAGACCCCAGCTACATTATCCGCAGCGCTCCGGCCAACGCCAGCGACCAGGTTTATTGCAGTTTTCTGGGCCAGAAAGCCGTCCACGCGGCCATGGCGGGTAAAACGGATCTCCTGATAGGCCAGTGGAACGATCATTTTGTGCATGTGCCGATTGCGCTGGCCATCAGGGAGAGGAAAAAGGTCGATCCGCATGGGGTTTTGTGGACCAGTGTTTTGGAGGGCACGGGCCAGCCCAACCTTTCCAATAACAATCGCATTATTTGATATGAAAGACGCCGCGCCCGCATTTGACTGCCGCCGTTGCGGCGAGTGCTGTCAGGGGCGCGGCGGGGTGCGGCTTAATGAAGAGGAGGCGGGCCTGGCGGCGGCTGTCCTTGGAATTTCGATTAAGGAATTAAAACGCCGGTATCTGGCGGATGGTTCGCCGCCCTGGGATATTTTATGCGGTGAGGATGGTTTTTGTCTATTCAGTCAGAGGGACGGAACCTGCCGGATACATCAGGCAAAACCGGCCGTCTGCCGGGCCTGGCCGTATCTGGCTGGCCCCCTGAAGGTGGAGAGCGCCTTTCAGGAGGCCAAAAGCGCCTGTCCCGGTCTGCGGCGTGATCTGGGCTGGGACGAATTTAAAGAAGCGGCGCAAAAGCGCCATCAATCCTAATTTGTTAAGCGGGGCTGATTTTGAAGGCTGCTTTTGGTTTTCTGGGCCATGCCGGACGGTCCTTGAGGGATTTAATCTGGCCGCCAGTCTGCGTGGCTTGCGGGTGTGCCCTGCCCCTCTCTGACCATGCGGACAAATCTTCATATTACTGCCCGGACTGTTTATCCACTATTGAGTTTATGCCCGAAACCACCTGCACTCTCTGCGGCCGTCCCTATTGGAGCGGCCCTTCCCATTGGTGCGGCAACTGCCTGTCATCTCCGCCGCCCTATCAAAGTGCCCGTGCGGCGGTAGTTTATGGCGGTGAAGCGGCTCATTCTATTTTGAAGCTGAAATATCACGGCGGACTGAATCAGGCCGCCGCCCTGGCGGCTCTGTTTTGCGAGAGAGACGTGATTAAAACTGAGACTTTGGCGGATATAGTCATTCCCATGCCGCTGACGGCAGAACGTTTAGCCCGCCGTGGTTTTAATCAGGCGGCTGAACTGGCCGCCGAAGTATTTGGTGAAAAAAGTGTGCCCGTAAGCGAACGCATTCTGGAAAGAACCCATGACGGGCATAGGCGATTGGCCGCTCTTTCCGCTAAAGAGCGGCGTCAGGCAGTCAAAGGATGTTTCAGAGTCGCGGCCCCGCAAGAGGTGCGGGGAGCCGCCATTATGTTGTTCGATGATATTCTGACAACTGGTTCAACTGCCGGAGAGGCGGCCCGCACCCTGATGGAGGGCGGGGCAACCAGAGTTGACATTAGAACTATCGCCCGCACTGTTCCAGCGCAGTGGCGATAATGCACCGTCCACTATAAAGGAAAGCGGCCTATGGCCGCGCGATTAAAGGACTTGGCCTGATGGCCAACCAAAGGGTTCCACCCTCTGGACTCCGGCTGGGGGAGGGCCCACGCGGGCCCTACCCCAGACCCCACCCGCGCCAGGGGGGCGGAGCCCCCTGGACCCCCAAGAGGTCAGGGTTAGTTTTAACTTTCTTCTTCCCGCATCGCCGCAACTCGCTTCGAGTACGAAGCTCAGACACGCGGCGACGCTTCATACCGCATATGTTTCAACCGCTGTCGGCCGCTTCACATTGGGTTGTTACATTTTGCTATAGGCAGCTTCATTGAATGATTGCTGCTTCACGTATGTTCGGCTGGTTAATTTTTCCCCTCCAATAGTTTTTCCAGCGCTGTAACGGTGAGACTTGGCCGTCTTTTTTTTAATGAGCAACTCATTGAAAAGCGATAGGTGGCGGAGAGACGCACTACCAGCACTGGAAAGGGCCTTTAAGGGGAAGCTGATTTAAGCCGAACATACGTGAACTACCACTCAGCCGATGAAGCTGCCTATCGCGGAATGTTACAGCACAACGTAAAACTGCCTATAGCACCAGAAGCCGAAGCAGTAAGAAGCGTCGCCGCTTGTCTGATATAGGGAGTCAGTTAAGTCTGGAATCCCAAAGAACGGGGTTTGGGGTATACTATCGCTTTAAAAAGTCTATATATACGCTTGGTTTAAGAAAAAAAGCAGCCCGAAAACGCCCCGATTTTAACCTTGGAAAAAATCGGGGCGTTTGTGGCTTTTTTGTCAGTCAATCTTGGAATTTTTTTCTGGCCAACTGATGCTTGGTTCTTGAATCGATAGCGGAGCGTCTAGCTCGTACATATATTCCTGTTTCAGTTCGGCTTCATTGTCGTTCAACCAATTGAGAAACTCTGGAAATCGTTTAAGAAGTTCTATTTGCACCCACCCTCTCATCGTTTCCCCAGATTGCCTCCTGAATCTATTCCATAGTGTATCAAAGAAATCTGGCTTTAGACTCAGTATCCAGCTTTTGATTGCTAGTGGCCTATCCTGTTCTTTTGGTGGTTCTGGTTTAGATTCAACCTGTGCCCCTTGGGAACCAAGGCCAAACGGGTCTTTCAGCTTGTTTAAAATATGATCTTCTGGCACTAACCGAAATGGTTCATCCTCATTTTCATATCTATGCCTGCAAGGAACAGAACTATCAACAAAGATTTCCCGCTTATCACCATAAATCAGCCAATCAGACGAAAAATTGAATAAATTCGATGTATTGATAATCCATGAGGAAGGGACCATTTGCCGGCTTTTTGCAGTAGAGATAGAGGACCGCTGCAAGCCAAGTTTCTCAGCAAGCTCTGCGTCGCTTTTAGCGCCAGAAGCATACTTTATGCGTCCCAGGATTTCCTCAAATGCGGTTGCATCTTCAGATGTCAAACCTGCAACCAAACCTGCAACTCGTTTTCCACGCTTTTCTTTCATTTTTAATCCATTTATATCAATAAGTTAACCTGCAAAACCGAATCATACACAAAAAATATACTTGAAACCACTTTTTGGGCTTGATTGCTGTATATTTTTAGCGTAAATTAGATTTCAAGTCAGGTCAAAAAAGCCAGACTAAACAAGTACAGAATACCATTGTTGAACCCTTGGTTCAATGTGAATCTTTTATCCAAATTCGGACGCATAAAACCCAAACAGTGGACAAGCGGTCAGGAGGTCAGTATGAGACGGAAACCGAAAACGATTTGGTGCTTTCTTAACGGCAAGAAACATTGCGATGTAATCAAGTGGGCGTTGGCCGCGAACGTGGACAAAGATGAGGCCAAAAGGCTTCTTACCGCGCAGTACCCCAATTTGGAAGTGACTTTTAAAATTCTGTAGCCGCCACCGCCAGCCTTAATCACCTTGCCTCAAGTCCCTTCAACACAGACAGCCACGGCGGGCCATCTTGAGCGGATTTAGCCAAGTAAAGCAATAGGAGTCGTGTGATGAAGAAAAAGAATCTGAGCGCAAAATTGCGCTCAGTGAATTTCTTGGGGCACTCACTGGCTAGAACCTTAATTCTACGCAACACTTCTTTGTGATTTTTGCCAAAAGCTTTAGCGATGGTTTGGCTGGAAACGCGGGGGCTTGATTCTTCAGGTAGGATGACAATTTCGACATCGGCGGCGAGGACTAATTCGTGCTTCATAAAGCACCTCACTGTTTTTCTATGACCCTCAAAAAAAGAGCCGGGTGCTAGAAACCGCAGTGAACGGCGGGCATATTCCCCTTGCGGGTATTATATTAGCCCACACCCGGCAAACTCAAATTATAAGCTCGCGGGCATAAAAAATCCATATCTTTCGGGTATGGTTTCCGTCACTGTTGAAGGTGTTTCTACGCACCTGCTGATAACATAGCGGATGGATAAAAAATTGTCAAGCAAGGTTGGAAAAGATCGTCTTATTTTTTTAGTTCATCAATTTTAGCCTTTAAGCTTTCAATTTTATCTGCTTGAAGTGAATCATCTATATCATCATTCAATAGGCCCCAAAGCGCATCTTGATATGAGTTAAGGGCCTTTGCGCGATTACCTTTAAATTCATGTTTTTCAGCTTCTTTAATATGGGCTGCTAATTCCATTTCAGAATGGCTTGCTGTAACCGCTTCACGAAGGCTTTCTAGCTCCGCAGGATCAACCAATGGATCAGAGGAAGCTTCGTCAATATATGTCAACGCTTTGGAGCATTGATTTGCTAAAGCATTAGTTGACTTCATATTTTCTGCCTTGACTAAGCAGGAGCGAACTTGATCTTTGACCGCATCTAAATGCAGGTTGGACTGTAATTCCCGATAGAAACTTAGCTGGCTTTGAAACGTATCAGTGTCTGTGTGATTATTATAAATTGAAGCCAATCAGACCAAGCTGGTCAGTGAAAAAGCCCGCGTAAACATTTCCGGCATTATCCGTGACCCGGACAACCCGCCCTGGCTCCGGGTTATGGCCGTGCTGCCGCCGGATATCGGCGGCTGGCGCATGCACGAAGTCGGCGTTTTCGCCAAAAACGGCAACCTCTTCGCCGTCGGCAAACTCGATGGGGCCTACAAGCCGCAAATGGGCGGCAATCTGTTAAAAGAAATCGGCCTGGACGTTGTTTTCGAAGTGGATGAATCGGCCAACGTCATTCTGGCTCTTGACCCCAACGTCATTTTGGCCACCCGCGAATGGGTCACGAATTATTTCGACCCCAAGTTTAGCGGCCTGGAGGCAATGGTTAAAGGTAAGGTTTCCAAAGAATTTGAAATTGAAACCAGAGCCCCCTTAACGGGAGGCGGCCCGCTGGATAAGAGCAGGTTAATCCTTGAGGTGAAAAAGGCCGGTGAAAATGTTATCGGCGTTCTTCCCATAGCCGATGAAGCGACAACCGCCAAGGGGGAATCGGCCGAACATGGTGTTTGCCCCAAATGGCTTCTGCCGCTGGTTAAAAAATTCTGTAACGAGGTTGAGGCCAAAATTCCCGACGCCACCGTGGCCGCGGCCAAAAAGCTGGCCACGGCCCGCAAAATCAGCCTGAAAGGCATGGTCAAAGGCTCTGCCGATTTTAGCGGTGAAGAGGACGTTATCATCAATACCATTGCGGGAGATGATTTCACGGTCTTCCCGATAGGCATGTTTGCTGTCTTTGGATATCGTCGCGAAGAGTTGCCCAATCACCTTATACATTCGCCCGGACGGCAACGACAACAATGACGGCAGCCAGACCGCCCCACTGAAATCGTGGACCGGGGCCGACAAGCTTCTGAAGAGTATTGATCAGGCCGGATTCACCGTCACGGTCCTGTTTGCCCCCGGCAGTTACGCTATGATCGTATCCGAGGCCGACACCTATTCGGGCCGGGTCATTATCGACAGCGCCGATATCAACAACCCGGCCAATTTCGGCCAGATACACATTTACTCTAAAATGTCGGACTTCAGGCTTCAGAACTTCATTTCCACCGCATTGACGGTTGGGGCGCTGGCCAGGGTGGAGGTTTATAACGCGGATTTCCGTTCTTCCGACGCGAATACGAGTGCTTTGCTCCGCGCTGTCGATGGAGCAACAATCCACATCGGCGGCCTGATTCAATTCAGCGGAACCGCCGAAGTGGCTATATATGCCGCAACGGAAGGGAGTATCATTGTGGCTTGGAAAAACACCACTATCCAGTTCAATGACTTTATCGCCAAAGCTGATGTGGTGCGCGGGCTTCTTGGTTATTACATGTATTTCGGCGGGACCACTTTTACCGGCAAAGCTACCGGCCGGCGATATTATGCCGGAACTTATGGAGTAATCAGCACTGGACTTGGGGCTGAAGGCATACCCGGCACAATATCAGGAATCGCCGAGACCGCTATGGGGGGGGATACTATGAATGACAAAAATTACTATTGGCTGATAGCCGATGGAAGAATCTGGGGCTTTAAGGAAGCCCGGTGGCTTGATCGCACGGAAATGCCCGATGAAGACATGATGGTGGAACTGCGGCACAACGATCAGGTGGCTGGCTTGGATTATCTGCGGGAAACCATCCGCTTTTACGGTGGGGATTTGGGTGAGTTGGCCACGGATAAGGAACGCGCCATTGAGATCAAGAGCGAACTGGACGCACTCGATGCTGAATACCTCACGCCGCGCATTCTGGCCAATCTGGCGGTGGGTGATGAATACGCTCTGGCCAGGAAGGCTGAACATGAGGCCAAGGCCGCGCCTTTACGTCATCAACTGGCTGGATTGGAGGTAGCTCATGAAGAAAAAGATTAATTATTATTTCGACGACGACGGCGTTTATGCTGATTCCTTTCCCGCCTCCGCCGAAGCTGTGGCTCCGCCGGATAACGCCCTTTGGGTTGCCCCACCCGAGGAATGCCCCAATGGTCACACGGTTGTTGTCCGCAAAGATAAAAGCGGCTGGGACATCGTTCCCGATTATCGAGCCACCGGCGCTTTCAGTCCTGATGGTCAATGGTATCGAATCACTACGCCCGGCCCGCTGCCGGAGGGGTGGCTTGCGGAGTTGCCCGAACCTGAGTTCACGCCGGGTGTTGATTTTGAGAAACGCGATGACGGCAACTGGTATAGAATCCGCTACACCAAAAAGGGCTTCCTTCTATTGTGCGGCCTTATGAAAGTGGCCGCGTTAAATGCGGCTATCAACGCCGGAAATGATATGGCTAAAACCGCCCATGACCTTCTTTTCGCGTCCGAATATATCGACGTGACCGACCCGGACACCATACAGCTTGTCGAAATATTGACCACGGCCAAGGCTGGAAACATACTGACGGATGAAGATGCGGCCCGCGTTCTGGCCGGTGAGCTTTATGGGGGTGAAAATGAAAAAGCGGCTGAGTAAATATTTCTGGAATATCCTTTTGGGATTTGACCGGCTTTTCAATACCATTGTCGGCGGCTACCCTGACGAAACCTTTTCCGCCAGAACCCACCGCAAAGCGGTAGCTGGCCAGCCTTTTTGGCTGGCCGTCCGCTTGCTCATCGATAAAGCTTTTTTCTGGCAAACCAATCATTGCCGTATGGCTTATGAAACTGAAGCGCGGCGCGGGCATTCTCC
Organism: Acetispira formosa (nom. nud.); assembly: GCA_023525915.1. Classification (GTDB taxonomy): domain Bacteria; phylum Desulfobacterota; class Desulfarculia; order Adiutricales; family Adiutricaceae; genus Adiutrix. Next base: position 258,370 of record CP026657.1, on the reverse strand, counting down.
AAATGAGTTCACCAATGGGCAGTAAGCCGGAAACTATAGCCATCGCAGGGCAGATATTACGCGGCATTGATAAAGCCCTGGCCATTGATTTAATTTTTGACGAAAAGCCAAAAGCTCAATACGTCATCCCGCAAATGGTCAAGGGAGTTCTCGACATGATCCCCAAAGGCCGTCCGCCGTTCATCGGAATAGCCGGGCAGCTTCAGGATTCCATTTCATTTCCGAGATATGACTTCAAGCCAGAATCAGTTTATCGCCTTATCGATAACCTTCAACTTGTTCGTGACAAAGTCACGGCCATAAAAGAAAACGGCGGGAACCTGCCCGCCGACGCTTTTCTGTAATACGTTTTTTAACAGAGACGCCGGGTAAGTGGATGGACTTCCCGGCGGCCGGATAGACTACAGTATCCAGCCAGGATAAACCCGAACCCTGTCGTCTCGCGAGACACGGGCATTTTATCACCCAAGGTTGGAAAATGACAAACATTAAAAAATCCGATGTGAAATCAATGAATTCTCCCATTCCATATTTCGGCGGCAAGAGCCGCATGGCCCAAACCATCATCGACCGGATTCCAAAACACAAAACCTATGCCGAAGTTTTCGGCGGCGCGGCTTGGATTCTTTTCAGAAAACCTCCCAGCCAAGTCGAAACCCTCAACGACCTGGACCGCCATCTGATGAATTTTTATCGAGTAACAAAATACCATCTTGACGCCCTGGTAAAGGAGGTGGCCACACTCCAGCCGGGCCGTGATGTCTTCTATATGTTGCGCGAAGAACTTGAGCGCCCCACCTTGACCGATATTCAACGTGCGGCGGCCTATTATTACATCCAGAAGCAAGCTTTTGCGGCACGGCCTCACATGTCTAGTTATGTCACCGGCCCCAGCCGTTCCCCCGGTTTCAAGTCCGCCACCGCCCGCAGAATACTGCCGCAAGCTGCCGAACGGCTACAGGGCGTCGTATTGGAAAATCTGCCTTGGGAGAGGTTTTTGAAGCTTTATGATTCCACCGACACTTTCTTTTTCGTCGACCCGCCCTACATCGGTCACAACGCATATCGCCACAATCTGAAACGAAATGATTTTGCGGCACTGACTTCAGCCTTAAGCAACATCAAGGGCAGATTTCTGTTGACCCACACCGACAGCCCTGAAATCAGAGCCATATTCGCCGACTTCAGGTTCGAGCAGGTAGAGTTGAGCTATACGGCCAACAGGTTGACTCGTGATCAAAAGAGGATGGTTGGGAAAGAGGTCTTAATCAGTAATTATTGAAATTCAGGCTGTAATATTTGGAATTTTCACAGGTAAAAGCAGTTGAAATGAAATGCGCCGAAAGCCTATAATAAGCTCACGGCGCATTCTATTCTTTTTGACATTATTGCATTGATTGTGCCAACTCAAAAATAGGCCCACGTTTTTTTCCAAGGTTATTTGGAAAATTTTCCAGGGTTGCCTGACGGCTTACACTGAGCTTGCGAAGCGAGTTGCGGCGATGCGGGAAGAAGAAAGTTGAAGCTGACCCTGACCTATTGGGGTTCCAAGGGGCTTGCCCCTTGGCGCGGGTGGGGTCTGGGGTAGGGCCCGCGTGGGCCCTCCCCCAGCCGGAGTCCAGAGGGTGGAACCCTTTGGTTGGCCCTTCGGGCCAAGTCCTTTATCGCGCGGCCGTAGGCCGCACTTCCTTACTCTTTGACTATAGGTTTATTCCCCGGATGATTCCCCTATGTCAAGCAGTTTGATAAGGTTGGTGGTGCCAGCAGTCTGAAGCGGCAGACCGCAGGTCAGAAAAACCTTGTCGCCTTTGTTTGCGATCTTGTTGCGTACCAGCCATTCACTGGCCAACTGCTCCAGAAGCACCATTGAGTCACAAGGCTGGATCAGGGCCGGGATGACGCCCCATGACAACGTAAGCTGACGGTAAGTCGTCGGATCGGAGGTGAGGCCGATAACCGTCACCGGCTGCCTCAGATGAGAAACCATCCGAGCCGTCGAACCTCCCTGCGTCGCCGCCACAATCGCCTTGGAATTGAGGTCGTCAGCCAGAATAGCCACCGCCCTGGTTATGGCACAGGCAATCGGATTCAGCAATGAACACTGCGTCTCCAAAAGGAAAGCCTTGTTGTTCATGATCGGCTCGGTCTGCCGCGAAACCTTGTCCAACATGGCCACCGCTTCAACAGGATACTTGCCCACCGCCGTCTCCTCCGACAGCATCACCGCATCGGTGCCATCAAGAATGGCGTTAGCCACGTCCGTCACTTCGGCCCGGCTCGGCAAAGGGTTGAATGCCATCGAACCCAGCATCTGGGTAGCGGTGATCACCAGTTTGCCCCGGTGGCGGGCCGCCTTGATCAGCATCTTCTGAGTGACGGGCACCTCCTCAATAGGCATCTCCACACCCAAATCACCACGCGCCACCATAATGCCGTCAGCCACTTCCAATATGGCGTCAATTGAGGCCACAGCCTGGGGCTTTTCAATCTTGGCAATTAAAAGCGGCGGACGGCCACTGCGCTTGATCATCTCCTTAACCGGGATAAGATCCTTTTCCGTTCGCACAAAACTCATGGCCACGAAATCGACCCCGGCCTCCAAACCCACCGTCAGATCAGCACGGTCCTTTTCAGTAAAAGCCGGTATACGCAAATCGCTGTGCGGCAGATTGACCCCCTTGTGAGAGCTGATGGGGCCGCCGTTGACCACTAGACAGGTGAGGTAGTCATCATCCTTGGCCGTGACTTTCAGGTCAATCTTGCCGTCAAACAGAAGCACCTGCTCACCCACCGACACATCCTCAACTATATATTGATAGTTGACCGGGAGGCTGTCGTCGGTTTCCTCCGTGCCGTAAGACAACCGCACGGTGGAGCCGGTATCGAGCATCCTGTCCTTAATGTTGCCCAGACGGATTTTAGGGCCGGATAAATCCTGCAATATGCCGATTTCATAGTTTTTCTCACGCCCTATGGACCTGATGGTCTCAACCATGGCCTGATGATCCTCACGCGATCCGTGGGAAAAATTCAATCGGGCCACGTTCAGACCGGCCTCCATCATGGCCCCAAGAATTTCCGGGGACGAGGAGGCTGGGCCTATGGTGGCCACTATCTTGGTTTTTCTGTGTTCCATAAATCCTCCAGGGACTTTGTCAGTCCGCATTCAAAACTCAGGCCGGGGACGCCGGCATTTGCTGGTCCACGGCCGTTTTATTTTTTGTATAATAGCACAACTGGCGGCAAAAGTGATATAATTGCCATATTTGCCGCAATAACAATATACTAAATAAAGAGAGCCCATGCCATTTCCCAGATATCAAAAGGTGGCCATAGTCGGACTGGCCAGAGATGAAGCCCCCATTATCACAACTTCAGCCGACATCGAAAAACACCTGACCCCCTCCATGACCCGCCTGAAACTGCCCAAGGGCCTCTTGGCCTCCCTGACCGGCATTATCCAGAGACGGCTTTATCCGGTCAGCTTTCAGCCCAGCCAGTCCGCCGCACAGGCGGCGGAGAGCCTTTTGGCCAAAACCGGATTTGACCGGCAAAAAATCGATCTACTCTATTCCACCTCCGTCTGCCGCGACCATATTGAACCCTCCACAGCCTCGATAGTTCAAAGCCGTCTCAGGCTGGGCGGGCATGTGAAAAGCCTGGATATCGGCAGCGCCTGCCTGGGCTTCATCGACGGCATGGAACTGGCGGCCATGTCCATCGAATCCGGCCTCAGCCGCCACGCCCTGATTGTGGCCGGTGAAAACAGCGCCCCCATTCTGGAGACGACCATCACCAAACTCCTGGCCCCAGAGGCTGACCGCAACACTTATTTCCGCAATTTCGCCACCCTGACCTTAGGTTCCGGCGGCGCGGCCATGATTTTAGGCCGGGCTGACGACTACCCGTCCGCGCCACGGCTGCTCTCTTCGGCCAGCCGGAGCGATGCGGCCTCCAATCACCTCTGCCGTGGCGATATGAGCGGCATGGAAACCGACTCCACCGCCCTGATGAACGCCGGAGTGGCCCTGGCCAAAGAAACCTTTGCGGACGGCCGCCGGGAATTCGGCTGGACTCCCCAATCCTTCGAACGGCTCATCTGCCATCAGGTCAGTGCGGCCAACACCCGCAAATTCTGCGAAACATTGGGCCTGAACGAAGAGGCGCTGGTTAAAACATTTCCTGATTATGGCAACATGGGGCCGGTGGCTGTGCCCTTTACCCTGGATGTGGCCCTGGAGCGGGGCCTGGTGCGGCCCGGCAGCCGGCTGGCTCTGATGGGCATTGGTTCCGGTCTGTGCTGCAGCATGATGGAGATTTTCTGGCAATAGTGCTAAAATTACCGGCAGCGGCTTCTGCCGCCTATTCATTCTTGAATCGGACAGGGAAAAATGGCTCGGGAAATTTTTGGCGAAGTAATCAGCACCGGCAGCGAAATGATGCTGGGGCGGCTGGTGGATACCAACAGCGCCTGGCTTTCTGAGGCGCTCAATTCAGCGGGCATAAAGGTGGTCCGCCACACCTCGGTCGGCGACGATCTGCCTAGAATCATCAAAGCCTTTCAACGGGCCTGGGAAGATCACAACGTTATTGTGGCTACCGGCGGCCTCGGGCCGACTGAGGACGACCTAACCCGCCAGGCCGTGGCTGAAGCTTTTGGCCTGGAGCTGGAGTATCACGAAGAACTGGCCGAGGAGCTTCGCGCCCAGTTTGCCACCCGCGGCTATACACTCACCGAAAATAACCTCCGCCAGGCCTGGCTGCCCAAAGGAAGCCTTTTGGTGCCCAACTCCTGGGGCACGGCCCCCGGTTTTGCCCTCTGTGATGACGACCACCTGATGGTCTTCCTCCCCGGCGTTCCGGTGGAAATGAAGAACATGACCCGGGACTGGTTCCTGCCGCAGTTGAAAAAACAGTTCCCTTCGGAAAACGGCCTGATAAAAACGATCATATTGAAAACGGCCGGGCTTGGCGAAAGCATGGTCGACAGCATGGTCGGGGATTTGATGAGGGCGGATCGCAATCCAACGGTGGGCCTCCTGGCCGCCCCGGATATGGTCCGGGTGGTGGTGGCCGCCAAGGGCTCCAGCGAAGCGGAGATTGAATCGCTCCTGGCCCCGACCCTGGCGGAGCTGGAAAAAAGGCTGACCGGCCATATCTTCGGTTACGGCGATACCACGCTGCCGCAGGCGACGGCCGGTCTTATCAGAAAAATGGGCTTGAGCCTGACCATCCTTGACGCCGCGACCCAGGGGCGGCTCAGCGGCGCCCTCTCCCCGGCTATGGACCCGAATAACTGGGGCGGCGCCCAGGAACTGCCCTGGCAGCCGACTGTGTCCGGGGTGATGGAAATTCTGCGGCTCTACGCCCCTGATTCAGTTCATATGATGGAAGAACAGGGCCATCCTTCCCGGCGACAAAGCCGTGAAATACGCCTTATTACCACTTCCAGGCCGGATACCGAGGCTCCGGCCCACAACGATGATGAAACGGCCCTGATAATTGAAAACGCGGTTCAGAGCGAAACCCTCAACCACGGCCGCCCCATTGTCAGTCATTTTCGCTTGGGCGGGGCCAGAGGGCGGGCCTTATCGAGGGCGGCCGTGCTGGCCAACTTTCATCTCTGGCAGGTGCTGCGTCAATATAGTAATGATTTCTGACCGGCATCGGGCCGGACGGCTGGAGGCATAATTTATGAATATAAGAACTTTGATCGCCGCTGTAATCGGGGCTCTGGTCCTTGGGATTTTCATCTGGCTTCTGGTCGCGGAAAAAGGGCGCACGGGCGAACTGACCACTGAACTGGCCAACGCCAGGCGGCTGGCCACCGACGAAGCGGCCAGACTCCAGGATATAGCCGACGCCCGTCAGCGCGAAATCGATCAGCTCACCAGCCGCGCCAGGGATATGGAAACGGCCGCCACTGCCGCCGGCACACGCATCCGTCAGTTGGAAAGCTCAGTTCAGACAGCGGAAAGGCAGCTTTCAGAAGCCAGGTCCGATTCGGCCACGGTCAGGGCTGAGGCTGATAAACTGCGGGCCGACGGGCTTGCCGCTCAAAAGAAAGTTGAAGAAATAACCAGGCAGGAAGCTCTGTACAGGGAAAATCTGATTCAGGCTGAGGCCAGAATAAAAGAGCTGGAGGCAGAAGTCGTTCGCCACCTGGCCGCCATCGATGAAAATAAGGCGGCTGTGCCGCCTGAGCCAGCGGCGGAAGCGGCCCCGGTTGTAACGGAGTGCCCGCCTCAAATGACAGTGACCTGTCCTTTGGCCCCGCAGGTGGAGTGCCCTCCCCCGGCTGACTGCCCGCCGGACGCCAGCCTGGAGGAAAAGGAACAAGCCCTGGCTGAATCGGCCCGGCTGAAAGAAGAAGTGGCCCGCAGCCAGACGGAGCTGGAAAACCTGCGCCGCCAGTTCACTGAGGATATGGCGCGCCTGGATCAGATGAAAAAGGAGGTGGCCGCCCTGGCCACTGACCGCGAAGCGGCCTATGCTGAAGCAAAATCGGCCCGTGAGGCTTTTGATAAAATTTCCACCGACCTCAAAGGGCTGGTCAGCAGCCAGGAGCTGGTTATCTCTGAATTAAAGGATCAGTTGTCCATGACTTTTATGGATAAAATATTCTTCGCCCCCGGCAGCGCCACCCTGACCAAAGACGGGGCCAAAGTTCTGGATTCCGTCTCTGAAGCCCTGAAAAATCTGGGCGACAAAAAAATAATTGTTATCGGCCACACCGATGATCAGCCCATTTCTAAAAAATGGCAGTGGCTCTTCCCCTCCAACTGGGAACTGTCGGCGGCCCGAGCCAGCGCGGTCATCAGATATTTTCAGGAAAAAGGCGGCCTGGCCCCGGAAAACCTGGAGGCGGTGGGCCGGGCCTTTTACAATCCGGTGGCCCCCAATGACACTGATGAAAACCGGCGAAAGAACCGCCGGGTGGAAATTATCATCAGCAACCGTTTGGCGGAGGAAACGCACGACGCAACCGGCTTACAATAAAAGTAGAGAGTTCATATCGGCTGCTTGGTCGGCCTCAACCACAGGGCTTATAGCGGAGTGGGAGCCTGGCCAAAAACAAGCCCCGACTCCCGGCCTTCAAGGCGAATTTCCGCGATTTTCAATCACCTGCGGTGAGTATATCGAGGGGAAAAAACCATAAAAAAAATCACAAAATAAGTCTTGCATTTTTCCGCGCAATAGTATAAATTGTGTTTTCGTTAACGGGCGGTTAACTCAGCGGCTAGAGTGCCATCCTCACACGGTGGAAGTCGGAGGTTCGAATCCTCTACCGCCCACCATAACAACATATGGAACTCTCAGAGTTCATAATAAAGTGCCGAAGTGGTGGAACTGGTAGACACGCCATCTTGAGGGGGTGGTGGGCAACGCTCGTGGGAGTTCGAGTCTCCCCTTCGGCACCAGATTTAGGAAAGGTCAATTGAATATTAATCAGTTGACCTTTTCATTTTTAAAATTTTAAAAAACTTTATTAATGTATTTAAATTTATCAAATCATTCGAGCCGTCACATCTTCAATAATCCATGTTTTTGCGTCAAAATTCTTTTACAGGCGTACCATCAGACCGTCTTGAAATGGCGGCGGACAGTGCGTTTCGATGTACCGCAAACAAAGGTTTCCTAACGAACTTTAGTGAAAGCGTTAGTTAACATTTTTTATTTCGGCGTCGCAACGGAGCTTGACAAATTAAAACAATCGTTCGTTCAAGGCGGCGTGGATTCCGCCTCAACCTGACTCACTGACGGTTCAATTCAGCGTTTATGAAGAAAAAAACATCAACCATCTTTTCAAGCATTCTCACCTCAAGCCTTTTGCCTTTTGCAGTGGTATTCATTCTGGCGGTCATAACCGTAAGCAATGTGGTTTATAAATACAGCAAAGAGCGCATCCACGAAACCGTCGGTTTTTCCGCCCGGCATGTGTCGGAAAAAGTTGTGGATTCGCTGATCAGCACTTCCACCCAGGTCCGCCTCACCAGCATGAACCTGGCCGTCGCGGCCCGCGATACCGATGCGGCCCGGCACACTGTTGATTATATAATGACCTCCCTGATGGACGCCAATCGCGATATCCGCTGCGCCTGGTATGTTTTCTCCGACGGCGTAATGACCCCTCCCGGTGCGTTTTCCGATAGTTCATCCACCTCCCGGCATTGGTATGAGCATTCCTTCCTCAGAGATAAATACAGCATCCACAAGCTTGACTCAACCCCGGATGAGGAACTGAACGACCCCAAAGAGTCGTATTGGCACCTGACGCCCTTTGAAACCGGTATGCCCTATCAGGACAACGGCGGTTTCTGGGATTACGAAACCGGCAACGGCGCGGAATACCTGGCCACCATCGCCTACCCGATTGTCCGGGAGGGCACCATCATTGGCACTGTGGGCATGGATATAACCTATTCGCGGACCTTTCGGTTTCTCGATGAAATGCAGGCCGCCAGCCAGGGCCGGATTCTTTTAATCTCGGAAAACGGTATGGTCGCCTACTCCTCCGAGACCGAAGAAAAGGGGCTGGATTTCAGGGAACTTGGCTTTCAAGCTGATGAAGCGGCACGTATGGCTGATGTGCTGGAAAATGAAGTTTCATTTCTGGAGGAAATTTATTCGCCGTTTTTCGGTGAAAAATCACTGGTGTATTTCGGTCCCATTGTCTCTCCCGGCATGAATAATCAACTCCATCTCTATGTGGATATCCCCATATCCATCCTCTATGGCGAAATGTGGGCCATCATCCGGGCCATTGCCGTTATCGGTGTGGCCGGCCTTCTGATTCTCACGGCCGGTGCCGTTCTGGCCACCCGCAAAATAGTAACCCCCATCAGGCACATCACCGATTACGCCACTTCATTGGCCGACGGCAACCTCGACGCCTGCTCGGAAGACATAGACCGCGACATATCCGTGAGCCGTGAAGTGGAGGCGCTTCAGGAGGCGGTGAAAAAAATGCTGACCCAGCTCGGCCAGAACCACGAGCTGAAGATTTACGCCATGCGGGCTGAAATGGAAAAGCAGCAGGCTGAGGAAGCCTCCCAGGAACGCACCAGATTCTTTGCCACCATGAGCCACGAAATCAGAACTCCCATGAACGCCATTATGGGTATTTCAGATATTCTTCTGGCCGGGCAGTTGACGGAGGAGCAATCCCGGCATGTGCTGAACATAAAAAATTCATCAGACGCCCTTCTGGTAATCATCAATGATATCCTCGATATATCCAAGCTTGATTCCGGCAAGCTCAACCTGGTCAATTCCCATTTTGATTTCAATGACATGCTGGAGAGCGTGGCCTCTCTAATCAAGCAGTTATCCAGCAAGAAGAACATTAAATTCAGCACCATAAAAGGCGACGGCCTGCCCGTCTGCCTTTATGGGGATGAAGTCCGCATCCGCCAGATTCTGATGAATTTGCTGGGAAACGCCATCAAGTTCACTGAGCGCGGTCAGGTGAGCCTGACCGCATCGGTGGAAAAAGATATGCTGCGCTTTGACATCTCCGACACTGGCCGGGGGATTAAGGCTGATGATTTCGACGTTCTTTTTCAGGCATTCAAGCAGGTCGACGAGCATAACAACCGCCGGGTCCAGGGCACCGGACTGGGGCTTTCCATCAGCATGAACCTGGCCAAACTCATGGGCGGCGACATCAGCCTGGACAGCGTGTACGGCCGCGGCAGCACTTTCACCGTCCGCATCCCGCTCAAGGCCGGAGACCAGAACAAGGTCCGGGGGCGCAGGGCTAAAAACCTTGAAGGTCTGAAGGTTTCCGGTCAGGTGCTGTTGGTTGACGACAATGAACTGAACCTGACCGTGGCGGCCGGTCTAATCAAGCTCTTCGGAATCACCTGCGACACGGCTGAAAGCGGGTTCATCGCTCTGGAGAAAGTTCAGGCCCATCATTATGACCTGATTTTCATGGATCATATGATGCCTGATATGAATGGCCTGGAGACCACCCAGAAAATCAGGGAACTGGGCGGGTGGCTGGAGAACGTGCCCATAGTGGCCCTGACCGCCAACGCCGTGGCCGGGGCCAGAGAGATGATGCTGGCCTCCAAAATGGATGATTTTCTCTCAAAACCCATTCGGAAAATCGAATTGGCGGAAATGCTGATGAAGTGGCTGCCTGTCGAATCAGGCCAACAATAATTATTTGATTTCACATCCTTTCAGGCGGATATTTAAATATAAGGCGCCAGGGTGGCAACATTTCTGAACCATAAGGTTATCCATTATTCACAGATGATGCATAAAACAGCTTAACTATCTGATGTGGCGACAGAAACTAGCAGTCATAGAAATCATAAATAATAGATTGACTTCAGATTCACTTTCGGATAACATCACGTCACTATTGTGTCTGAAAGTTGGCATTTTTAGTGTGCGGACACAAAATATAATGAATAGTTTTGTAGTTTAATTAGCGGCCGTATAGTTTTAACGAATCGATTATTTAATTTTTTTAAAAAATTTTATCAATAAATAACATAAACCATTTATTAAAAACACAGAATATCAGCCAATAATCATGATGCCCAGTTTCCTGCCTCAAAGTAGTTTATCCCACAGCGAACGTTCGTCAGATTCGTCCAGCCATTATTTTCACCAAATAGATTATTACGATTAAATAAAACAGGGAAGTCCCGTGACTGCTCCATGTTTTATATTGCTTATATTTTGTCAAAGAAACAGATGTTCATAACCGGAGGTTTTTTTATTATGAAGTTAAGCAGCAAGATTATTCTTGGCTTTGTGGCCACCTGCGCCATTTTTATGATTCTGTCAGTTTATATGGTCGTATCGCTCAGAGTTGTCCAATCTGAAACATCCGCCCTGACCGATGACTACATGCCCGCCCTGTCCGCCGCCGCGGACACCCAAAACATGGTTACCCTGGAAGCCCTTTACATCCTTGATTATAACTACAGCACTAATCAGTCCAGCTGGGATACCGCCCAGAAACATCATAAGTCTGTAGCCGACAACATGGCTTCCCTGAAGCAGATCATGGCCGATGATCATTTCCTCGATCATCAGAAAGCCATTGAAATCGTGCGCGGCCTGGAAAAGGAATATGCCGGGTTCACCAGCATTAATGCGGAACTGCCCGTTATTCTGGGCGACATTGAGAAAGCCTCCGGCCGGTTGATGGGTTCATACACTCAGTTTATTGAGATTGCCAATAAATTCCGTCATGATCAGAATCAGCGGCAGCAGGATGAAATACGCACCGGAGCGGACACGGAAACAACTACCCGCCGCAGTAAACGCATTGCCGCCGCCGCGGATCTGGAAACAGAAGCCGGCGAGATGATGATCAACATGCTTTCGGGAGTCCTCTATCGCCAGCCGGAAAAGCTGGTGGCCGCTTATGCTGACGTAAGCGATATGATGGAGATTATTAAGGAAATTGAAAAAGACACCGTCACATCCAGTAATAAAGAGACTATGCGGCAATTGACCTCATTGATCAATGAATGCGGTGAAAGCCTCAAGACTCTGATGGCGGCCGGAGCCAGAAACCTGGAAACCACCGCCAAACGCTCCAGCATACGGGATAACATCATCACTATAGCCAATGAGCTTGGGAATGAGATCTATGACCTGACCAGCAATGTTACCGCTGAAACATCTTCCTCGGTGGATATGATGGTCTGGTCTCTTTTGGTAGGCATGGTCATAGCCCTGAGCGTCAGCATGCTCATGGCTTATCTGATAACCAACAGCATCACCAAACCCATCACCCGGCTGATAGAAATCCTGAACGAAGGGGCGGGTGAGGTCGACAACGCGGCCGGCCAGTTATCCAGCGCCTCCAGCACCCTGGCGGAGGGGGCCTCGGAAAACGCGGCCAGCCTGGAAGAGACCAGCGCCGCCCTGGAGGAACTGAGTTCCATGACCTCCCGCAACGCGGAGAACTCCGGTGAGGCCGATACCCTGATGAAGCAGGCCAATCAGGCGGTTGAGCAGGCCGATTCCTCCATGGGCCTGGTTATCAAGGCCATGGATGAGATTGCCGTCTCCGGCAATGAAATCGGCAAGATCATCAAGACCATTGATGAAATCGCTTTCCAGACCAACCTTCTGGCCCTCAATGCGGCCGTTGAGGCGGCCCGCGCCGGTGAAGCCGGGGCCGGTTTCGCGGTGGTGGCCGATGAGGTGCGCAACCTGGCCATTCGCTCGGCCGACGCGGCCAAAAACACTTCGGCTCTGATTTCCACCACTATTTCCAACATAGATTCAGGTTCAGAAATGGTGAACAACACAGCCGAGAACTTTAAAACTGTGGAAACGAGGGCCAAGCGTGTGGCCGAGCTTCTGCGCGATGTGGCAGAGGCCTCCAGGGAACAGTCCCAGGGCATTGGCCAGATTACCACGGCCATGGGCGAAATGGACAAGGTCACCCAGGCCAACGCGGCTTCGGCCGAAGAGGCGGCCAGCGCGGCGGGCCAGCTTTCCATACAGGCCGCCAACCTCATGGAGGCAGTGGATAACCTTTCCGGTCTGATTCACGGAGCGGAGTCCTCATCCAGACAGACCAGAAGGCCCGCGCTCCAGCCTGGAAACAACAACTTTGGCCCGGCGCCCTCTCCCCCCGCCCCCAGAAAATCTCCGGCCGCGGCAAAACCCAAGGCCATAGAGGCCATTCCGATGGATGATTTCGCTGATTTCTAGAAGCTTGACAATCCGGCCCATAGAAGAGCATACTTAAACCAGATCAAAATGTATGCACAACCATCACCCGCCGGGCCGCTCCCGGTCCGGGCGGGTGATTGAGGCCAACCTTCTTTTGAAAAGGAGCAACAAGCAATGTCTCAAGCTGTAATCATGGCCCAGAAGGGCGCTATCGACACATCATTTACCCTGCTCAACCAGTTTATTGAAGTCTGTCCTGATGAAATCTGGCGCGAGAAAAGCGGTGGGTGGCCGGTCTGGCAGCAGGTTTATCACTGTATAAGCGCGGTAAGCTTCTTTACCGGTTTAAATGAGGGCATTCCCTCCCTGGCCGAAGAATCCGTCTCCGGCCTGGAAAAAGCGGCGGAGGAAACTGTGGATAAGGCCAAGGTCAAAGAAGCCCTGCAGGCCGCTCAGGCCACGGTTGAGAAATATGTCTCATCCATTACTGACGCCGACCTGACCAAACGCAACGAGCCGGTATATGCGGCCATAGAGTGGGACATCTCCCACGCCTTTACCCTAAGCATGCTGGCCGCGCACAACCTCTACCATCTCGGCAGCTGTGACGCGGCCCTCCGCAACCACGGCCTGAAAGGCGTTTTTTAGGAACAAGAGGCTATTGTTAGAGGGGGGCTTTGCCCCTCCACCCCACAAGGGGTTCCCCCTTGACCCCACCGAAACTCCTAAGAAGGAGTTTCGGTATGTTTGCCCGCTTTAGCTTGATTAAACCACCGGCTCTGCCGGTGGTAGGCGTTCTTAGCTTTAGCTTTAAGCAAAAGAAGCCCCCCAATGCTAAAATGATGTAGGTTTGCCGACCACATCAAATAGCATAAGGAGGCTGTCCAGTGGACAAAAACAGCTTAGCACATACCCGATGGGAATGTAAGTATCACATAGTGTTTGCGCCAAAGTATCGTCGGCAAGTGATATACGGCAAGATCAAAGTAGATGTTGGAAAGATATTGCGAGATTTGTGTGAGAGGAAAGGGGTTGAAATAATAGAGGCGGAATGTTGCCCAGATCACATCCACATGTTTGTGAGGATACCGCCGAAGTACAGCGTATCAGAGGTAATGGGGTATCTGAAAGGGAAAAGTTCATTGATGATATTCGACCGGCACGCCAACTTGAAGTACAAGTATGGCAATAGACACTTTTGGTGTCGTGGGTACTATGTGGATACAGTGGGCAAAAATGCGAAAAGGATAGTTGAGTATATAAGAAACCAACTGCAAGAGGACTTGACGGCAGATCAACTGACGATGAAGGAATACATCGACCCGTTTACGGGTGAGCCGGTAAACAAAGGCAAAAAGAAATAGCCCCTTTAGGGGCGTGCCTGTGAACTGTATGCGGTTGGCAAACCATTCAATGCGCCCTCTGGCGCTGCCAGTAACATGCCCTTGTAGGGCTTGAGCAGACCACCCGCTGAGCGGGTGGTCCTGATTTTTTGGTGCAATAGCCCGCATTCGTTTCGTGCTGTCAAATTTGGTTCCAGTTCAGAGAAGGACTACCGCTACCTCAGAACTGGTCATTAAGAAAATAACGGTTACTTCAGCGGCGGGTGAAACGTCACCGCCAAGGGGGCACCGCTCTAAATACGATGATGGCCGCCAGAATTAACGATTACGGGAAGGTCTCACCCAGACATAGTCCCGTGCGGACCACGCACACGCACACGCACACTAGTGGGCGGTGGACCAGTCCGGGCCGTGGCCTACATCTACTTTAAGTTTCACCGTTAGGGGTTCGGCCCCTTCCAGGGGCGGCTTTTTGGCTACCCCGGCCATTTCGGAGCGCACCAGTTCAGCCACGGCCGCAACCTCAGCCTGGGGGACTTCCAGCACCAGCTCATCGTGAACCTGCATAATCAGGCGGGATAAAGGGCTTTCTTTTTTCAGACGCGCGTCAACTGCCAGCATGGCCATTTTTATCAGGTCCGCCGCCGTGCCCTGAATGGGGGTGTTGATAGCCATGCGTTCAGCTTCCTGCCGGGCCTGATAGCCGCCCGTCAGCCCTTTGAGCCAGCGGCGGCGACCAAACCAGGTCGTCACCAGGCCGTTTACGCGGGCGGCTTCGCGGGTTTCTTCCATATAGCGTTTCACGCCCGGAAAGCGGGCAAAATAACGGTCGATAAAATCACGGGCCTGAGCTTGCGGTATGCCCAGTTGCTTGCCAAGGGCAAAGGGCCCCTGGCCGTACACAACGCCAAAATTGATGGTTTTGGCCTCGCGGCGCTGCTGGGCCGTCACTTCTTCAGCCGGCAGGCCAAAAATTTCCACCGCCGTCTGGGTGTGGATATCCTCATCGTTTTCAAAGGCATTCAACAGCGAAGCATCCTGTGAAAAATGGGCCAGCACCCGCAGTTCAATCTGGGAATAGTCCGCCGAAAGAATCCTGAAACCTTCCGGGGCAATGAAAGCAGACCGGATTCGGCGCCCCTCTTCTCCCCGCACGGGAATATTTTGCAAGTTGGGATCTGAGGACGACAGGCGGCCGGTTGAAGTTAAGGTCTGGTTATACCAGGTGTGAACGCGGCCGGTGGCGGGGTTTATTTCCTTGGGAAGTTTGTCAGTGTAAGTGCTTCGCAGTTTGTCCAGCGAACGCCAGTTGCGGATTTCCAGCGGCAGTGGATGAAGAAGGGCCAATTCGGCCAGCACGGCGTCATCCGTTGAAAAGCCGGTTTTTTTGGCCGTCTTTTTTATGGGTGACAAACCCTGCTCATTGAAAAGAACTTCCGAAAGCTGCTTGGGTGAGCCGATATTGAATCGTCGCCCGGCCAATTCGTAAATTTTGCTTTCAATGGTCTTGAGCTGTTCAGTCAGTTCTTTCGACAGCGCCCCCAGACGTTCCGCGTCAATGAGGACCCCGGTTTCCTCCATCCTGGCCAACAGGTCTTCCAGCGGCAGTTCCACCTGACGATAGAGATTCATCAGGGCGCTGCCCGCTTCTTCGAGCTGCCCTCGAAGAAGTGAGGCCAGACGCAGGGTGACGTCCGCATCTTCAGCCGCGTAATTTAACGCGTCTTCCGGCTCAAGATCGCCAAAGTTCTTTTTATTGGGCTCCGGCACCATATCTTTGAAAGCTATCGGCTGATGGCCGAGAAAACGCAGGCTGAGATGGTCCATGCCATGACGGGATTCCGGGTCCAGAAGATAGGAAGCAAGCATAGGGTCGTCGCTCGGCGGGTTCGGGTTTATGCCGTGGCGGCGCAGAATCAGCCAGTCGAATTTAACGTTCTGCCCTATTTTAGGCAAAGCTTCATTCTCCAGATATGGCCCGACTTTCTCCGCCACCGTTTCCCAGGATTGATTTTTGGGCCCGGCGCTCAAGGTCTGATGTGCTATGGGGATATAGAAGCCGTAACCGGGCTCCGCACAGAGGCTCATGCCGACGATGCAGCAGCGGCTGGGGCTGAGGCTGTCCGTCTCCAGATCCACGCTCAGCATCTTGGCTGAAGCAAGGGCCGCCTCCAGTTTTTTCCAGTTTGAGGGGGAATCAACCAGAACATAGTCATCGTATTTAACCGCCGGCTGATCCGGGGTGGCTGAATCGACTGATTCCTCACCGGCCGGGACCAGATCCTTTAATAGGCGATTGAATTCCAAATCTTGAAACAGGTGAATCAGACGCGGCCGATCCGGTTCGGCCGGCTTCAGGTCGCTCTCAGAAAAATCGACCTTGGCTCCATGTCCCAGTGAAGCCAGCTCGCGCGAGAGATAGGCGTCCTTCTTGTGTTCATAAAGATTGTCGCGCAGACGTTCAGGATTTACTTCATCGAGGTGGGCGTAGAGATTGTCCAGGGTTTTGAAGGTGGTAATTAGTTTCTGGGCGGTTTTTTCGCCGACCTTGGGAACACCGGGTATATTGTCGCTGGAGTCTCCCATGAGGGCCTGCATTTCCAGAAAAGAGGCGGGTTCGACGCCAAAACGCTCCATGAAAGCGGCCTGGGTGAGGGCGGAATCTTTTTTGGGATCGGGGTCATACATGGAAACGCGATCTGACAGAAGCTGATAGAAATCCTTATCGCTGGAAACGATAACCACTTCCCGGCCCTGATCGGAAAAGAAGCGGGTAGCGACTGCGATAAGATCGTCGGCTTCAAAGCCGGGGCGTTCCAGACCATAGAGGCCAAGGGCTGCGACGATTTCTCTGATAGGAGCCTGCTGCACGGCCAGATCTTCATCCATAGGGCCGCGATTTGCTTTGTATTCGGGATAGATTTCGTGCCGACGGGAGGGGCCGCGGCTATCGAAGACCACGGCCAGGGCCTGCGGTTTCTTATCTTTCAGAAGCTTCAGCACCGTGGCGGTGAAGCCGTAGGCCGCTCCGGTGGGCCGTCCGTCTTTAGTGGTCAGATTGCGAATGGCATGGAAGGAGCGGTGAATGAAAGCGCTGGCGTCCATCAGATATATCGGGGTCATGATTCCTCTCGCCAAAAATTATAAGCTGAATGTGCCAGCGGCCCGGCCGACCTTTTTGCCCGTGTATTTAAAAACACTGCCGGGCGATGAAAATAAAAAAATCAATATTTTGAGCCAGAAGCATTTTAACCGAAAATGACCTCGGTAGCAATAAGAGGTCTATAAGGAAGCAGGGCCTACGCATCTAATTTCAGGAGTTCCAAAAGGAAGAGAGGATTCCTTGCGGCCTTGCGCTGTTTTTGAATGAGGCTTTTATTTGAAGGTTCTTGCCTGAGAATATTCATGGTCATTTTTCGCAAGGTACTGAGATTTGCGGCGGCAAATTTGGTTCTGGCGTGATTTTGGTCCTCCCCAAAACTCACATCAAGGCAGTAGTGGACCTTATTCTCCACTTCCCAATGGGTGCGGATTGCCTTGGCCAGCAACTTGGGATTAAATGACAAACTCGAAATGTAACAACGCTTTTCTTCTTGTCTGCGCCCATCGCCAAACTCCCTGAGGCTATGGACCAAGCCGATGCTTCGCAGGCCAGCCCATTTATCCGCATCCGCAAACCAATCTATGTCCTCGCTTTGCCAGAAGCGGCGGGTTTCAATGCGGCCATGCCCCTTGTCCACGGTTTCGACATCCGGTGCTCTGCTTTGTGATATTTCATCAAGAAAAAATTTAAACTCCTGATACATTACCGGCTGGTTGCCTTTGAGAGCCAATACATAATCACCACCGCCCTCAATTATCACTGCCGCTGTTTCCTTCTGGCAATTCAGCGCATCAGTGGTCACCAGCGACTTATTTAAGATCAAGCCTTTCAGCAACTCTTGAACCGCGTGGACTTCATGACCCTTGCCTGGTGTCGCCAGCATACCTAATACCAAACGATTCTCACTGGCCCAGGCGTTTACCACCTCTATCGGCGTTCGCGTCCCCTGCCCGGAGCCACGACAGCACTTGCCGTCCACTGCTATAATCTCAACATTATCCGGCAAGGATTTTCTGATTTGCCCGGTCCAGGCTCTAAAGCAGGTCTCAAACAAAACCGGATTCATCATTTAAAAAACACGGTTGAAAGTATCGTGGCTTGGTGGTCCGCCAGTCAGCGGAATCAGTTCTTTAAACCATGGCTCCCAATCATGCGCCAACTCTTCCATGTCCATAAAGCTACGGCCTCCTGTCAGGACACTGCATAGGGCAATTAAAAGGATGTCCACAAAGCGATGCCGTCTCGTCCGGTGATGACGCGGGTCCGGCATGTCCTCAAATACTTTCAGAAAGGCAGAATATTTAGTGCTCACCTCATAATTATACATCTTAGTTTAATACCTAAAACCTGGCTCTTGCATCTCCTTTCTTTTTCGTGTTCGGCATATTTATTTCATTCATTTTTTAGATGGTGTCGTCAAAAGATATAAATATTATATAATTGAGGCAAATTCAAACTGAGAGGACACCAATGGAGCCTGCTCACCGTCGCCACGATATATCTGATGAAACCTGGCAGTTGCTGGAATTGCATTTGCCTGGGCGCAAAGGCACCTGGGGCGGCAATGCCCGAGATAACCGCGAATTCATAAACGCCGTCTTCTGGATTCTTCGATCTGGTGCTCCCTGGAGAGACCTACCGCCAGATTACGGCGACTGGAAAAATACCCACAGGCGGTTTTGTCGTTGGCGTGATCGTGGCGCGTGGGAATCATTGCTTGAACTTCTGGTTGATGAACCAGATTATGAATGGCTGATGATAGATGCCAGTCATATTAAAGTTCACCAGCATGCGGCAGGGGCCAAAGGCGACAATCAAGCGATGGGCCGCACAAAAGGGGACTCAACACCAAGATACATATGGCCGTGGATGCGCATGGTATGCCGGTCAGAATGTTTATTACAGAAGGTACCACTGCTGATTGCTCGCAGGCTGCAAGACTGATTGATGGTATTGATGCCGAGCACCTTCTGGCCGACAAGGGCTATGATGTTGATGCGCTTATCAAGTTGGCCGTACTGGCCGGCATGTCGATAGTCATTCCTCCGAAACGCAACCGCAAAGTCCAGCGTGAATATGACAAGGACCTTTATAAGTTGAGGCATCTTGTTGAAAATGTATTTCTGGTTTTGAAGCAGTGGCGCGGCATCGCCACCAGGTATGCAAAGAATGCTTCTTCTTTTTTGGCCGCTGTTCACATCCGTTGTATTGCCATTTGAGCTAAAATCTATTGACGACACTGTCTAGGTCTTGATTTCCACATTTAAAGATATCAATCCACTTCAACTTCTTCCTCAGGTGGTGTCGCATCCAAATCTGATTTGCGCCCCTTCTTGGTATAAAGGCTCTCCCATGGCAATCCGAATTTCTTTTTTTTATTATAGGCGATAAGCATCGCTTCCGCATATCCGAGCGAGCCGGTACGGCGGTCTACAGCGGTTCGGCTAATTTCTTTAACAGAATAGTTGCCTAATTTTTCTTTAAAATGGTCGTCATTCATTTTGTCGCCATAGGTGAACACCAGACGAGCAATACCATTGAGCATATTGGAACTGAATGAATTCGCCTCACCTTCCCAGGTGGCTATGCATAACCGCAAAACCCGGTTTAGCGTGTGAAATCCGTATTTGTCAAAGATGGACTCTATCGTCGCTATGGCACCAATTCCTGTTGACGATTTCTTGTTGGAGATAGTTAGCCCATATGATTCAACCAGGTCTTTGATAATAAGTTGTTTATCGTTTCCAGCTTCAACATTGGCCATAAATATTTCATAGGCCAGCAAGGGCTTGGTATATTTGAGCTGGTTGGCAAAAATATCAGCCTCATGCTGATATTCCAGATCGTCATATACCATGCACCAAACCGGGGTGTTACGAGAGCCGGATACCGAAGCCACGATTTCAATAGTGTGTTGCCCATTAAAAACATAGTTGACGCCATCGCGGCGGCTGACCTTAACCGGGTTGATTTGCCAAAGATCAAAGTTGGCTGCGGCCCGGCGGACATGCGACACAGAAAGATTCCGCTGATACAACTGATTTGAAACAAGATTTTTAATCGGGATTTGTTCAAAATGGACTCGCGGCACAAATTTTTCAAAATTTTTCATTCTCTTACCTCAATATATCCAATAAGTGACCGGCCGCTTTTTCCAGGTCATCAAGCATAGCTGAAAGCCTGTCTCTAGCTTTTTCTGACACCAAAGCGATGTTTGCCGTCTCCTGAGTTCTTTCTAAAGAGCTTATCCAGGACGGTATTGTGAGCGACAGGCTGGAAATTTCGGCATCAGGATCAAACGTGGGCATGTCTTTAACACTGACCTTTGATGATCTCGCCTGTTTTGTCTTCCGGCGACGGTTCTCCAAATTTCTCCGCCTGTTGGCATAGCCAACTAAAACCCGATCATTCTGGATTAATTGCCTGCTGATATGCGCAAGTTCCAACGAAGGAAGTTTGGCCAGTTCGATGACATTTTCATATGAAACCTTAATTTGGCCTGAGAGTATTTGCGGGACAACATCTTGGTTTGCTTTTGCCAAAACATCAATCGCCCGCGAATATACCCCGTATTTTTCCACTGTGGAGTGGGACACTTGGTACTCATTGCCGATTTTTTTAGACGTCCTTGTTACAAAGCCCGTAGTGGCCGATTGCCCCCAGTTTGCCGGTGCGGCTGCATTTCCCGAAACAGGCAAATTTTCGCCACCACCATGAAGAGCTCCAGCTATCTTTTCGGATTCATATCTTTTGCCAATCAAGTACCTGCGGGTTGCTTCTGTAATGTTACGACGACTGAGGTTATTGATGCAAATCCAGGCGATAACATCATTTATATTTCTTAGCTGCATACTTTGCGTTTCAAACCTCAGGCCGTGGCGAAGGCATATTTCATACCGGGCATGTCCATCGATAATTATATTGTTCCATGTGCGGATCGGCTCACGGCATCCCTCACTAAGCAGTTCATCCTCCAGTAGCTTATACTCATCAGGTGACAGTGGCGGGCTAAGTTTTTTGAACGTTTCATCAACCATTAAATCCAGGGCAGTATAGTCAATCATTTCAAGGCTCCTCGTCATTTCAATGCGGCACGGCTTTTCGCAAATCAACCTAAGTGATACTACTTAAGTGAACTAAATCCAAAGCTCCGCTATGGTTTATCCGCTGTCCGGTTAACGCCCACACTTCGAATCCTCAGGTGGATCTTTTAATCCGAATACCGCATATTCATCAAAGAACTTCACTTGTAGCGTTTTTCGGTGTTCTTCCACCGGCAGACCAAACTGGTTCAGCCACTCAGCGGGAAATAGCGGGATGCGGGACGATGACAGCTTTTCTCCGTCACGGCCGATATTTTGATAGACCTCTGTAGCTCTCAGATCGAAGATAAAAAGATGCTCACCGTTGGATTCAACCAATTTGCCCATAATTTTAAGTCTATGGGCAGGATTCCAGCCCATCAGCCTGGTCAATTTGGCCAATAACACTCTGCAAGTTATTGGGCGTGGTTTTTTCCTGCCGTTTTGCTTACTGATTACACACCAAAGAAATGAATCTTTTACATTTTCTTCGGATGGCAGGATCGCCAACTTCATTTCTTCAGGGTTAACCAGCAACTGCACATAGTCAACGGCTGGCAGTTTGTTCAGGCAAGCCGTATTTATAGAAAGTTGACATTTGTTGAAAGTTACGGACGGCTCTTTGATATGGGCAAAAAACTCTCTCCTGACAACCTGGTATCCCAGAGTGGTGAATTCTTCATCTCTGATGATTTCATTGTCCAGTGCCGGGGATGTGCTATTTAGGGCCGTGTCCACCGGTTCACCCTCCTTTCTGCTTTATATTCTCTTTGATTTGGGCGACGTAGAGTTCAATTTCTTTTTCGCTTGTCACTTTCAATGGGGATTCATTAAAGGCCTTCCCTTCCGATGTAGTTTTCCACTCCCCGGTTTTAGAAAAAGACAGCATCTTTTGTGCCTGGGTATGGCGGTAATAGTCGCTGCCAAACGTTTTCGCCCACTCAGCAGGATAGGCACAAACCGCTTTTGCTGTTGAAATAAGTGGCTTGCCAAAATACATTTGGTTCTTATCCTTAAAAGCTTCATCGCCATTTTCCAGGCTCAGAAGATCGACGGGAACAAATATTTCAGTTTCCCGCATATCGAATATATAGACTGATTCATTCTTTTTTTGGTTTTGAATTCCCCGCATTCTGTATTTGAATTCAGCCCTCCAACCGTAAACTTCATAAATAGTCTTCAAAAACGCGGTGCCGCTGATCGTGCGCGTTTGGCAAGCGGTTTCTTTCAACATGGCCCAACGAACCGCATTACGGTTTTTATCAGTAGATGGGCGAACGGCCAGCAGATGATTGTCTGGATGAATCAATAGTTCTACGAAGGCGATGTCGTTCATTTTACGGATGCATTCAATGCCAAATTTTAATTCATTAATGGTGAAGGTGATGCTGGCTTTCTTGGCAACATCAAAAAATTGCGATCTGGCAATTTCATAGCCACGCAAATCGAAATCTCCTCTTTGCACTTCCACCTTGAAGCATTCGTCAGGCCGGACGGCATTCAGAGCGCAAACGCTGCGGGAGGCCCGAATGTAATCGCTGGCGGAAAAACCAGCCCACCTTGGGTTTATCGACACAAAACCCTTCAGGGCCCCTTCTGTAATAACTTTAAGTTCTGGAAGAAACCCTTTATGTCCATATTTCGCATTACTGATCAAACGCTGAACGGCAATGAAATCATCTCGTGAAATAATCGACTCGTGATGATCATAACCAAGGTATTGGTTCCGATCTTTTCTGTTCTTCTTTGATTTGTGGTCTAAATAGTTTGGCGTCCATGTTTTCCGGGCGAGGACATCGCCGCAATGACGTTCATTTTGTAGTATCTGCAATATGGAACCTGACGACCATTTTAAGTTCCCTTTCTTGGTTTTTCTCCCGAGCAAAGACATATCCTCCGCAATCTGCCGGCAAGTGAATCCGTACAGATACATAAAAAAAATCAAACGAACGGTTTCCGCTTCATTTTTATTGACGACAAGGTTTCCATCATCGTCATGATCATAGCCGAGCAGAACCGGTGTGAGAAATATTCCGCCTTTGAAACGCATTTCAACGGATTGATTCATGCTTTTGCTCTTGTTATGGCTCTCTTCCTGAACCAATGTCGAAACGAAGGACAGGCTCATTTCACTGTCTGGGTCGAGTGTATAGATATTTTCTGTTTCAAAAAAAACGGCGACAGGAGGCCGTAAGGCTTTCAACTCCCTTACATAACCAATACAGTCAACTATATTGCGGGAAAAGCGAGATACGCTTTTTGTCACGATAAGGTCTATTTTCCCCTCTTTACAGTCGCTGATCATTTTTATGAAGGCGTCCCGACGACGCAATGACGTACCGGAAATACCCTCATCGGCATATATATCAACGAGTCTCCAGTTAGGATGCCGCTTAACGGCGTCCATGTAATAGTTCTTCTGAAGTTCATATGATGAAGTCTGACGCGGGTCATCAGTTGATACCCTGACATAGATGGCCACACGCTTTTCGCTTTTGTCGTTATGAAAACTTTCCGCAGGAGTGGCGGGAATCACTTCCAGGTTATCCTTTTTTTGATAACGGGCCCGGATTTTGTTTTTCTCCTGTGTGGTGTTGTGCCGTTTGTCTGAATCCAATACCGTTGTATCCTCCGCCAGTGAATAATCCAGTCAAACCTACTCCAAAAACATGCGAAAATAAATAGACCAGCGGCCAATAAATTGACTTACAGTCTATTTCGCGAAGAGCAATTGTATAATTTTAAGACTAATAATCTGAAAAGGCTTATTTATGCTGAACTATGTTTTGATCGGTAAATGTATTGGGGAAACAAGAAGATTGCGGAAGATATCACAGGCGCAACTTGCGGAACTGGCATCTTTGTCGGTATCTCACATAAGTTTCATCGAAAGCGCTAAGCGTAAAGTCAGCTTGCAGTCGCTGACAACTATCGCCAGAGTCATGGGCACAACACCTGATGGCCTGCTTGCCGGTAACCTGGGCAACAAAGAAGAATATAACAGTGAAATTGTGCTTTTAATGAAGGATTGCACCAGTTATGAAAAACGGATAATCTTTGAGCAGCTTCTCTCGCTAAAATCGTCCTTACGGGAGAACCGCGACTTGCTGAACCTCCAGGCTTCGACAGCCTGTTCCACCTGTGAGTGATGGTTACAATATTACCACTGCTTTTTAGTGTTCAATAGATTTCTTTGATTTTTCGTACAACAACACTGGACAACTATGGCCTATATTGCTAAAATAAAAATAGTCAATTTGGGAGGTAAAATTATGATCATTACATCTACTGAATTTAAAACCAATATCGGCAAATATCTTGACCTTGTTGACAGTGAAGAAATAATCATTACTCGCAACGGCAAACGAGTAGCCAAACTGGTCGACGCCACCGATAAGTCTGACCTGGTTAAAGCTCTAAAAGGTGTTTTACCGGTTGACGCATCGTTGGAAGCCGCTAAAGAAGAACGGTTGGCCATGAAATGAAGGTGGTCGTTGATACCAATATTGTTATTGATGTTCTCACCGATAGAGAACCATTTGTTATGCACTCTGAGAACGTATTCAATATAATAGCCAACAATCGGCTCCAAGCGGCGATAACGGCCAACACTATTACAGATATCGCCTACTTGCTTCGCAAGCATTGTCATGACCTTCAGATCGTCAGAAATTCATTGGCCAACCTAATGGAACTATTTGAGGTAATTGAGGTTTCTAAAGAACGCTGTGTCAGGGCATTGGATCTTCCGATTAACGACTTTGAGGACGCTCTTTTGGCCGAATGCGCCCGAAAATGGGGTGCGGAACTGATCATTACCCGCAACTTAAAGGATTTTACCAGTTCCCCAGTACCCGCAGTAAGTCCAAATGAGTTGCTGGAAAAGTACAATCCGGCTTGAAATCTGGCCTTGGTTCGATTCCGTGTCGCGGAACCTTACTACTCCTGAAAGTTGGTCACAAGTGTGCCACCGAGTTGATTTCTCAAATTTTTTATGGTAATATTTTTCCATAGTTAGCTGCCAATAGCGCATAGAGTGCGCCTTATCCGTCCCTCGGACCACTAGTTAATTCGGAAAAATCCGAAACAGGCCGAAAGTCCTTAAATCATAAGGGCTTTCGGCCTGTTTTAGTGTCCGCCTTGGTTCGCCTGGCGACGTTGACATCCATATGCCTCAGGGGTACATATAGGGGAATGGCGCGCCTTGATGAAAGAGCATCCCCTTATGACTCTGCTTACCGACACTAAAGTCAAGAACTTACAGCCGAAAGATAAGCTTTATCGCATCTTTGACGGTCAAAGTTACGGTCTGTACCTGGAAGTGCTCCGGTCACGATATCCACATATAAGCCAGGTTCTTTGTTATCCCAGAATTTTCCGGAAAATGCCCGCTCCGTGACTGCTTTCTGGGTGACGTTATATTCCTCGGGCGTCAGCATTTTTTTCAGCTGGGCCTCAGAAGGTTTGGAGTATTTGGATGGATCGACTATCCCCTTGGCCTCGGTTTTAATATCCTTCAAGCTGTCAAAGCTGATGTGGCAGTAGCCGCCGGGATTTTTTCGCAAATAGTCCTGATGATAATCCTCGGCCAGATAATAATTCTTCAGAGGCAATAGTTCCACCGCCAATGGCTTTTTGTATTTTTGAGCGACTTCGGCCATCACCGACTCCAGGACCGCCCGCTCCTATTCACTCTGGTAATACATTCCGGTGCGGTATTGACTGCCAGTGTCGTTGCCCTGCCGATTGACGCTGACCGGATTAACAATTTTGAAGAATTGCTCGGCCAGGGTTTTCAGGCTGACGACTTCAGGATCATATTGGATATGAACGGTTTCGGTGGAGCCGGTTTTGCCGCTGCAGACTTCTTTATAGGTGGGATTTTCAGTGGCCCCGTTACTTTCGGCTGATTGACCATTCATACAAAGAGTCTCTTTGTTTTGGTATCACAGAGCGGATCACATATTTGTCATAAAAAATCCTATTATAGTGACGCCTCCGCCTTTCCATACACCTTATCAACCATTTCTCTCTGAATGTACCCAGCGCACTGGAACAAGATTAAGCTAAGCATTGTCCAAATTTTATAAATATAAAAAAATTATTTATATTAATAAAATTATTTTTGATTTTCTTATATCGCTATTACCATAACTGGCCGATTTAATTAAGCAGTTTAACTGGCAAGAGATTTGCTGATTATCGTGCGCATGTGTTTAAAAAAGACAATGCCGTCAGTTTGACCACTTCCCGCTTTTTCGCCTTAGATTAAGGTGGATGTGATTTTCAGCGATACTTACAAAAAAGGAGAAAATAGACATGACCGCCAAAGAGCTTAAGTTGGAAGAGTTTCCCATTGAATTGAGTAAGGAAAAGAGTGTGGGGGGAGAGGTTGTCAATAGTGGAATTCAGGCTCTGTCGGCGCTGGAGCGGGCCGGATGTTCTCATTATTCCCACAACCGCACCGAAAAAAACTGTCGGCCTCTGGCTTCCTCCCTTATCCTGAATACCAAAGTCAAACTATGAGGGGTGCCCGACCGCTATGATGCGGCCGCCAGATAAGGTGCGCGAATGGGGTGGATACCTCTTCCGCACATCCTGGGGCGGGGTTGTGCTCAGGAGGGAATTTGTATTTTTAATGACGCCTGTGCTATCTTCATAATGTTCCTTTACTTACTGTATACAGACACATACCGACTACTGCCCGTTGACGGCAAGTTGACCATTTGCCGGTAAAAAAATACGGGGCATTGTAAACAGCCGGGAGATATTATGAAAAAAGCCCCCATACTATTCCTCGATCCACGCCTGCACCTGGAATTGTTCAAGATGATGTTTGATCAGCACACTGAAGGCGTGGTGGTGACCGACGCCGAAGGGGTCATCCTTTATTACAACCGCAGCATGGGCCGTATTGACGACATGAACCCGGACATGACCCTGGGCCGTACCATCAATGATGTTTACAACATCAGCCCCTCCGATAGCCCGACCATGGTGAGCCTTAAAACAAAAAAGCCAGTGGTCGACTGCATTCAATATTACTTCACACGCCTGGGAAAACTGGTCAACGCCCGTTGCAGCATCTATCCATTGATAGACGGCGATCAATTTTTAGGCACTCTTGGGTTTACCGTTGATTATGCGGTTGAGAACGCCACCCTCAATTCTTTGATGAAAAAGACCAGCAAACCCTTGCAGCCAGCCAGTAAAAAAAGCCGGGCTCAGGAAACCGTCATTTCCTTTGACACCCTGGTGGGCCGAAGCCTGAAATTTCTCGATGCGGTGGAAACAGCCAAAATGGCCTCGCCCAGCAGTTCATCGGTAATGATCGTGGGCGAGACCGGCACGGGCAAAGAGTTGATCGCTCAATCCATCCATGCGGCCAGCCCCCGGCGGAACTGCCCGTTCACGGCCATCAATTGTGCGGCCATACCGGAAAATCTTTTGGAAGGGCTTTTGTTCGGCACAGTGAAAGGTTCCTTTACCGGGGCCACCGACCGGGCCGGGCTTTTTGAGGTCTGTTATGGCGGCACTTTATTTCTCGATGAATTGAACTCCATGCCCATTGGCCTGCAAAGCAAGCTGTTGAGGGCGGTTCAGGAACGCCTGGTCCGGCGGGTGGGGGCCTTGGAGGAAATTCCAATTAACGTCAGGCTCATCAGCTCCGTCAGCCGAAACCCGGAAGTGGAGATGAACGCCGGAAACCTGCGGCCCGACCTGGTTTACCGCCTGGGCGTAATCAAAGTATTCCTGCCGCCATTAAGGGAGCGCATCGATGACCTGCCGCTGCTCATCAGTCATTTTTTGCAAAAACACAACCGTTATCTTGGCCGCAACGTGGTTGACATTTCCCCGGAAGCCGAAGAGCGCTTTAAGCAATACCATTGGCCGGGCAACATCCGGGAGCTGGAGCATACCATCGAAGCCGGGCTTCACTTTGTGGACAAAGATTTCAGCCTTCAGCTCCGCCACTTCGTGAAAGTAAACCCCGTTTGGAATGCCCCCGCGGCCGAGCCAAAGGTGGAACGGACGCCAGTGAAAAAAGACAAAATCTCCCTGAGCCGGGCCAGGGAAGACGCCGAAGAGGCTGTCATCATAAAAGCTCTGACCTCCACCGGCGGCCAGGCTGCCCAGGCGGCCAGGCTTTTAGGCCTCAGCCCCCAGCTTTTTCACCACAAGCTGAAAAAATATTCGATAAAGCCCGCCGATTTTAAGCCTACGTCCCTGGATTTAAATGATGGCTGAGCCGGTCAAAGGCGGCGGGCCGCTATTGCCCGTTGATGTTTATAAAATATAATTTTATACAGATAAAAGCCGTTTTTATAATTATAAAAACGGCTTTTATCTGTATAAACTCTCGACAGCAGAACACCTTGATATTAATGGTTTATTTTTGGAGTTTTTGACTGGCAAGGGAGTTGCATAATACTATTGGCAACAATCTTCGAACCGTAAAAAATAATTACCCGCCCCAGTATTTTAATTTTTTAACAGTGGTTTGGGACCGAATATTTTCGGCCTTGGGAACTTGTTTTGCCAAAAGCCGAGAGGCCTTGGCCGCAATTACAACCGGGAGAAATCATCATGATCGTTGATCGCATGCAAAGCCTGTCAGTTTCAGAGCTGGACCTTATTCACCAAACCACCATGACCATACTGGAAAAAAACGGCTTGGCCTTTTCTGATGAGGAAACTCTGGACCTTTTCAAAAAAAACGGCTTTAAGGTTTCAGGCGGACAGGTTTATTTCACTGAAAAGGATGTCCTGGCGGCCCTGTCCACCACACCGGACAAGTTGACCATCAAGGCCAGAAACCCGGAAAAGTCGGTGACGGCCGGGCGCGACGAGTTTATTTTCGTGCCCTTTTATGGCCCACCCTTTGTGGTGGAGGCCGACGGCCGGCAAAGGCTGGGGGTGATGAGCGATTACGAAAAGGCGGTGAAGCTGGTCCAGACTTCCCGGGCCGCGGATATGGGCGGCTTCAAGTATGTGGAGCCGAGTGATCTGCCCACGGAAACGGCCTACCTGGATATGCTTCTGGCCAACATCACCTTAAGCGACAAGGCCGCCTTGGGCAGCACCGATAACCCCCAGGCCGCTGAAGACACGCTGGAAATAATGGAGTTGGTTCACGGCCGCGACTGTATGGCCGACAACGGTGTTGTAGTCGGCCTGATCAGCCCCTTTTCCCCGCTGGCCTTCGCGGCCGACATGTCCGGCTCCATCATCAGCTATGCCAGGCGCCGCCAGCCCCTGATAATCCTGAACATGGTTATGGCCGGCATCTCCGGGCCGATCCAATTGCCGGGCCTGATGGCCATGGCCAATGCCGAGATTCTGGGCGGCGTGGTCCTTTCCCAACTGGCCGGCCCCGGCACCCCGGTGGTTTATGGAACGACATCCTGCCCGACCAATCTTAAAACCGGCGAGCCTTTAACCGCCAATCCCGAAACCTTGTGGATATCCCAAGCCATTATGCAATTGGCCCGCTACTATAACCTGCCCTGCCGCACCGGCGGCAGTTTGACCGATTCTCTGCTCCCGGACGCCCAGGCCCTGGCCGAGGGAGCTATGAGCTTGATGAACGCCGTTCGCGGCGGGGCCAATTTCATCATGCATTCTCTGGGCATGATGGGGAGTTTTATCGGGATATCCTTTGAAAAATGGATTATGGATGAGGAATTGTGCGGCTGGATGAGGGCCATGGTCCAAAAGCGGCCCATAGTCCCGGAAACCCTGAGTCTTGAATCCATTTTGGCGGTGGGCAGCAACGGCTCCTTCCTCCCTCTGAGGGAGACGGCCAAGCTGTGCCGCAAAGCCGCCTATGAAAATATGATTTTCAATAAAACGGCCGCCGTGCCCCAGAAAAACGAAGGCGCCGAAGATCTGGCCGCCAGGGCCAAATCAGCCCTTGACCGGCGGATGGCCGAATACGTTAAACCCGATATTGATCCCGGCCTGGAAAAGGATTTGAGGCGTCTGATCAGCGAACTCAAAGAAAAGCGCGGCCGAAATTGATCGGTCCTGTCTAGCCTCATATCAATCAATACTTCATTATTTAAGGAGTCGTTATGTCGTCCACCACTTTCCCTGAATTGACCTTCCGCCCGAAACTCAGCTTTCTGTCCGAGCCACAGATTAACGAAATCCACTGGGCCTCTCTGGAAGTTCTGGAGCGCACCGGCATGGTCATCAAGCATCCCCGCATCCTGGCCGCCCTGGCCGAGGCCGGCTGCCGCGTCGTTGGCGAACGGGTGCGCTTTCCCTCATATCTGGTGGAGCAGTGCATCCGCCAGGCACCCTCCAGGTTGGTCTTGGGGGATCGCCACGGCAAGCGCAGCGTCTTTTTGCAAAGCGATTATTCCTGGTTCGGCCCCAGCCTGGACTGCCTGTCCTACTTAGACCCTACCGACGGCAGCCGCGGCCCCATGAAGGTGGAACACTGCGAAGGCATCGCCCGCCTGGTGGACGGCCTGCCGAACTTCAAGTGGTCCATGACCACCGGCATGATCCAGGATTGCCCGGCCGCTATCGCCGACAAGGTCGCGGCCAGGATCGCCATGACCCATACGAAGAAATCGCTCATCTTCTGCTGCAACACCGTCGAGAATTTGCGGGACATTTATGAGATGGCCCTGGTGGTCACGGACGGCAAGGAAAATTTCGACAACGCGCCGCTCCTGTTGCACTATTCGGAAACACTGGCCCCCCTCACCTACTATGGCCCGGCCATGGACAAATTGATTTTCTGCTGCGAACATCACCTCCCGGTGATTATCGTCAGCGCCCCCCAATCCGGGGCCACCGGCCCGGCCAGCCTGACCGGGAACCTGGTTCTGGCCAACGCCGAGGCATTGAGCGGCCTGGTCATATCCCAGATTATCTCGCCGGGGACGCCCTTCGTCTACGGTATCCAGTCCACCATCATGGATATGCGCACCACCATCTTCTGCTATGGGGCCATTGAACAGACCATGATTCTCAGCGCCGCCGCCCAAATGGCCCGCTTCTATGGACTGCCGATCTTCAGTGTGGCCGGCTGCACGGATTCGAAGTATAACGACGCCCAGGCCGGCATCGAAGCGGCCATCCAGTGCCTGGCCATTGCCGCCTCCGGCTCGGGCCTGGTGCACGATTGCGGCGGCTGGCTGGATCACGGCTCCATCGCTTCGCCGGAGAACCTGGTCATGGTTAACGAAATCGTCTCCATGGTCATGCAGTATATGAAGGGCATGCCCACCAATCCCGAAAGTCTGGCCGTGGACTTGATTGACGAGATTGGGCCTGGCGGCAACTATCTTCTTCATCCCTCGACCCGCAAGCTTTGCCGGGAAATGTTCATACCCAAACTGTTCGACCGCAGCATGGCCGAAAAGCCCGGCCAGCCCAAATTCGACGAGCGCCTGCGGAGCTTGACCCTGGATCTGATGAAACATGAGACCCGGCCCTTGGCCGAAGATAAAGCCAGGGAACTGGAAAGAATGGAAAAGAGCTGGTACAAAGCTGTCGCCTGATCCACCACGAATTGATTTTACCTTACCACCGGCCGGGCCGCACCCTCACGGGTTTTAAGGCCCGGCCCCCCAAACCGCTGACAGCGACCGGCTGATTCAGTTTGGAGGAATTATGAATAAAAGAGTTATCGCCGTCTTGGGCGGAGGCAACGGCGGCCACATGATGGCGGCGGATCTGAAGTTGAAGGGCCATGAGTTACGTCTGTATGAAATGCCCGCCTACAAGCACCAAATCAGCGGCCTGTTTGAAAATAAAACCATCAAAGTCACCGGAACGCTCAACGAAAGCGTGGTGCTGGACATGGTTACCGATGACATTGACCGGGCCGTGGCCGGGGCCCATTATGTTTTGGTCGCCACCCCCGCTTTCGCCCATGAGGCTTACGCCAAACTGCTCAAGGGCAAGCTGAACCCCGGCCAGACGGTCATAATTTTTCCCGGCGCTTTCGCCGCTTTGGTCTTCCGCAAGGAATTCGGCCAGGCCGACGGCCCGGTCCTGGCGGAGGCCAACAACCTCCCCTATGACGCCCGGCTCACCGGCCCCGGCGTCGTGCAGCTTTATGGGCGCAACAAAATCAACATCGCATTTATGCCGGCTGAAAAGGCTGAATCGCTGATTGGCGATGTGAGAGAAGAACTGTTTCCCTTTGAAAAAGTGTATGCCGACGTCCTCGAATGCGGCCTCAGCATCGTCAACCCGGCCCTCCACACCGGCCCGTGCCTCTTTAACGTTAGTAACATCGAACGCCCCGACGTCAATTTCTTCCTCTATGAGCACGGCTTTACCCCCTCAGCCGCCAAACTCGATATCGCCCTTGATAACGAACGCAAGGCCGTGGGCCGAAAATTAGGATATGACCTGACCCCCATTGAGGATTTCAGCAGCCTGCCCCGCGATTATACCTGGAAAGATTTGTATCGCGGCGCGCACGGCGAAATTTCTCTGACACCGATTTCCGGCCCCAACGACATCTTCAACCGCTACCTGACCGAAGACGCGCCCTTCGGGCTGGTCCCCTGGGAGGCCGTGGGCGCGCTGGCCGGCGTGGACATGCCCATCACGCGCGGCATCATCGATATATATAACATCATCCACGAACGCGATTGGCGCACTTTAGGCAACAATGCCGACAAGCTTGGCTTGGCCGGTTTAAGTTTGGAAAAAATAAACGCCTATGTGACCACCGGCAAAAAATGATCATCGCATCCAGACCGAGAGGAGAAGACCTGATGAGTGGCCAGAAAACGAAATTGCAATTAAGATGGGGCGTAATCCTTTTCACTACCATAATCATGGGCTCGGCCCTGATCATGGGTTTCGTCGACCCCAAGGGGTTTAATGAGTTCTTCACCGGCATTTTCCTGGCCCTGTTGAAAAACGGTGGTTGGTTTGTCCTCCTGGCTACCCTCCTTTTCCTGACCTTCATGGTTTTTTTACTGATTCACCCGGCTGGAAAAATCCGTTTTGGCGGGGAGGAGGCCAAACCGGAATTTTCCCTGTGGGAATGGTTTTCCATCTCCATGTGCGCGGGCGTAGGCGTGGGCCTTCTGATGTGGCCCGGCGCGGAGACGATTTACCTGATCGTAACCCCGGCCGTGAGCGCCGGGCTGGAAAGCGGCTCACAGGCGGCGGCGGTTTGGGCCCTGGCCAAGGTTTTTCTTCACTGGACTTTCGCGCCTTATGCCATCTATATCGTCAGCGGCATTGTCATCGGCTATGCCTATTACAACCTTGGGCGCGGCT
This sequence comes from Acetispira formosa (nom. nud.), assembly GCA_023525915.1. Lineage (GTDB taxonomy): Bacteria > Desulfobacterota > Desulfarculia > Adiutricales > Adiutricaceae > Adiutrix. The sequence continues at coordinate 224,924 of CP026657.1, read as the reverse complement.
TCACGGTGGGGGCCGGCCTCTATCCTTTGATGGGTCCGGCGGCCGAAAGGCGCTTCGGCGGCGTTATTGACGCAATCACGGTTTTCGCGGTGGTCGGCGGCATTGCCGGCACCTTCGGCTACGGCATTCTTCAGATCGGTTCCGGCCTTGATTACGTCTTCGGCCTGACCCCGAGCGTCACCGTCTGGATAGCCATCTGCGCGGCTATTGTCATGGCTTATGTGGCCTCCAGCATTTCCGGCATTTATCGCGGCATCCGCCGCCTGAGTACGCTGAACATGTATTTGTTTGTGTTCTTGTTGGCCTTCGCCCTTATTTTCGGCCCCACCGCCTTCATGCTGAACATGACCACTGAAAGCCTCGGTTTCTTCGTCAATAATTTCATAACCCTCAGCACCTTTACCGATCCTTTCCAGAACGACCTCTGGCCCCAGTGGTGGGATATGTATTGGTTCGTGGACTGGGCTTCCTTCGCCCCCATCCTGGGCGTGTTCCTGGCTAGGGCCGCATACGGACGGACCATCCGCCAGTTCGTGCGCTACAACTTCATCCTCCCGGCCCTTTTCGGCCTGTTGTGGTTCGGCGTTTTCGGCTCGTTCACCATTTATCTTGAACTGACCAAGGGGGCGGGCCTGGGTGAACTGATGACCGCCAAAGGCATGGAAGTGGTCACCTTGAGGCTGCTGGATTTCCTCCCCCTGGTGGACATCATCCGGCCGCTGTTTCTGATCACCCTCTGCATTTCCTTCATTACCCTGGCCGATTCCATGACCTCGACCATCGCCTCCCTCAGCCTGGTCAAAGACACCACTTCCCGCCGGGAAGTGGAAGCCCCGACCATTCTGAAACTGTTCTGGGGCGTCATCATCGGGGCCACTTCCCTGGTATACATGATCAACGGCGGCATTGACGGGCTGAAGGTGGTCAAAACCATCGCCGGTTTCCCTATCATCTTCCTGGAAACGGCCATGATCATTGGTTTCGTCGGCTATTTCATCAATCAGCGCAAACCCCTTTTCGAAGGATTCAGTCTGAAGGCTTACCTCGAGCGGGAGCGCCGGGAACGGCAGGAACTTAAAGCCCTGCGCGATGCGGCCATCAGCGCGGCCGATGAAGCGCGCCGGAGCAATTAAAGACCTTTGAGGAACATGCCGGCTAAAACAAGGAGATGGGGCTTTCGGCCCCATCTCTTTTTGACGGTCGGAATTCTTTGGTTCCATAGATCTCCGCAAACCACCATTCGATCATATTTAACCAGGACCAATTTGTCGGAATACAATGCAGTCGCGCACGCGGGTGTCTCAGCAGCTATTGCTGAACCAGTTTCGTTTTGTGGGTTCCATAATTATCAACGATCCGCCACCTCTCCGTCCGTTAATCCTTTAACACCAAGCAGGACTATTTTAGCCCGCGTCGATACATTCCGTTCCGATGTGTGTTTGCCAACCAGTCTTTTCAAATCTCCAGCTTCCGCTTCACTCAGCTTATCTCTTGGCACAGACGCCCGGCCAGCTTGATTTTTTGACAGAATCCATGCATCATGCTCTTAGAACGGCTTAAAGTCTCGCCGTTGTCTCTGATAATTCGGCCCTGCTTAAGCAAACCACGAATGACTTCCTTACCGTGGTTTTTCTGCTTTCTCTCTCATATTTTAAATATTTGCCGCATAAAAATGTGCCTGATGCCTTCAGCGTTGACCGAACATATAACCGGACAGTCACGTTTGGCATTCATCGCATAGGCTGAAAAAAGTCCATATATTGTGATGCTGGCAAGGGTATTGCACAGTAAAATGGTGATTGGTGGCAGCCAACACTACCAGCAAGGTCAGGCGGGCAGTCGAGTTGATGGCAATCAGCGGGCATAAGCACCTGAAAGAGCCAACTAGCCCACTAATTAAGGAAATGTAAATATGCTGATAACTATCATAAATAATTTGAAAAAATATCTATCTCACCGGTCCTTGCATCTCCGGGCCGCAGTCTCCAAGCTCTGTCAAACTGACTCGGTTTGCCCTGGCCGATGGATAAGCCGGGAGGTGGGACACCTTTTATTGCTGGCTTTGATGGTCAGCCCAAATGTGTATATCGTTTCACACCCAGCCCCTCTGCTGGCGGGCCAACCAGAAATATTGTTAAATAATTACAGCAACTTTAACGACATTGCCGTTGACTTCACAGTAAGTGAGAGATTTAGTTCACACTTGCCGTTATTAGTATTGGAAGCTGAATCGGAAAAGATGGAAGATTCCGGCGGCAGCGCCCATCTGCTGATATACTCCGGTTCTCCGGCAAATACCCTGACTGACTCTCCAGCCGCGTCTGTTGACGTACGGTTACAGGAAAGCCACCCTGATGTGGCTGGGAAGAAAACCTATGAAGTTGACCTCATGTCCTCAAAGGACGGCCAAATCAATGAAATTTCTCTGGCCGGTCTGCCGAAAGCCGGGCAATGGCGGCTGCAAGGCTCCACTCTGGACAAAGGCATGCTTCGCAATGGCTTGGCTTATGAACTGGGACGCATCCTGTTTCCGGCTGAAACTCCGCAAACCCGCTATTGCGAAGTGCTGTACAAGGTGGGCGGTCGTTATCACTATCAGGGAATCTATATTCTGGCCCAGAGCGACGCTGAGGTTTTTCAAGCTGTCCACGGCTCAGAAGCCGCCAGTTACCTGCTTCGATATTCGCCTGAACGCGATATGTCCCGGAACTCCTTCCAGCACGGTCAGGACGCATTTCTGAGCAAAACCCTCAGCGACCGGGGCTTTGTCATGATTTATCCGTCCGGCGACCAAATTAACCTTGGTCTGGTGGCTGAGGCTGATCTGGATTCCCTGGAAAGCGCCCTTACATCACTGACCCCTGGCGCGTTTTTAAAATACCTCTCACTTATGAATCAGAAATCGGCCATCGACCTTTACATTTTAAATGCGATGCTGCTGAACGCCGAAGCCGGGCCTATATCCTTTTATTTGGCTGGCTCCAAAGGCGGCCCCCTTGGTTTTCAGCCGGTCTGGGCCTTCGACCAGGCGCTTGACAATACCCCGGTTCGTGCTAACTATTTGACATTGGAGAAAGATTTACCGGACATTGAAGCCCCGTCAATTCTCTCTCGTAAGGTGCCGGTGTGGCGTCAGCTGGAAAGCGGCGGAGACATCCGGGATCTGCGTCTTTATCCTCTCTACCAAACCATGGACGGCGACAGTTTTCTATGGTTTGACAGGCTCTTTCTCAGCCGCCCTTTCCTGGTCGGGCTCCTGGACCGCTATCATGAGCTGAGGCGTGGTCCTCTGGCCCCGGAAAGGGTCAGCGCCATTGTGGATGCCCTGGCCTTGGAACTTGGCCCGGCCCTTGAGCGTGACTGGACCCGCTGGAGCGACCTCTATGAAGCTGCCGAAGGCCCCCTTGCTCTGACTCCCTTCACTGACGCCGAAGGTGAAATCCTTATTCGACAAACCGCTTCATACGATCAGGAACTGGTGAAAATCCGATATCTGCTTCGTCAGCAGGATGCGGTTTTCATGGAGCAGATCGCTGAGGCGGACCGCCTGAGCGCCGATTTATTTGACAAGTCCTCCAGCGGTAACCGCCAGGCCGGCTACGCCCTGGCCACTATCATCGCTTTTCTGTTCCTGACTCACCTATTGACCAGGAAAGTTTGACTACCTCCGTTATTAATAAGGATGAATGACTGATATGACCAAAGATAGAATCGTCAACGCGGCCACCCGTATAAGCACCGGCAACAAGTTGCTGGGCTATATGACCGTTTCGGCCATTACCGTCTATTTGGTGTGGCGGGTCGGTTTCACTCTGCCGTTGAGTTACGGACCGCTGGCCATCTGCCTGGGCCTCTTGCTCTATGCCTGCGAACTCATCTCCGGTGTGGAGGAGGTGTCCAACTACCTCGGCCAGATTCGTCCCCTGCCGCTGGAAAAGCCGGACATCCCTCTATCGTGGTATCCAGATGTGGACATTCTCATCGCCACCCATGACGAGGATGTCAATCTCATATACAACACGGTCAACGCCTGCCGTTATCTTGACTACCCCGATAAAAGCAAGATCCACGTCCACCTCTGCGACGACGGCAACCGCCGGGAAATGCGTGAGCTGGCCGCCAAACTCGGAGCCAATTACATCGGCATGGCCGAGCCTAAACATGCCAAGGCCGGCAACATGAATAACGCCCTGGCCCAGACTCACGCTCCCCTGGTGGCCTTTCTGGATTCGGACATGGTTCCCCGCAAAGAGTTTCTGACTGAAATCGTGCCCTTCTTTTTTCTGCCCAAGGTCAAGAAAAACGCGGAAGGCCGGTGGGTGGCCAGAGCGGCTCACGAAATCGATCCCGAATACAAGATCGGCTTTGTTCAGACTCCGCAGAATTTTTACAATCCAGATCTATTTCAGTATAATCTCTATGCCGAGGAGCGGGTGCCCAACGAGCAGATTTTCTTCTTCCGGGAAATCAATGTCTCCCGCAACCGCAACAACGCGGCCCTTTTGTGCGGCTCCAACATGATAATCGCCCGCGCCGCACTGGAAGAGGTGGGCTATTTCGCCACCGATACCATCACCGAAGACTTTGAAACCGGGATCAAAATCCAGAGCGCCGGCTGGACCACCTATGCCCTGGACATCTGCCTGGCCAACGGGCTCAATCCTCCGGCGGTGGCCAACCTCATTGTCCAGAGGGAACGCTGGGGCCGGGGCTGCATGCAAACTTTCCATAACATCAAGCCCCTGTTCATTCCGGGCATTCCTCTTGCCAGGCGGATCAATTACCTGTGCACGCTTCTTTACTGGCTGACCTTTTTCTGCCGGTTCATCTTCATTATTTCGCCAATTCTGGTGGCCCTGTTCGGGGTCTACATAGTGGAGTGTTCCCTGGGGGAACTGATGGCCTTCTGGCTGCCCCAGTTTCTGCTGCACAATTTAGCCATGTCCCGGATATCGTCCAAAACCAGAACGGCCCATTGGAGCAACACCGTGGATACCATAATGTTCCCCTTTCTGGTGGTGCCCATTCTGCTGGATCTGGTCGGCGTACGCCTCAAGCGCTTCAAGGTGACCGACAAGAGCCACCAGCGCAACACCAGCGCCAACCGCATGCTGGCCCTGCCGCACATCATACTTCTAGGCCTGTCAGTGGCCGGCATAGCTCTGTGCCTTCTGGACATAATCCAGAACCGGTCCATGTATAACGTCGTCATCCTCTTCTGGCTGATGGTCAACGCCAAGAGCCTTTTGTTGGCCGTGTTCTTCATGCTGGGGCGGACCAACGACCGCTATTCCTATCGCTTTTACGCGAAACTCCCGGCGGAGATCGACTCCGGCGGCTACACCTTTCAGGGAACCACAGTTGACCTTTCCGAAGGCGGCATGTCGGTGGTCCTGGATTACCCGGCCCATATCGTCCCCACCGGTTTAGTGGCCATAAGACTGGCTGACCGGGATTATCGGGCCGAAATGGATTGCTCGCTGATTCAGGTCAAGGCCAACCAGAACGGCCAGTGGGTTTACAGCTTCAAGCTGGAACACATGGATGAAGACAGTCTCAGCAATTATCGCCAGATGATTTATGAACGCAACCCGACCCTGCCGGAAGCCATGAACGAGACCCTGCCGGTCATCGAAGACATTAAGGTCAACCTCGACAAGCGCCTGGCGGCCCCGACCAGCTTCATGTCCCGCAAACTGCCCAGGGTCATGCGGATCGTCGACGGTTTGCTGGACAGCGGCCAAGTTGTGGCCTTGAACGATTTCAGTTATCATTACGTGAGAATGTCCCCGCCCCTGAATTTAGGACCCCGGGACACAGCCAGGGTAACCATCGAGCCCGGAGTGGAACTTATTCTGGCCGCGCCCGAAGAGCATCTGGCCACCCGAAGCGAGAATCTGTATAAAGTGCTCAACTGGGCCGACTGGACCAACAAGGAAGCTTATGTGACCGTGCTGGCCAAATGTGCCGACGCGGCCAAGCCTCTGCCGATCGATCCTGAGGCCAGACGGGCTTTTATGGAAATCCCGCTGCCCGCGGCAAATGAAGCGGGCCGCGACCAGAAGGTTTACGGGCCTTCGGTCATCAATCGGTTAATGGCCGCCCCAGCTGTGGGCAGAGCCTAAGGAGTTGTTGCCGTGAACTTTTCCGACCTGTTTTTCATCGGATATTTTCTACCGGCGGCTCTGCTGTTATATTTTGCGTGCGGCTTTTCCCGCCGCGCGCAAAATTTATGTCTGCTCCTCATCAGCCTGGTGTTTTACGCCTGGGGTGAACCCCTCCATCTCATCCCGATGCTGTGCTTGATTTTAATCAATTACAGCCTGGGGCTGCGACTGACCGGCGTCCAGACGGTCAGTCAGCGGAAAAGGGTCATCGCCCTGACCGTGGCCCTTAACGCGGGCTTATTGCTTCTGGTCCGCCACGGACCGGCTTTGGCCACGGAATTAAGCGCCCAGACCGGCCTGGCCGTCCCGGCCTATCTGCTCAACTGGCCCCCGGCTCCCCTGGGAATGGCTTTCTTCACTCTCCAAGCCATGGCCTACGTCTTCGACGTGGCCCGGGGCAAAGCCGCGCCTGACCGGAACATCCTTAACGTCGGGCTGTACATCGCCCTGTTTCCCACTGTCCTGGCCGGCCCTGTTCTTCGCTACGCTGATATGGCCGCCCAGATTCGCGGCCGCAAGTTCAGCCTGGAAAAAACAGGCCTGGGCGGCCTCCGGTTCGTAACCGGCCTGGCTAAGCTGGTTCTGGTGGCCGGACCCGTCGGGCTGGTGGCCGAACACATTTTCAACATGTCGGCCGCCGGCAGCAGACTTTACGACGTGCCGGTCACGCTGGCCTGGCTGGGGCTTCTGGCTTTCAGCCTGAAAATCTACCTGAGCTTTTCAGCCTATGCGGACATGGCCATCGGCCTGGGCGGGATGTTCGGCTTCACCATCAAGGAAAACTTCCGCTACCCATACGCCGCCCTGACAGTCACCGACTTCTGGCGGCGCTGGCACATCTCGCTTTTCCGTTGGTTCTATTCATATGTCTACATCGCTCTGGGCGGGTCACGGCCCCAAACGGTCCGCCGCCGGGGCGGCATGGTCCAGCGGAATATGATTGTCAGGAACCTTTTGATTATGTGGAGCCTCATCGGCCTGTGGCACGGATTAAGCTGGACTTATTTCCTCTGGGGCCTGTGGTTTTTCATTTTCTATGTTTTCGAGTGGATCACCCGGCTGCCGCATCGGGGCATCAGCGGTCCCGGCTGGCGGGTTTATCTGCTCTTGACCGTGTGCCTGAGCTGGGTTCTGTTCCGCAGCCACTCCCTGGGCGACAGCCTGAACTATTACGGCAATCTCCTGGGCCTGACCAGTAACGGCTTTTACAGCCAACTGGCTGTAATCCTGGTCCGGGAGAACTGGCTGCCGTTTCTGCTGGGCCTGTTGCTCTCTACCCCTATCGGGGGCTGGCCCTTAAAGCGGCTGGCCGCCCCTGGGGCCGGAACCGTCCGATACCCTCTGGCCGTCGGCTATCTGACCGCGGCGACCGGACTGTTTTTCCTCAGTCTGGTCTATCTCAGCCGGACCGGGCCTGTGCCTTTACCTTTTATTTTTTGAGCGGGTTTACTCATGAACATATTGTCTAAATCATGCCAAATCTTCGCAATCATGTTTCTGACCCTGCTCATTGGCGGCGGGTTGGCGAACTTTTACTTTAACGGCGGAAAGATTATCGGCGGCCTGACGGTTAACCTGCCCGCTCAGACCTCCCCGCTGGAAAAAATTCGTGAAACCAGCCGCCGTTTCCAGAATTCGGCCGCCTGGAATCTGGCCGGACGGCAGAATGCCTGGATGGCCCATGCGGCCCTACAGGCAACCCTGGGCAAATCCGAGATGAACGATTTTTCGGTGATAAAGGCCGACGATGGCCGCCTCTACCGGGGCGGCTGGTATCCTGTTAACCTGGACAACGCCCGCCTCCTGGCTGAAGATGTGGCCATGCTGGCCGAAACCGCCGGTAAAACCGGGGCCAAACTGCTCTATCTAAATACCCCGGACATTGTCTTCAATGGGGCCGGTGCTCCGCTGAACCACCCCCTTATGCTGGATTACAACACCGCTCAGGATGTCCTGCTCTATAACCTGCGTCAGAAGGGAGTCGATCATCTGGACACTCGGACCTACCTGGCGGCCCTGGGCCTGACCGCCGACCATGTCCGGCCTAAAACCAGTTTTCTGCTGAGTGGGCCTGGAGCTTTCGCAATCTTTTCCGAACTCGTCACGGACGCTGAGTCCCGTTTCGGCCTGAAACTGGACCCGAACGGTTTTTACCGCGACCCCGACAATTACGATTTTACAGTTCTGCCTCAATTTTTCATAGGTGAACTGGGTAAGGAGACCGGCCCGGCTTTCAGCGGCCTGGATGACTTTATCTATGTTGCCCCGGCTTTCGAGACTGATTTCGCCTACGAAGACCTGGATATGTTCGGCAATTTCACCCAAAACCAAGGCCCGGCGGCCGAAACTTTGCTCAATCCCGAGGCCCTGGTTCATTTCAGCAGCCTGTATGGCCTCTATCCCCAGAGCTATTACCGGCACGCCGGCACGGCCTGGAGCCGCATAATCAACATGGTTCGGCCTGAAGGCCCCAAAATACTGATAATACATGATTTTTACTCCGCCCAGATTATCAGTCACCTGGCCCCGCTGGCTGGGGAGCTTCATACCATGTCCTGGCAGGAAAACCTTCCTATGAATGCCGAACAGTATATTCAGAACAATAGCTTTGATTATGTTATAGTTTCATTTTTTTCGCAGAACCTTCTGCGGCCGGAAATGGGAGCACTGTTGCGTGACAAAAACATGATGACAAACTGAATATAAATTGTTATTTTGTCAGTGGCAGCTAAATTGATTTAATTAAAACAGATCATAAAGCATGAAAAGTTGGGCGTATGCGTTCGATTTTATTATATGGCGTTATTTTGACTTTTCTAACTTCCGGCCCCCTGTGGGCTGAAGAGCTGGATACTTTTAACCAAACCCTTATGGAGCAGGCTCAAAAGGCTCTGGCGGCCAAAGACGACCCCAAAGCCGAAGGGCTTTTGAGCAAAATCCTGGAAACCTATCCTAATGACCAGACCACTCTTAAGCTGGCCTCTGAGGTCTATTTCCGGCAGGAAAAGTACCGGGAGGCCGCGTCCCTCTACTCCCGTTTGCTGCGCCTGAACCCTGACGATTCAGAATCCCTCATTCAACTGGCGGTCAGCCGCTGGCGGCTTCGGGAGGGTTATGAAGCTCAGGCTGCCCTGCTTAGGGCTTTGGCCCAAAATAACCTCACTAGTGAACAGAAAACTTTGGCCAGCGCCACTCTGGATGAAATTTACAGTGACTGGGACGTTCTTAACGCCATCAGGCAGCGCGGCGACTATACGGCTGAAGAACGGTTCCACACCCACCAGATCGAGAAAAACCCGGAAGCGGCCGCCACCTCCTACGCCTTGCGCGGCTTCGCCCGCCACTGGCTGGAGCGGCCGGATGAAGCCAGGGCCGATTTTAACCAGGCCCTGGCCCTTGGCGGTTTGTCAGACGACCTGGCCGCCGGCGTCAGAAAATCCCTGAGTGAAATAGCCGCCGCCGAGGACGCCCAGCGCCGCGAGGCTGAAGAACGGGCCGCCGCCGAAGAAGCTGCCCGCCTGGAGGCTGCGGAACAGGCCGCCGCTGAAGAAGCCGCCCGCCGCGAGGCCGAAGAACGGGCCGCCGCCGCTGAAGCTGCCGCCCAAGAGGCGGCTCCCGAACCTCAGGTGAACGCTTATGAATACTTCGATCAAATTGATAAACTGCTGGGCCGGGGCGAAGTGACCCGCGCCGCCGCCGTGCTGAATCAAATCCGGGGATTGGAACTGGGCGATGAGGAAAAAGGCGTCCGGCTTTATTATGAGGGTGAGCTGTCCTGGCACAAGGGCGCTTACGACCAGGCGGCCGGATATTATGACCAGGCGGCCCGGCTGATAAAAGAACGTTTCCGCCGCTCGGCCCTGTTGATGCGTCAGGCTGAATATCAGGCCCGGCGGGGCAACCGCGAAACGGCCGAGTCCCTGGCGGTGAAGTCGGCCGGGCTGCTTTCGGATCAGCCCTGGAAACTCAAGCAGGCGGCTGGTTTCTTCGGAGAATTGGGCAGTAACGCCACGGCCGTCAGCTATTATCAAAAAGCCCTCAAGCTAGATCCAGCCCCGGAAAGAAACCGGGACACGTTCATGGGCCTGGCCGAAATTTACAAGCTGACCAATGATGAGGCTAATTACTTCAACTACGCCCGGAAGTACATCGAAGCCTCCTCACCCCGGCTGGACCGGCTTTCGACGCTTGAAACCGGGTATTTTTATTTTTACCGGGCCGAATTGCGTTCAGCGCAGGAGCCTCTGGCCGCATACAGCGACTATGAGCAGGCCGCGCGGCTTATTACCGAGAAATACCGCCTCTCTGAGATTTACATCAAAATGGCTGAATATCTGGCTGATGTCAACCAGGCCGATCAGGCCGCCCACTATGCGGCTTTATCGGCCGAAACCCTGCCCGGCCAGCCCTGGCGAAACCGCCAGGCGGCCGGTATCTTTGACCGGACCGGACACTTGGAGCAGGCTATTCACTACACCAGGCTGGCCATGGCCCAAGAGCCGCCGGACAACCCTGAAGCCGACCGGGAACTGGCCTACCTCTATCTGCGAAATAAAGACAAGGACAACTATCTGGCCACCCACGCCGCCTACATCGACAAGCTGACGGCCGAAGTTGACCGTCAGGGCGGCCGCGCTTCCCAGGAACTGAAAAAAGAACTGTATCAGGCCCGTCAGACCCAGAGCGACATTTCACGCACCTGGGGTTTCGATTCCTACAACTTTGGCACCAGGCGGGATAACGGCGACTACTCGGCCATGACCATCAATGAGCTGTTCCTAAACTTCACCCTGCCCACAGACACCCCCGGCAAGGTCTATCATCGCCTGAACGGCACTTACGCCAGCCGTTACTCCGGCACCTACAGCGATCCCATCACCGCGCAGGAGAGAAGCTGGGAGTCCCGCACCAATTTAGAGGACAGCGTCTACGGTATTTTGGGAGCCAAAGTCAACCCGGTCAGGCGGCTGCCCGACTTCAGCGCGGGCGTGGAATACCTTTACCCCATAGGACGAGACCGTGACGACGACGATTTCCGGGGCCGTCTGGAATACAACCGCACCTGGGGTGAAAAGCCCCGGCCTTACGACGATCCCCACTGGCTTTATGCCAAAACTTATGGTGAGATGCTCTACTCAACCCGTCACAGCGACTTCACCGCCTTCGGCGAGTTGAGCCTGGGCCGAACCTTCTCTCCGGCTTTCGATAAGAATATCCTCATAATGCCCCATCTGCGGACCAACTGGTCCTACGGCGGCGAACAGATATCAAAAGGCGGACGCTGGAGCCTGGAAACTGGGCCGGCCCTGGCCGTCAGAAAGTGGTTTAATGAGGACCGCCGGCATGCCCCGCGTTCCTACGTCGAATTGGGCGTCCAGTATTATATTGGCCTTAGCCATGAACTCGATGATGCCGTTGGCTTCAACGTGACTTTTTCCTTTTGAACGATTTGAAATCAGACTGGTTGGAAAACCAAAGTTTAAATTCCCGGTCTTTCAGAAATTTCATCATATGGTTTTACTGGCAAGAGTTTCAGAAATTATTGAGCAACCCGCGCAACTTGAAAAATTTGGCCGATTTCCCATTCCCGCCAGTAAACCCGAACTAGTTTTTTTTATTGAGCGAACCCTTTTTGTCTCTCGGTGTCACTTTTTGGAGGGCTTACAGTAAATAGCTTAAACCTCTACTTTTTTAGTCTGAACATTCAACATGGCTCCTGCCGGCTCGCTCACAGCCTCCGAGCAATACAATTCCAAAACCAACATCTAAAATAAGATTGCCATTCACACTGCGGCAAATGGCGGCTGCCTGGATAAAAAAGTTCTCATTTCATGTTATATATCAATATTTATGAAAGGCATTCCGGGGGCAAAAAGACACAGACTATGCGCATGTCAGATTGAAGTGGCCTTTCTCTTTCCAATTCAGCCAGGACTTTCCACCTTCATTTTGTCCAACATTTCCAATATCCCGGAAAAAAAGCTGGCAAGATCTTGCCAAATAGAGATTTTTCCCGGCAAGATCTTGCCAAACAATTTTATCAATATATTTCATCCTTTTAACTCAAAAACAATACCAAAATCCAAAATATTTCAAAAAAGCTTGGCCAAATCTTGCCCAAACTTGAAAAACTACCCATTATAACTACTTGATTTTATTGATATTAAATTTGGCACAACTGGTGCTCTTATGAAAAGGTGAAACCTGACTTTCCAGTGTTTCTAAAAAGCCTTTTCAAAAGGAGCATCACTGTGCCGACTCCAGCCTATCTCTCCATCCAGGGCGAGCGCCAGGGCAGCATAACCGCCGGTAACTTTACCGATGATTCCGTTGGCAACATCTGGCAGGAGGGCCATGAGGACGAAACCCTTATCGAGGCCTTTCTGTATCAGATCGTCCTCTCCCGTGCCCTCCAGAGCGGACAGCCCACCGGCCAGTATGTCCACTAACCATTCAAGGTCATCAAAGTCATGGACAAGTGCTCGCCCTTGATTTTCCGAGCCCTGATTCCCCGGCCAGCCTTTCCGAACTTTTTTGAGCAGGCAAATAAAAATATATTCAGGAGGTTTTATGTCAGCATTTGAGGCCAATAAGGGCTGGTTTGAAATACAAGTGGAGGGCGGGCCGAACTTTGGGGTCTACAACTTCAAGGGAAGGGAAAAGTTGAACGAGCCATATGAGTTTGTGGTGGAGCTGGTCAGCCGGAAGGCGGATGTGGATCTGGTGCCTCTGCTGGGCAGCCAGGCCATGTTAAGCATTGGCGACCACAGCGGCGGCAAACGGCTGGTACACGGCTCCATTCGCGAAGCTCGGCAATTGCATACGGCCAATATTTTTACCCATTACCGTCTGCGTATCGTGCCGCGTCTGTGGTATCTGGGGCAAAACAAAAATCACCGAATCTTTCAAAACCAGTCGGCTAAAGACATTATCGATCAGATTCTCAAAGAGCAGGGCTTTTTGAGCCAGAATGTGGCCTGGAAACTGAAGGAATCGTATGAACATCGCGAATACTGTGTGCAGTATGGAGAAAGCGACCTTCACTTTATCAGCCGCCTGTGTGAAGAGGAAGGCATATATTACTATTTCGAGCACAGGGCCGACGCGCATGTCCTGTGCTTTTCCGACGCCTCCGGCGGGCCGATGATCGTCCAGTCCGAGCTGGTGCTCTTTGCCGGTTCCGGTCAGGCGGCGGACACGGCGGTAGTCACCCGCTTCAATTTGAAGCAGACTGTGCACAGTGACAAAGCTTCCTACCGCGAATGGAACTTTGAAAAACCGCCGCTTGATCTGGAGGTGATGAAGAATGAACCGGATGAGAAAAAAGCTCCGGTTCCCGGCGGACTCGATCTGGAGACCTATCAATACCCTCATCTCTATAATCTTAAAGGCCCCGGTGAAAAGTACGCCCAGGTTCAGCTTCTGCGTCAGATAACTTTCACCAAGTGGGCGGAAGGCCGGGGACAGGCGGCTTCGATGCTGCCGGGCTCCGCGTTCAACCTCTCAATGCATCCGCGTAAAGAGGCCAATGCCCAGTGGTGGCTGACGGAAGTTTATCACCACGGCGAGCAGCCGCAGGTGCTGGAGCATGAAGCGCCTTCGGAGCGGGGCTTTTTTTACCGCAACAGTTTCACCGCCATTCCTTTCGAGGTCAGGTTCGTGCCCGAAATAAAGCACCCCAAATGCCGGGTCATCGGTCAGCAGACGGCCATTGTCACCGGACCGGACGGCGAAGAAATTTACACCGACCAGTATGGGAGAGTGAAAGTGGAGTTCCATTGGGACCGCCGCGATCTGGCTAACGAGCGCAGCAGCTCCTGGATACGCGTTTCCCAAGGCTGGGCCGGAGGTGAATACGGAACCATGGCCATCCCGCGCATCGGCCATGAAGTCGTGGTGACTTTCCTGGAGGGCGACCCTGACCGGCCGCTGATTACCGGCCGTGTCTATCATGCGGAAAACAAGGTGCCATACGAACTTCCGGCTGAAAAGACAAAAACGGTTTTCGAATCGTTCTCCTCCCCTGGCGGCGGCGGTTTTAATGAACTCAGAATTGAGGACAAGAAGGGGCAGGAGGAAATTTATGTTCACGCTGAAAAAGATCTGAACGCCCACATCAAAAATGATTGGAAGGAACATATTCTCAATGATCAGCACCGGACGGTGGATAACTTCAGCTACAGCCATATCAAGGGCGAAGATCATTTGACTGTCGATCTGCCGCGCAAAGTGGAGCTTATGGCTGATGATCATTTGACTGTCCACGGCAACAGCCACACTGAAGTCAAGGCCCGCTGGCTTGGCAAAGCCGGGGAGGAGATACATCTGAAGGCCGGGCAGAAAGTGGTCATTGAAGCTGGCTCGGACATGACCATCAAAGCGGGCGGAGCTTTCATCCGTCTCAATCCCGGCGGCATTTTTACCTCAACTCCTTTCCTGATGGGCTCCGGTTCCCCCGGCGACGGTTCAGGCGCCGCGCCCCTCACTCCTGAGTCGGCCCAGGAGGTGCCAGCTTCACCGGTTCCCTCCGGCTGCGAGCCTAAAGCCGCCGGGCTCGACCACGCGGCCCGCAAAGGCTCCGCCGATTCCGGCGGCGGCGCAGCGAAAGCGCCGGAGCGGCCGTCCCGCCCCGCCATCCCGGCCCCGGCCGCCGTCAAGGCCAAGCTTCCCGTGCCGCCCAAGCCTGCTCCGCCGGCACTGACGGCCCCTATCTCACCCAGTTGTCTGAGCAAAAGCGCGGCGGACGGCTCTCTGGCCGCCAAGTGAGAAACAATAATGATTTTGGAAGAAATAGTCAGAGATGATTTGATAGAAATCAGCCGCCGTCAGCCTGGCGGCGGCAACCTTTATTTATTGCTTGATCTGGCCGTCGAAGGCCACACTTCGCTACTATACGCCGATGGGGGCAAATCCAGCTGGATTTCGCTTTTTCTGAATACGCCTTATGACGATATGGTCGTCAAAGGTCCGGCCCTGGTCGCCATTAACCAAAATCATCACCTCTGGCAATGGTTTCTGGACAAAGATCCAGGGCTGGGCGGCGCGCTTTTGATATCGCCGGACGGACTGAAAGAAGTGTCTGAGTATTTTAAACACTTTTTAAATATTCGTCTGTTCAGCAGCCAGCGGGTGGTCTATTTCCGCTTTTACGATCCGCGCAACCTGTCGGTTTTTCTGGGCAGTCTTACCGAGCAGGAAGCCGGAGTTTTTCTGGGCCCGCTCAGTCACCTGATCTGGCCGGAGAATTCCATCGACAAAAGCCGCCGGTGGCGGGCAGTTGAACATAAGCCTCTGCCGTCAACTCATCAGGCCCCTTCCCCCTGGCCGGAAAGCCAAGCCACCGCGGCAGCCCTCATCGCCCGGTCGGAAAGCCTTCAGCCCGAAAAAATCCTTCAGGAGCTTTCCGCGGAGCGCACCCTGGCCGAACGATTTCGTATCCTGGGCCCGTCCGCTTCGCTAAACTTCATCCAAGAGGCGATCGCCCGCGCCAAAAGTCAGGGACTCACGCGGCACCGTCATCTTAGCAAGTGGGCCGCATTTATGCTGAAATATGGCGGCCGTTTTGAGACTGATCCTCAGTATTCATGGAGTTCGATTCATCCTCGCAATGAAACTCCCCCTGAAAAGCTTGAGCGGCTGGAAGCCATGATTAAGGAATATGAGAGCGTCAGTCTTTATGGGCAGGGTCTTGAATCGGAAAACATCGGCTGTCCCGCGATATTCGGCCGAAGTTGGCGGCGCCTGTGGCTGATTCGTTTTGATGATTTAAAATGGTTGGATTCTCCGGCCCGGCTTCTGACCGCGATGGAAAGGATTTATCCTGAACGTTTCGCCGCCGGAGACCCGGACGGCCTGAAGCTCCTGGTTGAACGGGCTTTTCAGGCCGCCGCTGTCCACGACCTTTCAGCCGCCGAAGGTGCGGCTATGCTGGCAATGGTGATGTGGCTGTGCGGCTGGGAAAGCTGGAGGGGCGATCCGGCCTTGCCATGGCTGAACGGTCTGTTGGCCCGCTGCGATAGAGAACTGCCTCCTTCCGGCCGGGCGGAGTGGCTTTACGGCAGACTGCGGCGGCGGTTGGCCCGGCCATACCATCGTTTCCAGCCATATTTCCGTGGGGCAAGGGAACGCCGGATGCGTCTGGCTTTCAGGGCGATGAGTTCCCGTTTTCGTCAACACGAACTTTCATCCATAAAAAATCAGCCTTACACTCAGGCGGCTGAAAACATTATCCGCCAGGTGGGCGGCGACTATCTGGCCAATATGCCGGCCCCCCTTAAAAATCGCTGTTTCGATGCGGCTTTCCGGGAGGGCCGGCATTCAGCAACGGCGCAGCGCATGTCTGCGGTGCGTCCCTTTCTGGCCGCACTGTTGTTTTTCCATTTCAACCTTGGAGGGGTTGACCCGGAAAGTATGGACCATGACGGCCAGCCCGGCGAGTGGATTGAAATCAGCTCGGTAATCGGCGCCGGTTCCGCGCAATTACAGTTGGAGCTGCTGAGGAAACTTTTTGATGAATTATTGAAACATCATTCATCCCGATCTCTTTTCCACCCCGACGTTGTTTGTCAAGACAGCGTTGACAGTGACATTTTTCTCGATCTGCGTCAAACGGACTGATCGGCGCAAAAATCACTTTGTATATGTAATCTCATTGTAGAGAGGATGATTCGTCATGGATAACAATCAATCTAACGAGCCTTATGTCACCGAGTGCGACTGCTGTAAAGACCTTACAATTACGATCAAACTTCAGGAAAACTCTTATACGTCTCCCAATAAGGGTGAAGACATTAAAAGGTGGTTTAAAGTCCCCCTCCCCCCTGAACCAGATTCAGCGAAAACAAAAACGGCTGAAGACAGCGGATATATGTATAAAATGTTTTACAGTGATTTTAACAAGATGGATAAGCTGCCGGAGGAAGGGGAAAAAAAATGGCTGACGATAACCAAAACCTCCGGTGAGCTGATCCCACTGGGGCTGAACCTCCGGCGTGACACCCTGAAACCTGGTCAAGGCGGGTTTGTGGAAAGACAGGCGCCATACACATCAAGCCATGACTATGTCGATGGCAAATATGAAGATGACGCCGAATTGTCCTGTCTCCACATCGAGCTGATGGTTGTGGGCTGTGATCGACTAATAAAGGCCGCCATGGTGGTTTATGATGAAGACAGGGGAGTGGCGATCTTCCGCGATGATCTGAGTAAACCTAAATCCCGGCCAGGCTATAAAAGACTGGGCGAGCCTGATTTTCTGATGAAAGGCACGCATTTATGGCAGTGGGACGGATATGACGACAACGGGGTATTGGATACGGAGTACCTTCGTAAGGCCAACTTGACCTTACGGTTTGAATATCAATGCTGTGAACTTGCGACACCGAAATATGTGAAGGCCGCATTTGGTTTTGTGCGCCAGGAGCAAACAAACCGCTGGCTGGATGTAAAAATTTCCGATCCGGCCAAGTCGACAAGTTCTTCAGACCCTTCTCCAGAGTGGCAGCCTCCTGAGGCGATTTATTCCCCCCCGCTGCCTGGCTGGAGCCAGCCGACCAATGCATATGAAATAGCCAAAAAGGATCGCCCTAAAAAAACGAACCTTAAAAGTGCGGCGGAGAAAAAAATCACCATCACCGCCCGGGTGGCTTTTTATAATCACGAGACCACAAAAAATGACACAGACTCAGGTTCATCCATTCCATATGGGGAAAAATCAGTTTCTTTTAAATATCATAATTTTAAAACGCAGGACAGCGAGCTTCAGGCTGAAATGGATTATTTAAAAGCAGAGAACTGTCTTCGTCTCAGTTATCTTGACGGCAGTAATTTTGTGCCGGATTTGCAGCAATACAAAGACGCCTGTGATCTGGTTAAAAAGAAATACGAAGACGTCAAAAACAGTGCCGTCACCTCCAAAAAAAAGATCCGCGGCCTGCGGCCGGAATTCAGCGAAATGGTCAAAGCCGCCGCTGGAGGAATATCGGCGGCCTGGAGCAGGCCGGGGCCAACCAGACATATCAGGGTTCAGGCCAAAGACGAAGTCCCGGAAGAATATGTCGTCTCCTTTAAAGTGCAAGCTGAAGAGGGACTTTCAATAAATAGAGACAAGAACGACGACTTTCTGGCCGCCAACTTTTACCTTGTCCCGGTTCTGCTTCCCGCGCTCATCACCTCCTTTCATGGGCGCGACAAATCATTGCCCAATAGTGCGGCCCGGCCGATCACCGCTTTTTACAACTGGGGCTGGTATCAGGGGTTGTCTTCATACAGAGACGCCATAAGGAACAAAGACCCCAAATACATAGCTTGGGCAGAGAGAGAGAAAGCCAGGAAATCAAAGTCCGGCACTGGCTCATCGTTTACTATCAATGCGGAGACAGACCCTGAACCCAAATATAACTATAATAAATTCAATTCGCCAGAGGAGATGTCGTCACTATTCCAGTGTACGGCGGCCCATGAGCTTGGGCACGAGATTCTTGACCTGGTTTATGGCAACGATTATTCAGTTGCGCACAAATTCAGCTCCACCTGGGACAATCATCAGGTGCCACATCCTCATTTGTCCGGCAGATTCCATGCGACCGGCCTGGAGGCGGATGTGGAAAATGACCTCATGAAATATCCGGCCGACGGCGACGATAACGAAATCAACTCCTTCACCAAAATAGCTTCAGCCAACGATGTTCGTGGAGTCATCTACCTGACCAAACTGGTTGCCGCCATCAAGGAGACTTCAGAGCCAATGGCTATGTCCTGATATGACATGGCATTTTTTAAGCATGCCATCAAGCTTCCAAAGAACGGGGTAAGGCTTTGCTGCTTCCGTTTGAAAACCATGAAGACGCTCTTTTAGCTGGATGGGCCAGTAAAAAGGGAGCGACTCTGACGGGTTCAGAACTTGTTCTTAATCAAGATATGACGCGGCCTTGGGGCAGTGCTCACGGATTAGCGCGCCAAAATTGGTTTGGCCGTAGGGCCGCAGCCCCTCATAGCCATAGCCTGTACCCTGCCAGTCATACGACATGGCGGCCAGGAAGAAATGGGCCCGGACGGCCAGTTCCGGGTTGGCGGTTTTATCCGCACACTGCTTCAGCTTGGCCAAGGCCGCCTCATGCCGCTGGAAACAGGGGTGCATGGTGCGGTAATCATAAAGCCCCAAAAGAGGCAAAGGGCTTGGGCTGGGCTGATAAGAAAGGTAATAGCCCCCTTCACTTTCAACATTGGATAAAAACGCGGCCTGGAAGTAATCGGCCAGGGCTGAAATCTCGCCGCCCAGGGCCGCCAGTTTTTCCAGGGTCCGGGCTTTTTGGCAAAATTCAAAATAGCTTTGGGGACGCTCGACTGTTTCAGCCAAGAGTTCCATGTGCTTACCGGCGTTTCCGATTCCAGCGGCCTTCTCGAACAGGCCGCTTTTGTCTTTATAATCGGGAATGAATTCGAAGTGCGTTTCCGGCTCTTCGAATGGGTTGCCTATGGCCTGTAGGGCGAAGGGGTCGTCGCCCCGGTAATTGCGAAACTGCTCGGCCGCCAACTCATACCGTCCCTCCCGGATCAGCGCCCGCCCGATGGTGAGGGTTTTTTCCGCCTCGCCGGGCTGAAACACGGCCGAGCAGAATTTTTCGAATCCGTTGGAGGGTTTGGCCAAACGGCCAAAGGTCTTAATGGCCTCCTGGCTGGTAAAGTTAGCCAGGGCCGCGAACCATAGCGGCGAGTCTTCAACGGCGGCCCGCGTGAAATCAGCCGTGTGCATATAAGCCAACAATGTTTCCCTTCGCTGTTTCTCAGCATCAGTGAACAGGCTTTTCAGACCGGCCCAAAATCCCAGGCTGGCCGGGTCGACAAAGGGCGCGGCCTTTTCGGCCGCCGGAGCGGCGGCTTCGGCTAACAATAGACTTAGAAAAACCTCATGTTTGCGGCCTTCCTCCGCAAAGCGGCGGGCCAGCACTTCTTCCGTCAGGCGGCTCAGAGCATACATTCTCAGCGGGTCATTCGCGCTTTTAGGGGTGCCCAGATAATTCCTGATGTCGGCCGTCACATTTTCCAAACCCTTGCCATTCAAAGGCTCAAAGAGGCTGGTCATCATCAGGCGAGTTAGGGCCATTTGGGCCGGAAAATGTTTTTCCGCGCCATTTTTCATGGCCTGGGCCAGATAGTTTTCGGCCTGATTTCCATCACCCCGCAGAGCGGCCAGGTGGGCCGCGCCCAGGAGCCAATAGGCCGGATAGGGTCGTGAAGAGCCATATTCGGCCACAGCCCGTTCCAGTTCCGGTGAAAGATTGCTTTGGCGATAAGCCAGGTTCCGCGTTATTTCATCTTCAACTCTATGGCCAATATTCAGGGCCGATTCATAATCATAGGGGGTTTGGAAATATTGGCGTTTACATTCATCATCCGGTTCGATCAGAACTTTGGCGGAAGAAAGATTATAGCAAATCTCTTCCAGGCGGTTGATGAATTCGGCCAGAGCCGTTTCCGGCTGGCGGGCGGTGTATTCACCGAGCGCCTGGCCTCCGTCGACCGGGGCGCTCAGAAGGGCCTGGCTGAGCGGATGAAGCTTCCAGCGGTTGCGGGCGAAATCCTCAATGGCCAACAGGATTCTTTCCCGCTCCCAGTCGCTTCGCGCATAAACCAGCGGATCGTCCGCCAGTGACATCCCGATCATTTTTAAGCTGCTTTCCGCTGAATCGCCGCCGTAACGTTCGCACCCGTTGCGCACCAGGCTGAAGGCGGCGAAAGCTTTGGCCGATTCCGAAGGGGGGAGCGCTCCGGCGTAATGAGAGCGGCACCACTCCAAAATTGGCGATGCTTCCGCATCGGCCAATTCTTCTTCAAAAAACGCGACCGCCTCTTCTGTCAGGTTGCTGTAAAAAAGGATGTCCATAACCTGGAAGGCATAGCGCATCCGCAGTTGGCCACTGGTGGTTTCAAAGCGGGCGCGGGCCAGCGAAAGCAGTTCCTGCCGCATCCGCAGCTCCTCATTTGACAGGCTGGGCTGGTAGACCCACCAGCTTTGGGCGTCAAGATGATACTTTTCCCTGGCGCGCAGGAAATCCAGAAAAAGCGCCGGGCCGCGGGCCTCCTCCGTGGCCAGTCGACGCGTGACCGGGCCTTGGTGGGATGCGTCCGGCACCTTGCCAAGCATCACGGCTTTTTCCAGTGCTTCGGACCTTTCCAGGTCGGTCATATACAGGTTAAAGTACATGTCCGCAGCCGTTTCTTCCGTAACCGGAAGTTCCAGCATATCCAGCCAGCCCCGCACGTTTTCCGCCGCATACGGATACAGGCCGGCTGTTTCCATCACCTCTTCAGGTAAATCCCAAACCGGGCGCGGGTCGGGCGTGCGCGGTTCGCAAATTTGGGGCAGTTCACTTTCAGCCAGAATGAAATAGCCTCCCGGATAAAACGGCCCTTTATCGGGGCTGTAATCATCGCCGCAGGCCGCCAGAGTGACGGACCACAGCATGATCATCAACAGGCTGATGAAAGCGGCGGAGAATGTTTTGCAGTTCATGGGCTTTCCTTGCGCTCACTAAAGCGTCGTCGAGGTGATAAAAAATCAGTTGGCGGCCGCCAGGGGCCGAGATGGCCAGAAGGTCGGCCACGGCCTCCAGTTCCGGTTGGGCAGATTGTTCCAGCCTCAGCCGCTGACCAGGCAGGGCCTGCCAGCGCCCCACTGAAAACGGCCGCAGAACGGTAAAAATATTCCCCTGACGGCGGCAGTAGCGCGAGTCGAACAACTGGGGCGGAATCTGACGCAAGAGCCCCAGGAATTCAGAGCCGTCAAAGGCCGCGACCCAAGCGAAAAGAGGCAGGGCATAATCCAGAGGCAGGGGGTACCCGGCCGGATTGGCCAGGTATTGCCGGGCCACGGCGGAATCAATGATGGAGTTGGCCGTTTCCGGGTTGGTGACGGGGGCCATGTTGTAACTCATTAAAACGACCCGGTCCACTGGCGGCACGCCCGTCAGACCGTAATTTTTATATTGGTCCAGCCTTATGGTGGCGGCCAGTTCCACTCCATCGGGCAGGTGTTTTTTCATTTCCCGGCAAAAGGCGAAAAATTTCCCGCGGGTGCCCGCCGCCCAGTCAAAATCCAGATGCCATTCGTTTGCGTCTTCCAAGCCCTCCGCCTCCATCATGGCTCCGATCAGCCCGGCCACCCTGACGGCCAGCCGGGCCGGATCAGTTTCCGCTTTTTCGAACACGGCCGTTTCAATGAAAACAACCGGGGCCACCGGCAGGACGGGGCGCTGATTCAGGCGCAGCAAGGCCTTAGGGACGGCTTGACCGCCGCTGTTCAGCCCCACTTCAAACAGGCGCAGGTAAAGGCGGCCGCAACCCAGCTCCTCCATCATCTCCAGGCTGGCCGGGCCGGGGTCGTAGGCGGTCTTCCAATAATAAAAGGCCGGGGCTGGAGCGGCCGCCCGGGATTCCCCGGACATAATCAGACAGGCCAGGGCCATCGGCAGGGCGTATCTTAAAAACAGGCCCGGACCGTGATAACGTTTAGCAGATACTTTATTGGTCATATTAACAATAATTCTCTAGCGACAATTTTGAGTTCGTTGTTGTGCTATTGCACGTAGTAAGCCCCAACGGTGTGGCTCATATTAGCGTGTTTACACACTTCCAGCCAGGCGAGCGCCCCTTGGGAAACCCCGGCACAGACGATATCACACCCGCCACTCCACCACAACCCTGATAAAAAGGTTTGAATCTATACACGGATGCGAAATCAGACTCTGTTATGCGCTCTTATAATTGATTGCCTTGACCGTATGCCCTTAATATTTAATAATGGGGCATGATTACAGATTATCATGCCAAATGCTTTGCCTATGACCTGACCGAAAACGTCCCCGGCTGAATGTGCCGGGGAACGCGTGTCCATAAAATGGCCGTATGCCCTGGCACTGCCGGCCGGTGACTCATACAGCGATAAGGCCGAATGCAACCATGGCTGGATTTATTGAGCATTTCGGCTTGAAAGAGTGACTATTGTTATGAACCAATCGTGGCTGAGCCCGGCAGGTAACCGCCCTCGGTCAACACCACTGACCAGCAACAACGGAGCATTATGGAATTCCTTCTGGTTATTGTCGTTCTCGGCCTTATCGCCGCCATTGTCGCGGTGATCTGCATCGCTGTGAGCGCCTCCGGCATAAAATCCAGTCTGGACGTCATGATGGTGATGTTTCAGAAAAAGATTCTGCCGGAACTTGAGAATTTAGAAAAAATAAGAGAACATCTTGAAGATATGGCTTCGCGGGTTGAACCACGGGCCGTCTCGGATGTTGAAAAGCCTGAAGCGGCCGCTTCACACATTACGCAAAAATGGACTGCGCCGTCATATGAATCGGCAGTGGTGCAAACAACGGTTGAAGCGGCCGCCGCCCCCCAGCCGCCAGTCGTCCCGGTGGCCGTGACGGAACCTGTATTGCATGTCCTCGAAACGGAAATGCCCGCCCTCGAGCCATTGCTGAAGGAAGCCGGAACGGACGTGCCTGCGCCTCCGCTGATGGAAACCGCGCCTGAAACCCGTCAGGCCGTTATGGAAGAAGCCGGGATGAAACATCCGCTCTCCGTGGAGCCAGTGGTGGAGATGGAAGAACCGGCTGAACCGGAAATTCCGAACTCTGACAAGCCGCTCCCAGCCGCCTCCAAACCGCTCTCGGTCTTCTTCCAGGAACAGGCCGAGGCGTTCCGGGCTCAGTCCGCTATTGAGAAAGAGGCCGACAAACCGGAGAAACCGGAGGAGCCGGCCAAGCCTTCAGCCATTTCCAAGGCTTTCGAGCAATTGATGGCCAACATCACGCCAGTCGTCAAAAGCCTGTGGCGTCAGGGCTCTGACTTCCTGATGAAGGAAGGCCACATCTGGGTGGTGGCCGGCGTCCTGGTGCTTCTTTTGGGCATCAGCTTTTTCGTCCGCTACAGCATCGCCATGGGCTGGTTCTCACCGCCGCTGCGGCTGGCTTCGTCATCCCTTCTGGGGATCATCATTTTCGCTTTCGGCTTCAGGCTGCGGCAGTCGCGGCGCGGCTACGGTCTTCTGCTGCAAAGCTGCGGCCTGGGCATCCTGTATCTGACCACCGTGGCGGCCGTGCGTCTCTACACCCTTCTGGAGCCCCTTCCGGCCACCGGCATCCTGACCCTCCTGGTGGCTCTCACCGCCGTCATGGCCCTGTGGCAGAATGCCCAGCTTCTGGCCCATGTCAGTATTATCGCCGCATTTGCCGCTCCGCTTCTGGTTTCCCAGAGTTCCGGCAACTATGCGGGGCTTTTCTCGTTTTACTGCATCATCAACGCCGGGATTCTGGCCATGAGTTTCTTCCGGCCCTGGCGGCGGCTCTACCTGACTGGTTTTATCCTGACCTTCGGTATTTTCACCTTCTGGGCCGTTTCGTCCTACCGGCCGGAGTTCTTCTCCACCTCCATGCCCTTCCTGACCGCTTTCTTTGCTTTCTACGCTCTTATGGGCCTGCGTGTAACCACTGAGACCATGCCGGGCCAGGGCCGGGAAAGCGTCTCCATCCGGCGGCGCCTGATGTCCACTGATTTGACTCTGACCATCCTGACGCCTCTGGTTTTCCTTTTGCTGACCGCCTATATCGGCTGGAATGAGCCTTATGTACTGGCCTCCTGTGCCTTTGGCCTGGGCGTGATATATGTGGCCGCGACCAGATTCCTCCTGAAAAGCCATAGAGACGAGGCCGCGCGCATCGCCCGGCTGCTCCTAAGCCAGGGCCTGCTTTACGCCAACCTGGCTCTGCCGCTGACCTTCCTCACCTTCAAACCCGAACTCTTCCGGCCCGGCTGGCTTCTGGGATTGGTCTGGTCGATGGAGGGAGCGTTCATATATCGCTTGGCCGCGCGCGACGGCAAAGCCGCCGGCCGGATGTTCGGCCTGTTGCTGCTCCTTATCTCAGCCGCTCTGGGGCTCCATACAATTCTGACGGTGAACATTGTCAGGCCGCTGATTTCGCCGGCTTTCCTTCTGACTCTCCTGGTCGCGGCCGGAGCCCTGGCCGCCGCTGACGCGGGACTGACCCACCGCGAAAGATTATATGATTTTGAGAAAAGCTGGCCCAAGGTCATTACAGGGGCGGCCATGGTCTGGCTGATCGGCGCCACTGCCTTGGAAGTATTCGCGGCCGGGGAGCCGCATGATACGCGGGGCTTTCTGGCCTGGCTGGTCATCGGGCTGGGGCTGGAGGCCCTGCTTTTGGATCTGACGCGCCGTCTGCGGCCTGATCTCGGCTGGCTGGCGGTCGATCAAAAACCGGACGCCGCGCCTATAACGGCCTGGCCGGCCATGACGGCAATCATGGCTGCCGCCGTTCTCTCATTTTTTTATTTCGAAACCTACCTGGGTCCCAAATACGCTCAGGAAACATACAGAATGCTCCCGGCTACCGAACTGGCCGCCTGGCTGGTCTTCAGCCTTGGCGCGCTTCTTCACCTCATCGAGCCGCGTGTGCTCTTGAAAAAGAAAAACGGCTCCGGTGACGCAGCCAATAAAGCCGCGCCCAAGCCTTCGTTCCTGGGCCTGGCCCCCCGCAATCTGGCGGTCATAACGATTGTACTGGCTCTGGGCCGAATCGGCATCGGCCTCAAATTTCCGGGCCTGTCGTGGAATTACTTTTCGCTGCTGCTCCCGGCGGTCGCGGCCCTTGGCATATTGTGTTTCCTGGAGCTTACTGAAAAACCACAGGGTCGTGTATGGCTGGGCGGCCTGTTGTCCGCCCTGTGCCTGTGGAACTTCCTGTCTCTCCTGGATCTGGAGGGCTATTCACCATATATTCCGGTTTTAAACCCGTCCGACATCATTCACGCGGCTGTGGCCGTCCTGCCCGGCCTATGGCTCTATCTCCATCTGAAAGGTGAAAACAAGCCGCCAAAAATTATTCATCGCGTTTTTTACATCATGGGTCTAATGCTGTTCATCTGGCTCAACGTAGTGCTCGGCCGCACTGTTCATCACTGGCTGGACGAAGTTTACAGCTTCAGTTGGCTCGTCCATAACGACACCTTTCAGACCATGGCCGCCATAAGCTGGGCCGTGGTGGGCATCACCGCCATGATCACCGGCCACCGGGCCGCGCGGCGGCCCCAGTGGCTGATGGGCGCGATACTCATCGGCGCGGATGTTCTGAAGCTGTTTTTCGTGGATCTGTCCCAGGCCGACACCATCACCAGGGTGGTCTCGTTCATCTGCGTGGGCGTCTTATTGATTCTGGTGGGCTACTTCGCGCCCCTGCCGCCCAAAGCCGCTTCGCCCGCAAAGGAGAAGGAACAATGAGAATACTTATAGCCGCGGCCGTCATCCTGACAATGGCGCTCTGCCCTTCCCCGATGCTGGCTGAGCGGATGGCGACGGAAGAGCAGATCGCGGTTCCTGAAAATTTGGGAGATTTCCGCGCCGTGTTTTCGCTGGAAGGAGCAACTGAAGACAGCCTGAACCGAGCCGGGCTGACGGCTCCGGTTTTACTGGAAAGTCAGAGAAACGACCTTGAAGATCTGGCCGTGTTCAACGGCCGGGACAAGATGGTCCCCGCGCTTCTAATCAGGGCTGAGGCCGGGTCGGAAACCCTTCAGCCCCAAAGATACAACCTTCCGCTGTTCCCGCTGTCGGTTGCCGGCCCTCCAATTTCCAGCCGGGAACTGCGTTACGACATTCCAGGCGGCAAGCTCGAACTGAAGCTCGATGGCCCCTCCGAAGCTGCCGCGCCGTCTGAAAGGCCGGAAGGATACATCATTGACGCCTCCGCTCCCTTCAGCCAGGGCGTATTCAATCTGGATCTGCGCCTGTCCTGGGAGCAGTCCGCCGCCCGCTCCGGGCAGGCCAGCCGGATTAAGCTGGAAATCAGCAATGATCTGCATAATTGGCGAACCCTGGCTGAAGACCTGACCATACTGCCCGTACAGTCGGAAAGCCAGGCGGGTGAAGCCGGGGCTGCCCAAGGCCGCATAGTTATGTCCCACCCGCTGGAGCCTTACCTGCGCCTGACCTGGCTGGACCCTGTCGACAAACCTCGCCTAGTCGCGGCCGGGCTGGAGGGAAGCCCCATGCGCCGCGCCCTGACGACTGAGACCATCAAGGCCGTATTGCCCGGCAAGCTGGAAACAGATGGAACAGGGGGGCCCATACTGATTTATGAGCCGGGAGGTCGTCCACCGGCGGTGGCCATGAATCTCAGGCTGACAGAAGCGGCCAGTTTCAAGTGCACCTTGTGGGGCCGCGACCACCCCGACGAGCAATGGCGGAGACTGCTGAAAAGCGCCCCGGTCTATCGCTACGCCAAAGCCGGAGGGGCTGAAGGATATGAAAGCAACCCGCCCTGGTCGGCCCCGGACCGCTCTTATCGCTATTACAAGCTGACGCCCGACGGCCCCTGGCCGTCTTTTGACAGCCCGCCGGAGCTGATGCTGGAGTTCGTCCCTTTTGAAGTGGTGTTCCTGGCCCAGGGCGGAGGCCCCTACCGGCTGGCGGTCGGCCATGACCTGAGCGTGCGCCGCCCCCCGGCCCCGCCGGAAGCGAAACAGCCGGGGACGGCTGCTTCAACCGTTCAAATCGGGACAATTGTCCCGGTCCCAGAAACGCTCAAACCGGCAGCCGAAGTCAGCGGGCCAGACGCTTCGCTGACTGAAGTGTGGCTGTTCAGAGGTGTCCTGCTGTTCGGCTTGTTTATACTTGTGGCAATGGCGATAAAGTTATATGGGCAAATGCGGGCTGAGAAAAAGTAAAACCATCTTTTAACGGAGTGCGGTCAACATGCCGCCAACATACGTTGAGCAGTTCGCGAGCGTGTGCCGTAAACCATCCCTATCAGGCTGAGACCCAGAGGGGCGGAACTGATAATCACCCGCAACTAAAAGGATTTTGCCAAATCACTCATACTGGCAGTAATGCCAATGAGTTTTTAGAAAAATTTACGATTGGCCTCGAAAGCGGCCTGTCAATAAAACCGTTCCCTGGTCAGGCCGAATTTTTTAAGCCAATAGGCCAGCCGCTGCCTGGATTGGCCCAAGCGTCTGGCCGCTTCGGTTATCGAGCCGCGGGAGGCGGTCATAGCCTCTATTAATTCATCGCGGCTGGGCCTGATTTTACCATTGGGAGGCGGCGGTGAAAACTCCGCCTGGGTGCGCCCGAAGTCCGTTCCCCCCACTGCGAACTCTTCGGGAGCGTCAATTATCAGGTGGCGGAAATAGTGGGGCAGCTGGGCCACGCCGATGGTCCCGCCGTCCGGCACCATGTTCAGGGCCCCCTCAATGACATTTTCCAGCTCCCGGACATTCCCCGGCCAGTTGTGCCGCTTAAGAATGCGCATCACCTCCGGGGCCAGGCCGCTGGTCTTTTTTTTCAATATGGCCGTGTGCTTGTTAATGAAAAAGGAAATCAAGCCCGGCAGATCCGTCATACGCTCCCTGAGCGGCGGAATGTTTATGATGACCACCCCCAGGCGGTAAAACAAATCTGACCGCACCCGCCCGGCCTGAACGGCCTCCAGCGGCTCGCGGGAAAAGGAGCTGATAATTTTAATGTCCATTTCCTTTTCCTCCATGGCCCCCACCCGCCGAACCCGCCTTTCCTGAATCACCCTTAAAAGCTTGGGCTGTAAATCAAGCGGCATGGAATCCACTTCATCAAGGTAAATGGTGCCGCCGTGGGCCTGCTCGAAAAGGCCGGGGCTGTTTTGAGCCCCGGTGAAAGCCCCCTTAACCGAACCGAAGAGCATTCCTTCCAATAAAGTCGAGGGAATGGCCGAGCAGTTGATGGCCACATAGGGCTGCCCCGCCCTTTGGGAGCGCTCATGAAGCTGACGGGCCAAAAGCTCCTTGCCGGAGCCGGTCTCCCCGTAGATAAGAACGCTGGAAGGGCTGTCGGCCGCTGAAAGGGCCGCGTTTATGGATTCCAAAAAGGCCGGGGAACTGCCCACCAGGTTGCTGAACAAAACGGTGCTGCGGGCCGATTGATCATCCTGGCCTGTTTGGGGTTCCATATCCGGGGGGATGACCAGGCAGATACTGCCGTTGATTTTGCCGTTATTAAACAGAGGCAGAACCGTGTGGGTGGAATTGACCACGTGGCCGGCCCTGGTCTCATACATTTCAAACAAGTCAAAAATCGGCTGGCCGGTGCGAATGGCGGTTAAAATCGGGCTGGCGTTGGGCGAAGGAATGTAGAGCTCGGTGACGTGCCTTCCGACGATCATTTCCCTGGGGCGATTTTCAAGCCTGGTCTGGGTTTCGTTACAATAGATGATAACACCGTTATTATTGGCAATCAAAATTCCGAAGGGCAACGGATCAAGAGCCGCGCGGAGCTCTGTTTCAGAAATATCCAAAATTGCCGGCGGTAGTGTGGTCATATTCTACCTCCTTTATAAAAACGCAAAAAAAAGCAAAAATATGATCTGATTTTTGCATTTTTCGCCACCGCAAGCAAGCTTTATTTTTTACCTATCAATAATATACTGAAAATAAACGCTTTTTACAAACATAAGATTTGGCCTCAAAGTTGCTTTTATAAAAATACGCAAAACAAACAAAGACGTCTTTGGCCCGGCGATTCTAAAAGCAGACGGTATTTTCATAATAGCAGGTCGGCTTTAATCATCCAGAATTGCTGTCTTTGGCCACTAGCGGAGCCTTGGCTGCGGCGTACTCGCCGTCGGCCGCGTGTTCCTTGTGTAAAAAATTGTTGTCATAAATTTAAAAAGGAAGTGTTGTTATGATCGACCAGGGAGTTTTACAGATTCATGAGGCCACCATGCGGGTGCTGAACAAGAAGGGGATGGCTTTCCACCGGCCCGAGGCGGTGGAACTGGCCAAAAAGCACGGCCTGAAAACTGATGGCGAAACTGTATATTTCACGGAAAAAGAACTGATGAAGTTCATCAGCCTGGCCCCTTCCCGCTTTACTTTAAGCGGTCCCAATCCCGATAAAGGAGTTTTGGTCGGTTCCCCTGAAACCCACCATATCCCCGGCGGCGCTTCCCAGTTTTTTCTGGAAGAGGACGGGCTTCTGCGCGATGCGGAGATGAAGGATTACGTTCGCCTGACCCGTCTGTTCCACAGCGCGCCGGAAATTCCCATCATGGCCGGCATGGTTGTTCAGCCAGGCGACGTTGAGCCGGACGACACGCTGGGCCAGGTGCTGTTTCAGCTTTTCCAGCTCACCGACAAACCTTTCCTCAGCGCGGCCGGGGGTGAAAGGCCCACCCGCCTGGCCCTGGAACTGACCGCCATAGCCAATGGCGGCTGGGCGGAGATGGAGAAAAACCCGCGCATTATGGTAGTGGCCAACCCCTTGAGCCCGTTGAAGATGGATCACCACGCCACCTATTTTCTGATGGAAATCGCCCGCCGGGGCCAGGCCATTTGCGTGGCCCCCTGCGCCATGGCCGGCACCACCGCCCCCATAACCATGGCCGGGGCCTTCGTTCAGACTAATGCCGAAACCCTGGCCGGTATCGCCCTGGCTCAGATGGTGCGGCCGGGCACAGCTTCGGTTTACGGTTTTCTGACCACGGCCAGTGATTTAAAAACCGGCAGCATCGCCTGCGGTGCGCCGGAGCAGGCCATCAGCGCCATCTGGGGTGGGAAACTGGCCGCCTTTTACAACCTCCCCTGCCGTTTGGGCGGAGGCGGCTTGACGGACGCTGACGTTAACGGCGTTCAGAGCGCCTATGAAGCCTTCATGAACCTTAATGCCGCCGCCCAGGCCGGCAGCAGCATCTCCTTTCAGTCGGCCGGCGTTCTGGGGGCCTTTAACGCCATGAACATGGGCAAGGTGGTCACCGATCTGGAAATCATCGGCATGGTGAACCGGATCAAGCAGGACATCGTCATTTCCCCGGAGACCCTGGCTGAAGACATTATTGAAAAAGTCGCGCCCGACGGCCAGTATTTGACTCAGGCCCATACGGTTATGAACTGCCGCAAGGAACTGTTCCTCCCGCACCTCAGCTATCGCGGCCCCATGGCCCGCCATGATCAAGCCGCATTGGAGCGCAAACGCATCCTTGATGAGGTGGAACGCCGCGAACAGGCCTATGCCGCACCTAAAGTCCCCGCCTCAGTGGTCAAAGACATGAAAACCTTTCTGTCCAAGGAAGGCATCGAACCTAAAAAGGTTTCCTGAAAGTGAACGCGGGAAGATCACCGGAGGGGGCCGCCCCATTCATGGCGCCCGCGACAAGGCCCGCGGCGCCGCCAGATACTCCGGGGTTTCCGGGCTTCAGGCCGCCCTGGCGGTAAGCTCCATTCCCCACGGCCGGGTGAGCAGGGCGGAAGCGTCCGGGGCCCCGGTCCGGCCCGGTGCGGCTATGGTTCTGGATTGCCTGAACCATAGCTGGAACCCTTTCAGCCGCTATGGCAGCCTCAAGGGGCGGAAAGTTTTGGAAATAAAAGAATGCACCCGGCTATAAAGCCTTCATTTGCTGTACTGCGACTCGCACTGTCAACCGACCGTTTCAGGCTGGTTGATGGTGCGCCGGTCAAACCTTCGGTATCCTGACCAACAAGGAGAATCTTTATGAAAGATTACGTGCTGCGCAAAGGTATTTTCATACCAATGCTGATCATCTTCACCGCCGTCATCATTTTGGGGCTGACGGACCCATCGTCTTTCTTTAAGGCGGAGACGGCCATTTCCGAATTCGGCTATGATTATTTCGGCTGGCTTTACATCCTTATTACCCTAACCTCAATAGCCGTTTTAGCCTGGGTCTTCTTCTCCAAAAAAGGCGACATCATCATGGGCGGGCCGGAAGCCAAGCCAATTTACAGCTATTGGAAATGGTTCGCCGTAGCCCTGTGCTCCATCATCGGCACCGGCATGGTCATATGGGGCATCGCCGAGCCGGTCACCTTCTTCCACAATCCAGTCACCGGCATCGGAGGCTATGGCGGCAAGCTTGAGCCCATGAGCCAGGGGGCGGCCGTTCAGGGCCTGGGAACTTCGCTTCTCCACTGGGGCATCCCCTCCATAGCTCTCTACACCATCCTGACCATCGGCATAGGCTTCGCATGCTATAACATGCGCCTCCCTTTCCGGGTCAGTTCCATGCTGTATGTGGTCTTTGGCAAAAGAGCCCTGGGAGCTCTGGGCACTTTCATCGACGCTCTATGCTTCTTCGCCATCGCTGTATCAGTGGCCGCCATTATGGCCGTGGCCTCCACCACCATCGGAACCGGCATAAGCATATTCTTCGGCATCGAATCATCCACCATGCTGCGCGGGATCATTTTGTGCGTGGTGCTGGCGACCTTCCTTCTATCCAGCTACACCGGCCTTCAAAGGGGCATTAAGTGGCTCTCAGACTGGAACGCCAAAATCTTCGTGGCCATGATGATCTACGCCTTCATCTTTGGCAACCCCCGCTTCATCCTGTCGCTCTCCACCGAGGCCATGGGCGCGCAGCTGGATATGTTCTTCACCAGAATGACCTATCTGGGCACCATCGACGGCGACAAATTCCCCATGTGGTGGACGGTTATCTACTGGATCTGGATGATCGTCTACGGCCCGATGATGGGCATGTTCCTGGCCAAAATCGCCCAGGGACGCACTTTCCGTCAAATCATCGGCGTAACCATGCTCCCGGCTTTCTTCATCATGGGCTGGTTCTGCATCTTCGGCTCTTCGGCCATCAGTATCGAACTGACCCGCGGCGCGCCGATCAACCAGGCCATGGCTGATTTGGGCCTGGAAGCCTCTGTCTTCGCCTACTTTCAGCAACTGCCCCTTTCATTTGTCATGGGCCTGTGTTTCATCATCGTGCTCTACATCTCGGTGGTCACCTGCTGTGACGGCCTGGCCTCCACCTGCGCCAGTATGTCCGTCAATTCCGCCACCGGCGCCGAAGCCGAACCTCCGGGTTATCTGAAAATCTTCTGGGGACTGGTTATGGCCTCGGTAAGCTTTCTTTCGATTCTCGCCAACGCCACCTCACCTGACGGCATAGACATGCTGCAGGCCGCCAAGATGCTGCCCATGGTCGGAGCCCTGCCAATGCTCTTTGTATATGTGGTAAGCATCTACGCCATTGTCAAGATCTTCAGGAA
The DNA here is from genome assembly GCA_023525915.1 of Acetispira formosa (nom. nud.). Lineage (GTDB taxonomy): Bacteria > Desulfobacterota > Desulfarculia > Adiutricales > Adiutricaceae > Adiutrix. The sequence continues at coordinate 191,685 of CP026657.1, read as the reverse complement.
CACCGACAAATACGATGTAGCCAACAACCCTGAAACAGCCATAGTCGAGCCCGACGTAATGGTGAAATGATTAAGGTCGATGAAAAGGAGGGGCACTGCCCCTCCGTCCCTGCCATTCTTAAAAATAGAGGATGGCGGACGACCGCAAGCGGGAGAAATGTTTTTGCCTGGCTCCGTTCCGTGAGATTTAGTCACGGAGCCAGGCAAAAACATTTCTCCCGCTTGCGGCATGGTTGGCTGCTTTGAAGCCTGAAAACTGTCCATGGCTGAGCGGGAGACGTGAGTCGGGGTTTGTTTTTGGTCCGGTTCCGTGACTAAATCCCACGGAACGGAACCGGACCAAAAACAAACCCCGACTCACGGCGGATTAACGAATATCCAAAGGAGAAACCCCGCCTTGGGGGTTTCTCCGGGGAGTCAAGGCGGTTGCCTTTCCCGCCCCCTTGCGGGGGGGCTGGGCAGAGCCCCCATTCAACTTAATTCTCAGCTCAGGCTGCCCACCGCACTTTCAGCGGCTTTCAAGATTTGGCGTTTTTCCACCAGGCGGATACAGGCCCCGGATTGGTCGGGCATGTATTCGTCTTTTTCCGTGCCGGGGAAATCCTGTTTAACGCGACTGTAGACCGCTCCGGTGCCGTCGCCGAGCTTGAAGCCGGGCAGCTCTTTTTCTGTCAGGCTGATTGCCTGGGTGGCTATCAGGGTTTCTATGCCCAGGATTTTTTCCAAATTCTTCAGGATGTGACGGGCTTTTCTGGTGGCCCAGGGGGCCATGCTGACGTGGTCTTCCTGGCTGCTTTTGGTGGTGAGGCTGTCGGCCGTGGAGGGAAAGCACATGGTTTTGTTTTCAGAGGTTATGGCCGCCGCGGAACAGGATATGACCGCATAGCCGCAGTTCAGGCCCGCCGGCTCCCCGGCCAGCATGGGCGGAATGCCGTAGCTGAGGCAGGGATCGCAAATGGCAAACAGGCGGCGCTCGGCAATGTTGCCTAATTCGGTCAGAGACATAGCCAGGATATCCATGGCAAAGCCTATGGGTTCGCCATGAGAGTTGCCGCCGCTGACGAAATCAAGGCCGCCTTTTTCGTTCCAGAAAACCAGGGGGTTATCGGTGACGGCATTTAATTCCTTTTCGATGATGGAGGCCGCGTAATCAAGATTATCGCGCACCGCGCCGTGAACCTGCGGAATGCATCTGAGCGACAGAAGGTCCTGCACCCTGGGGTTGTAGGTGGGGTGGGTGATATCGTTCTTCAGGTGAACCCGACGGGCTTCTTCACTGGTGCGGGTGCTGTTCCGTACAAGTTTTAAAACGTTGGCCGCCACAGTGGCCTGGCCGGGATGGTTGCCCACCTCTTGGTAACGATCGTCAAAGGCCCCCCATTCGCCGCGCATGGCTTCCAGACTCAGTGCGCCGGTGATGTCGGCCATGCGGGCCACAGCATAGGCGTCGTGAATATTTAAGGCGGCATAGGCGGCGAACACGGTAGTGCCGTTAACCAGCGAGAGGGCATCCTTGGCCTTCAGTTCAAAGGTTGGGCTCATCCCCGCTTTTTCAAGTGCCTGCCGGGCCGGAAGACGCTGTCCCTCAAAAATGGCCTCGGCCTTTTCCAGGCCGATCATAGCCCCCACGATGTGGGCCAGGGGGCCTAAATCGCCGCTGCATCCCACTGTGCCCAGGGTCGGGACGACAGGGTGAACCCGGCGGTTGATCATTTCCAAAAGCCTGTCCACAGTCTCCATGCGCAGCCCGCACACGCCCCGGCAGAAAAGGTTGACCCGCACCAGCATGGCCGCCCGCACAACCTCCTCCGGCAAGGGGTCTCCCACCTGGCCGCTGTGGGATTTGATGATGTTCAGCTGGAACTGCTCGTTCTGTTCCGGGCTGATGCGGGTATCCTTCAGTTTACCCAAACCGGTGGTGAAACCGTAAATCGGCGGGGCTTCAGGAGTCATCCAATGGTCTTCGATCCACTGGCGCACTTTGATGATATTGGCCCGGCAACCGGATTCTATTTCCACCGGAGTAAATTCGCGGGTGACGCTCACCAGTTGGTCGACGGTGAGGTCCCGGCCGTTTAAGACAATTTTGTTCATGGGGGTTGTTCTCCTTCTTTCAATCATTGAAGCCGCCGAAAAGCGTTTTGGCGCCACGGTTTTCGCGCCTGGCTTTTTTCAGCAAAAATTCCGCGCAGGCCAGATCTTCTATGGCCACGCCCGTGGCCTTGAAAAGAGTTATGTCTTCGGGTGCGCGGCCTGGGCCGGAGGCGGCCGTCAAGTCGCCAAAGTCGCCTAAAATATCCTTTTCGCTGATAACTCCGCTCTTCAGAGGCAGGATAATATCGCCGCAATCGCGCAGTATGGTTTCCCGCCAATCGACATAGAGCTTTGATTTATTCAGCAGACCATCATCGAGTTCCCGTCCGCCGGGGCCGGAAAAACCCACGGAGTTTATATGCGTGCCCGGCTTGACCCACTCGCCCGATAAAACGGGATTGACGGCAGGTGTACAGACGCAGATCAAATCAGATGCTTCAGCGGCCTCGGCGGCGGTGGCCACAGCCTGGGCCTTCAGCCCGGTTTTAAGGCGGGCGCGTTCAGCCATGGCCTCGGCCCGCTCCTGGGCAATATCCCAAATCAAAAGGCTGGTTATCGGCCGCACGGCCAGCATGGCCTCAATGTGCTGCGCACCTTGGGTTCCGGCGCCGATTATGGCCAAACTCATGGGTTTGTTGTCAGTCAGTATCTTAGTGGCCAGAGCGCTGGCGGCGGCCGTGCGGATGTTGGTGACGGCCGCGGCCTCCACAATGCCGGTCAAACAGCCGTTTTCAGTTTCAAAAACCAGAATCGCGCCCTGGTGAATATGGAAACGGGTGCCGGAATTGGTGGAAAAAACGGTGTTGACTTTAAGGCCTACCGTATTCATCCCCTCCACATAGGCGGCCATGGCCCCGAAATTCTTTTGCGGTCCCAACACCAGCGGCGTGCGCGGCGGGGTGAGGCATTGTCCCGTTCGCGCCTTAAGAAAAGCCTCTTCCAACACGGTGACGCATTCTGGAAAATTCAGCATTTCCTCAACATCAGCATGGCTAATAATTGTAAGTTCCATAATCACTTCACTTTTTCTTTATAACTGTAAGGGTGCCGAGGGTTCCGTCCAGCCGCACCCGATCACCGGTGTTGATTTTAAGGCAGGGGTCGCTATCGGACGGAAAATCCACCACCGCCGGAATGCCCACCGTAACCACAGCCACGCCGACACTGGAATCGACCTTGCTGAAGGCCCAAGCCGCAGGGGCGGCTCCGGCCACCTTGGCGGCCGTAAAGGAACTGGACCAGCCATTGGAACCTTTGGAGCTGGGCAAAATCAAAATCGCGTTTTTAATGGTGCGGCCGTGATTTACGTTTTCAAAATCAGTAATAACACCGCTGTCCAAATCCAGTCCGCCATAGGCTGAAAGGCCGCCTGGACAGACAACGGCCTCCCCTTCCACCACTCCGGGCATAACCCCCCGGCCCTTAATGATCATTTCGCCTGCCATCTGAATTCCTCCCGCCAGCAACCGGCTTCGGCGGCGGCCAGGCTCTGGGCCGGTCCGCCGAAATAAACCGGGCGGCTGAACATGTTTTTAGCACTGAAAGCCATTTTGAAACTGTCGAAAACCAGCCCCCTCAAAGGGTCCAATAAGCATGGCCCCACAGTGGTGGGGCAACTGCCCGCGTAAATGGCCCCGCCGGCTTTTTCAATGATCTGGGCCAGGCCATTGACCTCAGCCAGATATTTTATGGAAAGCGGCGCCCAGATCATCAGCTTCACCCCCGGGTGCACCCGGCGGCCCTCCAACAGAGCGGCAACGGCCTTGATTTGCGAAAGATCATAATGGGGGCAGCCCAGACTTACCAGATCCACAGGACCCTCGCCGGGGGAGGAAATCAGCTCATAAGCCTCGCTAAGATCTTTGTTGGTGATTCGAATCTCACCCTGGGGAGCGACGTTTTTGAAAGCGGCCTCGATGGTCGGCGCTTCCGGGGTCAGTCCCACAATGTGGCACAACTGAGCATTGCTGGATATGGCCAAAGAGGTCAGAAACTGGCGCAGGTGATTGAAATCCGGCTTGGGAAAATCTCCAGTCAATACCGGCACGGCATTGGCTGGCAGAACCCGCCCAATGGCTTTGCCCAGAAGATCCCAGTCCGGTAATTCAACAAGGTTGGCCTCTATTTTAAAATGGTGGGTCCCGCCCCGGTTTTCAGCCAGATGGAGGCCAAATTCCGGTGTGCGGCCGCAGATGGCCGACCAGAAAGCGGCTTCGATGCCGTCGGAATTGCCTCTGGCTCCCCACAGGGAATTGCCGACAATGGTGACGCTGCTTTCAGTGCTGACGAAGTGTTCCCCGGCCACCGGCAGCCACCCGGTCAGATATGGGGCGCAGGTGCCCACCACGGCCACCCCGGCCTGGCGGGCCATTACCAAAAAATGCTTATTTTCATCAAAAACGGCTTTGCTCTGGCCCAGGCTTTCATACTGATGGAAATCAGAGACGCTCACGTCGCTTTGAGCGAAACATCCGCCATCGATTTCGGTAAAGGGAATGACCTCGCCTGGGCGGGCCAGCTGCATGGTGGTAAAAATCCGGTGAAAATCGTGGCTGCCGCAAACTTTCAGATAATTGTGGGCTCCGCAGTAAAGGTGAGCCTTGGTTACCTGGCACAAACGGCCGGCGCCCACCACCTCGGCGAATTTAACAATGTTTTCCATGGCAACCTGTTTAAGGCGTCCCATGTGGCCTGATAACAATTTTTTCTCATGGTCGGTAAGATGAAGATGCAAATCTCCCCTCCTTGACAGTGACGCGCAACAGGCGCGGATATAGACAGGGTTAAATTTAACTTTCAGATTTTTGAATAAAGCAATTGGAGTGCCAGAAGATTTTTAATATATTTTATATATAATTTCAATATATTAACCAAAATGCGGTCTATGCGGTTATCTCCATAAAAAAAAACGCAAAAACAGGCTGGTGAATATAGCAAAATTACGCAAAAAAAACAGCAAAAAGTGCGGCCGTTCCAATAGAAAAAAAATTCATTCTGTGAGTTGTATCAGTCAAAAACTATCGACCTCATCTGAACGGTGATACCCATGCCTGAAAGCCCCCTGTCTTCAGGCGTTTTAATTTGCTCAACCGCCGCGGCTCTTCAGGCTTTGATTCCGGGCTTGACTTCCACCTGCGTATCGCCATAAAGTGTATCCTTGAAAATAATGAGAAGCCCGTTGACCCGTTGTGAAAGCGGGCGGGCCGCAATGGCGCGACAACCCCTCGGAGACTTGATCATCCATGCTGCAAGATATTTATCCACACATACTGGACATCAGCTTTCACCCTCTGAAGCCGCAAGCCGGCGACCTGATAATACTCCTTGATAATGACCAGGTGCTTTTATTCAATGGCGAAAATGGCCCGGCAATTCCAACATATCAACAGTTATCCGGCATTTTTCCAGAAACAGTTGGCGACCCGCAATTTCTGTTTTCCATAAGCGGCGTCAATTTCTTTCTCGGCCGGGCCGCTCCGCCCCCGTCTGATGGTTTTGATTATCACAGCGTTCAGATTTTCCGCCAGTTCGAACCGGCCTGGCTTGGATTTGCCGGGGCCACAGCCAGCCACCTGGCCTCTGGGCCGCCAAAAATAAATACTGCGGCCGCTGCGGCAGCCCGACTTCACCCAGCCCCACCGAAAGAGCCATGGTCTGTCCATCGTGCGGCAACATCATTTATCCCAGCATCGCCCCGGTGGTCATTGTGGGGGTCATCAACGGCGATAAACTATTAATGACCCGATATTCCCAAGGGATATACAAAAATCTGGCCCTGGTCGCCGGGTTCATGGAAATCGGAGAAACCATGGAAGATACGGTCAGGCGGGAGGTCATGGAAGAGGTGGGATTGGAAATCAGAAACATTCGCTATTATAAAAGCCAGCCCTGGGCTTTTTCACAATCGGTTCTGGCCGGTTTCTTCGCTGATCTGGCAGGCTCTGACCAGATCAAACTTGATCTGACCGAGCTTTCCGAAGCGGTCTGGATGCCCAGGGAACGAATTCAGGAGAGCGGCTCCAGCCTCAGCCTGACCTATGAAATGATTGAAGCTTTCCGCCGGATGGATTTCCCGCTATCCGCTTAGAGAGACACATCCACCTATTTAAAGCCGCATAACCTTCAGTTTGCCATCAAGCGGTCCAGTTCCTGCTTTTGTTCCATGATGATCTTCTTCTGGTCCTCCACAAGCAGATGGACTTCAAGGCGTTTGAGCAGCAGGGGCACCGAAAACGGCTTGGTGACGTAGTCGACCGCACCCAGTGAAAGGCCCAGGTGCTCACTTCCGTCGTCGTTTTTCGCGGTGAGAAATATCACCGGAATCTGTGAGAATTTGTCATTTTCCTTCAGATGCCTGATAGTCTCATAGCCGTTCATCTCCGGCATCTCTATATCCAGAAGAATCAGATCCGGTATCTTTCTTTCCAGCGTTTTGAGCAGCCGCTGCCCGGAATTCATCGTAATCACATTGTAATGCTCCATCAGGATGGAGCTGCCTATCTGCAGGTTTGTCAAATTGTCGTCGACCAGCATAATCGTCTTTTTTGTCATACTCATAGCAGTTACACCATTTTTGCGCTTATTTCAGTATTGGCAATAAATCATCGATTTTCTCAATCGCTTCATCGTATCCGCCGGTCAATATCTGCTCCAGTATCGCGCCGACAGAGTCGCCGCTCTCCTGGGCGCGTGTGAATCCTTGCAGATGGTCGGACAAGCGGTTGATCGTTTCCGTATCAAACTCATCAAGCGCTGTTCTGAGGGGATCGAGAATTTCACGCAGACGTTCTTTGTCCAGCAAGGTCTCCGGCTCATCGTCGCCGGCTATTTCAGGGCAGGCGGCGATGTTGTCCAGAAGGCGCGCCAGCGCCGGTAAAAACGTGGTGTTATGGGTCTCGATAAATCCCTTATCCCCTTCTCTCCCCGCCGACTCCAAAGACGCCGCCGCCTTGGCGAGCCCCTCCGCCCCAACATAGGCCAGGGCGCTTTTTAGCGCGTGAACATTGGTCGTATACAAGGCGAGGTTATCATCTTTCAGGCTGGCGCTCAATTCAGCCATTTTTCCCTGGCCATCTTTGCGAAACACGGCCAGCGTCTCCAGATAGAGCTTGACAGAGCCGCCCGCCCTGGCCACGCCTTTGGGGACGTTCAGCCCCTCAATTGTAAAGGTTATTTCTTTTTCCCGCACCGCGGCGGGCGCGCTTTTAATTTCACTCTTCTGCTTTTCCCGCGGGAGCCATTTGGCTAAAATCGAGTTCAGGCGAACCATATCTATCGGCTTGGACAAGTAATCGTCAAAACCCTTTTCCTTGAACATTTCCTTCATGCCGGAAACAGCGTTGGCCGTGAGCGCCACAATGGGGACGTCCCTGGCCTCTTCCATGGCTCTTATACGCAGCATGGTCTCAATGCCGTCCATTTCCGGCATCATATGATCCATGAAGATGAGGTCATAGTCTTCGTCTTTTACCGCTTCAATGGCCTCAAAGCCGCTCTCGCACACGTCGACCCGCATCCGGTAGGGCGACATAAGCCCCTCGGCCACTTTCAGGTTGGTGTTGATATCGTCCACAACCAGCACCCTGGCGGACGGGGCGGTAAATTTGACGGAAAAGGCCAGGCCGGACGGATCATTGCTGGCGGAAAACGAGCCATTGAGGATATTGGCCACCGGAACCGCATAAACCGGCGTTCGCAGAACCGTGTAGTCGCGATAGGCCACCGCCTCACCGAATTCCTCAATCAGCACCAACTGGGTGCTGCCGCCCAGTGACGTGAACCCCTCCTCCACCTTGGGGTAGAGGCCGGCCGCGACGAAGGCGAAAGCGTATTCGCCCGTCCGCAGCTCCTCCAGAAACGCCGACGCCTGGGTGACGAGCCTGCTGTCCACGCCTAAATTGTCCATGGTCCGGGAAATGGACTCGGCGCACATTTCCCGCCGTTCAAAGGTCAGGACCCGCTTTTCGGGCGGGTGCTCAACACACGCCAGACGGTCAAAGCTGACCACCTTCTGGGGAATCCTGACTGTAAAGGTGCTGCCCTGGCCGTAGGTGGAGGCCACATCGATCTCGCCGCCCATGGCATGCACGAAGTGGCGGGCAATGGAAAGCCCCAGCCCGGTGCCCTCAATCCCTTTGTTCTTGTCCAGATCAAGTTGAACAAACTCGCCGAAGAGTTTATTCAAATCCTGTTCCTTGATTCCCCGGCCGGTATCGGAGACCGAGATCACGAGCATGGCCTCATCGGGGGCGGTCTTTTCCCAGTCAACGGAGAAGATGACATGCCCCTTGTCCGTGTATTTGACCGCGTTACTCAAAAGATTGGTGAGAACCTGACGGATTTTCACCACGTCCCCCACAAGCTTGTTCGGCATATGGCTGTCGATGTTGATGATCAGCCTCAAGCGCGATTCAAACATCCTCATCCTGATGATTTCAATCAGGTCATTGACCAGTGAGGAGAACAGATATTCTTCCGAAATGACCTCAATCTGTCCCCGTTCCACTTTGGAAAGGTCTAAAATATCGTTAATGATCGTTAAAAGATTGGCTCCCGCGTGTTTGATAGCCAGAGTGTGCTCGCGGGCCGCGTCGCTCATGTCTTCACGCAGGGCCAGCTCCGCCATGCCGATAATCGCGTTCATGGGCGTGCGAATCTCATGGCTCATTCTGGCCAGAAAGTTGCTCTTTGATCTCGATTCAGCTTCAGCCGCCTCCAGACGGCGCTGGCTGGTGATGTCGGCATAAAAGCCCTCCAGCATGTAGGGCCTCCCGTCCGGGGTGTATTCCACAATATGGCTGCGCTCCCAGATCCATTTGATGCTGCCGTCCTTCATCACCACGCGGAAGGTGGTCTCCAGCGGCAGGCCGACTGAAAGCGTTTCCGCGTTTTGCTTGGCCAGGGTCGCAACGTCATCGGGGTGCACCATGTCGAAAAACTTGAAAGTGCTGTTGCCCAGAAGTTCATCCCGCGTATAGCCGGTCAGGGCCAGACATCCGTCGCTGACAAAGATGAAACTGAAATCGGGCGGGTCATTGAGACACTGATAGACCATGCCGGGCAGATTGTTCATCAGCGTCTCGCTCTGTTTCATCAGATACCGGCGCTCGGTGCCCATCAGGGCCAGGGCCATCAGATCGGCCAGAGAGGATGCGAAGTTCTGCTCCTCACGCGTCCAGATGCGCCGCTGGGGATAGTCTTCGCAGCGATCCTGCTCAATACAGACCACGCCCGAGAGCTTGCCGCCGGTGCGGATCGGCGCGTCCAGCAAAGAGCATATTTTAGGCCCATAGCCGTCCACCACATCCGAAAGCGCGTTGGACTCCCGAATATCGTTGATCACAATCAGACGCTCCGAGCGCAGAAGGTCGGCATATTGCTTCCGCGTTAAGAGGTCGAAATTGTCCTGAACACTGTGCTCACCGGTCTCGGAATCAAAATAAGCCAGACTTTTCAGAAATTTTGCGTCCTCAAAGATGGTCCAGATCCCGACACGATGCGTATTCAGGGCCGTACAGCCCTCATGAGCGATCACATGGGCGGCCTCGGACAGCGCCCCATTGGAAAGCTCCGGCATTTTTGTCAGTTTCGCGAGCACTTCATCAAAGTTGGCTGTTGACTTTCTCACCGCCATATAATTACATCCCTTCCCGTCAATTATCTTTTTACCGGCGTACGATCAACATGCCGTCAACAGGCGTTGAGCTTTGCGTGTCAGTCTTCAGTAAACGATCAACCAGTTCCGCGGCGTCATCATAGCCGCCGCCCAATAAATGGGCCAGGAGAACCGCCACCTGGCTGTCCGCTTGGTCCCCAAACTCCTTGAGCGCCGCCGTCGCCTGATTGATTGCTTCCACATCAAAATCGTCAATCGCCAATTTAAGGTCTTTCAGCACAGCCGCCAGACGCCCGGCGTCGGCCTCCGGCCCGCGGCCGGATGGTGAGAGCGCCGCCCCGATCTGCTCAATGAGCGTCCTAATCTCTTCCATAAAAGCGCGATGATGGGCTTGAATAAAGGGCAGATCACCGCGCTTGCCCGCCAGTTCCAAAGCGGCCGCGCGCTCTGACAATTCCTCCGCGCCGATGCTGGCCCCGGCGCTTTTGAGCGCGTGAGCATGGATTGTGTACAGAAGAATATCTTTCTGTTTGAGAGCGGCCTCCAGCTCCACAATCTTCTCAGTGCCGTCCCGGAAAAAAACGGCGACAGTTTCCCGATAAAGCTTCTCCGACCCGCCGACCATGCGAAGGCCCCTGGCGGTATCAAGCCCCCTTATCAGGAGTTGCGGCTCCCGCACGGCCGCTGCGCCTTCATCCGATACGGACGCTTCTTCCCGCTGTTTCTCCGCTGGAATCCAGCGCTCTAAAACCTCGTTGAGCCTGGCCAGGTCAATCGGCTTTGATATATAGTCGTCAAACTGATGGGCCAGAAACATCTCTTTGGTGCCGGAAACGGCGTTCGCCGTCAGGGCGACAATGGGCACCTCACCGCAGAAGGGACAGGCGGCGGCCATGGAGCGAAGGTGCGCCACAGTCTCAAGGCCGTCCATCCCGGGCATCATGTGGTCCATCAGTATAAGGTCATATCGGCCGCCGCATTCGATTTTATCAATGGCCTCACGCCCTCCCCCGGCCGTGTCGACCGTTAGGCCGTAGGGCGAGAGCAGCCCTTTGGCCACATAGAGGTTGGTCTCCACATCGTCCACCACCAGCACCGCCGCCTCCGGCATATGCCGGCGGCGAATCGGCGCCTGTTTAATCTGGGACGACTGGAGCAGGCGAAACTTTTGCAGATTTTCCGCCAGTTCAGCTCCCAGCACTCCGCGCCCGGCGTTCTTCTGCGGCAAACGCACCATAAAGGCGGTGCCCTCACCGGGCGCGCTTTCCACGCTGATTTCGCCAGCCATCATGTGAACCAGGTGCTGGGTGATATTCATGCCCAGACCGGTGCCCTCAATCATTTTGTTTGAATCCAGATTAAAACGGGAGTATTCATCGAACAGGCTCCGGGTCTGCTCGGCCGACATGCCCTGCCCGGTGTCGCTGACGCGGAGAATCAGGGTGACGTCGTTTTCACCGGAACCTGCCGCCGCTTCGGAATCGACCGACAGCCGCACCCGCCCTTTAGCTGTGTATTTGAAGGCATTGGAGAGAAGGTTGCTCAGAATCTGCTTGATGCGCAGTTCATCGCCGATCAGGACGGACGGCACATCCGGATCCACCAGGATTTCAAACTCGATGGGCTTACTGTTGATGCGCATGATATTAAGGCCGGCGGTATCGCTGATCATGCTGGCCACCTCATAGCTGGCGGGCACCAGTTCGAGCTTGCCGGCCTCGATTTTGGACAGGTCAAGAATGTCGTTGATTATGCGCATCAGGGTATTGGCGGAATTGTAAATTCTGCCGAAAGCCTCCCGGGTGCCCGGCGAGAGGCCGGGGTCCTGCATCTGGATTTCAGTTATGCCCATGACCGCGTTCATCGGCGTGCGAATCTCATGGCTCATGGTCGCCAAAAATTTACTTTTGGTCCGATTACTCTCCTCCGCCACTTCAGCCCGGCTCATCTCGCGCAGCATAGCTTTGAATTCACGCAGATCCCTGGTGAAGCCCACGACGATATAATCATCCATATATTTCACCCGGACCAGGGTGATTTCACAGGGAACAGGCTCGCCGTCCGGCATCTGGTGCATCCACTCAAAACGGCAATGGCCGGTATCGAAGGCTATCTTTATTTTTTCCATCGACAGTTCGGCGGAGGAACGTCCGCAAGGCTGAACTTCTGGCGAAAGTTCGTAAAACCGGTCAAGATATTCATCTTTGTCTGAGAGGTTGAAAAGCTTTACCGCTTCCAGGTTGCAATCGATATTCCTGAAATTTCTATCCCAGAAATTGGCGCACAGGGGGGTGGCGTCCAGCATGACCTGCGCCCGCTCCTCAACCGCCTTCAGTCGTCTGGCGGCCAAAACGGAAGCCATAAGCGCACAGATAGCCTGCACGTTTTCTGAATCATTGGGGCTCATGCGCAGAAGGTAGGGCGGCGCTTCAATCAGGCGCCCGGTGATCAAAACGGCAAAAACTTTCTCATGCAGGACAATGGGGCAGGAAATAAAATACGGCAGACCGATCAAGGCCCGGAAATCTTCAAAACAATGCGGGGAATCGGCCCCTGTGACCAGCACGGGGGCATTGGCGACCAGAAGCTCATCCGGCACATCAATGGGGTGTCCGGCCAGCTTTGATTTCTCAGCGGCCGAATAGCCCTGAAGCACCTCGGGGACAAACCTACCATCGCCGCGCGGAACCAGCATGATTGTTCTCTGCATATTCAGCGCGGAGTTCAAACGTCTGGCCACATGGACGAACATATCATCCTGGCTGCTGTGATGAAGGGAACCGGCCAGTTCAGCCAAAAGCTTGAAGCCGCGGCGTTTCAGTTCCAGTTCGTGGCGGATTTGGGCCGAGCCGGAATCCAGGGCGATAATCTTGGCCATGTTCTGCACATTCATGCGCGTCAGGGCCTCCGCCGGAGCTTCCGTCTGCCCGGAACCGGCGGAGGTTTTCCGCCAGACGGGGCGGGAGGGCTTCTTTTCCTGTTTGGCGGAACTATTGCCGCTTTGTGAAAACAGGCAGAAAATCCCCGTCCAGTCCAGGCCCCTGGGCCGGCCGCCGATGGGGGCAATCTCCACGCCGGTATACAAGCCCAGAAGAGGAGCGCGCCCTCCCACCGCCTCCTGGACGACCAGCGCGTCCTCAGCATCCATGCCCATATAGCCGGCACAGCGTCCCGCGCAATCAATGTAAACGGCAAGGACGGGCTCCCGGCCGCCCAACTCATCGAAGGCCTTATCAATTTTCGGCTTTATGTAATCAAGCTCCAGTGAGCGGAACATGAGCTGGAACTGCGTCCCTTCGACCATGTCCGGCTCGAACATAACAATGCCGTCGCGCTCCCTGTCAATGCCCAGGCAGAGGCGGCTGGCGTAATAGTCCTCATCATACCGGCCCCATCGCTCTCCGTGATTGACGCCGAACAGCAGAAGAAACGGATAATTTTCCGGCGGAACGGCACTCCCCATAAGCTGATCGACAAACTGGAGCGCGGGCAGGCCGTTTATTTCCAGAATAACCGGCCCGTCAGCCCTGGTTACGGTGTAATACGGTGTGGCGGGGCGACAGCCGTGCATTATTTCACTGTCAATGCGGATATCCCCCGAAAAAACATGGGCAATGGCCACAGATTCGTCAAGGCCGTCGCCGACCCATTGGCGGCCGGGCGAGCCGATATGATCGCCCATAAGCCCGGCGCCGGTCAGATCGGGCCAAAAGCCCAGCCCCTTCCGCAGCCCCTCCAAAAGCCAGGTGGCCATGATCATTCGGCCGCTGGATTTATCCAGCGCGTCGTAAAACATCATGACGGGCGAGTCTTCAGTCGTGCCCAGTTCGGCCAGCCGACGGCCCAGACGCAGTCCGGCCTCTTCTTCGCTCTTATTTAAGCTGCCCTCAATGACGGTATCACAGCGCGTGCCCTCAAGCCACAGGCAGACAAGGCCCACCTGGTCGCCCGCATAGCCGTAATAATCATTGGTGATCACCCCGGCCGCTCCCCCGCCATAAATCGGAACAGACTCCCCCAGCTCAGCGGCTACGGCCGCCCGCAATACGGCGGCGTCATGCCGCACGGTGGAAAACAAGAGGGCCATGTCACAGGGGTCCTGCCTGTCAGCCTGCCGGAGCGCCATTCGCACCGCTTCGCGTCCCGCTATTGCTGACTCCGGGTTATCCCCATACCCGATTCCGACTTTCATGGCTTATCCCCGCCTCACATATTGCTTCCCTTATGTGTATAGAAATATGGTTTCCAAACAAAGTAAAAGCTTAATTTAAAATAAAAATATAAAATTATAATTAAAAAACCAGTGAACAGAGCCGCACTCTATTGTGAAATCTGGAATTTTACGGCCAGTAATTGCACACAGAATCCGGTGTTCACTTCATTATCAAATGAACAGCTCGCTGGAATAACCCAAGAATGCTTATATAATTATACTACGCAATGGGCCGCAACGCAAGATTACAAGCATGCCCGATCATGGAATATGAGGCGAATCTATAAGTTTCTGGAGGATAGCTGGCGGCCGACATAAAAACCCCGGAGCCTTCAGGCTCCGGGGCTATGGGTTTGTGCAGAATATCACGCCGCCGCTTCAGTTCCGGTCATGGTCCTGAAACCGGCGGCGCGGCCGTTCTCATTTATTGGCCTCGCTTTCCGTATTTTCCAGGCCTTTCACCAGATCTTCATCACTCATGGTGAAACCCATATCCAGAACCTCCCGCCAGGAAATCACGGAACCGGTTATCGGGCTGCCGTCGCCCGAACTGCTCCCGCCGCCGTCATCATCATCGGGATCTTCAGTGTTCAGCCCGCCCTCGGGAATAAAGAGGCTGTGAATACTGCTGTTCTGCCCGGTGGTGCCTATCTTCAGCCCTTCATCAGTTTTAATCATCCAGGCTTCGGTGGAGTGGCCGCTGCCGGCGTTCATAAAGCCGCTGACCTGCCCTTCCCCGTTGGAATCAGGGACAAGGTCATAGGCCCCCATATAGGGAGTGGGCAGCCCGGTGAAGGTATCGGCCAGATGCAGGTAGCTTCGCCCTTCCGCGTCGCACTTGTTCTGGGAAGGCTCATAGGTGGTGAAGGCCATCAGGGAATTGCCGTTGCCCAGGCCGTCAATCTTGGGCTGGGTGACGCACATTTCATAGACGTTCCCGGCGGTGCCGGTATCGCCCAGAATGCTCCAGGTGGACAGCCGCCGCTTGTAGCCGTTGTAACTGTGGCTGCCCAGCAGCCCTTTCAGGGCCGAAGCCAGGCCGGTGTAGTTGTCGAACTTGTCGTTGTCGCCGACTTCATCCCCGCTGGACAATTTGCCGCTGGAATAGACCTTGTAACTGCTCACATCCAGAAGCCCGCCGGTTATTTCCCCAAAAGTCATGAAATCCCCGTTCATCGGCTCTTTCAGACCAAACAGGTATTGGGTATGGTTCTCATGGCAGGCGGCCAAATATTCGTCGTCCAGGCCGACGCAGGGGGTAACGTCCCCACGGCTCCACAGGCGTCCTGTGCCGAACAGCACCCAAAGGTTGCCGTTGCTGTCATAGGACGAATTAACGGCTCCGGTGACGGGGCGGTCGGTGTTGATGAAGCGGGCCAGCTTCCAATCGGCCGGATCGAGAACATCCCCCCTGTCGCTGACCATCTTCAGGCGGTAGAGAGCGCCTTTGTCCAGGCCGGTCTGGGGATCGCGGCTGGTGGTCAGGCCAAAATAGGCCACATGGTTGCTCCAGTCCGTCTCAGTGGGAGAGCCGGTTACCCTTTTGTGATTAACCAGATAGTTGGGCACAATGGGTGTGAAGGAATCATTGAAGAAACTCCCCGGGCCGATATCGGCCGCGGGATTAAGCTCATCTTCAATGGAGCCGACCTTCAGCTCCCGAATGTGACGGCCGGTCAGGGCGTCCAGAACAATCAGCCGGGCATGCTGATTGCTGTAGCCGTCGTAGGCCACATTGCCGCCGGTCAGGGTTACTCCGGTTGATTCGCCCGTATCTGGATCAATCGCGTCATAGGTGGGGCCGCTGGCCAGAACCACATACCATTTATCCTGATTGGCCACCACGGTGGGCTGGCTGGTGCTCAGGCCCAGTTCCGGGCTGCTGTAGCGCCACAGAAGCGAAGGGGCGACCTCAGGATCGGTGATGTCGAGAGCGAAATATTCACAGTGGGAATACCTCTGCTCACCGTTGTCATAGAACTGGTCGGGGGCTTCAATGGAGCGGCCGCCCAGACGCAGGCCGCCTATCAGGACCGTGCGCCAGGTGCCCGGCTGCCACTGGCTGCCGTTGCTGAACCCGACCGAAGTGTTGCCGGTGTTTTTTATGTCCACGATGTGGGGCGTCAGGTCCACATAATATGAATGGTTGTAATCCATCTTGGAGAGCCACTGAAGATGCGGCAGCACCGCCGTCGGCGCATAGGCCCACAGCTCCGCTCCCAGGGCGTGCTTGGTTGAATTCACCCGCCCCGCCGATGTGGATTCCACCGCATATCCGGCCTGCCCGGTCCTCAGTGAACCGTAGAAGCCCAGATTGACGGCATGCAAGAGGCCGCCGTTGCTGCCGAAATAGGCCATCTGCCGCCGGGTGGCGACATTTTTCTTAAAAGTGTAATAGGAGGGATCGCCATACAGGATATCGTAATTTTCGATAGGCGAACCAACTATGATGGGCCGGGAGTTGATGATGTCGCCCATGCGCCAGACCACCTCGCCCGCGTCATTGGCCTTGCTCCAGGGGTTACTGACGGTTCTGGGACGGAAATCCGCGCGATCAAGGCCCAGAATATAATTGATCAGCCGCCGGGCCGCCTCCACGTCAGGCACCACGGTTGACTCCAGATCGAATTGATTGTCAATACGCCAGTTCTTGCCCTGGTTGTCGCCCTGCAATGAAGCGCTGATAGGCAGGTCTGAATTGTTGATCAAAGAAATAAGCGTGCCCGGCTGGACGCCTTTGCCGCTGCTGGTGCTGGCATAAAGACATTCCAGGTTAATGGTCAGCACATCGTCCGCCACTGTGCCGGAGATGCTCAGTTTATCCTTGTTCGTGCCGGACGGGCCGAAAACAACCTCGCCGAATTCTATCGAAGTCGCACCCTGATAAGGCAGTTTCGTACTGTCCATGGTCAGGACGATTCGGTTGGGTCCGCCGTCTTTGGGCGCAATGACCCATTCGGAATTAACATTCAGCAAAAGCAGCCACGGGGCCAGTTCCGCGGCTCTGGTGTCGTTGAATCGGAAAATGTCGGTATCCAGAGTCACCGGGCCATTCTGGTAATTCCAGCCGCCGGGTTCCAGGGCGTTCAACTGCTCCATGGGATAGTAGGAAAAAACCGTCCGCCCGCCTATCGCGCTGTAGGCGCGGCTGGTGGTCACCTGATCGGTCTTCGCGTCCGCGCTCTGCTTCAGCTCTGACAGCCAGCGACTGACGTTCCACAGGTATTTCAGGTCATTGATGGATTCGACTGTTTCCGCTTCGTCCACATCGCCAAGGTCATTGGTGCCCAAGACATCCCAATGGCGGGTGATGACGGAGTTGCCCAGGCTGTCGTCCAGAATCTGGACGACCAGGTCGCCCTCCACATCTTCTTCCGGGTTCACGCTCTGTTTCTCGCCGGTGGCCAGGTCCATGACGCTGTTGACCAGGCTGTCTTCGCGCATGTTGCCCCAGCGATCCACGAACAGGCCATAGACGTTGCCGGCCCAGGTGGTGCTTTTCTCCTTGTCCTTGGTGTCCTCATAGGCGGTGTAATACATGGTCTGAATGGACACCCCACCGCCCAGAACCGAATTGATTGAAGCCGAAGTGGCCGTGCCGGTGGAAATGTTGCGGGAGGCGGCGGCAAAAGCCGCTTCCAGCTGGGCAGCCAGCCTGTTCATGTTGCTGACCCGGAAGTAATTGGCCGGATCGCTGCCGCTGTCGCCGGAATAACGTTCCCACTCGCCCTGATCGGGTAGGCCGTTGTTGTTGCTGTCATTAAAGCCGCCGTATTTAGCCGCCAGCCAGAGGGGATCGGGCAGCACCTCGGCCGTTGAGGGGGTGGTGGCGAATTTAAATGAACGGGCCTGACGGTAAGACAGCGTTTTCTTGCAGACCTCGCCCCCAAGCTTAGGATTCAGGCAGCCCCAAGGGCTGTTGTAATTGTCGATGCGGGCGGGCCGGGCCCAACTGATCTTGTCCGGGCCGTTATAGTTGAAGGGCATGCCGTCGTCCAGCCAGCCGTCGTATGAAAGGTTGTAGCTGTGATTGCTGCCGGCGTGGCCCACATCCATGTAAGTTGAATCCTGGGTCGTGCCGTTAATGGTATAGCCAACCAGCATATCCAACTGGGCGGTGCTGCCGCTGAGATCCATTTCAATCAAAAGGCCCGCCACATCCTCCGGGACTATCTCGGCCTTGGTGCCGGCCTGACCGGCTGTGCCCATAATGTTCTTATACCGGTAAAGCTCATTTTCCCTGCCCTGGAACTCGCCGCTGTTGATGATGATTCCAGCCTCGCTGAGCTTCTCGGTGGTGCCGTTGGCGGCGGGCTTGTCGACCAGAAGGGTAACGGTGTAAAGGCCCAGGGCGTCGCGATCATAATCCGAGCCTTCGAACTGGTCCTCATAGTTGGTGATGATTTTTACCTGGAAGGGGTTGTTATAAACATCAGCATGCCATTCGGCAAAGTAATAATTGATGAAGCCGGTGAAATGACTGTCCCAGGTGGAGGAGCTCAGGGCAATGGGCATGACCGTCACCTGGTTGTCGCCCACATCGAAGGACAGCGGAGGAAAGGCCGAATCCATGGCCACGGAATAGAAGGTCAGGGGACGGTCATTGCCGGTGCCGCTGAAATCGTGGGTGTGGCCATAATAGGCCACGGCCGCCACGCTATAGCTGCCTTCACGGACCGGGTCGGCCGGACACAGGCCGCGCACGTCGGCCAAATTGCTTATCGATTTGGCCGAGCAGGTATTGCGGCTGTCATTGATGCCGTCGTTGGAAGGGTTGCCGCCCGCGTTCTGTCCGTAGAAGAAAGTCCGGCCGCTGCCGTTGTAGTTCTCGGCTTTGGTAATCAGGCCCAGATAGCTCTTCATGTCGAATGAACCGAAATCCTGGCCGGTCAGCGTGGAAAGCGGCGGAGTGTAGGCCGCGTCCGGGTCGGAGGGGGAGGCGCTTTCCGAAATATCGGTTTTGCCGAAAGAGCCATATGGGCTGCCGGGCAGGTCGTCGGAATCGAATTCAGGATAGATGTCGCTGATAATCATGATTATGGGCGACGCGCAGTCAACAATCGGGGCGATACTCCATTCCGGCCTCGGAAGGCTCAGGTGCTTTTCGCTGCCGCCCGGATCATAGGCGCTGGTGGGTGAATCCTTCGCCGCGAAATAACGCACGGCCTCATAGACCATTTCGCCCACGGGGTTGCCGAAAGTCGTCAATTGACTGGGGGAATCCCAGTTTTTGCCGTTGCGGTAGCCGCAGGACCAATCGTCCTTGCAGTCGCTGCCGTCGGCGTTTTTATACCAGCCGGTAATCTGAAGGGTATCAATGGCCTGGATGATGTTCATGTCGTTGCCGACGCCCTTTTTGACCACGCCGTTGCCGTCGACCGCCTCGCTGATGGAGGAAATCCGGCTGCGGAGCAGACCGCCCTTCCGCCGGGAGGTCTCGCCGAAGGAGCCGGTCAGAAGGCCGAACATCATCTTGTCTTGATCGCCGTATCTTTGCAGAAGGCCGATGGGCTTGGAGTTGCCCTGGGAATAAAGGCGGCAGAACGAAGCCTCTTCATGGGAACCCATGTTGTTGATATCACAGACCTCGACCTTGGCGTTGAACCTGTCTACCGACGGCCATTTGGTCCAGGGCTGGCTCGGGTTGGGAATGGGGGCTTCGCCCAGAGCCCAGTCCCATAACCTTTCACTGCCCGGCCCGTCATAGCGGACTTCCGGCGCGGCCAGGAGGTAGGGGGTGGTATCGCTGTCGCTGACGCGCGCGAAAAAGAGCAGGTTGCCGTCATTTTCGCCTGAGCCGGCGGTGGGTTTGGCATAAGCGGTATAGAGGCTGACGTCATAATAGGGGGCGAAGGGGTTCAGGGCGGCCCACAGATTGTCGGACACCACTTCCACACCCCAGACGTGGGCGTCGTGGGGGAGATAGGAATGTTCCAGAACGGTCCGGCTCTTGGCTGAAGCGCTGCCGGTGGTGTCGACTGAGCGCTTGCCGCCGTAGAGCACCCGGCGGATGGAATCCATGCGGCTGGTCATGGTGTAGTTCAGCCAGTTGCCGCTCCACTGGTCGCCGGTGCTGCAGACCCCGCATTTGGAGGCCGGGGCGGCCACATCCGGCGGCACGCCCGCGCTGTTTCTTCGCGCCTCGGCCTCATCGCCGGTCTGGGCCTTGGCCGCGCCGGCCCGGATGAATCGGCCGTCTTTATAGATATAGCAGGAATAGGGGTCGAAATATCCGTAATATTCAATGGACGGTTTGAAGCCGATATCAACAACCGTGTCGTTATCGAGATCGGAGAGGTTATTGTAGGCCCGGTAAAACATCTTGTGGTCCTTGGCCAGAACCATCATGACCAGGGGAGTTGAATACTGGGAAAGGAGAAAGGGGCCGGCTTCATAATCCGCCATTTTGGGGGGTACGGCCTGAACGGCCTGGGCGCTGAAAAGAAAAAGCGCCGCCAGCGCGGTCAGCATTTTTTTACACATATTCTAACTCCTTCCGAGTTTTTACCGGCGCACGGTTAACATGCCTTCAACAGGCAGCCGGCAGTGCGTGTCACTGTCCATTACCTTTAATGGGTTCGCGGGAGATGATGGTTATAACGCTGTGTGGAGCGTCTGAGACGTCCGCGCCGTCATAGGCCGCCGAATCATTTTCACCCTGGGTGGAACGGCCGTTGACTGAAGTTACCATCACCACCAATACATCACCGCCGAGAGACGAGCCGGCCGGAACCACGCTGCCCATGCTCATGGCTATGGAAGCCGTGCTGAGAACTTTGCCGTTCCGCATAAAAATCACATCCGGGGTTCCGTCTCCGTCGCTTTCCGAACGACCGGCCCTGACATAGCGTTCCTGATACTTTTCCGTCGTTTGTCCGTCGAAAGCGGCGCTCCTCAGTTCGCCCAGATTGAAATCATCCTCATTGAAGATGACCGTAATATCGTCTTTGGAATTCGCAAAGAATTCCAGTGGGCTGTCCAGCTCGGGATAGAGCATGGCCCGGAGCATAAGCGCGGTCACATCGGCGGCCGTATCGGCCCGGGTAAAGGCTGTGCGGCCGCCGACGGTGTTTCCCGAGATGTTCAGTTCCGTCCTGGTATTGATGTTGATGGCAAAACCCATCAGACCGACCAGCAACAGAATCACCAGGGTAAACATTAAGATGGAGCCACGGGGATGCTTTTCAAAACCGGGGCAGTGCGCCTCCGCGCCTGACCGGCCCGCGGACAGATTCGGCCTTGAATTTTTACGCGGCCTTACAGCTTCAGGTTTTATTTCCGGTTTCATAATTATGGCTTTCATGTTTCCGATAGATTAAGCCCGCCTGTGAGGGCGCAGTTGTCCGGCCGCACTCTTCCGGCCGAAGAAATTTGAATTAAAAGGATATATTCGACACTGACGCCTCATAAACGAGCGAGCGCGGGCCTAATGCATCAACCCAGTTCATCCGCACCGTAACCATCGTACTCCTGGAGGTGGGTTTCCTGGGGGTGATGGTGGTGGTTCTGGTGAAGTTGCAGCCGGCCGAACCTTTGGCGCATTCCAGACCTTCCCGCGTAATCGTCTCTTCCAGCGTTCCGGGCCGACTGTTTAATTCATCAAAGTTCAAACACCGCATTCTTTCCAATTGGGTTTCAGCCAGAAATGAGGCGGCGGTCAGATTGTCGGCCAGCGACCCGCCCCCCATGGAGGTGGATTGCAGCCTGGTCAGGGCCAGGCAGCCCACCGCAATGAGAATAAAGCAGACCAGAACCTCGACCAGAGTGAAACCTGAAAGGTTTTTCCCCTGTATTTTACAATTTCTTCTATATTTCAATATGGTCATAAACCACCATTTTTCCGGCTTCCTTATGTACTGACATACCTGGTCAGGGTGGCGCGGCCGGAGTTGCTGTTCAAAGTCAAATCCCAGGCGGCCCTGGCAGGCGAATTGTAACCCTTCCAGAGAAAAACCATGGAAAATTGCGGGCAGTCCGCCATTGAATCAAAGGATGAATAAACCCGGCTGTAGGGCATGAAAACCGCCCAGACAATATCGGAAGCCTCCAGGCTGCCGTCCGCGGCCGCCACCTGGATGCCGACGCCGGAATCCAGATAGTGGCGGGTGCCGGGCAGATCACGCCACTGATCAAAAACGCCGCCGACAAAGGTGGCCGCCTGCATCCTGAAATGGCACGGCCCCGGCGCCGACCGGTCATTTTCGCCGCAGCTGAAGACCACCCGGGTGGGCCGCTGGGTGCTGGCCGCTTTCAGGCGGGCCTGCCGCATGATGGTGGCCGCGTTTTTGGCCTCCAGGCGCACCTTGTAATAAGGCAGTATGTTCGAAAGCGCGGGGACGGCTATCATAGCCAGAATGGCCAGAACGGCCGTAACCGCCAGAAGCTCCATCATTGTGAATCCGGCGGCCCGGGAACGGGCGGGAGCCTTGATCAGATTGCCAGCCATAATGATTCCCTCAATTACTTGTTATAATTCCTCAAATAAATAGTTTCAGTCAGCACCCGCCGGGGATAAGAATCCGCCTCACCTACTTCGGTGTGGTTGAACAGCTCCAACGGCCGGAGCAAATGATTGTCCTTATCCTTCAGGGCCGATTTGGACACCATGCCCACCTGTATGGCCCGGACCCGGTTATTTCTAAACCTGGTTATGTCCAGATCAGTGTCCTCTCCCCTGTCAGGGTCTGTGGTGTTGTTGAAGACGAAACGCACCTGAAAATCTTCAATGTCTTCAGCCACGGCCACCATCTTTCTTTCCACATCGTCCAAGCCCCTGATATCCGGCTCGTAATAATTGGCCATCAGCCGGTTGTTGTCGGAGTCCAGTGAGTAAGTGATCATGTGTATTTTACGCAAGTTGTAAATATTGGAACCGGAAGGGAAAGAAGGAATCTCGTCGATCGCTATGGTCGGGTAAAAACGAGCCTTCCTGGTTTTGCCGTTTTCAAGCCTGATAGTGGAATCAAGGGACAGCAAGCTGTTGCCCAGGGAGGCCACTTCCAGCACTACCGCTCTCGAACCATTGACCAGGGCGATGACATCTCCCGATTCAATGGTGTTTTCCACCAAAGCTTCCTGCAGGTTGATAATCCTATCCTGTCCCGGCCTGAAATCATGGGACAGTCGCCCGATTGGCAAACCTGACTCAGGCTCGGCCCGGAACAGCGTCAAGGTGTCGGAACCATCAGAGCCTCCGTCTACCCCGTAAGCCGGACGAATGCCGTAACTGGTATCATACCGGCCATCAGCCAATTTATACTGAAACCAGCCCGCGTCCCTTTCACCTTCGCTGGGGATAAAGAGCTGAATAACCTTAACATCGGGGCCCAGAACATTGAATCCGTTGCCTGCCATGCGGATATCGCGTGAGACGGTGTACATGGCCACCCGCAGGTTCTGCATCTGCTCCAGCATGGCGTCCTGCCGCAGATAGTAGCGGCTATTGGTTTGAAACAGGGTGAAAGCCACCATCATGACCAGGAAAGACACCAGGACAACGATCAAAAGTTCGACAAGCGTCAAGCCGGGGCGTAAGCCGGACCTCACCCGGCGGCCGCTTTTTGCGATAACACTTGGCAGAAGCACAAATAATCGTGTAATAAAAACCTGCACAGCTTCCCCTTTATTTTTTATAAACCCAATTTAAGCAATAAAACCGGCGACAACAAACCAATATCTTTTAATTATTAATGCAAAAAACAGGCCTCAACAAAGGTCATAGAAAAAACACTAAAAATGATATATTTTATAATCAATTAAACGTATGTTCAAATACTTATTGAAAGATATAGCTCGGCAACTATTTTAGCTTTCAGGGAATTCACTTTTTCGGTAACCCAAAACTGCACAGCGGGAGAAATTTCTCAAGCACTGGATTTTCATATAAGAATCAGTCACCGCCTTTCTTTCTGCTTTCCAGGTAATCCTCATAGCTTTCAAAAGTGAGCGGAGAGTCATCCTGCTGGAGGGCACTGTCTGAATGGACCACAGCGCCCTCCCCCTCAAAGCTGGCCTCGTTGACGGCCAGAAGAGAATTGCTCTTGACGGCCTCATCTCCTCTGCTGGCCATAAACAGGGGCACAGTCATCCTCTGATTGCGGCCCGGCAGATTGATCAGTGCCGAACCGCTTCTCCAGCGCACTTCCATTTCAAAATCCGGCGGCATATCAGGGCGGCAGGTGATCTCAGCATTGAAACCGCCGGCCGGATGATCTGACACAAACATCAGCTTTACGACTTCAGGACAGGCGCCGGGAACAAGTTTATCCAGTATTTTTTGGAAAACCCTGGTCTCCAGCCCCTTGTGATCAATTGTCAGAAGAAGGTGGTTACGTCGGTGGGTGGTGCGGCGAACCCTTCTTAGTTCATTGATAAAATCATCTTCATTGTATTCATTGACGGCCAGTTGTGCCGGAAAAGACTGACCCGGCGGGACATTACCGGCGCTGTCCCGGAAGACATTGATCAGAAAAGCCGCCAATCCAGCAACCAGGAGGCCCAGCGTCAGGAAATAAACCCGATAATTAACCAGCGGTTCAGGAAAAAGTGTAACCATAGAGGGATCGTATGGCGGGCCATCGATCCGGGTGGAAGCCTCTGTGTCGTGCTTTCGCATACGGGCAAGCAAGGATTGGGCTTCTTCACTGCGTCCCGCCGGCCTGGAGGGCAATATGGTCACGTCCGGGGCCGTCTGAAAAATTGCGGCTCCTGGATTTATAAAAAAACGCTCCTTACATTTAGGACATTTTGCCCAAGCCCCGCCCGCCGGTACACGTTCATCTGGAACGGTCGACTTGGAAAAGCAACGGGGACAGGTCAGCTTCATTTGGTATTAACCTCATTAACAGCCACTCAAACATAATCATCAGGCCTGCAAATATGTCATCATTTAATTGTGAATATTTAGTGCATAGATATTCTCTCAATTGTGATGTTACAAGATTGAATTGTGTATATCAAGAACAAAAAGTGAAGAAAACGGGCTTAAAAACGTTTTGGCTCAGGTTTGTGAATTTTATAAGAGCAACAATCAATAATATCAGTAAAAACCCAAAAACCTCATAACTATATTTAACTATGAAAAATTGCCTGAAGTTTGCATACTGACTATCTTAAGCATATAAATGAAGCGACTGAACAATATGGAAGAAAGACGGCAGTCAGTTTGCGATATGGGGTTCAAGTTAGAGTGGGATCACGGCCCGGGTGATTTCCTTTCTGATCATATAACAATAAGGATAAACAATAGGCGACCTAGAGACTTAAAAATAGTTTAACAACAAACAAGCCTTCATCATAATACATTAATATAATTAACATATTAATATAAACAGGAAAAATACGATTCATAATGTGATAAAAAATCAATTTAATTAATAATAAAATTACTATGTTTATTTTTATAGCCTCCGGCTGATGATGTTCTGATGCGTGATCATTAATCGCCGTGTTTGAAGCTGATGGAACCAATCCCGAAAAGATTAGCTTAATATTGATGCGTCCGTGAACCCGGGCGATTCATTGCCACTCTGTATCATCGGATTGCGGCCTTCACTTGGCCTCTCTTTATTCAACAATATGTCGAAAAAACTTCGGCCAAATCTTGCCAAACAGCCTGTTTTTTCGGCAAGATTTGGCCGAAGTTTTTTTATTTTAATATCAAATATTTATCTTAAAAAAAGAGTTGTTTTCTTTTAAATCCCATAAAATTCCGGCCAAATCTTGCCGAAATTATTTTTTTGCCCACAATAACATATTGATTTTATTATATTTATATTTGGCATATTTAGTGCTCTTAATAAAAACGACACAATACCGTGTTTCATTATCTTTATTCAAAAGAAGGAGCATTACTATGCCGACTCCAGCTTACCTCTCCATTCAGGGCGAACGCCAGGGCAACATCACCGCCGGTAATTTCACCGAAGATTCCGTGGGCAACATCTGGCAGGAAGGACATGAGGATGAAACCCTGATTGAAGCCTTTGAGCATCAGATCGTCCTGCCCCGAGATCCCCAGAGCGGCCAACCTACCGGCCAGCGTGTCCACAAGCCCTTCAAGGTCACCAAAGTCATGGACAAGTGTTCTCCGCTGTTGTTCCGCTCTCTGACCAGCGGCGAGAAACTGCCGGAGGTGACCATGAAGTTTTACCGCACCTCGGCTCAGGGCACCATGGAGCACTATTACACCATCACTCTGGAAGACGCCATCATCGTCGACATCACCAGCTATTTCCCCAACTGCCAGGACCCGGGAATGGCTCACTTCACCCATCTTGAGGATGTGTATTTCACCTATCGCAAGATCACCAAGACTCACGAAGTGGCCAGCACCTCTGAAAGTGATGACTGGAGAACCATGTCTCAGGGTTGAAACCAGCGGTTTGTCCTGAGGTAAAAAATCGGGAAGCGATACCGGAGCCAAAGGATATCGCTTCCTGCAAATTTTGCCGGCGAACGGTCAACATACCCTGAACAGGCGGCCGACAGTGAGCGACGGAGCATTTTTATAAGGAGGAGGACATGGCAAGGATATCGGCCGATCAGCCCTGGTTCACATTTGTGATAGAAGGCGGCCCGCAATTCAGGGTTTATGAACTGGAGGGCTCTGAGAGGCTCAACGAGCCTTATGAGTTCACTCTGGAGCTGGTCAGTATTGATGCGAATGTCGATCTGATCGATCTTTTGGGCCGACAGGCGCTTTTGACCATGATTGATCATGGAGGCCAAAAACGCCTGATTCATGGCACGATCCGCCAGGCTACCCAGCTGTATACGGGTAATATATTCACCCATTATAAAGTCGTTATGGTGCCCAGGCTATGGTATTTGGGGCTTAACCAAAATCACCGTATTTTTCAGAACATGAATATCGTGGCCATCATGGAGCATATTTTCAAAGAACAAGGCTTCCCGTCCGAGCTGGTCGCCTTTAAGCTGAAAGAGAAATATGCGCCAAGAGAATACTGTGTTCAATATGCGGAAAGCGATTTGTATTTCATCAGCCGCCTGTGTGAAGAGGAAGGCCTGTATTTCTATTTCGAGCACCAGCAAGATAAACATATTCTCTGCTTTTCGGACGCCTCCGGCGGCCCCTGGATTCCCGGGCAGCCCGACGGGCTGGTGCGTTTTTATGCGGGCTCCGGGCAGTTGGCCGATGAAGCGGTCATCAATAGGGTGAGGTGGGGACGCCAGGTCAGAAGTGACCGCGCCACCTACCGTGAATGGAACTTTCAAACCCCTTCTATTGATCTGGAAGCCACAGCCGATGAACCGGCTCAGCAGAAGGCCCCGGCCCCAGGCGGCTTAAAACTGGAGACCTATCAGTTCCCCCACCTTTATGACAACCCCGGCGAGGGCGATCGTTACGCGGACCTGCGGCTGAAACGCCAGTTGACCTTCTCCAGGTGGTTGGAAGGCCGGAGCGACATGACCCGTTTGCTGCCGGGTTTTGCCTTCAATTTATTCGGCCATGCCGTCCAGGACGCCAATTCATCGTGGTGGCTGACGAAAGTAGAGCATAAAGGCAGCCAGCCCCAGGTGCTGGAGCATGAAGCCCCGGATCGGGGATTTCATTATCACAATGAGTTCACGGCCATTGATTTCAGCACGCGATTCGTTCCGGCTGAGAAACACCCCAAAAAAAGAATTGACGGATTGCAGTCGGCCCTGATCACCGGACCGGCCGGCGAGGAAATTTATGTTGATGAATATGGCCGGGTGAAAGTTAAATTTCACTGGGACAGGCTTGGCCCGGACAATGAAAAAAGCACCTGTTGGCTTAGGGTGGCCGGGTTCCTGGCTGGAGAGAATTTTGGCTCTATCCATTGTCCGCGCATCGGGCAGGAAGTGCTGGTGGAGTTCATGGAGGGCGATCCCGACCGGCCGGTAGTTACCGGAAGGGTGCACAATGCCGACAATATGCCCATTTGGGATCTGCCTTCACAGTCGGCCCTTTCCGGCCTGCAAAGCCGGGAGCTTTTCAGCGACAAACGCAACGAACTGATCATGGACGATACGCCTTCACAAATTCAGGTGCAGGCCGCCAGCGACCACCAGCATTCCCAGCTCAACCTCGGGTATATCACCCGAGTCGCCCATATCAAAGGCCGACAGGAGTTTCGCGGGGAAGGCTTTGAACTAAGGACTGATGGCTGGGGCGCCATGAGGGCGGCCAGGGGGCTTCTTTTAAGCTCTGATCCGCGTAATCAGGCCTCCAGCTATCACAAATCCATGCCGGAAGCTGTCGACGGTCTCGGTTTTTTTACTTCACAGCAGCGTGGCTATCTGGAAGAGGCCGCCCACCATGAGGCCGAACCTGATGAACCGGAAGAAATCGCTGAAACACTGGAAACACAGTTCGATGAAATCACCGGACCGGAAGGCGCGGATCAGGCGGAAATGTCAGCCCCCCATATGGTGCTGTCCGGCCCGGCCGGGCTGGCTATGACCACGGACAAGTCAGCCCACTTTTCAGCCGGGCACAATTTGGCTTTCAGCGCCGGAAAAAATATCTCCCTGGCCACCGGCCAAAGCGTGGTCGCCTCCGCCTTAAGACGGGTCAGCCTGTTTGCCCTGAAGCTGGGGCTGAAAATTTTCGCGGGCAAGGGCAAGCTTGAAATTCAAGCCCAATCCGATGACCTGGATATTATCGCCAAAAACGTTTTCAAGATCATCAGCGCCAGCGGCAAGGTCCAGTTTTCAGCCGCCAAAGAAATACTGCTGACTGCCGGTGGCAGCTATTTGAAAATTGATAAAAGCGGCGTGGAAAGCGGCACCGACGGCCAGTTTCAATCCCTGGCCGCCACCCATAGCCTGAAAGGCCCCAAAACCATGCCGGTTCAGGCCGTGACCATGGCCCGGGCCGCTCATCTGGCCCAGCCCATCTGTGAGGACTGCGAAAAGAGGGCCCGTCAAATGAAGGAGAACAAGCCGGAAGGCGGCCTCATTGACCAGGGGCTGGTTACAGGCATTGCCGGGCCGCTGGGTCAATCCGGCGGCCCGAACCCGGCTCAGCAAAAGACCGATGATTCGGGCGTAATCTGGCTGTGATTATTTCTTAATCTTTCACCGGCGCAAGGTCAATCCGCCGGAACAGGCGACTGTCAATGTGTGTTGAAAGCATGTTGCCCGTGCGCCGGTAAAAACAAACAGGAGGGCCATGATGGTTCTGATGTCTAAATCCCCCACCCCGGAAGAACTTTGGTTGGTTTTCCCGCAAATATGTTTTCCCGATCTGTCAGCGCCCACGGTGACGGTGACGGAGGAGATGATAAGCATTCACGATCCTGATTCCGCCTGGGTGGTTCAATCAGATATCGTCATGGTCAAGGGCGGCGGCGCCATGACTTTTTCCTGCCAAACCACGCCCACGATCATGAGTATAGACGTCGATGAGACCAGGCGTCAGTGGTCCCTCCAGGAGGCCGTGCGGGAGCTTCTGCCTTCGGTCATTGAAATATATCTGGTTGAGCGCGGCCATCCGGTCTGGACCTTCAGGGGGGCGACCGATCAAAATGCAAAAGTGCTCATTACATCTGAAATCAATAAGATAGAGTGGAAATATGATCAGAGTTAGTGCGACGGGCGGGGGGCACAGTTATGGGCAATGATATGTATGTGGGGCTATATGAATTAAAGCAGCTGGACAAACCTGACGATCAAGTTCCGGCCCAGCGGAAATTCGACATCTGCATGGCCTTCGATTCCAAGTTTGCGGAGTGCAAGCAATCTGTCGACCCGCTGGAGCTGATCTGCATGTATGTCTGCTGCTGCAATGAATTCCCCACCAACAAGAATTCTGAAGGGGATCTTCTGAAGCAGGTCTGCGTCAATTTCAACATGGCCCGAAATAATGACACGGAAAAGGCCGGATTGACCATCAGCCCCATGTACAACATGAACGCCCATCCTTATCCCCGTCAGATTTTCAAACGTGACGGCAGCGCCCCGGCTTCCAATATTTTCGAAGCTGTGAGGCTGGTCAGCAAGTTAGCGGTGGGGGCTGGGGGAGAAATGATTGAAGAATATACCAAGGGCGCGATCAGGGTGCCCGATTTCGCCCGTAGTTACAACCCTCATCTGCCCCCCGAAGGAATCAACCTGGATAAAATTTATGAAGTGAAATTTCCCGGTGATAAATGGGGTGATGGGCAGAAAGAGGCCTATGAAACAATACTAAACGGGCGCAAGGAGGCTCTGATTAAAGTCATACCAGATAAAGCCACTGACAAATCCGGTTTGGAGCGGAGGCGAACTCTGGAAGAATACGAAGGTATGAGCGTCCAGGAAATAATGGCTGAGGACGACAAAAACCGTGAGAACGTGCATAGCTGCGAGTGTGCTGAAAAAAGCGATCGCCGAAAAGAAGCCGCCGCCCAGCCATATCCTGTTGATGTAAATGAACATGGCTTGGGTAAACAGCCACAGGGCTTTTCTCCGCCGCTAACTCTCCCCGGTCCGGCAGGAATCCCCATGCCCGTTCCTGTACCTTAATATCTGGAGTATCTTATGGATTACGCGGCAGCCAATGCTTTGATAGACAGAATTGTTATAAATAAGAATGACTGGTCCCATAGCCTTGATGGTCTTGTTATAAAAAGGATGGTTCTGGGGCTTGCGTTTTATTTCTACGAAGATGAGGCCCCGCAATCCAGAGCGGCCATCATAAAAATTGTGGAAAATTACGCTGATCTTGCAGGTTCCCGGTTGCGCTGGACCACCAACCCGGATACGGGCGGCTGGGAAGCTTTGAAAGATGGATACTACTCGTCTTCCACCCTGGATCGGTGGCTGATGAAGGCCGATCGTGACATCTGGCAGTTCACCTACCACGGCGGCCAGGATCATCGGGAGGCCAGCAATATTGAAATCGGCGGGATGGGCGGCGGGATCGCGCACCCTAAGAAGTTATCGTTCCTTTATTGTTATTTTCCACTTGAAGGTTTTTTTGAAAAAATCTGGGAGATGAGAGACCTGGCCTATAAATGGGCCGACATGCTGAAACCGTTCCATGGCTATGGAGGATTAACCCTGGCCGACCACCACGACCTAATGACGGACATCCAGCTGCCATCTAGCATACTTGACTCCTATTACTCCTGTGTCTATCCGGGCGTAAATATCAACCGCTTCAACATCGATGCCGAGGTGTTGACCCAAGAGATAAAAAGCGCCGATTGGCTGACTTTTCTGTCCGACCATTTCCTGGAGAAACTGGGTGGTAGCGATGAAGTGGAAACGAAGTTGAGCTCCCATTCCGCCATGCTTGGCCGTCCTTATCCCGGAGGAACAATGATTATGGCTGGTCTCGGAGAGTCAATAGAGGAGAGAACCGGCAAAGAACCTCGGGAGATGATACACCTCCGCAATCTGGCCCGCATTATTGAACCCGTCCGCAAGAAAGACCATCCCGGTTATTTTACTCAGCGTGACGATATCATTCTGAACGCCGACTGCAAGTATCTCAATCCCGTCCAGTTCCGAGTCTGGCTGGCCCGGTTCAGCCCCGTGTATATGACCATAAAGCCGGTGACGGAAGTATTGCCCGGCAAAAGACCCAGGATAAAAAGATAAATTCATTAATATCAGGAGCATCTTATGGATTATACGACAGCCAAGGCTGTGTTTGACAAAATGACTTTTAACTATGATGACGGCTCCACCATCCTCGATGGACTTGTTTTCAAAAAAGTGGCTCTGGCTTTAGTTTTTTATTTTTATGAGGATGAAGCCCTGCGATCCAGAACAGCCATTGTAAAAATAGTGAAAGAGTACATGGATATTTTAGGGCCAAAACTGCGCTGGGCTATCAATCAAAATTCGGGCGAGTGGAAAGCCTTTGAAAATGGCTATCCTACTGATTCCGCCTTGGATGAATGGCTGATGAAGGCTGGCCACGGGGCCTGGCAATTCACCTGCCATGGCGGCCAGGACTACCGTGAGGCCAGTGATATTGAAATTGGTGGGATGGGCAATGGGAGCGGCCGCCTGAAGAAGAGATTGTCATGGCTTTATTGTTATTTTCCATTTAAAGGCTATTTCGATCAAGAGCAGGAAATGGCTGATTTAGCTCACAAATGGGCCGAAATGCTGAAGCCGTTTCATGGCTATGGCGGGGTAACTTTGGTCGACAGCCATGATAAAGGGGCAGCCAACCAGGTGCCCTCCGTTATGCTTGATTCCTATTACACCTGCGCCTATCCAGGGGTAAATATCAATCGCGTCTCTATTGATGCCGATGTTCTGACCGAAGAGATAAAAAGCGCCGACTGGCTGACTTTCCTATCCGATCATTTCCTGGAAAAGCTGGGCGGCAGTGATGAAATGCAATTGCAATTAATAGCAAATTCAGACGGCGAACGCTTGATTGGCCAATTCTATCCCGGAGGAATAATGATTATGGCCGGCCCGAAACCATCAGTCGGCGCGGGAACCGGCTGGGATGATCGGGGAGTAAAGCATGTCCGTCATGTGGCCCGTATTCTGGAACCCATCCGCAAGAAAGACCATCCCGGTTATTTTCCTCATCGTGACGATATTATTCTGGAAGACGGCTGCAAATACCTGAATCCTGATCAGTTCCGAGCCTGGCTGGCCCGTTTCAGCCCCGAGTATATGACCATAAAGCCGGTGCCGGAAGTATTGCCCGGCAAAAGACCCAGGATAAAAAGATGAATTCAATAATATTCGTGGCCGTTGGTCATTTGATCTTCACTTAGGAGTCTATCATGAGCAGTGATTCAATCAGAGATGATATGAGCCAGATGGTTTTTAACAAAGATGACTGGTCCACAAGCGTTAATGGTCTTGTTTTCAGAAAAGTAGTTCTGGAGTTGGTTTTTTATTTTTATGAAGATGAGGCCCTGCGCTCCAGGGCTGCCATGATAAAAATAATGGAAGAATATGCCGATATTTTCGGCCCCAAATTGCGCTGGACCACCAATCCTGACACCGGCAAGTGGAAAGCCCTTAAAAACGGTTATCGGTCATATATGACCCTGGATGAATGGTTGATGAAGGCTGGAGACGGAGTTTGGGAATTCATCTATCACGGAGCACAGGATCGCCAGGAAGCCGGCGATATTCTCATCTGCGGAGTAGGCAGTGGGATAGCGCTCGCAAAAAAAGGATTTTCACGGTTATTTTGTTATTTCCCGGTGGATGACGCCAATTTTTCCAAAAGTATCCAAGAATTGACGGAACGGGCCTATAAATGGGCCAAAATGCTCAAGCCATTTCATGGCTACGGCGGGTATGCCCTGGCCACCAGCCACGATCTGATCATAGACAGCTATGTAGCAACGATAGTTCTCGATTCCTGTTATTCCTGCACCCATCCGGGCATAAACATCAACAGTTTCACCACCGACTCCAATCATCTGACCAAAGAAATAAAAAGCGCCGACTGGCTGACCTTCCTCTCGGATCATTTCCTGGAAAAACTGGGAGGAAGCGATAAGATAAAAATGCAGCTGACAGCCGGTGACGGCCTGGTTTACCGGCCCTATCCCGGCGGGGCCATGATCATGGCCGGGCCGCGGCCGGAAACCGGCGACGGCATCGGCTGGGACGATCCGGTCATGGAGCCCTACCGTCAGGTCGGCAGAATTGTGGAACCCATTCGCATGAAAAAACATAAAGGCTATTTTCGTACCCGCGACATTATCCTGGAAGGCGGCTGCAAATATCTCAGCCCACCGCAGTTCAGGGTTTGGCTGGCCCGTTTCAGCCCCAAAGAAACGGATGAATCATGAGCAACACAATGGCGCCCCAGCCAGAACGGCCCGCCTTTGAAGAGTGGGCCCAAGCCCGGCTGGCCGAAATAAATGAGCCTCCAGAGGGCCAGGGCTGGCATCTGGTCTTTGACCCCCTGGCCGGCCCCGACCTTCTGGCCGAAGCTGGCCGGGCCGATTCGTCGGCCAAATTCTGGCCGCTCTATCTAAATACCTATATTGAGGAAGCTTTGGCCTCCGGCCCGCATATGGTCCGTCTGGAGCCTCATTCGCCTCTGAGCGGCTGGGCTCTGTCAAAGATGAGGGATATGGCTTTGGGCCTGTTGTTTCTGGCTGAAACGGATAAGTTCGAAGCTTTGTATGAACATTTGCAGAATTTTTTCGAATGCCGGTTGCCCGGCGGCCGAAGGGCGTTTTTTCGCTACTACGATCCCCGCCAGTTTTATGGCTTCACCACTTATGGCGATCCCGATCAGGGCCTCTTGCTGTTGGGGCCGGCCCTGAAAGCCCTGGGCTGGGAACCAGGGCGGGAAATCACCATGGAACTGAGCCAGCCGCGGGACCGGGGTTTCCGTTGCCCACCGGGCGGCCTGGGTGTCGGCGATGCCTTTTCCGATCACCTCTTCAGGGAATGCCGCATTCACACGGTTATTGGCGGCATCATCAATCAGGTGGGGGAGCACTACAAAGCCAGGCTGGCGGCCAAGCCGCTTCCTGAAGCCTACGCCATGGTTCAGCGCCTGGCCGACCAACTGGCGGAATATCCGCTGAACAACAACAACCTGGCTCTGGCCACGTTCATAACCATTGACAAGGGCCAGTCTTTCTGGCGGCGGCCGGAGGTTCGCGAAGCCCTGCGAAACAGCGGCCCCGGGCTGGATGGCTTTAAAAAGACGCTGGTGGAACTGCATCAGGCATAATTCGTAATCCAAGTTTACAGACGGAGGGGGCATATGGCGATATTTAGAGGCGCGCAGGGCTGGTTCAGCCTGAAGGTGGAAGGCGGGCCTGATTTTGAGGTTTACCGGCTGTCGGGCCATGAAGAAATCAGCCGAACCTATGAGTTTGACCTGGAATTGGTCAGTCGCGTGCCCGGCCTGGATCTGGTGGATCTTCTGGGTCGCCGGGCCCTGTTGACCATGGCCGATCACAGCGGGGCCAATCGCCTGGTGCATGGCTCCATCCGGCTGGCCGAAGAACTGCACACGGCCAACCTCTTCACCCATTATCACCTGGTGATAGTGCCGCGCCTATGGTATCTGGGGCAGAACCGGAACCATCGTATATTCCAGCACCGGAGTGTGGTTCAGATTATAGATGAAATCCTCAGGGAACAGAAATTCAGGTGCGAGGAAGTGGAATGGAAGCTGAAAGAAAAATATCAGCCCCGGGAATACTGCGTGCAATATGATGAAAGTGATCTTTACTTCATCAGCCGTCTGTGTGAGGAGGAGGGCATCTATTATTACTTCGAACATCAGGCGGACAGCCATGTTCTGTGCTTTTCCGACGCTTCCGGCGGCCCGGACATCCCCAATCAGCCCGAAGGCCTCTTGCGGTTTTTCCCCGGCTCGGGGCAGGTGGCCGATGAGGCGGTGGTCCGGAATTTAGTGGTCAAAAGAACTGTCAACAGCGACACGGCCTCGTATAGGGAATGGAATTTTGAAAAACCCTTTCTCGATCTGGAAGTTTCATCCCATGAGGCCGACCAGGCCCTGGCCCCGGCGCCCGGCGGTCTGAAACTGGAAACCTATCAATACCCTCACCTGTATGAATTGAAAGAGCCGGGCGAACGATATTCCCGTATCCAGTTGGCCAGACAGCTGACCTTTTCCAAAGTGGCCGAAGGCGCGGGCGATGTCACCAGGCTGCTGCCAGGATTTTCCTTCAAGGTCTATGGGCATCCGCGGCCCGAAGCCAACGGCCTCTGGTGGCTCACCGAAGTACGCCACTATGGAGAGCAGCCCCAAGTGCTGGAGCATGAGGCTCCCGAGCGCGGCTTTACCTATGGCAACTCCTTCACCGCCATACCCTTTGAAACCCGTTTCATACCAGAGCTGGCCCATCCTAAAAAAACCATCAACGGTCTCCAGTCGGCCTTGGTGACCGGGCCGGAGGGGGAAGAGGTTTTCGTCGACGAATACGGGCGGGTCAAGGTGCATTTCCACTGGGACCGCCTTGGGCCGCTCAATGATCGCAGCACACGATGGGTGCGGGTGGCGGCCGATTGGGCCGGGATGAATTTTGGATATATCCAGCCGCCGCGTATCGGGCAGGAGGTGCTGGTCGAATTTATGGAAGGCGATCCTGATCGTCCGGTGGTGACCGGCCGGGTTTATAAAAAGGAACATATGCCGCCCTGGGAGCTGCCGTCCCAGAAGGCCCTCTCCGGGCTTCAAACCAGGGAATTTCACGGACAGCCAAAAAACCAGCTGGTCATGGACGACACACCTGGCCAGATCCAGCTTCAGGTTTCCAGTGACTATATGTTTTCCCAGATGAATCTGGGCTACCTGACCAGGCTGAACCATATCTCCGGCCGTGATGATTTTCGCGGCAAGGGCTTCGAATTGCGCACCGATGGCTGGGGAGCCGTCCGGGCCGGCAAAGGGCTTTTCATCACCACCTATGCCCGGCCGGAGGCGGCCAGCCACCACAAGGACATGATCGAGACGCTGGATTGCCTTGAAGCCGGCTTGAATCTCCATAAAGAACAGGCCCAAAGGGCCGCCCGCAACCTGGCCCAGCCCGATGAGGCTGACGAAACACTGCCCGGCCTGGAAACCCAATTCCTGGATGCAAAAGGTTCAGGCGCCGCACATGGTGAAATGGCCGCTCCCCACCTGCTGATCTCCAGCCCGGCCGGTTTGGCGGCCGACACTCCGCAAACCGCGCACCGGGCCGCCGGCGAACATCAGGCTCTGACCGCCGGTAAAAATATCAGCCTGGCAGCCGGTCTAAGCCTGGTGGTTTCCACAGCCCGGCGAATCGGGCTGTTTGCGGCCGAGGCCGGATTGAAGCTCTTTGCGGCCAAGGGCAAGGTGGAAATTCAGGCTCAGGACGACGATGTTGAGATCATTGCAGATAAAGTCCTGAAAATTATCAGCGCCAAAGAAAGAATACACATTTCAGCGCCGGAGGAAATTCTGCTGACCGGGGCTGACAGCTATGTTCGAATCAATAGCGGCGGCGTGACGAGCGGCACCCCGGCCAAATTTATGTCTTACGCGGGCAGCCATTCTTTGACCGGCCCCCGGAACAAGGATTATCTCAATCCCACGCTGCCGGTTGTGGCGGAATGTCTTTTAGAGGCCCAGAGATGTGTGCGGCCGGCCTGCCCTCTTTGCGGCAAGAGCCAATAGCGAACGACAAGGGCGAAAGGAGCCTTTTATGGGCAATGGCGCTTTACAGGCTGCGGCCTGTGTTCCAGACAACCCCAATGATGTCTGCTGGAAAATAAAACTGCTGAATTTCACCAAAGATCCGGCTGGAAAGCCGCATGCCGGAAAGAATTATATTGTCCGCGCTGGCGGAAAGTACAAGAGCGGCGTTCTCAACGGTGACGGCGAATCCATCGTTTTCTCCGCTCCGCCGGATATGGATAAAAGCGATATCTACTTTGACCTGAAAATTCTGCCTGACTATAATGCCGACCTCAACAAATGCATTACGGAAGCTTATGGAAATCCGGCCACAGGTGGCAAAATCAAGGCGGCCCTTTTGGTCAAGCAGCTGATCTGGGGCGGTAAAGACACCGATGACCCCAAGCCGCATATTACAAACACCTGCGCGGCAAAAGTATCCTATGTCCTCAATCGCGGCACGGACTGCGAATTTACTATTCCACGCATACTGGTCAAACCTGACGGTAAGAGCGGCCAAGAACTTTATAACCAGCAGCTTTCAGAACCCAAGATAGAGAGTCAGGCCAATTTGACCAAAAGCCACGGCATTCCGGCCAACATGACCAAGTGGGTCACTGAAGGGGCGGGCGACAGTTATCGCTATATTCTCCGGGTGAATGATTTGAACGTTTATTTACCGACCATTTATCCTGATACACCCTATAATAGTGTGCCGGATATAGCCAGCTGGTTTTCTGGCGATAAAAAGAATTCAATTTTTGTTCTGACCAACTGCGGTTGGGGAGATGCTACCGGTCATTACGATTTTTCTGTCAACAAACACCGAGAGCCGGTGTCAGGATATTTCGGCCGATGTTCCACCCTGGCGGTCTATCTTTTCACCTATGTCAAATGCATCGGCAAAACCGAGGAAAACGGCGTCAAGATCTGGACTTTTCACCATGTGCTTCGGGATTGATTCCATTTTAAGAGAAGGAATAAGAATGCGCCTTTCACATTGCTTCATGCTCAGCCTCTTTCTGTTCTTCTTTTCGTCTTCTGTCTGGGCGCTGAACGACAGAGATTTACCAAGGGAAGAAGCCAGGGCCAAAAACGGAAATGTGGCCAGCCAGGTTCAGGTGGGAGATTATTACTATTCCAGGGGCCGATATGCCAAAGCACTGCCATGGTATCGTCTGGCCGCCAAGAACGGACAGTATGACGCCCGCCAGCGTCTTTCATATATGTATGAAATGGGGGAAGGTACGGACAGGGATCTTTTAAAAGCCTATGTGCTGACGCGCAAAATACAAAATGAATACCCAAACCGGCATTCTGATTCGCTGGAGACGACCGAACGCCGGGTGAGAGAACTGGCCGGGCAACTCACACCGGAACAATTGAAACAAGCTGAACAACTGATTAAAAAGGATTGGAAATTTTGAGCGAACCAAACCACAGCGGCCCCGGACAAACCTATGATGAATGGATAGCTTCGCGCCTGTCGGCCATTGGTCAGGCCGAGGGGCGTTCCTTTTTCTGGATAGTTGATGGCTGTGCTGATCCGGATTTACTGAGACTTATAAAAACGACCAGGGAAACCGAAACTTGGCCCCTGTATATGAATACCTATCTCGACAAAGTCAGGGACGCCGGGCCATGGTTCATTCGCCACCAATCCGGAGCTGATCTAATTCACAGATTGATCCGGCGGATGGAGCAGACGCCTTTGGGTTTCTTGGCTGTGGTGAGGCGTGGTGATGAAGAAATTCTGTTCGACCATTTGCAGTTGATCCTGGAATGTTCAATGCCCGATGGCGGTGAAGGGGTTTTTCGATATTACGACCCCCGTGTTTTATACGGTCTAAATTCATTCTCTGATCCAGAGTTCATGCGTCTGGTCTGTGGCCCGGCCATGGCTATACACTTCTGGGAACCGGGCCGCTCCAAACCACTGTCTTTCCAGCCGGAGCCTGGAAATTACACTCCGCCGGCCGCCCCGGCCCGCCTGACCACGGAGTTGATTGACCACCTTTGGCTTGAGGCTCAAGTGCACACCATTATAAGCACTCTCGGCGGCGAATACGGTGGAAAACTTCGAAAAATGGAACTGCCTTCGGCTTATGGCTTTGTCGATGGGATACGAAAGCTGTTGAGCGGCACCTGTTATAAAAGTAATCAGGATGTGGCTTTTGCAACAGCCTTGGCCATAGCCGAGGGTTTGGACTATGTGAAAAAAATAAGGAAATGTTTAATTAACCAAACTCCCGCCGAATCGCTGGAAGAAGTTTGTCGTCAAATCGATATGATATGTAATGAGGCATATTGAAATCAAAAACGGGAGTGAATTAGGATCGTTGTCTGAAAGAGTCCAGGACAATGGCATTCGTTGTGTTTGTTCGGAAATGGTCATCAAACCCTATTAGCTTTCAGTGCTCCAAACCGCTGCCTTTCCAGCCGGAACCCGAAAACTATGATCTGCCGGCCGCCCCGGCCAGCCTGACCACGGAGTTTTTCAGCCATCTTTGGCCTGAGGCCCAAGCACACAACATTATAGGCACCATCGACGGCCAACACGGGGAGAAACTTCGAGAAAATGGCCCTCTGCTTATGTCTTTGTCGATTGGGGCCGAAAGTTTCTGAGCGAAACCGACATCCCGACTCGCTGGAAACGACCAAGGGCCGGGAGAGAGAGTTGGCGTGGAGACTCACACCTGACAGCTGGGGCGGGCAGAGCAATTGATTCAAAAGGATTTGAAACTTTGAGCGCGCCAGAACACTGCGACTCCAGTCAGAATGGATAGATTCACACCTCTCGGCTAGTTGCCCATTGCCGGCGCCCTGGTCAATGAGGAAGAAATGGAGCGGCTCAGGTTTCTGATTGACCGTCTTGGTGGCCCGGATCCGGAAACTACCTATATCTGGAGCAGGCCACCCAAACCCCGGGTTTTGCATAACGCAGCCCGGTCACGCTGATTTTAAGCCAACTAGGGGCTTGGAGGGAAATATGGCAAAGTGGAATGCTGATGAACCATGGTTCAATATATCCATAGAAGGTGGACCGCAATTCGGTGTTTACAGTCTCAAGGGTCAGGAAGAAATCAACATCACCTATGATTTTGAAGTGGAACTGGTCAGCCGTGAGTCCAGTATGGATCTTGCCTCGCTGATAGGGTTGCCCTCCTTATTGTCCATGGCTGATCACGGCGGAGAGGTTCGCCAGGTCCACGGCCTCATACGGCAGGCCCAGCAACTCCATACAGGCATCCGCTTTACCCATTATCGGGTCTGGCTGGCTCCCCGACTGTGGTTTCTGGGACGAAACAGTAATCACCGCATCTTCCAGAATCTAAGCGTGGTAGAAATAATAGACGAGATTTTAAAGGAACATAAATTCATCCCCCGGGAGGTAAACTGGAAGCTGAAAGAATCCTACCAGCAGCGGGAATACTGTGTGCAATATGGTGAAAGCGACCTTTATTTTATCAGCCGCCTATGTGAGGAAGAAGGGATTTATTTCTATTTTGAGCATAGTGAGGATTGTCACACGCTTTGCTTTTCCGATGCTTCCGGCGGCCCCTGGATCAGCGGGCGGCCGGAAGGGCTGGTGCGCTTCCATCCGGGGTCCGGCCAATCGGCTGACGGGGCGGTTATCAGAAAAATGGCGGTGGAACACCGGATAAACAGTGATAAAGCGACTTTTAAAGAGTGGAATTTCGAGCAGC
Organism: Acetispira formosa (nom. nud.); assembly: GCA_023525915.1. Classification (GTDB taxonomy): domain Bacteria; phylum Desulfobacterota; class Desulfarculia; order Adiutricales; family Adiutricaceae; genus Adiutrix. The sequence continues at coordinate 150,961 of CP026657.1, read as the reverse complement.
CAAGCCTTGAACTGGAATGTGCGGCCAACGAACCGGATCGACGCAAAGCCCCGGCCCCCGGCGGGCTGAAGCTCGAATGGTATAACTATCCGTATCTTTATGATCTCAATTCACCCGGACAGCGTTATGCCAAAAGCCAGTTGGGCCGACAACTGACCTTTTCTGTTCTGGCCGAAGGCAGCAGCGACCTTTGTGCCCTTACCCCCGGTTTCAGCTTCAAGCTCCATGGCCATCCACGCCGGGAGGCAAATGAGTCCTGGTGGCTGACCGCAATCCGCCATTATGGGGAACAGCCTCAGATTCTGGAAGATGAGTCCCCGGACGGGCGTGGTTTTGTCTACAATAACACTTTCAAGGCCATTCCCTTTACAACGCGTTTTTTTCCTGAAACCAGCCACCCCAAGAAGACCATAGACGGTCTTCATTCGGCCATAGTAACCGGTCCGGACGGTGAGGAGATTTTTGTCGATAAATATGGCCGAATCAAGGCTCATTTCCATTGGGACCGCCTGGGGGAAAATGATGAGCGCAGCAGTTGCTGGATTAGAGTGGCCACAGGCTGGGCCGGAAAAAATTTCGGTCAGTGTCAGGCCCCCCGGATTGGCCAGGAAGTTTTGGTGGAATTCATGGAAGGCGATCCGGACCGGCCTGTGGTCACCGGACGGGCTTATAAGGCGGACCTGATGCCGCCCTGGACACTGCCGTCTCAGGTAGCCTTGTCTGGCCTACAGAGCCGGGAACTATATGGTGACCGGCGCAACCAGATCGTCATGGACGATACGCCCGGCCAGGTTCAGGTTCAGATATCGAGCGACCATGATCTTTCCCAGCTGTCGCTGGGCCGTCTGCTCCGAATTTTTCCGGTAGCCGGACGTATGGAACCCAGAGGCGAAGGCTTTGAATTGCGCACTGACGGCTGGGGAGTGGTGAGGGCGGCTGAAGGCATGTTTATAACCACCTACGAAGAGCCGGAAAGCTCAAAGCATCATAAATCAATGGCCGAGACGGTTGAAAGAATCATGTCGGCGGCGGATCAGCATAAGCGGCAATCACAGTCCGCCGCCGACCATGAGGCCCAATCCGATGAACCGGGAGAAGTCGCCCCGGCCCTGGAAAGTCAGAATCAGGATATCAAAGGCTCCGGTCAGGATTCAGGCGAATTGGCCCAGCCGCATATTTTGTTTTCCAGCCCCGCCGGTCTGGCTGACTTCTCTCCTGAATGCATCCATACCTCAGCCAGGGAAAACCTGGCCCTCACCGCCTTTAAAAACATCTCATTTGTTTCCGGCACAAGCTTTGTAGTTTCGGCCCTGAGGCGGCTGAGCCTTTTCGCGCAGTCCTCTGGAATGAAGATTTTTGCCGGGCAGGGCAAGGTTGAGATTCAAGCCCAAAGCGGGGATATGGATATCATCGCCGAGAAAGTGATATCGCTTATCAGTAAAGATAAAATGATTCATATCTCATCGCCCCAGGAAATTTCCCTGGTTGCCGGAGACAGTTACCTCAAGATTGGACAGGCCGGGGTGGAATCCGGCACCAGCGGCAAATTTGTGGCTCACGCGTCCAGCCACAGCTTTACGGGAGCCGACAGTGAAACATGCCTGAGTCCCGACCTGCCATCGGGCGATTGACAACGAATCACAAAGGAGACAGATATGCCATTGATCATACCTCATAATACAACCTGCCGCTGTTCCTGCGGCACAGGTTTGTGTAAACTTATCGTTATGCCGGACAAACAGGTCTTTATTGATGATCTGCCGGTGGCCACTATAATGGATCATAAATCCGGCCTCAATCTTCCAACTTTCATCATGTGCACCACCGCGGCCAATCCGGCGGTGGCGGCCAACAGTGGCGCCCCGGCCCCCTGCGTGCCGGTCCTGCCCTCCCCCTGGACGGCGGGCAGCGTGAATGTAAAAATTCACGACGAAATAATACTTCATGAAACTTCCACGCTGAACTGCGTTTATGGCGGCCTCATCAGCATTGAGCAGCCTTCACAGACCACCTGTGATGTTCCGGCCTGATTCAACTGAGTCTTAAATTTATATCCCGAATGTTTGAAGTGAAACATTCGGGATATAAAGATCTGCCTTGATGAGCTTTTCAAGCGCATGCAAAAACTTCCAGTTAGTTCGAGACGACCCTGCTCCCCTTTTCAAACAACCGATTGTATTGGACAGCCTCAGAATGAATCAAAAGTGCGTCAGCTTCTGGATTGAGACTTGTAACTCGTAATTTTTTTCCGGCACACGCTCAACTGCCCGGAACAGGCAGCAGCCAGTGCGTATCAGTATGCAGTCAGGTGTTTTAGCGGTGCACCCTCAAACATTTCCCCGCCATTATAAACATTGAATCTGCCTTGGCGGGAAAAACCGATCATAACCATATTCAGTCTTCTGGCCAAATCCACCGCAAGATCCGTAGCGGCACTGCGAGAAATTATCACTCCAATCCCGGCCTTGGCGGACTTTAACAACAGCTCGCTGGAAATCCTTCCGGTCGTCAGCACCAGAGCGGGTCCACCGCATGGGCCGTTTATCAGATATTGACCGATAACCTTGTCCAGGGCATTATGTCGAGCCACATCATCAGCATGGTAGTAACGCGAGCCGTCTATTAAGCGGCAACTGTGAACCGCGCCGGTTTGATGAAAAAGATAGGAATGAGAGTTGAAGTCTTCGCTTAAACTGAGAATGTCAGCGGCCTTGAGATTAAGGCATGATTTATTAACCGGGAATAATTCAGTTTCGACATTTTCCCAAGTGACGGACAGAGACGCGGTATTCTTTTGGTACAGCTCCACGAACACCTCCGTCCCCTTCACTGACAAGCTTTTTATATCGCCGATATCTCCGATGCTCCCTTCTCCAAAAAGGAAGCCGACAGCCAGGCTTTCCAATTCAAAGGGCGAAGCCATAACCGAAGCCCGCCGTTGACCACCAACCAGTATGTCCACACGGCACTCATCAGCGAAGGGAGCCTCCTCCCAAGTAAAAACGCCGTTTTTATATCGCCTGATTCGACGCTCAATCATTGGGTTCGCCGTTGTTATCCGGGGTGGAGATATAATGGCCGCCATGGAAAGCTGTGAAATGGTCGCCGCGTGAAAAACCCACCAGAATGATATTCAGCTTCTCAGCCAGCTCCACAGCCGGACGGCTGGCCGAGCCCCGTGAAATGAGCGCGCACATGCCGGCTTTGGCGGCTTTCAGCAGCATTTCAGTTGATATTCTTCCGGTGGTAAAAATCAGCCCAGTTTGGTTTGAAGGTGCGGCCACATTGCTTAAATATTGTCCGATTACTTTATCAAGGGCATTATGGCGGCCTACATCTTCTGAAAAATATTTCTGTTCCCCGCTCACCAGCCACGCACTATGCACTGCTCCGGTTTTCCAAAACAACTCCGACAATTGGTTGAACTCTTCCATCATCTCAACTATCAGTTCAGCCCTGATTGGCGGCGGCACGGCCTTGATGATATTAATATTCTCTATTTGGGTATCCTGAAGCCTCACCGAACCCAAACCAAAGCCGGATGATCTGGCCCTGGCGGGCGCCACAGGTGTTCGGCCATGCACTTGAACATGAATATTCAGCCCGTTGACAGAAATGTTTGTAATATCTGAAACCCGACTTACAGCCCCTTCAGTAAACAGGTAGCCCGCGGCTAAATATTCCAACTGGTCCGGTGTAGCCATAACCGAGACATAGGGCTGCCCGTTGACGAAAATTTCCACCCGTCGCTCTTCAACAACCAGGTCATTTTCCCAGGTGAACCGCCCGTCATTAAATCTCAAAATTTCGTATTCATCGGCCCTGGTCACAATCAAGCACCTCAAGATTATTGATGTGACGGAGACAGCTGATGTGAAGTGAAATCTCCTTCAGAAGGAGATTTCACTTTCTTACCAGCGCCTACCATCAGATTGCGTCAGGCGGGTTTAAGAATTAAAAAAACTTCAAGCCTCAGCCGACAAAAGCCTTGGCCAAAGCCGGTCCTTCGACCCGCCCAGAGCCGCTGTAGGCCCTCATGGAGCCGGGGGATATTTCATCGATCAACAGCAATTCGCCGTTGTCCGCCCGGCCGAACTCCATTTTCATGTCATATATTTCCAGCCCTTTGGCCCGTCCGATCTCCTCAATCATGGAGGCAATTTTTCCGGCCTTGGCTTTGAGCTGGTCGATTTCATCACGGCTGGCCAACCCGAGTTCTATCAGCGCTTCGTCATTAATCAACGGATCGCCTCGCTCATCGTCCTTCAAAGTGATTTCCACCAATGGAGCCGATAAACGCTGCCCGTCTTTGGCATATAGACCATAGCGGCGGATGAAACTGCCGGTGGCAATAAAGCGGACCACGATTTCCAGGCCTTGCCCGAACGGGCGGGCGGCCCTGACTTCCATAGTGGCGTCGTCCATTTTGGCGGCCACCAGATGCGTGGCGGACAAACCGCGCCGGGCGACTTCTTCAAAAATGAAAGTGGTCATGCTCAGGCAGGCCAGTCCCATTCCATCCTGCTCACCGACAACCAGGTTGCCACCCGGATCAACCACGCCTCCCGGTCCGCCGGTGACCGAATCTTTAAACTTCAGCAGATAATTGCCATTGTCCAGTTTATAGACATCTTTTGTTTTTCCATTTTTCAGCAGTTGCATTGTCGACTCCTCAATGAACGTTGAAGCATAATGCTGTGTTTGAGATCAGAACACGAAAAAACATAAAATATCATTAGATGGACATTTTGACAAGAAATTCACAACAATTCTCAAAGCAGATGGCAATTTTAAAATAGCAGGTCGCCCCGCAAGGGGTGACGGAGCGCCAGCAACTGGTTTTGATGGCGAAACAGTTCTTCGCGAAGCAAAAATCGCACTTTTTGCTTAGCTGCACGGCACTTTTTGAAGGGAAAAAGTTTACTTTGAGAATTGCTGAGAAATTCAAACAGGGTCCGTATTCCGTATATCCGCCAAAACCTCCCGCACCGCCGCGGCCATGGCTTTGATTTTGACCGCCGGAGAAACTGTGGCCTCCCTGATGGGACGCATTTTTTTGCGGGCCTCCTTCTCAGCCGTTTCCTCAAGATTTTCAGGCCACGGCGCACCGGTCTGTAACTTTTGTGAAATCAGATCCGCCGTATCCTTCAGAAAAAAAACTTCCGGGGACATGGCCCCCACTGACAAACTGACTCGGCCGTCGCTCCGCCAGGCCAGAGCGGCATTGGCCAGAGGAAAATCGATGGCGGCGCGGGCGGCCCGTTTACGGAAAAACAACCCCTTCAACCCGAATATTTCAGGTATGATTATTTTTACGATCAGGGTTCCGTCATTCAGAAGCGCCGGGGCAGACCACAATGCGTCCAGGGGGACGGTTTCCATTTCCTGCCCCCGGAACAGCATCACCTTGGCTCCGGCGGCCAGGAGCGCCGGAGCCAAATCGGAATAATGGAGGGCCTGGCAGGTTTTTTTGCCCGGAGCCTGGTGACAGACCGAGCCGCCGTCCTTGAGGCAGGTCTCGATCCCCTGCCGCCACATAGCGGTCTGATTGTAATAAAAACAACGGTGATACTGCCGCAGATTGCCGGCCACCGTACCCAGCCTGCGAATCTGAGGCGAAGCCACTGAGCGGGCTGCCCGGCCCAGACCGGCCAGGGCCGTACCGTAGTAGCCCGGCGAGTCTATCAGTATCCGGCCGCCGGAATCCAGGGCCTGTTCAAGCTGATGCAGACGGGTCATGCCGCCGATGACAAGATCCTGGCCGGAAACAGCCACCTCACCCAGTTCAGGTATGTGCTCCAGAGAGATGACCGCCTCTGGAAAAATCAGGTCATATTTCATCAGAGGCACCACATCGGTGCCGCCGGCCAGATAGACGGCCGACGGCCGGCCCCTTTTCATCTCAAAGGCTTCCGCCAGCGTCCGGGGTTCCAGATACTTAAATGGTTTCATAATATCACTCCCCGTTCGCGTCCAGCAGAAACTGATTGCTTAAAGGCAGTTTGTTCACAGACTCCCCTGTGGCCCGCTCCGCGCCAATGGCCAGGGCGGCGGCCACCGGCACCAGGGTCAATTCACCCACACTCTTGGCCCCAAGGGGGCCGAAAGGATCATATCCAGGAACAGTGGCCGCATGAAGCCGGGGCAGGTCCATAGGGGTGGGCACCTTGTACAGCAAACCGTCAGAGGTGATATTCTTGCCGGTGCGGCGCTCAATCTCCAGCTGTTCCATCCAGCCATAGCCCAGTCCCTGAACCACGCCGCCCTCAATCTGGCCTCTGACAATGTTGGGATTGACCACTGTGCCGATATCCACCACCTCCGCAATATCGGTGATGGTCAACGCCCCGGAAATTTTATCCAGGCAAACCCGTACCAGGCAGACGGCGAAGACCGGAGGGGCTTCGGTGGCCTTGAAGGAACCCTCGCCGATGATCACCCGGCCGGGCGTGCCGTAAAGAACCAGTTCAGCCGCCTGGGACATGGTCAGATGTTCGCTGCCGATCTTGAATAGACCGGCTTCGAAGGTCACCTCATCCGAATCGACACCCCTGGTTTCGGCCAGAGCGCAGGTCAGGTTGTTTATAACATCGCGGGCGGCCATAACCACGGCGTTGCCGCCGACAAACATCTGACTGCTGGCGAAAGTGCCGGTGTCGTAAGGGGTGGACCGGGTGTCCCCGGCGTGGACGCTGACCCTGGACAGGGGCAGATGAAGGGTCTCGGCGGCCACCTGGGCCAGGGCTGTTTCACTGCCCTGGCCGATATCGGCCGTGCCCAGATTCAATTGGATGGACCCGTCGCGGTTGAGATAGATGCTGGCTGAACTCAGGCCGGACTTGTTGGAGGGGCCACTGGTGTGCATGCAGAAAGCAGTGCCCCAGACGGCCTCACCGTGGCGTTTCCGGTCAACGCTTTCCTTGATTTGCATGGCTTTGGCCACAGAGGCTTCGATCTCACAGCTGGTGACCAGGGTGCCGGTGCCGGGCACTTCTTCCCCGGCCCGCAGGTGATTTTTCAGCCGCAGCTCCACCGGGTCCATATTTAGTTGGCGGGCCAGCCGGTCCACCAGCATTTCGCGGCCAAAAGTCAGCTGGGGATTGCCGTAGCCGCGCATGGCCCCGGCCGTGACTTTGTTGGTATAGACACAGTGGCCGCGAAAGCGATAATGTTCGAAGCGGTAAGGCGACTTCTTGCCCTGGGCGGCGGTAACTATGGGACTGTGGGTGCAATAGGCACCGGCGTCCTGCCAGACTTCGGCCTCAAAGGCGACCAGACGGCCGTCAAGATTCGCACCCAGGCGCAATTTCATTTTTGAGGCGTGGCGCACCGTGGTGGCCTGCATTTCTTCTTCCCTGGTCAGGATCATTTTAACCGGCCGCCCGGTCTTTCTGGCCAACAGGCAGCCCACCGGCTGGTAATGAAGCTGCTGTCTGGCCCCGAATCCACCGCCCATAAAAGGTTTGACAATACGGACTTTCGTCTCCGGCAGATTGAACATCTCGGCCAACAGGCGCCTCTCCTGGAACATGGTCTGGGAGGTGCTGAAAATGGTGATGCCGTCGTCACACCATTCACAGACACAGCCGGTAGGTTCCAGGGGAAATGGATGGACGGCCGGGGTGGCGAAGACATCTTCAATCACTATGTCGCAGTGTTTGAAACCTTCATCGACATCGCCCTTGTCGAAGGATAATAAACTAAAGTCGTTGCCCTGGCCCAATTCCGGGTGCATCGGAACAGCCTCCGCCGCCATAGCCGCTTCCACGGTCATGACGGGCGGCAGCACCTCATATTCTATCCGAATGTGTTCCAGGGCCTGGCGGCAGAGGTCCGGCGACAGGGCGGCCACGGCGGCCACCCGGTCGCCCTCAAAAAGCGGGTGGGCGGTGAGGATCAATTCGTCCTTCAGCAACAAGGGAGAGGGCGGATTGCCGGAGGAATTGTAGCGGATGTCGGCCACCTCTTCCGGCGCCAGAGCAGCCAGCACTCCGGGCAGGGCCAGGGCCGGGGCCACGTCAATGCTCAGCACCCTGGCGTGGGGATGGGGGCTGTGCAGCACCGCCCCGTAAATCAGGCCTTCGGGGACATAGTCATCGGTATAGCGGCCGCGCCCGGTTACTTTGGCCGCCGATTCCAGGCGGGGAATGTCGCGGCGCTCGTCACGGCGGTCAGTCATGGCGACCTCCCCTCCCCTTCAACAGGCCGGCCGCTTTTTGGACGCCGGCCACAATGCGCTCATAGCCGGTGCAGCGGCAGAGGTTGCCGGACAGCGCTTCCAGAATTTCCAGACGGGACGGCTCCGGCTTTTCGGCCAGCAATGCTTTGGCAGACAGAACCATGCCCGGAGTGCAGAAGCCGCACTGCACCGCGCCCTCTTCCACCAACGCGGACTGGATGGCGCTCATTCCGCCGGAAGATTCAAGGCCCTCAATGGTTTCCACATCTTTTCCATCAGCCATGGGGGCCAGGACCAGACAGGCATTGACCGGAGCGCCGTTAAGAAGAACGGTGCAGGCCCCGCAATGTCCTTGGTCACAGCCTCGTTTGGTCCCGGTCAGACGCATCTCGTCGCGCAGAACTTCCAGCAAAGTGGTGTTAGGCTCCACTTCCAGCTGCCGCATCGTGCCGTTGACCCTTAATTCTATCCGCCGTTTGTTGTCCATAATACCGCTCATTTGACGCGAAGGTTGTTGGCGCGACGAACGCCAGATGTTTGATATGGCACATGCGGTTGACCGCCGTCGGGAGAAATGTTTCAGACCGGTTCCGTTCCGGAAGTCTTAGTCACGGAACCGGTCTGAAACATTTCTCCCGACGGCTGCCTGATCGGCCGCAACCGATAGTTTTCGCCAAGCGGGAGCCGGAAGCCGGAAGTTTTGTCCCGGTTCCGTGACTAAGACTTCCGGAACGGAACCGGGACAAAACTTCCGGCTTCCGGCGGCCACATGATTTACCGATACTTTAAAAATTACGCGGCACCAGGCCGGGGAGGGGCTCGGCGGCGCTAACGCCGCCGAGCCTGGAGAACTCCCTATTTCAGCGCCCCGACCGCGCCTTCAGCGGCCTTGAGCAGTTCCCGCTTTTCCACCAGATTGATGCAGGCCCCGGACTGATCGGGCATGTATTCATCTTTATCCGTGCCGGGGAAGTCTTTGCGAATACGCTCCAGCACCGCGCCGGTGCCCGTGCCCAAATGGAAGCCCGGCAGTTCCTTCTCGGTCAGATGAATGGCCTGGCTGGCAATGAGGGTCTCAATGCCCAGAATCTTCTCCAGATTATTCATGACGTGGCGGCATTTGCGGGCCGCCCAGGGCGACATGCTGACGTGGTCTTCCTGGCTGCTCTTGGTGGTCACGTTATCGGCCGTCGAAGGGAAGCACAAGGTCTTGTTTTCAGACGTGAGGGCCGCCGCGCCGGTGGCGATAACCGCGTAGCCGCAGTTCAGCCCGATAGGTTCACCGGCCTGCATGGGCGGAATGCCGTAGCTGATGCAGGGGTCGTTGAGGGCAAAGATTCGCCGTTCGGAGATGTTGCCCAGTTCGGCCATGGACATGCACAGGATATCCATGGCAAAGCCGATGGGTTCGCCGTGGGAATTGCCGCCGCTGACGAAATCCAGCCCGCCCTTGTCGTTCCAGAAGACCAGGGGGTTGTCGGTGACCGCGTTGAGTTCACGGCTGATGATGTCCCAGGCATAGTCCAGATTGTCGCGCACCGCGCCGTGAACCTGGGGAATGCAGCGCAGGGAAAGGATGTCCTGAATGCGCGGCTTGTATTCGCTGTGAGTGATGTCGTTCTTCAGGTGAACTTTGCGGGAATCCTCGGTACAGCGGGTGCTGCCCTTGGTCAGTTGCAGCACATTGGAGGCGGCCGTGGCCTGTCCCGGATGATTGCCCACCACCTGATAGCGGTTATCAAAGGCGTTGAACTCCCCGCGCATGGCTTCCAGTGAAAGCGCCCCGGTGATGTCGGCCATTTTGGCCAGGGACAGGGCGTCGTGGCAGTTCAGGGCGGCATAGGCGGCAAAGACGGTGGTGCCATTGACCAAGGCCAGTGCGTCTTTGGCCTTGAGGGCGAAGGTTTCGCTCATCCCGGCTTTCTTCAGGGCTTCGCGGGCCGGCATCCTCACGCCTTCATAAATGGCCTCGGCTTTTTCAAGGCCGATCATGGCCCCGACAATGTGAGCCAGGGGGCCCAGATCGCCGCTGCACCCGACCGTTCCCAAGGTGGGCACGATGGGGTGGACCCGTTTGTTGACCATTTCCAGGAGGCGATCCACAGTTTCCATCCGCAGGCCGCACACGCCCCGGCAGAACAGGTTGACCCGCACCAGCATGGCCGCCCGCACCACATCCTCCGGCAGGGGATCGCCGAACTGGCCGCTGTGGGATTTTATGACGTTCAGCTGAAAGGCGTCGCTCTGCTCGGTGTCGATACGGCAGTCCTTGAGTTTGCCCAAACCCGTGGTGAAACCATAGATCGGAGGGGCCTCGGGATGCATCCAGTTTTCTTCTATCCACTGGCGAACCTTGATGATGTTGGCCCGGCAATCGGGGGATATCTCCACTTCAGCGAAATCACGGGTGACGTCCACCAACTGGTCGATAGTCAGATCCTGGCCATTGAGAACCACTTTCATTTTTATTGCTCCTTTAATATATCAGCCGAACTTTGCGCTCTTCGGCGGTTGTTGACAATCAATAGTCACTGGGGGTGATGTTTTCTTTGGCCAAGTAGTCCCGCAGTTCCTTGACCACCGACGGCGGAATATCAGGGGCCTGATAGGCCTCTTCACGCCGCCTGACCTCGTCGAGCACCCGCCGCCGTTCAGCCTGCCACTGGTCGTCGCGGACCATGGGGCCGCGATAGCTCAGGTGCGGCAGGAACAGCTCCTTGCGGCAGTTCTTGACGGTATGGGGGTGGGTCAGGTATTGGCCGTCCGGGGCCACCTGCTCAATGATGGTTTCGGCCAGCGTGTTTTCATCAACCGTCACGCCCCGCTCCAGCCGCTTGACCATGCCGATGATTTCCAGGTCGCTCACGGCCTTTTCCATGTTCATGGCGTTATAGGACCCCAGCACTCCGGCCGATTGGAAGGAAATGCTGCTGCCGGACTGGCTGGCCGTCAACAGATTCATCATAGCTTCATAGCCGCTCTGAATGCCGGCCACATAGGCGTCGGTCAATCCGCCGCCGCCCAGACGGCAGGGCAGATCATAGAAACGGGCCAGCTTCCCGCCCCAGATAGCGCTAAGGGCCTGTTCCGGCGCGCCGCAGGCGATGCTGCCGTTTTTCATGTCCGCGGCGGTGGTCAGGAAACCGTAAACCACCGGAGCGCCGGGCCGGACCATCTGGGCCAGGGCGATACCGGCCAGGGTTTCGGCGTTGGTCTGAACAAAAGCTCCGGCCATGGTCATGGGCGCGGTGGAACCGGCCATGGCGCAGGGGGCGACGATGACCGCCTGGTTGCGGCGGGCAAACTCCATCAGAAAATAAGTGGCCACATGATCCATTTTCAGCGGACTCAAGGGGTTGGCGACCACCATCATGCGGGGCCCCTTCTCCAGTTCGGCCGGGCCGCCGCTGGCAATGGCCACCATATCCGTCAGAATGCGGGTGACCCGCTCGTCACCGGCCATGACCTGCAAGGGTTTGTCAGTGGTCCTGAGGAGCTGGAACATAACATGCCCCAAAGTGTCGTCCACCGGCACGTTGGAGGGCTGGACCACCATGCCGGCCATGACGGCAATTTCATCAGCGGCGTGAAACAGCCTGGAGAGCCGGACGTAGTCCTTCATCTCGGCATCTCGAAGCAGACCGCCCTCTTCCAGGAAAAACTGGGGGCCGCCGCCGGGAATGTGATGAGTGCCGTCCCGGCCGACGACCACGCCCCTGTCAGGATTGGTTCCCCGGAAAGAGAAGCTGGACGGAGCCTGGCCGATGAGCTCCATCAACTGTTTTTCAGTGAAATATACCGTCTGCCCGTCAGTCCGGAGGCCGTGCTTTTGAGCCAGTTCGACCGCGGCGGGCAGGTGGAAGACCATGCCTTTCTTCTCCAGAATCCGCATAGTGGTTTGGTGAATTTTTAAAACATCCTGATTTGTCATCGAAGAGAACCTTTCTGCTGTCGCGCGGGCGGGGGGCCGCCTGAGCGGCCTCCCCGCCATTGAGAAGGGCGGCCTGGATTATTCAACAATCTCGTCCTTGAAGAAGACTTTGGCCGCTGAAATCAGCTGCAGGGCAAAGATGAACAAGACGAAGAACCCGCCGGCCACGGCCAGCTGCTTGACCCCGTCCACACCCTGCGAACCGCCGCCAAAGGCGGCCATGACAATGGCGATGACACCGATGGTTATGCCCCACAACACTTTCAGGCGGGCCGGAGGCTCGGTGCCGATGGGCACGTCCTTCATGCACATGGAGCCGATGTTGGTCAGAGTCGCGTCGGCGTTGGTCACAAACGAGACTACAATCACAAAGATGTTGATGGGCACGATGATGGTCCCCAGACCAAAGGGCAGATTGTGCAGGAACTCCCACAGAGCCATCAGCGCTCCGCCGTTGTTAATGGCCGCCACCAGGTCGGCCTTGCCGCTGATCTGCATATCCAGAGCCGTATTGCCCCACACCGTGAACCATATCAGGCTGAAAATGCTCGGCAGCACCCAGTTGATCAGCATGAACTCACGAATGGTCCGGCCGTAGGAAATAATGGCCAGAAAGATGGCCATGACCGGGGCGTAAGCCACCCAGAAAGCCCAGTCAAACAGAGTCCACCACTGAGTCAGGGCCGGGCCGCCGATGTCAATGGGATCAAAGCCCCACAGGAAGAAGCTGTCCAGCCAGACAGCGAACCCGGCCGTGCCGTTGCGAAACATGAACAGCAAGGGGCCGGTGATCATGAACAGCACTATCAGGGCGTAGTAGAACCAGGCGTTGATGTTGCCTAATAATTTGATGCCCCGGTCAATACCCACATAGGTGGAGAAGGTGTAGAGGAAAATAACCACCAACCCAATGATCGCGAAGAGCGACAGGCTTTCTTCAATGCCGTAGCTCTTCAGGCCGGTCATGACCAGGGTAATGCACATGGTCAAGCCGCCGGTGAGGCCCAGGCCGATAGCCATCATGGACAGGGTGTCAATCAGGGAGGCTACGGGGCCTTTGGTGACGCGCTCGCCAAACAGCGGCTTCAGGGTTGAGGTGACGTTGAGTTTTTCCTTCTTGTTGAAGTAGAGGTAGGCCACCAGCACGCCGCTGGCGGCGTACATGGCGTAAGGGACGGCCGTCCAGTTGTAGAAGACGCGGCCCATGGCGAAGCGGGCCGCTTCAGGGGTGAAGGGCTCAATGCCGGTCTGGGCCATTTCACCCCAGACGTTGCCGTAGTAGATAATGGGCTCGTTGATGCTCCAGGTGACAATGCCCACGGCGATGCCGCTGGTCAGAGCCATGGCGAACCAGCTCATCATCGAGAATTTGGGTTTGGCGTCCTTGCCGCCCAGCCGGATGTTGCCCAGCTTGGAAAAGGTGATGACGCCCACCAGCAGCAACCCGGCCATGGCCACCCACTGGTAGAGCCAACCAAACGAATCCAGGGACCAACTGAAAAGTTTTTTGCAAACGTCAGTCAGAGTGGCATTGTCGACAATGCCAACCACGGCCGCAATCACAAAAACGATAATCGCCGGGGTGAACACGTCCCATCTGACGCCGGCCTTGAGCTGCCCAGTGGATTCTTTGCGTGCTTCTTCACTCATTAACTATACTCCCTTTTCTGAATGTCGGCCCAAAGGCCGGATGGGTTAGATGAGCCGGGGCCGGGAGCTGGAAAACCACAATCTTTTCCAGGCGTCGCGGCACGGGCGTTAGTAGTTGTCATTATCTGTCTGATTTACCGATTCATGTTTAATACAGAGCAAAAATGGAACCAACCGGCTTCAGGCAAAACCCGGCCAGCCGCGTTTTAAGACGATCGCATCGCCCAATTACGGCAACCGGAATTAAATATCTTTAGAATCAATAACTTATCACTTGAAAGAAATGAACAGGCGCGGCCGGTTCAGGTTTGGGAGGGAATTCGGGATGAAAAGGAATTTGTCCTTAAAGAAGAAAAGGCAAGTTTCAGGAAAATTTCAGGAAAAATTTTTTTCTTTTCTTTTCAAAATTTATCTGCAAGAGCCGGCCCATCGTCTTAAAACCAATCCAGCTTCATGCAACTCTTAAAGTTTTCGATAAACGTCAACTCGCCGGAAGTCCAGCACAGTTTCTGCTCCGGCTTCATTGCTGGTGGATTTAGAACCTACTACCGTGTATCGCTTAAAACTACGGAATGACTGTTGACCGCCGCCAGGAGAAATGTTTTTGCCCGGCGGCTACATGGTCTCTTCCCCCAGGGCCGGAAAGTGCGCCTGGCCCCACTGGGAGCCGGGAGCCGGGGATTGTTTTTTGTCCCGTCTCCGTGACTAAAGACCCCCGGAACGGAGACGGGACAAAAAACAATCCCCGGCTCCCGGCGGGTTATAGGATGTATCTAAAATTTAAGCGATACACGATACTACGGTACACAATAATTATTAACAATGACGCAAGAGCGGGAGACCGCCGCCAGATGTTCAGTTCAGGAGGCTATCGATCAGGCTGACGGCTTCGTCATATTCAAACAGAAGAATATTTTCAGAAATTTTACCCAAATTTTCGGCCAGACCGGAAGTGGCCGGGGCGGCCTGAAGTTCAGCCAGGACGACATCGGCCGTACCCACGTCCATATCTTTCAATGCCTGACCAAGCCGCCGCAGCAACTGCCGCAGCTCATCGTTCAGATCATTGCCCGCCTCGGCGGCATCGCCGGAAGCAACCCCGGCCGCTTCAGGCCGCAGCCGCTCCAGAGCCTCCAGCATAATGCTCAAATCGTTGAAAAACGCGGGCGAAGCATCTTTCAGGTAGGTCCAGTCGCCCGAACGCCCGGCCGCCTCCAGAGACGCCGCCGCCTGAGACAGGCCCGCCGCGCCGACACCGGCTGAAGCGCTTTTGAGAGCATGGACGCAGATGGTGAATGATTTCAGGTCTCCCGCGCCCAGACTGCTCTGAAGCGGTCCCAGGCGTTCAGCGGCGTCGCGGCGGTAAAGCTCCAGGGTGCGGCGATATATATCGGGATTGCCGCCGCAGGCGGCCAGCCCGGCGGCCTGATCCAGGCCGGAAATGGACAATTCCAAACCAGCCGGACAGCGCTCTTCAGTCCGGCGGTCACGCTTTTCGTGCTTTTCCTGAGAAATCCACTTCAGCAGCATGGCGTTCATTTTGGCGGTCTCAATGGGTTTGGGCAGGAAATCGTTCATGCCGTTGGCCAGAAACATCTCTTTCATGCCGGAAACCGCATTGGCGGTCAGGGCGATGATCGGCAGCCTACGGAACCGCTCGCCGTCCAGCGACCGGATTTTAAGTGTAGCCTCAACCCCGTCCATCATTGGCATCATATGATCCATGAACACCAGATCATAGCTGTTGGCCTTGACCAGTTCAATGGCTTCAAGCCCGCTCTGGGCAAAATCCAGGCGCATTTCATATGGCAACAGAAGCCCCTCGGCCACGCTAAGGTTGGTGGCAATGTCGTCGACCAGAAGAATCCGGGCTCTGGGGAACTTGAAGCGCAGGACGTTTTCACCGGCTCCGCCCAGATGCACGTCCAGGTCAGGCACATTGTTGAGCACGTTGGCAATGGAAAGGGCATGGGCCGGCAGGTAAATGCCGCGCAGCCCTTCGTCATGGCTGACCACCCCGTCGTCTGACAGCAGCACTACCCTGTCGGTGGCATTCAGACGCTTGAGACTGCCGCTCAGGCCCTCATAGGCCGGGGCCGACAGAAACAGCCAGGGGCTGCCGGAGGCCGCCTCCAGGAATTCCGACTGGTTGGCGGCCTGGCGGCAGGGTACGCCCAGATCGTCCAGGGCGGCCGCGATTGACCGGGCATAAACCTGCCGCGGCTCATAGAGCAGCACGGCCTTGGCCATGGGATCATCCACTCTGGCAAAAGCCTCCCCTGAAGCCACCGACTGCGGCAGACGGACCGTAAAAGTGCTGCCCCGGCCGTAGACGCTTTCAGCGGCCACCTCCCCGCCCATGGCCCGGCAGAGCGAACGGGTGATGGCCAGCCCCAGACCGGCGCCTTCAATGTGCTTGTTTTTGCCGGGCTCCAGGCGAACGAAATCCCCGAACAGATTTTCCATGTCTTCAGGTTTGATGCCCCGGCCGGTATCGGTGACGGTAATGGTCAGAACAAGGCCTCCGGCCACGTCGGGCTGCCCGGCCAGACTGAAGCCGATCCAGCCGTTCTCCGTATATTTAACCGCGTTGGACATCAGGTTCAGAAGAATCTGCCGAACCCTGACCTCGTCGCCGACCAGGCGGTTGGGCGTGGCCGAAGCGATGTCGACGGTGAAAAGGAGCGATTTGTCCCGCACCCGCATCCTGACAATATTGACCACGTCATTGATCAGTGACGACAGATAGTATGGCGCGCTCACCAGCTCCATGTGGCCGGATTCTATTTTGGAAAAATCGAGAATATCATTGATAATGGCCAAAAGGTTGGCCCCGGCCTGCCGGATGCTGCGGGCCTGGGCCCGGGTCTGGGGCGGCAGGCGGTCGGCGTCGCGGTCGATGAGCTCGGCCATGCCCACTATGGCGTTCATGGGCGTTCTGATTTCATGGCTCATGCGGGCCAGAAAGGATGATTTGCTCTGGTTGCGTTCGTCGGCTTTTTCCTTGGCGTCGTACAGGCGGCTCAGCAACAGGCACAGCAGAGTCATAAGTATCAGGCCCAAAAGGGCCAGGCTGACTCCCATGACCCGGCTCGCCCCATAATAGACCGACAGTGGCGTTATGGTCCCGATATACCAGCCGTTAAAAAGTTTTGAGAGGAAGGCCATACTGGGGGTGCCGTCATAATCATTTATGCTCAGCGCCGATATTTCGCGGCCTTCGGCAATCATTTCAGCCAATTCCTGGTAGCCGTCACCAGTGGCGGCCAAGGGGCGGTTCTCCAGCCCGGGATTCTGGTGCCCGACTATTTCCAGCCGTTCGTTGAGCAGAAGGCCGTAGCCGCCGCCGGCCACATTCAAGGTACGGATATAATCGGATACGGCGGTCATGTCAAAATCAATGGAAATAACGCCGCTTTCATAACCTTCGTGGTTAAAGACAACTTTGGAGACAGAAATGATGACTTTGCCGGTCTCGGCGTCGACATATGGGTCGGTGTAAAAAATTTCACCCGGTACGGCCACGGCCCCAATATACCAGGGGCGTTCGCTGGGCACATAGGAAGCGGGCGGCTGCCAATGGTTCCCGTCCAGATAGACGCCGTTGATTACCCCATAAATGCCGTTGAAAGCGAAATACTTCTGTGACCGGCCATAAAACCAGTTGCTGGCGGAATAATAATAGTTCAGAATCTCATCCAGGCTGCTGCCCTCATTCAGCCTTGATTCAGTGGCAAAGGCCATGCTGACCAGGGAAGTTTCAGTTTCCGCCAGAAGGGACCGCACCGTGGCCGTGGCCGAACTCATAATGGCGTCGCCGTTAATGCGCATCTGCCGCTGGATAAGGCCGTTGACGCTCCAGTAACTGACCCCGACCATCAGCACAAAAGCGATGACGACAAATAGAAGCTGCTTGTATTTGGGATTAGCTTTGAAAAAATTCATTCTGTAGCGGCCGCCTCCCTTATTTCCTCGGCCACATTCAGGAAAACTTCCACCAGGGCCGGATCGAAGTGGCTGCCGGAACCGCAACGGATGATGTTGACGGCCTGGCCGTGGCCAAGCGGCTCTTTGTAGGGCCGCCGGGAAATCAGCGCGTCATAGACATCCACAATAGCCATCAGCCGTCCCGGCAGGGGTATGCCCAGCCCGGTCAATCCCAGTGGATAGCCGCTGCCGTCCCATTTCTCATGGTGGGAGGCGGCCATGTTTTTAGCATGGCTGATAAAATTGCGCTCGGAAGTATTTTTCTCTATTTTCTCGATGATCTTCGGGCCATAGACCGTATGCTTCTTCATTTCCTCAAACTCTTCAGCCGTCAGGGGCCCTGGTTTTTGCAGGATGCTGTCGCGAATGGCCACCTTGCCTATATCGTGAAGCTGTGAAGAGAGCACCATCAGCTCAAAATCCCATGAAGCCACCTCGGACGCATAGACCCGTCCTCCAGCCAGCCCATTGAGAAGAATCAGAAAATATTTGCGGGTGCGGCTGATGTGCCCGCCGGTCACGTCGTCACGATATTCCACCACTTCCGACAGGAGATCGAAAACCGCCCGCTGAAGCCCCAGCACCGCACGGGTCTTTTCCTCGACCATACATTGTAAATTATTGTTATAATTCTGTAATTGCCGCCGCTGGGCTTCAACCAGGAGGTGCACCTCAAGCCGTTTCAACAGAAGCGGCGGGGAAAAAGGTTTGGTGATATAGTCAATGGCCCCCAAGGACAAACCTTCCAGTTCACTGCCCATATCAGTGCGGGCGGTCAGGAAAATCACCGGGATATCAGCGGTTCCGGGGGAAGATTTGAGAATGCGGATGACCTGATAACCATCCATCTCCGGCATTTCCACATCCAAAAGAATCAGATCGGCCGTGGTCCGTTCCAGCACCTTGAGCAGTTTTTCACCGGAAGGTATGGTAAAAACGTCGTAGTGTGGAGCCAGGGCGCTTTTACCCATAGTCAGGTTAGTGATATTATCGTCAACCAGCATTATTTTCAGGCGTTCCATAGGCCTTCCATTTCATTTTAAAAAATTCCGTAGGTGTCTGTATACCATTAAATTATATAACTTTAGCAAAATCGTATTGCCGGAGATATCCCCCCAAAGGGTGATTTCCTGATAAAAATAAGAATAAATTGAAATGGACCCCAGTAACACGCCGCTTATGGGTATCCCTCAAAAGGGGTACCCCTGGCATGAAAAATAATGAAATAACTTATAAAAATAGAGAGACAGCATTGTTGGAAATAATTAACTATATCTATAATGAATTCAGCAATTCCTTATTAAGACTTGACCGGGCCAAAGGCGGTCTTTATAATTGAATAAACCGGAAACACAAGCAAAAACAAATTCGCCTGAAAGACTGCCATGGCTCGGCCAGATATAAATAGAACAGAGACATCCATTCTACCCTTCATTGCCCTGACTCTGCATCATCTGGTTTTTTGCCTGAATACGGTGATGTTTAATCTGCGCCAGGAACCTTATGAATCACTGATTGCTCCGGCTCTGGCCAACCTGTTCGGCATAACTCTTGCCGCCCTTATCCTGTGGCCTCTGACACGCGGGCTTGACCGCACTCAAGGCCCGCAAAAATTCACTCCGCTGATTTTACTGAAGATTCTATTGCTGGCAGCCCTGGTGGCCCTGCCGGCCGCTGTGCGTCTGGCCGGTATGGAGCTGTGGCTCCGGGAGCCTTTCTGGCGTTTGCTGATGGCCTTTAGTTACGGTTCGCAGATTGCCCCGGTTTATTATCTGTTTTTCAGCCGGATGCCAACGGGGCGGCAGGGCTCGGCTTTCGGCCTGAGCCTGGCCCTGGGGCTTCTGGCCATATTTCCGGCCCAGCCCGCTTTTCATATGCTTGCGGACCAGGAATTTGTGCTGGCCCGCCTGTCGGTGCTTTTCAAGCTGCACGGGCTGGGTATCATGCTGCTGTCAGCGGTGCTGGGGCTGGCCCTGTGGCGGGGTTTGTTCACAGCTAATTTGTCAGCCCCTCCCCCGGATATTCAGCGGGCGCGCCGCGGAAACCTGCCTCTGACGCTCACTGCGGTGGCTTTGTTCTTCGCGGTCAATTCACTTTTGGGGGTGCGCCTGGTTTTGTTCATGACCGACAACTGGCAGCAGCATCTTTTATGGCTGCCGCCGGTGCTGGCCCTGACGGCTGTTCTGGCCGGCCGGTATCTGGACCGCAAGCCCCAGGCCGCTAAACACCTGCTTCTGGGCTGCGCCACTCTGTTTGTCCTGACTCCTTCCCTCTCGATTCTGGATAACTCCCCCGAAATATTCCTCAGCCTTTATGTGATGAGTATTATTGCCCAAATGCTGGTATCAATGACCGCGCCTCTGTTTATGGCCCGTCTGGCCCGGCCGGGTCCCCTTTATGCCATAATTCTCTGCTCAACTTATCTGATGCAGATAATAATAGTGCCGGCCATGAAGAGAACCCCAACGGACCTGCTCAACAATGCCGGGCTGATGGTGCTGGGTGGAACAGCCTTCGCCCTTCTACTCCATCAGCTGGTCAGTCGGCTGAACTCCGGTCTTTATGACGCCGAAAGACCAGATGCCTGGGCAGAGCCGCCGGTTCCAGAAAAAAACCCCGGCCCACCCATATTGAATGAACCGGAAGCCAGACGGAAAGTAGTTCCTGATATATTTTCCGATTACCAATTGTCGCCAAGAGAGAGGGAGGTGGCCCAATGGCTGATCAAAGGGGCGGGCACCCGGGAAATTGCTGAAAAATGTGCCATTTCTGAGCATACAGTCAGAACCCATGTTAAAAAAATCTTACGCAAATTCAATGTTCCCTCACGCAAAGCCCTCCTGGCGGCCTGCATCAGCCAGTATTCCACCGGCGAAGAAGTTGATCCCGGCTGCTGACCCTTGGACAACCAGATTCTGATTGCCCCGCGTCACCATCACGGTCAGAGGCTTGCATTCCCCTCCGGCATAGGATAAACTGTTTTCATCCTTTATCGTATAAACCCTTGCCAGTTGAAGGTTGACTCGCCAGTAAAATGGCGGGAGTATCATATATGAATCATGTTTTCAAAATTACGCTGATTTTATGCGGTCTGATGTTAACTATGGTTGTGAGCCCTCTGGCAATGGGGCAGACGTCTGAATCTGAAATATTGGGGGATTTACTTTTTCCTTCCTCAGCCGACTGGCTGAAGCTGAGCGGCCTGAAGAAGATGAGTAAAGACCATCTGGCGGAGGTAAAACCGGAATTAAATAGCGCCCTGCCCCCCGCATTCAGCAAAGATGACCAGGATATAACTCCTTGCCTCACGGAAAGAGTTTGGGAGCAGGCCGACAGCTTCTATATTGCGGACGTCAATAGCGATGAAGTCGAGGACGTTGTCTTCTCAGGCTATTTCCCTTGCGGGGAAAGCAGCTTGAGTATTATATGGTACGGCGGCGGTGAGGGCGGCTACACTGTCGGGGAAAAGGATATTGAATTCAGTTATATCCTGAAACTTAAGCCCCAGCCGAACCGGCCGTTAAAATTAACATGAGCCGGGCTGCTGCGCGGACTTCATAAATGAATACTATATGGATGGAATTGACGAGCCCAGGCGGTATTCCGGCAAAACTATAATAAACCTCTTCAGAGATTTTAACCTGACCCGGCCACTAAGTCTTGAAAAAGTGGTGTTCGGAGAATGGACGGAGGTTCGTGACAGCCCTGAAACTCAAAATGAATATGATGGAGGTTTCAGTGCCGGCATGGGGTATGTCAGTATGGGCAATATTATTACGATAGTGTCGTCGTATGGCGCTGAAGCTCCCTGCCGGGGAACCCTGCTCTCATACAATCAGACCGGCGACTGGGCCATGGTCGTTTTGGATGACGCATGCATCACGAACCTGCAGTTCTCTTATTCCAAGGGAGATTTTCTCAGGGTGGGATGGGTCGAAACAGGCTCATTTAAACCGGTGGAAAAAAGATCGTTTACAGCAGATTGATACACCTTGTCCGCCGCTTGTTCAATGCATGTTGACCGTGCGCCGGTGAAACGCCCAAATTACTGCGAATTGAAGGAGTTGATTCATGGCCTTTTTTGAATGCCCCCGGTGCAAGGCCCCCCTTGATGGCGATTTAAGAGCCAATCCCTGCTGCAATCAATGTAAACGTTCATTTGCTGAAGTCGTCGAGCTGTGCGAAAGCTATAATGAACAGGTGTCGGTTCTCACGCATCTTGCATCAACATATAAAAAAGCCCTGAAGACTATTGAACCGTTGGCGGAAGAATTTGGGGGTATTGAGTGCATGCATAACATTGAACTTCCGAAAGAAGCCGAAGTCAGTTGGGAAGTTAAAATGACCGTTGAAAAGCTGCGTGATATAGTATCCAAGGTAAGGATGATAATAGAATTTAACCGCGAGTTATCCTTGATGGCGCTGATAGGCGCGGAGCAAGCGTATGCAAGGTGGGACGAAGAGTCACCACCCGCATCGGATGAAGATTTCAATCGAATTGAAAACATACACCTTAACTTACAGATGTGTGCCTTTTTATGGGGCAGGATAATAATAGAATTTGAGGAAGCACCCTTGATGATGGATGCGATTGAAGAGGCTAAAGAATACCGGCAAATTATCGCCAGCCGCCAATACATGCTGGAAAACCTTACGAAACTACGAAAGAACCCTTCTTGTCCTGACGACCATTTGATTCAATAGCAAAAAAAGGGCGGCGGCCCCGTTAAGACGCCGCCCTTCTTCCCTCCCCGGCCTGGCCGGAGTGTCCCGGCCGGGGACGTCGCCATTGAGGAAGTTCTAATAGTCGCAGTCCAGCATCTCGACATTGACAGCCAGTTGATTGCGGCCTTTATACAAAACGTCATTAAGGTTCAATGTTTTCAGCACTCTGGTGACGTAAGAGAGAAATGTGTTAATCCGGCACAACAGTGACCGGTTCTAGGCCCGGTCCTCCCAAAGGATGGAGGCGATTTCCCGCATGGTAACTGAAGCCCCCCCGGCGGTCGATGAGGTAGGCGAACAGCTCTTTGGCCCTGGAACGCCCGAAACAAAGGCGCGTCTCACCATAAAACACCTCAAAATGGCCAAAAGTCTGAACCCTGAGCTTGCCGTCCGCCCCGTTCTTTGGCGGAGGGTTGCGCAGATTGGCCAATTCCCGCTGAATATCCCAGGCCCGGGCCGGTTTCAGAATGTAGCCGCTGGCGTGCAAGGCGAAGGCCTCAACGCAATATCCGGCTTCGCCCGTGACGAAGATCACATTGGTGCGCGGCTGGTGGCGCTGCAGTTCCCTGGCCAGTTCCAGGCCGGTCAGCCCCCTCATTTCGACCTCCATAAAGGCCACGTCTATGTCCTTTTGCCGGGCGAAAGCCAGAGCCTCCTTAGGATCGCTGAATCCCTGGACTTCGGCCGCCGGCACAGCAGCCGCCAGCTGGTCCGTAAACTGTTTCAGTGAGCACTTTTCCGCGTCAACCGCAATAATTCGCATGGGAACCGGCCATTAGCATTAATCGGGCAACCCTGTTCAATCAGATGACGGCTCGTACAGTTCGTTATTTATGTCCACCGGCCCCTCAGCCGGGAAAACGGAAGACATACAGTAATTCATACTGTTTATATACATCCGGCTGGTTCTAATTAATAGGTCGCCACCGTCTACCTATGGCGGAAAAATGGCAAAATCATAGGGATGCAACAGGGGGGTATTAAGCGCGGAAACCATCAGACCCTGCGGACCGACTCGGCGGCGGGGTCGGTATGGATACTAAATATATATAAAAAATAACTGGTTACATACTTTCCTGGCCGTCGTCACCATATTGAGCCACGAAGTGCCGCGCCGCTTCAAATCGGTTGTTAACCCCCAGCTTTCCAAAGGCGCTGGTCAGAGTTTTTTTCACAGCCGCCGTGGAAACATTCAGGCTCTCGGCAATGGAGGGATTCGAGCACCCCTGCGCCACATACTGCATCACCTCACGTTCACGCGGCGTCAACAGGTTTTTCCGGCTGTTTCAGGGTTTGTACACTGAAACCAGGGCAACGCGCCGGGCCAGGATGATAATCTTTTCCAAATGATTATCCTTAGGGTGTATCTGCAAACTATGAATAAGGGCTGAAATCTGGTATTATGAGCGGATGAATCCTTACGCAATTAAAGATGAAACGTGGCAGCGGCTGGAACCAATTCTACCGATAGAAGGCTCAGCCAAAGGCGGGCGTCCAGCCCGCGACAAGCGCGAGTTTATAGACGCGATAGTGTGGATGCTTCGAACCGGCTCGCCATGGCGGGCGCTGCCGTCGGAGATCGGTTCGTGGCCATCGATCTACTCCCGCTTTAGGCGCTGGCAAATTAAAGGATATTGGAAAGCCATATTTCACGCGATGTCTAAGGAACCTGATTTAGAATCAGTGATGATAGACGGAACTTATATTCATGCCCATCAACACGCCGCCGGCGCAAAAGGGGACAGCAAAAACAGGCTTTGGGCCGCAGTCGCGGAGGCTTTACAAGCAAATTGCACGTGAGCGTTGACGCTCTGGGCAACCCTATAGGTATAATTTTGACCGGCGGCCAAATATCAGACATAAAGGTTGGCCCGGAATTACTCAGTGAACACAGCGATTGTAATGTCATTGCCGACAAAGGCTACGATAGCAATGATGTTGTTGAGGCGATTGAATCCAACAACTGCCGGGCTGTTATTCCACCGCGTTCAAATCGTAAAGTTCAGCGCGACTATGATCGTTTTCTTTATAAAGAAAGGCATCTGGTGGAAAACTTTTTCAGCAAGATAAAAGAGTATCGAAAAATCGCCACACGCTATGACAAACGGGCTGATGTCTTCCTCTCTTTTGTTTATTCCGCCGCCGCTCTTATATGTTTACGATAGTTTGCAGACACACCCTAAGTACGCCTGATCGGCTTTCGGCGGGTTATTGTATTTGCAAAAATTTTAAACATTACACGGTACCAGAGTGAGCAAGTGTTATTAATTTGCCGGCCATTAAGTGCCTCTAACCGGCCCAATGTTTTTATGCCGATCAAATGTATTGAAATCATCAAACAAAAATAAATAGATATTTTTAGAATTGATTGTTAATTTCAGGAAAAATTTCTTTCCTTCCACACTTAGAGCTTGTTCGTAAATATGGGATTTTGTTCTCTGGCCAGGCGCGAGTGTTTTTTAAGCGGAGTAATATATTAATATTTCGAGCATTAAAAAATGCGAGCAACAACGCCAGAGGGCAAAATCACTATTTACGAACAAGCTCTTAGTTCTTATCAAACATATCTGAAGACCGTAAAGCGTGCGGCCGCCACCATCTTTCAATAAATATACAGGCTTGAGAATACCTTGAATAAGCTATTGCCATGCAACCGCCTTTGGTGTATAATATTATAATTAAAAAGCGTTAGAACATCACTTCAATAATACGGAGACTTTCCACAATGCCCAGCGGCCCGATCAATTTGATCGACTCCCCAAACGCCAATCTAAGATTTGGCGGCCGCTCCGTTTTGTTCTCCGCCGATGTTTTCCGCCCCTGCCGCTTTACGCTGATCTCCGCTATCCGTAAAAGCGTCCATATTTCTACTCCCTACTACTATTACTATTATTAAGCCGGGCCGCTAAAAGGCCCGCTCGACAACTTGTGCCGACTTTTCGAGAGAAAGCGGGGCACACAGGTTGTCTTTTGTCGTTTATAAACTCGAGCGCAACTTAGGTCCTTGAAAAATATCAGGGTCACTCACAAAAGAAAGGTATTTAACATGCTGGAATCGAATTGCACAAAAATTAACTTTTTCTCAGGGGAGGACATTCCGCTGGAAATGCACAAGGTGCGGATGGTTCAGCGGCTCAATCTCTCGGAAGTGGAGCGCCGCCTGGCCGTCATCGAAGAAGCGGGAAGCAACACTTTCCTTCTGCCCAACCGGGAAGTCTTCCTGGATATGCTGACCGACAGCGGAGTCAACGCCATGAGCGAAGCTCAGTATGCGGCCATGATGATGGCCGATGACAGCTACGCCGGGTCGGAGACCTATTACCGTCTGGCCGCCACCCTCACGGATATTTTCGGCACCAAATACTTTCTTCCGGCCCATCAGGGACGCGCCTGCGAAAACATACTGGCCAATGCCTTCGTCACAGAAGGTTCCACCGCGATAATGAACTATCACTTCACCACCACCAAGGCCCACATCACCCGCCTGGGCGGCCGGGTGATCGAGGCACTGGGTGAGCAGGCCCTCAATACCGTCAGCACCGATCCCTTCAAGGGGAACTTTGATATGGCAAAGCTGCGGCGTTCGGTGGAAGAGACAGGGCCCGGGAACATATCTTTCGTGCGCATAGAAGCCGGGACCAACCTTATCGGCGGACAGCCCATTTCACTGGACAGCATGCGTCAGGTCTCCGCATTCTGCAAAGAGAAAAAAATCATGCTGGTTCTCGATGCCAGCCTCCTGGCCGACAACCTCTATTTCATCAAAACCAGAGAGGCCGACTGCCGCGCGAGAGAGTTGGCTGATATAGTCCGGGAAATCGGTTCCCTGATGGATATCATCTATTTTTCGGCGCGCAAACTGGGCTGCGCCAGAGGCGGCGGCATACTGACTTCCAGCGACGAATATTTTAAAAAGATGCGCACCCTGGTTACTCTCTATGAAGGTTTTCTGACTTACGGCGGCATGTCGGTACGGGAGATGGAAGCCATAAATGTTGGTCTGCGAGAGACTCTGGATTTCAATGTGATTAATCAGACCCCGCTGTTTGTGGAAGCGCTGGGCAAGGCCCTGGAAGCCCAGGGCATACCGGTGGTCACGCCTTTTGGGGGCCTGGGCTGTCATGTGGACGCTACCCGCTTTGTGGATCACATCCCGCAGGAGCAGTATCCGGCCGGTGCGCTGGCGGCGGCCATTTACATTGCCGGCGGCATTCGCGGCATGGAGCGCGGCACCCTTTCCGAACAGCGTCAGCCCGACGGCTCTGAGACTCTAGCTCAAATGGAACTGGTCCGTCTGGCTATTCCAAAGCGGGTTTTCACCTATTCCCAGATAAAATTTGTGGCCGACCGCCTGGCTTGGCTGTATCAGAATCGCCGGATGATTGGCGGTCTGGAATTTGAAGACGAACCGGAGACCCTCCGCTTCTTCCTGGGCAAACTAAGGCCGGTCGGCGACTGGCAGAAAGCATTGGCCAAAAAGTTCAGAAAAGATATGCCATCTGGATTGTAAGATGTAATCGTGCATCATTTGGGAGTCTCACGACTTTAGTCGTGAGACTCTTTTCGTTTGTTACGTCCATGAATACTCTATCTATACCATGGGACCTTACACCTAGGCATTATTCTCCAGTTAAGCTTAAAATTAATATTTCTACCCCAAATAGACAACGATAGTTGTTAAGAACGGCCCTTGGTCAACAACTTTCAGCAGTTCAACATCACTGGTTAAGAAATAGCACTGCCTGGAGACCCCATGCGCCGGCCCGTATCTAGAGCTTATTTTTCTCTTTTAAGCGAGTGCACGGTATTGATAATCATCAAAATTAAAATAAACAGAAACGGCAAGGCGGCCACCATCGAAGAGTTGCGAAGGGCCTGCATCCCGCCAATCCACAAAAACAGCAGCGCGTTCAAAGATATGAAGATCCCCCAGAAGGCCCGGTTGGCCAACGATGGTTCTGCCTGGCTGGCTCCGGTTGACATTGAAGCCAGGACATAGGTTCCAGAGTTCACCGAAGTGATGATCAGAGTCATGCTTAGGCACAGCATCACAATCACGGTCAAGCTGGAAAGTGGCGCTTCCGCCAGGAAAATGAACAGAGATTCATCAGAACTGTTGACCATGGCCTGGGCTGTTTCAGGGCTTATCCGCCCGGAAATCGTCCACTCGATGGCCGTGCCGCCGAAGAAGGCGAACCAGATGAAACAGAGAAGGGCCGGAGCAAAAAGACAGGCCAGAATAAATTCCCGGATGGTCCGCCCCTTGGAGATATTGGCTAAAAATCCTCCGACAAAAGGGGCGAAGGCCAGCCACCAGGCGAAATACATAACCGTCCAGCCACCGACCCAATTAAAGCCAACTTTATCGGCCACCTGACCGGAAGAATCTAAAAAGAAGCTGGTGCCCACGATTTTGTCAAAATAGCTTCCCATCGCTTCCAGCATCAAATTCAGGTCAAAAACTCTGGGGCCGACCAACACCATAAAAACTATCATTATCAAGACCAGCCACATATTCAGATCACTGATAACCTTAATGCCCTTGGCCACTCCTTTCATAGCCGACAAGGTGGACAAAATACCAATAATCAAAATCGATATCACCACCAAATGAAAGCCATGCTTCAGGCCATATTGGTGGGCGAAGCCGGCTGAAAACTGACTGGCGGCCATGCCTGCGGAGGTGGCGATGCCGCAAAGGGTGGCCACGATGGCCGAGATGTCAATGATTTTAGCCACTGGGCCATCCAAGTTGTCTCTACCCAGCATGGGCTCAAAGCAGGAACTTATTCGGTTTGGCAGCCCCCGCCGATATTGAAAATAAGCGATGGCCAGCCCGGAAGAGCAGTAAAGCGCCCAGGGATGAATGCCCCAATGAATGTAGGTGAGCCGTAGAGCCTCCGGCGCGGCGGCGGCGCTGCCATTTTCATAAAATGGTGAAACCAGAAAATGAGTCATGGGTTCGTTGACGCCGAAATATAAAAGACCCACGCCGATTCCCGCCCCAAAGAGCATACCCATCCAGCTCAAAAAGCTATATTCCGGTTGGTCTTCCTGTCGGCCCAGTTTGAGGCTCCCGAACCGCCCGCAAGCCAGTATCAAAAGGGCTATTAAAAGAAAGGCCGTACCCAATAAGTAAAGCCAACCGAAGTTGGTGAAGGTAAACTCAAGGGCCGTCTTGATGGCCTTTTCGGCCACGGCCGGCAGGCAGATTATGAACAGAAAAAGGGCCAGGTAAATTGCCGCGGAACCGCCAAAGATGGCGCTGTCAATATTGCCAAGTATTTTTTTCATTGGCCCTCCATGTCGGTGGTTTTAAACTGGCCACACCTCTGCCATTCGATTAAGGTTTAAATTAGCGAGCGAAAAGAATAACGGTCGGGGCCGACGGGTAAAAAGTCAACCGGCCCGGCCCCGCCCTTGTCAAATGAAATCACGCCTCAGGGAAATAATTCTTTATCTTGATGCCCTTGCTTTCCAGCAAGGCGTCAATCTCCCTTAAGGTTGAATCCGGCAGTTTGGGCTGTTCGTACTGCTTGAACATAGTCTGCAATTGGTTTTCAATATTGGTGTTGAACTGAGTGGCCGGATTATCCACCCGTCCGCGAGTGCCGATTTTGGGAATAAAGGTTTCCTTGCGGCAGTATTTGAAGGTGTGCTTTTCGGTCATGTAGTTGCCGCCGTGGCCGACCCGGTCTATCATGTCTTCCTGCACGGTTTCCTCATTGACTTCAACGCCCCGATGATAGCGGTCCACCATGCGGTTGATCTCAAAGTCCATAATCAGCTTTTCATAAGACATGCTGGAAAAGCCATCCATGATGCCGGCGGAATGAATGATGTAGTTCATGCCATTAGTGACCGAGGACATATAGGTCAGCATGGCTTCATAACCGGCCTGGCCGTTGAGCACCCGGCCGTCGCTGGGCGCGCCGCCGCCCCGGCTGGGAAGTTTATAGAACTTGGCCAACTGGGCTCCGTATTTGTAGCACAGAGCCCCTTCAGGCGAGCCGCCGGCCATGCTGCCGGTGGCCATGTCGGAAGTGGTGGACTGGTTGCCGTAAACTACCGGAGCGCCGGGACAGGCCATCTGCAACAGGGCGATGCCGGCCAGAACTTCGGCGTTGGCAACGGCCAGGGTACCGGCCAGGGTGATGGGCCCGGTGGTTCCGGCCATGACCGCGGCCGAAACGCAAGTGGGCTGGCCGTTACGGCCGAAGGTCAGAAGGGTGTCGACCATCACGCCGTCCAACTGCAAAGGTGAATTGGTGTTGACGATGGTGATCATGCGGGGAGCGTCCAGACCGCCGAAGACGATTTTGGACATCTCCATCATTATCTCCATCTGGTCCTGATAGCCGGAAGGGCACTGCAAACATTTGTCGCTATGGGTCAGAGCCGCGTAGTGCATCAGGGTCGGCGATATTTCCGGGGGAACGTCGCTGGGCTGAACCAGAATGCCGCCGTTGGTTTTGTAAAAGGGATTAACCTGGAAAAGTTTGGCGATTTGAATATAGTCCTTCATAATGGCGTCGCGCTTCACGCCTTCCGCATCGCAGATTTGCGGAGCGCCGTAACCGGGGGCGCAGACGTAATTGTCGCCGCCGATCTCAGCGTCATAAGCCGAGTTGCGGGCCTTGAAGGTGAAAGTTTCAGGGGCTTTGCCCACCCAGTCCATAATCTGTTTTTCGGTGAAGCAGAAGGCGCCGTTTTTTTCTTTAACGCCGTGAGCCTTTAAAATTTCCCCGGCTTCCGGGTGCAGGAACTTCATGCCGGTGCGTTCCAGAATGCGCATGCTGGCTTCGTGAATTTTTTGCAAAGCTTCTTTCATTTCCATCATGTCAAGCTACCTCCGTAGTGTAGTGGTTAAAGTGGGTAATGAGAACATCAAGAGTCATTTGGGGTCATTGGCCATTGGCTGAGGCCCGCTGACCAGATCGTATTGTTTTTTTCCGAGCATGGCCTTTACGAAAGCCACGGCCATGAAAAGCTGGACCAATAATATGGGCACACCGCAAACGACCACCGAAGTTTGCAGAGCTTTAAGCCCGCCGCTTAACAACAGGGCCAAAGCGATCAGGCCCATCATGCCGCCCCAGAAAATCTTCAGAATCACCGGGCTTCCGCCTTCACCGTAATTGGCGGCGGTCATGTCGGCCAAGGCCAGAGTCATGGCGTCGGCCATGGTTATAAAGGAGACGACAATCATGCTCAGACCGATGAGCATGGTGATAAAACCGAAGGGCAGGTTTTTCAGCAAAGCGAATAGAGCGACCTGGATGCCCTGATTGGCAATTTCCTCGGATAACTTAACGTCCCCGAAAAATTCCATGTTGATGGCCGCGCTGCCGAAGACGCCGAACCACAGGAAGGTAAACAAAGTCGGAGCCAGCATATTCATCAGCATGAACTGGCGGACGGTCCGGCCCTGAGCCAGCTTCACCAGAAACAGGCCGACGATGGGAGCGGCGGTGAGCCACCAGGCCCAGTAAAAAATAGTCCAGCCGCCGACCCAGCCGGTGCGTTTCATGGGCTCCAGATAGAAGGTGTCCATGATGAAACCATCGAAATAAGCCCCGATGCCGGTAAGGGTATTATTGAGGATGAAGATGGTGCCGCCGGTGACCAGCACGAACAGAACCAGGCCGACATACATATAGACCTTCAGTTGGCCGAGATATTTCATGCCCTTGTGCAGACCGCTGCAAGCGGCGGTAATGTAGAAGGTGCAAATCACGGCGATGATGGCAATCCACAGTCCGGCCGACGAGTAATTGGTGCCGAACACATAGTTGATGCCCCCGGCGAACTGCATGGTGCCCAAGCCCAGAGAAGTGCCCAGGCAGGCCACCAGGACGAAGACGGCCAAGGCGTTGATCAAATGGCCCGGCAGGCCGTCACACTTGTCGCCGAGCAGGGGATACAGGGCCGAACTGACCCGGAAGCTGCGCTTGCCGTTATGAAACATGAAGGCGATGCACAGCCCGGCGCTGGTGTAAAAAGCGTAAGGATGGAAAGCCCAATGGAAGAAGGTGTACCTCAGGGCTTGTTCGCCAGCCTCAGCCGTGCCGCCCGGCTGACCGAGATAGGTGGGCGGGTCGGTAAAAAAGCTCATGGGCTCGGCCACGCAGTAAAAAACCGCCCCAATGGCCAGGCCCGAAGTCCAGGCCAGGACAAACCAGTTAAAAGTCGACATCGTCGGCTTGGCGTCCGGGCCGCCGATGACGATATTGCCGGGCTTGCCGAAGGTGGCCCAGAGACAGAACACCAGCAGAAGGGCGCTGCCGCCGTTATAAAACCAACTAAAATTATCCACGGAAAAAGCCAGGGCTTTGGCGGCCCATTCTCCCAGCTTTTCTGGATAGATGATGCCGATTAGAACGGCTATCACCAACAAAATGGCCGGCGGAAAAAATACCGCTGAATTGATCCTTTGCAATAAAGGAGTCCTGCTGCTTTCCATTTCTACCTCCTCAGCATGGGGCATTAAAAAAAGGGTAATTGAACCTGATGGCGTGATATCAAGTTCATAAGCAACAGATGCGCCAAGTCTTTTTCGGTGTAACATAATGAAGATATTGAATATTTTTTATCCATATATAAGAAGGAAAATGCTTATTGTAAAATTAAATAATTTTAAATAAAATTAGACAATAAAATAGATTATTGTAGAATCTCAACATGGCCGGGCTGGCAAAGCCCTCATAAGGTGTGACATGGATAAATTGGATACATTGAGCTTGATCGCGGAGTCGTCGACTATAGCCAGTATGTTTGATACTTTTGAAGAATCAATCTATGTGATCGGGCTTAACGAAGAGCTGCTTTATATGAATCTGGCGGCTGAGAAGTTGGACGGGCTGATTTTATCTGAGTGCCGCGGTCGCACCATCAGCGAATTGTATGGCCTGAATGATACTCCGTCGCTAAGGGCGCTCAGAACCGGCCAGCCTGTCAATGACATCACTTTCCGCTACAATGTCAATGGTCTGGATGTTTTTCAGATTTGTAACGCCTGGCCTATTATCAAAAATGGCAAAATCGTAGGGTCTTATACCATTCAAAAAGACGTGACCAAATTAAAAGAGGTAATTGAAAATAACCTTAAAATGCAGCGGGAACTGTCGCCGGTGGGCGTTAACCCATTAGGCGAAAATGACCGGGAAGCCCGGCCTGGCCTGGATAATTTGATCGGCGCCCATCCTCTTTTTTTAGATTGTCTTAATATGGTCAATATGAGCGCTCAAAGTGATTCACCGGTGATGCTGATTGGTAAGACCGGCACCGGGAAGGAAGTAATGGCCAAACGCATCCATAGCTTAAGCTCTCGCCGTGGCCGTCCTTTTATCGCCATCAATTGCGCGGCCATTCCTGAAGCTCTGCTGGAAGGCATTCTCTTTGGCACTTCCAAAGGCGTTTATACCGGGGCGGTGGAGCGTAAAGGTCTGTTTGAGGAAGCTCAGGGCGGGACGTTATTTCTGGATGAATTAAATTCCATGAGCCTCTATTCCCAGTCGAAACTGCTTCGGGTGCTTGAGGTCAAGGAGATTCAGCATTTAGGCGGCAAGGAAAAAATAAAGGTCGACGTTAGAATTATCAGCAGCAGCAGCGCATCCCCCCGTGAGGCTATTGAAAGCAATCAGATACGCGAAGATTTATTTTACCGCCTGGGCGTGGTCAATATCGTCATCCCGGATTTAGCTGACAGGCGAAGCGACGTACTTTTATTATCCGACCACTTTATCAGCTTTTATAATCAGGAATTCGCTAAAAACATCCAGGGCTTCAGCGAAGACATCAGGCTTTTTTTCCTGAAATATTCCTGGCCGGGAAATGTCCGGCAATTGCGGCATAGCATTGAATCGGCCATGAATTTTGTCACTGCCAAGGACAAGTACATACGGAAACGCCATTTACCTCAATACCTATTCGGTCCTGATTTGCGAGCCTTCTTTAATTATGACCCGATGGACCCATATCATAAAAATGGGCTTCAAACCGGCAGAGGCATTGGTTCTGTTCAAGTTCAACCCCATGGCAATGAACATAATTCCAAAAGGAAAGATGAAAACCTTTTCAACCATATTCATGAACAGGAAAAAAAGCTCATAACCGATGCCTTAATTAAGAATAAAGGCAATATCACCAAAGCGGCTAAAGAGCTGAATATGCCTCGCCATGGCCTGGTTTACAGAATCAAGAAATACGAATTGAAGTAATAACCGCGTTGCTTTCGGAAGTTTGGCTTTACAAAACAACTCGAGCTTGTCGCGAACAATTATAAAAAATGGAAAAAACCCCTTGACATAATTTTATATCAAACTATAATTTAATTCGAGAGGTAAAAACTGGAATGACGATCCCTGGAACTGACATTGCTAATATAATTGCTAAGCTGCGTAATAAAATAAACAATTTTATAATTTCCCGCTTGGCCGATGAGGGTATAACCGGCTTGGCCCCTTCGCATGGGGCGATTTTCCTGGTGCTTTATCATGACGGGCCGCAGCCCATGCTGGCCTTGAGCGATAAGATCAATCGCGACAAAAGCACCATGACCGTTTTAATTCGCAAGCTGGAGGCCCTGGGTTATGTAAAACGTGAGCCGGATGCCGTTGACAAAAGAAGCTCCATCATTCACCTCACCGAGAAAGGCTTCAAGTTCAGGGCGACATTTGAGCAGATTTCCAACGAACTGATAGACCGGATTTGGGGTGACACACTTCCCAAGGAAAGGAGCAGGCTGGACCAAGAGTTGAAGCGTATGATTGAAAGGCTGTAATTTTTTTACCATTTTAGTTTTATGTAAAACATTAAGGAGGATTTCATGTTTGATTTTTCTAAAGTTCTGGCCGCAACCCCCAACGGAGTTCTGACCACCTGTGACGGCGATGCCTTAAGATCGCGTGTTTTCCAGTTTCTATTCGCCGAAGATAAAAAAGTGTTCTTCTGCACCAGCAAGGAGAAAGATGTTTACAAGCAACTGACGGCCGATCCAAAGGTTGCCTTTTGCGCCTATCCGGCTGATTTTACGCCGGTGGTTTCCATCAGCGGCCAGGCCGTTTTCGTGGATGATCTGAAGATAAAAACCAGGGCTCTGGACGAAAACCCCATGATCAAAGACATTTACAAGACGCCGGACAACCCCGTGTTCGCTATATTTTATATAGACGCGAAAGAAGTTAAGACCTTCAGCTTTACTGAAGGCCCCAAGACCTACACGTTTTAAGGCGTCAAAGCAGTTTCGATGACCGTAATTTTCAGAAGGGGAGAATAAAATGAAGAAAATAGTTTTAGCGTTTTCAGTGGCCCTGCTGAGCCTGGCTATTGGCGCTGCGGCCTTTGCCGCTGATACGGCTCCGGTTGAGAGAAAGCTGAAACACGGGTATGTTCAGGTTTACGATTTAGGCCCACTTACTCTTCACGCCTACCAGACAGCGGACCTAATGGCCGATGAAGCCATTGTTCTGGAAACGGGTAAAAATCTGGTCGCCATTGAATCACCGCCTTTCACGGACAACATTGCCGAATGGAAGGAATACTTGAATGGCTTGGGCAAGCCCCTGACGGATATATTGATTTCATATCATCCGGCCGGAGGCAAATGGTACGGTCAGGCCAAGAGCCACGCCACGGAGGGTGCGAAAAAAGCGATAACCGCCGGTCCGACCAAGGCTCTGACCGAATCGTTAGGACAGTCTTTCGGAACCGGCTTCATTACCGATATTCCCGACATTGAGGCTAATTTGACCAGCGGACTGAATACTGTCGGGGGAATCGAGTTTGACATCATTGACGCCGGTGATGGCTATGACATCGCCATTCCCGCCATCAACGTGATTTACACCCACATGCTCGGGGCCGATACCCATTCCATTCTGGCCGGGCCGGACCACCTCCGGGCGGTGCTGGCTTCCCTCGAGAATATGAAGAAGAAAGGTTATCAATTAATTCTCTCCAGTCACCACACCCCTGAAAAACAGGCGGATGTTGATACGAAGATAGCCTATGTGAAAAGGGTACAGGCCATTGCCGCAGAAAACAAAACCAAAGATGAATTCATCGCGGCCATAAAAAAGGAATATCCCGATTACCAAGGGGATAACTATCTTGATATGACCGCCGGATTTTTCTACGGAAAGTAATTCTGCACCTCAACGAAGCAAGTCCCGTCGGGCTTGCTTCGTTAAAAAGTAAGTGGCGTTTTAACGAACGCTGTCTCCGTTTCGGGCGGGAATTATGATTGACTATCAAACCAGGTTGAAACAAGCTGCTGAAGCCTTGGCTGAGGCGGAGATCATACTGGTGGGCGCTGGGGCGGGCCTATCCAGCGCGGCCGGCTTGGAATACAGCGGGCCCCGTTTCACTGCTAACTTCGCCCCTTTCATCGCCAGGTATGGCTTCACCGATATGTATACAGCCGGTTTTTACCCTTTCAAAACACAAGAGGAGTTCTGGGCTTACTGGGCCAGGCACATCAGCCTGAATCGCTTTGAGCCTCCGGCTGAGCCGCTGTACCAGGAGTTGAGGAAAGTCATTGGGACAAAGGACTTCTTTGTAATAACCACCAATGTTGACGGGCAATTTCTGAAAGCCGCCTTCCCGGATGAAAAGCTCTTTCCGGTACAGGGCGATTATGCCTATTTTCAATGCGCCAAGGCTTGCCATGACCGCACCTAC
This sequence comes from Acetispira formosa (nom. nud.), assembly GCA_023525915.1. Classification (GTDB taxonomy): domain Bacteria; phylum Desulfobacterota; class Desulfarculia; order Adiutricales; family Adiutricaceae; genus Adiutrix. The sequence continues at coordinate 114,809 of CP026657.1, read as the reverse complement.
TACAACGAGGAACAGGTCAAAGCCATGGTGGCCAACACTCACGAATGCCGTATCCCCTCCGGGTTGGTTCCGGTCTGCCCGAATTGCGGGGGGCCGATGGCCGTCAATATCCGCAAAGATCAGTATTTTGTTCAGGACAAGGGCTGGCATGAGGCTCAGCACCGCTACCAGGACACCATCAACCTGGTACTTAGCCGAAAGGCCGTTCTGCTGGAAATAGGTGTGGGCTTTAATACTCCGGTCATCATTAGATATCCTTTTGAGCAAATTGTTTTCAACAATTCCCAGGCAAGACTTGTTCGCATTAACCGGGACTACCCCGAAGGCAGCCCTGACAACATCGATCGTACGCTCTCTTTTGGTGAGAATATTCTGGAAGTCATTTCGAGCTTGTCTGAAACAAGTCAATGAAGGGGAGATAAAATGCGGCAAGATGAACGTCTGGATTATCTCATCAATTATTTAATCGGTGAAAACCCGGCGAATCTCAGTATTGATTTGCCGGACGAATATGAGCCCAAACGCGCACTTCTGCGCGGGCTTATGAATATACGTTTGCCACGTCCTCTCGCCTCGTCGTACCTGGAAGTTCAAGATGATTTTTTGCGTGAAGAGCTTCGCAAAAAAGGGGTGGTAAATCAAGACGCCATTAAGGCCAGTTCGAAAGACAAGCGCTTGGCGTTATGGCAAGGAGACATAACTCGTTTGGCCGTCGACGCTATTGTCAATGCGGCCAACAGCCAGCTATTGGGTTGTTTTATTCCGAACCACGGTTGTATAGATAACGCTATTCATTCCGCTGCCGGTCTGCAATTGCGCCAAGTTTGCCATGATCTGATGTCGGCCCAAAACTCGCCTGAACCGGTTGGTCACGCCAAAATTACTCCAGCCTTTAACCTGCCCAGCCGCTATGTGATACATACTGTCGGCCCGGTGTTCAAAGCGCCGTTGAATGAATACCAGAGCGCACTTTTATCAGACTGTTACCGGGCCTGCCTGGAATTGGCGGCTCAAACACAACTCCGCACCATCGCTTTCTGTTGTATCTCTACTGGTGAATTTTGTTTTCCCAATCAAGAAGCGGCGGAAATCGCGGTCTCAACCGTGATTAATTTCCTCAACAATACTGACAGTGATATTGAAAAGGTTATTTTCAACGTCTTTAAACCGATTGATTACGAAATATACACAGATCTTTTAAAATGATCCAAAGATGGCAAGCCATGACCGCAACCACCTTTTGTTGGAATTAAAAAATACCAAGTTGAACAGTGTCAATTGTAGCCTGAGGGCTGGCGACTTGACCGCTTGCGTTGGAAAAAACGGCACTGAAAAAACAACTGTGTTGAATATAAGAGTAGTATTTCATCGGCGGATGCCGGGGTGGTCGTATTCAACGGTATTGATGTAGATCGGCTTGTAAATTTTTTTGAGCGTGGACAGGGCAATTCAAAAATTTGTCATGTCGATTCAAACGCTGATTTTTGGCTGCGCCCAGCTTCGCGTGAGCACTCAAAAAAAGATATACGCGGCGAATTCTGCCCTCAACGATTTCGCGCCCCTTTCCGATCAATCCGCACTGAACCAGTTCGCCCAAGTGACGTTGAACCGTCCGTACTGAAGAAGAAAGTTCACGGGCTAAATAACTCTGACTCGGCCAAGTGTACTCCCGCCCACGGGAGCAAGTAGCCAGCACGTTATAAGTTAATTTCGCCCCTTTAGAAATATCCATTTTCATCAACCAACTCGGCAAACGAACCTCACCATGACCCATGGCGGAGGTCTCTAAAAAACGCTCATCTTTTTTCCATTTCTGGCTTAAAAGCCTTATTCAGAATTTTGGAAAAAAGAACCCCTAACGCTTGACAATCGACTGTGAAAAAGGTATCCTCTTTCTGTGGTTAGTCGATGTGATCAAACATCATTTTGGAGTCTCAATCCTGCCAGATTGAGGCTCTTTTTTTGTGGAGTTCTTAAGAAGAAAGAGTTGTCTGCATACCCACCAGTGAGGCACCTCCTTTCCGAAAACGAAAAAAGGCGCAGCTGCTCGAACATGCGATCAGATGCGCCTTTATCATTTTCAAAACAAAAATAGCCGTCTTCAGGGTGGAGGATAAATACCCTCTGACCTGAAGACGGCTTTTATGATACAGTAAACCATTCGTTGCCGATTTAACGGCAAAGAATGGCTGAGAGAAATTAAGTGGTGCCCCCGAGACGACTCGAACGTCCGACACCAGGATTAGGAATCCTGTGCTCTATCCTAACTGAGCTACGAGGGCAACCATTCACCTTATATAATAAGACGAACTTTTAACCTTCACATTGTATGGATTTTTGATACCCAAGTCAAGTCTTCAAAATATGGCAAAAGATGATACTCAAATGGAGAAAGTATAAGTCAGACTGGCTCAATGTCCCAGCATCATGTATATTTTTCATATTGATTTTAAAAAATATTATGAGATAGTATTTCATTGGCCTGTGGGACTTTTGGGACGGAGACAGATTTATCCAGCCTGGAGTTATATCAAGTTTCACCTCGCATTCCAGTTGGATTCGACTTGGAACAGCTTAAAACATGAGGGTTATCGTTATGGAATGGTTCTGGGAGCTGTGGTCCGGACAGGGGATCGCCAGCTCACTTCTTAAACTGGTCATTGTTATCACAGTAGGGCTGGCCATCGGTAAAGTTAAAATTAAGGGGCTGTCGCTGGGGGTAACCTGGTCACTGTTCGTCGGCATATTCTTCGCCCATTTCGGGATGAAGGTAAGCCCGGAACTTTTGAGTATCCTTAAAGAATTAGGTTTGATTTTCTTCGTCTACGCGGTCGGGATGCAGGTGGGGCCTGGTTTCTTCGCCACTTTTAAAACAGGCGGCATAAGCTTAAACCTCTTCGCCCTGGCCATCGCCGTACTCGGCTGTCTGGTCACTTATGCCATTTATCTTTATACAGGAACACCCATAGCCACCATGGTCGGCATTATGTCCGGCGCAGTTACCAACACGCCGGGGCTGGGTGCGGCCCAGCAGGCCAATTTCCAGCTGACCGGCCTTGATAACCCGGATATAGCGGCAGGCTATGCGGTGGCCTATCCCCTGGCCGTGGTCGGAACAATAATGACTATGCTGTTTTTTTACTACATCTTCAAAATAAACACGGCTCAGGAAGAAAAAGAGGTGGCGGTTTCAGATGAGGGCAACGACAGGAATACCACTAGACTGTTGTCGTTAAGAGTCAGAAACAAAGCCCTGGATGGCTTGAAGATCAGTGAGGTACATAACCTTATCAGGTGTGATTTTGTCATATCGCGTATTCGCTGCGCGGATAATACGGTTCGGGTTGTAGACGGCGACACGGTTTTGGGGCTGGACAACGACATATTCGTGGTAACTTCCGCCGACAACGCCCCAACCATCGTCGCCTTTATCGGAGAGGAAACAAGCGTTGATTGGGATGAGTTCAATAAACAGATCATATCTCGGAACGTTATTGTCACCAGGCCTGAAATAAATCACAAGACCCTGTCTCAGCTGCGCTTGCGGGCCTTGGGCGTGAATGTTACACGAATTAAACGAATAGGTATTGAGTTTATCGCCACCCCGGCCTTTCAACTTCAGATGGGTGACCAGTTGACGGTAGTTGGGGCGGAAAGGTCGATTGAACTGGCGGCGGAGAAGCTGGGCAACTCCCTCAAACGCCTCAACAGCCCTAACCTGTTCCAACTTTTTTTTGGAATAGCTTTAGGGATTTTTATCGGCAGTATCCCAATCAGCATTCCGGGCATGTCTCAGCCGGTAAAATTAGGTCTGGCGGGCGGACCACTGATAATCGCCATTCTGCTCAGCCGTTTCGGATTGAAACTGAACATCATCACTTATACCACCGAGAGCGCAAACCTCATGCTGCGAGATGTTGGGATAGCCCTGTTCCTGGCCAGCGTCGGGCTGAGTGTCGGCGGAAATTTCATGGAAGTCATTGTCAACGGCGGCTATAAATGGATAGGTTACGGCATAATGATCACCGTTATTCCCTTGTTGATCATAGGTTTCATCGCCCGTAAAGTCTATCGCATGAATTACTTCACCCTCTGCGGCCTCATGGCCGGAGCCATGACCGACGCTCCCGCCTTGGCCATAGTCAATGAAATGAGCAACAATGACATCCACTCCATGAGTTACGCCACGGTATATCCCATGACCATGTTCCTGCGAGTCCTGTTTGCCCAGATGATGATATTGACGCTGGCCTGAAACGCTTTAGCGCTCCTTAATGTATGCGCCCTGAATGTGGCGCCCAACTTATTGGCCGGTCTTCTTTGCACGCCAAGCAACCAACTCGGCCAGATTATAATCTGGCCGGGGGGGGTCAGGCGAAAGTCGGGACTCCAGCCGTACAGGCGGCACCGGGTGAGCCGCAAAAAGAGCCCGGGTGAGATCCCGCACCTCCTTTCGCGGAGCCAGCCCCCTGAGTTTGAGCCAATCAAAAGCCTTGTGGCGGTCAACTCTGGCTATATAAGTCATCCACCAGGTAAAATAGGTCGACAGCGTATGCTGAAGGTCCACCTGACGGTCTTTCCAGTGTTTTTCCAAAGCGACCTCGTCCTTCACTCCAGCGAGGCGAAAGCGGACGGGATCAAAGCTTCTGAACGAAGAACGATAGATATATTCCCATCGTTCCAGCCTTAGTGCCCCTTGAACCCCCTGAGCCAGGGAAGCCAGGAAATAAAGCCGATAGGCCTGTTCCAGCACCAGGTTCATAAATACCCTGGTCGGGCCGGTTTGTTCATACAAGACCGGGTTATATTTCATCACTGATTCAGATACAAAAATGCCCACTGAATGCTTAATGGCCACCTGATCAACTTCAATAAGCTGTCCGGACGCTCTCAAACATTCCAGATCGGCAGGGAGATAATCCATCAAGTGCGACACGGGCACGGCGGTGTTAAGAATTTCAGGTTCTATATAGGCTTTAAGATTGTTAAGCAGTTCAGCGCTCGATTGGTGATCGAGTTCAAAGGCCTCCTGTATTCTTCCAATGCAAATCAGCATAAGTGCCCCGGTAACAGCCGCCGCTGAACCTTTGAAACAGGCATGCCAATGGCTGTTTTATCAAAATGTTAAGTATTGATGATTCAGAATGCCGTAAATCCGCCGATGTTTCCAATCGTAAGGCTATTTGATTGTTTGAAGCCAGAGCCGGGGGCCGGGCTGGAAGCCTCTCCGCGGGCCGCACCGGTTCCAAAAATTGCGACGGTATTTCCATGCGCCAAGGCGGCAGCCAGAGGCGGGCATCTTTGTAGATATTTAGCCGCGGGTTCTTCCGGCGCGACGGATGGCAGCTATCTTATAACTATTGTTACAATATACCACGATATGCCGCCTAGTCAACAAGGATAACCCACATTGATTGTAAACATTCTTTACTAACTAAATAGTATTGACCACTATTTTTTAGCAAGTTGCGTATTTAACTCATATCAATCTAAAAACGTTTAATTTCTCCATCATCAGGTCACCAATCCAGCACAGGTCAATATTCAGGATAACACGGTATTCAACCCAAAAAACAACAAAGAAATGATAAGACTTATCAGGACGGCTGCGAGGTTAACAATGCCGCTCGTGAATCAAAGAAAAATCGGATTCCAGCGCGCTAAAAATGTGAACGCCGAATCCAGAAAGAATCCGGCGTTCCGGCTATAATTCTGATAGCACAGAAAAAATCAGGCCTCTACGGCAATAATGACGTGAGAGGCTTTAATGAGGGCGCCAGCCTTGACACCAGGCTTCAGCTCCAGATTTTTGGCGCTCTCGTTAGTAATGACCGCCACCAGCCTGGTGCCGCCCGGAAGGTCAAGCACAACTTCAGTGTTGACCGCACCAGTGTTGACGGCTTCCACCGTACCTTCAAGGTGGTTTCGGGCGCTGACTTTCAAATTGCCGTTGGATTCAGTTATAATGACCCAGGAAGCTTTCACCAGGGCATAGGCCTCCCGGCCTTCGGTCAGGCCGAGAGATTTAACGCTTTCATTGGTAATGATGGCCACGATGTCGTGTCCGCCCGCATCCAGGATAACCTCCGCGTTAACCGCGCCGAGTGTAATTTTTTTTACTTTGCCGAAAATAACGTTTCTGGCGCTGGTTTTAATTCCACTCATAATTTTTAACCTTTCTTGTTAAGAAATAAGGGTACACTCGCCCCAAACACCTAATTTGTAATATAATATGACCTCCGGTATCTGTCCAGTCGAATACAGTAACCGTGCTTTCAATCGTGTATTTGATTTTTTTCACTGAAGCTGGAAAAAATTAACATGATGAAATGTTCAGCTTGTTTCATTACTGAAAGAAAATACCTATGCCGCCAAACACCCGCAACCCAGGCTTGGCCCTGGCGTTCAGTTCCGCTTTCGCCTATACCTGCTTTGATACAGCCGTCAAGGCTTTCCTGCATGAAATTACAGTCTGGGGAATGCTTTTCATTCGCGGCCTTATCGGCATTGCCATAGTCATGCTCCTGGCCAGGGTGTTCCGCCGCCGCCTCTGGGGCGGCAACAGGGCGGCGCTCGCCGCTGTCGGCCTATGCGGCTTTCTCTCATCGGTCTGCAATGCCACCTCCGTGGCCTCCATCCCTCTGTATCAAGCTCTGGTACTGATTTATCTTTATCCGGTCTTCACCCTGCTCCTGGCCGCCCCATTCAATAACGAAACTGTCGCCCGCCGTGATTTAATTCTAGTCGGGCTGGCCCTTCTCGGCTGCGTCATTCTGGTCTGGCCAAACGAAGCCATTGGGCTGACTATCGGCTGGGGACACCTCATCGGCGTCAGCGGAGCCCTTCTCTACAGTCTTGGGCAGGTGCTCATCAGACGCCTTGGCGACGGCAACAGCGGCCTGGAGCCCACTTTCTTTTACAGCCTGTACGCGGTAGTGCTGTCACTGCCGCTGGCTTATATCTTTTCCGGCGGCATGGGCATCAGCACGGCCGGAGGATTTCGCACCGCTCTGGCCCTGGCTGCGCTGGGTGTGGCCTCACAAGGGTTGGGCTATGCCGCCCTGCGCTGGCTGCCTGGTTTCAAGGTCGGACTCATCGGCACATTGGAACTGCCGGCCGGCACCGTCATCAGCTGGCTTCTATTTAACGACCCCATGAGCCCACGCGCTCTTTTCGGCGGCTTGATAATCGTCATCGTGGCCTTTCAACTGAGGAAATCCGCCCTCACCGCCTCCCGCCCCAAAAGCGGAGACGTCGATAAGATTATAAGTTAATACGAGATTTCCTGAACAAAATTAAAGGCAGCCCCCGATATCAACAGTCCGGGGCTGTCTTTTTTATATTCAGATTAATTTCCAAATAAGAATTACACCATAAAATCAGTAAATTATTCAATATCAAGTCTAACACTCCCCCAATTTGCCATCTGGAGGCCACTTTTAACAGACAAACTTTGGCCAAAACAAAAATTTTTATCAATCTATCACTCTTACAACATTTTGCGGATAGATGAATTTAGTCTCACCACATTTGGTGACCATTGAGGCAATCGTTAGCTAAAATGGTGCTAAAAAGCTGATAAAATTAAATATAATTAAGGTATAGTGACTTGACAAAGATTTACATTAATAATATTTTGAAATTGATTAAGTCCGGTCCCCCCTGTGCCGATAACCAGGACAGAGAGCCGGATTTTCGAAATAATAAGACCCGGCCGAATCATGGGTTGATATTGGTGGCCGGCTGGTTCTGTATAGTGGAAGCAAGGAGATTTTTATGAAAAAACAAATTTTGGCAGCCGGTCTGGCCGCCCTTGGCCTGACCGTGGGTATAAGCTCCGCCTCGGCCCAGGAAATCAGCGGACTATATTTCACCCCCAAAATCCTCTACTCATATCAAAAAGGCGATATGTCCAACGGCACCTGGAACAGCGGCCCCTGGAGCGCCAGTTCCAAGCTCGGGGGTGAGGATACTGATTCCGGCTTTGGCGCGGGTGTATCCCTGGGCTACAACCTTGGCTACCTGAATGATATTCCCATCCGGGTGGAAGCGGAATACGTCTATCGCGGCAAAGCCGAGTTTGGGGCCGGACCCAAGACGTTCTACAGCGGCGGCAACAATTATACCGCCGGACAAAAGTTTGAAGTTACGGCCCACAGCCTTTTGGCCAATATCTTTTTTGATATCCCCACCGACACCGCCATGACCCCTTATGTCGGCGGCGGCCTGGGTATGGCTTATCTGAAAACTGATTATTCCACATATGCCTCAGTCAACGGCTCCAACAACAGAATGTCCAATTCCAGCAATGACTGGAATTTCGCCTGGAACCTTGGCGGCGGCGTGGCCTGGGCTTTTACTGATGCCATGGCCCTGGATCTTGGTTACCGTTATGTTGACCTTGGCACAGCCGATTCCGGCGGAGTTAATCTCAACAATTACAGTGGCAAATCCAGTGTGGACTACACCGCCCATGAAGTGAGCCTGGGTTTACGAATTTCATTATTCTAAGTAACGGCCTTTCAGGCCGGCCTCATTAAATAAAGCCGTCTGGCGGGCAACCGGAGGGAGCAGAATCGGCGACAATCCGCCCGGCCCACAGGCTGCGGGCGCAAAGGAGATTTGTCTATGAAAAAAGGCAGAGCAAGAGCGGGAAAAATCGCCGGATTTATGGCCGTCCTGGGTGGAGCGGCCCTTCTGTTGGCTCCGGCTGCGGCCCAGGCCCAAACCGGCCCCATCTATTTCACGCCCAAAATCATGTATTCGCACCAGATGAGTGATGGCTTCGACGCAACCGGTAAATTCAGCGGTTTCGAATTGAATTCCGGCAAATATAGCGGTTCCGACAAGACAGACAATACTTTTGGCGGTGGATTGGCCATAGGTTATGACTTTGGCGAGGTAGGCGATTTCCCTGTGCGGACAGAGCTGGAATACCTCATCCGTAGCCGGTCAGAAGCCAAATACCCGACCAAACGGACTTCTAGCAGTGCCAGCGGGATAAGCTTCATTGATTCAGACTATAGAACCGAAGCCACCGTACAGACGGTTTTTGCCAATGTTTACTTTGATTTCAGGAATGATTCAGCGTTTACACCATATATTGGAGCCGGTCTGGGCGGCGCTAATGTGAAAGGTGAACTGAAAAGCAAACACACTGGACAAATGTACAACACCAATAATGGCAGAGGTTATACATTGGATAATGATTTCGATGGATCGCACGAATCCTGGAACTTTGCCTGGAACCTTAGCGCTGGTGCGTCCTACCGATTCACCGATAGCGTCGCCCTGGATCTGAGCTACCGTTATTCCGACTTCGGTGAGGTAGAATATGGCACTCATGGGTTCCAGCTTTACGATATGGCTGATGGAAGTCACATCGGCGGCTATGGCGGCAAAGCCAAATCCGATCTCACGGCCCATGAAGTGATTCTGGGTGTGCGAATTTCAGCTTTCTAAAAAAAGCGCCAATACCGAAAAAAGCGGCCATGAGGGCCGCTTTTTTCGTGTCAATTGCATAAAGAGAGGCGACACCGTATAATCAAATCAGGCAATCCGGCCAGGGGCCGCGTGGCTTTTCCCCAATGATATCCATATAAGAGGCCAATGATGAACAAAATATGCATGTTTGCCCTGACTGCCCTGGCTATGGCAGTAATGTTGGCCGCGCCCGGACGGTCGCAGGCTCAGGATGAAGCGGAGAAAACTCCGCCGACAGAAATCCAGAAAACCATCGACCTGCTCGAAGACGAAACTAAACGCACTGACGTGGTCCGCCTCTTGAAATTAATGGCCGTTATGGATGAGGAGGTCTCGGCCGATCAGTCCTCGGCCTCTCCAGACGATCAGGCCGCCGACAGTGCCGCAGCGGAGCAGGCCAGAGGCTTGAAAAACTACCTTCAGGGTAAAGTGGAGCAGGCCTGGCGGACGGTCGGAGTTTCCGGCATCGGGTTCAGGCAGAGCATCAAGGCCTTTTCAGAGGTCATGAAAACATTGGTCTCCCCGGAGCACTTTGAAATGTGGCGGCCTTATGTGCTCAAAGTCTGTCTGTGGGGGCTGGTGTGCCTCCTGGCCGCCTGGGTCATTATTAAAAAATTCGGTGCGCCCCCGGAATACAATCCAGATCTTCGCGGCCGACTCAAAGCGGCCCTCCGCTACATCCTGGTGGTGGCCGTGCCCAGTCTTATGCTGGCTCTGTCCCTGCTGGCCCTGCCGGGGCTTTCCACCACCGCCCCTGGAGTGACTTCAACCCTGGCCACCGGTTTCGAATTCATTCATTCTCTGGTTCAGCATTTTTTTGTCAACCTTTCCATCCTGTATATTGTCCTGCGGCTGGCTATGGCGCTTTTCACCCCCAACCGTGAAGGGCACAGCCTCATTGATGTCCATCCGGTCCTGTCCAGGCACTTCCTTCACAGCACAAAAGTGGTGGCCACCTATCTGGCCGTATTCGTTTTCATCAAGGAAGTTTTTCTGGTTCATTTTGTGGTGGGTGCGCTATATTCCTTCTGCCTGGTGCTGATGACCATTCCCGTGCCGATCTATCTGACATTCAGAATATTGAAGCTGAAGAGGCTGCTCCATACCATCGGCGAGGCCGAGGCGTCCGCCAGCCTTGATGAAGAAGAGGATACGACTGAAACAGCCGACGGCCAGCCGGCGTCCTCCCTGGAATACCGGGCCAACGGCTTCATTCGCCGCCACTGGCCGACCATCCTGATAGCCTTTGTCTGGCTGATGGAAATCATAGCCATCTTCAACCCGGCTGACGCCACCGAGCGTTTCGTGGGCCGGCTCATCGGCACACTGACAATCATCTTCCTGGCCGGGCTGACTATCATCATCGAACGCCGGCTGATGATCAGATTTGTCAAGCATGACACGGAAAACGGCCGCCACCTTCTGCTCCTGACCGATGCTGTTTCCAATGTGATCGTCTGGCTGGGCGCACTGGGCATGCTGGTGAGCCTGTGGGGCATGCCCCTGGAAAACATCCTCACCAACGCCCTGACTCGCGAGATTCTGGGCCGGGCCTTCGCCATTGTGGTCACCATCATTACCTTGGCCGTCTTCCTCCGGTTCAGCAGCCTGGCCACCGACTGGCTGATGTCGTCCAGAGAACTGAACGACAGCCGGAACATGCGCACCATGCTGCCGCTAATCCTCACGGCGGTCAGGGCCCTGGCCGTTTTTATAGGGGTGGTGGTCATACTGGAGCGGCTGGGCGTTAATGTCGGCCCGATACTGGCCGGGGCGGGCATACTGAGTTTGGGGGTGGGCATGGGCGCTCAAACCCTGGTAAAAGATGTGATTAACGGCATTTCCATCCTGTTAATGAACACCATTTCTGTCGGCGATTATGTTACAATGGGCGGCCAGAGCGGAACAGTCGAATTTTTGGGTCTGCGGACGGCCCGCCTGAGGGATTCAAGCGGCAACCTCATCATTGTGCCCAACAGCAGCGTCACCTCCATTGTCAACATGACCCGTGATTACTCGCAGGAACTGGTGGAGCTGCCCGTGCCTTATGACGCCGACCCGGATGAAATGCTGAAACTGGTCCGGGAAGTGGCGGACGGTTTTTCCAGCGATCCGGTCTGGAAATCGAGCATGACTTCGCCGGTGGAAGTGGTGGGCATCACCGCCTTTGACGCCAACACCACCACTATCAGGCTCAGGATAAACGCCCGGGCCGGTTCCCAGTGGTCGTTGGGGCGTGAACTGCGGCTGAGGCTGAAACGCCGGACTTTGAGTGAGGGCCTGAAATCCCCGTGGTTCGGCCAGAATGTCTTCCTGTATAAGGGTGACGACAATTATAACGCCCACCGCTGTACGGGTGAAACGGGTGAATGTGAAGCCCCGGTTCAAAACCAGGGTAATGAAAACACACCTGACGATAAAAAATAAACCCGCCAGAGCCGTCCGGTTCCGGCGGCCTGTATAAATGATAAATCATCACGGACTGAAGAGCCGGATTTTGGCGCGACATGAATTTTAGAACTAAATGCCTTTTGTTGCTGGTGGTCACGGCTCTTTTATGGAGCATCAGTGGTGTGATTATCAAAAGTATTAACTGGAACCCCCTTGGCATAGCCTCGGCCCGCTCGCTGATAGCCGGTTTTACCATCGCCTTTTTGGCCCGGAATCACAAAATCTTCAGGAAACCGGCCCCAAGCCAGCTGATTGGGGCCATTATCATGGCCATGGTTTCAGTTGCCTTTGTCTCGGCCACCAAGCTGACCACGGCGGCCAACGCCATCCTTCTGCAATACACGGCCCCCATCTGGGTGGCTATTGCCGCGCCCTTCATCCTTAAAGAGCGGACCCGCGGCCTGGACTGGATTTTCATCGGCATAACCCTTTGCGGCATGGCCCTGTTTTTTTTGGATTCAATTTCTGCCGAAGGTTTCTGGGGTATCGTCATTGCCATATGCAGCAGCGTGTTCTTCGCCGGTATGGCCATTGCCGTGCGCTACAACAATGAAGACGGCCCCCCCTTCACCATCGTGATCTACGGCAATATCATAGTTTTTCTGGCCGGGCTGTATTTCTGGCAGCCCCCCTGGCCGGGGCCGAAAGACATAGCTCTTTTGCTTTTACTGGGTGTGGTGCAATATGGGGTTTCATTCTATCTATACACCCTGGCCAGCCGGGGCGTGACCTCCCTGGAACTGGTGCTTATAACTACACTGGAACCGATATTAAATCCCATCTGGGTTTTTCTGGCCATTGGTGAGCGTCCGGGAAACTGGGCGCTGGCGGGCGGGGCCATAGTGCTTTTGTCCGTCACCGGCTGGAGCGTTTTGAAAACACTGCGGCCAACCCCCGGCCTGAACAATCCCGAACCATGAGGTGACCCATATGGGCGCAATCATTCCCAAAGCGGCCGATATGGCCGCCAAGCTCAGCATGCCCGCCAATATCATCAGGCAGCTCAATATGATTCCGCACCCGGAAGGCGGCAGTTTCGTCGAGTCCTACCGTGCAAACGGGCTCATCCCGGCACGGGCACTGCCGGACGGCTTCAGTGGTGACCGCAGTTATTCGACGGCCATTTATTTCCTGTTGGAGGGCGGTCAGAAATCGCATCTCCACCGGATTCGTCAGGATGAGACCTGGCATTTTTATCTGGGCGATCCCCTGCGGCTGGTTATGATCGGCCCTTCGGGCGATCCTTCCGAAATCATCCTGGGGCAGGATATCCTGGCCGGACAGCACTTGCAATACACAGTGCCGGCCGGAGTTTGGTTTGGCGCCACGCCAGCGCCGGGCGCGATTTACAGTCTGGTGGGTTGCACGGTGGCGCCTGGTTTCGATTTCGCTGATTTTGAGTTGGCTTCCGGTACGGAATTGAAGAAAGCCTGGCCATCCATAAGCGGACTTATCTCTGAATTTGTTCTGCCTGGCAAGTAAGGAGTGCGGCCTTCGGCCGCGAAATTTAAAGGACTTGGCCTGAAAGGCCAACCAAAGGGCTCCGCCCTCTGGACTCCGGCTGGGGGAGGGCCCACGCGGGCCCTGCCCCAGACCCCACCCGCGCCAGGGGGGCGGAGCCCCCTGGACCCCCAAGAAGTCAGGGTCAGATTCAACTTTCCCCTTCCCGCATCGCCGCAACTCGCTTCGGGTACGAAGCTCAGACAAGCGGCGACGCTTCATACACCTTCCGCTTTAACCGCTCTCGGCCACATCACATTGGGCTGTTACATTTTGCTATAGGCAACTTCATTGAATGATTGCTGCTTTACGTATGTTCGGCTGATTACTTTTTCCCCTCCAATAGTTTTTCCAGTGCTGTAATGGTGAGACTTGACCGTTTTTTTTCTAATGAGCAACTCATTGAAAAGCAATAGGTGGCAGAGAGACGGACTAACAGCACTGGAAAGGGCCTTTAAGGGGTGGCTGATTTAAACCGAACATACGTGAACTACCACTCAGCCTATGAAGCTGCCTATCGCGGAATGTCACATCACAACGAAAAACTGCCTATAGCACCAGAAGCCGAAGCAGTAAGAAGCGTCGCCGCTTGTCTGAGCTGAGCTTGCGAAGCGAGTTGCGGCGATGCGGGAAGAAGAAAGTTAAAACTGACCCTGACCTCTTGGGGGTCCAGGGGGCTCCGCCCCCCTGGCGCGGGTGGGGTCTGGGGTAGGGCCCGCGTGGGCCCTCCCCCAGCCGGTGTCCAGAGGGTGGAACCCTTTGGTTGGCCTATTAGGCCAAGTCCTTTAATCGCGCGGCCATAGGCCGCTTTCCAAACTCTTTATACACACATTCCCCACTTCCATGCAACACACTTGACAACAGATGGTCCTGTGCCTTACTATATAATCAAGGTATAATCTAGAGAAAGGATCGCCATGACCATCAGTTCAATGTACCCACCCACAACGGCAATGAACGCTTTCAGCGTCGGTGTCCATAGCACGGCTCATAATCTGGCCAATGTCCAGACCAATGGGTTCAAAGCTGGGCGGGTTACTTATGAGGAACTGCCCAATCAGGCCGGAACGGCGGCTAACGGCCCCCAGAAAATGAATACCATGGGATCCATTATTCCGCACGGTCCTGGGCTTCCACCCCCGGAAAATCAAAATCCGGCCGTGCCCGAAGGCTATGTGGAAACCTCAAACACTGATGTGGCCCGCGAAATGGTTAACCTGACCATTGATTCCCGCACCTATAAAGCTAATGCCAAAACCATACAGACAGCTGATTCCATGCTTGGCACTGTCATCAACATGATCGCCTGAGGTCCGTTTTCCGCTCCCCTTAAACCGCCAGCGTATGCCATAATCTTCGTGTCCGGCCCCAACGGCGGCAAATGTCCTTTATTTGTCTGAAAATCCAATAACTACAATCACCTTGCGATAAAACACAAAATCAACTATACTAGCTCGGAGCTACGAGTATGTTTTATAACCATGTAATATCCGCGGGATTGGTCAATGGCAACAGTAACAAAAAAAAGCAATGTCTCTATAGATAAAGTATTGAGACTTCAAACCAGGCTGGACCTGATCTTTGACGTCGATCTGATAAATGATTTCATAGATGTCCGCAACGCCATGGTGCTGGACATAACCGACAATAAGATCATCATCACCCAGTCTGACCCGCCGATATTGAAATCCATGGTCGGCCGTTCCCTTGAGGCCACCTTTGTCAGCCGCGATATGGTCACCTCTGAAGTAACCCGCTGGGGCTGGCGCTGTCAGATACTCGACTTCATGCCCAAATACCGCCTTCATCAGGACGACCCCGACAGCGAATCCATGCAGGCCCTGGCCCTGAGCCGCCCCACAGTCGGGGGACTGACTGAAACGAACGCGCGGATGGATTACCGCCTCAGCATCGGGACGGACAAAAAAATAACCATTCAAACCCACCCCTCTTTCGGCCGGGTCAGTCTTTTGGATTTTTCAGCCGGCGGCGTCCTCATCGCCATTCCCACCCCGCCCCAGGCCAAGGTGGGCATGAGGCTATGGTTCACGCTCTTCTTTCCCCTGCCCTCGTCATCGGGCCAGCAGACGACCATCAACGGCGAAGCCGAAGTGGTGCGGGTTACAGTTAATGACGGTGAACACATCGCCAAAGTCGGCCTGAAATTCCTCGATCTGGATTTGAACGCCACCAGAGCCTTGCAGAAAGCCATAAACTTCTATATGCTGGAAGAGCAGCGCAACCGGAACCGCAACCTCCTGTAAACCAGCCGCCAGCCCGGAGCGGCCAAATCAGCCCAGCACATTCCCTGTCGGCGACACTTCCTGGAGTGCCGCCGGTTTTTATCAGACGCGCGTTACCATAGGAAAACATCGTGGCCTATTTTACTGATGAAAAAATTGAAGAAGTAAATGAAGCCGTCGACCTGGTGGAGCTCATTTCAAATTATGTCAGCCTCAAGCGGGCAGGCAACATTTATAAGGGCCTGTGCCCCTTTCACAGCGAAAAAACCCCCTCCTTCGTTGTCACGCCCCACCGGCGTATGTTCCACTGTTTCGGCTGCGGAGTCGGCGGCGGCCCCATCCGCTTTCTGATGATGATCGCCGGACACAGCTTTCCCGAAGCGGTCGAAGAACTGGCCCGCCGCTACGGCGTGGAACTGCCCCGGCCCGCGGCCGGCAGCGCCCCCAGGCAACAGACCTCAGGCGAGAACCGGGCCGCCATTTATGAGGTGCTGAAAACAGCCCGAGATGTTTATGAAAAAAACCTTTGGTCCGACAATGGAGCCATTGCCCGCCGCTATCTGGCCGATCGCGGCTTGGAATCATCGGTGGCCAGGGAATTTCGTCTGGGTCTGTCCCCTGGCGGCTGGGACGGACTGACCCGCTACCTCAAAGCGAAGGGTTTTGGGGAAAAGGTGATGCTGGAAGCAGGTTTGATCAAAGAGGGCCGCCAGGACGGCCATTACGACACCTTCCGTGACCGGCTGATGATTCCCATTATTGACGCGGAAAACCGCACTGTCGGCTTCGGCGGCCGTCTGATGACGGCTGACGACAATCAGCCCAAATACCTCAACTCGCCGGAAACGGCGGTTTATAAAAAAAGCCGTCTGCTCTATGGCTACAACCGGGCCAGGCCTTACCTCCGGGCCGCGGGCATGGTTTTTATGGTGGAGGGTTATTTCGATCTTATCGCCATGGTGGCCGGCGGCATCAATGAGGTGACCGCCACTCTGGGGACAGCCCTCACTCCCGGCCACCTGAACCTGTTGAAAGGCCATGTGCGAGAAGTGATGCTGCTGTTCGATTCTGATGAAGCCGGGCAGAGGGCGGCGGCCCGCGCCCTGCCACTCCTTCTGAACGCCGAGCTGGACGGCCGGGTGCTGCGTCTGCCGCCGGGCCATGACCCGGACACCTTCATGCGCGAATTCGGAACAGAGGCCCTTTATGAAGCGGCCTCTCAGGCTATGGATATTGTTGATTTCCAGGTGGCCAGGATGAAAAAGTCCTATCCTGACACCATGGCCGGACAGGCCCGCATGGCCAGAGAGGCCAAAGAAATCATTGCTCAGGTGCCTGATTCAGCCAAAAGCCAGCTTCTCAGAAGACGGCTGGCCAGAATGCTGGAGCTGGATGAGGCGGCTCTGGGCGGCTTCGCCAAAAAACAGGGGGGGCCAGGGCGGGTGCTCAGCCACCAGCCGGAGCGCCGGAAAAAGGGCCCGGCTTTCGATGAAATCGCCGGAGCCTTGCTGAAATTCATGCTCATCCACCCGGAAACCATTGGTGAGGTGACGGCCGAAATGGCCGCTTACTGGCCGGATGATGAAAGCCGACAATTGTTCAGCCGCCTCAAGGACCGGCATGAGGCGGGTCTCCCGGTGGGGCCGGAAAACATCGTCTGTGACGAGTCCGACGAACTGGCCGCCCTGGTGTCAGAGGCGGCGCTGTCGGAGCGGAGTTCAACCGGGGAAGAGTCGATGATCATGGCCAGGGCCTATATGGACCGGCTGATTGCGGTCTGGCGAAAGAAGCGGCAGGCCGCTCTCTCCGAGGCCATTGCCAGGGCGGAAGCGGCCGGTGACGGCGAGAATTTGAGAAAGCTCTTGACAGAGAAAAATGCTTTACAATTGAAATGATATATGCTAAAATACTTACTTTCGTGAGGTATAGCTTCACAAAGATGAGCGAGAAAAATTTAAATAACCAGCAAGTGCCTGAAATGCCTTTAAATACCACGAGGAATATCGACGGTTTTGGCTCAAGGCACTTCCTTTTTTCACGAACTCTAAGGCATCGTGCCGCCTTAAGAAGAGAGTGTGATTTTCATGGGAAAAGATAAGGACAGCCTCAATTACGACGATCTGGCCGGTTCGATCTCCTCACTGGATGACAACGACAATATCGAAGACGTTATGGCTTTTTTCGATGAAATCGACATCCCCAGTGTTGAGGACGTTGAACTGGTCAAGGGCGCCAAAAAATTTGAGGATCTCAAGGGCCCCGACGACCGCGAGCCCGACATTAACTTTGAAGCGGAAGCCGATACCCGCGTCACCGATCCGGTGAAAATGTATCTGCGCGAAATGGGGCAGGTTGCCCTTCTGACTCGCGAAGGCGAGGTGGAAATAGCCAAACGCATTGAGCGCGGAGAACAGCTGGTCATCACGGCCATACTGGAAACATCGGTGGGTTTTGAGGAAATCAGCAATCTGCGCAAAAAGCTGGAGCTGGACGAAATCCGGGTCAAGGAAGTGGTCAAGGACGCTGACGAGGAGGACGACAATTATGTTGAATCGCCCCAGCGCCGCGACCAGATCATTTCCATGATCAAGGAAATTGAACGCAAGGCCCAGAACTACACACGCCAGCACCGCAAGGTGGCGGTGGAAAAGAAGACCGCCGACAAGGCCAAGCAGGCCAAGATGCAGGCCGACCTGATCCGCCGCAAGCTGGAAATCGCCGAAATGTTTCGCAGTCTGCGCCTTGATCAGAATCACTATGACGCTATGGTTGCCCGCCTGAAAGCCTGGAACCATGAATTCACCACCTGCAACAAGGTGGTGGAATCGGCTCTCTCGCATTTCAAGGTGGCTAACCTGGCGGAGCTGAAGAAATTCTGTCAGGCCGTGAAAAAAGACCCCAAGGGCCAGCTCAAGGCTTGCCGACTGGTAAAACTGACGCCCGATCAAGTGACTGAGATCGGCCAGAAGGTCAGTGAGCACGTTCAGCGGGCCAAAAATCTTGAAGAAGAATTGAAGATGAGAGCCAAAGATTTGGGAAAAATCCTCAAATCCGTCTGTGATGGCGAGTGTCTGGCCAGCGACGCCAAAAAAGAGCTGATTGAGGCCAACTTGCGTTTAGTGGTTTCCATTGCCAAGAAATACACCAATCGCGGTCTCCAGTTCCTGGATCTGATTCAGGAAGGCAACATCGGCCTGATGAAAGCGGTGGACAAATTCGAATACCAGCGTGGCTACAAGTTCTCCACTTACGCCACCTGGTGGATTCGTCAGGCCATCACCAGGGCCATTGCCGATCAGGCCCGGACCATCCGTATTCCGGTGCACATGATCGAAACCATCAACAAGCTTATCCGCACCTCCCGCTATCTGGTGCAGGAGTTGGGGCGTGAACCCACTCCGGAAGAAATCGCCGACAAGATGGAATTGCCCTTGGACAAGGTCCGCAAGGTTCTGAAAATCGCCAAGGAGCCCATTTCTCTGGAGACGCCCATTGGTGAGGATGAAGATAGCTATCTGGGTGACTTCATTGAGGATCGCCGCATCGTCAGTCCGGCTGACGCGGTTATCAGCCTCAATCTGGCCGAACAGACCCGCAAAGTGCTGGCCACCCTCACGCCCAGGGAGGAAAAGGTTTTGCGTTTGCGTTTTGGCATAGGCGAAAAGGCCGACCATACCCTGGAAGAAGTGGGACGCGATTTTGAGGTAACGCGCGAGCGTATTCGTCAGATCGAGGCCAAAGCATTGCGTAAGTTGCGGCATCCCAGCCGCAGCCGCAAATTGAAACCTTTTATCGAGAATTAAATTGGTTTTGGTTAAGGAAAGCGGCCTACGGCCGCGTGATTAAAGGACTTGGCCTGATAGGCCAACCAAAGGGTTCCACCCTCTGGACTCCGGCTGGGGGAGGGCTCACGCGAGCCCTACCCCAGACCCCACCCGCGCCAAGGGGCAAGCCCCTTGGAACCCCAAGAGGTCAGGGTCAGATTCAAAATTCCCCTTCCCGCATCGCCGCAACTCGCTTCGAGTACGAAGCTCAGACAAGCGGCGACGCTTCATACACCATCCGCTTTAACCGCTGTTGGCCACTTCACATTGAACTGATACATTTTACTATAGGCGGCTTCATTGGATGATTGCTGCTTCACGTATGTTCGGCTGAATATTTCTTCCCCTCAAAATTTTTTTCCAGCGCTGTATCCGTTGAGACTCTGCCGTCTTTTTTCTAATGAACACCTCCATAATAATGCAATAGATGGCAGAGAGACAAACTAACAGCACTGGAAAGGGCCTTTAAGGGGAAGCTGATTTAAACCGAACATACGTGAACTACCACTCAGCCCGTGAAGCTGCCTATCGCGGAATGTTACAGCACAACGTAAAACTGCCTATAGCACCAGAAGCCGGGCAGTATGAAGCGTCGCCGCTTGTCTGAGCTTCGTACTCGAAGCGAGTTGCGGCGATGCTGGAAAAAGAAAGTTGAATCTGACCATGACCTCTTGGGGGTCCAGGGGGCTCCGCCCCCCTGGCGCGGGTGGGGTCTGGGGTAGGGCCCGCGTGGGCCCTACCCCAGCCGGAGTCCAGCAACGGTGTCAGAAGTCAAGCAAAAAAGTAAAAAAGTTTTTACGTGATAGAAAAAGGATGTTTTTGAATATCCCACGTTGAATTTGAAATGAGCATAGCCCTCATGACCATCAACAGTTTTCTGACACAGGCGATGACGGCGACCTTATAAGCCTTGCCCTTGGCCCGGAAACCTTCATACCACTTTTTTACCACCGGGTTATGAATTAGGCAGGTGCGCATGATGCAATACAAAATGTTGCGCACCTTCTTCCGGCCGCCACTGATGTGCCGCTGGCCTCTATATTGCCCGCTGTCACGGTTGAACGGCGCCACCCCGGCCAGGGCGGCGGCCTGCTTCCGCCTCAGAGAGGTCAATTCAGGCATTTCCGCTATTATTACCGCTGCCGTTATAGGGCCGACTCCAGGAATGCTTCGCAGTATTTCATCGGCCCCTCTGGTCTCTTCGGAAGCAACAACCAATTGCCGAATACCTTTATCCAGTTCCAGTATTTGCGATTGCAGCATTTTAATGTGCTGGTCTATGCTGTTTTTCATTGTCGGCCTAGTATTTTCACGGTGCCCTTTTTCCATGGTGATCATGGTGATGAGCTGCTCCCTTCTAAGAAGGAGTTCCGATATTTGCAGCAGTTGCGGGGCTTTGGGCTGGTCGGGCTTCAGTTCGCGTGATTGTGCGAAACGTGCTATAATTTCAGCATCGATAGAATCAGTTTTTCCCAGACGGCCCAACGATCTGGCGAAATCTCTGATCTGTTTTGGGTTGGCCGCCTTCAGGGGTATGCCGGCCTTGAAAAGGGCCTCAGCCAGTTGGTTCTGGTAACCGCCGGTGGCCTCGAAGATGACCATCTCAGGCTGATCGTGAGCCAGGGATTCAATGAAAGCATTGATGGCCCGGGGAGTGTTTTTGATGGTTCCCTTGGTTGCCGTGGGCAGCTTGTGGAAATCAAGGGTGTCCTTGGAAACGTCAATTCCGATAACAGTTTGAAAAGACATGAAAAACCTCATCCTTGTAATACGGGCTCAAAGTCCCTGGCAACGGTTCGAGTTCTTTTCATCGCTTGGGCGGCGGCCACGTCTAGACATCGAGCTTTAAGCTCAGGAGGGCGGACGGCCTGCCAGCCCGTGCCCGGTGGTGTTCACACCACCGGGCCTTTTTATTTATAACCTTAAAATAGATTGTCAGCAATTGGGGCAGCGGGCTGTCACGGTTGTTGCTTCCCGCTGGCTTGTTGGGGGTCTGCTCGCAACAACCACGCCACCCCTTTTTCCTTCTTCTTTTTCGTGCTTCTAATATACAAGAGGGCGGAGCCCTTTGGTTGGCCTTTCAGGCCAAGTCCTTTAATCACGCGGCCGTAGGCCGCTTTCCTTATAAAATAAAACCCCGTCAAACTTATATTGGCGGGGTTTTTCTATTCAGGATCTGCGTGAGAAAAAACACCAGTTTTTTTCAACCACAAAAGAAATTCAGGAAACTTTTTCATCAACTCAATCTGAAGCCAGCCTCTCCGCGCTACGCTTTCCTGCCGAAATTCATCCCATAATCTTTCAAAATCATCCAAAGCCAAATCCGGCAGCCCAGTCATATCATCGTTATATGCCCGCAAATCTGTCTTTGTCGGCAACCCGCCCGGCGGCGCCTCCCCACCTTTAATAAGAACGGAAGAATCAAGCTTTTCCTTCATATCAACACCTATTCTCTCCGTTGAACCGCAAATAAGCCAATCAGAGGAGACATTGAATAAACAGGCGCCATTGACAATCCATGACGGCGGCACAATTCCATTCGTTCTGGCAGTTGAAACAGATGATTGCTTCAAACCTAATGCTGAAGCGAGGCTGGTGTCATTTTTTACGTTGGCCGCCAACTTCAATCTATCAATAATTTCATTACAGGCGATTGAATCCTTTAGAGTCAAACCAGGGACAATACCTGTAGTTTCTTTTTTTCTCACCACAACTGACAAGCTTCACCAATACATCTCACCAGCAACTGTTACCAAAAATATTGAGGTGAAACATTTTTTATTTGACTTATCCCAAAAATAACGTTATTATAAGCCCGTTAAGATCGGGATATACTTAATAGATATGGGGCAAAGATAAGAAGCTGGAACATTCAGGAAACAGCGATAAAAAAGTATGTAAATTAAAAGCCCCACAAGGTTAATGTTAAACTATACTACAAAAATTAGCGGTTGTCCAAAGAAGACAGATTAACTGTCACTCTTTGTGTCACAGTGGTCTGTCCTTTAACCCCCTGTGCACAGCTCTGCCCCCAACTGCCAAAAATGCCTTGAGCGCATCGAGAGGTTTGCGCCGATATGTCCGATTGTCCGCGCCGGGGCGCCGGTTTTTTAAGAGAATATGGCTATGCTTTCAGAATGAACAAAACAATAAGACTTTATGAACACAGCCTTTACTGGTTCGATAAATATATCTGCCGCCTGAAAATTTCTAATGAAATGCTGACGAATGGTGATCGGATTATCTTTGGCGAGATTGATGTGCCAGCTTTTCGCAGCCTGGTTTTGGATGATGGGCTCATCACCGGCCTCAGCCACCATCACTGGGGCTTCAGTTGGCTATACTCAAGGCAATCCAAAGGCAACGACGACAGTTTCTCCGAATTTCGCATCTGGCGTGACGGTCATCTGGCGAGCAGCATTTTGAACGCTGTTCAAAAGTTCGCCCCCAGGACTTTTAACTTTACCTGAAGCTGTTTTTATAGGCCTCACCGGGGGCCAGATTCACTTATTCATCAGCCTTTCCAGCGGCCCAGGGGCAACTGGAAAGGTTTTTTTATCAATTCTTCCTCAATTCTTTGTCTCCAACTGACAGAGCTATTTCCCTAAATAAATCGGCCATCCCATTTTTGCTCAGGCGGCCAGTTTCCGTCATTTTCAATACCAGGTCGCGGGCCGCATTCAGAGCCGGAATTTTTACCTCCGGCGCCAGCCCGGCCGCTGTTTCTATAGCCAGACGGGTGTTCTCCCCCAAAGCCACCGCTGCGGCCTGAGCTCCGGCCACCTGGCCCCGCTCAATCAGCTTCAGGGTAAAATCCCGCCCCAGCCGCACCAGCCACAAGCCGTCGCCGTCATCAGTCTCGGCGAAGAGATTGACGGCGGCCGCAGTCAGAAGCGACATGGCTCCAGCCAATTGGTCCGGCGAGAGAGCCCGCCGCTCTATCAGCTTCAGGCACAAATCCCGGGCCATATTAATGGCGGCTATTTCGCGGGCCTCGCTCATCCGTCAGTTCCCCAATAAAACCCCAATGGGCTTCAAACTTTCGATATTGTCACAGGTAAATTTAACCATGGCCATAGCCGGGACAGCAATCAGCATGCCCACCGCGCCCCAGAGCCAGCCCCACAGAAACAGGGCCACCAGGGAAGCCGTCGGCGAAAGATCTACGCTCTGGCCCAGCATCAGCGGCTCCATGACGTTTCCGGTGAGCCCCATGATTATCATCAGAACACCGGCCAGCCACATGGCTGTGGTGATCCCGCCCAGATCGGGCTGAAGGGCGCAGACTATAACCGGCGGAATAACCGACAGAACGGTGCCGATGGTAGGCACGAAATTCAAGAGAGCCGCGAAAACTCCCCAGGTGACGGCAAAGTCCACCCCGAAAATAAGACAGGGAATAGTCACGCCGGCCCCGGTGATCAGGCTGGTGATGGTTTTAGCCCAGATATAGCTCTGCACCTGCCGGCCAATGCTGGCCATGGCCCGGCAGAGCATGGGGCCGCGTTTGTCAGGAAAGGCGCGCCTGATTTTATCAGCCATTCTGGGAAAGGCGGGCAGAAAATACAGAAGAAAAAGCAGAGTCACCGAAGTATAGGCCAAAATAGTGATAAAAGAATTCAGAGTCCCGCCCACCAGTCCACTCAGAGAGATGGAATTAAGGGCCGCCCTGATGCGGTCAGCCGAAATGAAGGAAAAATGCTCGGAAAGGGTTTTGGCCTGGGCCACCAGTTCCTGAATTCTTTCCTCATATTTGGGAAATCCGTCATGAAAGGCTACAAAACTTGCGGAAATATAGCTGGCCCCCATCCAGCAGATGGCGGCGGCCGTCGCCAGGGTGATGACAATGCCCAAAGGCCTGGGGATACCCCGACGGTAAAGCCATTCCACTGGAGGACTGAGCAGAAAAGTGGCGAAAAGGGCCAAAAGCATGGGCAGGAAGATGAACTTCAAGGTAACCAGAAGCCAGCCGAGAATCAAGGCTATGGAGAGAAACAGAAAAACCGGCAGCACCTTGCTTCCTGGACCGGAATGGGCGGCTCGCTGTGAGAGGCGAGTTAACATGAAAAATCCCCTGACTTGTGGTAAAGTGGTTCGGAGCCCGGACGGTCCGGCAGCCGGCAAGGGCCGGCCAAGCACCACCAAGACCAGTCCCTGACGGACCGGAGCGTCCGCTCCGGGCCGGGAAGAACAGCCAAGCCCATCCCGCCGCTTCCAATTATATCCGACTATTTCCTGATTGCAAGCGGATAGGAGGGCATAATTTGACAAGCGGGCCGGTTTTTTTTCTGAACGTCCCAATCGTGGGGTTTGGAATATTTCCAAATGATTTCAATTAGCGGGCTTGCTCCTTATATGGACTTGTCTGACGCGGGTTTTTTACCTGACCGGGCTCTGGGCTGGAAAACAGCCTGGGGGGCCAATATCAGGATACTTATGAAAAAACTATTACTTTTAGTGCGATAGAATATGGCGACAATCAAACTTCTGCCTGAAAAACTAATCAACACCATCGCCGCCGGGGAAGTGGTGGAGCGACCCAGTGCCGTGCTCAAGGAATTATTGGAAAACAGCCTTGACGCCGGGGCCGACCGTATAGAAATAGATATCCATATGGGCGGAAAAAAGCTGATTCGGATATCCGACAACGGCAAAGGCATGGACCGTGACGATATTCTGATGTCGCTGGAGCGTCACGCCACCAGCAAAATCAATAAAGACGCCGACCTGGTGCATATCAACACCCTCGGTTTTCGCGGTGAGGCCCTGCCCTCCATCGGGGCGGTATCTCAATTAACCATCACCAGCGCCACCGCCAAAGGTGAAGGGCACAAAGTTCAGATGACCGGCGGGGTTTTGCAATACAGGGAGAAAGCCCCGTGCAACCCCGGCACCACCGTTGAAGTGGCCGACCTTTTCCGCAACGTCCCGGCCCGGAGAAAGTTTCTAAAATCCAATCAGACCGAGTCAGCCCATCTCCTGGACATCGCCCAGCGCTACGCCCTTTCCCGTGAAGGTCTGCGGCTGGTCTACCGCGACAACAACCGGGAAGTTCTGTCCGTGGACAGCCACCACGATTTCAGGACCAGGGTGTATCGGGTCATGGGCCGGGAAACAGCCGCCAGCCTCACGCCCTTTGAGCGAATTCAAGACAATCTTAAAATTTACGGCTGGCTGGGTGCACCGGAAACAGCCGCCAACACTTCTTCCGGCCTGTATCTTTATGTGCTCGGCCGTCCAGTCAAGGATCGCCTGCTGACGCGGGCCATTACCAGCGGCTATGGACGCCTTTTGACCAAGGGGCGTTACCCGGCCGCCATTATCTTCGTGGAGCCCGCGCCGGAGGATGTGGACGTGAACGTTCATCCGGCCAAGGCGGAAGTGCGTTTTCGGGAGTCCAACGTCGTCTTTACTCTTCTGGCTGAGGCCGTCAGTCAGACCATCGGCTACACCACCTTCGGTCAGGCCATTCAACCGCCGGCCCGCCCCCGATATGAGGAAACGGCGGCAGGACAGACCGGGCGGACACAAGCCCCGGAAACGGCCCGCACCCAGCCGCCCTCCCCCGCTCCCGGAGCAGCGGAGGAATACAATGTGCCGCCCTGGATGGCCGATGAACAGATCCGGCCGGAAGCCAACCAGGAAGTGAAGACCTACTCCATGCCTATATTTGAAGCGGCTTCCGCTCCGCCCCGGAGTCCCGATCCCGGTATGGATGATGAATCATCCACTGAAGAGGAGCGGCAAGAGCCTTCAGGCATTGTGGCCGGGTATTTCCTGGCCCCGCGCATTGGTCAGGCGCCAAACTTCAATGATGGACTCTTGGCCATCGGCCAGCTTAATGACAGCTACATTTTGGCCCAGGGCAACGACGGGCTGTATATTATCGACCAACACGCCGCTCACGAGCGAGTCATTTATAACCAGTTAAAAACAAGGCTGGAGGCCAACGGTCTGCAAGGGCAGTCCATAATGTTTCCTGAAACCCGTGATCTGCCGCCCCATCAGGCTTTGGCGGCGGAAAAACTGTCTTACCATCTGGAAAAGCTGGGCTTTGACCTGGTTCACATGGGAGGGCAGAGCTTTACGCTCAAGGGCGCGCCAGCCCTGTTGGGCCAGGCTGATCCATGGGCTACCCTGACGGAAATTCTGAGTACCTCCCAAGGACGGCTTAAAGCCCTGGACGGGGCCGGAGTGGTGGAAGGCCTGACAAGTCTGGCCAATAGCTGGCTATACAGCATCGCCTGCCGAGCGGCCATCAAGGCTGGGAAGAAGATGAGCCAGTTGGAAATGTCACAGTTGCTGGTCGATATGGCCAGAACGCCCAATGGAGCTTACTGTCCCCATGGGCGTCCGGCTATTCATCGTTATTCAATTGAGGAGATTGAGAAAAAGTTCCACCGCTGATTCCACAATCGGAGAACACAAATCAGGTGTTCTCCGCTGATTCAGGCTGAGCGGCTTCACCCTTCAGGCTTTCCACCAGAAGACAGGCGGCCTCAACAGCGGCGGCCTGATCCCTGAAAAACGCTTCAGGGCCAACCTGCTCATATAATCCCGACTTCTTGACCACATCCAGAGGCTGACGGCTGAGCCCGGAAATAAAAACCCTTATTCCCCTCCTCTGGGCGGCTGATACCAGCTCATTGAGCACCACTAGTGATGACGCGTCCAAAGAGAAGACATATTTCATCTTTATAATAATCACTTTAGGGCTGCCGGCCAGATAACGCATGGCGGTTTGAAGTTTCTGCGCCGCCCCGAAGAACAGTTCACCATAAATCCGCAGAATCAGTATTTCTTCATTAATGCCCTTGGTTGGGGTGGCCAGATCGATTTCGTCGACAGCCAGCACCATCGGCCGTATTTCGACATTGGTCTGCCCGGCCACCCGCTTGATGAACAGTATGGCCGCCGTGATCATGCCAATTTCCACAGCCACGGTCAGGTCGAAAACCACAGTGAGAATAAAGGTCAAAAGAAAAACTGTATCATCGCTCTTGGGATAGCGCTTCAGACGCAGAAATTCTCTCCACTGTCCCATGTTGAGGGCCACCGCCATGAGAATGGCCGACAAAACCGCCAAAGGCACAGCCTTAGCCACCGGCGCGGCCACCAGGAGAACCAGAAGACAGACCACGGAGTGAATAATACCGGCCACGGGCGTACTGCCGCCGTTTCTGATGTTGGTGGCCGTGCGGGCAATAGCTCCGGTGGCCGGGAGGCCGCCGAAAAAAGGAGTCACAATGTTGGCGATACCCTGGGCCATCAGTTCCTGATTTGGATCGTGGCGGTCACCGATCATGCCGTCGGCCACCACAGCGCACAACAGCGATTCTATGGCCCCCAAAAGGGCGATAGTGACAGCCGGCCCCAACAGGAAGTGAAAAGTATCCCAGTTAAAAGACGGAGTCTGAAAACTGGGCCAGCCGCCCTGAAATCCGCCGAACCTGTCGCCAATAGTGACTACGGGCAGATCAAAGCCCCACGACACCACCGTAGCCAGAATCAGCACGGCAATTGGTCCGGGCAGAGCCTTGGCCAGATTTTTAGGCCAAAACATTATAGCCAGGAGACAGGTCATGGACAGTATCAAAGTCGGCGGGTCGACCAGGCTAAGACTGCCGAAGACGGTACCGATCGATGAAATAAAACCGGAGTCGGTCCCGCCTGGCGGCAGGCCCAGAAAATCCTTCAGTTGCGTTGAAAAAATCAGCACGGCAATACCGCTGGTAAAACCGCTGATGAGAGGATAAGGTATATAGTTGATAAAAGCGCCCAGACGGAAAATCCCCATAACCAGAAGAATAATCCCGGCCATAATGGTGCAGATAATCAGATTGGACATGCCATATTGCTGGACAATCCCCAGAATGATGACGATAAAGGCTCCAGTGGGACCGCCAATAGCCACCCTTGAGCCACCCAATAGCGAGGTCAGGAACCCGGCGACAGCGGCCGTAACCAAACCGCTTTCAGGGCTGGCCCCGGAGGCGATGGCAAAAGCTATGCCCAGGGGAATAGCTACGATTCCGACAGCCAAGCCAGCCAAGGCATCTTTTTTGAAGGTGGAAAGGGAATAATCCTGAAGACACTGGAGAAGTTTGGGGCAGAACAGAGACATTTCACACCATCGCATCGTCATCAGTCATTAAGCAAGACGAGAAGATGTACCATATACCCAATTGACAAAAAAAACAACCTCAATTACACCTGAAAGGCTCGAAGAAAAAATAGCAGCCTAACATATTAATAAAGATGGAGTTACATATCCGCAAAACCACAAAATCGGATATAAGGTCGTATCCAGTGACTTTTCAGAATCATTTAGTACATTTTTCATATATTATCAAATAAAAATTTTAACGCAAATGAAAGCAAGGCCGCTTTTATGAATGTCAGAGCATAAGGGAGCGGAAGTGGATAAATATGCCGGAAATCAATTTAATGTTATGGAAAGAACATTTGCCACTTGACATTGGGTGAAAGATATAAATAATAAAGAATCACTCACCTTCCAATAGCCCGGATGGTGGAATTGGTAGACACAAGGGACTTAAAATCCCTCGGTGGAAACACTGTGCCGGTTCGACCCCGGCTCCGGGCACCACAATCATTTCAAGGGGTTAGCCGATAGTTCTCACTACTGGCTAACCCCTCTTTTTTGCCGCTATTTGAATATTGTGCAAAACACGGCTTGTACAATGCACAGCTCTACAGCGTAACTATTTGATTTTATTCATCCACAAGGGACTTCGACATTTTCTCAAAACCAAGCGCCTTATTGAGAATGGAATGGGCGTTTCCCGTGAACAGCTTCGCGTAGTTCATGGTCGTTGTGATCGTGGAATGCCCGGCGATGTCCTGAACCAGCTTCAACGGTACACCGTGGCCGACCAGCAGAGTCAGGCAGGTATGGCGCAGGTCATGAAGCCGGGCCTTAGGCAGTCCGGCCGCTTTGGCCGTGGCCTTGAAATGGGCCGTCATGTTGTCCAGGCTCCCCACCTCGAACACCCGGCCCGATACTTCCGGCCGGCCCATAGCCTCAAGGGCCGGGGCCAGTATCGGCACCACACGCTCACGGTCGCCCTTCCCCACTACTTGCATGCGCGGATTATCGCCCAGGGTGACGCACTCCCATTCAAGGCCGTGCGCTTCATACCGTCTTACCCCGGTCCAGACCATGAAAATCCACAACCGCCGAAACAGTTCGTTCCTCTCGGCCGCAACTATCCGGTTGAACTGCTCCATCGTCAGGTGGCGGGGGAGTCGCTTGGGGGTCCGCACCATATCCACTTTCGGAGCTATGGCGATCACACCAAGGTCTTCACCACGCCGCAAGGCCGCTCTGATGTGGCGAAGGTCAAGGTTTATGCCCTCTGGGGAACGGCCCTTCTGTAAGAGGCTGTAAGCCCACTTATTCAGTTGCTTGTTGGTCAGGCACTCCACTGGGAAGAAATCGCCCAAATCGTACATCAGAGCCTTGAATGAACGCTTATAACGCACCACTGATGTTGCTGAAAGCCTGATACGCGCATCGGTCAAAAAATCGTTGAAGAACGTCCGCAAGGTCAACATTTTTGGTTGCGCCGGTTCTGACGGCGCTTCTTTTTCTGCCGCCAGAAGAGCTTGCGCCCTGCTGGTCACGTCTGGGCCAAGTGATCGGCGGGTTATAATCCCGTTCTCACACTCGTACACCCACCATCGTTTTCCGCGCTGAAAAACCTTCACTTTGACCCGCCCCAAAATTTACGGATGAGATACTCGCCTATCAGGCTACCGGCAAAGCCGCCAAGCATCGCGCCCGACATAAGCAAAAAGTACACGAACACCGCTTCGCTTGCCTCTAAATACATCTCCAGCCCCTAAACATAAATTTTTGAACCTTACCCCGCGCCGATCGGCTGCACTGACACCCCTTTTTGAGTTCGTTTTTTTGAACCATCAGTATCTCAAATGAACAACGCTCCAGGGCAGTCACTCCATTGATCTGCCATTGCTTCAGCAATTCCTGGATAAGTACGGCTCCGCTCTTTCCAGCGATCAACACCCGGGCTTAAATGATGGAGACGTGATTCACGCCCGGGTACAATACAAGTCGGTTTCAGCTTGGGCAAGCCACGCAACCACAAGCATGTGGCCTTAAGCTCACCATGCCCAAATTGCCATGGTTGAATCAGCTGGTCAGCCGGTCTGATTTGGCTTGATATAAGCGACAAAGGATTTTCAACAGCTATACGAAATATTGGAGCATTCATAAGAGCACGGACGAAGTTCAAGGCTTCCGACTGGAGCGCTTCTTTGCCCTTAAACCACCTGCGTCCACTTACTGCCAGATGCGTACAGGGCGGATGTGCAACCATCAAATCCCAGCCGTCATTAAGAATGTCTCTGACATTCCCCTGATAATGCGGCCCAGGGCGCTCACTCGGCAAGAGATCGCATGATATAGCATCATGTCCTCTTGCTATGAATGCGTCTCTCACTCTTCCACTAAATTCACAGGCAACCAGCACTCTCATAATCATCCCCTAAATTTTGTACTAACTCGTCTCAAAACGGACACTCTGAAACCTCTGGCGGGATACCGGAAAGGAAGAAGCTGTAACCGAATCCCGGCACATAGGCACCGGCATGATCTTCGACAAAATCGTTATAAGGCACGTTGATACACTCGGAATAATGCGCCTCGCTTCGCTCGAACCCGGCCCGGTCACTGGTGTAAAACCAGATGTGGGTGAACTGCCCGCAGGTGGCCAGCTTGCGCCCGGTTATCGTCTGTGACGGCTCCGGTTCCTTTTCTGTTTCAACCTGCTCCGAAGGATTGTCCGATTTGCGCCTGGCCGAATAAAACCGCGCTATGCGCTTGCCCTTGAAATAATCTGAACGGAAATAATCCGGCAGTTCAGTTTGGTACTTTTTGCCCTTGTGAAAATACCCGGACTTTCCGAAATAACCCACCGTATTGTCATAGTGGGCGCGGTCCTTGAAATAGTCCTCATGAACGCCGCCCCACGGCCATGCGGCTTTCAGCCGCGCATTGCCGATCATTCCGGCTTTGCCTTTTTTCGTCCACACCAAGAGGTGCCAGTGCGGGGTTCCGTCCTTATGGAACTCGATTTGACCGGCCCAGTCTTTGACCTCTACACCCTGGCGTTCAAGGCCCACGAAAAAGCGGCCCAGGGCCTTTTTTTCACGGAACCACATGTAAGCGTCCGCACCAATGCCGACCTTGGCTCTGTCCAGGGTGAGAGTCACCAAACGCGATTCCTGCCACGGCATTTCTGACAGCCGCGCAAAGTGCCGGTGCAGATGGAAACGCCGGTAGCACATGGGACACCAGACAGACGCACAGTTATGTTTCCGCGCTATCGCTTCGGTCTGGTCAGCGACTTGGGGCAACTTTCGAATTATTTTTTCAAGTATAGGGGCCGTCATTCGGCCCCTTGCGGTTCCAATTTCAGTAACAAGTACGGTACTTTGTATATGAGTCAACTCAACATCCTAATAGTATTAATAAATGCAACAATTGACTTTTGAGTGCGTGCTATTTGAGACTTAATTGTTTCTTTCCTCATTGGACACGCTTCATTTTCAAGCTCTTCATTCAAATGGAATATTTCAATCGTACAACGGCCAATCTTTTCTATAAACATCTGGCGGGATTTCGCTCTAGCTGCACAGTACTTTTTAAAACTGTTTTCACAACTATATTTCTCCCACCAATGAAATAGAATTAAACAACCAAAAGATAAAATGACCCCGCTAAAAACAATCAACAATGATTCCATTTGACTTACCTTTTCCTTTCAACTTTATGAATCTCATTTCCCAAAACTGCCCTCATCAGTTCACCTTCCGTACAGGTTCTTCCACTTCCGGCACTATGCTCGCGTCTATGAATGCACCCACACCCGCCACCGCACCCGCTGACGGCCTCACCGCCGTCTGTGCGCCCACATACGGCGAT
Source organism: Acetispira formosa (nom. nud.) (assembly GCA_023525915.1). GTDB lineage: Bacteria > Desulfobacterota > Desulfarculia > Adiutricales > Adiutricaceae > Adiutrix. The sequence continues at coordinate 82,338 of CP026657.1, read as the reverse complement.
GGCGCAACCATTCCACCCTGACGCTCTGACAGCAGTTGTACGCCCCCGTACAGTGGCTTGTCGTAATAGCAGTGAATATCTTTCATGCACACTACCTTATGCCCCTTTATCTGCTTCGTATCCACTATCGCACCTGTTTCCGGGTCCACTGTCAGTTTCTTATTACCCACCTGAACTACCGGCAGGAACACCCGCACTTTCTGTTCCAGCGTTTCACGCATCTTCTCGTTGTCGTTGCTCATTAACGAAATACGTTCATTCAGCCTCGACACTTCCGCACGAAGTTTGTCGCGCTCATGCGTCAGCCTGTCGACCTCTACAGGTCTCGCGCTCGATGATTCCACCTGGGCGCTTTCAGACTTTTCAGGCACGCGCAAATAGTTCGCATAAAACAGATACAGAAACGGCGTGAACAGCAATGGCACCAAAAAAAATTTAAACAGTACCGGCTTGGGTTTTTTGATTTCTGCTGTTTCGAAGCTTTTATACAGGTCAAATATTTTCTGCTTCGGCCGCAACGTGATATTGCGAATTATCTGATTCGACTGCGGGCTTTTCTCCTTATAATGAATTTCACCCATAAACGAAATTGTTCGCCGCGCGGCGTGATATTCCGTTTCGATCAGCGGGATAAAGTTCGAGTTCACCAGCTTCGACGACTGGCTGGCCAAGTAAATGAAGTGGCCAAGGTGGCGGTGACGCTGGAGATACGCCTCTGTTTTTGGCAACCCCATGCGCCGGGGAAAGTACAGTTGGCATTCGTCCAGGACGTACATGATCGGACCGCCGAATTTTTCATTGAGCTTCTGCTGGTGTTCGTAGTCAAAAAAGTTTTCCACCTGCTGCGGCCGCTTCTGGCCAGAGAACAGTTCGTCCAAAAATTCTTCAAAGTCCGTGTGGCCCAGCCTCAATTCCCTGATGTTCGATATTACCGACACATCCGGGTTCTTTTCCAAAAACACCGACAGGTCATACACCATCTTGTAACTTTTGCCAGAACCCGGCACACCGGTATAGAGGTAAATCATGGCCGTTTACTTTCCCGGTATCAGGCTGATCAGAAAACCAACCGCATAGAATGATAATAATATCGACAAGCATTCTTGAAAGCGCAGGCAGGTAATCAGCCAACCGGCCAGACCTGTCATGTCCAACCCAACCTGGTTCAAGTGCGGGAGTACGAACGTCTCCATCAGCAATTCAGCAAAAAAGCTGATCAGACCAAAAATGGGATTAAGGATAAAATATATAAATGGTCCCATCAGTATTTTCATGAACACGGAGAAAAGGCTTCCCCAAAAGTTTCCAAAAATCTTGATAAGAAAATCTTTGATACCGCCAAGTATCCAGTCCATACTCTATCTCCTTAAGATATGCACCATCCCGAACAGAGAAACCAGCCCCATCAGGATGTTGCCAAACAGGCTTATTTCATGCTCCCACTCACACAATGAAAAACTGAACGACCGATTAAATACTGTGAAATTGATCTTGCAGGTTTGACCGGACACTTTTATGTAGTCGTGGTCTTTGATTTTACCCACCATTTCATTGTCCTTAAGGTCATTGAGCATATCCTTCATCGTCTGCTTTAAATCACCTTCCCCTTTATCCATGCCCTCTATTCCGTCAATACCACTCAACCCGCCATCACCATCATATGAACCGCTACCGTTGCCACTTTCACCGCTTCCATCGCCGTTGCCATCACCACCACCAGTCTCGCCGCCACCAGTTTCACCCCCACCTGTTTCACCCCCGCCTGTCTCGCCACCGCCTGTTCCACCTCCACCAGTATCACCCCCGCCTGTCTCGCCCCCGCCAGTTCCACCCCCACCTGTTTCACCCCCACCTGTTTCACCCCCGCCTGTTCCACCCCCGCCTGTTCCACCTCCACCAGTACCACCCCCGCCTGTCTCACCACCTCCATCACCACCACCTGACCCACCACCGCCTGAACTGCCGCCTCCCGTTCCGGCACTTTCCCAACATCCATTTGAGTTACCGCATATTTTTATCACCTCATCACATTCAACCCCCTCATCCAATGAACTTTTCCCTTCCCACTTCCAGTCAGATATTCGCCCGTCAGACGCTTTAATCCTGTATTCACGATTGATCACCCGCCCTTCGCCATCTTCGCAAGTATTCCCATACTCTATTTGAAAATTACAATCCACTGGTGACGGGTCAAACATGTTTTGATACCGTACACACTCATCTATGGGATCACCACCACCACAACCAAACGCATCTTTTAGATTCTCCGGTACATTCTCGCAATGCTCCGCGCTAACCTCGCATGGCTCACTTTCGATAAATTCACATGGAATGAATGACGCACCGCCCCAATAAACAAACTTGCCATATCCATTTATATAGCACTTCGCCTTTGTCGCCTCGCTCATGCCACAATAAGAAGCCGCATACGCTGAGGACGACACACATAAAATAACGCTTAACACTGACGCTATAATTATCTTTTTCATTTAATACAACTCGCAAAAATGCTGATGACTAATACGGCCAGAAGGGCTGAAAATATCTGATCGGGGAGAGTGCTTAGAAGGGCGTACAGTTCGGCGTATTGTTCTGGAGTCATGATTTCCTCCGGGTAGGAATAAAGAGAGGGCCGTAGCCCTCCCCCTGGTTGAAGGTGGCAACCTTGCCGCGCTTACGCGCCTTTCACCATCTGAATCACCTTCTTCACGCCCACTATGGCGATCACAAGGCCGATCACGGCCGCACCGGCCGCCATGATGTTCGTAGTATCAAAGCTCGTGATCGCGTCCGAAATCGCGTCGGCGCGGGCCACGGCCGGGGTCATCATCGACACAGTCAGCGCGAAAAGGGCCGCATAGGCCATCTTGCTTTTGCTCTTCATCACCTTGTACACTTTCACATTCGTCATTTCTGTCTCCTCTTTCTCGTTACATGGATTGAAATAGCCTGCATATCGCAAGCACTATTAACGCAGGTGCCACCACCTTCAGCCCCTGCAGAAAATACACGTCAAAATACTCCAACATTTGAACCTCCGCGCGGCGAATCTGACCCCAGTGCCGTCCGTGCTCGTGACCTGCGCGCGGGCGGCACTGGGGTCAGATTCGCCGCGCGGAGGTTCACTGTGTCCTTTATCCCTGTTTCGCCGCGGGCTGACCGGACGCTCCCGCCTGACCGAGTCGTTCGATAACCGCGCTTTTCAGCATCGATATCCGGCAGAACGCGCCACGCTTCGTTGAAACCACTCGGGCCTCCACCGGGAACTTGTAATGCTGGAACGGCTGGAACTGTTTGATCTGATTTTCATCCATGTCCACTGACACCGGCTCACCGGTGCCGTCCGGTTCCGAGAAGGATGCCGATATGCTACGGAACGAGTCCGGTTTCCCGTCTTTCGTGAACTCGATGTTTTCGTCTTTCTTTCCCACACACACGCCCTGTACAAACATTGCCATAATTCTTTTCCTTTCTATAGCTGGCTTGTTAATTCCGACAGTCTCACTCCGATCTTTCTGATCGCTTCCAGGCAAATCTCGTCCAGCTTCTCGTCATTGCCCTCGTCGTTGTGTACTCTCTCGAACTTTCGTTGTTCGTTCTTCAGTGCCTTGATCTCCCGCAAAATCTTCCCTCGGTTCCGGCCCCCTTCTTTCGCCGGTTTCCAACTCTCTCCGTATTTGCTCATTTGCACCCCCTTTTCACTGAGATGTTCCACGTGAAACATTTATCACAATATTAAACATTCACCTTAAAAAAGTCAAGCAGAAATCCGATAGGTATTTCACGTGGAACATTCATCGGATTTTTTTTTAGGGAGCTATGCTATATGAAAATTATGAAAATCGCCAATTCAAAAAACACTAAAACAATGAACTACTTTGTAGCCGCTTTTCAGAAGTGGTACAAAGAATCCGGCTATAACCTCATGGAAGCCGGTGCAATATTTGATTTATCTCATACCTTCATCAGCCAAATATTGAAAAAACAAGCATCGATATCCGTTGGCACAGCAGAACTTATTGCTAATAAAATAGGTATGGACTTGATCGAAATGTTGATCGAAGGGCGGGAGCTTGTTGGTGACAAGCCTAAACATGCCAAAAAACCTAAGGTATCTGACCCGCATCAAGAAGCAAAAGACGCTTTCAACTTCATTTTGCTCAACGGCGGGGAATTGGCTGAAGAACTTGCTGAACGCGCCATCGCCATTGCCAAAAAGAAAAAGGGCGTTACTGAAGTTCCAAAACCTTCAACAACGAAAGTTTCTTCGAAATCCGCATAGTCAGTAATAGCAAGCTTGAAATGCATTTTAAGTTTATTGAGGATGAATGATATGGCCGAGTCAAAGTATCCAAAAAAGCACAAGAAAAAGTTCATTCCTAAAACTCTTTTGAACGAAAAAGAAATTGAGTTCTTCAATAAGCTGAAGGTCGGACTCGTAGGACTTCACGTCTTTCCACAGGTCAGTATGAATCAGGTGCTTGATGTCGAGCAACAACGCGATTACAGAGACCGTATTCCATTTTGGTCAAAAATAATCGACTTCGTCGTTTGTACTCCAAAGTGTCAAGTTATTGCTATGGTTGAATTGGATGGTCCCAGCCACGACTATCCCGACAAAAAAGTGAAGGATGCTGAACGGGATGCCATGTTGCGTGAAGCTGGATACATTGTTGTGCGCTATGATTGGCGTACGGAGGTAAGTGAATATCAATTAAATCAAGATTTTAAAGAAATTATTCTTCAATGGAACAGAGTTCGGCTTGAAGAAAGAATTTTAAAAACTCTCGCTGAAGTCGAAGTTTAATCTTCTTTATTTCTTTCTAATTTTGATTATTTTCCCCTCTTAATGGTTCTTTTGGGGCTTGCCCCGAAGACGGGGCCGGTCCCCCCATGAATCAAGCCCCCCTCTTAGGGTTGGAATGCGATTTAATCTCGGGGGTCTTGACCCACAAGGGGTGGGGGCACCTAAGCCGGTCGCCCTGAATTTGACTCCGAAGACTACGCAAATTTAAACCAGGGCTTAATGTATTCTGCATTTGAATATCTATTAACAAGTTAATCTGTCACTTCTGATCTCCGCAAGCTTCGATCGTTTGATGGGGCAGCGCCCCATACCCCGGCGAAGAATTGAATTGTTCCCCTGGCCCGCCCCTGAAATTTCTTCTCGTCTAGCACTCCGTAAAGCAAAAATCAAGGGATAAAAATAATTTCATCTAAGGTTCAAGATCTATTGAATCATGATGAAATTTTTTTTATGAAAGGCACCCCTTGATTTTTCCTTTCCGGCGTGCACCTTTCTTTTTTAAATTTCAGGGGCGGTCCAGGGGAACAAGTTTTTGCGCTCCAGCCCCTTCACCTAAAAGGGAGATCACACCATGTCGCAGTTCAGAAAGATTAAAGAAACCACCGTAGGCAGGGTCACACTCAAATGCTTTTATGACCGTGATTGGCAGGAATACCAAGTGCGGGCTTACATCGATGGTAAATGCAACAAGGAGGCAACATACTTCACCGATGACAAACAGGACGCTCTCGACACTATGAACACTACGGCCATAAGCCTGTCTGGCTACATTGCCAACGATGATCAAGACAGCCTTGAAAAACTGTGCGTCGAACGCAATGATTCTTTCAGCTGTAAGGAACCTAATCTGTCTGACACCGACAGAGAGGCCATCATCGCCGCTTTCGACCGCATCCGGGAAGCTATTACCGAAATCGAGTCCATCAAGCCATCATCACCACTAAAAAACGACTAAGGAGAAACACCATGATCAACAACCAAAACATTCCTCAAATCGGCGACAAAGTCAAAACACCCCGCTTTTTAACCGTCCGCATTGCGGCTATCGTCTACGAAGAGGACGCGCAAAAATTAGGCTTCGTTGAGCCTACATATCTCAAAGACAGGCCATATAACATTTCGGGCAGGATGATAGGCGATAACCTTATGGATTTTGCTGTGGTCATCAAAAAAGACGATATGCCATTTTGATAGTGGAGGTATAACATGCTACATACAAACGATATAATCAGAACGGCCACCGGCATAAATACCAACAACAAGAGAATCGTAATGACCATCTGTGGCATTAAGGAGCTTCTCGCCTATTATGACGGCTTCGGATGTAAAAAGGTCACCAAAGACCTTCAACGTCTGCTTGATATGCTGAACGTTGACAATGATGACCGCCGGACAACCTTTTGATCAACAGCAACAAATGCAAAGAGCCCCACTCCGGGGCTCTTGCGCATTAAAAAGACTTGTCATACAATGCCCATGGGCAAGTCCTCCTGAAAGGAGGCTGTCCATGATGGACTTCCTACTCAGTGTCCTTTCGGGCATCTTGGTAGTTATCGTGGCTCGCTGGCTTGACCGGCGATAAATGAAGCTGCCCCGGTAGGAACTTCCATCCTACCGGGGCATAACTCGATTCCCAACTAGAATCGGGGGACTTGCCCCACTTGCCGGGGGTGTTAGTAGCACTCCCGGCTTTTTTAATATACTCATTTTCACCCCAAAATTCAAGTCCCCCCTGAAATCAACTGTGCAAACACAACCCCTTAATTTCATTATATCGTTGACACCTTAAAATCCCTCGGTGGAAACACTGTGCCGGTTCGACCCCGGCTCCGGGCACCACAATCATTTCAAGGGGTTAGCCGATAGTTCTCACTACTGGCTAACCCCTCTTTTTTGCCGCTATTTGAATATTGTGCAAAACACGGCTTGTACAATGCACAGCTCTACAGCGTAACTATTTGATTTTATTCATCCACAAGGGACTTCGACATTTTCTCAAAACCAAGCGCCTTATTGAGAATGGAATGGGCGTTTCCCGTGAACAGCTTCGCGTAGTTCATGGTCGTTGTGATCGTGGAATGCCCGGCGATGTCCTGAACCAGCTTCAACGGTACACCGTGGCCGACCAGCAGAGTCAGGCAGGTATGGCGCAGGTCATGAAGCCGGGCCTTAGGCAGTCCGGCCGCTTTGGCCGTGGCCTTGAAATGGGCCGTCATGTTGTCCAGGCTCCCCACCTCGAACACCCGGCCCGATACTTCCGGCCGGCCCATAGCCTCAAGGGCCGGGGCCAGTATCGGCACCACACGCTCACGGTCGCCCTTCCCCACTACTTGCATGCGCGGATTATCGCCCAGGGTGACGCACTCCCATTCAAGGCCGTGCGCTTCATACCGTCTTACCCCGGTCCAGACCATGAAAATCCACAACCGCCGAAACAGTTCGTTCCTCTCGGCCGCAACTATCCGGTTGAACTGCTCCATCGTCAGGTGGCGGGGGAGTCGCTTGGGGGTCCGCACCATATCCACTTTCGGAGCTATGGCGATCACACCAAGGTCTTCACCACGCCGCAAGGCCGCTCTGATGTGGCGAAGGTCAAGGTTTATGCCCTCTGGGGAACGGCCCTTCTGTAAGAGGCTGTAAGCCCACTTATTCAGTTGCTTGTTGGTCAGGCACTCCACTGGGAAGAAATCGCCCAAATCGTACATCAGAGCCTTGAATGAACGCTTATAACGCACCACTGATGTTGCTGAAAGCCTGATACGCGCATCGGTCAAAAAATCGTTGAAGAACGTCCGCAAGGTCAACATTTTTGGTTGCGCCGGTTCTGACGGCGCTTCTTTTTCTGCCGCCAGAAGAGCTTGCGCCCTGCTGGTCACGTCTGGGCCAAGTGATCGGCGGGTTATAATCCCGTTCTCACACTCGTACACCCACCATCGTTTTCCGCGCTGAAAAACCTTCACTTTGACCCGCCCCAAAATTTACGGATGAGATACTCGCCTATCAGGCTACCGGCAAAGCCGCCAAGCATCGCGCCCGACATAAGCAAAAAGTACACGAACACCGCTTCGCTTGCCTCTAAATACATCTCCAGCCCCTAAACATAAATTTTTGAACCTTACCCCGCGCCGATCGGCTGCACTGACACCCCTTTTTGAGTTCGTTTTTTTGAACCATCAGTATCTCAAATGAACAACGCTCCAGGGCAGTCACTCCATTGATCTGCCATTGCTTCAGCAATTCCTGGATAAGTACGGCTCCGCTCTTTCCAGCGATCAACACCCGGGCTTAAATGATGGAGACGTGATTCACGCCCGGGTACAATACAAGTCGGTTTCAGCTTGGGCAAGCCACGCAACCACAAGCATGTGGCCTTAAGCTCACCATGCCCAAATTGCCATGGTTGAATCAGCTGGTCAGCCGGTCTGATTTGGCTTGATATAAGCGACAAAGGATTTTCAACAGCTATACGAAATATTGGAGCATTCATAAGAGCACGGACGAAGTTCAAGGCTTCCGACTGGAGCGCTTCTTTGCCCTTAAACCACCTGCGTCCACTTACTGCCAGATGCGTACAGGGCGGATGTGCAACCATCAAATCCCAGCCGTCATTAAGAATGTCTCTGACATTCCCCTGATAATGCGGCCCAGGGCGCTCACTCGGCAAGAGATCGCATGATATAGCATCATGTCCTCTTGCTATGAATGCGTCTCTCACTCTTCCACTAAATTCACAGGCAACCAGCACTCTCATAATCATCCCCTAAATTTTGTACTAACTCGTCTCAAAACGGACACTCTGAAACCTCTGGCGGGATACCGGAAAGGAAGAAGCTGTAACCGAATCCCGGCACATAGGCACCGGCATGATCTTCGACAAAATCGTTATAAGGCACGTTGATACACTCGGAATAATGCGCCTCGCTTCGCTCGAACCCGGCCCGGTCACTGGTGTAAAACCAGATGTGGGTGAACTGCCCGCAGGTGGCCAGCTTGCGCCCGGTTATCGTCTGTGACGGCTCCGGTTCCTTTTCTGTTTCAACCTGCTCCGAAGGATTGTCCGATTTGCGCCTGGCCGAATAAAACCGCGCTATGCGCTTGCCCTTGAAATAATCTGAACGGAAATAATCCGGCAGTTCAGTTTGGTACTTTTTGCCCTTGTGAAAATACCCGGACTTTCCGAAATAACCCACCGTATTGTCATAGTGGGCGCGGTCCTTGAAATAGTCCTCATGAACGCCGCCCCACGGCCATGCGGCTTTCAGCCGCGCATTGCCGATCATTCCGGCTTTGCCTTTTTTCGTCCACACCAAGAGGTGCCAGTGCGGGGTTCCGTCCTTATGGAACTCGATTTGACCGGCCCAGTCTTTGACCTCTACACCCTGGCGTTCAAGGCCCACGAAAAAGCGGCCCAGGGCCTTTTTTTCACGGAACCACATGTAAGCGTCCGCACCAATGCCGACCTTGGCTCTGTCCAGGGTGAGAGTCACCAAACGCGATTCCTGCCACGGCATTTCTGACAGCCGCGCAAAGTGCCGGTGCAGATGGAAACGCCGGTAGCACATGGGACACCAGACAGACGCACAGTTATGTTTCCGCGCTATCGCTTCGGTCTGGTCAGCGACTTGGGGCAACTTTCGAATTATTTTTTCAAGTATAGGGGCCGTCATTCGGCCCCTTGCGGTTCCAATTTCAGTAACAAGTACGGTACTTTGTATATGAGTCAACTCAACATCCTAATAGTATTAATAAATGCAACAATTGACTTTTGAGTGCGTGCTATTTGAGACTTAATTGTTTCTTTCCTCATTGGACACGCTTCATTTTCAAGCTCTTCATTCAAATGGAATATTTCAATCGTACAACGGCCAATCTTTTCTATAAACATCTGGCGGGATTTCGCTCTAGCTGCACAGTACTTTTTAAAACTGTTTTCACAACTATATTTCTCCCACCAATGAAATAGAATTAAACAACCAAAAGATAAAATGACCCCGCTAAAAACAATCAACAATGATTCCATTTGACTTACCTTTTCCTTTCAACTTTATGAATCTCATTTCCCAAAACTGCCCTCATCAGTTCACCTTCCGTACAGGTTCTTCCACTTCCGGCACTATGCTCGCGTCTATGAATGCACCCACACCCGCCACCGCACCCGCTGACGGCCTCACCGCCGTCTGTGCGCCCACATACGGCGATGGCGCAACCATTCCACCCTGACGCTCTGACAGCAGTTGTACGCCCCCGTACAGTGGCTTGTCGTAATAGCAGTGAATATCTTTCATGCACACTACCTTATGCCCCTTTATCTGCTTCGTATCCACTATCGCACCTGTTTCCGGGTCCACTGTCAGTTTCTTATTACCCACCTGAACTACCGGCAGGAACACCCGCACTTTCTGTTCCAGCGTTTCACGCATCTTCTCGTTGTCGTTGCTCATTAACGAAATACGTTCATTCAGCCTCGACACTTCCGCACGAAGTTTGTCGCGCTCATGCGTCAGCCTGTCGACCTCTACAGGTCTCGCGCTCGATGATTCCACCTGGGCGCTTTCAGACTTTTCAGGCACGCGCAAATAGTTCGCATAAAACAGATACAGAAACGGCGTGAACAGCAATGGCACCAAAAAAAATTTAAACAGTACCGGCTTGGGTTTTTTGATTTCTGCTGTTTCGAAGCTTTTATACAGGTCAAATATTTTCTGCTTCGGCCGCAACGTGATATTGCGAATTATCTGATTCGACTGCGGGCTTTTCTCCTTATAATGAATTTCACCCATAAACGAAATTGTTCGCCGCGCGGCGTGATATTCCGTTTCGATCAGCGGGATAAAGTTCGAGTTCACCAGCTTCGACGACTGGCTGGCCAAGTAAATGAAGTGGCCAAGGTGGCGGTGACGCTGGAGATACGCCTCTGTTTTTGGCAACCCCATGCGCCGGGGAAAGTACAGTTGGCATTCGTCCAGGACGTACATGATCGGACCGCCGAATTTTTCATTGAGCTTCTGCTGGTGTTCGTAGTCAAAAAAGTTTTCCACCTGCTGCGGCCGCTTCTGGCCAGAGAACAGTTCGTCCAAAAATTCTTCAAAGTCCGTGTGGCCCAGCCTCAATTCCCTGATGTTCGATATTACCGACACATCCGGGTTCTTTTCCAAAAACACCGACAGGTCATACACCATCTTGTAACTTTTGCCAGAACCCGGCACACCGGTATAGAGGTAAATCATGGCCGTTTACTTTCCCGGTATCAGGCTGATCAGAAAACCAACCGCATAGAATGATAATAATATCGACAAGCATTCTTGAAAGCGCAGGCAGGTAATCAGCCAACCGGCCAGACCTGTCATGTCCAACCCAACCTGGTTCAAGTGCGGGAGTACGAACGTCTCCATCAGCAATTCAGCAAAAAAGCTGATCAGACCAAAAATGGGATTAAGGATAAAATATATAAATGGTCCCATCAGTATTTTCATGAACACGGAGAAAAGGCTTCCCCAAAAGTTTCCAAAAATCTTGATAAGAAAATCTTTGATACCGCCAAGTATCCAGTCCATACTCTATCTCCTTAAGATATGCACCATCCCGAACAGAGAAACCAGCCCCATCAGGATGTTGCCAAACAGGCTTATTTCATGCTCCCACTCACACAATGAAAAACTGAACGACCGATTAAATACTGTGAAATTGATCTTGCAGGTTTGACCGGACACTTTTATGTAGTCGTGGTCTTTGATTTTACCCACCATTTCATTGTCCTTAAGGTCATTGAGCATATCCTTCATCGTCTGCTTTAAATCACCTTCCCCTTTATCCATGCCCTCTATTCCGTCAATACCACTCAACCCGCCATCACCATCATATGAACCGCTACCGTTGCCACTTTCACCGCTTCCATCGCCGTTGCCATCACCACCACCAGTCTCGCCGCCACCAGTTTCACCCCCACCTGTTTCACCCCCGCCTGTCTCGCCACCGCCTGTTCCACCTCCACCAGTATCACCCCCGCCTGTCTCGCCCCCGCCAGTTCCACCCCCACCTGTTTCACCCCCACCTGTTTCACCCCCGCCTGTTCCACCCCCGCCTGTTCCACCTCCACCAGTACCACCCCCGCCTGTCTCACCACCTCCATCACCACCACCTGACCCACCACCGCCTGAACTGCCGCCTCCCGTTCCGGCACTTTCCCAACATCCATTTGAGTTACCGCATATTTTTATCACCTCATCACATTCAACCCCCTCATCCAATGAACTTTTCCCTTCCCACTTCCAGTCAGATATTCGCCCGTCAGACGCTTTAATCCTGTATTCACGATTGATCACCCGCCCTTCGCCATCTTCGCAAGTATTCCCATACTCTATTTGAAAATTACAATCCACTGGTGACGGGTCAAACATGTTTTGATACCGTACACACTCATCTATGGGATCACCACCACCACAACCAAACGCATCTTTTAGATTCTCCGGTACATTCTCGCAATGCTCCGCGCTAACCTCGCATGGCTCACTTTCGATAAATTCACATGGAATGAATGACGCACCGCCCCAATAAACAAACTTGCCATATCCATTTATATAGCACTTCGCCTTTGTCGCCTCGCTCATGCCACAATAAGAAGCCGCATACGCTGAGGACGACACACATAAAATAACGCTTAACACTGACGCTATAATTATCTTTTTCATTTAATACAACTCGCAAAAATGCTGATGACTAATACGGCCAGAAGGGCTGAAAATATCTGATCGGGGAGAGTGCTTAGAAGGGCGTACAGTTCGGCGTATTGTTCTGGAGTCATGATTTCCTCCGGGTAGGAATAAAGAGAGGGCCGTAGCCCTCCCCCTGGTTGAAGGTGGCAACCTTGCCGCGCTTACGCGCCTTTCACCATCTGAATCACCTTCTTCACGCCCACTATGGCGATCACAAGGCCGATCACGGCCGCACCGGCCGCCATGATGTTCGTAGTATCAAAGCTCGTGATCGCGTCCGAAATCGCGTCGGCGCGGGCCACGGCCGGGGTCATCATCGACACAGTCAGCGCGAAAAGGGCCGCATAGGCCATCTTGCTTTTGCTCTTCATCACCTTGTACACTTTCACATTCGTCATTTCTGTCTCCTCTTTCTCGTTACATGGATTGAAATAGCCTGCATATCGCAAGCACTATTAACGCAGGTGCCACCACCTTCAGCCCCTGCAGAAAATACACGTCAAAATACTCCAACATTTGAACCTCCGCGCGGCGAATCTGACCCCAGTGCCGTCCGTGCTCGTGACCTGCGCGCGGGCGGCACTGGGGTCAGATTCGCCGCGCGGAGGTTCACTGTGTCCTTTATCCCTGTTTCGCCGCGGGCTGACCGGACGCTCCCGCCTGACCGAGTCGTTCGATAACCGCGCTTTTCAGCATCGATATCCGGCAGAACGCGCCACGCTTCGTTGAAACCACTCGGGCCTCCACCGGGAACTTGTAATGCTGGAACGGCTGGAACTGTTTGATCTGATTTTCATCCATGTCCACTGACACCGGCTCACCGGTGCCGTCCGGTTCCGAGAAGGATGCCGATATGCTACGGAACGAGTCCGGTTTCCCGTCTTTCGTGAACTCGATGTTTTCGTCTTTCTTTCCCACACACACGCCCTGTACAAACATTGCCATAATTCTTTTCCTTTCTATAGCTGGCTTGTTAATTCCGACAGTCTCACTCCGATCTTTCTGATCGCTTCCAGGCAAATCTCGTCCAGCTTCTCGTCATTGCCCTCGTCGTTGTGTACTCTCTCGAACTTTCGTTGTTCGTTCTTCAGTGCCTTGATCTCCCGCAAAATCTTCCCTCGGTTCCGGCCCCCTTCTTTCGCCGGTTTCCAACTCTCTCCGTATTTGCTCATTTGCACCCCCTTTTCACTGAGATGTTCCACGTGAAACATTTATCACAATATTAAACATTCACCTTAAAAAAGTCAAGCAGAAATCCGATAGGTATTTCACGTGGAACATTCATCGGATTTTTTTTTAGGGAGCTATGCTATATGAAAATTATGAAAATCGCCAATTCAAAAAACACTAAAACAATGAACTACTTTGTAGCCGCTTTTCAGAAGTGGTACAAAGAATCCGGCTATAACCTCATGGAAGCCGGTGCAATATTTGATTTATCTCATACCTTCATCAGCCAAATATTGAAAAAACAAGCATCGATATCCGTTGGCACAGCAGAACTTATTGCTAATAAAATAGGTATGGACTTGATCGAAATGTTGATCGAAGGGCGGGAGCTTGTTGGTGACAAGCCTAAACATGCCAAAAAACCTAAGGTATCTGACCCGCATCAAGAAGCAAAAGACGCTTTCAACTTCATTTTGCTCAACGGCGGGGAATTGGCTGAAGAACTTGCTGAACGCGCCATCGCCATTGCCAAAAAGAAAAAGGGCGTTACTGAAGTTCCAAAACCTTCAACAACGAAAGTTTCTTCGAAATCCGCATAGTCAGTAATAGCAAGCTTGAAATGCATTTTAAGTTTATTGAGGATGAATGATATGGCCGAGTCAAAGTATCCAAAAAAGCACAAGAAAAAGTTCATTCCTAAAACTCTTTTGAACGAAAAAGAAATTGAGTTCTTCAATAAGCTGAAGGTCGGACTCGTAGGACTTCACGTCTTTCCACAGGTCAGTATGAATCAGGTGCTTGATGTCGAGCAACAACGCGATTACAGAGACCGTATTCCATTTTGGTCAAAAATAATCGACTTCGTCGTTTGTACTCCAAAGTGTCAAGTTATTGCTATGGTTGAATTGGATGGTCCCAGCCACGACTATCCCGACAAAAAAGTGAAGGATGCTGAACGGGATGCCATGTTGCGTGAAGCTGGATACATTGTTGTGCGCTATGATTGGCGTACGGAGGTAAGTGAATATCAATTAAATCAAGATTTTAAAGAAATTATTCTTCAATGGAACAGAGTTCGGCTTGAAGAAAGAATTTTAAAAACTCTCGCTGAAGTCGAAGTTTAATCTTCTTTATTTCTTTCTAATTTTGATTATTTTCCCCTCTTAATGGTTCTTTTGGGGCTTGCCCCGAAGACGGGGCCGGTCCCCCCATGAATCAAGCCCCCCTCTTAGGGTTGGAATGCGATTTAATCTCGGGGGTCTTGACCCACAAGGGGTGGGGGCACCTAAGCCGGTCGCCCTGAATTTGACTCCGAAGACTACGCAAATTTAAACCAGGGCTTAATGTATTCTGCATTTGAATATCTATTAACAAGTTAATCTGTCACTTCTGATCTCCGCAAGCTTCGATCGTTTGATGGGGCAGCGCCCCATACCCCGGCGAAGAATTGAATTGTTCCCCTGGCCCGCCCCTGAAATTTCTTCTCGTCTAGCACTCCGTAAAGCAAAAATCAAGGGATAAAAATAATTTCATCTAAGGTTCAAGATCTATTGAATCATGATGAAATTTTTTTTATGAAAGGCACCCCTTGATTTTTCCTTTCCGGCGTGCACCTTTCTTTTTTAAATTTCAGGGGCGGTCCAGGGGAACAAGTTTTTGCGCTCCAGCCCCTTCACCTAAAAGGGAGATCACACCATGTCGCAGTTCAGAAAGATTAAAGAAACCACCGTAGGCAGGGTCACACTCAAATGCTTTTATGACCGTGATTGGCAGGAATACCAAGTGCGGGCTTACATCGATGGTAAATGCAACAAGGAGGCAACATACTTCACCGATGACAAACAGGACGCTCTCGACACTATGAACACTACGGCCATAAGCCTGTCTGGCTACATTGCCAACGATGATCAAGACAGCCTTGAAAAACTGTGCGTCGAACGCAATGATTCTTTCAGCTGTAAGGAACCTAATCTGTCTGACACCGACAGAGAGGCCATCATCGCCGCTTTCGACCGCATCCGGGAAGCTATTACCGAAATCGAGTCCATCAAGCCATCATCACCACTAAAAAACGACTAAGGAGAAACACCATGATCAACAACCAAAACATTCCTCAAATCGGCGACAAAGTCAAAACACCCCGCTTTTTAACCGTCCGCATTGCGGCTATCGTCTACGAAGAGGACGCGCAAAAATTAGGCTTCGTTGAGCCTACATATCTCAAAGACAGGCCATATAACATTTCGGGCAGGATGATAGGCGATAACCTTATGGATTTTGCTGTGGTCATCAAAAAAGACGATATGCCATTTTGATAGTGGAGGTATAACATGCTACATACAAACGATATAATCAGAACGGCCACCGGCATAAATACCAACAACAAGAGAATCGTAATGACCATCTGTGGCATTAAGGAGCTTCTCGCCTATTATGACGGCTTCGGATGTAAAAAGGTCACCAAAGACCTTCAACGTCTGCTTGATATGCTGAACGTTGACAATGATGACCGCCGGACAACCTTTTGATCAACAGCAACAAATGCAAAGAGCCCCACTCCGGGGCTCTTGCGCATTAAAAAGACTTGTCATACAATGCCCATGGGCAAGTCCTCCTGAAAGGAGGCTGTCCATGATGGACTTCCTACTCAGTGTCCTTTCGGGCATCTTGGTAGTTATCGTGGCTCGCTGGCTTGACCGGCGATAAATGAAGCTGCCCCGGTAGGAACTTCCATCCTACCGGGGCATAACTCGATTCCCAACTAGAATCGGGGGACTTGCCCCACTTGCCGGGGGTGTTAGTAGCACTCCCGGCTTTTTTAATATACTCATTTTCACCCCAAAATTCAAGTCCCCCCTGAAATCAACTGTGCAAACACAACCCCTTAATTTCATTATATCGTTGACACCTTAAAATCCCTCGGTGGAAACACTGTGCCGGTTCGACCCCGGCTCCGGGCACCATAATGAATTCAAGGGGTTAGCCGATAGTTCTCACTACTGGCTAACCCCTCTTTTTTGCCGCTATTTGAATATTGCGCAAAATATCTGCCAATAACTTATAATGTTTATAGCTATCTTTATCTCAGAAAAATAGGAGTGATAAAAGATGATAAGACATATTGTTATGTGGAATTTTAAAGACGGGTTCACCCATAAAAAAATATTGCTAATGCTATAAAAGTTAAGACAGAATTGGAAGCATTAAAATTTATGATTGAAGGGATAATTTCTCTGGATGTGCTGCTCGAACCGCTTTCCGGCAGCAATAAAGATATTGTATTGAACAGCGTTTTTATTTCGGAAGAGGCACTGACCAACTATCAGGTTCATCCTGAACATGTTCGCGTCAGCCGGTTTGTAGGCACCGTTATGCAGAACCGCTGCTGCATGGACTATATGGAATAGTAAAACACTCCCACTGTTGACAAGAGACAGAAGTAAGGCCAATTTTAGGCCGCGATTAAGAGCAAATACTTTCATTTTGCGGCTGGTCATGATATCCTTTTTACAAACGGATGTGAGGCGGACTTAAATGCTGAAATATCTTTTTATCGCTGCCGTGTTGGCCGCCTTGCCAACTTATGCTTTGTTTGAACTATTTGAGATGCTGCACAGCCAATCCGCCGCCATCATCATCAGTTCCGCAATCGGCTTCGGCCTGACCCTGCTCTTGGGCTACAGCTTCAAACTGCTGGCCGAGCAGAAGCGCAATCAGACTGAAAAAAAAGAACAGAGCCTCCCGCCCTCAGAGGGGCCATTGCAGTGACTACCTTCAATCCCATTCAACCCAGATCGGCCCTGCGTCTGGCCTTGGGTAAGATTTACTTCTCCAGCCTGAGATTCATGCTCTGGCACCTGCCGGGTAAAGCTTCTTTCTGCCGCGAACACTCAAACAGTCTGCTGCCGCATGTTTATATGGGACACAGTTCCATGTTCATGCGTCCACTCAGAAATGTCGAACTATATCTTCAGGAAAACAAAAAAATCAACATTGACCTCGCCTCCAGGCGCTTGAACGGTCTAATCGTTCCACCTGGCGGGCTATTCTCCTTCTGGCGGCTGGTCGGCCTGCCCTGTCGCCTCAAAGGCTATAAGGAAGGCTTTGTCCTCTCAGGCGGCAATATCCGACAAGGCGTCGGCGGAGGCCTTTGCCAGCTATCCAACCTCCTTTACTGGATGACGCTCCACACTCCGCTTCAAGTGGTCGAACGCTGGCGGCACAGTTATGACGTTTTTCCCGACGTCAACCGCACTCTGCCCTTTGGCAGTGGGGCAACCGTTTCCTATAATTACGTCGACCTGCAAATACTGAACCCAACCTCCCGGATATTTCAACTAAACCTGTGGCAGGATCAGGAAAGGCTCCACGGCGAATGGCGGAGCGACCAAGAACCGGAGGAAACTTATCGAGTGATTGAGCGCAATCACCGCCTGGAGAGCCGTCCTTGGGGACACACGCGGCATAATGAACTTTACCGCACGGTGACCAGCCTCACTTCCGGCCACAGCCGGGAGGAGTTCATCACGGCCAACAACGCTGTAATGATGTACAACCCATTTCTGGAGGATGGCAAAAATGCGTAAATCATGCGGAGCGGCCATTTTGGCGTCCCTGGTGTTCTTCATACTGAGTGCGCCCCTGACGGCAATGGGGGCTGACAAAATTGAGACCGCCACCGGCCTGATCAAACTTTCAGGCGAGCGCTTCATTGTGGATTTGAAGTATGCTGGATCTGACAATTTCCTGAAAAGCGACGTTTATTCACCCTTCGGGCTGGCCGGCTGTTATGTACACCCGGAGATGCGCGCCAGGCTGGAAACGGTGGAAAAACGATTGAAGGAAGAGGGGCTGTATCTGATAGTGTATGATTGCTATCGCCCGCTGGAGGTTCAACGGGCCATGTGGGAAATAATGCCTGACGCGCGATATGTGGCCAACCCGGCCACCGGCTCCCTGCACAACCGGGGCACAGCCATAGACTGCGCCCTGGCCGATGAAAGCAGGCAGCCAATGGAGTTCCCCACAGCCTTTGACAGCTTTTCCCCGGAAGCCTGGCAAAGCCACCAGTGCCCCAAAGAATCCCCATCCCCGTGCGGGAACCGCGACAAGTTGAACGAGATCATGGGCGCGGCCGGATTCAGGACCATCCGCACCGAGTGGTGGCATTTTCAATTACCCGGGGCCAAAAAGTATCCGCTGTTATCGCTTGAAGGGGGTGCGAAATGAATTTGATGAAAATAATGATGATAACGGCTGCACTGACGTTTCTGGCCGCCCCGGCCGCGGTTGGAGCAACGGAGACTGACCAATACGTCAAGCCGGTTATCATCGCGGCGGCCAGTACCAGCGCCTCCGAAGGCTCCTCGCCCATCACCTGCCTTCTGGACCCCGGCTGCGATGGATACTGGTCACCAGCCGCACTGGACGCCGGTAGTAACGAGGGCGTCTATCTGCGTTTCAAAGAGCCGGTCTTTTTCAAATTTATTGAGATAACCGTTGACCGGGAACTGCCTGATTCACTGATATTCCAGACCTACCTTGACGCACGGACCACACCCCGGCTTGACAGTCAACCGGAGCCAGATCAACCAGAAGAAGAGGATGAACCATATAATATCATCACCACTCGGCTCGTTGATCAAAACCCTGAGAACGGCGGATATATTTATCTGGTCAGTTCATATGATGAAACCGTACTCCCACTGAACTATACGGCCATGTCTGTATTTATAAAGCTGTCCCCGACCGGATATGAAGCGGCCGGAGACAGGCCGCCTCAAATCACCGCCATTCGTTTCTTTGACCGTCACATAGATACCACAGGCGATACTCCGCATCCTGAGCCCATGATTCTGGATTTGCCAAGATCAATGCCGGCCAGGGCCCAAGCCACTTCGACCTTGGAGCCGGTTTTTGCTTATGATGTTTCTAAACTTTTCGATTCCCAGCCGGATATGGCCTGGTCCACTGACGGCAAAGCCGGAATTGGAATCGGGGAAAAAATAACCGTATCTTTTCCGGCCGAACAGGATATTCGCGGCCTTATGCTCTGGAATGGATATCAACGTTCGGACATGCATTATAAGGCCAATGGCCGGGTGAAATCGCTGAAAGTGGCCGGGCGCGAGGTAAAAATAAAAGATGAACAGGGGCCGCAGGTCGTGCGTCTTGCCAAGCCGGTTAAGGCCAGAGACATTGAGCTGGAGATAACCGGCATATATTCCGGCGGCTCCTACAAAGATGTGCTGATTTCCGAACTGCGCTTTCTGGGGGCTAATGACGAAGTAATCCTGCCGATGGTGTCGGCGCCATTGCCTGTCGCTCCAGCGTCTCTGGTGAACTACCTGAACACGACCTTTGTCCCGCTTTTCAATGAGGCCTGGTATATGGAGCCGGAAGATTACATGACAGATGAAAACAGCCTGAGCTACCAGTCCTCAGCGCGTTTGCGTGACAACGGGTCTTTTGTCATATATGTGGAAGATTATTCCAGCCGACGCGATTCAATCGTCGAAGGTGGCTGGGAACCTCAGGCGGATGGTTCCATTCGCTTGTTCGGGAAGAAATATCAAACTGCTGTGTGGGCCAGTAACTTCGACACCTACCTTCGCGAAGAAGCCGCCCCGGCTGAGGCTGACGAAACACCGCCTCCGCGCATATTCCAAAGTGTGATGCATATTGGCCGTTTCCATGATTTCGATAGCGAAGAACAGGAAAAAGCGGTTCGTTTTATATTGCAAAACAGGCTGATGCCCACTGAAAACAATGATAGCGGCTTTCCGGCCCAGGCGGAAGAGTTCCGGCCGCACGCCATAGCTACCAAACTGCTGACCCACGGCAATGAAGGAGATCTCCTGGCCCTCGGCGGCCCGGACCTGGAAACGGCCGTTGAAAATATTATCGCTTCACTAAAGGAAATTGACCCCATGTATGTCAAATCGGATGTTTATACTGAGATACTCATACCACGCAATTCCATTCTGAAATAGCTGATGACACAACCATCACCACCTGCTTGGCCAGGGAACGCGGGGCTGGCTATACCAGTGGCCATGTGGCCGCCGCTGATAGCGGCAGCTCTGGTGGCACCGCTGGTTCAACTCTGGTCCCAGTCTTACCTGAGCGGCACGGATGCCTATTATTATGCTCTTCAGGCCGATTCTGTTTTCATAGCCGGACGGCCCCGCATACCGGACAGCAGCCCCCTGCATTATCTCACCGCCGCTGTAATGCGGGCCGGACTTGATGCTGAACAGGCCGTGAAAATATGGATGGTCACCTCACTGGCGATTTTTTCGGCCGCGTTCGGATTTCTTTGTTCACACAAACAGGCGTGGCCTCGGACTCTTCCGCTGATACTGTGGCCCTTACTGTCGCCGTCAGTGATATTTTCAGCAATTGAATTTCCCAAAAGCTTTTCATTCATGGTTGTCTTCACCGCGGCTTTGGCCGTTTCGGCCACCACTGTCCGGCTTCGCTGGCTTGTGGCGGCCACCCTGTTAGCACTCTCATGCTTTATGCATAAAATGGCTTTTGTATATGCGGCCGCCTTTACGGCTGGGCTTCTGTGCCTCTACCTCCCTGCTCCGTCGAAACTCGGCCTGGTTTCACTGAGGCGATTTCCGACGGGAAGAGTAGCAGTCATCTCGACAGCCCTGGCTCTGGCTTTGTGCGCTTTTCTGCTGCCGGACGGTCTCCATCCGGCAGACCTTCCGCGGCTCTACGGCTCACGCCTGACGCCCGGTGCGGCCGCTCTCTTTATGGAACCGAACCTGCCGCTGGCAATAAGAATAGAGCTGGCCCTGGCCGCACTGGCTCTATTGATCATATGCCTGAAAAATTCTCATGGACGCCGGGGCGCGCTGATGGCCCTGTGCCTGGCCCTGCCAGCCTTCATTCCAGCCCTGGGGCATGAGTCTTTCAGCCTGGGCCAACGCTTTGGCCTTCTGATGCCGTTTTCAGTGACTCTGGCCGGAGTGTATCTGATGCCGCCTGTCCGTCCAGGCAGCCGGCGCCGCCCGGCGCTCTGGACGGCGTTGCTGATCTTCATTGCCGCCCTAAGCTTTGTGCGCCTGGACTGGTCATACCCTTCGCGCCTGAACCCTCCGTATGAAGAATACTCCAAACTGACCAGACTCTTGACGCGTCAGGATATTCCCATGCTGATAGTGCCTCGCGATTTCCATTATTATTATAAATACCAGACCGGCCGCGAAGCTTTTTCCTATGAGCCGGAGGCGCACTGGCCGAAAGAGCGTACCTGGAGGCTGGCCTGGGGCATAACGCCGGAGGAATTTTTCGTCCGCCTGCCTTTGGCTTGCTATAGGGATGGACATTTGAAAACATTATTTCCCGGTTCACCGTTTACCTTGATACGGGAAGACTGTTATCAAATATTCAGAGGACTGGTAAGGCCGGAGGAGAGTGCTGATTTATATAAACTGGTCTGGTCGTCGCCCGCCAATCCGTCCCAAAAGCGGCCGAAGTATTTATACAGGAAACATGCGGACGACGATACTGACGACGAATTTTCCGCCCTGCCATAATAAACAAAAGCCCGGAGATTAAGAGCTTGTTCGTAAACAGTGAAGCCCCTGGCATTGTTGCTCCTGGTTTTTTAATGCTCGAAATATTAATATATTACTCCGCTTAAAAAACACTCGCGCCTAGCCAGATAACAAAATCCCTTATTTACGAACAAGCTCTAAGATCTCCGGGCAGGGCGACCTGATTTGGCTATGGGCCGGAGACGGAGGTGGAACAATTTCTTTAGTTCATCATTGTTTCAGCGTCACAACTCGCGTCACAGTTTGAAGCTCAGACAAGTGGCGCTGAAACAATGATTCTCTACAGAAAATTTTCACCTCCGCCTCCTACCCGGTCAGATAGGCAACTCAAATAATTAAAGATGTAACAGTGTACCGGCGGCGGCCTGTTTAATACATATTGACCGCGCGACGGTAAAATTACTTGCCGAACGCGCCATAGCTCATGGCCAACTGGCCGATGGCGAAAATAAGGGGGCTCTGGTTGCCAGCGATAACCCTTGTTTCATCCTCCGTCGGATCGAAAATCTTCAGGTCTATTCCGCGCAGATAATCATATTCGCCCTTCTCTATCAAACCCGCTTCATCCAGAAGGGACAGGATCTCAGGCACAGTCCAGTCACTGGGATTGATACCGGCCAGAGCGGCCAGCTGTGAATACTGCTGCACCAGACCCGTGGCCACCTTGCCCACCACATAGATCTGCCGGGTGGTGCTCAGTTCGCTGGACAGACTCTGGGTTTTGATCATCTTCACCAAAGCGTCCATGTCGGCCTGCGTCAGTGGTTTTTCATTTTTCACCTGATAGAACAGCGAATCCACCGCCAGTTTCTTCACTGTGGACATGCAACCGCTCAGAACCATGCTCATAGCCGCGACCAAAGCCGCGCTCATCATCATGCGAACAACTCTCGACATCGACAGACTCCTTGCCGCCCGGAGGGCAGTTTATTTTTCAGGACGGGACGGCCCGGCCGCTGGATCATAAATGCGGTAACAATCTTTGCCGGCGTCTTTGGCCGCGTACAGGGCCTCGTCAGCTTTGGCGTAAACCTCCGACAACTCTTCGCCGGGGGCGGAGACTATATACACGCCGACGCTCCCGGAGATGCGGTGGGCCGGGTCCGCGCTGATGGCCACATCCCTTAAAGAGGCGCAGATACTCCCCGCCCTCTTCTCCAGCATCTCCACCGATTTTACGTCATGCAGGAAGATAATGAACTCATCGCCGCCCATGCGGCCCATTATATCCGACTTTCTGAACAGGCGGGTCAGATTGTCCGCCATGAGCTTTAAGGCTTCATCACCGGCGGCGTGGCCATAAGTGTCGTTGATGTATTTAAATTTGTCCAGATCCAGAATTATAAAGGCGTCCAGAATTCCTTCTTCTTTTTTGGCCAGCTGTTCACTTATCAGTTTTTCAACCGCGTGGCGATTGTAAAGCCCGGTCAGTCCGTCGCGTTCGGCTTCACTCTTCAGGCTCAGTTCCTGAAGCTTCTGAGCGGTTATATCCTTAACGTAGCTGTAGCCGATCAACCCCTTGGAATCAGGGTCAACCGCCACGTTTATGGTGCAGCTGAACCACTTTTCACCGGCCGACTCATCTGCCGCTCTAAATTCCACGCAGGCGGCCGTCAGGCCCTGACGGTAATCACTCTTGAGTTTTTCAGGCGAAAAGGCGTCCATGACCATCTGCCGGTCGTCAGGGTGAACCATCTGCCAGACCCGGTGGCGCAGATTATGATAATAGAAGGAACCCTCTTCCGCGCCCTGATATTTGTCGTTGCGATAGCCGTAGAGGAAACGGTCAGTGGTGATATTGAAAACTGATG
This sequence comes from Acetispira formosa (nom. nud.), assembly GCA_023525915.1. Taxonomy (GTDB): domain Bacteria; phylum Desulfobacterota; class Desulfarculia; order Adiutricales; family Adiutricaceae; genus Adiutrix. The sequence goes on along the minus strand of CP026657.1, from coordinate 58,268 downwards.
TTTCCAGCATCTCGGCCATAACCACCTGGCGATGCTGCTTTTCCTGCGAAAATTTTATCTCGGTTCTCTTCCGTTCGCTGATATTCTCAATGGTCCCGATGGCCCGCACGGCCTGGCCTTGATCATTGAAAATATTGGTGAACATCAATTGATACCATTCCGGCCGTCCGTGGGCGTCCACGGCCTCCACCACACAGGATTCGGCTTTGGAGCCGTTGCGAAGGTATTCCAGCACATTGTTCAGCTCATACAGAGATTCACTTTCAATAGTGCGATCTTTGATAAGGTCCATTGAAAGGTTGGAAACGGCTCTCTCTTCGGAAAGGGCGGACCCGTTGACAATTTTATAAATCGTCCCCTCCGGGATATCAAATTCTATCAGTTCATGGGAAGCCTGGAACGCGGCCACCCGGAAACGCTGGTTACTGATGCGCAGAAGGTTGTTGATGCTCATGATCCGGCGCCCGGTCTGACCGGCATAAAATACCAGGCCCAGAAGCAGCGCTGCGAAACAGGACACCAGCTTCATGACCAGCTCAAAGGCGAAGCGATCCATGGAGCGGCTGTATTCCTTCACCACCGCGCCGCTGACCACTGACATCATATACCAGTCATTTACCCCGACCGGGGCATAGTGCCCCATGCGCACCTGGCCGCCCGACTGATATGACACCGAACCCTGCCGCCCATTGATGATATCGTCACGAAGCTTTTCATAGCTTCCGCCGTTGTCAAACACCACACCTCTGAAAAAATCCCAGACATTGCCGCTGCCGATGATGCTGTCGGGGTTTTCTGATCGAATTATGGATTCACCGGCCATGTCGAACACATGGGTATAGCCAAGGCCGTTGAATTGGGGGGTCGCGGTCTGAGCTATCAGGCTCTGAATATCATAAACACCCAGAAGGTATCCGGCGAATTGGCCCTGCCTGACGACAGGCGCGTAGATGAGAAATATTTCACCCTTGCTGTAAGATGAGCCGCGCGACATCAGAATGCCGCTCTGGCCTTCTCTAGCGCTGTTAAAAACCCTGCCGCCCCGCATTTCCACCAGATGCCCCCGGCGGTCGCGGCCCACATTATTGGAGTCCACCAGCCAGATGCGGTTGAAATCGCTGAATTCCAGGGCTTTGCTCAAAAGCTCGGATGCCTCCGGCGAGTCGAAACCGTCCAGAACAGCGAAAGCCGCCGCGGAATTGCGGACATACTGAAGAGCGGTGTTCAGCTCCAGATAAAGCCCGTCCACATTATGCGCCGACAGCTCGGCCAGCCGGTTGATGGTGGCCTCATAGCTGTATTCGAGACACTGATCGGAAAACTTCTTAAAGGACAGTGTGCTGAAAACTATGATGATTATCAGACCGGCGCAAATGGCGGGCCAGTCTTTTTTCAAAGTGGCATTGATCTTCAAAGGGGAAAACCTCAATCGTCCGTGTTTTCGTCGACCGGCTCCTGAGGTTCCGTTTCCTGAGCCTCTCCTTCGACGCTGTCGTCACGGTCGTCATCTTCATTTTCATTTTCGTCATCATCATCAAAGCCGGCCGGGTCCGGCAGCTTTAAAGTGGGATCGCCCAAAAGGAGGCAGGTGCTGACATTGTGCGCGGTGGCCGTGCCCTTCTGATGCTTCAGAAGTGACAAGAGGGCCCAGCGCCAGACGTCACCCACGGTGGGAAAGCGGTGAACGGACACAGCCTCCCAGATGTATTTGTTCATAAGGTCATTGAGGCCGCTGTAGCTGGCGGCCGAAAAGCCCAGAAAAGATACGGCCATTGATGATAACAGCCAGGCTTCGCCAAAGCAGTTGGTCTTCTCATGATGAATGGCCGCTGTCCAGCAGGCGATGCTGAATATGATGGAAGGATGGTTTTCCTTGAAAAGCTCGTTTTTATGCTTCAGGCGGCGCAGGTCCTCGGAAGCGAAGTTGTCCGGGAAATGCCCCCGTCCCAGCCAGCCGCCGGTGCGCCCCTGGCCGCGATAATTGACATAGCCGACAGGCTGCTTGATCTTTTCAATCAATTCAATGCCCCGGTAGGGCTGATCGTAGCATTTAACGATGCGGTGACCGGCGTCCTCGGCCAGCTGAGCCACCTGCTCGGAGCATTTGATATAGGCGGATGAATTGAAAGCCCTGAGAAGAACTTTCCGGCTGTAGCTGTCCTCGGATTCCTGCCAAATCAGGGCCTGCTTGAACAAAAGATTCAATTCCTCAAGACTTGAGGCCGGAAGGCGGCCGACGGAGAATAGCGGGGTCAGTTCGTCATCCCAGGTGGCATACCAGGAATCGGAAGCCACCGGCATCTCTTCACCCTTATGGGTGATGCTGATGAGCCGGGGGGGAATGCGAAGGGCATTGCCGCCGATGAGCACATGGGTTATGGGCGACTCATTGTGCTCGGTCATCAGGGCCAGCCTCAGAGCGTCCTCAAATTCCACGCCGGGCATTTTCTTCTGAATCTCTTCACGGATGAGAAATCTGGCCTCCCGCTCCAGCTCGCGCGATTTCAGATAAGGTTCGAAAGCCCGCCGGAATTTCTCGGTCGTCACCACCATCAGCTTGACCGGCGGAACGGTCACCCCGCCGTCGTCACTCTTTTTGCGGTCATCGCTCATGGCGTCGTTAAGGATAAGGGTGCCCCAGGGCCCGAGCAGCCTCTCCTTGCGGGCCGGAGCCCGGGCAGGCTTGTCGTCGGCCGCCTTGGGCGCTTCTTCGCCTTCGGCCGGCGGGGCGGGCTTGTCCGTCTGGCCATAGGTCATCTCCAGCACCAAAAGGCGCACCACACTGACCTTGCGCGAAACGGGGTTATACTGCATGGGGGTGATGTGAATACAGGCGCAGTGGCGGCCCAGGAATTCATGAACGCCGTCGTACTGAACCATCTTGGCCGGAAAATTTTCCGCCTTGGCGTAATATTTGGGATAGGCGGCCAGTTTGGGGTCCTGCCCCTCAAGAACCGGAACGCCCGCCGGAAGGATGTCGTAAAACCCTTCCAGTTCGACGATATCATTGAAGCTGACTTCAACTTTTTTCAGTTCCGCCCACTGCGGCAGATCGATGAACAGGGTTTCCCGGACCAGACGCGGAGCGCCCCTTAAATCGGTGAAAGCCGCGCCGGGCAGGTCGAAGGAGGTAAAAATCTTGCGCCCGAAAGGAGTCTGGTCGGCCCACAGGCCATTTAAAGTATAGGATATGCTCAATCGCCCCGGACGGGGATCGTCGGCGTCGTCCGGTGTGAAAGCCTCCACCACTTCCTTGACCGATGAACCTCCTCTATGGCCGTCCGGCGAGAGATTTATCCATTTTTTCTGATAGCGTATATCCATTTATTCAATTCACTCCCGGCTGGCCGGGATTTTATACTGCTGACATAAGTATCCGCGTAAAACCGCCGTCAGGTCCGATCAAGGGGCAAAAGCCACCGGTGAGAGCGGACAGGGCGGGCACAAATGCCGGGGGCCTTGGCATCTGGCGCTATCAGCGGGCCGGCGGCAAAGGCGGAAGCCGCATGGCCCGGCGGCGTTACATATACATTAGCCCTTGATATTGATGAGTTTTGCCATTTTTCAGATAGTAAGGGCCGTGCCGTAACTATGCTCCGGCACGATACAGTATTATACACGAACAAAGCCCCATTGAACAGACACTTGCCAAAAATGCGGCGGCTTATTTTTCCATTACTGAAAAATAAAGTTAATTCATTTATATGACACATTACAATATAACAAATAAAATAGAAATTATATTTTTTTCCCACAAGCTGACTGAAAACAACACATGTAGTCCGTTAATTGGCCCTTAATACTTAAGGAAGATAAATAATTGAGAAAATCAAATATTTACCGTCTGGACATTTTATATGCGATATGGTAAAAAATAAGGATTAATCTTAATTGTCCAATCGTTGAGACTAAGGGACTTTATATGAGGCCAATAGTTACTTTTTCCCGCCATTACCGGCTGGCCGACAAAATTGTTGATGACCTCCTCCAGCCGCTGCCCGAAGGTTTTGAAGGTTCGGTGGGCTTGCTGTCCTGTGCGGCGGACGCGCCTTATAGAGAAATCGTGGCCAAGCTGGCTGACCGGGCCGAATTCCCCGTTGTGGGCGGCACCACTCTGGCCATGCCATTCACGCCCCGCGATGAAGATGTTTCCGCCACCCTGGCGGTGCTCCCGGCCGGGATGAGGGCCAGTGTGGCCATTTCAGATCCCCTGACCCCAGCGGAGGGTCAGGCCCAGATGCGAAAGCTTCATGAGGATTGTCTGGCCGGGCTGGAGGGTGAGGCGGTTCTTTTGCTGGCCTTCATGCCCATGCTTTGCAGCCCGGAGGCCGACAGCTACCTGCCGGAGCTTTTCCGGGCGGCCGGTGAGACCCCGGTCTTCGGCGGCATAGTTTCCGACTATCTCGATTCGGACGACGCCGCTGTTTTTGCCGGCGGCCAATGCCACCGCGACCGTTTCGCGCTGGTGGGTCTGGCCGGTGATTTCAAGCCGCTTTTCAGCGCGGCCTGTGAACTGACGGTCTTATCGGAAAGCAAGCCTGTGGTGACGGAGGCCAGGGGAAATATCGTTCAGCAGGTGGACAACATTGATTTCGGCACGTACCTCAGGCGGGTCGGCATAGAATGCGGCCAGGGCGACCTGACTTTTGACTGGCCGATTTCAGTCCTGGTGGAGGGGCGCGCATCAGAGATAGACGGGGTGCCTGAAGTGCGGATGCTGACAGGCCTGACCGACGGCGGGCAGAGCGGGGTGTTCTCCAACATCATCCGTCCGGGGGCCAGGATCAGCATGGGCATGCTGAACCGTTCAAACATCCTTAATTCGGCCCAAAAATGCCTGGACGACATTTCAGCCAAAATCGAAGAAGAAAGAGCGGGCGGCCTTGATTACAGCCTCCTTTTCAGCGTAATCTGCGTCGGCCGGTATTTTGTTACGGTGGGGGCCGACAATGAAGAGGGCAGGATTATCAGCCAAAAACTGCCGCCGGGCCTGAAGCTGTTTGGTTTTTACGGTTATAACGAAATAGGCCCGACCCTGGACAGGGAAGGAAAAATATTCAACCGCAGCCACGGCGAGTCCATTATTGTTTGCGCCATTTAAACCGGGGGGGCCGGGTTCGCCCGGCCGCCATGAAAAGATCAGCATGCATCAGAATTCCGAAAACAAGATGAATCTCGATCAAGCCCTTGAGGAAATCAGCCGCCTGCGACAGTTGCTGGCGGCTCAGGGAGCCGGGGACGACGAATCACTGGACGAAACCGACCGCCTGCGGCGCACCCTGAAACGCCGGGAGCGCGACAACCGTATGCTCCTCCGGCTTCATGAGAATTCCGAACTCCTGCGGCAGGTTTACGAGCGTGAAAAGAAGCTTCAGTATCTTTATACTGATCTTTTGATGAAAAACTCGCCCAATATCATTTTCCTGTTCAATGAGAATCTCAGATACGTGCTGGGTTCCCAGTCGCATTTCCGGCTGATTGACCAGACCCACACCCTGATGCTGGACAAAACCATGGACCAGATTTTCGTCCACAGCGAGGTGGACACGGCCTGGGTGGCTAAAATACATCGCCAGTCGTCCGAGGTACTTAGGGAGCGCAAGGCGATCCGCTATGACGATGTTCTGCGGGTGGGCGGGAAAGTCATGAATGCCCAGGTCAGCATATCGCCCATTGTGGATGACAAGGAACAGTGCCGGGGCATCATTCTGGCCATTGACGATGTGAGCGAACTGGTGGAGGCCCGCCGGAAAGCCGAGGCCGCCGCCCGCTCCAAAGGCCGCTTTCTGGCCAACATGAGCCACGAAATAAGAACCCCCCTGAACGCCATCAAGGGCTTGAGCGAGCTGTTGATGTCCTCCCAGCTCAACGATGTCCAATATGAATACCTGGATAACATCCTGGGGGCCGCCAATTCCCTGATAAATATAGTCAACGACATTCTGGACTATTCTAAAATTGACGAAGGGCGCATTGAAATAATTGAGGAGGAATATTCCACCTCCGGCCTCCTGGGAGAGATTTTCACCGTCCTGGGCCTCAGGGCCGAAGAAAAGGGACTGACGCTTCTGACGGACGTCGATCCGGCCCTCCCGGCCCGGCTTTGGGGTGATGAGCCGCATATCAAGCAGATCCTGATGAATATTTTATCCAACGCCGTCAAATACACTCACCACGGCAATGTAAAATTCAGCCTCACACTTCTGGCGCGGGAGGGCGGGCACTATCTGGAAGCCATAGTGGAAGACAGCGGCATAGGCATCCGCGGCGAAGAGCTGCCCACCCTTTTCGACGCTTTCACCCGGGCCGACCTTCACACCAATCGCAACATCATGGGCACCGGCCTGGGTCTGGCCATTTCCAAACAGCTGGCTGAAGCCATGAACGGCAAAATCACAGTCGAGAGCGTCCACGGCCAGGGCAGCCGTTTCATTTTTGAAGTGCCTCAGACCGTAAAGGAGAGCCGTCCTCTGGCCGTGCCCGCCCGGCCGGGAACCTGCCGCATGCTCCTGGCCGGCAATGACCTCCAGCTGGAGGGAATCCCGCCCATACTGGACCGGCTGAAAATTCCCCACGCGCGGCTAACCGACGCCGGCCCGCCGCCTGACGGCGCCTTCACCCATTGTATCTACGCCGAGTCAGCCCCGGAGCAGACGGTGCGCAAACTGAAGGAAACGATGCCTCAATGCCGTTTCGCGGCCCTCAGATCCATCAGGAATAAAAACACGGCTTCCACGTTCGGCGACATTATTCTTCTGCGTCCGCTCCTGATTACGGATCTGTCGCGATTCACCAGAAGCGATGCCGGGACGGCAGGCCAAGCCAGCCCCAGAGACAACTTTGCCCTTGACGGGCTCAAAGTTCAGAACGTCATGGCCCTGGTGGTGGATGACAATGACCTGAACCTTCTGGTCTGTGACCGGATGCTGGCCAAATACGGGGTGATGGTGGTGAGGGCCGGTGGCGGCGAGGAATCGGTGGCGCTCTGCGGTGAGAAGAAATTCGATCTGATCTTCATGGATCACATGATGCCCGGCATGGACGGGCTGGAAGCCGCCCACCACATCCGCAGCGGCCAGGGCCTGAATAACTCCACGCCGCTCATAGCCCTGACAGCCAACGTCATTAGCGGCATGAGAAATTTCTATCTCGACAACGGCATGGACGACTTCGTGCCCAAGCCCATAGACCGGGCCGAGCTGTGCCGTGTCCTGGCCAGATGGCTGCCCGCTGAAAAGATAGTCACCCAGTCCTGACTGCTGCTATTCAGGCCTTTTCCACTGAACTTGCGGCCCGCCCGTTGTCGCGCGAAACTCAAATATTCAAACATACTAAACCTGCGGAAATCCGGGGCTTGTTTTTATCCCGTCTCCGTTGCGGGGGTCTTAGTCACGGAGACGGGATAAAAACAAGCCCCGGATTTCCGCTCCCGCTCAGCCAGGCACACTTTCCATCTCTCAAGAAAGCTGACCATGAAGCCGCCGGGGGAAATGTTTTTGCCCGGCTCCGTGACTAAGCCCCCCGGAACGGAGCCGGGCAAAAACATTTCCCCCGGCGGCGGTCACGCGCTTTCCGTCATTATAAATGTATTGGACAGCACCCGACATAATCACAACTATCGAGCCTCTTCGTCAGTAAAACCGAAAGCACGCCAGATGTTCGCGTCGAGTTCCCTCAATGCGTCGTCCAGGTCCGGCGAATCGATATTGGCATAAATCCATTTGGCCGCCGCGATTATCCGGCGGCCCAGTTCACTGTCCGGGTCCGGCAGGGGGAACCTGGAAACATACTGGCTGATAAACCTCCGGCGGCCGGAAAACAGCTTGTTGTTAAAACAGTTGTCATAGTATTTTTCCATAAAACTCGAATTGGCCGCCGCCGCCGCCAGCCACAAAAGGTCCTCCCGCCCCGGTTCGCGGCAGAGCAACCAGTAACAGTCGCCCTGCACCACCGAACCGCTGAAATCCAGCCAGAACAGCGGCTTAGCCGCGATATCCCGAAAAACCAACTTGGGCGGCTGCCAATCATCAGGGTTATGCGGCACCCATATCTCATACCAGCGCCGCCCCACCCGGCTGATATAGTCGCGCCCCTTCAGCTTTTCGCCATGCCTTGACAGATACTCTTCACTGCGTGGATATTTTTCCAGCTCCAGCGGGCGGCATCGACCCTCCACAGTTTCATGGGGGTATAGTATCTGGTAATCATTGTCCTCAAGCGCCCGGAAGCGTCGAGCAATGAAATGGGTGGTCAGGGGCCGCAGAAGCTCGGGCCGTTCGGCCTCATCCATGGCCTGCCAGTCCCGCCGGATAAACACCTTGTCCGCGCAGGTCTTCACCCCCACCCGAATGCGGCCGATATCGCCAAATGTACCCCAGCTGTTAGCCTCTACCACTTTCAGCCACCGGTCAACCATATCCGTGGCAATCCGCCAGACATCGTCGTTTTTCCGCCCCGCGTCAAGGCGGCCGTGAACCACCCGAAAACGCCGCCCGTCCCTGGTTTCCACCACTCCCTCTTTCGACAACGCGGCCACCGGATCGGAAACGGTGTTTTCCGCCCTGGCCAGGGTGGAATATATTTTGGAAAACGCGGGCGGACCTTCAGCCGGACCAGCCGGGCCGCACAACAACAGAAGGGCTGGCAGAACGGCCGCCTCAAACAGCCTGGTGTCGCCCAGATCCCAGATGTGAGCCACCCTGGAACGCTCCAGAACGGCACGACGCACGCCATCGCCCGACTTAGTGGTTAAAAGCCGGTTAGGTACGATGATACCGGCGGCGCCCCCCGGTGACAGCAATTGGAGGATACCCAGAATAAAGATATGATAAAGGTCCACCCGGCCAACCAGGCCAAAGCTTTTCGCCAGGAATCTGGCTTTCTTCTGTCCCATGATCTGGGTTCGGACATAGGGTGGATTGGCGATTATCAGATCGAACCTGTTGGGAATATCCAGACTGCCGCCGTCAGTGATGAAGCCGATGAAATCATCCGGCAGCAAAGTGAAGCTGATATCGGGAAAACATTGTTTAAGCCGGCTGGAAGCCTCACGGAAAGCGGAGGGATCAGTTTCAAACCCATAGACATTGACGCAATCAGCCGCCTGACCCATCTTTTCAAGAAGGCTGTGCAGCAGTTCCCCATCGCCCATAGCCGGATCGAGAACACTTATTGCTCCAGCGGAGTTGTCAGGGGCTTGCTCCCAAATTTTAAGGGCGATGAAATCAGCCAGCAGCTTGGGGGTGTAGACCGCGCCGCGCCGCTTTTCTTCCTGTGAGCGGCTCCGGGGAGAAGCGGATAGCAGGTCGGCTGGGGCCGCGCTTTCGAGTGATTCACAAATTTCAGAAAAACGCTCCGAACGGAGCTTGCCACGGCGTGACGGGCCATTTCCTATCGCCATGCTCATCCCCATAATGTTGTTATTTTCAACTGAACAAGTCTCAAATTATTATGATGAAACAGGAAAGTCAAGAGTGTTTATTAAGATACATAAAAATAGAAATAGCCAAAAATATTATTCTAATTAATAAGGTTCACAAACTTCAAGAACTTACAGTTTTAAACATGGCTGAATATTTTTTTGAAAAAATTCCACCGCCAGTCAATGACGGCTATGATTATGCGGGCAAGTTTGACTTTGGAAACATATTCAGATATTTTCAAACCAATCATCACTTCAACCATACGCCTGCCGGTGCATCAGCATGCGGCTGTTTCCCGGAAGAATCGCCTTATGACTGATGAACTTAGAAAATACGGTGCGGCCATTCTCTGCGGAGGTAAAAGCCTTCGTATGGGTTTTGATAAATCCATCACTCTTGTCAGCCGGACGGGCCGCCCGCTCCTGCCCGCCCAAGCTGAAGAGCTGGCCAGACATTTCGGTGAGGTGGCGCTCATCACCAACAATACGGCCAAGCTTTCACAGGTGCCTGAACTTTCCGGCTTCAGGCAGCTGACCGACCTCCATCCCGGGGCCGGTCCGGCCGGAGGGATACATACAGCCTTGAAAGGCATGCCCCATAAGCCCTTGTTCATTATGGCCTGTGATATGCCGGTTATTGATTGGCGCGTCATCGACAGGATGCGAACGATGCTGGAAGCGCAAGGAGCGGACATTGTGGCCCCGCGTCACGGCGACCTTCGGGAGCCGCTTTACGCTTTCTATGGGCCGTCGGTCGAGCCGGTGTTTGAAGCCGGTCTGGCTGAGGGGCTTCGAAAGGTCCGGCTGTTTTACGACTCTTTGAAAACATGCTATCTGGAGTTGGAGGATGAAGATCTGAAATCCGGCGTTTTTATAAATCTGAATACCCCGGCCGATGTCAGGAAAGAAGGCTTGCCACTGCCGGAGGCGGCTTTAAAAAATTCCAGACTAATTCATGGTGAAGACAGACGGAAGTGATGCCAAATTCACAGATGAATCTCCGCTCCCGGAGTCAGGACCCACCACAATATCCTAAAATAACTAGATATAATAAACAGCACAAAAACCGCGGCCGGCGGCTGTGCCCGCGCTGTTAAAATGTGTTGGAAGATAAGGACATTTCTGATATTATATCCAGGTAAATGCTTACAGGAACATTCATGAAACGCTAAAGCCCGGCCGAAGATAAGGAAAACTTCGGACGAGCCCTCGGGCTTCGTGATTTGAAATCATCAGCCTTTGATTATCTCATAGAGCGAGCCGGGCTGGCAGTCTCCCGGCCTCGAAGACACTCACCAATCACAAAGGAGCAGAGATTATGAAATCAAGCCTTTCATTGAAGCTGGCCTGCGCTTTCGTCATCAGCGCCATGCTGGCCTTGCCTGACCTGACCTTCGCCCAGAGCAAACAGGAATTCGTCACCGTCGGGACCGGCGGCGTCACCGGCGTTTATTATCCGGTCGGCGGGGCCATCTGCCGCCTGGTGGACAAGGGCCGCCGGGCCAAGGAGCATAACATCCGCTGCACCGTGGAGTCTACCGGCGCGTCTGTCTTCAACGTCAACGCCATCCGCTCCGGCGACCTTTCCATGGGCATTGTTCAGTCCGATACCCAGTATTATGCCTATAACGGCACTGAGCAGTTCGAAGCCGCCGGTCCTGACAAGGATCTGCGCGCCCTCTTCTCGCTCCAGTCCGAAGCCTTTACCCTGGTAGCCCGCAACGACGCCGACATCAAAACTTTTGATGACCTTCCCGGCAAACGCATGAACCTGGGCGATCCCGGCTCCGGCAACCGCAATACTTTGGAACTGTTGATGAAGGAATACGGCTGGACCCCGGAGACCTATAAACTGGCCACCGATCTCAAGCCCGCTGAAATGGCCGGGGCGCTCTGCGACAATAAAATCGACGCCTATGTCTATGTTGTCGGCCACCCCAACGGCTCCATTCAGGAAGCGGCCAACACCTGCAGCTCCCACGTCGTTCCGGTCGTCGGGCCGAAGGTGGAAGAGTTTATGAAAAAGTACCCCTTCTATCCTGAAGCTGTCATTCCCGGCGGCATGTACAAGGGCACTGACACGGACGTAAAGACCTTCGGTCCCCGCGCCACCCTTCTGACCAATGCCAGCCTGTCTGACGACATCGCCTATGAAATCACCAAGGCTGTCTTTGCCAATCTGGATGAGTTCAAAAAACTCCATCCGGCCCTGGCTGACCTGACCCCTGAAAACATGCTGGAAGGCAACTCAGTGCCTTATCATCCCGGCGCAATCAAGTATTTCAAAGAAGCCGGCCTGATGGAATAAGCTGGCGGCCGCCTCTTAAGCCCGGCGCGGATTCCCGCTCCGGCGGAAGGAAAAGCGGCTTTGGCCGCTTTTCCTGATTGTGGAGTTCCGCTCCAAAGAGCACCCACAATCTGGCCATACTTGGGCCATAGCCCAAGAGGGCAACTCTCTTAATACGATGATGGCCTCCGTAACCAACTATTACGGGAAAAGGCCACCTGGACATAGTCCAGTGCGGACCACGCACAAGGAGGAAATATGACTGAGGCAGTAAACGTCGCCAACCCCGATTTGGTTGAAGATATGATGGATGAGGAGACCGGGCGACGGAAACCCAAAGGTATCCCCAATACAGTCCTTCTAATTGTCCCGGTCATCTGGTCGCTGTTTCAATTGTGGATCACCTCCCCCATTCCCTACTCGCTGGGCGTGGGTGTACTTAACGACACAGCCTCCCGGTCGCTGCATCTGGGCTTTGCCATCTTTTTGGCCTATCTGGGCTTCCCCATGCTCAAAAGCAGCCCAAGAAGCTACATCCCGATTCAAGACTGGATAATGGCTTTCGTGGCCGCTTTTTGCGCCTGCTATCTTTATCTCTTCCAGAATGAACTGGCCAGAAGGCCCGGCATACCCACCACCACGGACATCGCCGTAGCCTGCGTGGGCATGCTCCTGCTCCTGGAGGCCACCCGCCGCGTCATGGGCCTGCCGATGACCTGCGTGGCCATAATATTTCTGATCTACGTTTTTGCCGGTCCCTACGCCCCGGATATGATCGCCCATAGAGGTGCGTCACTGTCGCGGGCGGCCTCACAGTTCTGGCTGACTCAGGAAGGCGTTTTCGGAGTGCCGCTGGGTGTTTCCACCAGTTTCGTCTTTCTCTATGTCCTTTTCGGGGCCATGCTGGAGCGGGCCGGGGCGGGCAATTATCTGACCGCGCTCTCGTTCGCCCTATTGGGTCACCTGCGCGGCGGCCCGGCCAAGGCGGCGGTTGTGGCTTCCGGGCTTCACGGCCTCATATCCGGCTCTTCCATCGCCAACGTTCTGACTTGTGGTCCGGTCACCATCATGCTGATGAAGAAGGTGGGCTTTTCCGCTGAAAAGGCGGGCGCGGTCGAAGTGGCCGCCGGCTCCAACGGCCAGATTATGCCGCCGGTCATGGGCGCGGCCGCCTTTCTGATGGCCGAATATATCAATATGCCTTATTCACAAATCATCAAGCACGCCTTTGTCCCGGCGATTCTGGCTTACAGTTCGCTGTTATATATAGTCCATATCGAAGCCTCTAAACTCGGTATGGAGGGCATTGCCCGCCCGCATCGGCCCTTGAAAACCCGGCTTCTGCGCTGGGGACTGACCATCTCATCACTGATAATTATCATGGGCGCCCTGTATTATCTGACCGCGTGGATCCCTCAGGTTTTCGGAAGTGGGGCCTGGGTAGTATTTGCGATTTTGCTGGCGGCCGGGTATATCGGTCTGGTGCTGCTGTCGCTGCGTTTTCCTGAACTGCCGGAAGGCGACAGCGATGCGTTGATGCATTTGCCGGCCGCGGCCCCGGTTCTTTTTTCCGGCCTCTATTATCTCTTGCCCATTGCCACCCTGGTCTGGGGTCTGATGATTTTCGAAATGTCGCCGGGCCTGGCCGCTTATTACGCCTGCCTGTTCATGGGCTTTATCATACTTACTCACCGGCCTCTGATCGCCTTTATCCGCAAACAGCCGGTGGCCCCCCACTTCAAAGATGGAGCCGCACGTCTGTTTGACAGCCTGGTCGGCGGCGGGCGGAATATGATCGGCATCGGCCTGGCCACGGCCAGCGCGGGTATCGTAGTTGGAGCGGTCAGCCTCACCGGCGTGGGTCAGGTTCTGGCGGCAGTGGTGGAGACTGTCTCCGGCGGCTATCTCCCGGCCGTTCTGATCATGACGGCCATGCTGGCTATCCTCCTGGGCATGGGGCTCCCGACCACGGCCAATTACATTATCGTCTCCACTCTGCTGGCCCCGGTTATTTACAACATATCCGCCGCCCACGGTCTGGGTATTCCCCTTCTGGCGGTGCACCTGTTCTGCCTCTATTTCGGAGTTATGGCCGACGCCACGCCCCCGGTGGCCCTGGCCGCCTTTGCCGCCTCGGGCATATCGGGGGGTGATCCGTTTAAAACCGGCGTTCAGGGTTTTATTTACGAATTGCGGACCGCCGTCCTGCCCTTCGTCTTCCTTTACAACCAGGAAATTCTACTGATAGGCATTCAGAACGCTTTCCACTTCATCTGGGTATTCTGCACCTCCGCCCTGGCCTGTATGGCTTTTGCCAGTGCCACCCAGCGGTACATGTTCACCCGGACCCGCTGGTGGGAAGTAATCATTTTGCTGGCGGCCATGGTTTTCATGTTCCGCCCCGACATACCCCAGGACAAGCTGTTCCCGCCCTATAAGGAACTGTCGCCCGCCCAGGTTATGGAAACCATAGGATCGCTGAAGCCTGAGGATGAACTGCGCCTGCACATTGTGACTGAATTCTATGAAGGTGGCATCAAAGAACAGGTAGTGGTTTTGCCCTTTAAGGGTGAGACGGCTGAAGAGCGCCTGGAAAGCAGTGGCACTTTCCTGGCCTGGGATGGTGACAAGCTCATGGTTGATGATGTGGCTGTGAACAGCCGTCTGGAAAAACTGGGAGTCAACATGGATGATCCAACTGAAGTGCTGGGTATTGAAGTGGCTTTGCCGCGTCCGGCCAAATGGCTGTTCAGCATTCCCGGCCTCCTTCTGATGGGGGTGGTTGTGGTTACCCAGATTAGGAAGAGTCGTCGTGAACAGACCACAGTGGCCAAGCCTGCCGTGGCCGGATAAAAGGAGAGCGGCCTTTGGGCCGCTGACGATTAAAAACTTGGCCTCTCGGCCAACCAAAGGGTTCCACCCTCTGGACTCCGGCTGGGGGAGGGCTCACGCGAGCCCTACCCCAGACCCCACCCGCGCAAGGGGGCAAGCCCCCTTGACCCCCAAGAGGTCAGGGTCAGCTTCAACTTACTTCTTCCCGCATCGCCGCAACTCGCTTCGAGTACGAAGCTCAGACAAGCGGCGACGCTTCATACACTCTCCGCTTTAAACGCTGTCGGCTTCTTCACGTTCGGTTGTTACATTTTGCTATAGGCAGCTTCATAAAATGATTGCTGCTTCACGTATGTTCGGCTGATTACTTCTTCCCCTCCAATAGCTTTTCCAGTGCTGTAACGTTGAGACCTGGCCATCTTTTTTTTAATGAGCAACTCATTGAAAAGCGATAGGTGGCGGAGAGACGCACTACCAGCACTGGAAAGGGCCTTTAAGGGGATGCTGATTTAAGCCGAACATACGTGAACTACCACTCAGCCCATGAAGCTGCCTATCGCGGAATGTTACAGCACAACGTAAAACTGCCTATAGCACCTGAAGCCGGGCAGTATGAAGCGTCGCCGCTTGTCTGAGCTTCGTACTCGAAGCGAGTTGCGGCGATGCGGGAAGAAGAAAGTTGAAGCCGACACTGACCTCTTGGGGTTCCAAGGGGCTTGGGCAGATTATCATATCAAGTGCAACAGGGGAGAAAAAAGAATAGACCGCATGTTCCTAAGAGCTTAAAATCGAGATTGCGAAGTCAAAAAATTAAGCAGGTGAAACATGCGATCATATGAACATCTTAGTATTATTGAGCGTGAAAGTCTACGTATAAAGCTGGAAGCGGGTGAGAGCCTGAGAAGCATAGCGGGGCTGCTGGGGCGGAGTCCGTCGAGCATAAGCCGTGAGCTAAAGCGCAACCGCAACAATGACGGCACATACAACGCTTGGCGCGGCTGCTGTCTGTACTTGTCCAGACGTAAAAAAAGCCGCAAAGCATTCCGGCTGGACAAAGATGCTCAATTGCGTGAGGCAGTGTGCCAGGGGCTGGACCGCCGCTGGTCGCCGGAGATCATAGCGGCCAAATACAATCAGCTCCATAGTGAAGCTCCGGTGGGCCACAGCACCATTTATCGGCCTTTAAAAGAAAAAAGGTTGAGCGGATACACTGCGAAAACTCATTTGAGGCGGGCCGGAAAATGAAAGTTCCAACGCGGGGCCAGCGCCACCATCAAGCCAGAGTATCATATACACCAGCGCCCGAAAATAGTGGAGAAAAGGGGGCGTTTGGGGGACTGGGAGATCGACACTCTGCTGGGCGGCCGGGGCGGCGGTGGATTGGTGAGCGCAGTGGACCGCAAAAGCAGATATCTGGTGTTGACCCTGATAAGCAACAAAAGCGCGGCTGAAGCGGAAAGGGCCATTTGCCTTTCACTTCCGGCAAAAACAGTTAAAATGATAACCATGGATAATGGTTCAGAATTTGCCAACTTTAAAAATATCCAAAAGCGGCTAAAGGCAAAAGTTTATTTTGCCGCTCCCCATAGTCCCTGGCAGCGTGGCAGTATTGAAAATATAAATGGTCTGATACGCTGGTTTTCCCTAAAGGACATGATTTCAAATCCGTTACTGAACAGCAGGTCAAACTGGTTCAGGACATTATTAACAACAGGCCACGCAAATGTCTCGGATGGCTCACTCCTGAACAGGTCTTTTCTCCCCTGTTGCACTTGATTTGACAATCTTCCTGTGCCCCTTGTGGGGTGGAGGGGCAAAGCCCCCCTCTTCGCTTCATTTAATAGGCTGAAGTGTCCAGGCCGTCGCGCTTGGCGGCTTTCAGCAGGGATTCTTTCAGGCTTAGGGCCGTTTTGTGAAAAATGGCCGGATCGTCTATCAGAGCTTCATCCAAGGCTACCGAGAGGTGCTCCGGGAAGTTGGGCAGGAAGTTCCGCACCGGGCGGGGAGCTTCGCTCATCACTACGCGCCAGGGGTCGCGGTCAGCGGGGAACTCACGGGGGTATTGGCCGGTTACTAATTTATAGAGCGTGGCCGCCGCAGCCCAGACATCCACTTCAGGACCGGCATATTTGAAATTCATAGCCTGCTGACGCGGCATGGTGGCCGGGGAACCAGCCATCGCGCCGGTGCGCGTGTGGCAGGAGCCGCCCTTGCCGTGAAACTTGGCTACGCCTATGTCGGCTATTTTGGGCGTGCGGCCGTCGGCTCCGCCGAGGAAGACGTTGGCGGGTTTCAGGTCGCGATGCACCAGGCCGATTACGTCTTTTTCACCGCTGGAATCAGCCGTGGCCAAGGGGACGGTATGCATGTAATGGAGGCCGTCCAACATGGGGATGACGATTTTCAGGGCTTCTTCGATACTCATCCGGCCGCCGTCTTTTTTTCCTCTGATCTCTTCGGCTGAGCCGCCTTCGCAATATTCCATGAGGACAAAGTAGGCTCCGCTGTAGCTTCCGAATTCATAGAGGCGGGCCACGTTGGGGTGGCGGAGGGCCTTGCCCAGGGAGGCTTCGCGCAGGAAACTTTTTTTGGCCCATTCATTGTCTGAAACGGCCGGAGGCATTACTTTCAGGGCCAGTTTGGCCCCGTTGTCCTTGCGGACGGCCAGGAAGACAGCGGAGGTGGCTCCGCGGCCCAAGGTTTTTTCGATGCGCAGGCCTTTGAGGGCCGACAGACTTTTGACGCCGCGGCTTAGTCCGGCCCGCAGCATTTTCAGGGCGGCCACCGGGTTGGAGCGGCAATATTGGCACAATTCGTCCGGGCGGGCGCTGTCATTAATGGCGCGCGGCCGGCCGCAGCCGGGGCATTTGGCTTCACCGGGCTGATCCGCGACCGGCTCGGCTTCTGATGATTCGATGAGGTTTATGCGCAGGGTAAAGCGGCCCAGGGTGATTATGTCGCCGTTGGCCAGGGTGACGCCGGGGCCACTGACGGGGGTTCCCCCGTTGGGGCGATAAGTGCCTTCGCGTTTACCGACCAGGTGGCCGTTCAGCCAGGTGCCGTTGAGGCTGCCGAGGTCGCGGATGACCGCGCCTTCGCGGGACAGCTCGATGACGGCGTGATAGCGGGACAGGCTCCTGGCCGCTTCGCCCGGCATGGGCTTTACGGAAGCATTCTCACCCCGGCCGATGACTACGGCCGACGGGCTGCCGAATTCCCAGGCGCCGGGGAGGCCGCCTTCGGCTGTCAATGTCATTTTCATGGAGCGTGTCTGCGTCATAATCTTTACTCGCGTGGTTATTTTTGCCGTGCGAGTAATAGTTAAAGCACTTTGTGTGCCAAGATTTATCCTCTATTTTGCGTCAGAGGGCGGAATTGAGAGCGGCGGGCGGTACTTGTCGTCTTGGTATGGGCGTGATATATTAATCAATGGATCTTTAGAGTTAGGCAACTATATTGTTACTTCAGCTTTTTTGAAAATCGGCTCGCGGGCCGCTGGGCTTCGCTGTGCGTAAGGATTTCTATATATTATGGATTGGAACAAGACTAACCCTCGCTTTCGCCGTCCCGGCCGGCGGCGGAAGAAAGGGACCAAACGGCCCGGCTTTTTCGCAAGGCTGGGCGCGAAACTGGATGGGCTTCTGCGACGGGCCGGAGGCAAGCCGCCCACTGAAACGGCGGCGGATAAAAAGCGTACCCAAACGCCGCCTCCCCCGGCGGTTGAGGAAATTTTTGACGACCTGAAAATATCACTGCCCAGAGGCCGCACCGCCCGGACCAGAGGCGAAGCCGTCCCGGCCGCGCCCGCCAAAGTCAGCCTGATTAACCCGGCGGACGATGAGGCCCTGGGTGAAGAGGCGGAGGCCGCCTTTGCCTCTGAGGACTTCGAGCTGGATGACGAGCTGGACAAAGACTATCTCTCCAACGATGAGGAGACAGACACCGAAATTTTTGACGACATCATCTTCCTTGATGAAGATGATTCAGAGGCGGAAGATACGCCGGTTAAAAGCGAACGTGATTATACTGAGGCCGCTCCCCTGATGGAATTTCCTAGGGAAGAGACAAGGGATGAAGCGGCTGGCGGCTTAGTGGAAGAGCCGCTCATCAGAATTGCGGAACCGGATGATTCTGGGGCTGGGGATATATTGTCACCGCCGGACATGGCGGAAGAGACGGCGGAAGAACCGCCGCTGAAGCCGGAAACTGTCAGGATTGCTGAAGCCAAGCCGTCGAGGCATAAAACCGTCTGCCTGAATATGCCGGAAGACCAGCCGACGATGAGTAATCGCCCGGCCCGCGAATCAGACCGCCGCCGGTCACCTCTGATGAAGCTGGCGGCGGCGGTGGTCGTAGTGGCCCTGTTGGGCGGGGGGATCTGGTGGCTGGCCCGGCAATCCGGCCTGTTCAGCGGCTCCGCGCCCACAGCCAAAGTGGCCATAATCCCGGCGGCCAGCCTGCCGAAGGTGGATACGCCTCCGCCGGGTCTGTTCGAACTGTATGCCGAGCGCGAAAACCAGGCTGTTATCACGGAATACGAAGTCAGCCAGGGTTCGACTTTAAGCCAGGCAATGGAAGCGCTGGGCTTCGGGCTTCGCACCGACGGCACAGCCATAATTGACTGCCTGACCGGTGATCAGGGTGTGGCCGTGGTGCGGCCGGGCGCGGTAGTGCGGGCTTTCTGGAGTGATGAGGAAAAAACCAATTTGATGCGGCTGGAGTATCATCCGTCTTCCGGCGCGCCGCCCTTTGTGGTGCGGCCGCGCGGTGACGGCACTTTCTGGCGCTACAATCTGGCCGCCCCGACCCTGACCGTCACCACCGCCGCCGCCGGCACGGTCGAATCCACCCTGTGGGAGGCCGGATATGGAGCGGGTGTGGATGGAACCATCATCATGAACATGGCCGACATCATGGCCTCTGAAATCGACTTCCTCTCCGATATCCAGAAAGGCGACAGCTTCCAGGTGCTCTACAGCCGCAACTACGCCGACGGCAAGCCCGTTGGCAGCGCGGTGGTGGAAATGCTGGTCATGATCAAC
Source organism: Acetispira formosa (nom. nud.) (assembly GCA_023525915.1). Classification (GTDB taxonomy): domain Bacteria; phylum Desulfobacterota; class Desulfarculia; order Adiutricales; family Adiutricaceae; genus Adiutrix. The sequence continues at coordinate 38,686 of CP026657.1, read as the reverse complement.
AAAGGCACCAGCTACGAGCTTTATCGCTATGTCAATTCCAACGGCGATGTTGGATACTATGATGAAAAGCAGCGGTCCAACAAGAAGGTCTTTTTCAATTCACCTCTCCAATATACCCGCATTTCATCGGGCTTCAGCATGAACCGTCTCCATCCTATCCACAAGGTGAGGCGGGCGCATCAAGGCGTGGACTACGCCGCGCCCACCGGCACCCCTGTTTCGTCCGTGGCAGATGGAGTGGTGGTCTTCGCGGGCTGGAACGGCGGCTATGGCCGTCTGGTAACCATTAAGCATGATGAAGTCTATACCACTATGTATGCCCATTTGTCACGTTTTGCCAAAGGGCTCAAGAAAGGCTCAAAAGTCAATCAGGGCGACTTGATCGGCTATGTGGGGGCCACCGGCACGGCCACCGGCCCGCATCTGGACTTTCGCATGAAAAGAAATAATGTCTTCATCGATCCTCAGTCCGTCCTGGCCAGACAGGAGGGACGGGTGCTGGAAGGAGCCGACGCTCAAGCCTTTTCGCAGATTGTCGTCTCGGCCCGCAACCGGATGAAGGAATTTCTGGAATCGCGGCGGAGCAACTGAATGGTTCAGGCCGATGATGTAAAAGCGGCTCTGGAGGAAGGGGTCCGTTCCGGCCTCTTCCCCGGAGCCGTCAGCTTTTGGGGGCGCCCGGAGGACGAACCCGCCCGCGCGGCGGCCGGTCTCTTAGGCCGCAGCCGGGACCTTCGTCCGGTAACCGAATCAACTATTTACGACCTGGCCTCGGTCACCAAAATTCTCTCCACCACCTCATTGGCCATGATTTTGGAGGCGCGGGGCCTCATGGATCTTCAATGCCCCGTGCCTCAAGGCCCGCTGAAAAAAGCCGCCGTGTGGCCATCCCACTGGCGAACCATCACCCCGGCCCACCTTTTGTCTCACCAGTCCGGCCTGATTCCCTGGCTGCCCCTTTACCGCCTGACCGACTCCAGCCTGAGCCTGGAAAAAAAACGCGCGGCCGCCCTACAGGCCATAGCCCAGTCACGGCCGGAGGCCGACCCCGGCCGGAAAACTATTTACAGCGACTTGAATTTCATTCTTCTGGGTTTTCTTTTGGAGTCCATAAGCGGGGAACCCATCAGCCGCCTTTTCCAGCGAGAGATAGCTCGTCCCCTGAATCTTGCGACAGCCGCGTTCTGTCCTGTGAATGGAGATATTGCCCCAACAGAGGATGGATTCAGATGCGGCGGCCCTATCGGCCACCCGGACGCGTTGTGGCGGGGGCCGGTGCCCCTGGGCCGGGTGCATGACGACAACGCGGCCTGGCTGGGCGGCGCGGCCGGGCATGCCGGGCTTTTCAGCGCGGCGGGCGATATCTGGGCCATAGTGCGCGACTGGGGCCGCGCCAGGGACGGCCGTGGTACGGTTTTCAGTAAAAACATCAATGAATTTATAAAGCTCCGACCGGATGCGGATGGCGGAGGCCGAGCCTTGGGCTTCGACTTGAAAGCACCGGATGGCACCATTTTCACCAGTGGTACGGTGGGTCACCTGGGCTATACGGGGCCGTCTTTATGGTGGGACGTGGAAAAGGACTTTGCCTGGCTGGTGCTCTGTAACCGAGTTCATCCAACCGCACGGTGCGGCGGCATCATCGAATTCCGCCGGAGGTTGATGTCAGAGGATAACTCGGCAGTGAAACCTGTGACCCAAAATTCGTAAAAATCAGCTGAATAAATACCGGCCAAACATGTGTTCCGATGATAAAATCAACGACTTAGAGTCAGAAAAAATACGAAAAGGCGCTTGACAAGTGAGAAAAGCCGTGATATATTCGGCCTCACAATTGCTGGGGAATCGTCTAAGGGTAGGACTGCAGTCTCTGGATCTGCCTGTCGGGGTTCGAATCCCTGTTCCCCAGCCACTTTTTTGAGGGATCCCCAATAATTGAATTTTGGGGATCCCTTTTTCATTATCAGCACATTATCAAGTCAGTGGCTATTTTTTGTGCCTTTGTGTCAAACTGTCTGTCCTTTGAATGCTTCAACATGGCGGGCACTGTGAAGATTTTGTTGAAAGACGCCTTGGAATGGAAGCAAAAACATCAGTTTCATCACTCTTCTTTTTTGTCTGTTTTGTAAATCGCTTAACAAAAGAGATTTTGACAATTCATTCCAATGGCATTAAATTTTTCTCAAGATCACCACGAAAAATAACCGAGATTTTGGTCTGTTGGAACGATGGCCTCTTTGGAAAAAAACTTAACAAATTCAATTTTCTATCAGTGAATTTGGCGTACATTTTGCTCTCTCTCTCTCTCTCTCTCTCTCTCTCTCTCTCTCTCTCTCTCTCTCTCTCTCTTATTTTAACTAAAACTTTGTTTATATATTTTATAAAGAGCCTTCCATACAATATGGAGGGCCTTTTGTTTGTATCTTCAACATACAAATTTACAACTGCATCCAACAGTCATTATTCCGGTTGCTTAATTAAAAGAGCCGGGATGTCGTCATTATGTCAAATAGGCGGAGTATCTTATGGATTTTAAGGGAAAAGGCGAACTTCATTTAATGATAATCTGGAATACGGCCCGGCATCGTGAAGAAGAGATACTGGCCGACCTTAAATCCAAAGTCAAAGTCATAGAATGCTATGATATATATTGGTCTGCTAAAAAAATCGGGGAAAATTTCGGCCGTTTTTACGGCGTAAAACTGACCGATGTGAAAAATAAGATTAAAGAATGCGGCAGGGGTCCATTCTTATTGATCACTGTTTGGGACGAAAATCCAGAATATGGCCTGGTGGAAACAAGCCGCGGGACTGAAACAGTCAATCTCAATTTATTCAGTCTCAAATCCAGGTATCGTGAATGGAGCGGCGGCGGAAGCAGAATACATGCAACCAATAACCCGTACGAGGCAGACCGTGATTTTACCCTGATGCTGGGTCGTTCAGCCAAAGATTACCTTGAGCGCATCAAAAAACAGGGCCTCACAAGTAATAATAAACTGGAGCAGGATATTATCGGGGCACACGGATGGGAGAATCTTAATGAATTATTCTATGTTCTGAATCACACAACCAACTATCTGGTTCTGCGTAACTTTGAGAATCTGTTCAAGCCAGGTGCTCCCTCCGATCACGGTGATATTGATCTTTTGGTGGAAAGCGGCGACGACACCGCACTGATTCTAAATGCAAGGAAAGTCTTTCCTGACGAACATCGGGTGCATTACTCCACTATTGTTGATGACGAAGAAGTTCTTTTCGATTTGCGTTTTGTCGGCGACGATTATTATTGTCGGCAATGGGAATCGGATCTGCTGAATAACCGGATTTTTCAGGATGGGCTGTATGTCCCCCGGCCGGAAGACTATTTTTACAGCCTTGTTTATCACGCCTTAATTCACAAAAAGAGTATTGCTGATGATTACCATCTCAAAACAGCCCGATTAGCTCGTGACCTCAAAATTCTTGACGCGGAGACAATTGAATCAGCTGACTTTGATCTTTACTTTGAACTGTTATGCGATTATATGTGGGCTCATCATTATCAGTTTGTCAGGCCGCATGATGTTTCCGTGTTCTTCAAAAAGCAGCTTGCGGAGTCCTGGGTGGTCATCAAGTATCTGTCCCGATACCCGCTGTCAGATATCAAGGCGGCGCTGACCTTCAGGCGAGCCAGCTCCAATTCGAATTATTCTTATTTCACGGCCAAGCATAACGGGCGGAAAATATTTATAAAATGGGGCGGGCTCGGTGACTGCTGCCGCCGGGAAGCATCCTCATCAAAGCTGCTCTTTTCTATAAACAACAATAATTTCCTGAATCCTTTATTTTACCACTATGAGAAGGACCGAAATTTTCTGGCTTTGCCATTTTTAGAGGGTGAATCACTGTTGAGTAAAGCCGCCACTCTCACTCGCGCGGAAAAAGAGGCGGTAATACTCCAGTTAAAGGATATAGCCGAAACTCTCATAAAAGCCAGGCTGCTTCATAGAGATATCAATCCCGAAAATCTCATATTAACTGATGACCAGCGGCTATACTTGATAGACCCGCAATATGCTATCAATCTTGAAAAGAAATACAGGGAACTCAAGGCGGTGAAAGCTCATCCGCATTTAATTATCGGACTTGGCGCGGGATATGGCCCTGGCAGCTATAAGTGGGATGATATGGTTTCTTTGTCAAATATATTGAATTGGATTACCGGCACGGATAAGAACTATGAGTCGTATTCAGAAGTAGCTGATTATTTAAATGGTCTGAAAGGCAAATACCATATTGATGGACGGAGAAAACTGAAGCTCTTGAAAAGCCGGCGGCGGCTGAAAGTCTCACTTGGAAAACGTATGAGAAAGATAGGAAAATGGTTTTTAAATGCCGCTGACCGGCTGATATCTTAAATCATGTAATTTTTATAAAACAGCCTGATCTCCGGCCTCGGCCGGATTTTTAATTACCCAATCATTAAAGATAAATCCAAAACTTTATTGATAGAATTATGCTCATTTAAAATATATAATTTTAGCTATTGATTTTTGCCACTACAAAGCTATAATATAAGTTAACTAGTTAATTATATAAAATCAGTCCATTAATATTTAACCCTCTTCAACAAATTTGAAACCTTTTTACGAACTTAGAAACAGCGGACGGTGTCAAGGCGCGGAGTTAAAGCCGGCCCCTGTGGCCCGTCAGGAAGGAGGGCACCATGAAACTGGGAACAAAAATTATGATGGGGTTCATTGGCACCTGCCTGATTTTTTTAGTGCTGACAGTTTTCGTTTTCGTATCTCTGATGTCTGTGAGCCGTCAATCCAACACACTGAATCATGAGGTCATGCCCACTTTCAGCACGGCCAGCGCCATGCAGTATGCCGTGGCCACGGAATCTCTTTCGGCCCTGGATTACAACTACAGCGTCAACCCGGACATGTGGAAGGATGTGGAGCGCTTTCAGAAAGAGAATAACACCTATCTGGCCGAAATAAAGCGGCTCTCAGCCCTGCCGGGCGTCAGCGTGACTCCGCGTATGCATGAAATGGTCGCCAGCCTTGAAACCGGATATAAAGATCTGGCCCAAAGCAACAACGCCCTGCCCGGCATTATGGAAAAAATGCTGGCCACCCAAAAAAATGTGGCCCGGAGCCAGGCCGTGCTGAATGAAGGGTTGACCAAACTGATCGACTCTCAAAGTGACCTTCTGGCTGATGAGGCGGCTGTGCCCGGCAATCAGGCGGCCGTTCTGCGGCGAGCGCATCGGCTGGTTGACCTGGCTCAGGCCGTCAACCTGGCGGATGAATATCTGATTTTTGTGCTGCGCGGGCTGTTTTATCGTGATCTGACTCATTACAACACAGCCATTGAATGTATCCACAAGATGGTGGCCACGCTTCAGAAGCTCTATGACGATACCCGTATCGAAACTGACCGCCAGCAGATTGCGGAACTCCAGAAATTGGCCGGGGCGGCCACGCAGGCTGTGGGGGAGCTGATTGAGGTCAGCACGATCAATATTGAAAACGCGGTCACACGGAAGACTATCCGCGAAACAACCCTGTCAAGCGCCAGGGTGCTGGGGGAGGCCATGCGGGAAAAATCGGGGCAAGTGGCTCAATCCACGGTCAGTGCGGTTAACCGGGTGCTGGTCTCCCTGGCCGGCGGCCTGGGCGTGGCCCTGGCGGTGAGCCTGGTGGTGGCCTCACTGTTGACGCGCGGCATCACCAAGCCGGTTAACCGGCTGATAAACGCGCTGTCGTCCGGGGCGATGGAAGTTGATACGGCTTCCGGTCAGTTGACGGCGGCCTCCACCACCCTGGCCGAAGGGGCCACCCAGAACGCGGCCAGCCTGGAACAAACCAGCGCGGCCCTGGAGCAGCTCAGTTCCATGACCATGCGCAACGCTGAAAACGCGGCCCAGGCCAACAGTTTGATGAGCGAGGGGGCTCAGGCGGTGCGACGGGCCGACCAATCCATGCAGAAGGTCATAGAAGCGATGGAGGTCATTTCCGTATCCGGGCGCGAGATTAACAAAATCATTAAGACCATAGATGAGATCGCGTTCCAGACCAACCTTCTGGCCTTGAACGCGGCGGTGGAGGCGGCCAGGGCCGGTGACGCCGGGTCCGGTTTCGCGGTGGTGGCTGATGAGGTGAGGAACCTGGCTTTAAGGTCGGCCGACGCGGCCCGCGAGACGGCCGGGCTGATCGATTCCACCATTCAGAACATAGACAGCGGTTCGGAGTTGGTTAATTCCACGGCCGACAACTTCAAGGTGGTGGAGGAGCAGTCCGGCCAGATAGCGGTGCTTTTGGCGGAAGTGGCCGAAGCCTCAAGGGAACAGTCGCAGGGTATCGGCCAGATCACCACGGCCATGAGCGAGATGGACAAAGTTACCCAATCCAACGCGGCCACGGCTGAGCAGTCGGCCAGCGCGGCGGCCAACCTGTCGCGCCAGGCGGGCAATCTGCTGGAGGCCGTGGATGACCTGAGTGGGCTGGTGCATGGTGCAAACAGCGGCGAAGCCACGGCCCCCCACCGGGACAACGGACAAATCGCCCATGAGCGTGAGGCGGATTTTCCCCTGGAATCAAGGTTCATAGAACGATAAACAGACCAGCGCCGGAATCCAGAGTAATCAGGATTCCGGCGCTTTTCATCGGGCTTCACATAGGTTGTCCCGAACGGGACTGGCCGGTATTAAAGGTAAGCGGACAGATTGGACATCGAAGATGCTTTTGGAAAGGTGAGCCCTTTGGGTTATGGCTCAACGGCCCGCAAGGAAAGCCGCCGAGCCGCAATTCTTCACTCAACCTTGAAAACGGCCCCGTCCATGGCTGATGAAACCATCCTGGCATAGCGTGAAAGATAGCTGTGTTTTGGAATACCACTCGGCGGCCGCTTCCAGGCTTCGCGGCGGCGGGCCAGTTCCGCATCGGAAATCTCCAGGGTCAGTACGCCGTCAGGTATGTTGAAAGATATTATATCACCTTCCCTGACCAGGGCCAGGGGGCCGCCGTCGGCCGCCTCCGGCGAGACATGGCCTATGGCCGCGCCGCGGGTGGCCCCGGAGAAGCGGCCGTCGGTGATCAAGCCCACTTCGTGATCAAGGCCCATGCCCACAATGGCGGCGGTGGGGCTCAGCATTTCACGCATGCCGGGGCCGCCGCGCGGCCCTTCAAAACGGATGACCACGATATCGCCCGGCTTAATTCTGCCGCCGTAAATGGCGGCCACCGCCGGCTCCTCCTGATCGAAGACGCGGGCCGGACCACGATGGACATGCATGGCCGGATTCACCGCCGCAATCTTGCAGACCGCACCCTTAGGGGCCAGGTTGCCATACATGAGCTTCAGCCCGCCGGTCTGTGAATAAGCCTTTTCCACCGGGCGGATGACTTCCGGGTCGATGACCTCGGCCTCCTGAACGTTTTCGCCCAGAGTGCCGCCGCTGACGGTCAAAGCGCCCTCATGCAGAAGCCCCAGGCGGGCCAGCCGGGCCAGAACGGCGCCGACGCCTCCGGCCCGATGAACGTCTTCAGGATAATGGCCATTCTCAGCCGGGCTCATGCGAACCAGGCAGGGCACCTTGCGGGCCATATCATCAAAGATGCGCACATCAAAATCAAGATCGGCCTCATAGGCCAGGGCGGTCAGGTGCAGAATCGTATTGCTGGAGCCGCCGATAGCCAGATCGAGAGTGATGGCGTTTTCCAGCGCCTCCCGCGTAATGATGCGGCGCGGGGTAATGTTCCGGCGATAAAGCTCCATCACCATCCGGCCGGTGCGTTTGGCCAGGGCGATACGCTGGCCGCTGGCCGCCGGAACGGCGCTGCCCGGCAGACACAGCCCCAGGGCCTCCGTGATAAAATTCATGGAATTGGCCGTTCCCAGAAGGTTGCAGGCCCCTGGCCCGGGCATGGCGCAATTTTCCAGTTCGGCCAGACCTTCATTACTCAATTCTTTTTTGGCCACCAGCCCCTGGGAGCCTATGAGGTCCGCGAAACCGATTTTTTCATGGCCCCGGCGGCAACCGGTGGCCATTGGCCCGCCACTGACCACAATGGCCGGGACATTCACCCGCACGGCGGCCATGAGCATGCCGGGCGTGATCTTATCGCAGTTGGTGACCAACACCATCGCGTCATAGGAATGAGCCTCCATCATGGCTTCGATGGTGTCGGCGATTAACTCGCGGCTGGCCAGGGGATAATGCATGCCAAAATGCCCCATGGCGATGCCGTCGCAGATGCCTATGGTGGGAAATTCGATCGGCAGTCCCCCGGCGGCCAAAACGCCGTCACGCACGGCACGGGTGATTGAATTCAAATGCACGTGTCCGGGCATGGATTCATTAAATGAATTGACGATGCCGACGATAGGCTTTTCCAAATCTTCCCGGCTATGTCCCATGGAGTGGTAAAGAGCCCGGTGGGTGGCCCTTTCCATCCCTTTTTTTGTGCTGTCGCTTCGCATTTTTTAATAGCCTTTTTCCTTCGATGGGAACATTAACCCGCCTGAAGCCGGGGATTGTTTTTGTTTCGCGAGTGGCTATTTTTCCGCCAAAACCAGTCGCTGGCGCTCCGTCACCCCTTGCGGGGCGACCTGCTATTTTAAAATTGCCGTCTACTTTGAGAATTGCTGCGGCTTCAGGCTCCAGTTTGACCTATGCACACTTTCCAGCCATTAAGAAAGCCGACCAGGCAGCCGCCGGGAGAAATGTTTTTGCGATGGTCCCGTGACTAAAGACCCCCGGAACGGGACCATCGCAAAAACATTTCTCCCGGCGGCGGTCACCCGCTTTTCCGAAAATTCCCCCTTGACTACCGACCAGGCGTGGGAACCTATCCGGCGTATTCTTCGAACAGTTTTTGGAGGGCTTCGTCCTCACCCTTTTTCAGTGGATACATATGCTCAGAGGCCGGATAGGCTTTGTTCTTAACCTCATCGATGTACTTTTTGAAAGCCTCCGTCTCTATTTGAGCCAGATCGGCGTACTTCTTGGCGAATTTGGGGGAGAAAGCCGTAAAGAGCCCCAGAAGGTCGCCGACCACCTGAACCTGGCCGTCGCAGAGGCCAGCGCCGATGCCGTAGACCGGAATATGGCATTTCTGAGCGATGAAGGTGGTCACTTCCTGAGGCACGCCCTCCACCAGCATGGCAAAGGCGCCCGCTTCCTGGACGGCCAAAGCGTCTTCTATGACGGCCCTGGCGCTGGCCACATCCCGGCCCTGAGCCTTGAAGCCGCCGAGGGCGGCGGAGCTTTGGGGGGTCAGGCCAATATGGCCCATGACCAGGATGCCCGCGTCCACAATTTTACGGATCTGGGCGCTGACCCTCACCCCGCCCTCCAGCTTGATGCAGTCCATGGCCGCTTCCTTGATGAAGCGCCCGGCGTTTTCCACCGCCTGCTCCGGGGAGACATGGTAGGACATGAAAGGCATGTCGCCGATGACCCAGGTGTTGGGCGCGCCGGAACGGACGGCCTTGCAGATCATCAGACACTGTTCCATGGTGACCGGCACGGTGCCGTCATAGCCAAAGACGACCATACCCATGGAATCGCCCACCAGGATCATGTCCATGCCGGCCTGTTCCGCGAAAGAGGCAGTGGGGAAATCGTAGGCGGTGACCCAGGCGACCTGTTCACCTTTAGTCTTCATTTCAGCTAAATCCCAGCGGGTGAGTTTTTTCTTCATTGGTCCGTCCCTTCAAAAAAGTCGGCGATGCGGTTAAGCGGATGCGAAATAATCCGCGTTGTTTGAATTCATAGTGAAAACTGATTACAGGTTACGCTGGAACTGAAATTTATTCTTTTAAAAACGAGCCGACTATTTTAAAATTATTGCTGCTCTGATTTGAGATTTTAAGATTTTGGGTTCAATAGTTTATTTTTTTAAACCGCCCGGACGGTGCGGCTGTTTTATGGAAGAGGCATGGCTGAATTAAGGATTCTTCTGGCCGATGATGAAGCCATTGTGCGGGCCTTTATCAAGCGGGTAATTGAGGATGAACGGCTGCCGGTGGCGGAGGTGCTGGAGGCGGCCGACGGCCTTGAGGCGGCGCGCCTGGCCTTGTCGGCCGAGCCGGATCTGGCCATTGTGGATAATCGCATGCCGGGGTTGAGCGGGCTGAAGGTTTGTGAATTGATTCATAAGGAAAAACCGGGCATACAGGTGGTGATCCTGTCGGCCCACGACGAGTTTGAAAACGTCCGCAAAGCCTTTACCTCCGGTGCGCTGGATTATGTGCTGAAGCCGGTCCACCATAAGCAGATAGCCGAGTTAATCCTGAATGCGGCCGCCCGCTTGGGGGCCGGGGAGTCGCCGGAAAGGCCGGTGCGGGATGAAGGTGGAAGCCTGATAAAAGCGGTGAAGGATTACATTGAGGAGAACATCGAAACAGAGCTGCTTTTGACGGATATCTCGCGGGCCGTTTTCAGCAGTCCCTATCACCTGAGCCGCAAATTTAAGAAAATAACCGGCCAGCCTCTGAAGGATTACATTTTTTCAAGGCGAATGACCAGAGCTTTGGAGCTTTTGAAAAACGCGGATTTATCAATAACGGAGGTCGCCGCGATGGTCGGGTTCAACAGCTCCAGCTATTTCGCCACCTGCTTTAAGGCCCACACCGGCCGATCACCCAGTCGGCATCGCCAAAAATAACCGGTCCTTCCAAACGGCGGGCTTCCTGGAAAACCTGAAGCCCGCCCGACACTCACGCCTTAAGCCTGCGGACCGTATTCAACCGGCACCCATGAATAACCTTCACCGGATTCCGTTATATGCCCAAATCCTGGGAAGGGCAGATGGTCTCCGCCTATCAGCCATTTCTCACTGGCGGCCATTTCAAATAGTTTCCGGCGGGTGGCGGCGGCCTGGGGCTGATCTGAATCGAAATCGTTGGTCACTTCAGGATGGCCGAACTGAAGGGCGTGTGAATGCACTATGTCGCCCCACAACAGCAAGGTCGCCTCTTCCGAGCTGATTAAAAAAGAAGTGTGCCCAGGCGTGTGGCCGGGACTCGGCACGGCTTTGACACCCGGGAAAACCATATCATCGCTTTTAAACCTGGAAAACGCCCCTTTAGTTATATACGGCGCAATCGAGCCGGCGGCCATGGCAAAAAACGGGCGGCTTCCTTCCGGGGCGGCCTGCGCGATTTTTGGGTCCAGCCAGAAATCACTCTCAGCTTCTGATACAAAAACCGAGGCGTTGGGAAAGGCCGCCGAACCGTCCCCGGCGGCCAGGCCGCAAACATGATCAAAATGCATATGTGTCAAAAGAACCGCCGAGATATCTTCCGGTGAATAACCGGCGCATTTCAGGCTTTCAAAAATACCGCCCATGCCCGAGTGCCCGGCCCCGCCCGCATTGAGAATAATTAAATCTGAGCCGTTATCAATAAGATAGGTAGTGACCGCAGTTGGAACGCCTTCAGAGGTGAGGGTTTGAAATTTCCGATTGATGAGCTTTTCCATCTCCTGTCTTTCAAGCCCGTGAAACAGGGACGGCGACAGGTTGATAAAACCGTCATAAAGGGCCGTAACCGTGATGCTGCCAACGGTCTGCCGGTAAAAACCGGGGGCGGGGTTCTTTGCTGTTTTTGTCATTTGCTGCCTCCTATAGCAATGGTTGTGACGTTCAACAATTGAATCGTCATTAATGGCCCGTTGTTAAACGGCCCTATTTAGACCAGTCTACTATTATTAGACCAGTCTGTTTTTATTTACATATAATATGAAGACCACTTATGTGGACGCATTTTTAGAATCACTAATCAGGCGGAAGGCAAGAGAATATCGATGACAATATGACGGATTTCACAAAGCGGCTCGCCGCTCTGAAATGTTTTGGCCATAATCTGAGCCCCCTGGAGGGCTGACATGATGAATCCGGCGGTTTCCACCGGGTCAAGGCTGGCTTTGATTGTGCCATCCTCCTGGCCCGCCCGGACGCATTCGGTCAGAAGCTCCACCTGAACCTGAAAGGCTTTGGTCAGGGCTTGGCGCAATTTGGGCGACAAGCTGGACATTTCCTGAGCCAGGGTGCCAAACAGGCAGCCCATGGCGAAATGGCAGTTTACCATGCCCTGGCTGATTGAATCCAGATAGGCGGCAACCCGCTGCAACGGCTTCAAAGCTTCGTTACGGAGGTTTTGTTTTACGAATTCATCTGAACTTTCCATTTGAAAATCAATGACCGCCAAGGCAAAATCCTCTTTACTTGAAAAATAGTTGTAAAAAGAACCCTTGGGTACGCCGCAAACTTTGAGCACATCATTAATTCCAGTTCCCTGATAGGAATGGAGCAGGAATAATTCAGAGCCGGCGGCGATTAGTTTGTCTTTGGTCATTTGCATGATTATAAATTAGACCAGTCTGTTTAAATTGTCAATCATTTTTTTCAGATGAAATGCCGGTTATCTTTCAATGCTGATCATAGTCCTCACCCCGCCCCGTCGCCGGTTGTAAAGCTCCAGACGAAATTTTTCGCCGAAATGGTGCCGCAGGCGGGCCTTAACGCTTCTCAGCCCCACTCCCCAGCCGGATTCATCCGCCTCCGCCAGAGCCGGGCCATCGTTGTCAACGGTTATCATCAGCCCACGATCGTGCCCGGATATGCCTATTTCCACCCGGCAGGTGTCCAGGCTGGTCTCCACGCCGTGGATAATGCTGTTCTCCACGATGGGCTGAAGAGTCAGGGCCGGTATCAGGAAATCCTCCAGGGCCGGGTCCATGGTGATTGAGGTTTGAAGCCGGAGGCCGAATCGGGCTTTCTGAATGGCCAGATACTGTTCCAGAAGCGCCAGTTCCTCAGCCAGGGCAATGAGGCTCTTCACCTTGCCCAGAGCGGCCTTTAAAAGGTCAGACAAGCCGCAGACCAGGTCTGAAACCCGCCCGGCCCCGTCAAGGTAGGCCATATGGCTGATGGTGTTGAGGGTATTGAAAAGGAAGTGCGGGTTGAGCTGTGATTGAAGCAGTTTCAGTTCGGATTCCCTAAGGGCTTCTTTCAGACGGGCCTCCTCCATGCGGGCTTTCATAATCGATAGACGATAGCTCTCGCTCTCGCGCTGGCGAATCATGGCCAGGGACATTTCCGCGATATACCTGGCCACCTCCAGCGTGTTGGCGGCGGCGGTGTAGATCATATTGATCTTGTCGACGGTAATGCCCTCCAGCAGACCGGCCGCCGCCTGACGGTCCACCGGGTCCGGCAGGGTGGAGAGATACCGGATCATTTCCTCCGCGTCCCCCTGTGAGAGGAAAAACTCCCCGCACTTGATGAAACCCCTGGCCGCGCCGCTGCCGATAGGCATGATGATGCTGGTGACGCGGCCGCAGCAATGAAAGGTTCGTGAGTCATTTGTGTCCGGGGTTTCGCGGATAGCCTTGAGAAAATGCTCCCGGCAATGAGCTTGACGGCAGCCCAGCGCGCGGCAGAGCCGGGGCGGATTGTCGCTCTGAATCAGTTCAGAGCCGTCCGGGGCAATGAGTCTGATGCTCTGGCCCATTGAGAGAGCCAGCTTGTTCAGCTGCTCCCGCACATCATCCAAATCAATGAGGGATTTCAGCCCTCCCCCGCCCTCTTCCAGGTTCAGTTCCTCCAGCGCCCCGGTCCTGGCCTGGAAACGAGCCGGAATATAGACGGCCAGAATATGCAGCTCACTGTCGGACTCATTGGTCACCTGGTGGTGGCTGAAGGGAGGCAAGTGCAGAACGTCGCCGGCCTGAAAGGGGATTTCTCGTCCGTTCACCACATGGCGGCCGTGGCCGGAAATGATGTATAAAATCTGCTCCTCGCCAAAATGACGGTGCTTCAGATCGTTCATGAAAGGATGGAAAACAATATGCCCGACACTGGCGCTGCCGGAAGTGTGCGCCTCCGGCGTGACAATCCAGCTGGCATAGCCCCAATCGAACCTCTGCTCGTTTTCGGATTTATAATCGGGCACTCCCCCCCGGCTGGGCAAAGGCCCTATCGACGGCGGTTTTTTTTCATCAAGGCTCATTGCTCCATCCCTGTCTTTCCATCTGCGGGCCGCAAGTAAATAAGGTTACATTTTAGCAAAAAATTCAAGCCTGTAAAATAGGCGGCCGCTGCGAATGCCCACCAATGGCCACAATTTTCCTACCCTCAATATAATATTGGTATAATAATAAAATTATGTTAACATTAACTAGCAAATTATTTGCTAAAAGTATTTCTCTATTTTAGTCAAAGAGAGGGTAAACTATGGATAACAAGGTAGACCTGGAAAAACTTGCCTCTCTCAGCCCTTTTGAGCTGAAAAATTTCCTGATAGAGGCCGCCTCCAGTCACGGCGGGCAGTACCTCTTGAACGCCGGGCGCGGCAACCCCAACTTTCTGGCCACCGAACCTCGTCACGGCTATTATCAATTCGGCCTTTTTGCCATGAGCGAAGCCGAGCGCTCCTTCAGTTACATGCCGGAGGGCGTGGGCGGATTTCCTGAACGCGAAGGTATTGAAGCCCGCTTCGATATTTTCGTCAGTGAGCGTAAAGGCACGCCGGGCATAAAATTCATCGAGAGCTGCGTCTCTTATGTGCGTGACCAGTTAGGGCTATCAGCCGCTGATTTCATTTATGAAATGAGTGAAGCCCTCCTGGGCTGCATGTATCCCACACCGGATCGCATGCTGAAGCTTTCAGAAAAGATCGTGGCCGAATATATCCGCAAAGAGATGGTGAATGATTTTTCCGATTTCCACGGAGCCATTGATCTCTTTGCCGTTGAGGGCGGCACGGCGGCCATCACCTATCTTTTTACCACCCTCAAAGAAAACGGCCTTATCAAACAAGGTGATTCCATTGCCCTGGGTCTGCCTATCTTCACTCCCTACATTGAAATTCCCAAACTCAGCGATTATCAGCTGGTTCAGGTGGGGGTCAACGCGGACAGCGCACAACAGTGGCAGTACCCGGATCGTGAGCTGGATAAACTGCTCGATCCCAAGATAAAAGCCTTTTTCCTGGTCAATCCCAGCAATCCGCCCTCGGTGCGCATGTCTGAGGAAAGCCTTCAGTATCTTAAAAAGATAGTGGACAAGCGCCCGGATCTCATCATCCTGACCGATGACGTTTATGGGACCTTTGCCGACGATTTCACTTCCATTTTCGCCATCTGCCCGCAGAACACCATTCTGGTTTATTCATTTTCCAAATACTTTGGGGCCACCGGCTGGCGCCTGGGAGTGATTGCCACCCACGAAAAAAACATTTTCGATGACAGCATCGCCAAGCTCCCGGACGAAGCCAAAGAGAAACTGCATGAACGCTATGCCTCCATTGCCCCGGAGCCGGAAAAGCTGAAATTCATAGACCGTCTGGTGGCCGAAAGCCGC
This sequence comes from Acetispira formosa (nom. nud.), assembly GCA_023525915.1. Lineage (GTDB taxonomy): Bacteria > Desulfobacterota > Desulfarculia > Adiutricales > Adiutricaceae > Adiutrix. Next base: position 23,327 of record CP026657.1, on the reverse strand, counting down.
ACTGTGGCTCTGAATCACACAGCCGGGCTGGCCACCCCGGCCCAGGCCCAGATGGTTTTTTTCTCACTCTTCTCACTCATGGATGAAAACCAATCTTACAAAAAAGCCATGAAGCGGGTTATCCGCCGCCGCAAGGTGGCCCTCTACAAACAGACCCCCCTGATGCCGCACGATAATAAATATGACGTCGATTATTATCATGTGCTGGATATGGAGGTGCTTGGCCCGCAGATTTTCGAGCCGGAATTCATCAAGTGGCTGCTGTCGGTCCTGGAGCCTAATGAATTCCTGTTCAAGCTGGCGGAAAAGGCCGGTGTGGTGCTGCTGCCTGAATCCGGCTTTGGTGATTCGCATCCATCGGCGCGAATATCACTGGCCAATCTGACGGAAACGCAGTATACAAAAATAGGCGAAGCCCTGTATGATTTGATGAAGGAATATCATAGCCAATACAAGGTCCAAAAGTAGGGTAAAACTCAAACAAAAACCAAACCCGGCCTCGGCCGGGTTTGGTTTTTTGCGAGTGAAGATGGCAAAAGTAAAACCCGCAAGGCGGGGTGGCTTATGCAAGAAGCCCCAATAGTCACCCACCAAACGCGGACACTGACCAGGCCGGGCGGCCAAAAAATTTTCTGTAAGTCGCTCGTAATTTTGCTCCCCGGACGGACACGGACTCACGATCATCTAATGAAGCCACCCGGCCGGGAATCAGAGAAAATTACGAGCGACGTCAGAAATTTTTTTGGCCGCCCGGCCGGGTTTCACCTTTGCCGTTCCCCCGCCCAGGGCGTTTGGCAACATCAATTCTAATTATGACCCATGCCGCCTCATAATAGCTGGTGTAGAGTCTTCGAGACGGAGCGCCAGTGACTGGTTTTGACGGCAAAATAGCAACTCGCGAAACAAAAACCACGCTTTTTGTGTAGCTACGAGCCGCGAGCTTAAGGGAAAAAGCCATAATTAGAATCGCTGGTTTGGCAATGCGGCTCTGGAGTTATTTTCGAATAAATGATATATTTATTAAGCAACGATTCAAACTGTGGTTTATTTTCACAGCAAAAACAATTCCTGGATTCCTATAACAACATGACTCAAAACAACACGCCTCTGGTTAACCCCTCCCAGCTTCGTTCCACCTCTGTCGATCTGGGCGGCCTGATGACTGTCCTTGGCCGTCACCTCTATTCCACACCGGTTGTCGCCCTTAGGGAACTGGTGCAGAACGCCCATGATTCCATCATCAGGCGACGTTTGGAAGATGTCTCCCCGTCCTCATCCTGGGATTCGCGCATAATCGTGCGCGGCGACCATTCCGAGGGACGCATCAGCATCATCGATACCGGGGCCGGTCTCACCGAACAGGAAGTCCACCAATACCTGGCCACCGTCGGGCAGGGCTACACCCGCCGCCTCCGCCAGGAAGACGATTCCAACGGACTGATCGGCATGTTCGGGCTGGGCTTTCTGTCGGCTTTTGTGCTGGCTGATGAAGTAATCGTCACCACCACATCCTATCAATCGCCGGACCAGGGCTGGCAATACCGCTCCTCCACCGGGGAAAGATATATCCTGACGCCGGTCGAGCCTCGCCGGATCGGCAGCGAAGTCACTCTGGTGCTGAAAGAGGATTTCAGGCATTTGGCCTCATCAGCATTGCTGAAAAATATTTTGGGCAAATACTGCGTCCTGTTGCGTGAACCTGTCTTTATTAATGACGGGAAAGAGGCTCTCAACCCCGATGAACCGCCTTGGCGCATCCCTGAAGGGCGCACCTTCGACGCTCCGGTCTGGCTGCACCGCAAACGGCTGGAATTCGCCAGCCGCTTCGACAGCATTTTTGAGCCACTCTGCGTCATCCCCATAATTCCGCCCGCCGAAATGGGGCCGCATGACAGCGACGTCAGCGGCCTCCTCTGGGTTCAGGACGGGGCCACCTACGGCACCGGCGATAATCGCCAGATATCGGTTTTCGGGCGCGGCATGCTGTTGGACGACGACGCGCGTGACCTCTTGCCGTCCTGGGCCGGTTTCATCAGCGGCGTGGTGGAATCGGATCGCCTGACCCCCACGGCCAGCCGTGAGGATCTGCAAAAAGACGATGAGTATTACGCCGCCCAGAGAGCCATTTCGGAAGCTCTGGTCACCGGGCTGGCCAGAGTGGCCAGGAGCCAGCCGGAGTCCTGGAGGCGGGTTATGGCCCGCCACAACGATTCCCTTTTAGGCGCGGCCCTGGCCGACGAAAGGCTGTTCGACCTTCTGGCTGATTCAGTGAACGTCCAAAGCTCACAGGGGCCGAAACCGGCGGCGGCTCTCAAGACCGGGGGCGGCCTCATCCATATCCGGCTGGGTACGCCCGGAGGGTTTGAAGACATGCTTTTCACCGCACTGAAAACGCCGGTTGCCAGGGGTGACCTTTACGCCGTGCTGCCCTTCCTGCGGAAATGGGTGGAGAGCCGGGGCGGCCGGTTGGTTGAGTTGGGCACGGATGAAGGCAACAAACGTTTGTTTACACAAATTAAACTGCCTGATGACGAGCTCGATTTCCTCAAAAAAGCTCTCGGCCACGGCGAAGCCCTGATTCCGGCCCGCTTCCAGCCGGCTGAACTGCCGATGGTCATAGTCCATGACCGTGAGGCCGAGCTGAAAAAGCGTCTGGAAGAGGATGAAGCCGATCGCCGCATCTCGGCCGCCGTCCTGGCGCTGGCCCGCAGTTATACGGCCCGGATAGACGACTCCGCCCCCACCCGCCTTTACGTTAATATGGACAACCCGGCCGTGGCCGCGCTTCTTCAGTCATTCCGTTCCGGCGGAGACGGCGGGGCCGGGGCCGGTTTTCTGAGGGCTATGAAAGTGATAATGGCGGCAGGTGAAAGTTCCGGCCTGAAACTGGACGTAAACGAAGCTTTAGGCGATTTCAGCCGCCTAGCCTCTGCGATTATAAATGCGGACATTCCGACTTCAAATATCGGCTCGTAGCCGGGCAAAAAATGTGATTTTTGCCCGGCGGCGCTCAGTTTCAGCTTCGAACCCAGTCGCTGGCGCTCCGTCTCCCCTGTGGGTCGACCTGCTCTTTTTTGTATTGCCGTCTATTTTGAGATTTGCTGGCCCGGCTGCCTCAGCGGCCGCCAGCCGTTAGAAAGGAACCTCCAAATATGGATATCTGGGCCTGGGTGGATAAACTCACCGATGAACTCGAAGAAGCGGGCCAATCGCGCCTGGCCTCCCTGTTTTACCGTATTCCCGATCTCAGGTCGCAGAAGGAAATGAGCCAGGCCGAGGCCCTCCTGCCGGAAGCGTTGGCCGCCGCCAGGGCTATGGAAAACCCCTGGGTGGAACTTTTTTTCCGCCACCAGGAAATGCGGGTGCGTCTGGGCAACAAGGTCGAAGGCGAATCAGCCCTCCCCGCCGTAGTGGACCTGTTGGACTTCGCCCACCAGAAGGGTTGCGCTGGCTGTCCCCAGGTAGTTTGCACCACCCATGACGTTGCCAACTGCTATGGCAATATCGACGGCCCCGGCTGGGTCGAGGAGCGCAAGGCCGTCTGCCGGGAGACACTGGAAGGCATTGACTCCACCTGGATTTGCTTCAGCTGCGTTTCGCGCGAATACGCCGAGGCCCTGGCCGATGAGGGCAAGCTTGAAGAAGCCATTGAATATTACCGTCAAGCCATGCGCAAGTGGATCGATGAAACCGACATCGAAGAAGACGCCAGGGATCACGAAACTCTGGCCGAGTATTACCTGCGTATGGACAGCCTGGATGAGGCTGAGGCCGAAGTGGCCACAGCCCGGCAGTTCAATGAAAAAGAAAGAAATGAGGCTGTGGGACTGGATCTCGATCTCTCCGCCGCCTACATCATGGCCAGACGCGGCCAGTTGGAAGAAGCCTGGGAACTTCTGCCGCCGTTCAGTGATCTCATTCCCTCCAGCTATCGCAGCTGGGCCAGGGCGGCCGGGGCGCTGGCCGAGGCCGACTTGAAGTACAACAGTTGGCAACTGGCCAGCATTTTTTTGAAAATGATGGATTACTTCGAAGAAGTCGGCGCGCCGCGACGGGTGCTCGAAATCGGTGAGCTAAACCTTCGCCTGGCCCTGGCCCGTTCTTCACTGGCGGTGGCCACCCGGTCCCTGGTGATTATGGAACGCCAGATTCCACGCCTCCATAAGACTCTGGGGGCGGATGATCTGGTGGCCGGTCTCAAGGCCAGAGTAGCGGACATGCCGCGAAAACCCCTGCCGGTTCCAGCCGATAAGCTTCTGGACCACCTGCGCGAAACCGAGCACGGCGACCCAGAGGAAGCATTGGAATGGCTCTATGCCGCCCTCGAAGAGCGGCCAGATGATGTGGACATTGTGCTGTGGCTGAGTTCGGCCCTTTCGGCCCTGAATTCCCCCAAAACTATCCGTGAGCTGCTATGGGACTTTATCAATCGCTATCCGGCCCTGAGTGAGCCGCTGGTTGACGAATTCATCCGCCAAACCCCGGAGACCGACCTGGAGGAGCTGGAACGGCTGGCCACGGCTCTGGACAAGGATTTGCCGCGGATGGCCCAATGGAGCCGCCTCTACCGGGCCTACCGCTCCGGCCGCCTTGACGATGTGGCCGAGCTGGCCCAAAAGGTGCTGGACAATCGGCCTGAAGCCTTGGGCGCGCGCCTGTTGTGGGCCAGGGCGGCCATGAACCATGAGGAATATGCCACGGCCGCCCGCCTCTATAACGAAGTAGTGGAACTGACTGAACGCGATGAGGATCATGACGGGGATTTTTACCGCTGGGATCTGATGGTTGCGGCCACCTGTTGCGGTGACTGGGCTAAAGTGAGGGAGGCCGGGATAGCCCTGGGAATGCGGATTGAGCCGGGGGATGGGCCCATAAATGATGACGACGGCAACTGGGTGCGCATATGCTATGACGAAGACGGCCAGGGTCAGACGGTCTTTGGTTTCCGCAACGGCCCGGTAACAGCCCGCATCACCAGTTGTTCCTGGCCGGGGCGCGTCCAGCACCTTCAGGACTGGGTGGTTTTCGATCCGGCCCCGCTGGAGGAAGCGCCGGAGGATGAGGAAGCGCTTCGCTATTACGCCCCGCCCTACCGCCTGGTGAAAGTTTTGGGCAAAGGCGGCTACACCAGCTGGTTTGTCGACGGCGCTCACCCCGGTGAAGCGGCCTGGAACGAATTTTTAGAGAAGATGGACAAGGAAGGGCTGATAATTGACGAACGCAGCAACGACGACTACACCGTCAAAGACCCGGCGGCCCCTGAGGACGATTCTGAGGAGAGCCGTCTGCCGGGCCTCTATTTTCTAATTGGCTCTCCATCCGGTTATTCACCGGCCGCACTTGATGGCTTGCTTTCCGAGTTGACCGCCGGGTGGCCGCACCCGGCGGCCTGGCTGAACCTGGCCAAGGCGGCTGGAAAACCGGTGGAAAAACATCAGGATACAATTGAGCGCTATGATCTTTGAGCCTGGCAAGGCGTGTAGGGAGCAAAAAGATATTATATGAAACGACTTCCGGGGAAGCTCGAAAAGAAGGCAAGGCGTCAGTGTCCGCCCCAACGGCGCCGGCTGTCAGTCCCGCCGTCGGACCAGGCGGACCAGACGCCGGATGATGAAAACCCGCAGACGTCACCGCAGGAGACGCGCACCAGCAATGGGGACTGCTCCCTGGCCTCATGCGGCAGGGCCAGAATCTCGTCGGCCTCACGGGCCTGAGGCCAGGGTTGATCCTCCAGCCACAGAGGAATGGCCTCATCCACCAGATGGCGATAGGCTTCCTCCACCGAGGGGCCGGAGGTCAGGCACCCGGGCAGATCGGGAATATCCACCGAATATTTTCCATCGGGCTGTTTAAAAAATCTGGCCCAATAGGCTGTTTTCATGCGCTGCTCCAAAAATTTAGTTTCTGGTACATTAATAGGCACCGGCAATTGTCTCACAAGCAACAAATTCTTTGAACGCCGCTTCCCGGCCGTTACTCTCCATTCAGACGGGTCGCCGCGTTGGCGGCGGGCCCTGCCCGCTGTTCAGGACAAACTGAAGTCGCGCCGGTAAAAATTCGTTTCCGGTTCATTAGTTGTCACAGGTAATGGCCAGTTCAAGGCAAGCTGAAGGTGCGCCGGTAAAAATGGTTTTCTTTGACTTGCGGTGAGAGTATAGCATAGCCTGGAGCACTGGGAAAGCCCCGTTATATTGTGGTTAAAAAAGTGCGGTCCCAGATGTGACGTGTCTCGACAATTAGCTGATTCACCTGATAAAATTATTGTCAACCAATTTCGAATGCGGAAACTTCTTGACATAGTTTTATATAAAACTATAATCAAAAAAAGAGGCGCAAAAATGAATAATTCAGGCCACAATATAGCTCATTTGATATCCAATCTTCGCGGCGGCATTAATGAATTCATTCTGGCGCGCCTGGCTGACGAGGGGATCAGCAATCTGGCCCCTTCGCATGGGGCAATCTTTGTCGTTCTGTACAATGAAGGCCCCCAGACAATGCTGTCTCTGAGCGAGAAAATCAACCGGGACAAAAGCACCCTCACCGTGCTGGTTCGCAAGCTTGAAGCTCTGGGCTATGTCGAGCGGGAATCGGATGAGGCGGATAAGCGTGTCTCAATCATCAGCCTCACCGAGAAGGGTCAGCGGTTTCGGGCCGTCTTTGAAGAAATCTCGAAGGAGTTGGTGGAAAAAATCTGGGGCGGGACTCCCGATAAAGAGAGGTGTGAAATAACCGAAGAATTGAAACGCATGCTTGAAAGGCTATAGTGCGTGGCCCGCACGGGGCTATGTCTGGGTGAGGTTTTCCCTGGGCGATGGTTTTGGCGGCCATCATCGTATTAAGAGCGTTGCCCCCTTGGGCTGTTGTATTGTGCGGATGCGCGAAGGCTGGGCTGATGCGGTTTTTTTATCCGCAAGTGCTTTCAGCCTGGGAACATCCTGAACACAATTTTCCGGGCGATTGAGGCCCGTATTTTTCAAACGAATAGTTTTATATAAAACTATAACAGGAGACTGACATGTTTGACTTTGCTAAAGCGTTTTCAGAAAACCCCAATGGCGTTCTGGCCACTGTCGATGGTGATCAAATTAAAACAAGGGTATTTCAATATCTTTTCACTGAAAATGGCCGGGCCCACTTCTGCACCAGCCGGGAGAAGGATGTATTTAAACAGTTGACGGCCAATCCGCAGGCCGCATTCTGTGCCTTTGCTCCCGACTATTCGCCGGTGGTATCTATCAATGGTAAAGCTGTCTTTGTTGAAGACGCCGCGCTGAAGACCCGCATACTGAATGAAAATCCCATGATTAACGGCATTTATAAATCGCCGGACAATCCGGTTTTCGCTGTTTTTTACATTGAGCCTCTGGCTGTGGAAACCTTCAGCTTTGCGGACGGCCCAAATAAATACAAGCCGTAACCCCAGATAACCATACAAAATGCCGGACCGGTCATTCAATATAATGACCGGTCCGGCATTTTAAAAATCTATTGGACTAGGCTAAACCACTTTATCGATCTTGTGGCCGTTCATCAGCCCCCTGGCGTAATCCTCAGCCGCCTTGGTGGCCTCTTCCTGTGTCCTTTTAGTTTCAATGCCGATAACGATGGAGGCCAGCTTCATGCCCCGATCAGAAGTGGCGTTCCTGGCTCCCCTGATGGTGCTCATGATCTTGGACGGTATTTTCATGTTCAGGTTGTTACTTATACTGTCCATCAAGCGCCTCCGATTTATTCTAATATATATATCGGCATATTTCCGCAAATCTTGAGGCTTAAAAAACGGCCATGCCGAAAAGCCCCGCCGGCCCATCAATATCCACCGCACTGGGGGTATCGCTCTTAATACGATGATGGCCGCCACAAATAACGATTACGGGAAAAAGCCGCCCAGACATAGTCCAGTGCGGACCACGCACACAACAAAGCCGTCCGGCTTGGCCAACCGGACGGCGTCTTTGGTAGGAAAGGAACAAAAGGTTCCTTATTGACGGGATTAGTGCAGAGCTCCCGCCGGGCCCACTGCCGGCGCCAGGGGCACCGGGCAGTATTTGGAGGCGCTGTCTATCAGCTGACCAAGATGACCGATTCCTTCTGATTCAGGATAACATTCCGCCACCACGTTCAGGAAATTCACCGTCTCGGTCACCACCTCGTATATCAAATCCTTCTGTTCCGCCAGCTCCTTTTCCACATTGGCCATTACCGGCTCCATGTAGCGGATTATCTTCGCCGCCGCCCAGGCGTGCCCCTGCGTCTTCAGGCTCAGGGCCGGGCCCGCGTAATACTGACGGCCCGCGTCCGCCGCCACTATCTTGGCTAAATTCACAAACTCTTCTTCCAGGCCTTCCCGCTCTTCTTCACCCATTTCCACCGACGCCGCGTCCGCCAGCTCGATCATTCTCTTCAGCGCCGTCGACACGGTCAGGAATCTTTCAAACGACTCGTTGAGGTTGTCGATCACCCCCGGCAGACTTCTCATCTGTTCACGGGCTTCCGCCAGCGTCTGCGCCACTTCCAGCGGCACTCCCAGCACCGTCTGAGCTCCACGGTCCAACCCTCCGGCCAGTATTCCAGTCACCTGATGCAGTTCGTATATATCATGAGCGTTCAACATAATGTTCACCTTTCCTTATTGTTGTGACTGTTTCGCTTAGCCGTTCAGGAGCGACAGTGCCATTTGCGGCAGTGAGTTGGCTTGTGACAGCATTGAGATGGCCGCCTGGGTCAGGACCTGGTTCTTCACGAAGGTCGTCATTTCCGTGGCCATGTCCACATCCGATATCCGGCTTTCCGACTGCTGCAGGTTTTCTGCCTGAATTTCCATGTTCGTTATCGTATTCTCAAGGCGGTTCTGGTATGCGCCCAGCTGCGCCCGGATTTTATCTTTTCTTTCTATGGCCGCCTGAATCGCGTCCAGGGAGTCCTGAGCGTGGCTCTGGGTGCGCACATGCGCTCCGGCCCAGTCGCCGTCCGCCGCGTTCTGGATTTCCACGAAACTGTGGCGGTCCAGACCCAAAAGGTTGTTTATCGCCAGCCCTCCGTCCGTCCGGCCAAACCCCAGGCCCGTCATCCCCTGGGCGTCCGTGCGGATGTCGAAGGCCGCCCCTGAACCTACGTTCAGTATCCACAGATCCCGCTGGTCGCCAACGTCACGGCCTTCCAGCTGCACGCCCCAGGTTCCGTAACCAGTCGGCACGCCCTTCAGGGTTCCCCAGTTCAGGCCGCCGTTGCAGAAATAGGTGCCCGCGCTCGTGCTTATTTCCTCTTCGTCGTTGTACCACATTATTTTGCTGTACTGCGAAGTCGCCGGCCTGATGTTGCCCAGCTGTTCGTCGCAGGCATAAATGTCTTTGTTTTCCCCGCCCTCTTTCATGAAGATGTAGAGCGAATCGTAGCCCGGCCGGTAGACATTTTCCTCTACCTTCGCCCAGAATTGACTTTCCGGGTTATTGTTGATGGCCGTGGCCAGGGCGTGCACGGCCAGCGCGCTCATGCCCTGATGCTGTCCGTCTATTAATATCGTTGGGTCGGTCAGGCTTATGGCATTAGCTGTTTTGCTCCGGCTGTATGACGAAGCTCCCAGCGTCGCGCTGCCTACATAGTAGATCTCGTTGCCGATACAGATTCGGTGTGCGCCCGCGCCGTTGACGTTGGCCGAGGCCACCTCGCCCACCGTAATCGCGTGATTCCAGGCCGACAGCTGGAAATCGGTCATCAAGGCATTGGTCAGCTTCACGTTGCTAACGGTGGCCGCTACACCGGAGGTCAGGTTTTTCACATTGTAGCCCGCGGCGCCCAAGTTGGTGATCAGCGCTGAAGTCATGTCCCCGGCCGCAATGTTCACCGTATATTTATCGCCCACTTCGTACATGTTGTTGGCGGCTTTCATGGCGTTGACGTCGTCTATCGTGTATTCATGGAGAAGAAGCGCGCTCAGGGTCGTGTTCTGTTCAAAGTCGATGCGCACCCGGGCCTGGGTGCCCTTATTGACCGCGTCCAGCAGTTCCTGCAGCGTCGCCGACGAGCCCACCTGATACGCGCCCGCCGTGTAGCGCCCGCTCTTCAGGGCCGTGTCGTCGTCTTCCTTCCAGTCCCAGTTGTATCCGTACGCGAACACCTCGCCCGATTTCCAATCCTCTACCGGCTGGTTCAGGCTCGGGATACCGCCGCCGCAGCAGCCGGTCGTGTTCGGGCCGCCGTGCGTACCCACTGTTCCCCAGATGTCGTTCTTCGCGTCGCCCGCTATCCGCAGACCGCTCTGGCTCGTCGCACGGATGTCGCCTATCTGCAGGAAGTAATAGTCTTCCGCTTCATTGTTGCCCGTTCCAAAGTGAATCTTCAGCCCTTTGCCCTGGTGGATGGCGCTTATTGAGCCGTCCAGCAGCTTCACTCCGTTGAACTCCGTCGAGTTGGCTATCCGGTCGATTTCCGCCGCCATGGCCTGATACTCGGAGTTGATTATTTCACGCTGCACCGTCGTGTAGGTTCCTGTTGACGCCTGTTCGGCCAGTTCCTTCATGCGGGTCAGTTTCTCGTCGATTACCGCCATCGCGCCTTCGGCCGTCTGAATCAGGCTGATGCCGTCCGCCGCGTTCCTTATGCCCTGGCGCATCGTCGCTATGTCCGAGCGCATCAGTTCCCTTATCGCCAGGCCCGCCGCGTCGTCCGCCGCGCTGTTGATTCGAAGACCGGATGAGAGTCTCTCGGTGCTCTTGGCCAGGCTGTTGTAGGTGTTGCCAAGAACTCGGGCCGTGTTGGCCGCCATCATATTGTTATTTATTACGAGACTCATGGTGCGTCTTCCTTTCCTACCCAAAGTGTTGATCGATGCTCCGGTTATTGGGAACGCCCGGGGAGCATCGGGCCAATTTTTGAGGGAAGTTTAACTTCCTTTAATTCACTTATCGGTTTCTTGCAAAATCACTTTAATCTTTTTTTAAAAATTTCTAACTTTTTTAATCCTTACTTTAGCTTTGTTAAATATTGCCGTATTTCACTACCTTACAGTTGATACCCTGCCCCTTCCAAACCTCCCCACCTCCCCCCAGACCCTCTTCATTTCTTTTTTTAATCTCCTCTTTCATTTTTTCACGCCTCTTTCAGCTTTACCTCATAGACATCTTCACCTTTCTTACACTCACTGCACCCCCTTATATATAGTAGAGCCCCACTGTGTTATACTTGAGTGGAATAACCTGAATACCGCGAAGAAAGGATATGGATTTATATGACCCGTTTGACTAGTCTGGACGTTGAGAACATTGAAAGCGGATGGGCGGAATACGATAAACGCATATTGAGGATATTGGGCACTGACTTAACAGGATTGGCGGCAGCGGCGGCCGGGTGTGAAACTGATGTGGTGAGGATTGGCTTAAAGGGCCGTAAGTTGGCGGCTGTATCTATTTCCAGTGGCGACGGGATAGTGGGGGGCTTTGCGGAAAGCCTGGCGGCCATAGGCCGTCATATGGGCCTGACGGCCCTGGCGATGAAATCACCGGATGCTGAAGGCTTTCAGGAAGCTGCAGATTGGGGGGCGGACTATTTAATCTATGCCGATGACGATTCGTTCATAGTCCGCGACCAGGAAGGCCGGAAAATGGCCGACAATAATCCGGCCACCAGCCGGGTTTTCACGGCGGCGCTGGAAATGATGTGCGGCGGCTTGCGGGGCCGGGAAGTGATTGTGCTGGGTTTGGGAATAATTGGCTGCGGAGCGTCCGCACGCTTGAAGGAACTTGGGGCGATACCATTGATGTATGACATTGATGACAAGCGGCGGGAAGCGGCCGCAAAAACGGGAGACGGGGAGATGATAAGTGGCCAGGCCGAACTTCAGCGGGCGCTGGAGCGCACCGGCCTGATTTTCGACGCTACTCCCGTAAAAATGGCGCTGGAGGAACCTTGGCCGGAGCACCTTATAGTGGCTGCGCCCGGCGTGCCCCTCTCCTGGCCCATAAAGTGGATGGAGCAAGAAAACCCAAGCCACTTCCCGGCCGAAAGCCCCGGCAGGTCGAAAGCGCCCCATCGGACCAGCCCAGTGCGGGCCACGCACACGAACCGCTTGTGGCATGACCCTCTGCAATCCGGCACGGCGGCTATGCTGGCGATGATCTCGCTCCTTTAATTATTATGGTAAAGACTTATAAGTAACTAATTTTTTTGAAGGCCGCTTCCCGGCCGTTACTCTACACTCAGACGGGCTGCGCCTCGGCGTTGGCGGCGGCCCCTGGCCGCTCAATCGCCGACAATGGCTTCGGTGAAAGCGGCAGCGTCGAAATCCGCTAAATCTTCAAAAGATTCACCAAGGCCCACATGAGTAATGGGAACTTTCAGTTCATTGGCAATGGCCACAATCACGCCGCCTTTGGCTGTGCCGTCGAGCTTGGTGATGATGATGGAATCAATGCCCACAGCCTCATGAAAGGTCTGGGCCTGCCGCATGGCGTTCTGGCCGGTGTTGCCGTCCAACACCAAAATGGTGTGATGCGGGGAGCCGGGCAGAGCTTTGCCGGCCACGCGCTTGATTTTTTTAAGTTCGTCCATCAGATTGACTTTGGTATGCAGGCGGCCGGCCGTATCAATGATGACAACGTCGCTGCCTCTGGCCTGGGCGGCGCTCAAAGCGTCAAAAACCACGGCGGAGGGATCGGCCCCGGTGGGCTGGGAGACGATGTCGGCTCCGAGACGATCGGCCCAGATGGTCAACTGCTCGACAGCGGCTGAGCGGAAAGTGTCGCCGGCGGCCAGGAGAACCTGTTTGCCGCTGTCCTGAATTCTTTTGGTCAGCTTGGCAATGGTGGTGGTTTTGCCCACGCCGTTAATGCCCACTACCATTATGACCAGCGGTTTGGTGTCCGGCATGACGGGCTTGGGCAAATCAACCATTTCACCGATGCGCCGCTTCAAGGCTTCTTTCAGGGCGGCCGGATCTTTCAATTCCTTTTTGGCCACCTGCCCGCGAATTTTATACAACAAATCGCCGGTGGTTTTGGTGCCCAAGTCGGAAGTGATCAGAAGCTCTTCCAGCTCATCCAGAAGGTCATCATCAATCTCCCGAACAGAGGAAAGCAGATTTTCTATGCGCCCGGCCAGGTGCTTGCGGGTGGCTGAAAGTTTTTCCCGGAAACGGGCAAAGAAACCGCTCTTTTTTTCCTCTTCGCTTTCTTCAGCCGCGTCAGCTTCGTCAACAACATCTTCCAGCACAGCCCCGTCAAACTCTTCGACGGAAGTTTCATCCTCTTCATCAATTACAGCCACGTCAATTTCGGCGATTTCTTCATCCGCCTCATCGGCCGCGGCTAATTCTGAAAATTCTTCAAACTCTGCCGCCGCCTCAAGGTCAGCTTCGATATAGTCATCAAAGATATGAGGTTCGACATCCGCATCAGTTTCATCCTCCACTAATGATTCGCCCGTTTCCGTGACAGAGATTTCGGAAAGCTCCTCAGCTTCAAGGGGCAAATCTTCTTCATCCAGGGAGGATGGTTCCGGCTCCGTCAATTCAGCCGGAGTTTCCGTCTCTGAAGTTTTTTTGCGGAAAAATGAAAAGAAGCCTTTCTTTTCTTCTTTCGCGGGAGCGGCTTCTTCGAGCGGCGGAGCGTCAGTTTCCAGGCCGGCTTCCATCGGGCTATCATCTTCAACCGTATCCAGGGCCGCTACATCAATATCGACAGCCTCATCCTCAGGGGCGAAGATTTCCAACGGCTCTTCCAACTCGGTTTCAAACTCTTCAATGCCGTTCTCCGCCATAGCCTCATCAGTTTCAGGAGGAAGCTCCAGAAATTCCGCATCAGGGGATGGTGTACCGGAAAACCCTTCGCCGGATTCGTCCGCCGCGATGGAGCCAGCGTCAGGGGCGGCTTCGGTCTGGGCCGCGAAAGAAGCCTCGCCATCTTCGGCGGCGGGCTCTTCGGTATTATCTTCAACTGTGCCTGGCTCAACAGACGGAGCCTCAGGTTCATCACTTTTCTTTTTTTTGCGAAACCAATCAAACATCGGTGGTCATTGCCTCCGCTTCCGCCAGATTCACGCTCACCAGCTTGGAAACGCCGGGGGTTTCCATCGTCACACCGTAAAGGGTATGGCTGATCTGCATGGTCCGCTTGTTGTGGGTAACCATTATTATCTGGGACGCCCGGCTGAGCTGCTTCAGAAGACGATTGAAGCGGTCAATGTTGGCCTCATCCAGGGGGGCGTCAGTTTCATCCAATAAACAGAAGGGGCTGGGCTTGATGAGATAGAGGGCGAAAATCAGCGCCAAGGCGGTCAGGGCCTTTTCACCGCCCGACAACAGGCTCATCACCAGCACTTTTTTCCCCGGCGGATGCACATGGATTTCAACACCGCTTTCCAGCGGATCGCTTTCGTCGGTCAGGCTGATCCAGCCTTCGCCGCCTTCAAAAAGAATGGGGAAAATCTCGCGAAATTTTTCATCCACCGCCTTGAAAGTTTCCCCGAAAAGAATCTTGCAGGTGTGGTTGATTTTATTAATGCTGTCCTTGAGATCGGAAATGGCGCGGGTCAAATCGTCATACTGGGTTTGATAGCGATTGTATTCATCACGCAGTTCGACCTCTTTTTCAATGGCCCCCAGACTCACTTCTCCGAGAGAGCCAATTTTGGTGCGGAGTGAATCACGGCGGGCGGCCGCACCATCGGGCAGTTCCAGCATAACCCAGGGGCGCGGGTCAATGATCTCGATGGCTGGCGGCGCTGGCGGGGTTTGCTGTTCGGAATCAGCCTCTTCCGTTTCTACATCGTCAGCATCATCATCCGGGTTTTCATCGTCAGGCTCGGACAAGGTGATGTCTTCCTCGACCAGATGTTCCTCAATCAGCGGCTCCGGGACGGCATCGGGATCGAGCATCACGATTTTCCAATCGCGGCGCAGATCCTCCTCTATCTTTTCAATGGAAAAGCCGGTGGACAGAATCTCTGTTTCCTGGCCGGTGATGATGGAATTCAAATCCTCACGGCGGCGGCGCACTTCGCGCATTTCATTTTCGCGGGCCGTCTGACGGCGGCGCTGTTCATCAAGGCGGGCGCGGGTTTCGCTCAAATCCGATTCAGCGGCGCTCAAGCGTTCCGGGAAAGAGGCGGCCTGATTATCAAGCTCTTCAGCCCTTTGGGTAAAACGCTCGATCTCTTCGGCCAGGGCCGCGCTCTCCGCTTCCTTGGCCGCCAGATTGTCCTCAACTTCATTCAGCCATTCCGTCACGCGGGCCAGATCGTGGCGGCCGCGGTCGAGCCTTTCACTGGCGGCGGCGGAAGCCAACCGCGCGTCTTCACCAGAGCTTCTAAGCTCCTCCAACGCCTCGGATTGCTCGGCAACCCTTTCCGCCAGTTCAGCCGCTTTTTGCCCGGCCTCGGCGGCCGCCTCGGAAGCCGCCTGACGGCGGGCCCGGCCGTCCACCAGGGAGGCGGTCAGTTCTTCCGCTTCTTTTTCGGTTTTACTCCGCTCCGCTTCCAGCGACTGGTGACGGGCTTCCGCCCGGGCTGATTCAGATCCGGCCAGAGCCATAGCTTTGTCGGTTTCCGTCAGGCGCGTTTCCAAGGCGGCTCTGGCCGCGTCGGCGGCGCGGGCGGCCTCCCGGGCGACGGCGGCATTTTCGCGGGCTTCATCAACCCGGCGGCCCAAATCCTCAAAAGCCTTGGAGGCCTTTTCCTCTTCGCGTTCCAGAGCTTCGACTTCCTTCAGACGGGCCAGGAGACCAGCGTCGCTCTCCTGGCTGTCGCCGGGGCGGCCGCCGGCCACCAGACCGTGCCCCGCATATTCGCCGCTTCTGGTTAAAACCGGAGAAGAGACTTCAGCGGCAGAAATCAGATTTTCAGCCAACTGAAAATCACCAAGCACGGCCCTGGCCAGTTCAGAGCCGGAGGCTTCCATTTCATCACGGCAGATAAAGCCGCAGCGGCCGAGATTATTGGCCCGCAGAAAATCAAGGGCGGCCAGGGCGGCGGAGCGGTCGCGCACCAGAATCCAGGCCAGCCGCTCGCCCAGCGCGGCCTCCACAGCTTCCTCGTAGCCGTCGGGTATTTCCAGAAACTCGGCCAGCGGACCGATCAATCCGGCAGAAGCCAGTTCCGGCGCGGCCATCAGCGCTTTCACGCCCTGGGGATACCAGCCGAAATTGTCTTTCACATCACGCAGGGTTTCCAGTTTGGCGCGGGTGGCGGCCAGCCTGGATTCAGCGGTCGAGACCTGGGTGGTGAGCGTGGCCAATTCACGTTCGGCCAGGATAACTTCCTCGGCCCGGAACGCGGCTTCATCGCGCGCGCTTTCCAATTCCAACTGGCGAGATTTTTTTTGCCGGGTCAGATACTCAAGCTGACCGGCGGCCTCGGCTGCTTCGGCTTCAGCTTCAGCGGCTTCATCGGCCATAGCCTCCAGGCGCTGGCGGTGGTGGGCCAAAAGTGATTCAGCCCCGGCCAGCTCGGCGGCCAGTTGGGCGGCCTCTCTTTCACTGGCGGCCCCCCGGCTGGCGGCCTCCTGATGTTCGCGTCCCAAAGCGTCGAAAGCGGTTTTCATGGCCCGCCACTCTTCCCGCAGGGTATCGGTGTGCTGACGAGCTTCGCTCTCTTCGCGTTCCAGACTGACCAGTTCTTCGGAGAGCCCGGCTTCCTCTTCCAGCTTGCGGCGGCGTTCGGAGGCGATGCGAGCCAGTTCACCCAAGGCCTGCACTCGCCGCTCTTCTGAACGGGCCAAGTTGGAGCGCGTAAATTCCGCTTCCTTCTTCAGCCCGTCATGCGCGGAGACCAATTGGTGCCAGGCGGTGGTCTTCTCTTCCAGCTCTTTTTCAGTCTGGGCTACAGCCAGCTTTATATTCTGCGTTTCCAACTCATGGCGGTCTGCCTCGGCCAGAAGTGAGGTGAGAAGTTTACGGTTTTCCTCACGGCTGGTTTCAACATCTTTTTTCTTTTTACGGGCCTGGGTCAGGGCTCTGGCCGAAAGCCCCAGATCAAGCTCACGCAGTTCTTCACGCAAAGCCTTATAGCGGGCGGCCTTGGCGGCGGCGCGAGTAATTTGGTCCAGTTGTTTTTTGGTTTCAGCTTTTATTACTGAAACATTGACCAGATTGGCCTCGGCCGATTCGATTTTGCGCTCGGCCTCTTTTTTCTGCTGTTTGTATCTGGTGATTCCGGCCGCTTCATCAATCAGCCCGCGCCTTTCCTCCGGCCGCGCGTCAACCAGCCAGCCGACACGCCCCTGCTCGATAATGCCGTAAGCCCTGGTGCCCACGCCCGCGTCCATGAAAAAATGAACAACATCTTTCAGGCGGCAGGGCACTTTGTTGATGAGATACTCGCTGTCGCCGCTGCGGTAAAGGCGGCGGGTGACTGAGCTTTCAGCGGCGGTCAGATAACCGGCTTCTGGATCGCGGTCACGGGCCAGAGTGAGGGTAACTTCGGCCAAGGCGGAGGCCGGACGGCCCTGTGAGCCGTTGAATAAAACGTCATCCATATTGCGGCCGCGCAGCATCCTGGGGCTTTGCTCCCCCATGACCCAGCGAATGGCGTCGATGATGTTGCTCTTGCCGCAGCCGTTTGGTCCCACCACCGCGCTTATGCCCTGGCTCAAAGGCACGGAGGCCCTCTCGGGGAAGGACTTGAAGCCGACTATTTCAAGACGTTTTATATACATGAATGGCCTGTTGGTTATTAATGGTCAAAGACTCGCAATCGAGTCTTTCGCAATCTTTAATTATGCCAGATGGAGGCCGTGATGTCAAAGTGGTGAAATCAACGAAATAGAACGGATTAAGCGAGAGTATTGACAAAGGTAAAACCCGAAGGGCGGAGCGGTGAGATATCTCCATAGTGGAGCGATTTTAAGTACGGCTTTTTCCCTTAAACTGGGGGCCCGGCGGCTACGCAAAAAGCGTGGTTTTTGCTTCGCGAGCGGCTTTTATGGCCGCAAAACCAGTCGCTGGCGCTCCGTCTCCCCCACAGGGTCGACCTGCTATTTTTTAAATGTAGACTGCTCCCTAAAACCGGTGCCCGTCCTCGGAGCAAAAATCGTGGTCCCCTCTGGAGAAATCTCACCGCCCCGCCCTCCTGGTCTTGGTTGGCTCTTGGTAGAAAACCCCTAACAGTCACCCGCCCCAAACGCCGACATCGACCAGGCCGGGCGGGCGAAAAATTTTCTGTAAGTCGCTCGTAATTTTGCTCCCCGGACGGGCACGGATAAACAGAATGCCGCTGAAGCCACCCGGCCGGGAATACGAGAAAATTACGAGCGACGTCAGAAATTTTTTCGCCCGCCCGGCCGGGTTTTACCTTTGCCGCCTCAATAGCCGGTAGGGTGATACTTACAAGCGATTGATAATCTCATTCGAAGTTACGACTTCAGCGCCATAGGCGTCTTTCAGATATTTCAGGCCGGATTCAAAATCATCATCCGAAAAGGAGGCTACACAGTCGGAAGGCACCTCAATGCCATAGCCGAAATTGTAGGCGTCACCGACAGTGTGCTGAACGCAGAGGGTCAGATAAACGCCGGTTATAATCAGCGATTCTATTTTCAGCTCGCGCAGCAAAAGGTCCAAGTCAGTCTGAAAAAATCCGCTGTAGCGTCGCTTGGGTACAATGTGGTCCTCCGGCTGAGGCGCCAGCTCTGGAATTACTTCGGCCCCGGCAGTTCCGGCAAGGGCGTGCCCGGCCCAGACTTTGAATTCCCCGTCCACACCGGGCCGGTGCGCGTCACAGGTATAAATGATAGGCAGGCTTTTGGCGCGGGCCGTTTTCAGAAGGTTCTGGAGCGGCGCGATAATTTTTCCGGCCGTCGGGGATGATATTTCACCGGTTACAAAATCATTCAAAACATCAACAACAATGATCGCTTTCTTCGACATAATAAGGTCTCCTCAACTGGGGCTCAAATGGCGCTATGTTAATCGCTGTCAATAATCTTTTTTCCAGCCAATGCCTACCTGGCTGGATTCGGTGGACGTGCGGGCTTCCAGTGACATGCGCGGGCTCAATTCCATCTCCACACGGAAAGCCGAACCACCCGAAGGGCTGTGCTCAACACCCACATAGACTTTATCGCTGATATATTTACCCGCTTCCACAGTTGTGCCGCCCACACCCGCGTCATTGCCGTTGGATGAAGCCCCGGTAATATCCTGGGCCATGCTGCCGGTCATATCGGAAATGGCCCGTTCATTGGCGTCGTCGCCGCTGCCGATGCGCAAAACATCCAGGCCAAGCTCTTTCCGCACGGAAGTGACCGGATCGAAGCTGAAACCGCCCTCACCAAAATTGGTCAATTCGCGCAAGCTGGCCGCCAGTTGAATGGCTTCAAAACGGCTGAGCGAGGAGGCGTTTTTGCCAAACAGAACCTGGGCCAGCACCTCTTCTTCAGGCAGGGGCGGCTGGCTGGTCATGTGAAGCGTCGGGGCCGTGCCGTTGCCGCCTATTCTGATGACGGCCGTAATGTTGGGGCCGTTATTGGTCAATTCCAGGTTGAGATTGGGATTGGTGCCGCCATTGAAAGAGATGTCCCCGCCGGTGAACTGAAACTCACGGGAAAAAATCTCAAAATAGCCGCGCACCGGCTCCAGTCTGCCTGTGAGGGAGGGCATGGTGGAAAAACCTGAAACGGTCATGGTGCCCTCCCATTCGCTGTCCAGGCCGTAGCCGCGAATAAAAAACTGATTGGGCACACTGATCTTCATATTCAGACGCGGACCGCCATGAACGGAGGTCATCTCGCCGTCATTGGCAATTTTCAGGGTCGGGATGGACTGGCTGGCCATCAACACTTTCAAATCCAGCTCACCCCGGTCAAGAGTCACGTCGGAAGTTACGGTGGGCTGCTCCAAGGGGCCTTTAGCGGTGATGTCGCCGGTCATAAACAGGCTCAGGTCATCGCGATGCAGCGGGTTGAAGTGGCCCAGGCGGCCGGAGGCGTCCAGTTGAAGGCCTTCGGCGGCGTCATTTACCTTGCCCTCCATAGCCAACCCGCCGCCCCGGCTGTCCTTGGCTGAAAGAACGGCCGTGAGAAGCGCATCGGGGGTGGAGTGGGCTTCCAGAGTGATGTCATTAATGAGGACACCCAGAATTATGTCTTCATAGCGGCCGCCAGCCACATAAACAGAGCCTTGTGGTTCCGGCTTGGCCAGTGTGCCGCCGACCTTGGCATTTACGGCCGCCACGCCCAGAAGAGATCGATCCGGCTGATTGGCCAGCTTCCAGACCGGGCCGATCGCCCCGGACCAATCAAGTGACGCGGTGATCGGCGCGTTCATATCAGCTTGGGGAAAGCCGCCGTCCGCCCCGGCCGCAAGGGGCAGGCTGGCGGTGATTTTACCGTTGGAATCCCAGCCGCTGCCGCCGGAAATATCTCCGTTCACGGAAAGGACCGGACTGGCTCCACCGGAAAGATTGGCCTCCACTTTCACGGAGGGATTCAAGCCCTGGTAATTCATGGCCGCCGCCAGGTTTAAAGCTCCGGTTACGCCGCCCGGCCCCTGGTTCATATCAACGGCCAGCGAACTAATCTGCCCCTGGGGTATGGCCGTATCCGCCCCGGCAAAGGGCTGAAAGAAGCTGAAAGGCAGGGCGGCCAGATCGGCCTTGACTTTAAGCCGGCCCGGCGTCAGGTCGGCTTCGGCCGTCAGCGAGCCGGACGGAACCATGGTTATCGACAGGGGGCTGACAACCAGATTGTCGGCAAAAGAAACTTGAACCGGCCGATTCAGCTTGAGGCCGGAACCGGCCAGGGAAAGATCAAGACGATTCACATCGACCGACATTTCATTCAAATTATAATCCCCAGCCAGGTGGAGACCATCCTGCCCGGAGCCGCCAAAGCCGCTCAACTGCACACCGTTGACGTCGGCGGAAAAAGTGCCGTAGCCGGTGCGGCCCTGGGCTTTGACCCGACCGCCGCTCCATTTGGCCGCCCCGGCCGCCGCGCCTGAGCCGATGGTCAGATCGGCGTCCAGATCGGCCTGACCGAAAAGGTCGACGGCCAGGAACACACCGGTGGTGCGGCCCAGCGAAAGGGTGTCGCCCTCCGCTCCGGCCAAGCGGAGGCTGGGCAAATCAAGATCGGCGGAAGCCGACTGGCGGCCGTCTTCGGAAGAAAGTTTGGCCTCCAGCCTGGTCGGCCCGCCGGAAAGCGGCTGCCCGATAAGGGCGGCCAGTTTAGACCAATCGGCCATTTCTGCTTTCAATGAACCATCCAGGGCCGGATGTTCGCCCCGCAGGTCGGCCGTCAGCCCACCGCTGAGATCCAGACCGGCCAGCGCGCCTTTAAGATCGGTGATTTTGGCCAGCAGGCCGCCACCTTCGCCAGCCTGGGTGAAATGCCAGCCGGTGGAAAGGTTCAGCGGCCCGCCTGGGCTGGCGGCCACTTTCAAAACCAGATCTCCGCCCATATCAGGAGCCATGACGGCCACACTTTCAGTCGTGGTTTTTCCGGCATCCTCAGTGTCGACTTTTATGGCGGGGGTGGCGGTCATCAGTCGTCCGGCGGCGGTGAGGTTCAGATCGATACTGTCCAACACACCTGAAGGGGTGGTCAGGCCGGGGCTGGAAAGATCGATTGAAGCTTTCAAATCTCCGAGGGTGCCGTCACCTTTCACTTTCAAGGATAGAGGCCCTGATACGGACGGCGCCAGAGAGGCCAGGTTCAGCACTTCAGCCGTCAGGTCCGCCTCAAGGCGGCTCTGGTCGGCCGCTTCGGCCGGGTCATATTGGCCCTCCCCTTTCAGTTGAAATTCTTTGGCGGAAATTTTTTCAATAACAGCGGAATACGGTTTGCCCCCGCCCCCGTTCACTGTGGCCGCCACTGAAATGGTTGGCCCTAAAAACTGATCAAGGCTGACCTCCGGCCAGTGGAGTTTTTCAGCCACCAAATCGAGTTTGCCGTCAATAACTTTGTCCGCGCCGTTCCAGTTCAGATCGGCCCCCAGCTTCAGGTCTCCGCCGAAATCTTCGCGGGCCAGCCCGGCCAGCTTCCGCCCTTCCGCCAGCCAGAGCGAATCTTTTATAACCGCCGCCTCCAGCCTGGCGCTCAGGCTGCCGTCCTCGACCCCGCGCGAACCCGAAGCAATCACGGACAAACCATGCCCGCTGATATCCAGGCTCTCAATTTTCTGGCTGTCCCCACTCAACGTCAGTTGAGATGAAAGGCGCAAAACTGAAACGTCGTTCGCGGCCTCAGCGGCGGCGACGGACTCTTTGGGCAGAAGCCCGTCCAAAGCCGCGTCAAGACCCAAATAGCCGCTGTCCAAATTACCAGTGGCCACGGCGGTCAAGGCCAAGGGCTCACCCCAGCCGTTGCGCGCGTCTATGGCCGACCGGAAATGCTTGCCCTCCATTGCGGCGGTTACGGCCAGCTTAGCCGTTTCACCGGTCCACTTCAGGGCTTCGGAAGGAAGAGCGGAGCCAGGGGAAACCGCCGCGTCCAGCCTGGCGTTCCATTCTTTCCTGGAAACCAGATCCAGCCAAAGATTGCCGGTGGCCCCGCTGAAAGACAAATCGGCTTTCACCTCGGCCAGTGTGGGCGCGGACACATTCAACTGCCCCGCCCAGCCGGTCAGAGGGCCTTCGCCGCCCAAAGACAGTTCCAGCCCCGGCCAGTCCTGATCATTCATCAAACCGGCCAGAAGACCGCCGGGGCCGTCGTCAACCGTGATGTAGACGCGCAGTGATTCGCTCTGGTCTTCACCTTCACGGTTCAGGGCGATATCAATGTTGATCAGCTTATGATCCGGCGACAGTTCGTTGATCAAGGCGGCAGCCAGATTGACGGCCGACTCTTCCTTCTCCAGCCGCCCATCGCCTTTGGCCCCCAGCCCCAAGGGGGGGTTATCAAATCCGATGGAGGCCAGGGCCTTTTCATGCACCCGGCCGCCATTGATCGCCAGTTCATCAAGGCGCACATCAACCGGCAGGGAAAAGCCGCCTGAGGACGGCTCATCTTCCTTACTGCCCGCGAATGCCGGCAGACGCCACAACTGGGGGCTTTCAATGCCTATCCGCTCCACATGGGCCAGCCCGCGCCAAAGGTCCGATAGCTTCAGGCGGACCTCCGCTTCATCAATGGAGGCGATGAGCCCATCTTTATCGGAAAATTTCACATCACGCAAATACAGGCGGCCCGGCAGAGGGCCGGAAAATTCGGCCGCGCTCAGTTCGAAACCCTGGCCCGCCAAAATAGAAGCCACCTTATTAAAGATAAAACGTTCGCCCGCTTCCGTGCGCATCCAGATTATAAGCCCGCCAACAATCAGTATTATCAAGGCCGCCAGCGCGGCCAGCCCAATGAGTATAATTTTTAACGGGCGTCTCTTTACGCTTGTTTCGCTCAT